>JAKFVQ010000023.1 GCA_021732085.1 Candidatus Obscuribacterales bacterium | reverse complement strand
GGAAGTGCGGAAGTGCGGAAGTGCGGAAGTGCGGAAGTGCGGAAGTGCGGAAGTGCGGAAGTGCGGAAGTGCGGAAGCGCGAAATAGCGAAAAGCGGAAGCGCGGAATAGCGGAAGCGCTGGTTGGGATTCATAAGGGGGGGGATTGCTATGTTTGCGGGTCGCAGGGCGTAAAAGAAGAAACCTCCTTTGAGGGGAGGTTTCTCATAGTCATCCGATTGTGCGCGTTTGCGCTTGTCTTACTGCTGCCGAGGTGGCAAGGTCGTGCTCGAGCTGGGCGCGGGTTGTCCGTCCGCAGGGCGAGAGCTGGTGGCTGTGGCGCGTGTCTCGATGCGTTTGTCTTCACCGCTGGTGGTGCCGGCGTTTGAGAAGTGCTTATTCAGCGCTGAACTCAAATCGATGCCCGTCAATCCTTTCACTAAGTGCAGGCTTTGCGCGGCGGCATTCACCACTTCGGCGGTTAAGCGGCTCGCGCCAAGGCTCTCGCCGCCGGTTGACAGTAATGTGACCGATCCGATCTTCGACAGAGGGGCGGATGCAGATTCGACAATCTGCGGTAACTTCTCGATGATCATAGATGCGATAGCAGCGTCGTTGTACTGTTTGTATGCTTCGGCGCGCTTGGACATCGCTTGCGCCTCGGCATCACCTTTGGCAGCGATAATAGCCGCTTCGGCAAGACCTTGCGCTTTCTTGGCTTCAGCCATTGCCAAGCCGGTTGCACGGGTGGCTTCAGCTTCGGCGAGAGCTTTGATGCGCAGCGCTTCGGCTTCACCAACGGCACGCATCTTGGCGGAGTCCGCGTCGGCTTGCGCCAGAATCCTACGCTTCTCTTGCTCCGCTTGTGCGTTGATCCGTGTGCGTGTTTGCTCAGCTTCCGCTGGCTTCGTGATTTCAGCTTCAAGCATGACCTGGCGCTTTTGCACTTCCACTGCTTGCAGTTCAACAGCCTTTTGTGCTTCAACGATTCTGATCTTCTGTTGTTCCTCGATCAGTTTCTGCGTGCTTTGTGCTTTTACGATTTCGTATGCAAGGTCAGCAGCTGCTTTTTTCTGAGCAATTTCGCCTGCGTATTCGGCCTGTTTGACCTGCAAGTCTCTTTGCGATTCGGCGATCTTTGCGGCGTTTTCCAACTGCGCCTTTTCGCCTTCTTGCGCTGCGTGTGCTTGCGCGATTTTTGCGTCTCTCTCGGCATTCGCCTTTGCAATCGTAGTTTCACGCGCAGCTGCAGCTTGTGCGATTTGAGTTTGTCGCATCGCTTCTGCTTTTGCAACTTCCGTCAATTTCGTTGCTTCGGCAACACCGATGTCGGCGCGCTGTTTGGTTTCGGCAGCTTGTTTTCTACCGAGCTGTTCGAGGTATCCAACTGAGTCGCGAACTTCTTTGATTGTGAAAGAGACGATCGTCAATCCCATTTTTCTCAAATCGGGAATCGTGTTTTCTTGCACTTTGCGCGAGAACGATTCGGTACTTTGGATTACTTCTTCAACTTCCATTGTACCCAAGATGCCGCGCAGGTGACCGATTAGAGTTTCATGCGCCACGGACATAACGTCCTCGACTGATTTGCTCAAGAACTGTTCGGCTGCCGTGCGAATTGATTCGTCATCGCCGTCGACTTTTACTTGAGCGACGCCTTCAACAAAGACTGGAACACCATTTTTTGTGATGATTGGTGCGGACGATTTCACATCAATTGTCATAACTTCAAGCGACAACGGTTTGGACGCTTGAAGGAGTGGAAGGACGACTGTACCGCCGCCCTTAATAACCTTCGGTTGGTGGCTAAATGCACCGAACACGATCAACGCGGTGTTCGGCGGGCATTTTTGAAACATTCCTACGACTAGCGAAAACAGAACACAGATTGCAATAAAAGCAAAGCCAAGTAGAACGTATTCCATTGCTAAGAATTACCCTCCAGGGGTGAGTTTTAGATTTTGATTTGACAAATCTTTGAGCCGAAAAGAGGATGTCAATAGATGCCAGTATAGATGCAGTTAAAGATTGTAGGTCATAATATTAATACATTTGCAATGTATATTCACTGAGATGAAGAAAATATCGCTATTGGAAGTGTAGTGGGCTTTTTGAGCCTTTAATACTTGGTAACTGTAGTGGCAGATACGGTGGTGCATTTGGTGACTTTGCGGGGAAAAAACATAAAGAAGCTTGTGGCGTCGGCTGTTGCCGCCTTCTTTCTCTTATCGGTTACAGTGGGCGGCGTCCTGGCAATGCCCTGGGGTGACCGCGTACAAAAGGTTCTGAATACTGCGAACTTGAACGAGTTGTATTTAGTGCCATCTCGCAATGAGCTTGATTCGCATCCGGTTTTTTCTGGAGAAAAATTTGACTCAAGACATATCGGTTTACTAAGGAAGCCATCACAAAAAATCAATGCAGAATTAGGGACGGCATCTTTTGCAAATTTTTCCAAGAGCGTGTCAGTACCAACACGCCCATTGGATGAGTCTGCTGACAATTTGGAATTGAAGTCTCTAAATCTATCAGTGAATAACTTGAGCAGACGGGCTCCACATATGGCGAAAAGTCTGACTAGACTTGCCAATATGAATTCGGCGAAAAATGACGCGTCGGTGCTCACGTACATTGCAGAGGGCATCATTACTTCTGTTAACGATGGTGCCGTTGGAAGCGCAGTCCATTCCGCCACTGTTGATCCCTGGAAGAGTAGTTCGAGCGTTCAGCCCGTGCGTACTGAAATCGATTCGGCGAAGCAGTCCAGCATTTCCGAAAGCAGGAACAGAACATACTTAGATGTGCCCGTACCTTTTTTGAGTGATCGAAATAATCAACTCTCGACAAAGGATGCGTACAAGAAACATTCTGTCGATCAGGTGATCGGATCGAAACACGTGTGGCTCGGGGTAGCACATGTCGCTGTCTGGGCGAATGATCTAGCGACTGAAGATTTGGCTGCCGCCGAGCGCTGGGGCTGCAAGCGCATTTCCTACAAGGAAGCGCACAAGCCAAACTACACGCACTTTGAAAAGCAACTCAAGGATACCGGGCTGACGGTTTGCATTCCTTCCCTGAAGGACGAGAATGAATGCCACCCATTTAAGAATGAACAATATACGAGCTTTCATAATACGGTTACGCAGCTCCTGGAAAGTTCGGACAGCAAGCAGTATTTGATCTTTCTGCATGGATGCTGCACTAGTCAGAAGATGGCGCTGGAGCAGACTGCAGCGATGGCGTTGGCATTCCGCCAGCCAGTTATAGCCTTTGATTGGGCTACTGTTGGTCCAATCAACGCCCCACCTCTGCCGGAGGTGAATACATACCGCAGATCTGAGCGCGCGTTGGAAATAAGCCAAGGGCTTTTTGATTTGTGGATGAATGAGTTGCTCAAGGATGTGCCACCACAGAATGTGAGTTTGTTCGCACACAGCATGGGCAATCGGATCGTCAAAGATTACCTGTTGAAGCAGAATGATAGATTCGGGAAGCTGAAGCAGGTTCACCTCATTCGACCGGACATGAGCGCACAACCATTCTTTATGCAGAAAAGGACTATCACCAAACTTGCTAACGAAACCTTCGTTTACTATGCAAATAATGATCCATGGCTGTCGTGGTCTGCTGCTGCCAGTGCAAGCGTTCCGCGTTTAGGTCGGATGGAGGATCTCATCGACCGTGTGAAGGAGGAGGGGGTATCGTATGGTCCGCCTGGATGCTCCTTCCTAATCGATATTTCGAGCATGGGACATAAGCACCAGATTCCAGAGCATTTGATAAAGGATGTTTGGAAGAATGGCATTCAGTCGGAGATTTTGTCGAAGAGGTTGATTCGTGAGATTCCAGATCGCGACAGAATTTTGCGCGTGGCTGTTCCGCAACGAAATCAGAATCAACAATGATGTTCCAAAAAATAGCGATATTGGCAGGGTTCGCTTCTTGACCGCGAGATCCGTTGCTTACTCAAGTTCGGATTCTGGCATCGGCTCGACGTAGAAGACTCCGTCGCGGCAATCGACAACTATTACTTTGCTCAGTTTTTTGATTTCTACTTCTGCATTTTCCGAACGTGCTGGTGCGCTGTGCCTTCCACTTTTTCCAGCCAAAATTACTTCACCGGTTTTGCCTGGTTCTATGGAAAGTACCAGTTCGCCGACGGTTCCGATGAGGCTGTCTTTCCCGAAATTTGTGGATGCGTGTAAACGTGAAACGAAAGCATTCAATATGTTTAGTAGTATTCGGGCAAGGATGTAGCCAACACCGAGCGCCGGTATCAGGGAAAAATTGCCCAGCCATGGTAGGTTTTTCAAAGTGAGCAATCCGACGCAGCCCGCGAAAAAAAGAATCAGGCTTAGTTTGGTTGGGCTCAAAGCGCTGACGACTTTCCAGTAGAATGTTTCGGCCGATTGGCCTCTTCTTGTTGTTGCTTGCGCAGCACCAAGTTGCTCTTCTCCTGCTATGCGATCGGCGATCAGGGAACTATGTGAGCCATGGTGGTGAGTGCTGGTATCAACATCCCCAGGATCACCGTCACCATGCATGGTGACATCTCCCGGGTCTCCACCGTCGCTGAAGCTGTGGTCGCTGTGTCCGTGGACGCCGCCGTGATCCCCCGCATGCAGATGTCCGAGCAAGGCTGAGCCAACAATGTAAACGAATCCGACCACTGTGGCGATCCAATAACCGATTTCAAGTTGCGACATTGTTGTTTCCGATGTGTTGAATGAACTGGTGTTGCGATTTGATCATGCGAGCATAAGTAATTTCAGAATCTTGGTCCGTGACTTTCTATTTCGAATCAGCTGAGATAAATGCCGGCTCGATGTCTTCGTCCCCAAATGGTTCTACTATGAAGATACCGTCTTTAATGTCAACTACAACAACTTTGGCAAGTTTTTTTATAGTTTGTCCTTTCTCGTACGGGCGGGCGGGACCCGAGTAGCGGGAGCCATGACTGGCTATCATCACTTCACCGAGTCCGCCGTTGTCGATGGATAGTGTGAGTTGCCCGAGCGCGCCAATTTGGCTCTCTTTTGTGAAATTGGTCGAGGTGCCGATCCGCAAAAGAATTGTTCCAAGGATGTTGAAGAACGCATTTGCAAGAAACCAGCCGAGCACTATAGCTGGTGCCAGGCTGAAATAGCCGGGAAGGATTTTTAGTGCGAAGTATCCGATGAATCCAAAGAGGAAAAGGAAGAACGATAATTTGGTGGGGCTCAGGATATCCAGGAGTTTCAGATAAATACTTGGTACGTCCGAGTCTACAGGGACTAGGGTAGTTGTTTGTGAGAGGTTGTGGCGAATGTCATGAAAATGGACGTCGTGGTGTGATTCGCCGCCAGCTGCGGCTCCGGACCCGGGAGGGAGCGGACTGTGAGACCCTGGCGCTCCGATGTCTCCGTGGGATACCGGTGCAGGGTGCTCCCCTCCATCAGATCCAGCTGCTCCGTGAGATCCAGCAGCTCCGCGAGCTCCGGCGGACCCGTGGGATCCAGCTGCTCCATGAGTTCCAGCTGCTCCGTGAGATCCGGCGGACCCGTGGGCTGCTCCATGAGATCCCGGTGCTCCTGGGGCTCCAGCAGCTCCGTGAGATCCAGCAGCTCCGCGAGCTCCGGCGGACCCGTGGGATCCGGCTGCTCCATGCGATCCCGCAGCTCCTGGGGCTCCAGCAGCTCCATGCGATCCCGGTGCTCCTGGGGCTCCAGCAGCTCCGTGAGATCCCGCTGGTCCTGGAGATCCAGCAGCTCCGCGGGATCCGGCTGCTCCATGGGATCCGGCTGCTCCATGAGCTCCGGCTGCTCCGTGGGATCCGGCTGCTCCATGAGCTCCGGCTGCTCCGTGGGATCCGGCTGCTCCATGAGCTCCCGCAGATCCGTGAGAGCCAGAGGCTCCTTGGGATACAGCTGCTCCGTGAGAACCTGCTCCGGGAGCCGCGGCAACAGCGTGGGACCCAGCCACACCGTGCGATCCCGCGCCGGCTGCCGCTCCCTGTCCGGGTCCGCTAACAGCGCTCCCGGCGCCATGTCCTCCTGCGGGTCCATGCCCTCCATGGATCCCCTCGATGCCATGCGCATGACTTCCGCCCGCGTGGGCCGATCCCGTAAGATGGCCGGATTGCGCATGAAAGGCGCCCAAAGCTGCAGATCCGACGATGTAACCAAATCCGAGTATAGAACTCAACAGATAAAGGTCTTGTAATTGGCTCATAATCCTTGCAGGATAAGCAATTGTCTGCTGAGGAGATACCCGGGTATAGGATAAGATAAACCCTGTTGAGCTACCGACCGAGACTGTGGAACTAGTTCTTGCACACCGAAATATGGACTTTGATTGCTTGGCTTCGCAGTTAGCCGTAACCAAGCTTTATCCGTCGGCGCGTATTGTGCCTGCTCATCCGCTGTCGCCTCGCATGAAAAATTTCCTTGCTCTATACCGCGACCAGCTTCCATTAGTCGATTTGCAGTATATCGACCATGAGGCGATTCAACACGTTTTTATCGTCGACTGCCAGAAACCTGAGCGTCTGGACGATCGCGCGCGCCGTTTCTTTTTAGACTTTATCCAGCGCGGAACCTATACGGTGTTTGATCACCACGACAGCGAAGGCGGTGATGAGCTAAGCAGAAACGCGCGGACGGATTCAATCATAAAGAAGGTTGGCTCGGCCGCGACAGTCCTCGTCGAGATTTTGAAAGAGCGTCAGATTCCGCTTTCTAGTTTTGAGGCGACAGTGGTCGCGGCTGGCATCTATGAAGACACCGGTTGTTTAACCCATCGCGGAACAACTGAAGCTGATGCACTTGCAGTTGCATATTGTTTATCCTTCGGCGCCGATCTCGAGCGCATAAATGAGATTATCCGACCAAAGTTTGACCAGGCGCAGGCGGCGTTATTCGAGCGTTTGCTCGCCTCGGCTGAGACTAGGCAAATCGGAGCGTCGCAAGTCACTATATGTAGTGGCAGTACCGACGAGTTTCTCGATGGGCTTGCTGAAATCACTAGTCGAATGCTGGAGAATATTTCCTCCGATGTCCTCGTTTCGCTGGTCAAGATGAAGGACAGAATTCACCTTGTTTCAAGAAGTCAGACATCGTTATTTGATCTGCGTAACTTGGTTCGCGAGTTCGGCGGCGGCGGACACCCCGGCGCTGCCTCTGCAGTAATCAAGGAACGCGAATTGCTCGAAGTCAAGGATGATGTTTGGCAAGAGTTGTCCAAAGATCAGAAGAGGGAGTTGCTTGCCTCCGAAGTTATGAGTTCACCTGTGCGCACGATTCGATCCGATATTAGCGTCGATGAGGCTGGTCGCATAATGCTGCGATATTCAGCTGATGGCTTAGTCGTTATGGACGATGGCAAGGTGGTTGGAATTATTTCGAAACGCGACGTTGATAAAGCGCGCCACCATAAATTGGATCACGCGCCGGTGTGTGGCTTTATGAGCCATCCTGTGATTACAGTTGCTCCTGACACTGTTCTGAGTGAAATTCAATCCACAATGATCGAACACGGCATCGGTCGTGTTCCAGTGCTTGACGAAGACACGGAGGAGTTGCTCGGTCTTGTCGGACGTCCCGAATTATTGCGCGCACTCTACGGAGACGAAGAGTCTCGCTACATAGAGCCCGAAAGGCTGTTGCCAGTGCGGCGCATTGTGGACAGGCCAGAATTGCTTCAAAGGATCGACCCTGAGTTGCGTGAACTTTATGAAGAACTAGGCTCAGTCGCTGCCGAACTGAATATGGTGGCATACTTGATCGGCGGATGTGTGCGCGATCTTGTCTTGCAGAGAAATAATACAGATCTTGACTTTGTGGTCGAAGGCTCCGCGATTGACCTTGTGCATGAGCTGGCAAAGCGCCTTCCAGAGAAGTATCAGTTGTTGGTTGAGCATTCGCGATTCAATACGGGCACAATGAAGGTGAAACTTTCAAGCGAACGTGAAATTGATATAGCGACTGCTCGCGTTGAGTACTATGAATATCCGGCTGCGTTGCCCACCGTCGAGCCGTCTTCCTTGGAGCAAGATCTCTCCCGCCGGGACTTCACAATAAATGCGCTTGCGATGTGTTTGCATCCTGACCGCTTCGGCAAAATTGTGGATTACTTTGGCGGTTTAAACGATCTTCAATCTGGCCTTGTGCGTGTTCTTCACCCGTTTAGCTTTATCGAAGATCCAACGCGCATTATTCGTGCGGCCCGCTTCGCCTCCCGTTTCAGTTTCAGGCTTGAGCAGCGCACGCATCTACAGGCCGAACGCGCCATCCAGCTAGGCATTTTTGACAATCTGGGCGGTGTGAGATTGAAGGAGGAATTGAAATACATTCTCGATTCGGTGCATCGTTTGCCTGCCTTGGAAATCCTTGACGATCTCGGTGGTGGTTTGCGTTTTCTCGATTCTGCAATTATCTACCGGCGGCAGGTACGCTTGCAGATTCGCCGGGCAGAAAAGTTGTTGGCACTATATCCGGTGCAAAGGAGTTGGGTGGTTTACTTAGGCGTGCTACTTTTATCGCTCCCCGAGGAGCGAATTGCCGCAGCTCTTAGTCGCTTGCACCTGGCTGAGGATGAACGCGCATGGGTGCTGGATGCTGCCAAAATTATGCAAGGTTTGAATGAACTGGAGCATGCTGCCAAACGCTCGCAGATGTATAAGGTCTTACACGGGCATGCCGATCAGTCACTTGCAATTGCAGCTTGTGTGGCGGCGGGAGGATCGAATCTTCGGCGCTGGATCAAAGTTTATTTTGAGGAACTTCGTGAAGTCAAAACGGAGCTCTCGGGTCATGATTTGATAGCCCTCGGGATCAGTCAGGGGCCGGCGATTGGGGAAATTCTCACGCGTCTTCGCGATGCCAAATTGGATGGTGAATTGAGAAGCTCGGAAGATGAGAAGAGTTTCGTAATTTCGAACTTTGCAGATCGTATGTCCTCGCAAAAGTCGTGAGCCCTGCCTCTTTCGGGATTATGTTTCGAAAGGTTGCAAGACACCCTCGGCATCCGGCGTTTTAACCGAGCCTTAAACTCTTGGGGAGAAACTGTTGTCAACTTGGTCACAGCCCCACAAGCGTTAAGCGCGTCTTATGATCACTTTCATTTTCTTCGCCATCCTCATTGGATTATTTGTTGCTCTCATACTCGGGACTCTCGGGGACGAAATCCGTGATTTCATCTTCGATCTGACTGACGTTGTCCATTCAGATCCTGTCAGCAGAGAGCTTCGTCACTTCCGTGACAATGTGCGTCGTTAAGGGCAAAGCACCTTTACCGCTTTCTGAATAACTTCAATTTGCATTGGCGTCGCGCCGCAGGCGTCGCCGTCGACATTAGCAGTCACCGGTGCGTTCAGGCTTTCAATTTTAACCGAGCGCACTTTTCGCATGTAGAAAGGAGCGCTTGTCGCAAGCATGGCGCTTGCAACCTGGAAGCCGAACATCACATAATCCGAAAATTCAGCCAGGGTGACGATACAGAGATCCAGCTTCCCATCATCTATGCGTGCTCGCTCAGACATGGTTGCAAAACCCATGTCGCCAACGTTGGTGACAATTACTCCCAGCGCTTTGACCTCGAAAACGTCTCCGTCTGCAGTTATACGGAAGTTGATCGGCTGCGACGCGACCGTCTGCAACATCGATCCAACGTAAGCGAGCATGCCCCAGTTTTCTTTTTCTTCTCGCGTTGGAGCCAGAATGGCGTCGGATAAAGGACCGGCTCCAGCTGCGACGCAGAAATAATTACCATTCATTTTGCCCAGGTCGATAGATCGTGTTCTGCCGGCGGCGATGATGTCTACTGCTCGTTGCAACGGATCGACGAACAGGGCGTCCTGATAAATCTTTAAATTTCTCGCGAGCTGATTGCCCGTTCCGAAGGGAACAATCCCCACGGGAATAGCGACATTTGTTTCAGAGAGCGATCCCAGCACATGGCGAATCGTGCCATCACCACCGGCAGCGATTACCAGCTCAGGCTCTGAGGCAAGGCAATCTTCCAAGAGTTCGGCTGGAGTGATATCGGCAGTGGTGGCATGTACTTCAACTGAGTACCTCAGGTGTGTACAGATTTTGTCAATTATTGTGCCGAGCCAGAGATCGCGATCTAATGCCGAACCAGATTTCGGGTTGTATATCAAAACGCTATTTGGGAACTTCTTTTCTTTCGGCATTTTTCAAAAAACGAATTCAAGTGAAACCGATTGCCTTGGATTCAGGCATGAAAAGAGGTAGAATCCAGTCTTTCGGAACCGTTGTGATGATGGCAGCTTATACCAAAATAATCAGCTGCTTGAAAACTCTGTTGACACATAAGTGTAATTTAGTATTGTATTTGATGGCACTGAATTCCAAAAGATCAAACCAACTATCTGAAGGGCAGGCTGTTGTGCGCATATCAAAGATCATTCCTTCGTTTTCTATTCTTGCGATATTGAATCTTTCCCTCTGGGGTTATGCGCCAGCTACAGCTGGCGAGCAAGTTGCGCATTTGCAACACTCTCAGAGTCAGCAGGCACATTCATCGCATCACGCAGAAGTAATTGAGGAAAAAATTGGCAACCGGGTTTATCAGACCAGCAAAATTACAGTGCATTCCAAGCCGGAGCACGTTTGGCGGGTCCTGACCGACTATGATAATGCCCAGTTCATTTTTCCTTGCGTCAAAAAATGCAAATTAGTTAAGGATAAAGGGACTCATAAGATCGTGGAACACTCGGTGAAACCCTCCGGATTTCCGGGCAGCTTCTCCTATGTTCTTGAAATTAAGGAAACTCCGCATAGAATGCAGGAATGGCATCGGCTGAGCGGCGACTTCCACGATGTGGAAGGTTTCTGGCGTCTGGACCCGATTGAAGATGGCAATTCAACCGTGGTGACCTATGCAAGTTATGTTAACGGCGGCTTCTTCATGCCACAGGCTTTAATCAAGCGCCAGACGCGCATGGATGTGCCGGCTGTGATGGCTGCATTGAAGAATCATTCTGAAACATCCCACCAACAACTTGCAGCAGCCGGACAGAAGTCTTCGAAGAACTGAACCTATCCTGTCTTTCCTGGTCACCGCATGCTGGCAATATTCTGAAAATTATCAGCTTGACTGGCTGTGTATTTTTTGCCGACCACAAGGTTGAACGGACTAATACCGGTTGCCTTCTTTGGTAAGCCCCATTTCGCCCTTGAACTGAATCATGTGATCATAGACCGATGCGGTCCAGTCTTCGCCTGGAGTCATGTTCACGAGGCGAATTACATTTTGGCCAATGTCGTACCATTTGCCGGTTGTTATCTTCCCATGATAATTCATCGCCCAGGTGCCGTTGGGCATGACATTTATCAGCTCTGCAACCTCTGGATTACCCCACTCGTACGTTTGATTGCCGTCGTAATCGGGACCACCTTTTTTTGTCCATACGCCACCAGTTCTGGTGTACCATCGGCCAATTGGTGACTCATCACCGGGTGGAGTGCCGACAAAGAATTCTTTTAGTCCAGGTGGTGTGATCGCATTATGTCCCAGCATTGGCCTGAGATTCGGCTTGCCATACTTAAAGTTGCCTCGAGCCGGCGGTCGTCCCCAATCATTTGCATTATGCACCGCCCCCGGTGCCACTGGCGCCTTCGCTGCCGGATTGTTTGCTGCCGGCAGGCCGGGTTGTGCCGGTCTCGGATTTTGCTGCTGTGCGTTCTGGGGTGGAATGTTGGCTGCTGGATTTGCCGCAGGATTCGCTAGCGCCGCCGCTTGCCCGCCCCTTGCCGCAGCACCTTTCTGCAAATCAGAGGCGTTAAAACCTTGAATCTCTTGTCCTGCTGGTGCCCCATTTATTTTGACCTGGTAGCGCCCAGCGTATTCCCAGGATGGTCCTTTGTCTTGTATTACAGTTCCGGTAACTTTGCCGCCACCAAAGCGGCCAATCCTGTCTTCGAAGCTCACCGTTTCGCCAATCTTAAAAGCTGCATTTGAGTGATTCACACCTGTTGCTGCTGCTTCACCACTTGCAGCTGGATGTCCAGGTGCCGCATCTGCTGTTTGAAGCTCAGATGCATTGAAGGACGTATCTTGATTCTTTGGGTCGGCGCCGTCGACGCGAACTTCATAGCGTCCGGCATATTCCCACGAAGGACCCCTATCCTTGGTCACTGTTGCGCTGACACGCCCCCCGCCATAACGGCCCACGTTGTCTTGAAATGTGACTTTTTGACCTACTCTGAAAGCGGCATTTTGTGAAAGTGCAGCATTAACGGATAGGCTTGCAGCCAGGATGATTGAAACACAGAAAATTTTGGATGTCATATTTTTATTAAAAGTGAGGTAATTGTCGCGGCTTGAAGAATATAAGGTACGTAATGTTGGCTACTTGTAGGCTTTTCGAGCCGCTAATTCTACTCTTGTATTGCTCTGTAGTCACTGTTACTTATTGACTTTCATTCAAAAAATTACCACTAGAGATTTGCTAAAATAGCGCGTATTGAGGAGAGGTACCGAAGCGGTCATAACGGCGCCGCCTCGAAAGCGGATGGGCGCAAGCCACGTGGGTTCGAATCCCACCCTCTCCGAGCTTTCGAGAGAGTGAATTGTCAACACTACTGTTCGTCCTAAACAGTTTGTCGAATTCGCCTCGTTGTTGAATAGATTTCTGCTTGATGGATAGCTGCCCGGCGCCGCTTTCCTTATTGCAGTTGAATGCCTTGCGATCCTAGGAAGGTGCCGATGACCATTAGGCTGATGGCGGCCGGCAGTTATGATTAATCGTCTTTGACGGCTGCCTCCAGAGCCGCGCGAGCAAGGATTCTTGTGGAATCGAGAATCTTCAGTGACGAATGTTCCTGTTGCACGAGCAAAGGAATTTCTGTGCAACCTAGAACAACCCCGTCACAGCCTTGCTTCTTATATTCATTGATTGTTTCAGAATAAAAGCGCCGAGAGCTTTCGGAAATTTCACCGAGCACCAACTCCTGGAAAATAATATTCGATATTTTTTTCTTTCTCTTCTCATCAGGCGTCATGTGCCCGATGCCGACTTTGTCGAGTTTCTGCATGTAAACAGGTCCATTCATCAGCATTGTAGTGCCAAGAATGAGAAGCCTCTTCAGGTTTTGTTTTGTCGCCTCATTGGCCACTTCTTCTGCAATGTGCATCCAAGGAAGCGGCGATTTTGGAATCACCATCGGCAGTGCCTGGTGAATTGTATTGTCTGGACAAATCAAGAAATCAGCGCCGGCTTGTTTCAATTTATGGGCAGAGCGCAGCATCAATTCTGCCACGCCCTCCCAATTATCATCTTCGAGGGCGTCAATGAAGAGCCCTAGCGAAAATGTGTGCATACTTATTTCTGGATGGTTGAAAGCGCCAAGAAATTCTTTGCCTTCCAAACAAATAGTTCTGTAGCAAAGGGCAGCTCCTTCTGAACTGCAAGCCACGATTCCTATGTGTTTAGTCATGCAAGAGCTTCCTGTCTAGTCTTTCTCCCACTGCGCGCGTCCGCCCTTCACATCCATGACTTTGATTCCCAAAGCCTGAAGCGTGTCGCGGATCTGGTCGGACTGTTTGTAGTCCTTATTTGCGCGCGCTGCATCCCTAAGATCAAGCAAGCGTTCAACAAGTTGAGCACCGGTTTGGCTGTCAATGATCTTGCCTGTATCTGTCAGTGTCAGACCGAGGACGCCGGCATAAGCTTTGAGTCCGGCAGCATAGATTGCCGCAAGATTCTCGTCTTTGCTCGAGAAAATTAGATCTGCAACTGCAAATAAGGCTGAAATTGCCTGTGGTGTGTTGAAGTCATTGTCCATCGCTTCGACAAAATCAGCGTGTAATTTACGAATCACATCGCCACCTTGCTCGTTATCGCGAAGGCTGGTCAGGCACGGATGGTCTGCGCTCAGGTATTTGTGCGCTTTGCCATTTTTGAGGACTGAGCTGTGAGCCTCGTCATCTTTTGCATAGCGCGCTGCCCTGAGCAATCTTGCTGTGCCCGCCTTGGCAGCTTCCACACTTTCTCCGCTAAATTCGATCGGGCTACGATAGTGAGTTTGCAGCACGAACAAGCGGACGGTATCAGGCGAATAACTTGCCAGCACCGATTGTATGGTTTGGAAGTTGCCCAGCGACTTCGACATTTTTTCGGCATCAACTTGCACAAAGGAGTTGTGCAACCAGTACTTCGCCAGAGGCTGGTCGTGCAGAGCTTCTGATTGTGCAATCTCGTTTTCGTGGTGGGGGAAAATTAGATCCTCACCGCCACCGTGAATATCGATTGTGGTGCCTAATGCATGTTTGATCATGGTGGAGCACTCGAGGTGCCATCCGGGTCTGCCCCAGCCCCATGGGCTTTCCCAGCCCATCTCGGTTGTGGGAGCGGACTTCCATAAAGCAAAATCGACAGGGTTCTTTTTGATTTCCTTTAGCTCGGTTTGGCTGCGAACTTGGTCTCGGGCACCGTGCAACAGGTCTTCAATGCTTTGCTTTCTCAGTTTGCCGTAGTCCTTGAATGAAAGCACATCGAAATAAACATCGCCCCCAGAAGCGTAGGCGTGTCCTTTCTTGATCAAATCCTCGACGAAAGCCATCATCGGCTTGATGAACTCGGTTGCGCGCGGCTCGATATCAGGCGGCGCTACGTTGAGCGCGTCCATGTCCTTCCAGAAGGTGAAGGTAAAGCGGCGTGCCAGCTTCTCGGTTCTTTCATCTACTTCGCGAGCGCGGTTGATGATTTTGTCATCGATATCGGTGATATTGCGCACGTAGGTGAGATTGTATCCGGAGAAGCGAATATAGCGTTGAATTACGTCAAAGTTGATTTCTTTGCGAGCGTGTCCCAGGTGGCTCAAATCGTAAACGGTAGGACCGCAAGAGTAGAGATTCACTTTGCCTGCCTGCAGCGGCACGAAATCTTCTTTCTTGCTTGTGAGCGTGTTGAATACTTTTAGACCGGACATTGTTCTATCTCCAGGATTTAGCGCTGTAGCACAGCACTTTATAGAATTGGAAAATTAGCAGGGTTGAAGCAGGGACTCGATCCTGCTGCGTACTCTGGTCTCTCCGAGGATAGACAGAGTCGCGCCAAGATCTGGTCCTGAAGTACAGCCGCAGAGAGCAGCTCGTACCGGCCAGTACAAATCCTTGCCTTTCATTCCTAACTCTTTGCCGATGCCATCAATGATTGCCTTGCAGCCTTTGGGATCTTCCCAGGGGAACTGCGGAAGGCTTTCAATAACTTTGCTCAAAACTTTTCTGGAGTTGTCTTGTTTTAGCAATCCGGCAACAGCTTCGTCAGAGACCTCAATCTTCTCGTTAAAGAAGAACGCCCCGGCCTGTTTGATATCACCGAGCACTTCAAGTCCTTCGCGCAGCAATTTGACGATTTCTTCCAGTTTCTCCCGTGAATACTGGCTGAGATTGTAATCGCTCAGATAGGGCATGGCTCTGTCTGTCACTACATTTAGTGGCAAGCTGCGCAGGTAATGTGCGTTAAACCAATTGAGTTTCTTAATATCGAAAATGGCATGGCTCTTGCTGACTTTGTGAATATCAAACATCTGGCATGCTTCTTCGACGCTGAAGATTTCTTTGTCACCGAGTGGTGTCCAGCTCATTTGAGCTAGATAATTCATCATCGCTTCGGGCATATATCCGTCAACGCGATATTTGAGAATGTGGACTGCTTCGCCGTGTTTGCGTTTGGAAAGCTTTGCTCTATCGGTATCAACGATTAGCGGAACGTGAGCGAAAACTGGATGCTCCATGCCGAGTGCTTCGTAGAGCAGGATTTGCTTAGCAGTATTGTGGATGTGATCTTCGCCGCGAATTACGTGCGTCATTTTCATGTCGATGTCATCGACAACAACAGCGAAGTTGTAGATCGCGATGCCACTCGATTTCACAATTACCATGTCGCCGCCGATGTCGGCCGTGTGAATTTGGATTTCGCCTTTAATTGCGTCATGCCAGCTGACGACGCGGTCATCTTCGACTTTAAATCGAATGACCGGAATGCGTCCTTCCTTGACGTAGTTATCCACTTCTTCTGAAGAATAGTGGCGCCCGCGATTATCGTAGCGCTGTGACTCGTTGCGTTGTTTCTGTTCTTCGCGCAGTGCGTCCAGCTCTTCGGGGCTAGCGTAGCAAAAGTACGCCTTGCCCTCAGCGATGAGCTTGTGTGCTACTTGTTCGTAATGATCAGTCTTTTGTGTTTGTCTGTATGGTGGAAATGGACCGCCGATATCTGGACCTTCGTCCCAATTCATGCCCAGCCAGCGGAGCCCATCGAGAATGTCTGCTGTGTATTTTTCGTCAGAGCGAACTTCGTCAGTGTCCTCGAGGCGCAGGATGAAATCTCCCTGCTCTTTGCGCGCAAAGAGGTAGTTGTACAGCGCTGTACGAGCAGTGCCGAGATGAAGATGCCCGGTCGGACTGGGCGCTATTCTCGCTCTAACTTTTGAAGTCAAGTGACTGTAAACCCGCTATATCTACCAGGTGGCATTTTAACAGAGTTTCGTATGCATAAGGATTTCTAATGTGAAAGTGTAAAGGAGCCTTTGCCCCCCATCACTTCGCTACGGCTGGTTTGAAAGACTACTGGAGGACAGTGCATTCAACAGAGGCGATTCCAGCGCTTACCATGTTTAACTGCTTTGCTGCTGCTTTTGAAACGTCGATTACGCGCCCGTCGATGAATGGTCCGCGGTCATTAACCTCAACAACGCAGGTATCGCCAGTCTTGCGGTTCTTAACCAGAACCTTCGTTCCAAACGGCAAGCTGCGGTGAGCTGCTGTAAGCCGAGCTTCGCTGAAGCGCGAGCCGTCTGAGCAGCGGCGTCCATTGAATCTTCCGCCGTACCAGGAGGCTGCTCCTGTAAATTGTTTGCCGAGCATCTCCAAGCGGGACATTGGCTTGTCGGCAATATCCAGATTTACGGGAGTGACACCAAATGCGATGCGCAGCGCGTTGGCAACTCTGGTCGCCATTTCGAAAGCTCTGCCAAAACGCTTCTGATCGTCTTCCGTGTCATTGTCTGCTTGTCCGGCATAAGGGTCGAAGCTGAGGATGACATCGCCGTCGCCCTTGATGGAGCAGCGGTCGTCATCGCGCATTGGCACGATGGTGTTAGGGTCAAACTTCTTGTCGGAGATCAACTCTTGCAGTCTTACTGCCAAATCTTCTGCTTCTTCAGCGGCGTCATCATCATCGTTATCGTCTGACTTAAATCGGACGACTTCTTCGCCATTCAATTCGACCGATGCGATCTGTTGGCCGTTATCCATCCACACGCGAGAGACCACTTCCGGTGCAAGGTCACGTGCTTGAGCGCCTGCGCTAAATAAGAATCCGACGGAGACCGATAGCGCAAACACGCGCAGCAATTTGATGCAATTGCCCTGCGCGCCTTTATTTCTATTGATCTGTGTATTCATCTTGAGCCCATTTCTAGTGTTGGTGCTAGTGATAGAGGATTCTGAAAATCCAGGAATTCGTTGCTAGCTTTTGCAACTTCGAAGCAGGCGACAAGGTAGCAGGAAGTTTTGTATCGAGTCAAAAAATACCTGACAACATCAATTTTTCGGCGGCCCGCATACTGAGCGCTTCTCTTAAAGACGCTTAAGCCTTTCTGTGTTGACACGCAGAACTCTTTGATCGCAGCTTGTCAGGAATCTCTGATCGAAGTGATAGCAGCAAAGCTTTCCGATTAACCGACTTTAAGGTAGTCGTCGAGAGGTGACGTTAAGGCCGTTTTGTATCGACATGTAAATCTTGCTTAAATTGCTCACTTAATTCGATTGCAGATCTGTACTGGATTAGTAGTTTATCGCTGCGAAATAGCGGCTACTCGGCGCTTTGTATATCCACCGTACAAGCCAAGAGATGCGCATCTTGGCTTGTAACTTTCGTTTGCATATTCTTGAGAAAAAAGTGTCCTGAAGCTCCCCAAGCTATAGCGGCATTTTGCGTTTAATCTGCATCCATTAATTCAGAAATTCTGCGATCCATTCTGGATTCATCTCGAAATTTGCGTAGACTTTTTGCACATCATCATGATTCTCGATCACGTCCAGGAGCTTGATCAGCTGCTTTGCGTTGTCGCGATCTTGTATCTCCGCAGTCGTGATTGGATCCATGACTGCATCGGCAGAATCAATGCTTAAGCCCGCCGTCGTTAGTCCTGATTGTACTTTTTCGAGATCATTTGGCTGGCAAATAACAGTTATATATTCATCTGAGGAGGTGTCGAGATCTTCGGCTCCGGCATCAAGCGCGGCAAGCATAATATCGTCGTCAGTCATCTTTTGCGGGCGTGGAATCGTGATTTCCCCGCGCTCTTTAAACATCCAGCCTACGCAACCGGTTTCGCCCATGTTGCCGCCGTATTTTGAGAAGTAGCTGCGAATGTCGCCTGCGGTCCTGTTTCGGTTATCAGTGGCGCAGCGTACCATTATTGCCACGCCCCCGGGGCCATACCCCTCGTACGTCAGCTCCTCCATCTGATCGGCGCCGCCAGCGCCAGCGCCCTTTTCAATAGCGCGTTGAATGTTATCGTTCGGCACGCCTTCGGCCTTTGCCTTCTCTATGGCATGGCGCAAGCGAAAATTGCCGGCAGGATCGCCACCACCGAATCTGGCTGCCACGATTATCTCGCGGGCCATTTTGGCGTAAGTCGCGCCCTTTTTAGCGTCAACAACGGCTTTCTGGCGCTTGATATTTGCCCATTTGGAATGTCCGGACACGGAACGAGCTCCTTTTGGAAGTTCAGCGGGATGGAAACCATCATTATATAGAACATGTTTTGGCTTGCGAAAAACAATTAGCTTCATTGCAAAGCAGGCTAGAAGCTTCTCAGACCTGCTTGTCGCCGGCAAAAATTTCGGTAAGCCTTGCCTGTAAAGCCATTCATGAAATAAAGGTCAAGATCGGCAGTTTCAGGAAATAAAGACCATACGATTTTGCATACTTGGCTCAACCAAACATATTAAAGGAGCGTTATGAGATCAAGAGCGTTATCAGCTTTTTTGACCGTGCTCACCGCACTCAGCGTTGGCGTCGGAATTTTCCAGTCTGCCTCTGCTGAGGTTGGGCTTGCGGGAGGAAAACAAAAGCTAAAGGGCAAAGTCTCTCGCGACATGATGGAAGCGGACGATTTATTGTCCAAGGGAAACTGGAACGATGCTGCCGATGCATACAAAAAGGTAATGAGCCATGATTCAAAGAATCCAGCTGCAATTGCCGGTTACGGTATGGCGCTCGGTAAGCAGTTCAAGCTCGATGCAGCTGAAGAGCAATTCGACAAAGCGTTGCAAATGGATCCAACAAACTCCGTTGCTCACGCTGGAAAAGCTCTTGTTCTCATGAACCGGCTTTCTTCCTCCAACATGACGATTCGCAATCAACGCGATTCGATGTTGAAGCAGGCAGAAAACGAGTGCCGCTTGGCACTGCAGAAGGATCCTTATTCTCCTGAAGCGCACTACCAACTTGCGCAGTCTTTGCGTGAACAGAAGCGCCCGGATGAGGCAATCAAAGAGTACAACGAAGCAATTAAGAGCGATCCCAAATATTCTGAAGCCTATTCTGGATTGGGCATGCTTAAGCTAGATCAGAACAGCCTAGGCGAAGCCGAAGGTGATTTCAAGCAAGCAATTCAATACAATTCCGGCAACTCGACTGCTCACTATGGATTGGGCAAAACCTATTTGAAAATGGGTAACGTCGATGCCGCGATTAAAGAATTGAACACGGCGATGTACCAAAACAGAAACAGCTGGCCGACGCACCAAGCGATGGGTGAAGCCTATCAAGCCCAAGGCAACACTAATGCTGCAATGGCGGAGTACGAAAAATCGATCGCTATCAAGCCAGAAAATCCGGAAGCATATTTGCACATTTCAGATGTACTTGAAGGACGGGGCGACCTGGAAATTTCAATTTCCAGATTGCGCGGAGCGCTTGCTCTTATGCCTGATAATCCGGACTTGCACCAACGCATCGGTGATGAGAGTTTGAAGCTCGAAAAGCTCGATGATGCCATCAAAGAATACGAGACCGTGATGAACACAAACCCTGGCAATGCGCAAGCTGCCGAAGGTTTGACTCGTGGTTATTTCTTGAAAGCGCAAAAAGAATCAGGTGGAGCGTTCCTCGTTTCCAATGATTTTGAAGCAGCAAAGCGCCAGATCGACAAAGCAATCCAACTCAATCCAAACAACATGGAATTGCGTTTGGCTGCCGCCAAAATACGAGCTCTTTCCGGAGAGACGATTGATCTGAGCACTATCGGAACTCCAAAGACCGATGGTGAAAGAATGGCATACGCAGAAGCATTGCTCTCGCAGAATAAGTTCAAAGAATCGCAAGACATGATGAGTCAAATCATCGCCAGCGCGCCAGATGCAAAACAAACTTTTGCAGTTGCTGACCTGGCTTTGATGATTCACGATCTCGACAATGCTGATGCTGCCTATAAGAAAGCAGCTTCTTTCCCAGGTGGAGAAGAGCGCGCAAAGCGTGGTTCTGATCTAGTAGCCAAAGCTAGAGAAGCAGCTCGACAGGATCTGACACTGGCGCAGGACCTTGCTAAACGCAAACAGCTCGCCAGCGCAATCGACAAGTTCCATGCTGCGATCTTCGATAATCCTCGTAACTTCGACGCCCGAATGGGTGTTGCTGATGCTTTGGAAAAATCCAGCCCGGCGCAAGCGAAGTACTACAGAGAAGCATCGGTCCAGTTGAAAGCTTACATGTCTCTAAGACCGGATCTGCCGCCCAAAGAGGTCGAAAAGCTGAACAAGCGAATCGCCAAGGATGATGAGAAAGCATTCAAGCTGGAAGAGAAAGCGAAGAAAGGCTAAGGCCATCAATCCCCGACTCAGTGTCGGAAAATATATCTAAGTGATACAAAAAGAGCCTCGTACGGGGCTCTTTTTGTCAAGCTTTTCTCAGATCGCTACGCTGCCAGGAAGCCAACTGTTAGAATACGGTCGGGGCAATATTTTCGGAGTCGAATGACTTACTGGAAAAATAAGAAGGTTCTAGTACTTGGTCTGGGGCGTAGTGGCGTCTCGGCTGCTGAGTATTTGGTGAAACGCGGCGCCTCGGTTTTGCTTTCGGAAAGTTCGCAGCCAAATGAATCGCGTCAGGCTGATATTCAAAAGCTCAAAGAGCTTGGTGTCGAAGTCGAAGTCGGCGGTCACAGCAAAACAGCGCTCGACTTTGCCGAACTAGCTGTGGTCAGTCCCGGTATTGCGCCCGGCAGTGACGTCATTCGCGAATTGGAAAAGCGCAATGTAGACATCATCTGTGATGTTGAACTTGCCGCACGCGAAACAAAGATTCCGATAATCGGCATCACAGGTACTAACGGAAAATCGACTACGACAGCCCTTATTAGTCATATTCTAGCCACAGCTGGATTGCGCGCTCCAGCATGCGGCAATTTCGGCGTTCCAGTTCTCGATGAACTGGAAAAGATGCCGGACTATTTAGTGGCCGAAATCAGCTCATATCAATTGCACTACACAAATACACTTTCACCGAAAGTTGCTGTCTGGACCAATTTGACACCAGATCACATTGAATGGCACGGTAATCTTCAGAATTACAGAGAAGCAAAGCAAAAGCTTTTCGCGCAGCAGAAAGCAAATCAGTACGCGATTCTCAATGAAGACGATCCGATCGTCAAAGATTTCCAACCTGCATCTGAAATCTTCTCCTTTGCTGTTGAATCTCCGGACCATGCAATCCAATGTGCTTTCATGCAACATGGATTTCTTTCCTATCGCATTGACGGACGCACGCAAATTTTATGTCACCAGGACGATCTGAAAATTATCGGCAAGCACAATCTTGAAAATGCACTTGCTGCAGTTTCAGTTGCCGCCGTTCTCAACATTGAGTTTGAAAAAATAGTTGAAGGTTTGAAGTCATTTCCCGGGCTCGAACACAGACTTGAATATATCGACACTGTAAATGGCGTCAAATACTACAACGACTCCAAGGCAACAAATCCCAATTCCACAATCAAGGCGTTGGAAGCTTTTGGCGATGAGAAAGTCGTATTGATCGCCGGCGGTAAAGACAAACATACTCCGCTCGATGAACTCGTCTACTGCATCAAGAAGCATGCTAGTGACGTAGTCTTGATCGGCGAGGCAAAAGACAGATTTCAGCAAGCTTTGAAAGCATCAGGTTTCAATAGCATTCACATTGGCCAGTCAATGGAAGACGCGGTAACAACCGCGGCGCAGATTGGCAAAGGACCAGTTGTACTTTCTCCGGCGTGCGCCAGTTTCGATATGTTCAAAGACTTCGAGGATAGAGGACGTGTCTTCAAACACCTTGTCAGAACCCAGCTCGAAAAATTGGCCGCCTCCCGCTAATTCCCCGTCGGGGAAGAAGCCGGACGCCGCACTCGGACAAGAATTCCGAGGTCTGCCTGATCGTGGCATGATCACGCTCGTTCTGTCGATTTGCTGCTTTGGTCTTATGACGGTTTTCAGCGCATCAGCTCCGGAAGCTTTGCAAAGCTTCCAGGATTCGACGGCGTATTTGCGTAAGCAAGCAATAGCTTGTGCAATCGGTCTGTTCATGATGTACACGTTGAGCAAGTACGATTACCGCAAGCTCAAACGCTTTGCCTGGCCCTTTGCGATCGTCACTTTGGCGCTGGTTGGAGTGACGCTTTTTTCAAAGCTATCTGTGACGACGATGGGTTCAACACGTTGGATTCAAGTCGGACCAATTCAGTTCCAGCCATCTGAGCTTGCAAAAATCGCAACTATTCTGCTCATGGCCTCAGGTGTGTCGAAGTACTTTTGGTGGCACCGTCAGGTTTTTGCACGAATCGCTGTGATCATGGTTATGGCCGCCATTGTTGTAAAACAGCCTGACCTTGGAACCACAATGATGATTCTGGGCACATTGCTCTCGATGCTCTATGTCAGCGGCACGAACACCTTGCTCATCCTTAGTGCTATGGGTGTCGGTGGCGTTCTAGCCTGGCACCATATTCAAAAGACACCGTACCAGATAGCACGTATTCAAACTTGGTTGAATCCATACCTGCATCCGCAGGGCGAAGGGTGGAACATCATTCAAGCGCAGCTGGCGATCGGCTCTGGTGGACTTTGGGGACAAGGTTTTGGACATTCGCTGCAAAAGTTACACTACCTTCCAGTTCAGCACGCTGACTTTATCTTTGCAGTTATTGCTGAAGAGTTTGGATTGCTTGGCTGTCTTGTTGTTCTCAGTTTGTTCGGTATGTTTGCCTATTATGGCTTCAAAATTGCGTTGCAAGCTAGAACACTGTTTGGACGCTTTTTGGCAATTGGTATTACCAGCCAGATAGCGCTGCAAGCTGTAGTGAACATTATGGTTTGCACCGGCATTCTTCCTGTTACCGGCATCACACTTCCGCTAATCAGTTATGGTGGTACGTCGCTGGTCATAACTCTTTCCATGATTGGAGTCCTTCTTTCGATTTCGCGAGACCGCGGGACTACGGAAGACGAGGATGCGGAATTCAAATAAATGATGAAGCATCGATTCGTTCTGACTGGAGGCGGCACAGGTGGACATATCTACCCAGCGCTTGCAGTAGCCGAACAATTGAAGGACGATCCGGATCTCGAGGCCATCCTATATATAGGAGCAAAAGGTCACCTCGAAGAAAAGCTAGCGGCAGAGCGCGGGCTTGATTTTGTTGCGTTAGACGTCTCCGGTCTTCCGCGTAAGCTATCCGGAAAGTTGCTTTCCTGGCCGTTTCAGTTTACTGCCTCGGTTTTCGATGCGCGCCGTATTCTTTTGGATTTCGCTCCCAGTGCCGTTCTTGGCACAGGCGGCTATGCGTCTGCCCCGGCGCTGGCTGCAGCACGCCTTCTTGGAATTCCTTATGCGATCCACGAACCGGACGCGCATCCCGGACTGGTGAATAGGATGCTCTCTGGTTCGGCAAGCCTTGTTTCATGTGGAATGCAAGGCGCGCATAGTCGCTTGAAGCCAAGTCATGGACGAATAATCGTAAATGGAAATCCAGTCGGTAAGAGCTTTCTGGCGCCACTGAAGCGCGATGCCGCCTGCGCGGTTCTGGGTCTGCGCTCGGATTTGAAGACCGTTCTTGTGACTGGAGGCTCACAGGGAGCGCGTGCTCTCAATGATGCCGTGATCGGTGCGTTGCCGAAATTGCTTGAGCTCGATCCCCCGATTCAGGTTATCCATCAAGTTGGAAGCAAGAATATCCACGAGTGCAAGGAGACAATGGAGCCTCTCACTTTGAACAATTCTCGCTATTTCTTGCGCGATTATTTCGATGATCTTGCCGTTGCATATGCTGCCTCTGACCTGGCGATCTGCCGAGCCGGAGCAATGACAGTCTCCGAACTTTCAGTCATGGGCACACCGGCGATCTTCGTTCCCTATCCATTTGCCGCAGCAGATCATCAGACGCATAATGCTCGTTACATGGCGAGTAAAGGAGCAGCTCAACTGATTGCCCAGTCACAGTTAAGCCCCGACTCGTTGCATAAGGAAATTGTCGAGATTTTGTTGAATGATGACCGGCTTCGTCAGATGAGGAAGGCGATGAGCGGCGAAGGAAAAGCACAAGCCGCCCGTGATCTTTCATCGCAATTGAAAGAGCTAAGCACGGCGTTTCAAATACGCCAGAGCAAAGAAAAAGTCGGAGTTTGAGCGAAGACTCAAATTTCTTCGGGAACCTGTCGCGAGTTGTTTTCGACGATGTGGGCGTGACTCCAGGGCGTTCTTCTTAGCGGAGATGTAGAATGCTGCTGAGCGTCCGCAGTGTTTAATACAGGTCTGGCCGGCATTTTAATGGAGCTGCGGACCGCCGGCGTCTTGCCGGCATCTTATCGGTTGCTACTTTCCTGTTTCAGTATTTTCTTCAATTCTGCAATTTGCTCGTTCGACTCGCTTACAAATCCCAGGCTTCTATAATAAGTTGATCCGTCCGCCATGGCTTTTGCTCGTTCGTAGTAGAAAATGGCTTGCGTGTACTCGCGCTGACTTGCATACCACCTTGCGATGGCTCGATAACAAAAGGCTGCGTTGACAACGTGTTCGGATTCCCGGTTTCCGGACAGATTCTTTTTTGTCTCTTCAACTTCCGTCGCCAACAGACCCGTATTATGAATTATCTTGTCCAGCCATTTCTTGGATTCTTTTTTCTTTCCCTGGCTTAGTGCATTTGATGCAAGTTGTAGATAAGCACCGGGTTTAAGATAGGTCGATACGTCTATCGCGCGTTTGGCAAAATCGTTCGACTCATTCCACCTTCCGTTTTTAGCTAGAAACTCAGAATAGCTAAGGTAAGTTTCGTAGACCGCTTCGCTCCAGATGTAAAAGACGGCATGTTGCTGCTCTGTGATTGCCAAATCAACACTGGGAAGTTCACTGTTCTGAATTGTATCCACAAGTGGAAGCAGTCGCTTTATTGTTGTTTCTACATTTGCGTTTTGGTTGAGCGCATAATAACACTTCAGTATTCCCATCAGGCAGTTAGTTGATTCGATGGAGTCTTTGCCTCCGAACGCTTTCTTCGTATTATCATAGGCCAACTTGAATGACTCTAGAGCTTGCTCGTTGTGGTTCTGTTCCTGTAGCAGTTTTCCCTTTAGCTGATACGTGACGGCAAGCTCTTTCGGCTCCTTACACTTTTTGCTTAACTGATCAATCTCCTTAATCAGGGAAGGTATCTTCGAAGTATCCTCCAAAGCTGCTGCTACCATTTTTGGTAATTTTCGAAGTCGATAATCAGTGGATTCAAACCGAACAGGTGATTCCTGTACATATGTCTTTTTTGACCTTGTTGTTCTTGTTGCCTCTGCTGTCTTTGTTGTTGGGCCAACCGGCAGATTCCGAGTTTCTAATTTATGTTGCTGTGAGGTTTTGATCACTAACGTGCCGCACACTATTGTTGCCAGCACAATTAGCACAGGCAGCACTATGTTGATGCTTTTTTCAGTCGATTTCCCGGAGCCGGTTTTCTGCCTGAGCAAGCCACTATCTTCTAGATCGGATATACGTCCGTTTTGAATGAGTTCGAGGGCTGTGCGAAGTTCAGCTGCCGATGAGAATCGTTCTTCTGGGTCTTTTTGAAGACATTTGAGAATCAACAGATCCATTTCAGTGGTGAGACCCGGACACTCCTCACGCAAGGGCGTTACGCTGATATCTCTGTGCATGTGTAAGACTGCGACGAAGTTATCCGCCTGGAAGGGTGGATGACCGGAAATGCATTCATACAAAATGCATCCGAGAGAATAAATATCGGAGTAAAGGTCAGCTTTTTTTCCGGAGCAAACTTCCGGCGACATGTACGCTACCGTTCCGACCAGACCGCCTGTTTTTGTCGCAGTTGCAGTCATGCTCTGTGTCTGTCCGAGACTTTTTGCTAAACCGAAGTCGAGGACTTTCGCCACGAGCTTGCCATTGGCATCAGCCGTCAACATTATGTTTGCTGGTTTCAAATCTCTATGCACAATGTTCTCTTTGTGCGCCGCTTCTAAAGCCAAGCAGATTTGAATAGCAATCTCAATGGTTTTCTCTTCGCTAAGCCTTTCCGTGCGCTTGATGAACAGATCGAGCGGTTCTCCATCCAGGTATTCCATAACCAAATAGGGCTGCTCGTGATCGATCAGGCCAACCGCGATCACGTTCACAACGTGCGGGCTTCTGACCTTCAGCAATCTTTTTGCTTCTTTGATGAGCTGGTTGTCTGCGGATTTTTTTGCGTGAAGGACTTTAATAGCGACCAGTCGACTTAACTCGCGTTGTTCGGCTTTGTATACCGTGCCGGCTCCGCCAGTGCCTAGCTCTTTAACGATCCAGTATTTGTCATCTATTACTGTGCCGATCATTGTTCTTCAGTTACTGAGGCCTCGGGCGTTGGCGTTCAACAGGCTCTATATGTTTGTAGGAATTGCTTTTTTGCAATTTCACTCACCTGTTCATATTAGCGCATCGCGTTTCCATTCTCTTTCTTTTCAAAGCACGTTTTGCTTGCTTTGCTTGTCGAGGCAATATCTGCCGGCATCCATTCAAAGCGCCGGTCCGCTTGCGCCTTGCTTCTTATTCGGAATCTGGAATGGCCGTGCTAACTTCTGGCTTCAAGAGTTGCCAGCGGCGCTGGAAGCTTAGCTTTCTTCTTTTTGTTTCTGTTGAGATGGCATTATTAGCGAGCTGGCCATTTCGTAAAAATTTCAGATGCGATCCAAAACTGAAATACATCGTAGTGAGCGTTTGATTATTTGGAGGAGCGCTTCCTTTCGGGGCGATTTCCAGCCAGCTTGAGCAGACGCGACAAGGAGCCGCCCAATCACAGGCGACTCATCAAAGTCTTGTGTGCAATACCAGTATCTAAACTAAGCCAGGCACAGCGCCCATATTCATCGATGAATCGGCAACGAAAGTGTTTCCTGTCTTGCTCTTCATTTCATTGACCAAGCGTTCCATCTGCTGAACGATCAGCCCAGTTTCCACTTCTTGCGAGTGGTTCTTGTCGACGATGTCCTTGAGCTGTCTCAAAGTAAGTTCTACTGAATCCAAGTTGTTGTTTGACATAAGCAACTCCAACTAACACCAAAAGCCATTGTTGCCGGAAAAATTTCGAAGATTCGTTGGTTTATCGGGCCGTTCAAGGAACATGTGGCAGGCGATCCGACGCTCTTGATGGCAAGAGTCTAACATAGTTAATCGCTATGGGAAGCACATTTTGAGCCACTCACCACTATGAATGTTCTCAAGTTATCCGTTTTCAAGTAGTGGCGCGGGGAGACAGAAGCCGAACAGTTTGTTAAAGTCATTTTTATATGTTGCTATCAGTCAGCGATGTGCCGATAAAGTGTTGAAGTCTCGTTGTTTGCATATGCGATCCCGAAGCTTTGAATGGTTCGTTATAGTGGACGCTGCGTTTCGAGTCTTGGATATGAGGTAGTACTAGCACGAATGATTTCTGGTTTTGCAATCGGTGTTGTTACCACCTTAGTTTCAATTTTGATTCTCTTTCTTGTTCATCGCTTTTCCGCTGTCGCAAGAGAAAATCGTGCGGAACTCTTGGAACAGATGCACGAGAACTATAGTCGATTGCAAGCCGCTGTATCTGAGATGCTTGCCAGAGCTGATGAGGCAGATCAAGAATCGAAGTATCTGGAAAAAGTGCCGACTGATCTTTCGCGGCGCCTATCAAAAGCTTGTTCGGAGCTGGTTGCTCTTGGCGATAAGGTGAGATCGATTGAATCGCGTTTTTCGCGAAAGGATCCAAACGGCGCCGGTCGCGACATACTTCGCTCGCTTGGGAAAGCCAATCAGCTGTCGACGGAGATAAAGCAAATTCGTTCCGAGATTGCCAAAGAAATCCAAAAAGAGCGGCAAAATCAGTAGCTGCAAGAAGCCACTTTATGTGGTGCTCCTGCCGAGAAAAAAGTTTTTGGAAAATGCAAGTTTTAACCAAAGATCTTGCGCTTTTCCCCTCCGGTAAATAGATCCTTTGTTTATACTGATAATAGAAGGTCTAAAAAAAGAAGAGATGTTGCCTCCCAGCAGGCTTCATGAAAAAGCGCATTCGTAATGAATGGGTTCGCTCATGTGCGCCTTCCGAGTAGTTTCTTGGAAGACCTTTGCTTTCGCGCCCGGAGGAATCAAGGAAGATGGCAAAAAAGAAGAAAAAGGCACCAAAAGCAGTGTCAATTAGTAGCTCGAATAACGTGGTTGAAAATGTAGTTGAGAAGGAGAATGTCGTGGACGGCGAGAATGAAAAAGAAGAGTGCCAAGGTTGCGCCGAAGAGTCCCATGGTCATGCTGATCCAGTAGTAAGTGAGGGATCGCAAGAGAAGGAAGAAGGACAGGGCGAGGCTGCTAGCACGGAATCATCCGAAGGATCGGAAGAAGAAGCCCCGGCTGCGGAAGCCGGAGACAGTGGATCTGAAGAAAAGTCCGAAGAAGCATCATCAGATGCCGGAGAAGGCGGATCGGAAGAGAAAGCTGAAGAAGCCCCGGCTGCAGAAGCCGGAGATAGTGGATCTGGGGAAAGCGCTGAGGAAGCGCCGGCAGCTGATGCCGATGGCGGATCGGAGGAGAAATCAGAAGAAGCACCGGCAGCCAATGCAGGCGATGCTGAAGCTGAGGAAAAATCAGAAGAAGCACCGGCGGCCGATGCAGGCGATGCTGAAGCTGAGGGGAAATCAGAAGAAGCACCGTCAGCCGATGCAGGCGATGCTGAAGCTGAGGAGAAATCGGAAGAAGCACCGGCAGCCGATGCAGGCGATGCTGAAGCTGAGGAGAAATCAGAAGAAGCACCGTCAGCCGATGCCGGCGATGCTGAAGCTGAAGAGAAATCGGAAGAAGCACCGTCAGCCGATGCCGGCGATGCTGAAGCTGATGAGAAATCAGAAGAAGCACCGGCAGCCGATGCCGGCGATGCTGAAGCTGAAGAGAAATCAGAAGAAGCACCGTCAGCCGATGCCGGCGATGCTGAAGCCGAGGAGAAATCGGAAGAAGCACCGTCAGCCGATGCAGGCGATGCTGAAGCTGAAGAGAAATCGGAAGAAGCGCCATCTGCCGATGCTGGCGATGCTGAAGCCGAGGAGAAGACAGAGGAAGCACCGGCTGCTGCCGTCGAAGAACCTCCATCGGAGGAAACAATCGAAGGTGTGCCCGCAGCTGAACTTGAAGAATCACTTTCCGAAGACAAAGAGGATGAAAAGACAGAAGAGGCGCCCGTAGCCGAATCAACAGAAGAAACGTCTGAGGAGAAACGAGAAGAAGAGTCGGCAGAGGAGACTTTGGCCGACATGGTTGCCGACGCATCTGAGGATTCAACTGCATCACCGGCAGCGGAATCTTCTGACTCATCAGCTGCCTAGTCGACACGGGCAAAGTTCTCGCCGCGCTTACGGTCGGCTGACGGCTGAATAACTAAGAAGGGCGATACTACGGGCGGTATCGCTCTTCTTGCTGTCTTAAATTACAGAATTCCAAGCCACAGCCGCTCAAAATGATATCCTGTACATCTTTTTCATTGCTTTCGTATATCTCTAAACGGCAGTGATCTGCTACGATCTTGAGCTCTTTTCCTGTTAAATCGCAGCGCGAGGCACTCATGACAACGGCTCAGATCAAACAAACTCCTCTGGCATCCGCACACAAAGAGCTTGGGGCGCGAATGGTGGACTTCGCCGGCTGGTTCATGCCGGTCCAATATAAGTCGATTGTTTCCGAGCATACGGCGGTCCGCACTAACTGCGGTTTGTTTGATGTCTCTCACATGGGTGAGTTTTTAGTAACTGGACCCAAAGCTCACGATTTTATTCAGTTCATGGTCGCCAACGACATCAATAAGCTGGATAAGCCAAACATGGCCTTGTACACGCAGATGTGTACTGACGAAGGTGGCACTGTCGACGATCTTATTGTTTATCGCCTCGATGGTGGTTACTTACTGGTTGTTAATGCATCCAACATCGACAAAGACTGGGCTTGGCTAAATGAAAATGTTGATGAGTATAAGGGTGTCGCACTGAAAGACCTTTCCAATGACATGGGTCTGCTCGCATTGCAAGGTCCAAAGGCTGTAGATCTCATGGCCAGCCTGGCTGGTGACTGGGTGAAAGATATTCCATCTTTCCATTACGCAACAGGCAAGGTCGATGGTATTGAATGCGCTTGGGGCCGTACAGGCTACACAGGCGAAGATGGTTTTGAAATATTCATCGCCGCCAACAAAGCAGAAAAACTGTGGAAGAAAATTCTCGATAAAGGACAAGCTTTTGGAATCGAGCCGTGCGGTCTGGGCGCGCGCGATACGCTGCGTCTGGAAGCCGGACTTCCTTTATATGGTCATGAGCTTGATGAAAATACCAGCCCGCTTGAGGCTGGACTTGGGTGGAGCGTAAAGCTTGAGAAGGGTGAGTTCATGGGCTCCTCAACTTTGAACGCACAAAAGAAAATGGGTCTGTCCAAGCAACTGATTTGTTTGCGCACCGAAGGTAAAGCATTGCCACGCCAGGGTTATCCTGTGTTTGACGGTGAGCGCCAGATTGGCTCCATCACAAGCGGCTCCCAGGGCATAACCGTCGGCTATCCGATTGCCAATGCATTTGTGCCGCGCGGATACTCTGAAATTGGCAAGAAAGTGACCGTACAAATCCGAGATGCCAAGGTCGTTGGTGAAGTTATTAAACGTCCGTTTTATAAACGCAAATAGTTGATGAATCCAGGAAGTATTTACGCGTTTTACCGTGTAACATACAAGGACTGAAATTCAGCGAATACAGGACGGTCTAAAAGTGCCGTCGTATGCAAACGTCTGAAATCGCGGAGAGCCGAAGCCAGCAGCTACGGAGCGCATGGCTAAATTCAAGAGGTGCGTCAATGGGTGACACAGCAGGGAAAACGCTTCTTTATCCAGCAGAACTCAAGTATGTAAAAACACACGAGTTTATTCGCGTCGAAGGTTCTGAAGCAACCATCGGAATTACAGCTTTTGCTGCCGACCAACTCGGTGATGTTACTTATGTAGAGCTTCCGAAAGTCGGGGCGAAACTGAAGAAAGAAGCCAAATTCGGCGTCATCGAATCGGTAAAATCCGTCTCCGATCTCTATTCACCTTTATCTGGTGAAGTGACCGCCGTAAATGACCGCTTGTCATCAGAGCCAGAGCTCGTCAATCTAGACTGCTACAACGAAGGTTGGATGCTAAAAGTGAAGTTAAGCGACGCCAAAGAGCTCGATGGAGCTATGTCAGCGGACGATTATAAGAAGTTCGTTGTCGAGTAGTAGCTGTGTACATTAAAACTGGGCCTCAAATGTTAGATCTGGATATACAATGTCCTAGCTCATTTGCTGGCATTACTGGAAAGAAGGTTCTGATATGACATTTGAGAGCAGAGAAGAACTGCTTGCGAAAGTTGGATTCTTAGCCGTGCTTACTATCTTGATCCTGGGTGCAGGAAACACGGAAGCGCTGTCTCAACTCACTTCTCTTCTTCCTTAAGGGTTTTGTCTAGGAGTGATTGCTGCTCCTCTGGTGGAGGAGAGCTTTCATTATGCTCCGTGCCGCCCTGCAGCATCATTGTTGCCGGCTCCGTGTTCTCATTGATGGCTTCTTGAGCCAAATGAAAATACTTCGAGCCGGCTTTGATTTCTTCTAGCTGTTTCACTGCGCCCGCAACATCATTTTCTGATTCAAGGCGATCCATCGCATCGAGGTAGGTTGCTTTACTCAGCATTTCTTCTGTGTCGGAGCCTGGACGCGAGAAAATTTTCGGAAATGGTGCGCCTTTCAATATTGCGATTGCTGCTTTGTATTTCTGTTCGCTAATGGCTTGTGCTGCCGAGTGAACCAAGTACATGTGGAAGAGTCCGAAAGTAAAACCACCGACGGCAAATAACAATCCGCCTGCAAGAACAACATCAAAGATGATCGGGATGCGAACCTTTCGAACAACTGCACTTGGCTCTGGCTGCGGTTCTTGCAATACTTCGGAAAGAAGATGGGAGACGTGAATTTGAGTTAGAGGTGGTGAATTATCTGGTAGCGGGTTGCCGTACCCCGCACTATCATCCGTTTCAGCGTCACTGCTATTGCTTCGCTCTGTTTCGGACTGGCTGTTCTGATCTAGTTTATTCGCATCGGGCCAGCTAACTTGGTCGTCAACCTTTGGTCCAAGCTCCACGGAATTTGATTTTGCTCCGGAAGGGAGACTTATTTCTGCATCAGCTGCGTCTGCTTCAGTATCCGAGGCGCCACCGGAAATAAATGATGAGATAGGATTCTGACCAGTTTTTTCTTTATCGGACTGCTGTACTGTTTCTTCTATAGAGGCAGTGACCTCGCCGTTTCTGTTAGCGTCTGTCGGCACATCATTTTTGTTTGCTGATGCGTCGGATGCAGTATTTTCGGCTTCTTTTTCAGGTGTACTCATCGAGTTAAAAGCCTGTAAAGGTCTAAACCTATCCTTCCCAAAACGATTGCCTGATTATCACTTTCTATCTACACTAGCCGATTCGGTCCAGCACATCCTGCATGCGGTTGCGCTTGTTTACATCCATCTCTTTCTTGATGCCAGCTTCTAGCGCTTGTTTGACGTTCACTTTATTGGAACCTTGAGACAATGCGCAGATGGTATCGGCGGACTGGCGCTGTAAGCTACTTTCTCGTGATTGAAGCGCTTTCATTACCTCTGGTAGAAGATCATTCATACGGTGCAGGGCAACACCTGTAAGAGCTGCTTTCTGAACAGAGCTGCTCGGGTCGCTAAGGCGCTCTTTCACCAGCTCTTTGAGATCGCCAGTGTACTGGTTGTTGATAGACTCCGAGAGGCAAATTTTCTGCAGCGATAATAATGCTTGCTCGCGTTTGTCTGGAGCATAATCATTGACTGCCTTTGCCAGAACAGTCACAGCGGCTGGGTGAGGCATCGCACCTAAAGCTTTCAGAGCGGACCAGTATATAAGTGAGCTTTCTTCGTCTTGTTCCACTACTGGATGCGCGCTTAAAGCCAAAATGGATCTTGAATTTAAATCAATTGTATCCTGAATGATTTGGGCGATCTGAGGCGCGTCGGTGCTGCTTCCTAGCTCGGAAACGCATTCCAATAATTCAGGAAGGGCTGGGAAATCTTTTCGTAGCATTGGTGTCAAATGTGGTGCCAGCTCGTTTAGTTTGAATCGCCCGCACAAATACAATGCATGCTTGAGTTGCGTGAGATCTTCAGGCGTGGAGCTCTTTCCTTCAGTGATCGTCTGTTTTACTGCTTCATAATGCTGGCGCTCTGAGAGGTCGCGAATCGGTTGTTTTGTCGCTGTGTTGTTGCTCCATTCGTTGGTGCATATCGCAGCTCGCAATTTCCTTGCTGATGGATTGCGATTGGCCAGCTCGTTGATCTTTGCTGTAGCACTTTGTAATTGCTGCGCAGCCTGGTGCTCGGAGTGCAAGGGACCTGTTAGTCCTCGATGCAATCCAATCGCCATCTCAGCGAACCCTTCATGCATTTCGTCGTCTTGGAACTCCGCCAGTTCCGCTAAATTGTGTTTGCGTGAAATAGCAACTGCCATGTAATCATCGAGCGGCGAGCCCTTTAGCAATGTTTGAGTGAGTTCACGCGCGACAGCGGACAAGGGCCAGCAAGAGAGTGCTCCGGCTGCATCGACTCGGAACCACGGTTCCTCGTTGTTTAATTCTTCTACCAAAGCTTGTCTGGCTTGTTCGGATCCTAGTGAGGAAAGTGAGTAGGCGTAGTGACAAAATGCACTTTTGTGCTCGTCTTGCGTTTCCTTCAGCATCTGAATCAGGCGCGGCGTCGCTTCTTTTACGTCAAGGAAAGCGAGGATACGAGCTGCATTCGCTCTTACCTGCCAATTAGTGTGGCTAAGTGGAGTGGAGTCGCCGACGGTATCATGAAAATTGTCTTGCTCAGCAAGAAGGCAGGCTATCGCTCCAGGCTTATTTAGTGCAGCTATTTCCGTAAATATTTTTTCCAGCCTGTCTTGCCACCACAAGGGAGACAATTTGAGAGCAATCGCCATCTTTGCTGGACTCTGTCGGTTGACGGCATCAACGATGTCGTTACGAACATCTTTGTAATTTGGCTGATTGTCCGGCGAAGAGCCAATAAGTCCGTTGTAAAGCAAAAAGTGTTCCAGGACATAGTTGTCTATTGTGACTTCCGGTTTTTCCTGAAAGCCGGCAGTCAGTTTGCGAACATTTTTCGCTAGTTTAGTAAGGAAATTCGGCTTCATTTTTTTATTCATAAAATTCTTGGGCGTAGCTGACCTAAGACATGCAGGTCGTTCTTGGCACCCCTCCGTATGAATTGTGGCAGCTGGCAGGCTCTTGGGTTCGTTTCGTTAAGAAAACTATTTGACTTTCAGCTATCGTGAGTCGATTGAGGCTGCCTAAAATGATAAGATCAGCCGCAGATGAACCTTTCAGGAGATCCGTTCGTGAACACGTTCTTAAGTGCCGAGCAGGAAGCCGTCCGGCAAAGTTATTTGAGTTTTGCAAATGAGCATATCGCTCCCCTTGCTAAGGACTTGGAGTCGCATAAAAGCTGTCTAAAAGAGTTCTTGCAAAACCTCGGACAGAAGGGTTACCTGGGCATCGCTGTTCCCCGTGAATACGGCGGACAGGGTCAGAGCTTCGTTTTCTGCGCATTGTTCGCCGAAGCGGTAGGCATGGTTGAACCCGGCATTGGATTGAGTCTTGCTAATCATTACGCAATCATCGAAGTCTTGAAAAGGTACGGAACTGAAACTCAGAAATCTCGCTATTTGCCGCTTCTTGCTAGAGGCGAGGCCCTCGGCACGATTGCATTTTCTGAAGAAAAAGCAGGAACTGACTTCAGAGCTGTGACCAGCACTGTCGCAAAACAAGGTGACGGTTTTGTTCTCAATGGCAAGAAGTCCTGGGTTGTTAACGGCGAGTTTGCTGGATTGGCTCTTGTTTTGGCGAAGAGCGCCGAAAGTAACGACGCACTATCATTGATTCTTGTCGATTGCACGGACAAAGTTCAGCAGTGCACTGGTGATGCAGGTCGTCTCGGTTTGAAATCCGCATACCTCAATACGGTTGAATTCAAAGATCAAAAGCTCAGTCCTGAAGCAAGCATTTCCCATGCAAAAGATGCAGCTGATCAAATAGCCATCTTCAGCATGGATGTCGCAAAAGTGATTATGGCTGCGGCCGCTGTCGGCTTGAATTTTGCGGCCATGAATGAAGCGCTCGAATATGCTCGAACGAGAGAGCAGTTTGGCAGCAGCATCGGCCAATTCCAGGGAATTCAGTGGAAGTTCGCCGATATGGGCACCGAAGGCGAAGCAGCTCGCTTGCATGTGATGAGAGCTGCTTGGAGTTTGGAAGGCGAGCCTGAGACCTTCTCCAAAAGTGCCGCCATGTGCAAATGGTTCGCAGCCAAAGTCGCGCGCCATCACAGCGGTGAAGCGTTGCAAGTGATGGGCGCCTCAGGCTTGATGGAAGACAACAAAGTCGAGAAGCTTTATCGTGATGCCAAGGCGATGGAAATTTGCTTGGGTACTTCAGAAGCTCAGAAGATGCAGCTAGTTGACCTGTTGGAAATTTAAGAGCCAAATACAGTAAGCTAGTCATATCGCTGAAAATCACCGGGAGGTCATTCATGCCAGTTGTGTTGAGCCGAAGCGCAAAGTTTGGGATTCTAACTGGAGTTTTGTCTGCCTTTCTAATCAACTCTGCGGCGTTTGCTGATGCATACGCCGAGCAGGGCATGAAGCTCTTCAAACAGAAGAGCTATGCCAAAGCCGCAGCCTATTTTGAAGAGTCGATAAAGAATGTGCCATGGGAGAGCCAGCCTTACTATTACGCGGCTCTGTCATACCACTACCAACGCGACTTTAAGAAGGCCACCGAAAAATATGCGATGCTAGTTGAAAAGTTTCCTGGCACTGAAGCAAGTAACAACGCAATTGCTGCGTTGAATCAAATTGCGCCTAACTATCTAAACAGTAAGAATGCTGCGCCCGGCGGGGGCTCTATCAAGTCCGCATTGGCTGCGGCGTCAGCTGCTGGTGGCTCTGCTGCTATTAAGGAAGACAAAGGTACTGTTGAAGGACAGCCGCAAACACGTATCACATTCCGCAAAAATCAAAGCGACAACGTAATTGATGTTCGCATCAATGGACGCACGACAAGAGCAATCTTCGATCCAAACGCAGAAAGCACCAGCTTCAGCCGACAGCAATTGCAAGCGCTCGCCATCCAGGTTCCGAAGGGCGCAAGTGAATTCAAAGGTGAAATTGATCTTGGTGGTGTCGTGAGGAAGAACGCGCCGATTACTGTGGATGACTCAGGTCAACCAGCCAAAATTGGACAGTCGTTCCTTGAAGCGTTCACCTACAGAGTTGATGAGGTTAGCAAATACATCGATATCAAACGTAAGGGTGGAACTGCTGCTCGGGGGTCTGAAATCAGCTTTACACGAGACGGTAAAGACATCATTGTTAGCGTCGAAGTTAACGGTCGTGCCGCGTCTATGGTTTATGACAGCCAGGGCGGCGAGGGTATGGAAATGAACGGCAAGCAGGCTAAATCTATTGGTCTGCGAACTGACGAAGCAGAAGAGCGCAAGGTCGACCCGAACGAGGGTCCGCAGCGTGGCGATCCCAACTGGGTGACGCCTGAAGATCGTCCTAGTGGACCCAAGCACATGCCTGTGCGCGTAAAGTTCGGCCCTATGGAGAAAGTCGGCGTTAATTGCGCGATTGTCGATACACACGCTGGAAAGTATCCGAAATTTTCTGGCAGTGCTGTTAACGACGGCAGTTGGGTTGTTGATGTCGATTACAAAATGAACAAAATTCGCTTTACCAAAAAGTAGACGGTGAGCTCGCGATTGTGGAAACTCTTTCCGTTGTATTGATCGCGCAGGACGAAGAACGCAATATTGAGGCGGTTCTTGCTGCGGTTAAAGATATTGCGACTGAAATCATTTTGGTTGATTCCGGTTCGACTGATCGGACAAAAACGATAGCCACTAAATGTGGTGCTGCGGTGATTCATCAGGATTGGCTGGGTTATGCAGCTCAGAAAAACTTTGCGTTGTCGAAGGCGAGCTGCACATGGGTTCTTAGCCTGGATGCCGATGAAGTGATTACACCAGAGTTGTGTGCGGAGATCAAAGGGATATTGTGCAGTGATGCCGGCAAGGAGTGGGACGGATTCAAAATCGCTCGCTTGATGTTCGTCGGAAAACAATCCGTCCTGCACGGTGGATTCTATCCGGATGCCCAATTGCGGCTATTCAAGAATGGAATGGGCAAATTCAACGACAGGCTCGTGCATGAGTCTATCGTTCTCGATGGGCGCGTGCGCACTTTGAAAAACCACCTGCTGCACTATTCTTATAGAGATCTTGATCATTTCCGCAGCAGCCTGGAGAAGTATGCAAAACTCGCCGCTGAAGAGTCGAAGCGTTCGGGATTTTCCAAAGCGAAGACTTCGTTGTTGAATCTCTGGCTGCATCCTGTCTGGACTTTCTGCTGGCGCTATGTCGGCCGCGGCGGATTTTTGGACGGGCCCCTAGGGCTGCAAATGAACTTGATTTACTCAGACTACGTTCGCAAGAAAATTGCGTACTTACGGGAAGCAAATTGAATTAGTAAGTCCGTGTTTATAAAACAGAGGGCTTTTGATGAAATGGTGGCTCGGTAATGTCGATTTCATTTGCGCGATTTGTCAGATTTCTTGATTGGCAGAATGACTGTGACCAACTGCTGGGCTTGACGCTGTCGCATGCTGTAGGCGCGTTTTTTGGGGATGCGCTAAAACGTTTAGGCTAGAAGTAGGGGCGTTCGATGGGCGCTTTCTGTTGGAGTTTGGCTTGCTGTTTCTCGGTGATTTCCTCTTTCAATTTCATCAGCAGTTGGTACTGCGGGTTCTTTTCTAGTTGTGGAACACTGCCATCGTTCATTGCTGAAACTGCGCAATCTGCTGCGGCAGAAGCCTTGTCTAGTTGACCGTTGCGGTTCCAGATAACTGCAAGATCAAACCAGCAATCGGAGCTGTCGGGGCGCAAGCTGACTGCTGTCATTGCAAGTTCTTCTGCGGCCATGCGTTGTCCGAAAATATTCATCACAGCGGCTTTATTCGATTGGCATTCTGGAAAGTTTGGTTTTAACGCTAACGCTGCATCGAACATTGCTAATGCTTGCTGTAAATTGCCGGCTCTATAAACCTTGCGTCCTGCACCGTACAAAACCAGCGCCCTTAGCCAGTCTGGAGCTGAGCCGTCGCTGTCGTCTGGTATCGCGCTTGATTCTGCTTCATCCGTCGGTGTGGGCGGCGGACCAGCGGCTTTGAAATCCGCTATTGCCAGGTCGAATCTGTAGAGCCCGATGTTAGCGAAGCCACGTTGCCTCAGGTAATAGGATTTGTTGCCCGGATCTTTGTCGATCAAGTGGGTGAAGGCATCGACTGCCTCGTCGTAGAGTGTGGTATCCAGCGCTTGCCGTGCGCGCTCTTTCAATTTGTCTAAGTGCACATCGGCGAAAGATGGAATTGCAAGATTGAACGAAAGAAGCACTAATAGTAATGAGAAGACTATTCTTCGATGCGATTTTCGGAGCAGGCTGGAAGCCTGCGCTCCTATTTTGCAGTTGGCTGTGGCTTTCTCGTCGCGAATCATTTGTTACTTGCTCTTGGTTAGCGTGCCGGTATAGAGCGTCTTGGAAAGAAAAGCGCCGGAGGCGTCGTAGGATACTTGCGCGATCGTTAGGTCTAGCTGATCACCGTTTGCTGTAAAACGCAATACACTTTCGTTGAATGAATTGGAGAGACGTGCCATTAGTTTGTTGTATTCGTCCATTGATACGAGTACATCTTGTTCCATCGTGTTATTGTCCAACTCTCGTAATTCGTTCTTTAAAACACGCATGGAGACAGGATTGCCGTTGACGTTGCGATAACTAACTGCAGAGCCGAGTGGCACTTTCATGTCACCACGCAAATTGGTATCAACATCCATATTTTCCAATGACGGATCAATTACTTGCGTATTCGGAACCGAATCAATAATGCTGGAGAAAGATGGGCGCTGGATGTTCACGCTCATTATTATTGTCGGAGGCTCGAGGTTCATTCTGAGTCCGTCCACTGTTTGGAATGTGCAGCTAATTCGTCCTTGCCGCCCAGGTTTGTTTATTCGCCGAATACCATACATTTCCAGCGCATCTCCGCGCCAGCAAAGTGGGTTGTCGGCGAATTTGACCACTGTTACGTATCCGCTCCATGTGCCCTTCCAGTCGACCGGGAAGGAGTTGGTTACATAACCGGTTAGGGCTTTTACTTCTCCGGGTTTGGTGCTCTGTACGGTTTCTGTGGGTGGCGTGAGATCATATTTTGGTGTTTCCATTTTGAAAACACCTTTTGGAATGTTCGCTCCACTGGAATTCATCAATTGGTCAATGCGTCCATAAAGCTTAGCTGGCTGCTTAGGACTGTTGCTTTGTTTTGAACTTGCACCGCCGCCTGGCCTTTGGGTGCTCGCTCCATCATTCGCTTTGCTGTTGCTAGTCTTGCTGCCGCTAACGGATTTGCTAGCGTTTTGTTTTGCCAGAGATTCACCGCCTACGGTGAACATGGCGCAGCATATTGTCAATGCTGTCAAGAAAAGCTGTGATGATTTCGGTGCAAAAGGATCTTCGATTCGCGCGGGCATTAGCCTATTCCTGTGCGCTCAGAATCTTTCTCAGAGTCTCTTTGTACGTTTTCAGGTTGTCTTCGTAGGCACCTTCAACCGGACTGTTTTCAGTCGTCGGAGCTCCGTGTGGACGTTGAGGTGGTGCTTTGGGTAAATCTTGTGGTTTGGGCGCCGGTTTTTCATCGCCACCGCCTGCGGTGCCGGTCGGCTTGCTCGCCGGCACCGCAGGCGCTGGCTTTGCCGGAGTATCGATAACAACTGACGGCTTCCACTCGGGTTTTGGCCCGGTTGGATTTGTTAACGGCTTGGCGTCGCCCTTTGAAGCTCCGGTATCCCAGGGAGCTTTTTCTTTCGAGCCCGGTTTTAACCACGGGGCTGTTTCGTACAACTTGTCTTCTGTGAGCCAGCCGCGAACGAGCAAAATCTCTTCGAGCGGCAGGTCATTAATTTCCTGGTCAGCAAGAGCCAGCTCCAACTGGGCAGGGTGCAATACCTGATGCTCCGCAAGAAGTTCAGCTAGCTTCCTTCCATTTAATACGTTATCGGACTCGGCCATTGGACATTAGGTTTCTGAAGGCGGAATTGCTATATCCACTTTTTTCCCATAACGGCCGGCTACGGCACGCACTAATTGGCGCAATGCCGAAATAGTGCGTCCACTCTTGCCGATCAATCTTCCCGTTACTGCCGGATCGCAGGTGATGCTCAATCGAGCACGACCAGCACCGAAGGCTTGTCGGGTTATCTGGACAGCGTTCGGGTCCCGAGCCAGAACCGTGATCACATATTCCGCCAGGTCTTCAGCGGCTGTAGAGTCGCTGATAATGCGAGGACCACGTCCTCGTCCTACGAAGCGACCTCTGCCTTTTTGATAAGGCCGGCCACCGTCTCGCTTGGCTGGGCGCCGTTGTTGATCCATTTCTTAACCGCTTCTAAGTTTAGTTTGAGTTCTTTGGATATTGGATTGTAGTAGCCGAGTTCTTCGATGGGGCTGCCATCGCGACGGTTGCGGCTGTCGGTTGCTACTACTCTGTAATGGGGAGCCTTTTTAGCTCCAACTCTCTTCAATCTGATTTTAACCACTGGAACGACCTCTGTCTCCTCCTGATTTCTGATTTTCAGAATATTCTTTTATATCATGGGAAGTATATGCATTGGCCGCAAAAATGGACAGCCGTTGCATTATGTATTGAACAATAATCTATTCTAGCAGCCTTAGAACCGCTTTTTATTCTTCTTGCGGAACAGGCTGCCACCGCCTTTCGGCATTCCTGGTGGCGGATTCTTGCCGCCAAATCCGCCGCCAGGCGGCATTTGTGGCGGATTCTTCATCAGCTCGCCCCAATCCGGAGTTCCGCCCATTCCTGGCATGCCTGGCATTCCTGGCATCCCCGGAATCGGCATTCCGCCCATCATTCCTCGGAATTGGCTGAACATTTTGCGCATTTGTTCAAATTCGTTCAGCATTTGCCCGATTTCATTATCTTTAAGGCCAGAGCCCTTTGAGATACGGCGGCGGCGCTGCATGTTGATGATTTCTGGACGGCGGCGCTCTTCCGGTGTCATCGAGTTAATCGCTGTTTCATATAAATGAAGCATCTTTTCACCGTGGGTGGCCAGCATGTCTTGTTGGTCGGAGTTGAGCCCGAACATGCCACCAATTCCCATGAGCTTCATGATGTCTCCCATCGAGCCCATGCGTTTCATCATTTTTTGAGACTGTAAGAACATTTCCAGCGTGAACTCACCGGCAATCATCTGCTTAGCGACTTTCTCGGCTTCCTTCTCGTCGATAGCATCTTGTGCCTTTTCAACGAGGGCAATGACGTCGCCCATTCCAAGGATGCGGCTTGCCATGCGATCCGGATAGAAGGCATCCAGGTTATCGAGCTTCTCGCCGGTGCTGATGAATTTAATAGGTTGTTCTGCAGCTTCGCGTACTGATAGCGCGGCTCCGCCTCTTGCATCACCGTCAGCTTTTGCAAGGAGGACACCGGTAATACCAATTTGCGTGTTGAAAGTTTCGGCTACGTTGACGGATTCTTGACCGGTCATAGCGTCGATAACAAGCATTTTTTCCGAAGGCTCTAATGTTCTATCGATGAGCATGAGCTCTGCCATTAAATCTGTGTCGATTTGCAAGCGGCCTGCTGTGTCGAGAATTACTGGATGATTGCCGTTCTTCTTCGCTTCTTCAACAGCTTTCTTAGCGATATCTACGACGTCTGTAGATTCTGGAATTGTGAAAACCGGAATGTCTATTTGTTTGCCGAGTGTTTGTAATTGCTTGATCGCGGCAGGACGCTGAATGTCGCAAGCAACCATCAATGGCTTGTTGCCTTCCTTGCGAAGCTTCAGTGCAAGCTTGGCGCAGGCGGTAGTTTTTCCAGAGCCTTGCAAACCAAGCAGCATGACAACGGGCGGTTCGCCTGTCAGGTTGATTGGCACGTTCTCTCCACCAAGGATGGCGGTCAGTTCGTCGTATACGATTTTGACGAATTGCTGTCCCGGCGAAACGGACTCGAGCACTTCGGCGCCGAGTGCCTGTTGACGAACGCGGCTTATGAATAACTTCACGACCTTCAAACTGACGTCTGCTTCGAGCAGTGCTTTGCGCACCTCACGAATTGCATCTTCCATGTTTTCGGGAGTTAGCTTCGTGTCTCCGCGAAGCGTCTTCATTGTTTCCTGGAGCCTGTCGGTCAAAGTGTCAAACATTCTTTTGCTCGCCTTTGTTCGGGATAAGTTTCTTATGGACTGCAGATTAAACGGCAGTTCGATATCGCCAATCTATAGGCTAACAAATATAGGCTTGAACTTGCTGTTTCTCGCGCAAAGCTTAAGAATGCGACATGGCAAGAGATTGCTTCTTGGCGGCGCTGTTTCGTGCTAGCTCGATAATTTCCATCGTTTGCAAAGCCTCTTCAGCTTTTACTGGAACTGGTCCTAAACCTTTAACGGCGTCGCGCATGATTTCATAAAACTTTTGATGGCAACCGCGAAGGGACTCGACTTTACCTTCGATGTGCACATCGTCTTTGTATTGGCTAAGTGAGCCCCATTGCGATTGGGGTTCCATTCCCCAATCTGCATCAAGTGGTGTCTTGCCGTTACGGAGCGCCTCTTCCTGCGGGTCTACGCCTAGTTTGCTATAGGCGCCGGCACTGCCGAGAACGCGAAAACGCGGACCGGCAGAGGCTGAAACAAGGCTGACCCAGATGTGAGCGCGGACGCCGTTTTGAAAGCTGAGCGAAACGAAACTGTCATCATCAGATTTGATTCCTGATCGTCGGACATCCATCTCCGCATAAACGTCGGTGGGTTTGCCAAAGAGAAAGGTGGCTTGATCTATAGCATGGCTGCCGAGGTCGAAAAGCAAACCGCCGCCATCCTCTGCTGCTGAACTTTCGCGCCATGAATTCGCTTTGGGCTGCGGGCGCCAGCGCTCAAAGCGAGATTCGAATCTGCTGACCTTGCCAAGCGCTCCTGATTCGATCAATTTCTTGACCGTCAAAAAGTCTGCGTCCCAGCGGCGGTTTTGAAAAACGGAAAGTAGCTTGCCAGTTTCTCTTGATACTTCCATCATCTGGCGGCACTGGCCGGAATTAATTGCTACCGGCTTGTCGACGACGACGTGCAGTCCTGCTTTCATTGCGGCTATCGCCTGCGGCGCATGTTCAGTATTTGGTGTTGTGATGACTGCAATGTCGAACTGGTCAGCTTTGGAAAGCAATTCTTCGAAGCTTCCGAAGATCTCTGCTGAAGGTAAATCGGTGTTTGCCTGATTCTTCTTCTCTTGGGATCGGGTTACGATGCCGCTGACTTTCATTCCTTCTGTGGATTTGACCAAAGGTGCGTGAAAGACTTTGCCGCCCAGACCATAGCCGACAATGGCTACATTAAGAGGACTCGAATCCCCCTTCTCGCTGCTCATTCGGAACATCTCCTGCGAAAGGTATGCGAAAGATACCAGTATACGCCCGGATCACTTTTGCCACATCCGTTCACAGAAGCCCCACTGACCTCTTGATCTCTTATAATGGTTCCTTGCTGGCAAGTCAGTCAATAGCTGTTATCTCAGATAAGGGCTTGTTGGCACGACATCTAGTAATATTTGTGAGCGCATCTTTCCGTTCAAACGCAAGAAGGGTATTCGAATGGCTGAACCAAAAAAATATGTCGGGTTGCTTTCTTGGAAATACATTCTTCCTGCAGGTAACCTGTTCAGCAAAATTTTGTTTGGCATCCTTTGCTACACGCTTTTCGTTATCTGGTGGGATGAACAATTGTTTGCCGCCAAGAAGTTCACCGAAATCACCAGCGTATTGTATTCAAGCGCTGGTATGGGATTATTGCTCGCATTCCGCACCAACAGCGCGTATGAACGCTGGTGGGAAGCGCGAAAGCTTTGGGGGCAATTAGTAAACGATATTCGAAACTTGAGTATCAAAGTTAAACAATTCGTTCCTGTTCACGATCCGCGGCGCAATCAGATTGCGTTGTTCTTGATCCAATATCCCCAGGTTCTGCGCGATCACTTGCGTGGTCACCTGAAGGTCAAATCTGTTGAGGAAGACGGCGCTGAGATTACGTCGTTCGGTCACGTGCCGATGCAAGTTGCCGATACCATTTATCGCAGAATTGGCGACTGGCACAAAGAAGGTGTCGTTGACGGTTTCGCCATGATTCAGATGGATGTTCACGCTAGAGCGCTCATGGATATTTGCGGATCCTGCGAACGCATCTTAAAATCGCCGATTGCCGGATCGTACAAGTTTATGATCTGGGCAGGTATCAGTATTTATTTGGTGATATTGCCCTGGCTGATCGTCCCGAACTTCGGATTCTGGTCCATTATCCTGGTTATGATCAGTGCCTATTTTGTGCTTGGTATCGAGATTCTGGCTGAAGAAGTTGAGCGCCCCTTCGGGCTAGGTGCAAACGATCTTCCGCTCGATGCAATTTGTTTGACGATAAGAGATTCGGTGCAGTCACTACTGACGGTGCAAGAATCCAACGAAGTGAAGGTGACTGGTGCCTTCCGTATCGAACTTATGCCGACAATCATTCCTGAGAAACAAGAGACGACCTAAGAGCCGATTTCTCGGTGTGTTAGATAGCAATTTGCTCACTATAACTGAACATCTGTGCAGACGTAGCCAAGCGATTGTAGGCGCAAAAAAAAATTTCCATTATGAGAGACATTTTTCGCTCCTGTTAAAAAGGATCTTTTTCCACACTATGACAACCTCATGGGTTTGCCGCCATAACGACGAACTTTGAGAGCGAAAGCTCCCTGGTTGTCAAAGCTTGAAAAAAGATCCTTTTCCAATAGGTGCGTCAGCAGGCATCATCTAGCTGCGTTAGTTGGGCCGATTGCGGTCTTTCGGACATCAGTCCGGAAAATCAGGCGAATCAGAAATGCATGATACTGATTTGAACCTGGGGAAAAGAGCTCCGCGAATTTCGCGACTGCCGGTTCGCCCGAGAATTAGCGAAGTTTCCTATGGCCCAGCATTGATGGCCGCTTCCATTTCGTCGAGTTGTTTGAGGCGAGCAGCGATTTGCTGGCCAGGTAGTTTGCCTTGTTTGGAAAGCTTATGGCGGTCGATTTCACCACGCACCTGAATCCTTAGCGTATCAAGGATTTGGAATGACGACGCTGGTAACCCGATGATGCCAGCGACGAGCAGATCGCTGTTCGTTATCCGCGTAGCTGTTTGAGTGTTCTTGTTATAGAGCTGGAGGTATCCAGGAATAATGAACATCACTCCGCTGGCGACCTTGCTGCCACCAACGTATAGACCGGCGCCAATATTTTGTGTTGCCGTCAGTTTTGCTTTAGCTTCCTGTTTTTCGGCAGCAACGTATTGATCTTGGAAGTATTTGCTGTGATTTCCATACACTTCCAGTCGGTTCAGTGATTGGTAGGCACGTTGAGCGTTCACGCGAGCCGCCCTGACGTAGTCGTTTAGCGCCTTGTGGTCGGCTTCCAGTTTGGCGACGTCTTTTGCTTCGCGATCTTCAATTGTGTCTTTCAAGGTTCGCTTGTGATACTCAGTTACGAGTTTGGCAAATCCGCGGCTAACAATGGGTCCTCCCATCGTTAGTGCACCAGATACGGTGAATAAGACACCGGCTCGATAGTTCCAAACTCGGCGTCTTCTATGCAACGAAAGCCAGGCAAAATCATATCCTATGGCGCCCGTGGTATTCTTCGCCAAATCGAATATGTATTGCATTTGTTGAAACGCCATTAAATTGCGGGCGTTGAGGTGGAACCTTTGAAATTCCAGAAGGCTTTGATCCAGCAAATCTGCGAGCACTTTTCCTTCGAGTCTATGCAGCTCAGCCTCAGGTGCTAGCAGTGGTGCCGATTCTTCCAAACGGATCAATGCGTCCCGCTGTTGAGTCAAACGATCTATGTCCGATTTCGTGCTGGCAACGAACTTACGCGCTTGCCCAGGTGAGAGGCCTTTCCGCCATGCTTCGTACTCATGATATTCGTTAACCATGAATTCGTTTGTTGCAGCTGCCGATCCGATGATATTTCCGATCATTGGAATGATGTTCGCTTTCTTTTGCATTTGCCGTTTCACTTGATCGGCGCGATGAACGTGAATACCGCGGTTGTATACACTGACGATACCGCCTGCAAGACCTAGCCCGGCATTGGCTTCTGATGCAGCTGAATAGCGCCAGCCTTTCCACCGTCCCTGCTTTGCGGCATTCAACCTGTAACGCAAGTTGAATTTTTCAAGAGCGATTTCTTTCAGCAAAATTTGCTTTGTTAGATTGTCAACTGCTGATGGTGCCGAGCTTGGATCGCCATTAAGCCTCGTGGAACCGTCTGTGGGAGCTTGTGCTAGCTGTTGGGCAGGAGCTGTGTCTGCCAGCTCGTCTTCGTCGGATCCAGTGTTTGTAGAATTAGGGACACTCGAGCTAGGTGCCGCTTCAAAGCTCGCGTTCTTGCTAATGATAGCGCTTGCATTAGTTGCGGTTTCTTGCGATTCGTTCGGCGCTGAGCTTGCTGGCGGCTGACTGCTCACATCGGCAAAGGCGATACACGAGCTTTCTTGCAGGATTATGCTTAGCAGCAACAGGCTGCCAATCCATGCTTTTGTCTCTGTCCATTTCATGAGGAATATCTTTCTACTAGGCTGCAATTGCTACAAGCCAATTAAAGCAATCAAATCTTATGCCACAAACGGTGTTGGTGGCAAGTGGCGTGGGAGGGATGCGTAGGCGTGCTCGCGGCTCCTATGCGTCGGTATGGGATTTTCGGTCTTATTGGGGACTCCCATAAATGAAAACAAACGAATGTGACAAGCATGTGATTAGGATGAAAGATTCGCGAAATAAACTGGCGGTAATTTAGTTGCGCCATTATTGTGTTGACATATACGTGTGCAAGCGGAGAGCTTATGAAAGCCCTTTATATCGAGCATGACATCTTTGTCAGCACGTATGACATCGATTTTGCCGGACATGTCAGCAACACGGTCTATCTTCGTTGGCTCGAAGACATGCGTTTGAAAATGTTCGATATGTATTGTCCTTTGCAGAATTTTCTAGCAGATGGGATGACACCAGTTTTGGTGTCGACCGAAATTCATTACAAAAAGGCGATTCGGCTTTTTGAGAAGCCGGTAGGGAAAATGTGGGTGAGTGATCGCAGCATGACGACGCTTACTATACAGGCAGAAATCTATGTTGATGATTCGCTTTGTACTATGGCAGAGCATGTCGGTGTCTTTGTCGACATGGCGAAGATGAAACCAATTCGGATGCCGAAGAGCTTCATTCACGCTTTGGAGAGATCGATAGCTAATGATTAAGGGGGCGCGTTGTGGGAGTAGGTACGATGAAATTGCTTGAAGAGAAGATTCTGAAAGAGGGGCAGTACCTCGGCAACGGGATTCTGAAGGTTGATTCCTTTATGAATCACCAAATCGATCCGGCTCTTATGAAAGAGATTGGCATCGAACTTGCAAGACATTTCAAAGATCTCAAACCGACAAGAATTCTGACGGCTGAATCAAGTGGAATCGCTCCAGCGTTAATAGCTGCGATTGAACTAAATGTACCGCTTGTGTATGCTCGGAAAAACCAGCCGATCACGATGAAGGGCGATCCGTACAAAGAGAAGTCTGAATCGCATACGCATAAGAAAGCAGTTGAATTGATCGTTTCATCCGAATACTTGCATGCAAGCGATCGCGTTTTGATCATTGATGATTTTCTGGCAACTGCCAGAACCATTCTTTCGCTGGTTGGTGTTGTTGAACAGAGCGGTGCCACATTGGTGGGTATCGGATCTGTAATTGAGAAGATCTTCGAAGGTGGAAGAGACAAGCTGACGCATCTTGGTTTGCCGATCATCAGCCTTGCTCGAATCAGCTCGTTTGATGACGACAAAATTCATTTTGCGCAGGACTAATTCGGTTTGTAAACCAGGGCATGAGAACATCGCTTGTGGGGTAAAAGATTGCTTGTAATTCCGTTCCTTTTAATCGCCTTGGTTTTGGCTTCGCCGGTGTTGGGATTAATCCTGGCCATAGTTTTATGGTTTGATTCCAAAAAGATTGAACTGAGAAAATACGATAGTGCACTTTCTTATTCTCCGACGGTGCTCGCTATTTTGGCTTTTCTCTTTTGGCCGGTTGTCCTACCTTGGTATTTGGACGTTCGGTCGGCCTTGCGCCGAGGTGAACTTCAGCTTAAGCAAGCTGAGCCGAAAGGAACTGGGATCGAGCTGGCAATTCGCGTTATCTGCATTCTAGCTCTAGGAACAGGACCGTACTTGGCTTATTTTTTGGGATACATAATAAGCCCAGCTATTTACGTCCCCTTTTTCAACGAGCCAATTTCAAGAATCGTTTTCATTGGTTTCATTTGGTTGCAATGGCAGAGCTTCCTTCTCTTGCTCAATTCCAGGACTCTAATTGGTTGGTTATCGTATGGTCTGGGGTCGTTACTTCCACAACTTGTTCTTTTGAATGTTGGACCATGGATAGTTATTGCAAAGCAACTGTTGCTTGCGCCGTTTGATTCCGACCAGATGATAAGTGCCCCCGAAGCGGAGTACATAACAGCAGGCATTGTGGCAATGATGAAAGAGGCACCCCTGTCTACGGTGGTATTTGAGATTGCCATACCAGTTATATTGATAATGCTGGTGTTAACATTCCCGGGAATTTGGATCAAAGTTCTGCTCAGGCCAAAGCGTGCATGATTTTGCATAGTTTGGCTCAATCGGCCAGAACGCTAATACCTGGGAGGAGTGAAGATCCCCAGCTATCCGTCAAATAGAGCGCGCAGTTACTTACACTCGGTTGTGCCGTTATACAGCAGGCGGAATGTCACGCCCGGGTAATTAGCTATTAATTTCCACTCTTAGTCTTAGCGCCTTCCATCATTTTTCTTCCAACCCAAGCGCGGGCGGCGGCAAATTGCTTGTCAGCGTACGGGATGTTGAGATGCTGTGAGCGCGCGCCAAGATTGCTTGCGAAGAGATCCGCGAATACTTCTGAGTGGAAGAGATCGGGATCCTGATCTCGGTGTTTTCTCATGTGTGGATCTTTCATCGCTTTATCAATGAGGTTTCTAAATTCAGGATCTGCCGAGTGCGGAGTTTCTCCTTTGCTCATGTCGAACTCGTGTCCATATTCGTGCTTAAGAACTGTTTCCAGAGGCGCCGGACCTTCTCTTTTCTCAGCAAGTTTGATTCCTTCCTTGCCGTCGTGCATGGCGTTTATCGGATCGCCTTCTTTGTGCGTAATTGATTTCACGCCATTGACTGGCACATCCTTCATCATGTCGCGAAGGTGTTCCGGCATTTGTCGAAGGACGTTCTGATTAGTGCGGGGAACTTGTTCTCTGAATTTCGGCGAGGCATTTGGATCTACTATTTCTTCAGGCTCTGGTGGAGCATCCTTGCCGCTGTCCGGTTTTTCTCCCGGTTTCTCGGGGCTGCTTGGTTTGTCAGCTCCAGCATTGCCATGGCGATGCTTGTGCTCATGTTTGGAGTGATCCTGGTTGGATTGCTGTTCGCTTCCAGCTTTCTGGGTCATATGATTTTTATAGCTTTCGAAGATGTTCAGTTCCGGTAGCGTTCCTTTCGCTACTTCATCGCGACTGTTGTTGGCGCGATCGCTGGAGGATGCTCTCCCTTGTCCTTCTGAGAAGGAGTTGAGCGCCTCGTTCCTTGTTGATTCTTGTGCTTGTTCTTGAGACGTTTCCCTGACGGCATTCTTCTCGACGTTTTGGGAAACGTCGGCATTATCTTCATTTGGCATAGCGATATCCTGCTTAATGACAGCAGTACATACACAGGCGGCTGCTCGTGCACAATTGCAAGCGTATGAACTTGTTCGCTGAAATTAGTAATAACGTGAAGGTGAATAAGGTAAGCGGAAATACCTTTCAACTAGCAATATTACCGTAAGATTCCCATAGAATTAATGACATGCTGTGCAGGTTTTGAGTGACGCGACTGCAGATTTATGCAGTTGCGATTAAACAGGTCCATCGAACTTGCAGAAAGCGCCCCAATTCTTTTCTACTTTTTTGTTCGGGCTCCGGCCATCATTTTGCCTTTCACCCATTCGCGAGCGCTTGCGAAAAGACGATCTGCATATGGCAGGGTCAGATCGCGTCCGCGGGCACCAAGGTTGCTGCCGAATAGATCTGCGAACATCTCAGCATAGAAGCCATCGGGATCTTCATCTCGCATTCTCTTGAGCTCCGGATCGTTCTTGATCGCATCATCGATCTTCTTTCGATATTCCGGATCTTGGGAATAGGGCGGATCCGCTGTTTCGTCGAAAGCGTGTCCATACTCATGTTTGAGGATGGTGTCCAGCGGTGCATTTCCTTCTCTCACTTCAGAAAGGTTAATGCCATCAGGACCGTGTGTTCCATTTATTTTGTCTCCAGACTCGTTATGCGTAATTGAACGCACGGGATTGACCGGCACGTCTTTCAGCAACTGGCGTAAGTGCTCAGGCATCGCTTGCAAAACCTGACCTTTCGCCTGGCGAACTTCGTGGCGGAACTTGTGTGATGCATTTGGATCTATTGTTTCGCGTGGTTCTTGAGGCTCACCTTGCTCGCCTGCTTGTCGAGGTTTTCCGTGATCGTGCCCATGCTTGCCATGGTCTCGGGGCTCAACGTTGTTCTGCTGTTCAGCATGACCAGGTGGCTCGATGTCATCTGCTTTTTTCCTCGCGTGCATTTGAGCCGAGAACGACTGCGAATCCCCGAACAATTTCAGTTGCGGCAATGCTCCCTTTGTTACTTCATTCTGAGAATCTCTTTCTCTGGCATCAGATGCGGCTTTGCCTTGCCCAGCAGAGAAACTGCTTTGTGCTTCGCGGCTAGTTGATTCCTGCGCTTGTTCTTGAGAGGTATCGCCAGCGGACTTCTTTTCAATGTTCGAAGAGATTTCTTCTGTTTCTTGATTTGCCATGATTTTTCCTGCCTGCATAGTCGGATCTAAGCGCATCATTTATGCGCTGTTCCTGAATCAAAACGAAATGGGTTGGCGTCAAGCTTTGTGCTTGAAGGTGGGTGCGGTGAGTGAAATCGTTGCGGAGTGTGCGGCACGAACCTTTTGGTTCGTGAATGATTTCAGCGGACAGTAGTAATAACGAGGGTGATCGAAAAGACTGTGTAATAATCTTTCGGCTCTAGACTACGTTGCTTAAGCACTCAAAATAATGAGCACTTGCACAAAGCTTTTTGCGATAGCTGACTTCTGCGCACTGCAGAATTCGACACCTTGCACAAGCGCTAGCTTTTAGGGCGTTGGCACTCTATAGAACTGCTTCCATTCTCTAAAAGTCGCTCCACCGCGTCCATGCAAGCACGTCTTCCTTGGAATCAAATACTCTAATTTCGCAGAATCATCGCCGCTTCTGGTATTGATGCACTGTGGATTTCAACGCGAGCTAGCGCGGAAAGCTTGAAATTACATTGTTGTAGATTCCTTTTATCGGAGTCCGGATTTTTGCTCGAGCTTTCTATTGCTGGCCAGGTGGAGGGGGCTTTCAGAAGCGCAGATCGTCGCTATTTATACGCTGGAGCTTTTATTTCCGAATCAATCATGTTGTTGATTGCGTCGCGTACTTCCGAAGGAAAGATTAGCCAGTAGGTGTCGAAGCTACCCTTCACTAGCGCTTCCACTGTTGGTGAGATGGCGGATAGTTCACGAATGTCACCGCGCTCGGTGCGTACCATTATGTTGGTTTGTGGATGATTCGCTTCAGGGCGATAATAGTCGTACGGGCGCAGTCCTGTTGTCTCGATGGCAATGTAATACTCGGGATCCAGACCCTTCTGCTCCACCAGCTTCTTCGCTTTATTCTTGATTGATTCGACAACGTCCAGGTCCATAAATGGCAATTTGGTGGCATTGAAAAGCTTTCGATTCAAAAATCTGCAAGCGAGATCCTTCATGATTGGATCTTTATCTTGTGACCATTTTTTGATGTGATAGGACATTTGCACATCATCGAGATATAGGTATTCGTGTACGCTGAGCTCTTCTCCTGAGAGCCATTTTTGCGTTTCTTCGTCGATATAGCAAATCCTACTTTCCAGAAGTTTCGCGCGCTTGATCAAGCGAGAAAGCAATGCTCGGGCTGCCAAATTCTTTCGGTGATAGTAAACCTGTTGGTACATCGAGTACCGCGCAAAGAGATAATCCTCAACGGCAGCTTGCCCCTTATCTCCTGACACAATGATGCGCTGCGTGTCGGGGTCAATTTCTAATGATGATAGGATCCGGTCGAGGGCAAATAAACCATATGCGGTGCCGGTCAAATAACTGTCGCGCAATAGGTAGTCGAATCTGTCACAGTCTAGTTGGCTGGAAACTAAGTCAGTCAGGAACTTCGGCTGATGTGTTTTCTTCAATATCGCCTTGATTGTGGCTGGAAACTCTGGGTTGAAAGCTCGCAGCACGGAATTGACTTCAGTATCACCGCTTATTATTTTGCATGACCAGTCTTCATGGTCGTACCCGAGAATTTTTTCGGTGACGTGGCTGTATGGACCGTGCCCGATATCGTGCAGAAGCGCCGTAGCTAGAATTAGTGGCTTGAAGCGGAGCACAAATCCGCTCTTGTCGGCAAGCATATCGACGAGCTTCTTTGCGATGTACATCACTCCAACTGAGTGCGTAAAGCGCGAACCTTCGGCACCTTGAAATGTGAAGTATGAAACGCCAAGCTGTAGAATCCTGCGCAGTCTCTGAAACTCCGCTGTATCAATCAAGTCGATGATGAGGCGATCGGTCGGATCGTTTCGATCCAGGACGATGTCGTGGTGAATTGGATCGAGATAACTGCGTTTGCGCGGAGCCATTTGGGGGCGAGCTTGCATGTAATTCGAATCTCCGTTTTTGCTAGGTCGCTCCATAAGTTGTTGCTTGGATTATGTCGTTTCGACAGCTTTGGCTGCTGAAGAGGATGCAAGCACGTTGGTTTGTTCGTTCTTTCCAAACAGTGGAATAAGCAATGAAGCAAACGCTCCTAATATGCTGATACCAAAAATCACGCGCGACATCTCGTGTAACTTATGAAATTTTTCGTGAGCGGCTGGGTCTTGAGCGATCATTGGCAATAGCTCTTCGAGCGGCGGAACGATACCGAGCGCAAATACAAATGCCGCTATGATGGATATTATGCTGGAGACGTAACGGACTTTGGAAAGTCCAGTTTTGTTTTTGTTGGTAATGAGGTCGAGTATCTCGGCGACCAACAAGACAACTGCCGAGCCGAGTGCTACGCGACTGTATGCAATGAATAAGGGAGCATTAGCGGTGGCTGCTTCTGCTACTGGAATGCCTTTTGCAGTCGCTGCTTTGACCAGAACGACGGCAGCAAAGACAATCGCTGCCGAACCGCCGGAAAGCATAACTAATGAAAGTGTCCGTGCTATTTTCGTGAACGTTCCCATGTTTCCTCGCCTGGCTCGTTTCTGTCTTCGTACATAGCAGATGCCATTATCCAGGAATTAATCTGGAAGCTCTTCGTTTCTTTTCCGCTGTCCACGGCTCATTCCATAGTTTGCGGAAGAAAGAAGATTCATTGCTAAGCGCACCTAGGATACAACGTGTAAGTGTTCAATATGGGACAATAAGCAAACCTTATAAAGAGTCTTGATGTCAAGCATGCCGTGTGCTGCTTGTTCAGGCGCTTGGTATACGTTGGGGGGACTTAAATGCAGCCAATTCGTACTGTTGAAGTAGTACCGTTTCTTCCGCCGGAGCTGGAGTGCTTGCGAGCACTGGCTTACAATCTCCGCTGGACTTGGGATCATGAGACCGTTGATTTGTTCACCAGGTTGGATCGCCAATTGTGGGAATCAACAGCTCATAATCCCGTTCTCATGCTCGGGACTATTAGCCAGGACAGACTTGATGAAGCCGCTCAGGATGATGCTTTCCTCGCCCAGTTGGATCGCATTTGTCAGCGCAACGATAGATATCTGCGCAGCGAAAGCACCTGGTACAAGAAGCATGGGCAGCGCAAGAACGGCGATTTGATCGCTTATTTCTCCGCCGAATACGGAATTTCCGAAGCGCTGCCGATTTACTCAGGCGGTCTTGGAATTCTCAGCGGTGACCACGTTAAAGCTGCTTCTGACCTGGGGTTGCCATTTGTCGCTATAGGCATCGCATATCAACAAGGCTACTTCCGTCAATATCTAAATCCAGATGGCTGGCAACAAGAAAAGTATCCGATTAACGACTTCTACAATATGCCGATGCAATTGGTTCGCCAATCAAATGGCGAACCATTAATCGTTACGGTTGAGTTGCCTGGGCGCCCGGTTAATATCCAGGTGTGGAAAGCCCAAGTTGGGCGCGTTCCTCTATATCTGATGGATACCAATATTCCTCAGCGCCGCCGCGAAGATGAAGACATTACAGATGCTCTGTATCATGCCGATCGCGACGTTCGCATCAAGCAAGAAATTATTCTTGGTATTGGCGGCACCAAAGTGCTGAAAGCTCTGGGAATTGAACCTTCTGTATTCCATATGAACGAAGGTCACTCGGCGTTCCTTGGACTTGAGCGCATACGCAATATCATGCACGAGCACAAAATGAGCTTCTACGAAGCGAAGGAAGTTGCGCTGGCCGGAAATCTATTCACCACCCACACAGCCGTTCCTGCTGGTATCGACAAGTTCGCGCCAGAGCTGATCGACAAATATTTTACTGACTACTATCAAACTTTGGGATTGAGTCGTGCTCAATTCATGGCGCTTGGTCGTGCCGATCAGAATGATGATACTGAACTCTTCAGTATGGCAAACCTGGCTATTCGCTTGTCCGCAAAAACAAACGCTGTCAGCCGCTTGCACGCTGATGTTTCGCGTGAACTCTTCCAATCGAATTGGAAGTCAGTTCCGGAAAAGGAAGTGCCGATTTGCTATGTGACCAACGGCATTCACCCTGCATCTTTCATTTCAGATGACATGGCAGATTTATATGATCGCTATCTTGGACCGCGCTGGTCGGAAGATTCCGGCGATGCTTCTCTCTGGAAGCGCGTTGAAGATATTCCGGCAGAAGAACTGTGGCGCGTTCGTTGGCGTCGTCGCGAACGTCTGGTGGATTTCTGCCGTCAACGAGTTCGCTCGCAAATGGAAAAGCGCGGTGCGTTGCCTTCTGAGTTGAAGGAATACGCTGAAATCTTGAGCCCTGACGCTCTCACTATCGGCTTTGCACGCCGCGTTGCAACATACAAGCGTTTGACTCTAGTAATGAAGGACATCAAACGCCTCGCTTCTATTTTGCAGAACAAAGAGCGTCCTGTTCAAATCATCATGGCTGGTAAGGCGCACCCTGAGGATTCTCCAGCTAAGGATTACATCAGGCAAGTCATTAATCTTGCTCGCAAGGAAGACATTCAAGCACGCTTTATTTACATCGAAGATTACGATATGAATGTGGCTCGCTGGATGGTGCAAGGCGCAGACGTGTGGTTGAACACTCCTCGCCGCCCACTTGAAGCTTGTGGAACATCTGGTATGAAGGTCGTCTTCAATGGCGGATTGAACTGCAGCATTCTTGATGGTTGGTGGGACGAGGCATATAATCCGCATACTGGCTGGGCGATTGGACGCGGCGAATCCTACGAAGATTCAGACAATCAGGACGAGCTCGAGTCTAATTCAATATATGAATTGTTGGAGAAAGAAATCGCTCCATTGTTCTATGATCGCGATAAGGATGATATTCCACGCCGATGGATTCAGCGCATGAAGACATCCATGATTGAGATCTGTCCGCAATTCAATATCCACCGCATGGTGCGTGATTACGCCGATAAGATGTACTTCCCGGCAATTGCACGCTACGCTCATTTCTTGGAAAATGGTGGCGAACGAGCCAAAGAAATGGCGAACTGGAAGTATAAAGTGAACACTGAGTGGCGTGGTCTGCGGATCGATTCGGTCGAAACCGATATCCCAGAGAAGCTGCGCGTAGGTGATGACTTGGGAGTTCGCGCACAGATTCATCTTGGAGCACTTACTGCTGACGATATCTCGGTTCAAATTTATCATGGACCGATTGATGCGCACGGCAACATTGCCGAAGGACAAACCGTTGAAATGGGTGCGACTGGCAAGGCCGACAACGGTGCCACCGTATTTAGTGGTGCTATTCGCTACATTCGCAGCGGTCGACACGGCTTCACAGTTCGCGTAGTCCCTGACCACGATGACCTGACCTCTCAATTCGAGATGGGATTGATTCAGTGGGCCGGTGAAAACGTCGGCGAAACGATGGCACTGACCACTCGTTAATCGGCTGCGACCCTAAATTACTGAAAGACCGGTACTGGAAATAGCACCGGTCTTTTTGTTTCTCACGGTTGCGGAGCTACGCAACGAAGGTGAGAGGATTCCGAGATCGGGTTGCGCTAGAGCTGCGGTGGTCGACTGTGGAGCAATACATATCTCCTTGCGAAGGCTGTTGTAAATTTGAGTCTGATGCTCCGCGTGCTTTGTCGATAGGCTCAATCCAGCAGGATCATTTACTATGGCAGCAGAAAAAGATGTCGACCAGGAAACTGGTCGCGATCAGCCTTCGGAAAAAAACGACTCAAACGAATCGAGTTTGAGCAAGCAATCCCTCGATTTGTTGCGCGAGCCCGCGCCTAATAAGGACGTCTCGCCGTTGGGCGGAGCCGCGACAGGTGGGGCGCTTGGTGGGCTCGAGATCTACGATAACGATAAGCCAGTCGTTGAAGATTCGGCGAAGTCTGTCGCTAAGAAGGAAGCTGCCCACGAGAAGTCGTCCGCGCAAGAGAAGACGGGCGCGCCGGAGAAGCCCCATGCGGCAGAAAAGCCCGATGCGTCGGAAAAGCCCGGCGTGCCAGAAAAGCCTGCGGATTCTGAGAAGCCAGGCGCCAATCCTGAAGGAAAGTATCGCTCGGATGTGGATGGATTTAGAGATCGCCTCATTAAAGCCGGTGTTGATCCCGATAAGGTATCAGTGCGGGTTGCTGTGCGCGAGTTGGATGCGTCTGATCCTAGAGCCGCCGAGATGGCGGACATGCATGCGCGGATGGTCGAATGCTCTATGAAGGATCCCGAGATGGGACTCAGCCGCGGCATGGATGTGAAAGTGCTTCGCGATAAGAGCAGCGATTTAACAGATATGCCTGACAGTCCAGCTCAAATAGCCGAGGTGATTAGGAAGGAAGCGCGAGAAGTTTTAGACAGCTTCACGAAAACTCTCAAAGCGCAATTTTTGGATCCGAACAATAAAGAGCCCTTGCGCGTAATCAATGCGTCCAATGGTGGCACTCCTGCCGATTTCGCCGGCATGGTCTTTGAGCGTATGAAGGAAGATCCGGAAAGCTTTACGTCAACACTCACAAAGTTACTTGGCAAAGAAAAAGCTGGACAGTGGATCAAAGAACAGAATGAACGGCTTTCGTCCCAAGAACCAGAGGGAGAACCTGATGGTCAGGAACAGCAAACAAGCGGAGATACTCGCGAAGCGTCTAAAGGGTCTTGTCCAGATATTCGCCAGCCTCTGCCGGAAGGCGCCGAGCTGGTGCCCAATAAGCCAGATCCGATTTCGGCGAACGGACGCGAACTCCTTCAGAAGTTAGTTGATATGGCTGAGAAGTCGATTGCAAGCGATCCCAAATTCAAAGAGAGTCTTGCGCGCTATCAGCAAGTGACCAAAGAAGTCGCCGACAGGGGTGGCATAATAGTGATTTCTGCGGCAAACTCAGGCGAGTTCGAAAAGGAGACAGGCGCTAAATTAAGTCCTGGATCTCAATACAACTTTCTGGCAATGAGCGATCATGTCATCACCGTGGGTAGTTCAGATGCGAAGGGCACACCGGGTGATCATAGTGATGACCAAATCGCTGGACATTCAAGTGTCGGTACCGAAAGGTTCTCACCGACTGTGGTGGCACAAGGTATTGACGTGCCTTCAAGACAGATGCCGGATGGAAAAGCCGCTGGAACTTCGATAGCAGCGCCTATTGTGGCAAATGGAATTGCATTGATGCTGACGCAAAATCCCGATTTGACTTTCAACCAAGTTAAGAGATTGCTGCAAGAAAACAGTCTATCTATTCCAGGCGTGTCTGGCTTGCAACAAGGAGCTGGCATTCTCCAAATTGACAAAGCAGTTCTAGCTGCCCGTGCTTCGAGAAAGTAGATCCCTGGCTCTCCGCAATTAAGATTAGAGAGAAGGAGGGTGGTGTCTTATGGACATACCTATAGTTCAACAACACTTTTGTTGTAGTCAAGAAACTTTGGAACCGGTGCGGATCTGTTGCGCGCAACCCCTTGGGTATGTGCTGCTGATGCGATGCCGATCGAAAAATGCTTTAGAATAATCCCAGTTGAATCTGGAGATCCCATGCTTAAGAAGGTTGCACTCGCGCTCGTTGGAATTGTTGTCGCCGCAATTGGTGTTGTGTTGTGTCTGGCACTCACGAAGCCCGATGAGTTCAGAGTGGAGCGCTCAGCGGTTATCAACGCTGCACCTGACAAAATCTATGCTGTAGTCAGCGACTTTCATCGCTCGCCGGAGTGGTCACCATTCGAGAAGCTAGATCCAAATGTCAAACGAAGTTTCAGTGGTCCGGAGTCCGGCAAGGGAGCGCGATACTCTTGGGTCGGAAACGCTGATGCTGGGGAAGGCTACATGGAAGTTATGGAGCTTGAGCCTCCAACTAAGCTACTACTGAAGCTGCATTTCGATAAGCCGATGGAAGGTGATAGTACTGTTGCTTATGTCTTGGAACCGCAGGATTCAGCAACTAAGATGACCTGGTCGATGCATGGACCCAACACTTTCATGGGGAAGGTTATGCAAGTGTTCATGAATTGCGACACGATGATGGGCACCTTCATGGAACAAGGATTGGCCAACCTCAAATCCATCTGCGAGAAATAGGCCAAGCGTCCACTTCCGTTCGACGAAGCTTCCTCCAGTCTGCACGGGCTTACGTTTTGCCGCGTTGAAGAATCCTCAATATGCCGGGGAGCCTGTCCGGCGGATGACCGATGGACGCCTGTAGTGCTTTAGATAAGATGAAATTACTGCCCTTGGCAAGCGTTGGCTGACCAATACTGACGAATGACTCAAGGGCTACCAAACTACTAACGGACCCCGAATGGACAACCAGAAAACTCGCAAAGCCATCATCATTTCTGCTGCAATAGCAGGCCTTGGTTTTGCTTCGGGATCTGTAGCATGGGGCAAGAGTTCATCGAATCTTGCCCCATGCAACCAGGCGAATTCGCTGCAGGTGCTCGTAAGTAAGAGCAATAGCGCTGCTGCCGGTTTTAATGGTTCTCATAAGACATGCAAAAATTGCATTCCATATGTAATTAAAAACAAGTCAGGGATCATTTTCTCCGATCACCAGCGAGATAGTCTTGCGGGCAAGGAATCTCTGTTCGAGGATGGGAAGCTACTTATCGCAGTCTCCAAACCGAACTTCAAAATCTCTCTGCAGCCTGATGGTATTCAATCAGGTGTTTATGCCGTTGTGGAGTTTCCGGCCAATAGCGTCGCGCTTATAGAGCAGGTTCCGAACGGCATGTTCCGCGTAGCAAACTTGCTAGGAACAGCGCTGCAAGTGAAAATTAGAACTAATGGCCAGCACGAAACGCTTCCCGTTTTGTCTGGTGAAGAACTTACGCTTGCGCCGGAATATGTAAATGACAGTCTCTTGATTCCCACCGATGGTGTTGAACGAGAGCCTGTTCAGTGCGGCAACTTCATCGCCGGTTGCAAGGCAAGCAAGTATAAATTTGATGCATCCCAAATGGTAAGAACCGAAAAATTATTCGCCTGTGACCAAACTTTCACCCCTGGTACTGGTCTGCTGCGTTTTGCAAAGCGCGAACTTCTGGCAAAAGAAAAATCATTTCGCAATCTGACCCCTATCGCTCACGCAGAGTAGGTTATGACTGCCCGTATTCGAATATTGTTGATGAGCTTCTGCTTTGCGCTGCTTCTTGCGCCGGGATTTTCCGCGCATGCGAAGGATGTTGCTGGGTGTGATAATGGTGCTCTTGTAAATAAGAGGGCCGGCAAACTCTGTGATGGTTGTCATCGCACATTTCTCGGAAGTAAGCACGACTTTGTGATTACATCTTCCGTGCTTTCGACTTGGTTGCCAAATAATGAACCTGTGATGAACAAAAAATCGCTGTATGCGATAGAGGAATTTGCACGACTAATTCCCATTTATCCGGCAGATAGTACTCTGCGCTACGATGTCCAATTGCCTGCCGGGACGATCGCTCTAATTGAGCAGAATGAGATGGGTTATGTGCGATTAGTGAATATGGCTGGGCGCGTGCTGTTCGTTACTGTGAATGTCCGCGGAAAAAATGAGTGCTTCAGTGTTGCCGTTGGCCAAGAGCTTTGTATTGCCGAGCAAAGCGTTCCGGAGAAGAGTTTGATTCCTGCTGACTCTGTGGCGAGAGAGGCGATAGGATGTACGATTTATCTACCAGGAGTAAAAATGTTAAAGAGCACGTTCGACAGAACTCAGATGCAGGACCGTGAATCATTGATGGTATGCGCGCGCGATCTTGCAAATAGTGGTTTTATTAAAAATGCTCGAAAAGAGATTGCAAAAGCCAGACAGCTGCCTGCCTATACAGTAATAAGTGAGCATCGCGCGATGAACGATTAAGCCATCATCGGAAGCCAACTAGCGCCAAAAACTGGAAATTCGAGGAGATATTTACCTTCGCGTTTATAGATACTATATTGCCAATATTCAGACTTTTTCTATGCAGTCTGTCTCTGTATGTCTTCAGAATCTTGAAGGATTGCTTGCGGCGCCAGTTTTATGATTTTCGTTTTTCTGCTTCTTTGAGATTATGGAATTCGTTTGGACATGCATCCGCCAAAGCCATCGACGGCACTTCGTATATTGTTTCGACCGCCCTTGCTACTAAGCTCATCCGCGTTTGCGGTCATAGTCGGAAAAGATACCTGAACCGCGAGAAGAAAAAATTCGGCTAGTGACGAAAGTGTTTTGTTTTGTGGTCTCTTATTGTTTGCTTCTATGATTATTCGCATCCACTGCTGGTCATGTGCGTGCCGTGCTTCGGACCACTGTAACTGGCGTTCGTTATTTGCGATTCTATTCCGGCCTTGTAGGGCTCAGGCGAGACGAACCACCCATAGTGTTCAAGTAATTTTGGATTTGAGTATTCCTGTTGAAGCAGTAAAACAACCTTTTCTTTGTTGTTCGTTATATCAAGCTGATAGCCTATCTGCGTTTGTCCATTGGCGCCTTTAACGTCTAACTTAGCGCCCTTCCGCTCAATCGTAATTTCGAAGTCAATGCATCCGTTCGATTTGTTATTTATTTGGAGCGAAGTTCCGATCTTCAAATCCATATTGGTCTTATTGCGATATACCTTCAATATTTTGAAAGCCTGCTTTCTGCATTCGAACTGAATTGAATGAGCTTTGCGTATGTCGCCAGCCTTTAAGTCGTCATACTCTTTGGGACCGGATTCTGCCAGAAGAATGATTGGTGCTTTTGACAGTGCGTCTTCAAGCTCCGTTGCGGCAACCGGTTTCGCATGGGTGTGATGCGGAAGGAGCAGTAGAAGTGCTAGCGAGAATGTCGCGGTACAGAAGGTTTTTTTTATAGGAAAGTGCATAGCCAAATCCCCCAATAAGGGATTCATACCACGCGTCGATGATATCAACCGACTTTGCGGGGTAAAGAGCTTGGTTAAGGTCGAACAGGCCGTTAGTCAGATGGAACCGCCTTAGGGGATGCACGTTTTTCCTCACCATGACAACGTGGGCTCTCTGGATTTGAATACTCCTGTTCATAAGGCATTCAAGCACTGCTGTTGAAAAATCCCGCTGTTGTCATGGTGAGAAAATCCTCCATTTTTCAAAGGAGGGCAAAATGATTTCACTGCGACCAAGCAGCGCCAAGCAAGGCACCAAGTATCTATACTGTCGGACTATTGGTTGCTCTGTGTGTTGCTCGAAGCTGTAGAGCTTGTTGTGATCTTTAGCTTGCCCAAGTTAACCTCAGCAACGCTAGACGTTTTGTCTGCGCTACGACCGTCAAGAACGTTAATGCGCTTGTCGTTATTTGGGTCGTAAATCGACAGAGATGCAGCATATTCTCCTGCTGGAAGTTGCGGCATCTTCAAGCTTTGCTGCCATGTCACAGCTTCGCCGGTCTTCCAATTCTCAGTCTTCTTTTCTGGAGTGTGGAGAATGCGGGCGACCGATTTACCACTGTCGTCCTTGAGCTCGATCATCACTTTGTAGCTGGTTGGGACGTCCTTATCCAATTCGCGGACTGGGCGCTTGGGTGTGGCGTCACCAACATTCATAAAAGTGAATTCGGCCTTCATTTGTTCGCCTTGTGCCAGCTCAGACGGAATCGACACTTTCTGGGAAATTATTTGATAACCCATGTGTGATGCCAATTTGTCGAGGGACGCTTTCACCGTCGCATCACTGCTTTCCAGAATTTCTTGTGGCAATTCAATGAAGCTTACGCCGTCATCGAGTGCCGTCTTCGAAATCTTCTCCAGGTCTTCCGGTGTAATGGAAGGAAGAAGCGACAATCCGGCATATGTATCGGGACGGAATTTTAGAAGCACCCGGTAATCATCGAAACCGTGTTTGCCGTTCTTCAGATCTTGTCTGGTTACGTAAACGTGACCGCCGTATCTGTAAATGAGATAGTCGGAGATTTCATCAAGAGCATCTTCACCGGCTCTGTTAGGAGTTGGCGCGTTGATCGCAAAATTCAATCGTGTTGTGGGAAATGCTGTTGGGAAAATGTCGGCAACGTACTTCCAGTGATCGACAATTTGCTTTTGGTTCAGTCCTTGCTGTTTGCGCAAGTAATCTTCCACTTGCTCCTGGCTGGCGAAGCCGGTTTCGTTGGTGGCGGTTTTGTCGCCTCCATCTTTTGTGATTGTTGTCGGAACTACTGCGGTGCCGCCGCGGAAGCCACCACCTGTGATACCGATAGAATGGATGAGCGTGTTCTTGTCATAACGGCTGCCCATCTCATTGATGAAGTTCGAGAAAGCGGCCATGTAGGTTTGATCCCAGAAGATTGGCATCAAGTGAGCTTTCTTGTCCTTATCCAAATACTTGACTGACTTTGCTCCCTGTTCGAATACCCAGTTCGGTGTGTCCGAATCAGCTTTACCGGTGTCGGCGCCCGGGATGTCGACTCCACTGGTGGATACGCGCAGAATGAGCGTCTTGTTGTACTTTTCGCAAAGGCTTAGCAAGTTGTCGACGGTCTGCCATTGATACTTTTCCTCTTGCGGCTCGAGCAGCTTCCATGGCACCAGCGCAGCAATGCCAGTTGTCCGCTCGTTCTCTAATTGCTTTGCGATGTAATCGAGGTCTGCCAGCTTGTCACCAGGAATGGTGGCAAAGAATCCTATCTCAGCATTTTTGACAGGAGGGGTGTTAGGTAGTTCGCTAACTTTGAACGCCTGCTTCTTGATCAAGCGGTCTTGGGATTCATTCAGGTACTGCTTTTGAGGCATGGGGTCGAAGTACTTCAAAACTTCAACGGCTTTATTCTTTGCGAAGGATGCCGGAGCCAGAGCGACTGTTGTTGCCAGAAGCGCAGCTGAGAAACCGAAAGCTAGGGAACGCGAATAGGTCATAACTCCTCCAGAAGGCAGTTCGCTAACTTAAATGGTATATCAATACGTTGATGCGTTTGACAGGTTTTAAAGCGATTAAATAATAATCTATTGAATAGCTGCTGCTGACAACTGCTTCGCTTGCCATTTTTCGCTACATTTTTTGAAATCTTTCTCGGCGAGCAAAAATGCCGTCACACCTCTTAGCAATTGGCATTTTTGCACTCCAAAAATCGCCCAAGTTTGGAGCATGTAAATGCCAACCGACATGGCTTCTTCCTTTTCGCGGGGGTATTTCAAGGGCTTGCATTGCTTGGAATTCGAAAAATGCTTCACGGAAGCCGCCATGTATTAAGTTACGCTAGGTTCTGGATGCCGTTATCAGTGATAACATTGCCGCTCTGAACATCTGCTTGCTCAAAGGAAACGCTGTTGAGTCTCACGTACTTAGGTCATTGCGCATTCAAATTTGACCTTCCAGGACTTCGCATTTATACGGATCCTTACATTCAAGATCCTGTTGATTTCAGGCGGCTTGATCCTGCTGATTTGGTGCTTTTTAGCCACGGACATTTTGACCACGGTGTTATGGACTGCGCAAAAATTTGGCAGGAATGGAAATGCCAGTTTGTCGCGCCGCGCCGCCTTGTGGACTGGCTTATCAAAGCGAATCGAAAAGTGGTTCCTGCTGAGGCTTTCGTGCCGCTAGACCATGGCGAATCAACTGTTCTGAACGGTGTTCGCATAACCGCGGTGCCTGCTCACCATCCTGTGACGCGGCTTGGCAAGACTATGCATGCGTTGTTTTCGCGCAGCGCCGCTCCTGGCAATCCTGTGAATGGCTATCATTTCGCGGGTTACTATCATTCGGGCGATACCTTGTATACCAGTGCCATTCCGGAATTTCTGCAGGGGTTTGAAACACACACGGCTTGCCTGCCGATTGGTGGCAAATATAAAGTCGCAGGTCCCCAAGAGGCGCTTCGTCTGGCCGAGGAGATAAAGGCTCTGCGAATGGTTCCTATGCATTGGCAACCCTTGGTAGAACAAGTGCCTTTCAAATATCAGCCGTCGCATTTGTTGAAGCATGCAAAGGAGCGCGGAACATCTGTCGAGATCTGCACCCTTGCCATCGGCGAAACCCTTGAAGACATAACCCTCGACAAGTTAGCGACCTCCTGATTTCCTGAGAGGAAGCGCTCCGATTCTTAATAAAAATAAAGAGTTTGTAATAAGATCCGGTGCCCAGCCGGTGCATTGGCATGATGGAAGGATGCGCTCGGTATATTGTGAATAAATCTGGGTGTCAGTCGGGGATGCGTTCTGTGGGGGCGTATAATCCTCACCATTGGCGATAAAAGCCGTTTTCAATAGGGGAGTTTAAGCATGGGAAAGGCAGTAGGCATCGATCTGGGTACCACAAACTCTGTGGTCGCGGTCATGGAAGGCGGAAAGCCAACTGTCATTGCGAACGCTGAAGGTGGAAGAACCACACCCTCGGTAGTTGCATTTACAAAGTCGGGTGAGAGGCTCGTCGGACAGTTGGCTCGACGCCAAGCTGTTCTCAACCCGGAAAATACTATTTATTCTGTGAAGAGATTCATCGGCAGGCGCTACAGCGAAGTCGAATCAGAGCGGGCGATTGTCTCTTACAAAGTCAAAGAGGGTCCGGACGGCGGCTGTAAAGTTGCCATCCAGGGCAAAGACTATGCTCCGGAAGAAATCTCAGCGATGATTCTGCGCAAACTGAAAGAAGATGCTGAGAAGTATTTGGGCGAAAAGGTAAGCTCGGCCGTTATCACAGTTCCTGCTTACTTCAACGACTCACAACGACAATCAACAAAGAATGCCGGTACTATCGCCGGTCTTGAAGTTCTTCGTATCATCAACGAGCCAACGGCTGCAGCTCTTGCATACGGTCTGGATAAGAAAGAGAACGAAACGATCCTTGTATTCGACTTGGGCGGCGGTACGTTCGACGTTTCGATTCTCGAAGTGGGCGATGGCGTATTCGAAGTTAAATCAACATCTGGTGATACCCACCTTGGCGGCGACGACTTTGACCATTGCGTTGTGAACTGGATCGCTGATGAATTCAATAAGATGGAAGGCATCGACCTGCGCAAAGACAGGCAAGCCCTCCAACGTCTAACTGAAGCTGCCGAAAAAGCCAAAGTCGAACTTTCGTCTGTAACTGAAACAAACGTATCACTGCCATTTATCACAGCCGATGCTTCTGGACCGAAGCACTTAGAAATGAAGCTTTCACGTGCTCGGTTCAACGAACTGACAAGACATTTGGTCGAGCGCTGCCGTCAACCAATGGAACAATCTTTGCGTGATGCGAAGATGACCTACGCAGACTTGCAAGAAGTGGTTCTCGTTGGTGGTTCAACAAGAATTCCAGCAGTTCAAGAACTCGTTAAGAGCTTGACTGGTGGAAAGGAACCAAACCAATCTGTAAATCCTGACGAAGTAGTTGCAGTTGGTGCGGCTATTCAAGCCGGTGTTCTTGGTGGTGAAGTTAAGGGCATTGTGCTCCTAGACGTTACTCCGTTGTCGCTCGGTATTGAAACCATGGGCGGTGTGTTTACCAAGTTGGTAGATCGCAATACGACAATTCCAACACGCAAATCGGAAGTATTCTCGACTGCAGATGACAACCAAACCGCTGTTGATATCTACGTCTTCCAGGGCGAGCGTCCAATGGCACGCGACAACAAGTTGCTCGGAAACTTCCGACTCGATGGAATTCCGCCAGCACCTCGTGGCGTACCGAAAGTTGAAGTTACTTTCGACATCGATGCTAACGGCATTATGAATGTAACTGCTCGTGACCAAACCACTGGAAAAGAGCAGAAGATCACGATTACCGCAAGCACCAACCTCGGCAAAGACGATATCGAGCGTATGGTTCGCGAAGCAGAATCACATGCGCAAGAAGACCGCAAGCGCAAAGAAGCAGCCGATGCTCGCAACGAAGCGGACAGCCTTTGCTACTCTGTTGAGCGTCAAACGCGTGAGTTGGGTGACAAGATTAGCCCTGGAACACGCTCACGTGCAGAAATGCTCGTAGGTGAATTGCGCCAGAAGCTCAAAGAAGATGCAGATGCCGAAGTCTATAAAGGTCTGATGAACGACCTCAGAGGTGTTTTGGTTATCCTTCAACAAGAAGCTCACCAAGCTGGTGGCGGTGGTGAAGGTGGCGGATTCGGCGACGGTGGTTCCGGCGGCGGCGGTTTCGGCGAAGGCGGAAATGGATTCGGCGATAACTCATCAGCCGATCATGGAGCGGGAGCTGGAGCAGGCGCTGGTGCCGCTAGCGGCGGGTTCGGCGGCGGCGGCGACGATGTCGTCGATGCTGAATTCAGAGCTACTGACGACTAATTAAGCGGCAGGTGATGCTCAGCGTGACCTGTTCTAGGTGAATCGCGGAAAAGGGGGATGCCAAAAGCGTCCCCTTTCTGTTGAGCTGCTATGACACTCTCCGCCGATTTACCGGTGGGCTGCTCAGCATTTTTCCTGTGTACATGTTTAATCTATTTGGGGCATGATAAAGAATGTGAATCTAATTCACTTGACTACGTGGGTTAGTGGGAACACAATGGTCCTTAGGGCGTCAACGAGCCTACCGGGCACGCGCTGATAAAGAAAAGGAGTCATTTACTAGATGTCTCGCGGACGTTTTGAAAGGCAATTTATGCTTATCAGCCTCAGTTTGCTACTGGGGGTAATTTCATCAGGCAGTATGTCAGTTTTAGCTGCCTCGCCTGCAGCGGCTGAGCTGAATGACAAAGATCTTGTACTTTTAGAGAATCGATACTTCGCCCACGCCTATGGACATGATCCGGTCGAGAAGCGGCTGGAACGATTAGAGTGTCTCGTTTTTGGAGCGACCAAGGGCGGCTCGAATGTCGATCGTTTGGCCAGGCTTAACAAGGCTGTAGCACAGCGTTCAGCAACTCCTGTTCCGTCAGAAAAGCAAATTACTGGTTCTTCTCCGTCGGCCAGCGTTGCCGCCGGCGCATCTGGCGGCAAAGGTGCAGCACCAAGTTATCCCGTTTTGAACACAATCGAATGGCGTGCACTGAAGAAGACGTATCCTTCCGAATCTCTTGACCAAAGATTGGATCGATTAGAAAGCAAAATGTTTGGCCAGCCGGCGCAGACCATGGCTTATATAGATCGCGTTGAGCGTTTGAAGAAGACTCTCGGCATTACGGGAGTTGAAGGGGCTAAACCGGAAGGATTGACGGCGCGCGGACCAATGCCAAAGGCGCGTCCTCGCGGTGAAATGGATGATATGCCAGGATATGGCGTCGGTGCTCCGTTGGAAGGAATGATGCCTCCTATGTTCAATCCCTTCGGAACCGGATCTCAGCTCGATACCATATTCGGTGCTACATTTGATAAGATGTTTCAGGACATGCAACGAATGGACGGACAGCAAATGATCGAAAACCAGCGATCATTTAAGCTCGACCCGAAAACAGGCGCTTGGGTTGAAACAACGCCTGGTGCTAAGAAATTACCTGTGCCAAGTGGACCTGGTCCGAAGAACAGTGGAAGCATCACTCCATATGGAAATGGTTTTAGATTCAACTTCGGATTTGATAGTGGATCTGCTGCACCGTCAGTGGTGCCGCCATCGCGCTTGGTGCCGGGAGGTAATAACAGCGGCACGATTCAAGAGCTTCCGCCCTACGCAGATCCAAACAGCATCTAGCCAGTATCGCCTCTGGCGTTGCTATTGGAAGCGCAGGGCGTTCAGCCCGCTTCGAATATGCTTTTCTGGATCGCAGTTTGATGCTGCTTGTGGATGCGCAAGCTTTTTTCTTGCTTCGAACGCTGCTTCTCTGGAGCGCTTCTGATGCTGCTTGTGGGAGCGCAAGCTTCCAGCTTGCTTCGAATTGCAGCTCTAGGAGCTCTTAGGCGCAACCGATCCGCTAGATTCGCTGCAAGACTGCTAACGATTTATTGATCGCGTCTGCTAATTCGATGGGCTCGTCTGAGCCGATGTAGATTCTTTCGCCAGACTTAAGCTTCACTCTGACTGCTTCTTGGCCGCTTACTCTGTACAGCCATCCATCACCAACAAAATGAATTCCCCAGCCTATTAATGCGTTGGTCTCTTTGATTTTGCATGACTCAATGCTATCGAGTGGTATCGACTTGACGCGCAACCATTTCCCAAAATCCATAATGATATTGGATTGATCGACGGTGACTGTCAGGCAGCGAAACGTGTATAGAGCACCAGCAATTGATAGCCCTGTCACTGTTCTCAAAGGCTTCGGTGCTTTCTGTGCAGCGAATGATCCAAGCATTCCACAGGCAGTCAGAATAATGGATGGGACGTGCTGTGTATGCTTGTACATTGCGACCTGCTTGTTGCTGAATTTACTTTGCTGAATTGGAGCTTGCTGTTTCTGCTCGTAGTTCTTGCATTGCCGGCACGATGTGGGGCAGCAGCTTAAATCCGCCACTGGGCCCTAAATGCGCAGTGTCCCAGAAGTCGAGATGATCAAATTCGTTGCTGGCGCCGATGTCGACGAATCGCACCCCGGGTTGATTGCAAACAGCGCCAATTTCCTTCTGGAACTGAGCATAGAAGCCCGGTGGTAATGTGCCGCGGTTCTCTGGGGCTAGCGGCATATTCAGTACCACGAGCTTGATTTTGTTTTCCTTCGCCACTGAAATAAGTCGCTTGAGGAAGGCCGTCTGTCCTTCAATTTCTTTTTGGGAGATGTTTTTATAGCGCCGCGTGTATTCGTCTTCGCTCGATTTCCATCTTTCTTTTTCGCCGCCGAACATCATGAAGCCGGCGTTCTCGAAGCTAACCTTCTTTTCCGGTTCGTGTACGCCGCTTAAAATGTAAGCCTTTTCTAGTGCTTTATTGGATTCCTGCTGCAACCGCCAGCGGTGCCCATAGAAGTAGCACAGTCGTCCCAGTACGAAATCCAATTTATCTTGGAACCCAGGCAAATAAAGGTCTGAATAGGTAGCAAAGTTTCCTAAATTGACCAGCCGTTTGAAAGTATTTGTGGTCATCGGTGACGAGAGATCCGCGTCGCTGAAATCACGTGGTGCAATTCCGTAGACGATGAACTCAGGTTTTTTATCGCCTTTCAAAAACTCATTGAGATAGATGTATGCATCCGACACCATTTCGCCAAATATCGCGAAACTAAATACGGTTGGTTTTTCGAAACCGGCTTCCTGCAATTTCTGTTCGAGCGCCACAGAGCGATGATGATGGAAAATGTCGATTCGGCTCTTTCTGTCGAGAGCTAAATCCATCGACCAGAACGGAAACATAATTAATGATGAGCCAAGCAGTGCAACTGTCGGCTTTTCGGGAAGTGACTTATACGCATTGATGGCTAAATCGATTGAGCCTGTGCCGTGGTAAAAGTCCTTGGCATTTGCATTCTGGCGATCTTCAAGGCGCCAAAGAGTGAAGTTTATGACCGAAAAAATTAGAAGCGCCCAAATGACAGCGCGAGCCCAACCGGGCTGCTTTTTCTTTCCGGCCTGCACATCCAATATCTCTGGATGGCTACTGTATTTTTGCTTTTCGGCTGTACTGCTGGGCATTTAACTCTGCTTGACGATGTGCGGGTGAAGCTCTTGTATTCTACGTCTTTTCATCGCCAGGGAGCAGGGCAGCCAACTAATCTTGAAGTGCCCTTAAATGAAATTCAGATGTCCACATTCGTCTGAACTGAGGGGCGCGATGTCGTGGAGCTGCGTGAATAGCTACGTCGGCTCGTCTTGTTGACCGTCATTTGTCAGCCGATCATCACCTTAAGGCACCTTTCTTCGCCGTTGGAATATGAATCTCCTGAAGTATGGCGAATATAAGATTAAGGGGACGTATCAGTATATTCTTGCACCATTGTCATTCTTTGTCCGCTACGCGCGACGCCAACTCCTACATATTGAGCTGAGGGAGAAAGGATGTTTCTTCTGTGACCATCGCTGGGTGGGCGTTCTCCGAGCATCATTGCTTGCGCTCGCTCTAGTGCGACCTTGTCGCTGCCATAGCCCCTCGAGCAAGTGGAGAGATTTTCGGCAACACCACATCTAATACCAACATCGTTTGCTCGGTCATTTGGATTTTTTCCAGACTGGTCGATGTGGCTCATTGAATTTGTACTGAGCATGTATTCCGCGTAAGAGCGCGCCAGGGACGTTAATCTAGAGCTTTCCGAGACGCTTGCCAGCCCGTTTGCGGCGCGATCCTTATTTATTTGTTTTACTATGTGTGACTCTAGCTCACCGATTGAAGTATTGTCTTGTGCTTGATCTTCAGGGCTGCTGCTGGCACCAACTACGGTGCGCCCGGAGCTTGGCGTCGATGGATAAGAAACGGCTCCGGCCACATGCTTTCCGGTGTAATTCATTTGCCCCGAGACCAGCCTGGGCTGTCCACCAACAATTGCGGCATAACTATAATTGATATTTGCCGACGGGTTCTTCGACATCAAATACGATTCTATTCCGTCTGCCGTTTCAATTACCTTATTGTCGAGCGTAAGCAAAACATATCCTGGACGCAACCCGATGCTGCGCCAATATCCCCCCGTTGCCGCTTTTGTGATATACACACCTCTGCGTTGTCCGTTCGACATAAGTACAAAGGCAGGCACCCCTGCCACGCCCATGGTCGGAGAATTCGATTGTGTTTGTGATCTTGCATATACATATTGTTTGCCGGCGGCTAAGACATTTTGATTTGCCGTGCATGAGAAGTACGCGCTGACAGATACGGTCATCAATACAAAGGCTGGAATGGCGAATTTCATCCGAACATCCTTTCATGATATGGACATTGCTCTTTGCGGTTCTGGGATCTCACTGGCTAATAACAGCATACCGCGGCCCCTGCGTCTTTTATCACCTCGGTCGTTTGATGGGGTCGGGGAATACTGAAAAAAGGATCGTAAAGTTCCTCGCCATCCCGCGCCCCTGAAAGATTCGGGAAACCGTTCGTGCGTATACTTATGAGTGCCCTGGTAGCGTTGTTAATCCCAATCGCTATCTTTAAATTCAGGATCCTCTCTTGGACGTCTGATTTCTTCAACAACTGTGTAGAGTCGGCTCGCTTCTTGGGCCGGTGGGGCTTTAATGGGTATTTCAGCTATTTCCAAAGTGAGTGCTCTAGATCCAAGTTCAATGTGTACTTTGTCGCCAACCTTTAGGGTCGTGCTGGATTTGCCGGTTCGCTCATTTACAAAGACGCGACCTTGTTCGCAAGCCATTTGCGCGACCGTACGCCGCTTGATGACCCTTGACAGCTTTAGCCATTTGTCCAATCTCATCGCTACCTCCGTGCATTCACGGCTTTGGACTGGTATCCTGTATCTGTTGGCAATCAAGTCAATAATTACCAACCTGCTCATGAATTGTGATTTTATCTCAGACTTCCCGGATGATGAATTACAGCAATTACTTTCTATTTACACGAGGAGTTGGCTAGCTTATCAGCCAGCAGATCTACTCCGCAATGACTTTCAGTTGGCAGCCCGACATGTTTAATTGGATTCTCAGAACTTTCAGCTCTCTTTTTGTATTGTGTCTTTGTTTGCAGGGCTGCGGCTCGGAGCACGGAACTGTTTCGACATCGACCAGTACTGGTGATGTCGAAACGCATAATCAGGCCAATGCTGCCGTTCCCGCAATTGGAGTTACACCTGCGGCGGCAACCCATCCGGCACCGCACCAGCTTAAGTCATTCAAACTGACCGATGAGATCGTCAAGCGCGTCAACTTCCACACCGAAGCAATTCAAGACCGTGTCTTAGGCGATGACTTGCACATAACTGGACACATCGCACCAAATGTCGGGAAGGAAGCAGATATCGCGACGCGCTTTGCCGGTCGCGTGTTGGAAGTGAAAGTGAAGCCGGGCGAGTTGGTTGCGCCGGGGCAGGTGCTCGGAATCATTGATAGTCAGGAACTCAGCAGTTTGCAAGCTGAATTAATCGAAGCACAGTCAAAGTTGCGAATTGCACAAGCTCACGAAGATCGTGAAAAACAAATTTTCGAAGAAAACATTCTCAGACCCAAAACTTTAAGCGAAGCACGAACCAGATTTGAAGCCAGCAAGGTGCACCTGGAGTTGGCGCACTCCGAATTCAAACGCATGGAAGGTTTGCATAAGGAAAAAATTGCGGCGGAGAAAGATTACTTGTCCGCCAAAGCAGCTTACGAGTCGGCAAAACTCTCACATAGAGAAGCCGAGACTGCTTATGAGCGTGAGGAAGGGCTTTTCAAAAACCGTGGGATGTTGAGAAAAGATTTGCAGCTGGCAGAAGCTGAAACTCTTCGCGAGCGTCAGCATATGCAAACTTTGATACAACGCTTAGGCGTATCCGGTATGAGCGATGCGATGATCAAGGATTTGCTGCGAACTGGAAATATTGTTCTTTCATTGCCTATTCGTTCTCGCACACACGGCATCGTCACGCAGCAAGACATCGCCGTGGGAGAGATGGTCCGTCCGGAAAAACACATTTTTACAATCACGGATCTATCTACTGTGCTCGTTGTAGCCGATGTGCCAGAGGTCGATTTGGGCGGTGTAACCATAGGCAGTCCGGTCAAAGTAAAAGTTTCAAGTTTCCCGAATGAAGTTTTTACGGCAAAGATTAGCTACATTAGCGATACCGTCAATCCCGAAACCAGAACTCTGGCAATTCGAGCCGTTCTTGATAATCGTGGACGTAGGTTCAAAGTAAACATGTTCGCTGATATTGAATTGAAGGCATCGCCGCGGAAAGTTCTGGCATGTCCTAAAGCGGCTGTTCAAGACAGAAACGGCCAAAAAATTGTTTTTGTGAAAAACAGCGATGAGTTCAAGGAACGCGAGGTCGATCTTGGTGTCGACAACGAGCACTACTTTGAGGTTCTCTCAGGCTTAAAGGCTGGCGAGGTCGTTGTAACGCAAGGCAGTCTGATGCTTAGAACTGAGCTCATTCGTAGTAAGCACTGATTCGAGGGTCCCGTCAGTGATCGAGCGTTTAATCACCGGTGCACTGAATCATCGTCTGGCAACAGCTGGATTGGTCTTTCTTTTAATTGGATTGGGTGTTTGGTCGGTTCTCAATCTTTCAATAGATTCCTTTCCGGACGTCAGCAATGTGCAGGTTCAGATCATCACTGAGCCTGAAACGATGGCCACACAGGAAGTAGAGCAGCAGATTACATTCCCGATTGAGAACGGACTAAATGGTCTGCCGAAAATTTCGAAGATCAGATCCAACTCGAGCTTTGGTTTGTCTGTGGTCACCGCGATTTTCGATGATGACACTGATGTCTATTTCGCTCGACAGTTAGTGCAGCAACGACTCTCTCAAATCGAGCTACCATCCGGCTCCCCGCAGCCATTGCTTGGCCCTGTGGTATCCAGCTTTAGCCAGGTCTACATGTATTATCTGAAGAGCGATAAACATGATTTGACCGATCTGCGCACAATTCAGGATTGGACTGTCGCGCGCAAGTTGCGCTCTGTGCCTGGCGTGGGCAACGTTGTATCTTATGGTGGATTCGTTAAGCAGTATCAGGTGTTTGTGAATCCGGCGAAGTTACGCGGTTATGGATTGACGTTGAAAGAAGTGCTGGATGCGCTTCCTGCCAATAATCAAAACGCAGGTGGTAACTTCATTGAGCAGGGCGGACAAGAAATCATTATCCGTGGATTGGGTAGAATTGAATCGGCAGATGACATTGAAGCCATCGTTCTCAAGTCAGTAAATGGAACGCCTGTTATTTTAGGGCAGGTCGCGGAAGTTAAGATTGGTCCCGCTTTCAGGCGGGGCGCGGCTAGCATGAATGGAGAGGGCGAGGCTGTCACAGGCTTCGTTCTAACTCGTAAAGGTGTAAATACCAAAGCCGTAGTCGAAAAGGTTCGCGAAAAGATCCACGAGATTCAAGAAGAGCTGCCCGAAGGCGTGAGCCTCCATCCATATTACGACCAGACCGAGCTTGTTGACAAGACAATTGAGACCGTAAAGGAAATCCTCTTATTCAGCAGCGGATTGGTAATCGTAATTCTGTTCGCTGTGCTGTTGCACATTCGCAGCGCTCTAATCGTGTCTGTTGTGATACCGCTGTCCTTACTGTTTAGCTTCGTGATGATGAAGCTTACGGGTCTGTCCGCTAATCTAATGACCCTTGGTGCCGTCGATTTCGGAGTAGTGGTCGACGCCGCAGTCGTTGTTGTGGAAAACATTTTTCGGCATCTGGCTCATGCTCATGAACATGCCGAAGCTAAGGGCGTGAAGGTCAATCATCTCAGCGTGGTGATGAATGCCACGAAAGAAGTTGGCAAACCGATTGTCTTTGCAATCTTTATCATCGTAGCGGTATACATTCCGCTCTTTTCGCTCGAAGGCGTCGAGGGCAAGATGTTCAGCCCGCTAGCACTAACCTTCATTTACGCCATTCTCGGTGCACTCGTTTTGGCGCTGACCATCGTGCCGGTTTTGTGCAGCTGGTTCCTTAAAGGCAAGATTGTGGAAAAAGACAATCCAATCCTCAACTTGGCGCAGAGAGTCCACGAACCTGCACTGGCTGGTGCCATCAATAGACCGATTTTCGTTGCCTTGTTAGCTTCAATTGCCCTTGTCGCAAGCATGGCGATTGTGCCTTTCCTGGGGTCTGAGTTTATTCCGACGCTCGATGAAGGACCGATTCTATTGCGCACGAAATTGGCTCCCAGTGTTGCTTTAACGGAATCGCAGCGAGTCGCCCAGCAGATTGAATCAGTAATCAAAGAATTCCCTGAAACAACAGTTGTTGTATCTAAGATCGGTCGTTCTGGAATGGGTTCTGATTTGGAGGGGGTGGACAACGCTGACGTTTACGTCGGCCTGAAGCCAAAATCTGAGTGGAAGAGCACCAAGAATAAGGAAGATCTTGTCAATCAAATGGCAGCGAAGATTCACAATATTCCTGGCTTGCTGTACAGCTTCTCGCAGCCGATTGCAGATATGATCGATGATCTTATATCTGGTATAAAGGCTGACCTTGGTATCAAAGTTTTCGGCGATGATCCGCGGAAGATTGATGAAATAGCCAGTCAGATCGAAGTCATATGCGGACAAGTACGGGGATCGGCAGACATTCAACGTGAGCAAATTCTCGGATTGCCTCAGCTCAACATTCGATTGAATAGACGTGAGATTGCTCGGTATGGCATAAACGTTTCCGACGTGCAAGAGATCATAAGCAGTGCTGTGGCTGGTCGTGTCGTAACAGAGGTTCTTGAAGACACGAAACGTTTTGGGCTGTTAGTCCGCTATCCGACAAAGTTTAGAGATTCGGTAGTCGATTTGGAGCGAATTTCGATCACCGCGCCTAATGGAGCGATCATTCCTCTTCGAGCGCTTGCGGATATGAAGATCGAAGATGGGATCGTGATGATGAACCGCGAAGATGGGCAGCGACGCACTGCGGTTCTGGTCAATGTTCGCGGAAGAGATCTCGGCTCATTCGTTGCTGAGGTGCAGGCGAAGGTCAATAAACAAGTGCAGATACCCAAAGGCTATCGGCTTGTCTATGGCGGACAATTCGAGAATCAACAGCGTGCTATGGCGCGTTTCGCCGTGGTAGTACCTGCGGTGCTTTTGCTTATTTTTATCTTGCTTTATGCTTCGTTCAATTCATTGAAAAATGCTACTTTGATCATGTTGAACGTGCCGTTCGCGATGATCGGTGGCATTCTTGCCTTGCTCATAACTCGTCAAACCTTATCGGTTCCGGCAATCATCGGGTTCATCGCTTTGTCCGGAGTCGCAGTTCAAAATGGTGTTATTTTGGTGAGTTACATTATGCAGTTGCAAAAACGCGGACAGCCTGTTGCTGAGGCGGCGATCGAAGGCGCCCGTGTTCGACTGCGTCCGGTCTTGATGACCGCCCTGGTCGCAATCGTCGGTTTGCTTCCGAAGGTTCTGTCAGACGGGACCGGTGCTGAGGTTCAACGTCCGCTCGCAACTGTGGTTCTGGGTGGTTTGGTTTCAGCAACGATTTTGACTTTGGTTGTTTTGCCTGCTTTCTACAAATTGATAAACAAAGAGGAATTGCCGAAGCCAGCTGGCGATGCTTCCGCCAGTGGACATTCGGACTCTACCCACACAGAACAAGCGCCAGGAACAGTTGCAAGTTTGCCGGATGCTGAAACTGCCTCTGAAAGCTCGGACGAGCTGCCGCAAGCTGAGGGCGCCAAGAAATAGCTGCAATCTGCTGCAGGGGACCGGACAGCAGCTCGGGCTTCCAGAACGCTTAGCGCACGTTGGCTTCAAATCCAAGCGCAAAGGATGTTGGCGCCCCAATTTAGCCCCGCCATTCGTGATGGGGCGGTACACATTAAACCTTGGCGGCCGGATGTCGAAAATCGACTGTTCCAAGGTATACAGATTAAGGGGCTTTGCTGGTTGCTTTGACATTAACCCCGATTACCAGGTTATTTATGCCAGACAATCCGAATGATTCACGGGATAAAACCCCAGCAGCAGGCGAGAATGCGCCTGTTGAATCAAAGTCCGAGCAAACGGAGCAACGTTCCGAAACGACCACCAATGGGGCTGTGCGCCCCGATTGGTCGAGGGAAGGGAACGGCATCGTGCGAGATGCTCGAAATCAACCCGCCGGAACTGACAAACTCCCCGGTGTAAATATTCAACCTGACGGGGATGGAACTAAAAAAGCCGGCGACAGCACCGCCAGCTCAGCAATGAGTTGGGCTACAAAAGGTGATTTGAACTCTGCGCTGCGTTATCTGGAGTCCATCCGCACCTCCGCTGAAGCCGAGCTACGAGCGCCGGCAAAAAGCGGTGGCGATCGGGCGCAATATAACGTTTACCAGTTATTGAACGAAAAGGTTCTACCTGCACTGCAGAAAGAGATTGGTCCGGATTGGAAACTCTTTCCCTCGAAGCCCCAATCACCCGCCGACAAAGTCGGTGCGGACTTCTTGCTGGTTAACACCAGAACCGGTGAGTTTCATTTTGTTGATGCTACTACCAATACCGACAAGAAAAATGTTTTCGACTTACGCGCACGCGGAGTGATCACCATTGCTGATAAGGATGCGGATCCCAAATTGACTGGGAATGCGCTTTTTGACCAATTCGGATCCTTAAAGGTCGACGATGAAAATCTGGAGAAAAGAGAAGCGGCCAAAGCGCTTGGTGAGCGAGTCACAAAGCAAATCCGCGAGCTGATAAAAGAGGGCACTCCATTTAGACTCGGCAAGGATGGCACTCCCATGCCTTCGGTGGAGGTCAAGTCGGACGAGCAAACTAAAGCAGAGATTGAGCGGCTCGGCAACTGGGCGCAGGAACAAGGGCGAGGGAAAGATCAAGGAATAGCCCGGCTTTGGGAGAATATGAAAGATGTTGTGATGCGCTCTTTCAAGCATACGGAATTCAAACAAGCTGAGGTGAAATCACCAGAACTTGTTCAATCAGTAAGACGTCTGGCTGAACAGGAAATTGTAAAAGTAGCGCTTGCCAAAGCGAAGGGCGAAGTATATACCGGACCAGCACCGCTTCGTGAGCAAAAAAGCGATGTCTACACGATCAAGGGCGATGACATGCCGCTTAAACTACGCACCAAAGATGGTTTATTCGATGGTGGCAATTTGCGAGAACATATTGCTCAAGCGCGCATTGCACTCTTAGATCATAAGAAAATCTTGAGCGCACTTTCCAACAAAGAGTTGCAATCGATGGGCGTTAACACGGCTCCGCTTAAAGATGCCGATGGCAAGGAAATCAAAGGTGCCGAGCGGCTCACCGCCATGGACAAAGCCCTCAAAGATAACCGCTACAGTGGGAAATTGAAAGCCGTCGCGGACAAATTGACAAGTATTCTTATGCAGCCGGAAGTCCGAGGCACCATTGAAAACGGCGGTCGAATCGGGAATGGTCCGCCACTGATCGCGGAAAACGTTATTGCTAAATTGAGATCGCGAAGTTCGGATTCCAATCTTGGAGTGGCTGCACAGCCACCTAAGGATGGGCAGGATAAAGGTGAGCGAAGCGCCGAGAATGATAATGCCAATCAACAGGCAGCGCGTGCCGTGAGTGGCGAAGCTGTTTCCGAACTAATGAAGTTGCGCGATTCACTCAAAAGCTTAGATCCAAAAATTGCTAGCGCTGATACTGCGTTTGATTTGAGATTGCTGCTCGATGATCAAGTTGAGAAGCAGCAGAAGGGACAGGATTCATGGGGCCAGGCTGAAATCGATCGCTTCAAAGCGGTTACTGAAGCATATGAGGATCCCAAAAATCCGAAACATGAGGAAGCTGTCAAACAGGTAAATGAGGCAATTAATGCTGAATGTGAACGACGCATTCTGATCATGGGCGCACGCGGGACCGCTAACTTTGCTAAGCTGACAGACAGAGCAGCTATGACAGCCGCCCTACAAGAATTGTCGGAAAGAGCTGCGCAGCGCTTGCCTGCTGCCGACAAAGATCGTGGTGAGTTCTTGCAAGCTCAGATTCGCAGCTCGTTGCGAAAACAGCTTGGAGTGGCGACGGATCGCGACCTTCCTGAAGCTTTGCGTAATTTGAAGGTACAAATCGTGGCAGGCGATGCTGCACCGAGGATGGTGCAGGATGTAAATTCGAAACATCCTGTTCTCGAGATCTCATCGGCACAGTTGAAGGCTAACGCAGCTCGTACTATTGTTGATGCATACTCAGCATCTGCAGGATTGGCGCTCATAAACACTGCGGGCGAAAAGGGCAATTTGCCAGTGACCATGCGTTCTCTGGAGCCGATGATAAATGATATATCGCAGAAGGCGCGCACGATTGCCTTCGAACAGGTGCAAAGGTCTGGAGATTCGTCTAAGAAACCAGCCGCCGTCAGTGCGGAGGCTGCGGCGTCGGATCGCAGAGCCATAATAGATACAAGCAAGCCAATCGTCACCGCATGGGACGGGGAGAATCTGACATTTGGCGGTGAGAAGTTTCATATGAACACAGAGATTGAAAAGGCTGCCCGGGAAACGGCCGAACGCGTTCAGAAACTTGAAACCGAGCACCAGAAAGCTCAAGAACAAGCATTGACCGAGAAAACAACGGAAGCAAGGCAGCTTGCAATGCGCTTGAAGAGTCAACTAGATGCGGAGCGCCAAAACCTTGTTGTTATATCTGAGTTGAAGGAAGCAGTTTCCGGCCAGCGCGGAGCCGCTGCGCAAGACAAAGCTCGCGGCTTGGTCAAAACAGCTGCTGATAAAGTCGTTACTGACCACCTAAATAATCGCCGCTCAGGTGGAGCTAGCGGTGGCGGTTTGAGCCGCGCCGCCGCAGCCGCGTTGGTCATCACCACCATTACGTCAATGCTTGTAACTCCAAAGGAAAGTTCTGCCAGCGAAGTCTACCAAAGCCAATTCAAGTAGATTCCAGAGACGAGCTTGAAAGCACTTCAAAAGGCATTTTCATGGTTTGTCAGATACATGGCCCTGCCGAAAGTACAGCTTGATGATCATCGAAAGCTGGGCGCGAACTTGATGACTCAAAATGGAATAATTGACTTTTGTTTTTTAGGTCGTATAAGGCCTATTGCCTGAAAATAGGCCTTATACGACCTATTTGGTAACAGGTTTTTATTCCATTTTGCACGTATTGCTCTTGGAGCCTTAGCGTCCTGTCCGTCTTCAATAGGATTCTCTGCAAAAACATAGCTCATTTGGGTCTGTCTGATGCCTCAGCCGTGGCACGAGAGACTGCACGAGACACCGCTTCAGTTTTCTGCGATCTTGGAATAGTAAGCTTGTGGCAAAGCACTCTTTGGAGCATGGAATGAGCGACCAGCAGAGCACAGTCGACGAACAACAGGACAGCGTAAGCACTGAGCAGCCCAAGAAATTCAAGAAAACGACGAGCCTGACCAGCAAAATTTTGCGCGGCGTTTCAGCTCGCAGTCCGCAACGAACGCTTCGTTGGATAGCAAGTTTGACGGGCGAAGGTGATGCCGTCGAAGGTATCATGGAAAGTCTTGCGGAGGAAGTTTTCGATCCGGATCAAAAGCCACCAAATACGATATCGGCATGGATCGAGTATATGTTCGCCGCATTTCAGGAATATGAGGTGGAATTCAATCGAGCTGTTGGTTCCAAATCGGAATTCAAAATATCAACCGAGCCGCCTGTGTTTGGCTCCACGCCATCGAAGGCGGGACCAGACCCCACATCATTTACAGGGAAAATTTACACTAAAGAATGGGCATTATTGCTGCGCGGCAATTATGCTTCGCTTGAAGGATTCATCATTCCGTGTTCACAACTGATTATGTTTTCGGGAGATGCATCGAAGTTCAACAAATTCGTCAGAATTGATGTGAATCTGAGCAATGGTGTCAGATGGCGTTTGGGTGGAGAAGAGATTCATTACAGCCAATTGCGTTCGCTTTCTATGCAGTTATTTAGCGGATTGATAAAGGTCGCTAAAGGTCAGCGAGATGAAAAGGCACCATTTGTCTTCTTAACCCTGGAGCAATTGAAAGCGCAAGCGTCCCAGAAGCCATCGCAACCTATGCAGATTCCACCGAATGTGTTTGCAGCAAATCCGATGGCGATGCCGGGTAGCCAATTCGTTTCGCGCGAACCAGTCAATATGGGGCGTCCTGGTCCGCCTCAACAGATGCAGCAACGACCGCAAGTGCAAGCTCAACCTGGACCTCCACGTCCTGCTGGTCCTCCGTCAGGACACTATCCAGGACCGCCTGGAGGTTATGGGCAGCAGCAGGCTCAGCAAGGCCCACAAACTGGCGCGATGCAGCAGCCTCAAGGACCTCCGTCGGGAGTGATGCAAGCGCCGCCGTACGCACAAGGTCCACCGACCGGGTCAATGCAATCTCCACAGTATGGGCAGGGTCCACCAACTGGATCGATGCAGGCTCCACAAAATCCACAAGGACCAGCGACTGGAGCGATGCCAGCGCCGCAATATGGACCGCCAGCAGGTCCAATGCAAGCTCCGCAGAGTCCGCAAGGACCTCCTACGGGATCGATGCAGGCGCCACAGTATGCGCAAGGTCCACAAACCGGAACCATGCAAGCGCCACAACAAGCCCAGCAGCAGCCAGTGCAAAGTGGCGGACAGCAGCGAACTCAGCCCGATCCTGATTTCGATCAAAGTTGCTTATTCGTTTTCCGAGCTATTGATCGCGAAATGGAAAAACTGTCGCAGCGCGGAACTAATGCCTTTCAGCAGAATGACATTCAAACAGCCGACCTCGCGATAAAGCGTTCTGCCAAGCTGGCAAAGTTGAAAGAACAGTTGCTGGACTGTGCGGCTGAACTTCGTGAATCTAAAAAGGAGTGAGAAGTTCTGAACTGAAGTGGACTCCAAACGCAATTCGCGTGGGGTCTTAAGCGTGTTCATTGCGGAGAATGCGGGAGTGGTATACGGAGTAGTTATTCGTAGGTGCGGGCGCGGAGACGCAGAATGCGGCGGGAGCGGTATACGGAGTAGTTGTTCGTAGCGGAGGGCGCGGAGACGCAGAATGCGGCGGGAGCGCCCGGAGCGTTTAAGAAGGAGCAAAGAGTGTCACTGGTTTTTGTTCATGGCGTTAACGTTCGAAAAGGCGAAGTATATGATCGCGAAATTGCCTTTCGCAATTTGCATTTTGCAGAAGTCCTTTATCCTCAGCTAGGCAAGCGCCTGGAGCAAAGTGCCATCTACAACCCCTACTGGGGTGATCTCGGCGCAAGTCTGTCCAACGATTATCCATTTCTTCCGCGCGGCGCTTATCAAATGCTATGGAAGAAGCGCAATGCCATCGAGTCAATCGAGTTAGCAGATTCGTTATCTCTGAGTGAGGATGCCGACGCATTTGATCATGTTGCTCTCGATCCGGAAGCTCCTCTTCTAAGCATTGCTAAAAATGCATCGCTTGATGATGCAATTGATTTGCTCTGGAGTTTTATTCAGGAAGATGTCAGCGATCCCGAAGTGTCTGTTAGCGTTGCTAAACTGGCTCAACGTGCGCTCAACTACGTTCACACTGATGAAGGTAAAGATTGGCTTGAGAGCTTGAAGAGCGATGACGAATTAGTCGAGAGGCTTTTGTCATTTTTGCAGGCTGAGTTGCCTGAATCGATGACGAAAAAAGAGACATCAGTCCCTGGGCAGCCTCAGCAAAGCTTGAAAGCATCCGGCAGCTTCCTTAAGACGGCACGCGAAAAGTTATCAAAACGAATAGCACATCACAAATCTCGATTAAAAGAAAGCGTTCAGGACATTCGTTTGCGAATTCGTAAGAGCGCTGTCGGTACTACTGCTAGAGTTTTCAACGAGCCTTTGCGCGCTATGTTTCATAAGCAGAGTGCATTGCTAATCGGTGACGCGTTTTCCTACTTCAGCTCGCGTGGCGATACAACAACTGCGGCGCCGATTGCTCAGCGCGTAATTGAATCATTGCAAGAAGCGCAGAAGCAAGCAAAAGCCAATGGCGAAGAACTGGTGGTGATCGGACACAGCATGGGCGGTGTCATTCTCTGTGACATCGTAACTTGCTACGGTCAGGATATCCCGATCGATGTTCTGATTACCGTAGGATCTCAGTATCCACTCTTCGCTGACCTCCAAATGTTTCCTGGAATCAATGGCGCACCGCGCCCAATCAAACGCCCGGAAAACGTTAAGCGCTGGTTCAACGTGATCGATCCGCACGACTTTCTAGGCTATCCAGCCAGCCACATCTTCGAAGGCGTCGAAGATTATCATTTGCCGACGTATTCACTCGGCGCCGCATCCCATACCGATTATTTCAACCGCCCAAGCTTTTACTTCCAACTAGCCCGCCGCTTGTCCGATTACTTGCCCGTTATGTAGTGATCCAGGTTGCCCCTAGACCTCTCCGTTTCTCATTCTCAATTGAAGCGGTACTTTGGGACGCTTCCCAAAAATTTGTCTAAAGCAGATTGCAAGTCGCTTATCGTGGCGGGCTTGGTCAAAAAGTGGTTGCAGCCGGCTGCCATTGCAATTTCTCTCTTTTCTGCATTTGCTGTTAGTGCTATGACTGGAATCTGTGACTTTTCCTTCAAGCTTTCGCGTCTCCGGATCTGTATGGTTGCTTCGATCCCATCCATTACAGGCATTTGGATGTCCATGAGAACTGCAACGTATTCTCCCGATTCCAATGCATCTAGTGCTTCCTTGCCATTGCTCACCAGATCCGCATCATAGCCAATTTTTCCCAATTGGAATGAGGCGATCTGCGCGTTGATTGGATTGTCTTCCGCAACGAGGACAAGCGGAGCTTTTGCCTTTTTATGTGGAGTATGCCCAGCGAGTTGCTGTATGCTATCGAGTAGTTCTTTCCTCGTAAATGGTTTCGCGATTGTTCCATCAAAACCGGCATCGCGATGGGCCTGTCGATCAGTCGAGTCGTCCCACGGTGAAATATATAGGATTTTGATATTATCCAGTGTTGATGACTTTATTAGTTTGACTAAGTGAATCGGCTGGATATCTTCAATAGGTGGTGCTACGGCAAGTACGTCTACCTTAGCGTCACGACCGAGTTCCAATATTGTCTCAGAGGCTGTTGGCGCACCATCCACATCAAAGCCGGCGAATCGGCAGTAATGTTGAATTATACGATTTGGTGCAGGGTCGTTTGCAACAAGGAAAAGTTTCAGACCTGCAGTGTACTGAGTGATTGGTGCTTCGGCCGCTTGTATTTTTCCGCGCTCTAAGGGCGTGGTGAAGTACAAACGCGTGGAGCGTCCTAACAACTCGAAGTCGAATTCCAGTTTCGTGTCCAACTCTTTGAGAATGGACGACACGCAGCCATCCTCAATTTTTAATTGCATTATCTCAGCTACCAGTTGCCTCGCCTCCGCTACCGTAACTTGAGTTCGTGAATCGCTTACAGCAAAGCGTACGCAGTCTTTTTCGAGCTCCTTGTCGAGCAGAGCTTCAATGATCACGGCACCGTCTTTCATGCCTACAAGACTCTGCATCGCGATTTTGGTCAACAAGTGCAATATGGACTGAACTGTTTGAGTATTGCCGACTAGTGTTGTCGGCATTTCAGGGGCGCAGAAAGACACGAGTTGTATCTGGCGCTGACGCGCCTCAGCCGCGAGGTCACGAGCCAAATTCTCCACAAGTTCAAGCGGTTTAAAGTTTGAGATCATAGTCTTAAATGAGGTTCTGATTTGCATCTAGATGACAGATGTGAAAAAAGAGCCCGCAGCTGGATTCATACGAATGGGATCCTGTTTAGCGGACATATTCCTATTGCAATGGTATCTGGAAAGTGACTAGCGATATTGCAATAAGTTCCTTCCAACTTTTGGCTGAAACGGTTTAATCCAAACCAACCAGATGGATCGTATTAGGGAAAGATCCACAGTGAATGCATGTTACTTATAGCTAAGGCTTCTACGAGCGTTGTTTGATCCACTGCGCGATTTCATAGCGCACGCTCGGCATCATTTCGTAGAGCCCATGTCCGGCGCCTGGACACAGAATTAGCTTCTTGTCCGCTGATCCTGCTCTTTCAAAAATCTGCTTGGTCTGCTCCGGCGTGGCGATGCGATCCTTTCCTCCGCCCAGCACCAGCAGCGGTGCCTTGATATAATGGATGTCATCCTCGATCAATGTGTGGTGCGCTATTTCGTAAAGAGCACTCCGGGCAGCGAGATTTGAAACCAAGTGTTCTTTTGCAAATGTTGGAGTCAGGCGATCCATATCGGAAAGCAAATCCAGTGGCGCCGACATTGTGACGATTGACGAAAAGCGCTCAGGAAAGGCAAGCGCAAGATACATTGCCATCCGCCCGCCGAGACTTAATCCATAAAGCGTGGTGCGAGAAAGATCGATGTCTGGGCGTCCGGAAAGGAAAAGGTTCAGCGCATTGCCCAGCTCTTTCACATCGAATGCTGATGGCACTTGTCCTGAATGCTGCGTCACGCCTGGATAATCCACGGAAAGCGTAGCGAAGCCTTGCGACAGAAGCGAATTCTCTAAATAATGCAGCTCTTCAATGGGAGCAAAAAGCCCGTTCAACAGAATAACGACCGGAAGCTTTTCGAAAGACTCTTCATCTTGAGGCGGCCGGCGGAAATAGCCTATTAAGTTGGTCGCTAGATAATGAATAGCAACCGATTCGGCTGGAGCGTTGAAGTAAGGCGAGGCGCGGAAATAGCTTTCGCGATACTGGCGCCAGACCTGGCAGCGATGCTCCTCATCTTCCAGCAAGAGCTCGGCATAAATGCCCCATTGCGCCGATTCCAAATAATAGTCGCGGGCTTGTGTCTTTAATCCAAGCTCGTCCCAGTAGGTCGCCTTCTCCAGCTTTTGCTCGGATGCTGACAATAAGTAATCCGGCAGTTCTTTGAGCGTCTTGGCGCAGCGAATTGCGTGCTCAAGGTCGCGCTCCGGGAGTCCATTGGCAAGGGCGCGCTGCACAAATCGCCCGGGCAAATGAAGACTGCCGGTGATTGCTTGATAAATATCGCCAAAAACCTTTTGGCTAAGGCTATTCCAAGAAGGGCGCTTTAGACGTTCTGTCGTCGTCTTCTTCTTTTCGGATACCGGGGTGCTGGTCATTCTTTAGAGATTCGCCTTAGTATTGAAGTGGATTCGCCTCTTGACTAGCTCGTCCAATCCCACAGCTGAAGCCCAATTCTATCCAATCGGAAGAGCTTCTCCCTTAGAAAAGCTGCCTTAATACTTGAGAGAAGTTATGCAGGAAGCCTTATCAGGGGCTTTTGATTTGTTAATATGAACGACTTAAGCACGAAATGATTTTTTCGGGCTGAAAATGCCAAAAACTGGGTTCTATGTATATATACAATCGGGCTTGCCGCAATATATCTAAGGAGTCTGCTTTCCACTGGCTGGAAATGGGCATTTTGATCCAAAGTTCTAGTTCAGTGGGGAAAGCCAAAAAGTATGAACGATAAGGAAGCGCGCCGCTTTCTAAAAGGAGAGATGGATTTTTCTCCCCAGCGTATGATGCGATACATACGCTCGCGTGCCCGTTTGGCGACCGACGAGGATGTCGAGGATATTTTGCAGACGGCGCTTGTCCTTGTAATCAAGCACTTTGACCCTAACCATCCGGATGCAAAATTGGCGCTCTATTGCCTGGGAGCCTGCAACAAAGCCATTGCACAGAATTTGGAGCGCTACCACAAGGTTGTTTTGCGTAAGAGAGAGGCTACTGCAGCCGCTGCTGCCGAGCGGCGGAAAGTCGAAAAGGTTTTTGGACAAGGGGAGACGGTATTTGACGGGCAGAGCATGACCCTCAGTACCATCGCTCCCGGCAAAACCTTCGCCGAGGACGAGCAACCGTCCACCCAGTGGCGGACTACCTCCCTTGATTCACTTTTTGACGAAGACGACGGGCGTAGCGCCGAGGACGTGTTCGGATGGGAGTACGCCCTGGCCAGTGGGCGGGAGGACGCCGACCCAGCCGCCAAGGCCCTTATAAATGATTTAATCGACCAGATTTTGAACGAGCTCCCGCCCGGAATACACCGTACCTGCTTCCTTTTGAAGTATGTGGAGGGGTACAAAAGAGAAGATCTGATTTCATGTCTAAAAATGGACGCCAAAAGTATAGATACGGTCGATAAGAAGATTGTGCGAACACTGAAGGCATTTAAGGAACGAATGGAACGAGACCAATCGCGTATCTAGGAGCAAAAGATGAAAAGCGTGACGGACGAACTAAAAAAGATTCTCGAGGGCAAGGACGAGACTGCCATCGTTGAGGGCGTGAAGAATTTCTTCCAGTCCCACGGTGAGAGCCTGCCATTGCCTGGCGAGGACACGGCATTTGACCGTGCAATGTGGATGGCATCCGAGTACATCGAGCTTAGCCCTCAGGACGAAAAGATCCTGAGCCGCGTCACCCTCAAATTGTTGGGTGAGGCCGCCGACCCGGTAGCATCGGCAGCGTTGAAGTTGCGCGATCTGATCGGCGCCGGCAGAGAAGCTGCAGTCACAACCTGGCAGGATATGCTGGGCACGATGGCATGGCAGCAAATGGTACCGGCTGGCGCACTGCGCGGTGTCGGCGCCAGGATGGTATCACTCGGTACCTTCCAGCAAGATCTGTCTGGAGCCAGCATCCAAGTTAATCTCGGATGGATGGTTGACCAGGATCAATTCAGAATTTTGTTGAACGCGAAAGATCAAAAGGGAGATGCGATTCCCGATGTAGAACTGCGCGTCAAAGAACAGGATCGCGGTGTTGTATTCAGCAAGAAAACTAATCAAGACGGTACAGTCGTCGCTCCGACAGTCAAAGTCGGACCGGGCTCCTATCAGATTGAAATTCTTGTTGGAGACAAGGTCGCACAAACTCCTTACTTCGTTCTCTAAATCGCTCTTGAGCAATATGCTCCGGTAGGCGCTGGCATTCATCATCGTTCCTGAGGCACCCTGGATTCCGGGGTGCCTCATTTTTCGTTGGATACGCTGAAAACCCTGTAGTTTCGGACCACGTTAATTGATAGCATGGGGAGCGAAGCGTCATGAGCTGTGATTAGGAAGTACGGATTTTCAGCACGCAACTAATGCTGAATCGAGCCGAGCTTTTTCGCGAAGGGGTCATGCTGATGGAAAACCAGATCTCCACCAGGCTGCTTCGAAAAGAGCGGCGACAGCTAGTGAAACTAGGCGTTTGCTTTCTGCTGATGATTTCACAATATCCGGCAAGCGCTCAAATGACACAAGATGGATATCCGGGCAGAGACCGTGCTTCTGTCCGTGAAGGCATGCATAAGAAAAAGGGCGTCTATCTTTCTCCTGATAACTGTGAGCCACAAGGAAAAAATATACAGATTGATTCTAAGAAAAGCGCGCTTAGTAATGCTCGAAAGCCTTTTGATCTGCGCATCTTAGATGGCCTCCACCCCTATAAAGTCGAACCATTTTCCAGGTTGATTGTTGGTTTAAACTCCAAATACAATATTTACGTCATCGATGATCCGTCTGTTTTGAAAGGACATCCATGTCCTGCAGTTTATTCGGCGAGTACATCTCTATTTGGTAAGAATTCGATAGGACGCGCAAGCGCCGATCTGGGCTGGACTGGCATACATAACGAAGGGCAAACCCTCATGATTCGAGAATTCGGATCCTTCATAGTTCTCACCGATCGCTTAGACTCTGTGCGATGCCAGGATAACAGCACGACTATTTTGCACGACCTGGATCAAGCTAACTTGCGATTGTTTATGACGAATAATGGGACTGTATCTGGTGACGGTCAGGTTAAGGATCTAAATCTAGTAATTACGCATAATGGCACAGCAAACTTGCAAAAGCTAAATGTTGGAAAAATCGCTGACATTACACTCTTTTCGAATGGAACTGCGCACATAAATTGCAGCGGATACTTGCAAGGCAAATCGTATTTACCTGAGCAGATAAAATCTTATGGCTCTCCTAAGCGTCTTGAACTCGCTCGTCTGACTCCGGCGCAGAATTAAAACAAAGCGATTATGCGTGGAGTTCACTCGGGCTTCTCTGCGAACACGTTAACTTGTACGACTTTGTCTTTGGAATTTACTGCGTAAAGTAGTTGTCCAATCGAGCCATTGCCGTAAGCGAACCACTCGGCGGCTTGTTTTACGTCGTTCTCTTGCCTGTCCAAATCGTCATGATTAGTGACTTGTCCATGTTTTGGCGAAAGGATTCGGTGCATTACGATCAGTGCATCTTCCCTGCTAATACCTGGTTCAGCGTATTTCACTTCAATGCTGAATGGCAGCTCTGCGCGGCAGTGCACTGCGTACGCGCCGCCGAATTGGTCTGCGACTTTGCCGTTGTATTGTGTCTTGTCGCCGAAATGGCCACCTGGAAAATACTCGAATGCTTGTTTTGACTTTAGCAGTACGGATTCGGGTGTGCTGAGGTTGGCTTCTTCTAAAGTGACTTGCTTTGTATCCAGCTCGCCGGGCGGACCTGCTGGCATGTTGCACGCTGAAACGATAGATGTGATAAGCAAGATTTGGGCAAGTGTAGTGCCCGCGCGCCAAAACCTATTGAAAGACTTTGATGCATCAATCGCATTCCCAGTTTTTAATACGGAAGTTTTGGTTTTGTTCATTTTGTGGAATTTGCAGCCATTTCCGACCGAGGCAGCGCTCTGCCCCTTTAGTTAAGCACAAATCCCCGATTAAGACTAACCTTGTTTTTTCTTCGTCGTACATTCTGGGACATTGCCCATAATTGCTCGAGAGAATGTTGCACCTAGCGACCAACCGAATGGTCGTCTGTAAATCGTATCATCGCCGACAGTTAAGAACTGGTCGCTGGATGTGGAGTCACTGATCTTCATCGCCTGGACGGGCGGCATGTTTTTGCCTTCTTTTCGTTGCTCTGCGGTATATTTCACTATCTCGCCAAGCAGTTCGTAGTGCGATTTTTCGTCTTCCTTGCTCAGTGCTGCTTTAAGTGCGCAGCCGTCGCCTTCCAAGGCTGTTTTGCTCAACTCTATAATTCGATCGTCTGCCATAAGTCTGCTCCCCGGATTTTGAGACCTGGAACCAGTTTATGTGAGGATTGCTCTGCAGGTAATGGCAAAATATCTATGCCCGACTACAGGTATGTGTAGTATGTGGGGATCTGTTACACTGCCAGGGGTCCGGCTTCGTAGTCGTGGCGATAAGCACGGTTTAATTTCAACCAGTCCGTCCAATGTCCCAGACACCAAGAGTTTCCATCTGTTTGCCTTTGTACAATGGTGCCAAGCACCTTCAAGCCGCGCTCGAAAGTGTCGTGGCGCAAACCTATGATGATTTTGAAGTGCTGATCGCTGATGATGGATCCACCGATGGCAGTGACAAGATTGCGTTCGAGTTCGCTGAGAAAGATAAGCGAGTTCGATATTGGAAAAACGAATCACGTCAGGGTTTGTTCGGTAATTACAATGCTTGCATTCGTCAGGCAAAAGGCGAGTATATTAAGCCCTTTGCGCAGGATGACATTTTCGCTCCTGATTGTTTGAAATCCCTTCTCGAGATTTTGGAAAGTGATCAATCGGTCGCGCTCGTCTCATCGGCTCGAAGAATCATCGATGGTGCCGGCGCTGAAGTCGAGCTTAAGCAGCCTTTTAAGCACGACATACGGCTTGATGGGAAGAACGTCATACGCTTCAACCTGATCAGCTTGAATAATTGGGTAGGCGAGCCAGCTACAGTTATGTTTAGGACGAAGCATGCGGGCACCGGATTCGATACCAGATATTTTCACTACGGCGATATCGAATATTGGTTCCGCGTGCTTGCTTTCGGCGACCTTCATTATCTGGCTGAGCCGAAGGCGAGCTTTCGAAGACATGGCTCTAACGAGACTGACAAGAATTATCGGCAGATGTTGTTCGCTCTCGATATCCTGAGAATGAGCTTCGATTATCGAAATGTCTTAGCTGAATTTGAACCGGACGATTTGTTCAGGCGCCGGATAGCGGAGAAAATTGCCTTGGAGCACGGACATACGATTGCTGATGTCGGCGCGACTCAATTGATTCATGAATATAGCAAAGCTTTCGGAGATGAGACTGCTGGATTTCGCTTGCTCAGCTCGATGGCGCTGGGAACTATCTCGGATTTGATCAAGGAACTCGATCACGAAAAACGCTGTCGGCATGATGAGCATGAGCGCTTCGTTCTTGAAGTGAACAAGATGAAGAACAGCATGTATTACAAGCTGAGTAATCCACTTCGCAAACTACGCAACGCAATCAAAGGCGACCATCGCGAGGGGTAAGAAGTTAAGCGAAGCGGCGGTTCGGATATTAACGGCTAGAAGTTGCTGTAATGCGTAGATTTTGAGTAGTCTTTTTCTGCATTTTGCCCGACATCTTCGTTGTGTCGTTCGAGAGCTTCGAGGCAAAACCCATCCAGCTGTTCTTGTTGTGCCAGCGAATTACGGGACTCGTAAAGCCGGCCTTTTCAAACCATTCGCGCACTTCTTCCATTGAAATATAGAAAGCAACTGGTGCTGTCAGGTGATCGAAAACTATGTGATTGATTTCGGTAAAATCGAATTTGCCGATATAAGCCAAATAACTTTCGTAGAACATTTCAGGCAGCCAGCTGGCATTCTTGCGCAGTCTGGAATATGGTTCGGCAATGCCTTTCGAATGGACATAAAGTGGAACCGAAATTGTTGTCGAAATCAGTTTCAATATGCTTGCAGGTAGCTTCGCTGTGAATGCTTCACGAACAGGGCTGATCAAGTTGGTTATCCACCAATTGTTTTCTTTGCCATAAACCCAAATGGAAACGGAGCCGCCTGGCGCGAGGCAATCAACTACCGAGCTGAAGCCTGCTTGTGGGTCTTCCATGTGGTGAAGCACACCGACAGAGAATGCGTATTCGAAAATTTGTTTGAATGGAAGTTTGCGGATGTCTGCTTGGATCAAATGTAGCTGCGACATATGACCAACGTTTTGATATGCCACATCGATTGCATCGCCGATGTCGATCGCAAAAACCATTTTGGCACCGGATTCTGCGATCAGCTGAGCATGTCTGCCTTTTCCGCATCCGGCTTCAAGGACGAGCTTGTTTTGAATGAAGTCCTCGTCTACAGGATAAATCCAATCGTAAAACTGCTTCTTATAGGTTGCCACCAGCCGCGGAAATTCTTTCCATGCATCTGCGAATCGATCGCCAGTATTCAAATCGACAGATGAGCTGAGCGCCGCGTCAATCATTCGGGGCACGCCGCCCTCAATTGCATACTGCTTTAAGCAGTTAGTGCAGGTCAACTTTCCGGCGATGATTTCGCGCCGCTCGATGGTGTCGACCTCTTTTGAATAGCTTTCTTCTAAATGCAGGTCACCTTTGCAGTGGATGCAAGTAAGGTAAGGCAGAAGACTTGGTTTCATATCTAATGATTCCTAAGCGGTGGTTCTGTGGGCAAACAGCAATCTGTTGCTATTTATAGCCGCTCGCTATTGTATTTGTTGGGTCTTCAAGCTGACAAGCGATAGGTTCTAAACAAGGGCTTTAGCTGGGATGAATGCTTTTTAGTTTTTTGAGCACAGACCAATTTGAGCTACCTGACAAGATTTCGGGAAGGAGAGCTGTCCGTTAGACTAGCTTAATATAATGAATTCTTCCCCGATATTTCAAGAGGCGCTTGTCAGGTGGAGGTTGTCAGCAGTCATTAGGAAGCGGAAGCGGACCTGATCTGGCGAAGCCGATCCGTAATCCGAAACTCGCTATCCATTCTTCTCTCTAAACCAGCCATGTGTCTCCGCATAATCTTGAATGCGGGGGCTCAGCTTAGCGCTTTGCGTTTTCGACTAGACTACTTTGAGTTCAGGAATTGGCACGATGAATTTTCCGCCCAACTCTCTGTAGGCCTTTTGTTGCTCAAGAATTTCGTCAACAAAATTCCACGTCAGTAGAACTACATAGTCAGGCTTTGCCTCGAGTAATTTTTCCGGCGGCAAAATTGCAAGATGATTTCCAGGCGTGTAGAGCCCCTGTTTGACGGTGCTCCGGTCGACTACAAAGTCAACCAGTTCTTTGCCTATCCCAAAGTAATTCATTAGCGTGCTGCCTTTTGCGGAGGCACCATAAACCGCAATACTCTTTTTCTGCGATTTGAGATCTTTCAGCAATGCAAGCAAATCGGATTTGAGCTTTTGAACTTTGTTTGAAAACTGTTCGTAGTGGCTGGCGCTTTTTACGCCACCATTCGCTTCTTGTTCCAGCATTTCTTTGACGTTGCTTGTTGGCTGCTCCTTCTTCTCGATGAACAGGCGCAGTGAGCCGCCGTGTATAGAAAGCTGCTCCACGTCATTGATATAAAGCTTGTGCGAGCGGAATAATTTATCCAGCGCCGTCAAAGAAAAATAGCAAAGATGCTCATGATAAATGGTATCGAATTCGGTGTGATCGAGCATTGGTTCCAAATACGGTGCTTCGATCAGAATGACGCCGTCGTCTTTCAAGAAAACGCTCATTCCTTCCACAACTCCATTAAGCTCAGCGACGTGTGCAAGCACGTTGTTGGCATGGATGACATCCGCTTTTATACCGGAGTTACTCAGCTTCTGTGCAACATCCAGTCCGAAGAATTCGGCAATGGTATCAATGCCTTTCTTCCTGGCAACGCTTGCAATATTTTGAGCTGGTTCAATACCTAGCACACGAATGCCGGAGCGCAAATAGTACTGCAGCAAATAACCGTCATTGCTGGCGATTTCTGCGGCGAGGCTGGAATCATTCAGTTTGCGATCTGCAATTAGTCTGTTTACCAGCTTCTCCGCGCTCTTCAGAGTTGTATCTGCGAAGGAGGAGAAGTAAACGTAATCAGAAAAGAGTACTTCCGGATTTACTGTTTCTGTAATTTGCACCAGAGAGCAATCGGAGCAAAAAACCAGATCCAGCGGGAATCTATTTTCTGTTTGTTGACCAGCGTCCCTCAAGAGTGAGTTGGCCAGCGGAGTTTTGCCCAGGGACAAAATTGGATTCAGCTTGGAACTCAGGCAAATTCGGCATGTCGTTTCGGTTTTTGATAACGGCTTGCTGGTCTCCGCGATGCTCATTTTGTGCTTGCCTTGCAGACTTGAATCGCTGGTTCCTTTTCCATTAATTGTTTCAAAGTAGGAAGCCCTGCATCGCGATCTGAAATGACTGTCAGCGGCAACGGCCACTTGATGCCGATTTCCGGATCGTCGTGCTTAATGCCGCGAGCGTGCTGCGGTGAATAGACCTGACCAAGCATGTAATGAACTTCGGCATCATCTGTCAAAGTTTGATATCCGTGGGCGAAGCCTTCCGGGATGTAGTACATAAGCATATTCTCAGCGGACAGCTCAAACCCAAGCCATTTTTTGTAGGTCGGTGAATCTGGTCTGAGGTCGACGATCACGTCATAGATGGCGCCTTTGACGCAGCGAACCAATTTTGTTTCTGCGTAAGGCTCAACCTGGAAGTGCATGCCACGTACAGTCCCGCTCTTGTTGTTGAAGGAGCTGCTGGTCTGTTTGATTATCGCGTTTAGTCCATGTGACTCGAAATCAGGAATCGCGAAGGTGGTTGCGAAATAACCGCGGTTGTCTGCGATCTTTTCGATTTGGACAGTAAATGCGTCTTTCAGGCTCGTTTCTTTGAATATCATATGCTCTTTAACCGGGAAAAAACTTTGACTTGATGGTAGTCTAAGGGCTTGCAGAGCCGAATCGCTTGCTCGCCGGGTTAAACATGCTTAAGTCGAGCGCGGAGCAGTGGCAAGTTCTGATGAGGATGGAGCTTGGCGAGAGATGAAAAACTTTTGGACTGACAGACGTACCTTAATAACTGGGTGTACGGGCTTGTTGGGCTCTTGGCTGACAAAGAAGCTTGTGGAAAATGGAGCCGAGCCGGTTTGCTTGGTCCGAGATTCAGTTCCACAGAGCGAATTTGAGCGCTCGGGCTTAGCTAATCAGGTTAGAGTCGTCCGTGGCGATCTCTGCGATCTTGAGCTTATGGAGCGCATTTTAGCCGAGTACGAAATCGACACCGTATTCAATCTGGCGGCTCAAACTATCGTAACAATAGCCAATGCCTCTCCTCTCTCCACTTTCGAGGCTAATGTGAGGGGCACCTGGGTGTTACTGGAAGCTTGCCGGCGAGTCCCATTCGTTAAACAGATAGTGACAGCTTCATCGGACAAAGCGTATGGCGAACAAAAAATTCTTCCATACAAAGAAGATATGCCTCTGGCGGGGCAGCATCCTTATGACGTGAGTAAGTCGTGCGCGGATTTGATCGCGCATTCCTATGCACACACATATGGGTTGCCGGTCGTAATCACTCGTTGCGGGAACTTCTTCGGCGGGGGCGATCTGAATTGGAATCGAATTGTGCCTGGCACTGTGCGTTCGGTGCTTCGTGGTGAACGTCCAATTATTCGCTCTGATGGAAAGTTTTTGCGCGATTACATTTACGTGGAAGATGGTGCGGAAGCCTGCATTTTGCTGGCCGAAAAGTTGGCCGAGAATCCCAAGCTGAAGGGTGAGGCCTTCAACTTCTCCACGGAGTCACCGCTGACAGTGATGGATTTGGTCCAGCAGATTCTGAGAAGCATGAATTCAAATTTTGAACCTGTAATTCTTTCCCAGGCAAGTAATGAAATCAAAGATCAGTATTTGTGCAGTGAGAAAGCGCGAGAGATGCTAGGCTGGAAGCCGCACTTCTCATTTGAGGATGCAATGTCTCGAACAATTTCCTGGTACAAGGATTATTTCGCTTCCGGTGCAGCCGACGAACATAATGGTATTCAAAACGTAGCAGTTTCAGTCAGAAAATAAGATTGGAAGCGCTAGAGCTCTAGAGAATTTGATGCAGACGCCCAATTCAGAGACGAGCAAGGATGAGTCATTAGCTAGTGATGATCTTCCTGCTGGCGCGCCGACTAGCTCAGATACGGGCTCCATTTCAGCTTCTAAAAAAGAATCTGGGCCGATACCTTTTCTAACTGGACTGGCACAAAAGAATCTATTTGCCTACGCAGTCGTTCTAGCTGTTCTTGCAGCATTCTTCTACAAAGCAGTGTTTCTCGGGAAACCTATTACAAAGTTGGGGCTGCTTTTGCGGATTGATGCTGTTTTGAATCCAGCACTTAAGGACGCAATAATTCCAATTGGTCGAGATCCGTCTGGTTACTTGATATTTTTTCCGAACGGGCATTTCTGTGAGCAAGTATGGAGTCGACTGGTAATTCCATTGTGGAACCCACTTGTCGCTTGTGGTTTTCCGCTATTGGGTGATCCGCAATCGTTCATTCATTCACCGGCGCACCTACTGCACTTGTTCGCTAGCCCTGCTGCATACAATTTCGGTCTGCTCCTGGAAATTGCTTTGGGCGGAGTCGGAATGGTGTTGCTAGCACGCCTGATGTCGCTGTCTTACGCTGCTGCGATCTTGGCTGCTCTTGCCTATTCCCTCAGCCCACGAGTGCTCGTGCAAATTGACATAGGCGGGAATGAGGAATTGTTTCCATGGATAGTTGCATGTTTTGTTTGGCTTGCCAAGAAACCTTCTTATCTTCGCTCTGCGATTGCTGGTATGGCTAGTGCCTTTCTCGTTTTTGCTGCTCATCCAGAAACTAGCTTCTTCGCGGTTCTTACCGCAGGAGTGCTCGGATTCTGTCTAATCGCCGTCAATGGACCTGCCGGTTTTTCATCCGCTGATTCTGGGAGCGCAGGCATCCTGCCTGCTTCGCGAGCCGCTTCGTCCGATTCTGGGAGCGCAGGCATCCTGCCTGCTTCGCCAGCCGCTTCTTCTACCTCCAATACTATTTTCTCAGCCGCAAATATTTGGCTCTCAACAAAATTGATGGCCGTCGCCGCGTTCGTTTCCATGCTTGTTGTGTCACCGGTGGTGGTGCCATTCGTGCAATTTATGAGGCAAGCCACAATCTACAAGGATGCAATGTCGGCCGCTGAGCTGCCCGTTGTAGGGTGGAAGGATTTCTGGGATGGCGTCGTTGCAAACCAAGGCTATGAGCCCTACTTCATTGGAAGCATTGCTGTCCTGTTAATTCCACTGGCATTCACTTCAAAGAATCGAAATTTGTTGGCCCTGGCATTGACTTCGTTTTTCATTTTTGCAATTGCTGTTCCGCAGGGACCGATCTTAGATCTGTTTTCCAAGAAACCTTGGAACTATGTTGCGACGCTTTACGGTGTTCCGGATCTCTTGCTTCTTTTTAGCATTCTTGCTGGTTTCGGTCTTGATTCGCTAATGAAGGCAGCGAGGAAAAGCTTAGTTCTTGCGCTATTCGTCGGACTCTTAGTTTCGGCAGTTCTGCCTTTCATCTTTTGTCTTGGGGGCAGTAACGGCGTTATTGCTGATGCATGGAAGGCTAATCGATCCCTCATAACTTACACTTCTATTTTTGCAAGTGCAGGCTTTCTTTTCGCTCTGCTCTGGCTGTTCTTACCGAACCGCATCACAAAATTTCTAGCAATCGCTGCATTGCTTTCCTTGAATTTTGCAAGTATCGCCGTGCCGTCCAGAAATATTCTGCCGAATTGTCCGCCTTACGATATGACTCCCACGGCTGCACTCAAATTCCTGGGTGACAGTGGGGAGCGAACTGTTTCCACTGGCAACAATTTTGTTTTACCTAACGCTAGCATGAATTATGGTGTGCGTGATTTACGTTGCTTCTGTCCGGTGCTTCCGCGCCGCTATATGGAGTTTTTGAAAGCAAGTGGAGCCCGGATTTACAACAACTATTTCTATCGGATGCCTGATGCCTGCTCCGATCTCTTGGATATTGCAAGCGTGAAGTATGTTTTGACAAGGTCTGCCGTTTCTGGGTTGAATGATAGCACCGCTCCGCTTACGTCTTTGGGAAAGAGCGCCGTCGGCGGTGTGATGCCGGGCATGCGGCTGGTTGATACGTCGTTGTTTTACGATCCGCCGAACAAGCAGGTCCAATTTGATTTTGCCTTGAGACTTCAGAAGCCTCTGGATCATCGATATGCAATTCAATTTTGCACTGTCGATCAAAGCGATGAAATAGTATGGACTAGTGCAGAAACTCGCGTTAGCATTGTTGATGCGCGGATGAATAATCAATATAAGGAATACATTCCAATTCCTGAGTCTGCAAGATTCCCCGTAAAAGTAGGGTTCCGCGTTAAGGACACATGGACATCGCAGTGGGTAATGCCGTCTGATACTCTGAAGAAAGAGCAAAAAGGCTTGTCCTCTCGGCCGGAAGCTTCGTTTTCGGGAAGTGCCTCGACGCGGGATTATAATGATGCTCACACAGTATTTGTTGTGGCTGAGCTCGCCGGGCAAAATCCTATGATCCTTGAATCGTCGGGCGTCGCTCCGGGTCGCGAGGTCCCAGTTCCGCATTACAGGCTAGTACACGAATTTCAAAATGAAGGATGTCGCGTTTATGAAAACACTCGTGCGCTTCCACAGGCATATTTCGTTAAAGACGTTTTGCACATAGCTCCGCAAGCACCGGATAATTATTCCGCATTGTTAGACAAACTGCAGGATGTGAACTTTGACATGCACAAGAGTGCCATAGTCGAAGATCAACCCAAGTCCGACGCCGGAAGCGCATCCACTCAAAGTGGAGCTAGCGTGAATGACAATTTGCGTGACAGCTCCCATGTGATTGCGGCAAAGGTAGAACGCCCTGACACAAACTCTGTTGTTTGCAGTATCGACGCGCCCGCATCAGGTTACTTGGTTCTTACTGATTCCAATTATGAGGGCTGGCATTGTTCGATTGATGGAAAAGATGCCAAAATCTACGATTGCAATTTGCTTTTCAAAGCTGTTGCGATTGATGCCGGAAAGCATACGGTCAGGTTCGTCTTCGCGCCGGTGAGCTATTATCTGAGCCTTGCGGTTTCGCTGCTCAGCATCCTCGTCATCGGTATCTTGGCATATCTTCGCCGCAAGACGCTTTAGCAGGTTGCCGCGATTAAGGCTGTCTAGAATAGCTTTTTCTGCCACCAGTCGATTGTTTCGCGAATGCCAGTATCGAGGTTGTATTGCGATCTGAAATTCAATTCGTGGTAGAGTCGACTGATTTCCGCGACCACGAGCGGAGCTTCGTTAGGCGGTGTGGGGCGGGCGCCGAGATTTATGTAATCTTTTCTGTCCAGCAGTTTGCCGACGTGATTGATCAAGTCGCTGACTTTTACTGCTTGTCCGGAACCAATGTTTAAGGCACCTTCCTTGTTCGATGCAAGCAGTAGCGCGAAAGCGCGAGCAACATCATCAACGTACATATAGTCACGCATCTGATTGCCTTCAGTGCATGCTGCTTCTTCGCCCGATAGCAAGTTATTAATCACATAGGGGATGAGGCGTCTTGCGTCCTCTCCCGGTCCATAAAGCCAGAATATACGTCCCCAGGCGAAGGATAAATTGTTTTCCTTGCAGAAAGTCTCTGCGTATTTTTGAAAGTTTGATTTGCACGAACCGTACAGCGACTGTGGGTTAATGGGTGTTGCGCTCTCGCTCAATTTTCCCTGGGACCAGTCATATTCGGCGCATGTCCCTGCGCCCACAAAACGCTTGCCGCCATTTTTTGCAAAACTCTTGAGTAGTGCTGAACTTGCTTGCAGCCATTCCAAATTTTGTGGCGAGTCCCAAAATTTATTTGGTTCGGCATACCAGGCAAAATGAAGCAGATGTGTCGCTTTGAGATGGGCTAGTAAAGAGTCTGTACCGGCTCGGTCTAACAAGTTCACTTCGTGCCAGACAAGTTTTGGCGCTTGCATCAGTTCGCCCGAGCGCCTGATTCGGTTATAGACGGCGTGGACCTCGAACCCGGATTCGAGCAGATGCTTGATGCTATGCCGGCCGATAAAACCGCTGCCGCCTGTTACTAGAACTCGTGTCACATTGCCCTCAAAATTTCAGTTTCTTGAATACCATCCAAGGAGTGTAGCGCAATCCCAAGCAAATGAATCGCCAGAACCATGGATAGTATTGTAACCCGAAGCGTTTATTCAAGTTCTTCACTATGACATCAGCGGCGTCCTTTGGTTCGGCGGCTGGGAATGGAAGCTTCTTGCCAAAAGTCTGGGCCGTATTCAAGTATCCGAGTTGATAGAACTGAACGTTTATGTTTGTTGCCGCGCATTTATGTCTGAGACTTTCTGCGAAGCTTTGCAGCCCGCGTTTTGCTGCGGCATAAACAATGTTCGAGCTGCGTCCTCTTTCTGCCGCCACTGAGCCAAAGAAGACGAATAGTCCTTCTCCACGGCTTAGCATGGCAGGTAAGAAATGCGCACAAAGAGCGATAATTCCAGCCATGTTGCTGTTAATGATGCGGTTGGCATCGATTGCCCCAAGCATTCCGTCATCGTCTGTTCTGGAATATCCCAGTGGAAAAAGGATGCCGTCAATTTGCCCCATTGCAGCGGCGCTCGTGATGATTCTTTGAACGCTTTCTTCATCGCTCTGTAAGCGAACAGCGCATGTTTCTGTTTTTATTGAATGTCGAAGATTCAGATCTGCCGCTAGCGCTTTTAAATCGGCTTCGTCTCCGGCGATCAGAAGAAGGTTGTGTTTTTCCCTGGCCAGTCGCTCTGCAAGAGCTCTTCCCAATCCAGCTGAGGCGCCGACAAGAATCAGATTCACAGCCCCAACCTTTCTGACAATTCGGAGCGGTATATTCGCTTAGGATCGAATTGATGCAATAAGGTTCTGAAATGTTCGTATTCCGGGTAGGTGGCAGCAACGATTTCTTTGCTCAGTCGCGAATCTTTTATAATGTTCGGCGCGCCCTTGCAATTCACAAGCAATCGATCGAGCTCCTTCATAAGCTCATCTGCTTCCTGACCGCGAGGAAAGTTCATTGCAAAACAGATGCCATCACCTGTAAAGCGAAGAAGGTCTTGTTTGCCCGCGAACAGCTTTGCCGATGCAAGCGTTATTGGAAGATTGCGCTTTTGCAAAGCGTGGCGTACACCTTCGATATATTGTCCGAAATTACTTTCTGGGATAATTGCCTGATATTCGTGAAATCCAGCAGCACCAAAGAATTTGAAATAGAGTTCTTTTACGTTTTGGATAGGAAAAATACTGTCGAACAAAGACAGTTGGAATGAACTTCCGCTATTTCCCTTAGCGCCATACAAAGCATTCATGGCGGCAACTGAAATCGAATTGAAAATTGGAAATGGCAACGAGCCACGTGTTTCAGCATTCAGCGATTGCTCTGCTGCCTTCTTTCGGATACTCGTTTTTTCACCGATGGAAGCGTTAGCAATGAACCGTCCTTCTTGTATGAAGCCTTTACCAAAATCTTTTCCGCGAATATTGAAGTCGTGCCAGGAGAATATGAAGTCCGCCTTGTCTGCTGATTCGCGCAGCATCTTCGGCAAGTCCTCAATGCACGCGATTGGACGAAGCGTCACGTTGGCCATATCGGAAGGTATCGATTTGAGCTTTAACTTACAGGAGATTATATTGCCGGTTAAACCGTATCCACCGCATGTTAAGCGGAATAATTCTGGGTTTTGCTCGGGCGATAATTCAATAATGCCGTGTGATGGATGAAAGAGTTTGAGTGATTCCACCTGATTTATGCAGGTGCCATCCATGAATTGATTCTTTCCGTGAATATCAGGCGCCACGCATCCACCGACTGTAATTCGTGGATGACCAGGTTGAGTTGCCAGAAAAAGTCCGTGCTCAATCAGAAAATCGTAAAGCTTTCCGAGACTTATGCCGGCTTCGACTTCGATGCATTTGTTTTCTTTGTCAAAGCTCAAAATTCGATCGAACTGTGCATGATCGATTGAACAAACATCCTCGCCAAAACTGGCAGCGGTGTAGGAAAGACCGGCTCCACGGCTTATCAGGGCAGTCTGCTGTGCATCGACGTTTTTAGGTGCGTCGCTCAAGTCTTTGAGGTAACGATAATTCTCCGGCTTGGATTCAAATCCCTTCAGCCGAGTGGACCCGTCGAATGAAATGAACTGTCGCGGCTGCACTTGCATGATGCGTTATCTTCAAATCAGCTTTGTAAGTGAGTCGTTCTTCGATCGATTATTGAATTTGGTCTGCCAAGCGTATTTTTATAAATGCGGGCAACATAGATGGCGATGAAAGAAACCGTCGACGAAACATAAAGTGCAAACACGAAAAATGCACCCACTAAGCACCATGGATTGGCTGTTAAAACGTAAGCGCTCGGCAATGCCAACATTAGCAATAGGAATGCCGGCAAGCTATAAATGGGAATACGCAGAAACAGTGTGGAAGAAGAGAGAATGCCCGCGATCGCAAACTTCGTCATGCTGAAGAAGTTGTAGTGCGAATCTCCGGCTATTCTCTTATGTCGTTTGTAAGTGATGCCTTTGCGTCTAAATCCAACGCGGCCAATTGATGCGCGAATGAATGGAAATGATGTATTGTCCTGAACGATTGCATCGCGAACTTCCTTCGTCATCAGAGAGAACTCTGCCATGTCGAGGATGACTTCTTCGTCTGCAACAGCGCGCAAAATGCGGTAGAAAATTTTGCGTAAGAACTTGACGTACTCTGGCTCTTCGCGGTCAGCCCGCTCGCCGTAAACTATGTCGTATCCTTCCTCGTATGCTTTGATAAAGGAAAGGATCATTTCCGGTGGATCTTCGCAGTCAACATCGATGAATGCGAACAGATCTCCGCGAGAATTTTTTAGACCGCATTCTAGTGAACGCTGATAGCCTACATTTGAGGAAAGAGAAATAACATAAACGTTTTTGTTTTCATTGCGAATCTTTTCGATTGATTCCAATGTGGTGTCGGTCGAGGCGTTATTTGAAAAGATGAGGCTGACCTCGTAATCACCTGCCAGGGCTTCCATTACGGGCTTCATCCGCTCAAAGAAAAGCGGGATTACTTTGGCTTCATTGTGGACTGGGCAGATAATCGCCAATCCCTTTTTAGAAGGTGTGGCGTCGAAGGTTTCTACCCCTGCACTTGGTGAAGATTCGTATGCCGCTTTAATTGTTCGGGCAAGCGCTTCGCCAGGTACCTGACCCAAATTAGAGACCGGCGTCTGAAGCGGTGCTTGGTTGCTTATAGATGAATAGTCGTTGGTCATTGCTGTGTATGAGAAATCTGCAAGGAAGTAAGCTTTAACCCATCGGTCGACTTCAGCTGATAGGATATAGCGGATGTTGACTTCTAACAATGTGAGCCAACAAAGCAAAGCAATGAATATCTCCTAACAAGATAAATCATTGCTCAGCTGAAGGGAGTAAAGTGAAAGCAGTAATTCTCGCCGGCGGACTCGGGACAAGACTTTCTGAGGAAACTCAGGTCAAACCAAAACCGATGGTTGAGGTTGGTGGTAAACCAATCCTCTGGCACATTATGAAAATTTACTCCGCTTTCGGCATCAACGATTTTGTTGTTTGCTTGGGCTACAAGGGTTATATCGTCAAAGAATATTTTGCCAACTACGCATTGCACTCCGCCGACGTGACATTCGATCTGGCGCAGCGCAGTGTTGAATACCATAACAATGGATCGGAACCGTGGCGCGTCACCCTGGTGGACACGGGCGATCAAACAATGACTGGTGGGCGTTTGAAGCGCGTTGCTCGTTTCTTGCAAGATGGACCGTTCTGCATGACTTATGGAGACGGCGTCAGCGATATCAATGTCGGAAAGCTCATTGAGTTCCACCGCCGATCCAAAGTAAAGGCGACTGTGTCAGCAGTTCAACCGCCGGGACGTTTTGGATCGCTCAGCATCAATAGCGAGAAAGTCGATGCTTTCGTCGAGAAGCCGATTGGCGATGGTGGTTGGATCAATGCAGGCTATTTTGTACTGGAACCATCAGTGCTCAACTATATAGATGGGGATTCCACTGTATGGGAGCAAGATCCGCTCGAGCGTTTGGCTTCCGAAGCCAGTCTGGCTGCCTATAAGCATTTTGGATTCTGGCACGCAATGGATACACTTCGCGACTGCAAGCAGCTGAACACGATGTGGGAATCAGGAAAAGCGCCCTGGATGATTTGGAATCAACAGCAAACTGAAGCTCAGAAAGAGCAAATTGCTCAGGAAACTGATTTTACGCCCGGCTACAGCAGGCGAATACCAACAATAACTACTTAAAACCCCAGCCGCTACAGAGTAGCTGGGGAAGTTCGGCCCTTTTTACCCTGCACCCACCACTTTTACAACAAGGCAATGACCGACGACACTATTCTTCCGTACTCGTTCTCTAGACGCCAGACTACAGATAAGCTGGGGCGAAGAATTACTTACTATTTGAGTGGCGCTCAGGACAGCGGGTCGGGTGTTTCCAAAAGCACGCTAGATCTGGCGCGCACCGCTCGTTATTCGGCAATGGATCTTGCGGCGCTTCAGGCCGCTGCTGCAGCCGAAGGCGCTGAGGAAGCTGCCGCACAAGAGGAAGCGCCGAAACTTTTGCCTCTTGTTGTTCTTGTACAGGGAGCTGGCGGCGGTTCGATTTTCCAAAGGACAAAAACTCCGGGTGAGGTGGCCGTCGATAAATTTCCATTGTCGCAAACAGTGATGGATCGATTCGAAGGCAAAGCGAGGCTTTTGATGGTTGAAAAACCCGGCGTTCAATTCTTGGAAGAAGGCCATGATCCATCCAGTGGAATTGGAATTGGTTGCTCGGAAACCTATCTTCGCCAGCACGCACTGCCGCGATGGGCGGAGGCAATCAACTCCTGCATATTCAATGTTCGCACTAATTCACTTGTTGATAAAACGAAAACGCTAGTCATTGGAATGGCTGAGGGCGGAATTGTAGCTGCGAAAATCGCATCGCTCGATAAAACAATTACACACGTAGCAAGTTTGTACGGAGGCGGACCGAGTCAAATTTCTGATATGAGGGAATTGGCTCGTACAGGACTTCTTGAAGGACAGGATCCGAATCTCTCCCCTGAAGAGCGCGTTGCAGAAGTCGAAGAAGAGTGGAAAAAGATTCAAGAAGAGCCGCGCAGTATCACTAAGTTTTGGCGCGGTGAGACGTATCTGCGATGGCACTCATTCGCTAGTGAATCACTCGTCGACAACTTGCTTGCAAGCGAAGCAAAAATCTTTATCGCCCACGGAACGAAGGATACTATCTCGCCAGTCGAATCCTTCGATGAGATGCTGAGCAAGCTACTTGCCAGCGGCAGGCAAGTTGTACACGAGCGCGTTGAAGGCGCAGAACACGGATTCAAATTCACCGAAGATGACGGAAGCACGTGGAGCATCCTTGATGCATTCTACGAACGAATCTTGCTCTGGTTCTTAAATAGCTAATAAATTTCTGTCCAATTCCAGTTCCCCAATGAGGTTCCGTGCGTGGTTTGGATCTTGTGCTGTCACTGCGTTGTCACGGCTCAGATTTAGCATCATTGCAAACTAAGTTGGAGAATCGCAGATGGCAGAGAAGGTTGAGGCGGAATCAGGTGAGGGCACTGAACAGAAAAAGAATTCGACCAGCACGTTTGGCAATTTTGTGGATCTTATGCGTGAAGTACCGACGCCCTTGACCCCAATTCAGAACCTTACCGATATGTTTATTACTGATGGCCAGCTCCCTGGTGAATCGATGTCGCGCGAAGAAGCGGGTAAGAATGTTGATGACTTAGTTAAAAAGCTGGGCATTTCAATGTCTGAGAAAACAGATCCAGCCGTAATGAGAGATGTTCTGCACAATGTGATGAAGTTGGATGATTGTCCAGCAGTTGTGAAACTGCTCGGAGAAAGGCTCACCAACGAGGAATCAATGGCCCCCATGCTGGAAAGAATTCGAAAGAGCATTCTAACCAAGCACCCGGCTATGCTTGAATTCATTTCGAAAAGCTTGAAAGAGAACAGCCTCCCTGAGCCTACAAAGGATGGCCAGCAAGTCATCAAACGAACCTTGAACCACATGGTGCTTCTCGACACCATAACTAAGGGCATGGCTGAGGACCCTAAGGTAATGGAGGAAGTGCGAGCGCACCTTCTAAAGAAGCGCGAGCAAATGGGTATTCGTGAACCATTTTTTGAATCAGCTTTCGACATGTTTATGAACGAAGGAAGAAACGAAGAATCGTTGTTCTTGGCTATTAAAACGAAGAGCGTCGATGCCGGCCTGGATTTGTTTTCTGAGCTACGAAAAAATGGGCGAGCCTCCGATCTTGAATCGCTTTTGGGGAGCGCCTTGCTCGACTTCAATATTGCAGAGGCCGTTGGTGCTGATGTATATTTCGGTTTGTCGGATAACGCCAGAGCGGGCCTTGATCTCATACTCAATCCCGCCTCGAAAGTTTGGGTGGCCGGCCAGGATCGCTCTGTGAAATTTGATCTGTCGCAGGACTGGGATAGCCTTTACGAGAGTTGGAACATGGCATTTGTCTCGAACCTAGCTAATCCAGATCGGCGTTACGCCAAGCTCTTGATTCCGCAAGTTATCGACGCCAAGCCTGAAGATTATGTGTTTAACCGAGCCCTTGCGCTTTGGCTCACACTTAACTTTGACCACTTTCATGCACTGGAAGGACGGAAAAGTACTAAGCTGCCCAATGCGCGTAAAATATCCGAAGGTTGGGGCGCTATAAACCGAGGCTACGGAGCTAAACTTGGAAGGAAAGCTCGCTGAAGACTTATTGAGCTGCTGTCCTGTCGCTGGCGCCTGGATTGTATCCGCGTGGGACGAAGTCTAGTATGTTAGATCCAGCATTTTGGCTCTGGCTGATTTTCATTGCTTCGAGCATTTTGGTTCCGTCTACCCAGCCTAAACCGGTAACGGGGTTCCAGCCTTTGCCGGCCTGGTACCCGTAATTTTGCCCGTTGGGGACGTTGTTAAAGATCTCAGAATTTGCCCGTGCATACATCCATGGATTGAGCGGTGCGACAGGCTTCATTCCAACTGCGGCCAACTCCGCATTAATGTTCAGCATCATGCCGGCGTAAAGTGGTGCTGATGCACTTGTGCCACCGCTGACGCCTTCTTGTCCGTTGCCGTAGCGAACTGGAAAGCCAGTTGACGGAGACGCATTGGTTGCAATATCAGGGACCCCGCGCCCTGTTCGTCCGGTTGTGGCATTAACGAAAGTTTTCACTTCCTTCTGCCAGCTTGGTCTGCCGAATATCGTGCTGATGCCACCACCTGTGGAGCTGTTGAATCCGTCGTCCCATGCACCGACATAGGAGAATCTGCCATTCTCTCCAATAACCGTTTTCAGCCCTCCGACGCCGACAACATTTGGATCAGCCGCTGGATACTCTGTTTGGAAGAAGGGCTTTAGGCTGGAATTGCCTGCTCCGTGGTCCCCAGCGGCCGCAAAAACCTGAACGCCGCGAATGGTCCCTTGCTTAAATAACATGGATAACGTTGTCGTAAGTGGCTTGGTTTGGCTACGCTCCCACAGTCCCCAGCTTGTGCTTAAAACCGAGTTCTGTCCTTCACCGTTGCGTGGGAAAATGCCGCGCTCAAAGGCATCCACATAGCCCCTGTTGTCGTTCGATCCGATGATCATTGATATGTTCGCCTTCGGCGCCATTGTTTGCATAATCTGACCGTCTAGAGCATTTTCCACGTCTCCATTTGCTGGATTTCCGGGGCGATTTTTGCCGCGCCCAACTTCAATTATGTTTAGCGGTTTTGGTTGCTCAAGTCCGTGTTTGGCAAAGAACGCATTGTAATCTTTTAGATCAATGCCTCCGCTTACGCTTATAAATGCACCGTTCTTTCCTTCTCCACCGGTGCGCAAAGGCATGTTTTGTGCTTTAGCAATATCGCTGGCAAGATATCCACCTTGTTTGACAAAGTCCTTTGGTTCCAAGGAACCCGAATTTGTCGGTTGCTTCTGCATCTGTAGATCGCCAACGGAAGATGGCGTTGTGCTTCCTCCCTCATTGCTTTGCATTGTCAGTCGTGCTGACGGTCGCGCCGCGATACCTTCGTCCAAACCAAAAACAGCTCGTACATGCGGAGCTAGATCTTTGGGAACGGAGATTCTACCGTCGTAAGTTAGCCTGGAAATTCCATCCATCTCTCTGACTTGCAGCTGCACTTTGAAGGCATTTTGGAAATTCTCTGCCGTTCCTGCGATCACAACGCGGCCTGAGCGTAGGTCTGAATCGACGACGCTGAGTTTGTTGTTCTCCGCAAACGATTTCAGAGCCTGCAACGATTCTGGTTTGGCGCCGAATTTTGCTTCAAAGGCACCGTTTGCGTCACTCAGCGTTCCAGCTCTCCCATCCGCCATACGCGCAATGTGTCTTTCCATTTTCAGCGCGGTTGCTTTGCTATTAAGCATGATCATCGAGCTCATTTCTGTCTTGAGATCAAGCGGTTTTATCGATCCCGGCGGAGCTTCAGCGGCAGCGGTTGCAGCTTCGGATCCGATCATCTTCGCTTCATTGCCCTGGATCTCGTAATTGGCTCTCCATGTTTGCAGCGAATATGTTGGTTGCAGCTCTGGATGTCCGCCGAACAGCCGTTGTGTTTTGTATGTTGCGCTATCCCAGAAGTTCTGTTTTATGTCTGCGAAGTTGTCGAAGCGCTCGCTTGAGAGAACTCGACCACTCACGCCTGCTCCGATTTTGTAGCCCACCATGCCTAGTGCGCTATTGACGCCAAGGTGTCCGGCAGCATTTCCCCAGCGCTCGCCCGCTTTATGCATGTCATCCCAGCTTTTAGCTTGCTGTCCAATGCGATAGGCTTCCGAAAACTCAGGCAGGGTTGAGGCCAGGAACCATGCTCCCATCACTCCACCTGCGATTTTGCCGACCGGTCCTGCTTCTGGGAGCGCTAGTTTGAGGGTGGCAGCGATGCCTGCGGAAATGCCGATGGTTTTGACCATTTCCATCGGGTTGTGAATATTGTGGAGGGCTGCATTATACAGACCTTTTGGAGTTTGAAGAAGTCCCTCAGCCGTGGTTGCTGCAAAACGTTGATAGCTCCCCAGTGCTCCATCCATGCCAATCTGGTTTGATTCAGACGAAAGAAGCTCCGCCAATTCTTTGGACGCGGCGGCTCTTTCATCTTTCCAATCGTGGTGGTCAAACATTGATGGTCAGGATTGCGGTTGAGTTTTAAGTGGCGGCTCAGGTCACGAACTGAGGATAGTCCCCCCACGCCCCAGGGGCTAGTGTAAAAATACGTAAACTGGCTTAATTCCTTCGCAGTAGGCGTTTTCAGTCCTGGGGCGGCTCCGGAGCGGGAAAGTCGAGGGACAATTTCCCCCCTATTCCAACGCGCAGAAGCCAGCCTTGTTGACGAAAGATGACGGATGAAACCTCTTGTGGTTTAATGCGTCCTATCTATTCTGTTTGTTTTCTCGGGACACATTGTTGTTTGACCGTCATGTTTCACATTAACGACCATCTCCAAATACCGCTGCAAGAGTTCGATCTCAGCTTCGCAAGAAGCGGGGGGCCTGGCGGCCAGAATGTGAACAAAGTGGCGAGCAAAGCGACTCTTCGTTGGGCTGTGAAGGATTCGCCCAGCCTGCCCCCGGGTATTAAAGAGCGTTTTATCTCAAAGTATTCCAGTCGATTGAGTAGCGATGGCGAACTTATTATCGTCAGCCAGCGCTTTCGCGATCAGAAGAAAAATATAGATGATTGTTTTGACAAGCTGCGTTCTATGATTGATCACGTGGTATTGCCACCGATACCGCGCCGTCCGACTAAGCCCTCAAAGGCATCTAAGTTGCGCACCGCAGAGTCCAAGATTCGAAGGGCCAAGGTGAAGCAACAGCGCCGCACGCCAATTGATTATTGATTTTTGCCCTTCGAAAACATAGCCATTGCTAATTAGCTGTACTAGGAATTTGCATCTGTTGAAGAGCCTTGTAGTTCCTGGCGACTGTGCATCATAACATGGCTAGTTGGCTGCGACTTGGCGGCTCAATTGTGCATTGGGATCGCTTGATGTTTGCGTGTTTATGCGTCCGATGAAGAATCTCGACGGATAGATATATTCATCCGTTGGAGGGATTACTAATGAAGGATGAAGTACAAACGAATCGCCGCGATTCTGCTGATGAGCACGTTCAAAATGGAGATAAAGAGCAAGCCACAAAGAACTTTAGTGAGGAAGCATCAAATTTACTAATAAAATCAACCATTATTCGTGAACGTGATCAACCCGTCATAGATATAGAAAAGATACTTGGTGCTTGCACTGTCAGCGATTCTCCGCGAGATCCAATGAGTAAAGAAGAAGTTGATAAATCCGCTGGAAAGATAGCTGATGTTATCGCTAAGAAAGGCGGATTTGGAAACGCGTTTGACAGAGATGCCCTTAATACCTTGCTGCAAGATGCTCAGAAGAGAGGATCTTTAGATGAAGTACTACAAGTATTAAATGCTCAGATCAAAAAGACGAATCCAAATTTGACAATTTCCTGGAATACCACGACTGTTGAAGATGCAGCTGGCGGACGTAAAATGAATTCAACTGTCAATCTGATTGATGCAAATACCGGTAAGCCGGAGGATCAGGCCAGGATATCAACGCAGGTAGAGCCATCCTGCGACCGAGTGCTAAAGCCTGCTCCCAGAGATCCATGGAGTCCCTGGCCTGGTCGCGAGCCATGGTTTCCACGGACCCAGGAAGAGAGCCTCGGAGGCAAGCGGTCATCAAGATTAGATGAGTTACTCACACCATCGGCGAAATCCGAGGAGCTTATTATCAAACGCATTTATGATTAGATGGTCTCAAAAACGCAAGAAGACTAGCTAGCGCAGGATTCGATGTTTTTCAAATCCTCGGCTGATAGATGGAACTGGTTTGACTTTAGATCTTCTTTCATGTGCTGGGCGCTGCTCGTGCCAGTCAGCGGTAGCATTCCGATCTGTAGTGAAAACGCAAAAATGATTTGCGCGGGAGTAGCCCCAAATTTCTTGCAGAGCGATTGCACTAACGGCGCGCCGAGCACGTGGCTGTTAGCGGTCAGCAAGGAGAATCCCTGGTAAATGATTTTCTCCGCGGCACATATCTCGCGCACTGCTTGATCCCACGCAGTCGCCGCAAAGCAACGGTTTTGGACAAACATTGGTTTCACTTTTGCGGCCGTGCAGAGTTCATTCAACTGGGAAGCACTGACGTTGCTCACCCCAATAGTTTTTGTTTTTCCGGACTTGTATTGCTCTTCTATCTCAGACCAGATCTCCCAGTCTTTGTCGCTAATGCCGTTACGATAAAACGGACCGTGCAGGACGTATGAGTCGAGGTGATCGGTGTGCAGGTGTTGGAGCGAGCTATCTATCGATTGTTTGACTTGCGTGGTCAAATTAGCTTTTGCGTCATAAGGTGTGCGGTGATCTTGGCCGTTGACGTTTGTGAATTTGGTTTGTAAGAAAAGCGAATCACGCTTTATGCCTTTTGCTTTGAGAGCCAGAAGGGCTTCGCCTACTCGCGCTTCATCGTAGTGTATGAGTTGGTTGGCCGTATCAATTGCGGTGAATCCGTTCTCGACTGCAAGTTCAACCAAGTCTTTTGTAGCTTCCTTCTTCCACGCAGTTCCGTACATGAAAGAAGGGACTTGGACATTGTTCGAGGTGTTGAGCGTCATTATTTACTCGCTTTTTTGAGATGTTAGAAAAAAAGTTGTCCGCTCTATTAACTGTGGCGGCGAGAAGTTTTTCCAGTTTTGCATCTGCTTAGAATTGGAAGTAGATGAAGGGGGCGCTGTTATCCGGAAGGAATGTGATGATGGCGACAACCAAAGCTGTACAAAACGCGGCTTTAAGAGGTGCGGGGGCGTTGCGGAAGAGTCCCTTTTCGGAGGCTGCACTTATTGGGATATTCGAAATCAGAAGACCGAGTACCATGAGCATTACAACGGGGACGAGAACAGGCATTTCCTGTCTCAGGAGCAAGAAGCTGTGGTTCTCAGTGCTGGTGTAAATCGGACTCATGGTCACCATTCTTCTGACCATCAAGAACGCATCTGACATGTTGGTAACGCGGAAGAAAACCCAGCCGATGCAGACGGCTTGAAAGGTGATGAACATCGAAAGGACGTTGCCTACTTTCGAATCGACGAAATTTTTCAATGTGGTACTGCCGGCTTTAAGGACGCAGAATTCACGATGGACGATTAATGCCAAGCCATGGAAGATGCCCCAAACAACGAAGTTCCAAGACGCACCGTGCCATAATCCGCCAATCGCCATCGTGAGAAAAAGGTTGCGGTTGGTCATCCATTTACCAGCGCGCGAACCACCGAGTGGAATGAAGAGATAGTCCCGAAGCCAAGTTGAGAGGGAAATGTGCCAGCGATGCCAGAAGTCCGACATGTTCTTTGCGAAGTACGGCATGTTGAAGTTGATCGGAATATGGTAACCAAACAACATTGCACTTCCTCGGCCGATATCGGTGTAGCCGGAAAAGTCGAAGTAAATTTGAAATGCGAATGCGTAAGCAAAGAGCCAGAGTTCTGGGGCTCCGTAAAGGCGCGGATCTTGCAATCCCATATCAACCAGTGACGCGAGATTGTCTGCTAACAATAATTTCTTTGCAAGACCTACTATGATTAGCGGCACGCCTTCGTCAAGATGACTGAGTTTGAACTTTGGAAAGCTCAGCATTTGCTCTTCAAAGTCTTTGTATCGTTTAATCGGTCCCGCGATCTGCGTTGGGAAGAATGCGGCGAACAATGCAAATAAGACAAATGACTTTATTGTGGAGCCGCCACGATAAACTTCGAACAAGTAGTGGATAAATTCAAATGCGAAGAAGCTGATGCCCAACGGCAGAATGATTTCTGCGTGCCAGCTCGGGGTTTGATGTACTACCAATCCCACGCACTGCGCGATACTTTCAAGCAAGAAATTTGTGTATTTGAAAAATGCTAGGCACAACAGGTTTGCGACGATGCCTGCTGTAAAAAGGGCTTTCTTGCGGCTAAGCGCCGTAGTTTTCTCGAGCAGTTTTCCCCAGAAAAAATTGAAAACCGTCATGCCGAGTATGAGCAGGATAAATATCGGCATCCAGCTCATGTAGAAGTAGTAGCTGGCGGCGAGCAAAAGTGGAAGGCGCCATTGCTTTGGGCAAACCCAATATGCTGCCACGATCAGTGGCAGAAAAATTATGTATTGGAGGCTGGTAAACAGCATAGGCGCTCGCTTCTCTGCTTATTAGGCTTGATGCCGAATACTACCATGACAAGCGTTGTCAATATGTTTGAACTGATTTAGGAAGTGCTTTGCAGCTGAAAAACTTGATAAAGTTTGCCTGATATTGAGCGCTGTCTAATGTTTGGCCGATTTGCTTCCGAGTTTCCGCATTCCTGACAGCTCCAGCATGGAGCTTTGCTTCCGGCTGCGATTCCCTATGTCAAGGTTGGCACCATTTGCGGTGGCGGAGCTATTAGCCCTTCTTTATTTCCCAGAAATCATCGCCGAGAATGTTCCATGGCAATCGCTGTTCGTCAGGGTGTTCAGCGTCAAACCACTGATTGACGAAATAGATCATGTTAGATGTTTGCGACCAGGGATTAGCTAGTCCGTGCGCAACGCCCCGGGGCAAATAGAGGATTTGTGCGCGACCGGCTCCCAAAACAAAGCGCATGGTCTGCTTGTATGTTGGCGAGTCTTCGCGTGCATCAAAGAGCCCGATTAAAAGACGATCATAAGGCATGATAAACCAGACGTCTTCCTGATTGTAATGCAGGTGGAATGCCTTGATGGTCCCGGGGAGCATTTGTGACCAGGTTGATTGACGCACTTTGAATTGAGGTATGGCTACAAGGCAGCCGTTTTCATCAATCCGCACAATCTCGGCTAGCGCGCCGCCATCGTCAACGAAGCTCTGAAGGGTGATTATCTGCACCCCGTCGATTGGGGTTTTCTTCCCGTAGTCCTGAACGGATAGTTCAGTCCTGAATTCGGCACCTATTGTTTCTTTGTTTATTGGTTTGAGCATGAGCATTCAATTAGTCGCTTCTAAGCTTCTGCGGGCGGGCTGACGGTAGCTGCGCCTGATAATTTGGAATGCTCATAAGGATAACAAGGACCGCCCCTTTCGTCCAGTTTCTGCTCTTGTGCATAGGGCGCTGATTGGCCTCCTAGATCTTTGAGATCGATCCGGCGCCGAGTACTTCTTTTTCGATTTTTGGATTGCCGGCGTATTTGATTGTTCCGGCGCCTTCAATTTTGATTTTGAGCTTGTCTTTGGCATTTACCGATGCTGTGCCAGCTCCGCTGATTTTGACGAATGCTCCATCTGATGCTAGCTCAGTTGCTTTTACTGTGCTTGCTCCGAGCAAGATCAAATCGACCCAGTTGAGTTTGCCTTTCAACGTGATTGTTGAAGCTCCGTTGGAGACAACGTTCAATCTGCCTTTGGTGAATCCGCTTGCATTGGCTTTGCAGGCGCCATCCAAGGTCAGGTTGTCTAGCACGGCTGTGGAACAATTTACGACGAGTCTATTCAGGTTTTGCAGAGGTTTCTTGGCACTTATCACCAAAATGCCGTTTTCGATTGCGACGCTGATTTGTGGCAAAATCGCTTTGTCGCCATCAATTGTGGTGTCACCATTCTTGCCCATTGTGATGTTCAGATCACAAGGAATGTTTAGCTTGATGCCATTGTACGAAGCGGTTTTTCTCGTTTCGACATCTGCAACAGCATTTGGAGCAAACACGACCGATGATGCAAACAAGCTAAGTGCAGCTACGGGGAGGAGCAAGTCTTTCATTTTTGAATTCCGTTTCGTTATTATGGTAGTTGTGTTTATTGCAACGCAGTCGCGTCTAGCGAGTGGCGCCTTGCATTTTCATTGATAGATACATCTTCAACGCTTCGTTCCATGGAACAACCTCGCGTTCGATTGTATTGATGAGCGTTGTTTTGTCGAGAACCGAATACTTCGGTCTGGTTGCCGGTCGCGGCATGTCCTTCGTCGCAATAGGCTGCACATTCACTTTGAGACCGGCAGTGATTGCTTGCGCAAATTCGTACCAGTTGGTGATACCGCCATCAGTGGCGTGGTATACGCCCCAGCGCTTACTCAGAATAAGATCGGCGATCGTCTCTGACAGAGTTAAGGTGCAAGTTGGAGAGCCAAACTGATCCGAAACTACTCGCAACGGTTTTCCATCCAAAGCCATCTGGTGGATGGTGTCGACGAAGTTTCGTCCGTTTGGTCCATACAACCAGCTTGTGCGAACAATATAGAACTTGTTCAGATGATGCTGAACAGCACGTTCACCGGCTAGTTTAGTCTTGCCGTATACGGACAGCGGGCGAGTTTGATCCCAAGGCTGATATGGGCGATCTTGTTCGCCATCGAAAACGTAATCGCTGCTGATATACACCATTGGAATGTCGTGATGGTTGCAGGCGACTGCGAGGTTCTCACTTCCATATCCATTGATAAGGTATGCCAGTTCCGGTTCGGATTCAGCTTGATCAACTTTCGTGTAAGCAGCCGCGTGGATTACCAGCTCCGGCTTTTCCGCTTTCATAACCTCAATGACCTGGTTGTAGTTGGTTACATCGAGGGCTTCTCTGGGAAAGCCTGCAACATTATGCTCCCGAGCTTCCAGGCATGAGGTCAATGCTTTCCCAAGCATGCCGCCGGCGCCGGTAATCAGAATCTTCATTACACGCTCCTGCTTTTTCTCTAGTTTTTAGAACTTGTTTTGTTGCTGGCTGCCAATTCCTTTTCCTTGCTATGGCAGGAAGAAGAAACTGCGGTCAACCATTCTTGGTTATCGAGATACCACTTAATTGTTTGGTGAATACCTGTTTCGAATGTGTGGACAGGATTCCAACCGAGCTCTTTTCTGATTTTGGTTGAATCTATCGCGTAGCGGCGATCGTGTCCAAGGCGATCTTCAACATACTTGATCAGGTTTTCGCCTTTGCCCAGTTCTTTGAGCATGAGCTTTGTGATCTCGATGTTTGTGCGCTCGTTGTTTCCGCCGATGTTGTAGACTTCGCCCGGCTCGCCCTTTTGGAAAGCTAGATCGATTGCTTGGCAGTGATCTTCGACGTGCAACCAATCGCGAACGTTCATTCCATCGCCATAAACTGGAACCTGCTTGTCAGCCAGGATGTTCATGATGAAGAGTGGAATAAGTTTTTCTGGATGTTGGTATGGTCCATAGTTGTTCGAGCAACGTGTGATCATTACCGGCATTCCATATGTGTGGAAGTAAGCGCGGCACAACATATCGGCACTCGCTTTGCTGGCGGAGTATGGGCTGTTCGGTGCGAGCGGTGTATCTTCCACGAAGAAACCTGTTGCTCCGAGCGAACCGTAAACTTCATCTGTTGAAACTTGGACGTAGCGGATCGTCCACTTGTCGCCTTGCTTGCCGTGGAGGAATGCTGCTTCTAGCAAGTTTTGGGTGCCGAGCACATTGCTGTGAACGAAAACTGATGGGTCTGCGATCGAGCGGTCAACGTGGGTTTCAGCTGCAACGTTGATGATGCCGTCGATCTTGCCGAACCTTTGTCCGGAGACAATCGAGTCAACGAGTTCTTTGTCTTGGATGTATCCCTTGACGAAAGTGTAGCGAGGATCTTTTTCGATGTCGGCAACATTCTCATGGTGACCTGCGTAGGTAACCGCATCGAGATTGATGATTTTGGTTTCCGGATGATGCTTGAAGATGTACTTGATCAAGTTGCTTCCGATGAAACCCAGACCGCCAGTAATTAGAACTTGCATTTCTATTCCCTCGTTTGTTCGTTTCCTTGCAGCTTTTTCAACTGCTTGTGCGTACCCTTGGATGAACCGTTGTCTTTTACACTACGTCGACTTTACTGTCGTCGCCGAGCATGAACTTGTATGCAACCGGCTTGGCATGGCTTCTTGCCAGTTCCACATTGACGCCGATCAAGCTGTCGACGATACGACCGTCGAAGTCTTTGATCTGGCAGTTTTCGCGCAGGATGCTATGTTCGATTTCGACATTGCTTACGCGCGCTCCATCACCGATTGAAGTGAAGGGACCGATGTAGGTATTTTCGAGGACGCAATCGCTGCCGATTACCGCCGGTCCGCGAACCGTGCAATTCTTCAGCAATGAGCGCTCGCCTACGTGAACGCGACCAGAAACTTGTGTGCTACCTTCCAAGTTTCCGTTCATCAAAAATTCTTCCATTTCGTCAAGGACGACACGATTGGCTTCGAGCATGTCGTCTTTCTTTCCCGTATCCAACCACCAGCTGGTGAGGACGTGACTATCAACAGGATTGTTCGTGTCGATAAGTCGTTGGATTGCATCTGTAATTTCAAGCTCTCCGCGCTTGCTCGGCTTGATTTCATCGATGGCTTTGTGAATGCTCTTATTGAACAAGTAAACTCCCACAAGTGCCAAATTTGATTTCGGATTGGCAGGCTTTTCTTCCAAGCAGAGAATGTGTCCATTTCCATTCAGCTGTGCTACGCCGAAGGAACTCGGGTTAACCACTTCTTTTAACAGAATCAGCGCATCGGCCTTTCCCGCATTGAATCGATCAACGAGCGGTTTGACACCATCTTTGATCAGGTTATCGCCGAGGTACATAACGAAGGGATCATCGCCGAGAAAATCGCGCGCTGTTTTTACTGCGTGAGCAAGACCTTTTGGTTCTGCTTGCACGATGTATTCAATGCGAATGTTCCAGCGAGAACCATCACCAAGTGCATCTCTTACATCGGCTCCGGTTTCAGGGCTGATGATGATACCGATCTCGTTTACGCCCGCATCCTTAATTGCTTCGACCGCGTAAAACAAAATTGGCTTGTTTGCTACAGGCAGAAGTTGCTTTGCGGCAGTGTGCGTGATTGGACGCATCCGCGTCCCCTTTCCGCCACTGAGAATTAATCCCTTCATGTTATTTCCTTACTTTGTTCCTAAACGGCACCACGACGACTGATTACCGCCCAGAAAGTCATAAACATGACTTTCCAATCAAGCAAGTAATTCCAGTTGTCGCAATACCACTTGTCCATTTTGACTTTGACGTCATCCGGCAGCTCGTCGCGACCGTTGACTTGAGCCCAACCGGTTATGCCGGGTGGGAAACGCAATACTCCGGCATTCTGACGCATTTCCGTGAGCTGCGTTTGATTATACAAGGCAGGCCTGGGGCCCACTATCGACATATCATTCTTAAGTACGTTGAATATTTGAGGTAATTCATCCAGGCTCGTTTTTCGTAAAATTTGGCCAACACGAGTAATTGGACTTGGTAGTTTCAGCATTTGGTCGGTTGGCAAATTGGGCGTGCCGACGCGCATCGTTCGAAACTTATAGATATTGAATAATTCGCCGTTAGTGCCTACACGGCTTTGCTGGAAGATTACCGGGCCAGATGAATCAAGCTTAATCGCCAGGGCGATAAGAGCCATTGCCGGAGCCAGCATGATCCCCACTGCTAGGGATATTCCCAGATCTGTAGCGCGTTTTAGAGCCAACCCGACTCTGCACGGTTCTTTCCCGCAGGTGCTGGATGCCGGCTTATCTTCGGCTTGCTCTAGAATTGGCGGTGAGTTCGGCATTGCGTCCGGCATGCTGAGATTCTGTGAGTTAAAGGCTGTCGCCCGGCTCCTTGACAGGGCGCAGAATAGCATAGATCGCTACTATGTTCATTGATTCTATTTGTGTTTTGTATATTGATTCTCTTCTGTTAATGACAAGCCTGTGCAATGGCTAATATTATGTGCGCGTTACCCGAGGAATTCCCGTGCGCCTCTCCGTCATTGTTGTTAGCTGGAATGTAGTTAAGCTGCTTCGCGTCTGTTTAGAAACGTTGAAGAGCGATCTCGATGGCATTGATGCTGAGGTTTTTGTCGTCGACAATGATTCAGCCGATGGTTCCGCCGACATGGTGCGGAAAGAGCATCCGTGGGTTCGTTTAATTGCAAATGATCAGAATCTTGGATTTGCAAAAGCCAATAATCAGGCTTTGAAGCAATCGACTGGCGATTTCGTGTTTTTGCTCAATCCTGACACGGAAATCAAGCCAGGAGCGGTAAAGGGCTTAATCAGCTTTCTAGAGAAAAATCCCAAAGCTGGAATCGTGGCTCCTCAGCTTCTGAATAGTGATGGAAGCATTCAGCGTTCGTGTCGCGAATTCCCGACTTTTTTAGGAATGCTTTATGAGTTGCTTGGGCTAAGCAAAATGTTTCCGACGCATCCGATTTTCGGCAGTTATAAAATGCTCGATTTCGAGCACGATGAGCTGCGCGAAGTAGATCAGCCGGAAGGCGCATGTCTGATGATTCGCCGCGAAGTTATCAACGAAGTAGGCTCGCTTGATGAGGGCTTCTTCATGCTCTTTGAAGAAGTTGATTGGTGTTATCGAATCAAGCAGGCCGGATGGCAAATCTGGTTTGATCCTAGCTATCAGGTTGTGCATCACTACGGACAATCAATCAAGCAAGTGAAGGCGCGCATGATTTTGAGTTCGCACCGCGGCTTATACCGTTTCTGGAACAAACACTATGCGCGAGGTCGTTGGTACATGCGTGGTTTTGTTTATGCTGGCTTGATGAGCTTGGCTTATGTGCGGATCTGTACACATACACTTCGATCTATGCGGCAGAACAAAGCCGCCTGTTGCTAACGTGCACATCCAAGTATTGGACAAAATCGGCTTAGCTAAATGAACGCGACTGTTAAAGAAGATACAAAGATTGGCGGCGACGCCGGTTCGATTAAAGAGGGACCGAGTGGTATTGCTGCGCAGTGGCCGCTGTTGTCGATTACTGGTTTCTGGCTAGTTTGTCTTTGTTTCATTGGTATCGGTGGTGAGTTTCCGCTGAACGATGATTGGATTTATGCCGAAGGTGTGAAGCACTTCCTGGAGACGGGACAGATGCGTCTGCTGGCCTGTGCCCCTGCCTGTCTATTCCATATTTTGAGTGGGGCAGCCGTTTGCAAAATACTCGGATTCAGTTATGTCGCCTTGCGGGGTCTGGGATTTGCATGGGCCGTACTTGGCTCTTTCTTTATGTACGGATGCTGTCGCGAACTGCGTGCCGGTAAACTGCCGTCGTTGCTTTTGACAATGTGCTTTTCTGCTAATCCGCTCTATATGTGTCTGGCTTTCTCATTCATGACAGACACGCCAGCGGTGTCGTTGAGTCTCGGTTACTTATACTTTTTACTTCGCGGAATAAACAAGACTGGTGGAATCGGCGAAGGACAGTTTGCCCTTTCGTCCCTTCTTCTGATCGCGGCGACCTGCGTGCGCCAGAACATGGGCGGCATGGGGCTGGTAAACCTACTTGTCTTTGCGCTGCTTGCATTACGGAAGCGCTTCTCGCCGACACTTTTGATCGGTTTGGTGGTGCTGCCTATTGTGACGGCGATCGCTGCAGACAAGTGGATGCTGTCCACTAATGACTTTAATTCCTTATATGTTTGGTACAAAGGGATGGCCGCTAAACAAGTCGCACATGCATTGCACGCGCCTTCAGCCGTCATACCTGTAGTAATCCAAGTGGCTGGAGAGATTTGCGCATATCTTGGTGTCTTCTTCTTGCCGGCATTGCTTTGTTTTCTGCCGACCTTCCAGAAGTTCTTCACGAAGAATCAGGCAATAAGTTCTGTTTGGCCGGTAACTTGTGGGGCTGGAATGGTTTTCTCCTTCAGCAAGTTCATAGCCGAAGGCCGCTGGATGCCATTCAACCAAAACTTGATTAGACTGCCCGAGTTGGGCGCGCATAGTTTGTTAGGGATAAATGTTGCGGCGTTACCGTTGAAGTGGAAGCAATCACTCACTTGGATTAGTGGGCTTGCTGGTTTTGTATTCTCCGTTTTGATTCTCGATAGTTTGCAGCGAACATTGGCGATGCTTTGGAAAGAGATTCGGAGGAAGCGAGAACCGGCAATTGCAGCCGCTCCAGCGACCACTGCGCGCCACTCGAAAAAGTACGCTTTTATCGTTTCTGCAATTGCAGTGATGGCAGCTTTTGGTTTTCAATTTGCTTTTACTTGTTTGCAGTCGACTTTCTCCGATTTGGATCGATATTACCTGTTCCCTGGTTTGGTGGCTGTACCCTGTCTCGCCCTGGCTTGGCGTTATCAGCGTGTGCGAATGAACTGGCTTTTGACTGTGCCACTATTTGTAATTCTGGCAGGGTACTCCATTGCAGCTACTCAAGATCTACTGGCTTGGAATCGCGCGCGCTGGGAGGCAATTGATGCACTCGAGAAGAATGGCGTCAAATATGAACAGATCGAAGGCGGAGCTGAGTACAACTATGCGCGCGATCCGATGTTATTCAAGAATCTCATTCTGCACGACAATTGGTATGAGTTGACTCATCGTGGTGAGCCGCCGCGTGACACATGGAGATGGTGGTCCGTCCACAATGAGGACTACATCATCAGCTTCTCTCCCGTTCCGAATTTCGAACAGATCGCAACGCACAAATATTGGAGCGCACTGTCAGGTAACCGCGAGATTCTCACTTTGAAGAAGCTCTCTTCGCAGTAAACTCAGGCTCTCTTTCCTCGTGATTTGTTGGCTTCGTTGTGATTGCGCAAAGGGCGATTCTTTTTCGTTTGCCAGGTTTCCGGGAGCCGTCCTTGAATTGGGACAGAAAGGTCACAGGGTACTTTTTGGACCATAAGGGTAAGGCCACTCTCGCTGGCAGGTGGTATTCGATGGCGGCAAAGCTGTAAACGCAGTTCTTGTAAGGATTCTCTCTTGAAACGGAGCACCATGGTGGAGGTCAAGGGGGCCGGCCACGCTGGCCTTAACCCCGGGAACTCTAAGCTAGGTCTTTGAACATAATCTCGTCTAACAAGACGGCTTTGTCATTTTGGCCAGCCGGCCTTATTGGAAAATGTCTCTATAGAGATATCCGTGCCGGGCATCTCCTCATCATATTTATGGTAGTAATAAAGCTTTGCGGACCGGCTCATTTCTTCGGCTTCCAGCTTCGGAATTACGCGGCAAGGATCGTCAATCACCGCATCGTAGTATTCCATGCCGGCAAGTACAATGAAGCTTCGCGCGAAGAGGAATCGTTCAACAGTTCCGCCGTGTTTCTTGTGAATATCTTCGCGATCGATGTCGAAAAGTTTGCGTTCAAGAATCTTATCAAACTCGATAAGTTGCGGTTTGCGCAAGTCATCGATCTGATCCTCGTAAACAAGTACGACCTCCTTAAGAGCGTTCAGCAAATTTTGACAATCAAGTTCGCTGACTGCATTATGCAACAGATTGCGGCGAGCCTGTTGTACTTCCGGAGCGACCTTGCTCCAGGATTGTTCAATGATCTGCCAGAAGCGCTCTTCAGTTACAGGCTTGTCGTCCATTTTAGTTTAACTCGATGTCAGTGAATAATTCTACGTCTGGATGCATCCAAAGGAATGACGCTGGAAAGTTGGTATCAATTTCTGGTGTAAGTAACCGCTTCAACTGTTTAACTTTTTTCTCCCCACTTACAATCAAGAAAATCTTCTTGGAGCGCATCAAATCTGCCATTCCGAGGGTGAAGCCAAATGTTGGTTTTTGGCTGCTGGTCTCAAGCATTGAGTGCTGTTGCGTTTGCTCTGTCAGATTCGCAAGATGAACGTGTGCCATCAAATATGGTGCTGGTTCGTTCAATCCGAGATGCCCGTTAGTGCCTAAACCAAGAACGCAGAGATCTATTTGTCCTAGTCTTTCGAGTTCCGCTTGAATGCGTCTGCATTCGGCTGTGTGATCAGTTGCGCTCGCTTTAAAGCTTGTGTAGCGGTCATGACTGACCTGCAAAGGCTCGATGAAATGTTTGCGCAGGTAAGATTCGCAAGTTGATGGGTGACTGTCCGTTAGTCCGCCCCACTCATCTAGTTTGACGACATGAATTTTGCTGTATTTTTCAAGTTCTTCTCTGCCGAGCTCAACAACATTCTTGTAAAGTCCTACGGGCGATGCACCGGTTGCTAAGCAAATGACAGCCCTGGGATTTGAATTGACAACAGAGTGCATGCGCTCTGCAGCCGCTTTGCAGAGGCTATCGTAGTCAGAAAAAACAAATCTATTCATGTTTCAAGGTTGCCACGTACCGACCCGCATGATTATACCAGCAGCGATTGAGTGTTATAAGTGTGCGGACGTCCGTCGCCGCGGATCGGCTCCTAGCCCAGATGTCCTGCTATGATCATGCCTCTAGTCGACGGAGCCTCTCATGCTTTTTCTTTGCTTTCGGGCAACATTCTTGATTGTTCTTTCGTTTGCCTTTTCCGCATTGCCTCCGGCAGCGGCCGTTAATCAAACTCCACTGGTTACGGGTAATGGACATGGCTTCGCCGTTTTTTCATTGCAGTCAAAGATGATTTCAAAGCTATATGCGCACCCGTATAAGTTTGAAAGGGAGAATCCCAAAGAGATTCTGGGAGAAGGTGTCGAGACAACTAATTTTGTTAAGAGCTTGCGCTGGGCGTCGGACGACGCTGGGGAAGACCAGCCGCATTATCTGGATGAATCCCACATTATTGAAGTCGATTCGAATAACGCGAAACAGCATTTTTTCATGCCGTTTGGATTTGAGCATAATGCTCTGGTGGCGACGTATGAGCCTGGTCAGCTTGCTGCTTCAAGCCTCGCCGCAGAAGGCTCTGCTTCTAAGACTTCGTCACTTCCAGCTTTGCTCGCTGATTGGGAGCATGCGATTGCTGACACCAACGAATTATCGGTTGATGGCAGGCGCGCAAAACTGTACAAATTTCGAGGTGTAAAAGAAAGTCTTCTTGTTGTTCCGCTAAACTCAAAAGCTGAGCATCAAAAGCCGATACTCGGTACGAAGAGTGATTTTTTGCATTCCGGCGCTTGGGCATTTGTTTCTTTGGAGAATGCCTCGGATGCACCTTCCATAACGAGGAGCTTGGTGAATTGGCAGCAAAATTTGTCAGGAACTCAATTGGTGCAACGCGAGTTGCGATCGCTAGAGTCCTGGCGTGCAAGACCCCGTGTAAATTTCAGGTCTGAAAACGAGCGTAAGCTATGGCGTCAGAGCGAAGTCGTTTTGCGAATGGCTCAAAGCCGTGAGCCAAATCGCCCTGGTAGATACAATAATGGATTGATTATCGCAAGCTTGCCTGACGGCGCCTGGTTCGTTCCTTGGGTTCGGGATATGGCGTACGGAGTTTATGCGCTCATTCGTATGGGACATATTCCAGAGGCGCGAATGGCTTTGAAGGCTTATCTTAATGCGCGTCCTGTAGGACGAATGGCGAACGAGGTTGGTGGACCCTATCAGATCTCAGTCGTTCGCTACTTCGGAGATGGTGCAGAAGAGCCGTACTTCACGATGGAAGGCGCAACCAATATTGAGTACGATGATTGGGGATTGGTCCTCTGGATCCTCGGCGAGTATGTTGAAAGAAGTAAGGATTTTTCACTGTTGGCCGCGCCAACTTATCGAGGTCCGGTTTACCATAATGCTAAGAAATTTATTGTGGAGCCGTTACTGGCTAATCTCGAAAAGTACGATGACGGGCTGATCGTAAAAGCCGACACATCTATCTGGGAAGAGCGCCAGAAGGACAAAAAACATTTTGCGTTCTCCACCGCTGCCGCTATTGTCGGATTGGATAAGTTTGCCAATCTTGCGCGGATGCAACATGATGCTGAATTGAGAAGTGACCTGCTCAAGAAGATCGCGCTTCTCAAGCATGGCTTCAACAGGGCTTTTATCAAAGACGGGAAACTGCGCGGTACTTTGGAGCCGGGAATCAAAAATGAACTTGATGGGGCTATGCTTTCTGCAATCAACTGGGGGATTGTGACAGATCCCTCGGTAATCGATGCAAGCGTAAAAGCTATGGATAAGTTGAAGATGCCTTCTGGTGGCTATAGACGCGTCACAAGTATCATTGAAGATCCTGCCATCTTTGAGTACTGGTATGAGCGCCAGGAGTTTCTGTTTATAAATTTCAGTCTAGCCGAAGTTTATCTAAGGATGAAACCGCCTATCGAAAATATAGCCGATGAACTCGTGTCTACGATGGTTCAGCGTTCGAGCAAAGACAATTTTATTGTGCCAGAAATGTATGTCTCGGAGAAGAATTACAGATTCACAGGTGAGATTGGTGAACCTACGGGGGCTGTTCCGATGGTGGGTTATGGTGCTGGCGCTTTCATCGTGTACCTGTGTCATCGCGAAGATCTCATTGGCTCGTCTGCGCACTAATGTTTCATGCACTGGGCGGATGTACCGGAAGTGTTAGACGTTTATCTAATACAAGATAGGAACTCATCCCTTATACTTTTCCGTCTCAAACTTCACCGGCATTGTTTGATTTCCTTTTCTCAAAAAATTGCTTCCTTGTAGACAATCACATGGATAAATTCGACATCGCTAATGCTCTTCGTGAAGCAGGTCATATGTTGACCATCGCAGGAGACAACCCCTACAAAGCGCGCGCATATCTCAAAGCTGCGTCCGCGATTGAAAGCGTAGGCGAGGGTATCGACACGATCATAAAGGAAGATCGCCTTACCAATATCCCCGGAATCGGTGCTTCGTTGGCCTCGCAAATCGAGCATTTGTACAGAACAGGAGAGTTGCCTGTTCTAGCTAAAATGCGCGAGCAATTGCCTGCGGGAGTGGTAGAACTTTCTCAAGTTCCTGGTATGACGTTAAAACGAATCGAAGCATTGAACAAAGAATTGTCGATAACAAGTATCGACGAACTCGAAGATGCATGTCTAAAGCATCGCGTTTGCAAGGTCAAAGGTTTTGGCGAGAAAACCGAACAAGCGATATTGGAAGGGTTGCGAAATCAACGTAATAGTTCTAGAAAAACTTTGCTGCTTCATGCCCGCCCAACGGCGGAACAGTTTGTAAAATATCTCCGGGACGGAATGCGCACCGAACAAATTGACGTCGCTGGAACTATTCGTAGTTGGCATGAAGTCATCGATGAAATCAAAGTTATTGCCGCTGTTGATGACGTTCAGCATCTATGGCAAGTTGTGGAAAACTTTCCACTAGTTGTAGAACTTGTGGAGAAAACTGAATCGTCGTGCCGCGTCAAGCTTGTCGAAGGATTGCTTGCCGAAATAGTTGTTGTGACGAACTTTCCAGTTGGTTTGGTGGAGCATACTGGTTCTCCGTATCATTTCAATTTGCTGAAATCTTACGCCGCGGAAAATGGGATTGAACTTAATTCCGAAGGGCTTTTCAAAAAAGGCAAAATGCTCGCTGTAAAGTCGGAGTCTGACGTGTATGTGCATCTGGACTTGGAGCCTATCCCGCCTGAGATGCGGCTAGGCGAAGATGAGATTGAGCAAGCATCGAAATCTGATTTCGAGGATCTTATTCACATTGCAGACATTCAAGGAATGACTCACTGTCACACGACTTATTCTGACGGGTCCTATTCCATTGAAGAGATGGCTCTGGGTGCCCAGAAGATGGGAATGAAGTACATCACGATTACTGATCATTCGCCAGCTGCAAGTTATGCTGGTGGGTTAACTGTGGATCGATTGAAACAGCAATGGGAAGAGATTGAGCGCGTCCAAGAGCGCGTGGACATAACAATTTTGAGAGGCACAGAATCGGACATTCTCGCTGATGGACGACTCGATTATCCCGACCACATTCTGGAGAAGTTCGACATAATCATCGCAAGCGTTCATAACAGATTCAAACTGAATCACGAACAAATGACAAAGCGTGTTTTGACATGCATGAAGGATCCCCATTTTAAAGTCTGGGGTCACCCGTTGGGACGTTTGCTTCTAAGGCGCGAACCAATCGATTGTGATGTAGAGAAGATTCTGGATGCAGTCGCTGAATCCAACGCAGCAGTCGAGATAAACGGCGACCCTCACCGTATGGACTTTGAGCCGCGATGGGTCAAAGCGGCGCTAGAACGCGGAATCAAAATACTCATCTCAACTGATGCCCATTCGCTGCGGGATTACCGCAACTTAGAATTCGGCGTACATCAAGCCCGTCGAGCCGGCGTTCGCCGCAGCGAGGTCCTCAATACTCTGGACCTGGATGATTTCCGCGCCACTGTGCGTCCCTGACACATCCGCACAGGATGCTCGCCGACCGACCGTAGAAGATACCATTCTTCCACCATCTCACTGTTCTCCTTGGAACCCCAATAGGAGTTTGTCACGTCTCCGGATTTGGATGAGGAGTTTTTGTTATGTCTTCGATAGTAAATTTGCCACATGATTATTTGCCGATGGAAACCCAGCCCGTGAAGCAAATTCCGGAGGGCGACAATTGGCTCTATGAACCTAAGTGGGATGGATTTCGATGCATTGCGTTTTGCGAGGATGATGATGTCGATTTGCGGTCAAAGAACGGGCAACCGTTGGCTCGTTATTTTCCGGAAGTGGTGGAAGAATTGAAGAAGCTCAACGCGGGCAATTTTGTTCTTGATGGAGAGCTGATGATTTGGCAGGGCGATTCGCCTTCGTTTGACGACTTGCTTCAGCGCATTCATCCAGCTGCAACAAGAATAAAGAAGCTGGCTCAAGAAACTCCGGCGACATATGTTATTTTCGACATGCTTGCAGAGCCAGTAGGCAAGAAATCAAATGTACTTACTGATAAAACTTTGGGCGTGCGACGTGCAAGCCTCGAAGAATTCGTGAAGAAGAACATCAAGAAGAATTCCGCAATATTGCTGTCGCCAGCGACAGATGATATTGATGTGGCGAGGGGGTGGCTTAGTAGCGAAGGTGTCGAATTAGACGGCGTAATCGCCAAGCGAACTGATCTATCGTATCAATCTGGTAACCGAAAAGGTGCGGTGAAAATCAAACGAATAAAAACAGCTGATTGCGTCATTGGTGGATTTCGTTATGGCACCAATTCCAAAACGATCGGATCATTGCTTTTGGGCATGTACGATGACGAGGGCGAGCTGCACCATGTGGGATTTACCTCGGCGGTTTCCTCTGCGGAGAAGGAATCGTTGACAAAGAAATTGGAAAAGCTTTCGGCAGATGAGTCGTTTACGCAAAGCATTCCTGGTGGACCGAGTCGGTGGAATCAAGGGAAGGAATCGCCATGGACACCTATTGATCCTTCACTTGTCGTCGAAGTTCAATTCGACCATTTCACAAATGGCAGATTCCGCCATGGTACGAAGATCCTGCGTTGGCGTCCAGACAAGAAGCCCAGCCAGTGCACTTTTGCGCAATTAGGATTGTCGCCGGCTTCGTGACCCGAATTAGTTTTTTAATCTCCTTAGTCCTAAGAAAGCAAGCGCTGCAAGTCCGAGCGCGAATATGCCCAATCCTATTTTGAAAGAAAGCGGATCATACTTGAGAGTGACCACTGACTTGCCTTTCGGTACGCGTACTGCTTGAAAGTATTTGTTTGCGCGTACGATTTCTTGAGCCACATGTGAGGTGCCTTGACTAATCTCTGCTTTCCAGTGCTGCTCGAAAAATTCCGCGACCACCAAATACATCGAATCGGGAGCATCAACTTCTGCGCGAATTGAATTTGAATTTGGCCTCGACCATTGCACGGATGTGACTTTCTTCTCTGAGGCACTATGCGCTTGCGCTCCTATTTGTGCTGCTGTTGCTGATGCCGAGAATTCTGCTCCGAGTTCATTGGTCAAGTAGCAGTAAGGTAGCGCTTTTGTGTTCTCGTATACGCGCACATGGTTCTTTGCTTCATCAACCAACTTGAAAATGCCATCAGATGCTGCGGAAGTATCCACGGTCTTTATTATGTTGCTCGATGTTTTTCCGCTGCTGTCAATCTGCGCAATTTGCAGAACTCCTGGTGCTTCATTTTGAGCGTCGGCGAAAGGAAGAAACCGCATTTGCTCCCAGTCAAAAACCTGGATTGCTAGCGTCATCTCTCCCTTGTAGTTGGGCAACGGCACTTTTAGTTTGTAATCGAATAAGTCGATCTTCTCGGGGTCATTCTTTGCAAATAAATATAGAATGCGATCTGTGTCGCCGAACCAAATCGTATTTCCTTTCTCGTCTCTTACCAATGCTTGTACGCCGATCTGTTTGGCTTTCTTCGCGTTCGTTTTGAATCGCAAGGCACCCAATATCTGTCGATTGGCTGGTTCAGAAAGCAGCGACGCGGCTTCTAGTATTAGTTCCGGATCGCTTGTCCACTTCGCTCCTTCCTCACTAGATATGGGTGCTGGTTTTGGCAGAACCTGCTGGCTGCTTGTCACCGGGGAGGGAGTCACGACGTATTTTGTGGCTGAGAGATTTATTTCGGGTGTTAAGTCGTTATCAAAGAATTGATTTACTCCTTCCGGTGTAATCCCGCATGAAATCAGATAAGTCAAAAAACCGCTCGGGTGGTAGACATTCACTGGCACAATATTGTTGATGCCATAAACGAAATTACTAGAAGGACAGAATGTGTGCCTGCCCATCGTCACTATTCGTTCGCCTTGCTTTTGCAGAAATGGAATTGGGCTGACCAGATCGTATTCCAATCCGGCATTCACAGGTGATGCACGTTTTGATAAAGGCGCCATGCTCAAGGCTGTGCAGATTGCGATTCCGACGACCATTAGAGCTGAGCGATAATGCTTGAAAAAGCGAGTAATTACAATGAATATGCAAAACGCAGTAAGGATGATTAGGTCCTTCGTCCACTGGTTATTCAGTACCACCATTTTGTCGAAGGCTTCGTCTTGGCGAATGCAATCGAGTAATGATGGCGCGAATTTTATGGCTACGAGCGAGGCGAGAACGACAATGCTTGCGGCAATAATGCTTATGCAGACTTGCTTCCAATTGGTCTTGATTTTATCTGTAAGTTCTTGCATTCCGAAGCCGGTTAAAACACAGAGAACTACGAGCAGTGCAGAAAAACAATATTTGGGTACAAACCACGAGAACGATGGAAGATTCATGATGAAATCCAGCGGTCCTAGTTGGCTCATCATGCAGATCAAAAGGAGCGCACAGAGAGATAGTCCTCTCAAATAAGGGCTGCTCTTGAACGAGCCCGCGAGCGCCGCGGCTATTAAAGGAAATGACAGAATACCCAGAAATGGGCTGCACCTGTCGTAGGCAGGATGTATGAGATTGATCAGAATCGAATTGAGCGGAACGCCTATCCGATGACCAGTTAAGCCGAGTTTGTAGCAGTCGGAACTTTTAAGGAGTTCGGCAAATGGAATCAGCACCGGCGCTGAGAATGCGAAAGCGAATATGCCGATTTGTGCGATGTCCAGTAATCCGGACAGAAGAATTTTCGGCGCTTCTTTTAGCTGTGATGTGATCGAGATCTTGCTAGTAGTGCTCTCCGGAGCAGGCTGGAAGCCTGCGCTCCCATTCTGCGAAGCAGGCTGGAAGCCTGCGCTCCCATTCTGCGAAGCAGGCTGGAAGCCTGCGCTCCCATTCTGCGAAGCAGGCTGGAAGCCTGCGCTCCCATTCTGCGGAGCAGGCTGGAAGCCTGCGCTCCCATTCTGCGGAGCAGGCTGGAAGCCTGCGCTCCCATTCTGCGAAGCAGGCTGGAAGCCTGCGCTCCCATGTTCGCTTCCCTTCTTATCCTTCAATAATTTGAAAAGCAAGTAAGCCAGTGACGATGCTGCAATACCGAAAAATGACGGTTCTGGATGTCCCGACACGATCATCAATGCGCAGGCTGCCCCGGCTATTGCTTTTGAAAGCAGGGTTCCTTTTCGTTCAACCCAGACAAAACTGGCTAGGACAAGCGGGATCCATGAGGATGACGATCCGGTCAGCTCTGAATGAAAAATGAGAAATGGGCAGAATGCACAAAGCAATGCTGCAAACATAGCAGCGAATCTTCGCAATCCGACCATCGTGCTGAGAAGAAATGTGCCCAAGGAAAAAACAATGAGATTCAGAATGATTAGCAAATTCCAGGAACGGATTGGTTCCATCCACAGCAGTGCCGCGCGCAGTGGCCAGAAAGTGGCAGTCTCGATGTCGGCCATGAATGGCTCACCGCAACCAACGAGCGGGTTCCACAATGGAATTACCCCTTGTCTCAAATTTTGGACTAAGAAGTGATGACACGGAACGAAATACTGATAGACAGATGCGTCATATCCCTCTCGAATAGGTCTGTAGTGCCTGCCGAAGAGTGTGTCGCGCTGACCTAGTTGATAGAGGCGCGAAATTGGTGCGCCGCGAAAAATCGTTTTAGAGAATCCGCCACACACGACTGCTACCAGAATTCCGGCCGTCAGTAGATGCAGGATCAGCTGTTTGGAAGTTGTGCTTCCAGGCTTGATAGATCTGGCGGCATCGCTGGCTGCAGGTTTATCCTGTGAATCGTTTGGCAGAGACATATCGGGACAATTGACGACGGTCCCAGATTATCATGGGCTTTCTTAGAAGATATTAGTTTTCTGTACTCTATCCGGCTAACTTCCCCTTGCTGTGTTTCCGGAAAGAACATCAATTATATGCATTTGGATGAGAGCCAATTAAGCCGAGGGTGAGAATAACACCATGGCATGACAAGAACCGCCAGTGTTAACATCCATGGGTGTTCTGGGTTGCGCCCAGGACCTGTGGAACGGAGCTCAACAGTGATCTTCAGTAGCTTCCAATACATGATTTTTCTGCCGATAGTGCTTTTGCTCTATTGGAAGCTTCGGGGTTTTTCGCGCCTCCTTCTTGTCGTGGCATCCAGCTATTTCTTTTACATGAGCTGGATTCCCGCATTTGGATTGCTGCTCTTTTTGCTTTCAACGATTTCCTGGGGACTTGGATTGGCAATTGCTCAGCAAAAGAGCAAGTCGCCCGCCGCAGCCAAAGGTTTTCTAACAGCCGGAATCGTTCTGAATCTGGCGTGCCTTTGTTACTACAAGTACAGCAACTTCTTCTTGCAAAATGTTTTTGCGGCCTTAGGCTGGGCCGGAACCCAGATGCACGACGCAACGCTCGCTGCTGTCAAAGCTCCGGTTCTCGATGTGATCCTGCCGTTAGGCATTTCATTCTTTGTTTTTGAATTTATCCATTACCTGGTTGATGTCTACAAGGGTAGTCCAGCGGTCAAATCCTGGATGGAGTTCTCCGCGTTCGCCGCATTCTTTCCGTCGCAGATCGCTGGTCCAATTAAGCGCTACCAGGAATTTGAAAGTAGCCTGCGCAATCCATTACCATGGTCGTCGGCTCTCCTTTACGAAGGCATGACTCTAATAGTTCAAGGGCTGTTCAAGAAGATTGCGATTGCGGATCCCATCGGATGGATAGTCGCACCAGCATATGCAGCAACTGCTCCAATTTCTGCAGTGGATGCTTGGGTTGCCTTCTTCGGTTTTTCGATCCAGATTTTCTGTGATTTTTCAGGTTACACCGATATTGGTCGCGGCTCGGCGTTGCTGATGGGCATTCGTTTGCCAGTCAATTTTGAGTTGCCTTATCTGGCTCAAGACATCGCGTTATTTTGGCGGCGCTGGCACATTTCCTTATCCACCTGGATCCGCGACTACGTTTATATACCGATGGGCGGATCTCGTTGCACCCATGTCGAAGGGCTGCGCAACTTGTTTCTGACAATGACTATCTGCGGGCTTTGGCACGGTGCTGCCTGGCAATTTGTTGTTTGGGGCAGCATGCATGGTATTGCATTGATTGTTAATCGTGAGTGGAAGCGCTTTCTGGATAAAGTTGCGCCTGGGCATTCAAACGAGTCAGTCGATAATGGAAGCCATGTTCTTAGCAGTCTGCCATCCAAGATTGCCAATGTTTGTATGACATTCCTGTTTGTGGCCGCGTGTTTTGTCATGTTCCGCGCGCCGGATCTGCCGCACACGATGAATATATTCGGCAGTCTCTTCAATTTCAATTTTGCGGGATTGTCATCTTCGCCTGAGCTGCTAATCAAATCCGGTGTTACCGTCTGGGCGCTAGTTTATTTGGGCTTCTGGATTTTGACTGATCAATTGAAGCTCAAACTTGGACGCACTAATCCAGCCCAGCTTATTTACAGCTTGCCTGTGCGCCTTGCCGCATGGACTGCAACTATTTTGTTCATCATTGCTGCGAAGCCAACGCAAGCAACACCATTTATTTACTTCCAGTTTTAGAGGGAACAGTGAGCACTTCGATCAAAGAGCGTGAAATTTCGAATGTGCAACGTACATCGTTGCCGGCGAAGAAACGTGATTCTTTGCCAGTTTTGCTCGGGAAAATAGTGGTATGGCAGTTGCTAGCGATTTTGTTTGTGGAAGCTGCTCTATTCGCCGCTGGCCTTGGTGAGGAGGAAATCTTCAGATTGGATCCGCAAGTAGGATTCAAGCACATGACCAACAAGCGCATAACATGGCGCTCCGAAGGATTGTCGACATCCTACTTTAATAGCTTTGGCTTGCGTGAGCCCAACGTCACATTGGCCAAGCCAGCAGGCACTTATCGCATTGCTTTGTTGGGCGATTCTCTGACTGAAAGTTTGCAAGTCCCATTAGAGAAAAGCTTCTCCTATGGAATTGAAAAAGATTTGCAGGCGAGTTTGAAGAAGCCGGTGCAAGTGCTTAACTTCGGAACATCAGGATATTCGACCGCACAAGAATTTTTGCAACTAAAAAATGATGTTCTTGCGTTCAAGCCGGACTTGGTGCTTGTTTGCTACAACACCCGCGATTGTTTTGAGAATTGGTCGCCACCTGATGAAGTGCTTACTAATGTTCGTCCTGCAGCCTTGCATTTGCCAGGCGGAAAGTTAGTTGTTGATTCTTCACCTGTGCAACTATGGATGCGCAGCCCGCGCGCGCGCGGCTTGCGAAACTTTGATTTCTTCCGGCAACATAGCCGCCTCTGGGGCTTGCTTGCCGCCGCTGAACTCGATTTGAGCATGCACAACGAAGCATACAAGAAAGTGTTGTTCTTCTTGACGAAGCCTGGCAAAGCGCTGCGTCAAACAGGAAGCGAGCTAAATGCTTGGATTAAAGCAAGCCTGAGCGGAAAGACGGCTACTTCAAATGGGAGCGCGGGCTTCCAGCCCGCTTCGGAAAAACAATCTCCGAAGCTAGCTACATCGACGCCGAAAGATAGCACACAAGCAACGTCGGAGGTCGACCCTGTCAAGCCCTCACCGAAACCAACCACTACCACAGGTGGTGCCAACACCTATCGTGAGTTGGTAGAAAGAACCCTTGGTTCATTGCTCTTCGAAATGAAGAATGAAAGCGCGAAAAGTGGCGCCCAATTTGCTGTCGTTGCTTTGCCAGTGCGCTCGGCGCTCTCCCTGCGAAAGGGAATCGAAGACAAATTCTGCGGAATGAATTACGCAGATGAATTGAATATGCTCAAACAAGTTTCTCAAATTAACAACATTCCTGTAATTGATCTTCAGGCTCCTGCAACAAAGCTGTCGGATCAAGATAAGGATTATCTGTTCTATATGGTCCATTTGACCCCGTTCGGTCACCAATTCGTAGCATCACAACTCACACCTGCTGTCGAGCGCATCGTCACAGGAAAGGAGACACCATGAGCGCGCCACGGACGAATCAACATAAATCGCCCTGGTTCCATAGCCCCTATGTTTTGATAGTGCTATTTCTGATAGCAGCTATGGCTGTGGCTTTACTCGTGCCACCGAAAATGCTGGACGCAGCCGATGGTGTCGAAACCAAATATCGGGTCCTCGTCTCGAAACTTTCAAACTTTCTCTCATCGCAAGAGAACCCCGACGTTGTTGTTATGGGTTCGTCTCTCGTGTTGATGCCGTCAGTGCGTTGCGATGAGAAAGCTGACGGGAAAAAGCCTTGCTACGAACCATGGTTCTATGACAGGCTGGTTCCTGAATACACAAAATCGGATTATTTTGAAAAGCTATTGAAGAACAAACTGGGATTGAATCTGTCTATCAAGAATCTCGGTGTCGCTTCTTCTATCATGTCTGATCAACAAGGCATATTTGAGGCAATACTTTCAACTGGAAAGAAGCCTCGTTTGGTCATCCTGGGCGTGGCGCCTCGCGATTTCTTAGACAACACATTTCCAAATGCAGCGAAAACACCGACTCATAGTTTTCTTACCGAGTTTCACGACAACAGTATTTTGCCTGCGAGCTTTACTGCAGAAGGGTTGCAAGCCTACCCTACGAAGCTCGAGCATCGCTTTAAGAAGGTAATGGCATACGTAAAAACACATGCGATCGATGTTGCATGTAACGTGAGCAAACATCCTGCTACTGCTGAATACACAAGCTCCGGCGGTGATGGTACGGAGCGTCCGAATAAGCTAAGCGATTTGGAGCGTTACAAGAAACTGTATAACCCGCCTAACTACGAAATGTTGAATACTCAGGCCGGCTATTTGCGCGATTTCCTCATTTCAGCTGAGCATCATGGCGTCAACGTTCTTATCGTAAACATGCCGTTAACTCGCCAGAATTTGGCTGCGTTGAATTCCGATGCGCTAAAGGAATACAAACGTCAGATCAATCACCTCGCGATGAACTACAACGCGACATTCCTCGATCTTGGTTCTACGAGTTCGTACTCGCTGAATGATTTTGAAGATTGCTGCCATTTGAACTCGAAGGGCGGTCGCAAATTCTTTGATGATCTAATTGCGTCAGTTCAGTCCGACCGAAGTTTACATGACTATCTCGCCACCGTAAGTCGTAGCAAGAAAGGCATGGACGTAGCCGCCGTCGGCACCGAGATGAAGAAACCTATGTAGCTTCGCTGCTCTACCAAGCCTGGAATGAACTTCGAACTCTATGAGTCTTCCTCGGCTAGTTCTCGGTCTAGAATTCGAATGAATACTGCTGGATTCAGTATCTGTGTCTTATAGTGATGTTTCAGTGGAAGCAGGTGTTTTGCGTCTAAAGAGACTAAAAAATCGGCTTGAGATTCTTGCGCCGCAGAAAGAAATTTGTTGTCATCCGGGTCAATTTTGTCGAGTCTATATACAATGAGGTTTGCCGGTACGAATAGTGCTAGGTTCCCAATTGCAGTGACAAATTCCAGAATGCTCGTTTCACTAATTCCTTTCTCAAGAAGTGTTGCCGTTACTTCTTCTAAAATCGGGCGCGACATCACAAGCTGAAATTTTCGATTCTTCCATCTCGAAATAATCATAGACGGACTGCTGTTTTCATAACGGGATAGTCTTGATAAGTTGTAGACGGTGTCGTTTATGCCCTGTTTGGATTCTTGGCAAGGCGCCTCACGTGCCTACTCATGAATTGTCCTTGCGTGCTAATACAAAGTCCAAATGCGAGATTCTGCATTGTCCGGAATCGCAAGCGGTGGCAGGATGGTTAGCTTAGCATCGGTGACTTCAATGGAGGCTTTCAACGCTTCTTTCTTTCGTAGAAATAGAAGGTCTGGTTGAAATGGCGAGAGAAAGATTTTTGCGTGCAGGTTTTGAAGATTGAGTATCTCGGTGGGAATTAGATCCCCGAATGAACTCTCGATTGCTCTATCCTTATATATGTTGATTCCAATGGGCTGCCACTGGGATGTCCAGGTCTTTGTTTTGCCGGATGCATCCTTGCCTTCGAATGCGACTGTGACGAAGCATGGGTGAGGCACCGCGAGGCTTCTCAATTTGCTTGTGAAGTGAAAACGTGTTGAAGGAGGAAGACCAGATTTCAACTCAATGCTGTTGACCGGCGGATTGAAGGTCGCTGGATTTTGTGCGATGACCTGTTGCTTCTCCGCTTTTCCGAGAATGTTAATCGGTTCGTTCAAGCGTACTGGATAATTCTTATTTGCGGTGCTATCAGTCGCTACTCCAATAAGACTGGTTGATTTTTGTTCTGTTGTGGAAGCCGCTGTGAGCTGGGAAGATGTAAGACCTTCCTGCTGGTCTGTGGAGCTTCTCTGCTTAGGCGTTTCTGCTCCCGAGCATGTAAGTAACCGAATTCGAAATTGTCCAACCTGCTTGCCTACGGCAGGGGACAAATCATCTGTGCCCGTCTTTGTAGTATTAGCCTTACTAACTTTACCAAGGGGCGCTTGCTTCTCGAAAACGCGCGGATCTCGATGATCAAAAGTAGTGAATCCTTTGGTATAAGAGAAAGAGCGCAGTGAGGGTAGCCATGATATCGCAGTCGGATAGTCACCGTAAATGGTGGCGCTGTTTTTCGCAGAATCGCTAAGAATTGTTATGTTGTTCTCTTGTCCAGGATTCAGCAAAGATGTGGGGCATGGAACAGCCCACCAATTCCGAAATGTTCTTAAATCCCTGGACATGCCTTCGCCTTGAATTGCCAAACATTGAATTATGTCCTTATTGTTCGGCATCATTTGTGCCAACGGTTGCAGGCGCTCCTTCAGAAGCTCGTTGTTGACAATGACATTTACCGCAGGTCCGAGTGTGTCGGAATCCAAATCAACCAAAACAAAAGTTGTTGAATTGCTTGGATAACTTGCATCGGCCGGTAGTGTGACAACTTGCGAACAAGCCCCGCCTCCTTCTATTCTGCATGACCACTCTTTCCAGTCGAAGGATTGGAGTGTGTAGAATGCAGTGGTGGCAAATGCCAATGCAAGCAGTGCTCCTGGGAGCAGGCTTAGCTTCAAAGTATTTCGCTTGTCGAGCTCCTGGAACATGTGTCTAAGACACCAGAATGTGCCGGCGAAGAGGAAAGCGGCTAGAGCACTGGCAATGTAAGGTGCGACAGCTAATGCAGATTCTGGAAGAAATCCTGCCGTAAAGTTGGCGATGTTTCCACTCTGAGAAATGATCTGGAATGCGACCGACGATGAGATAACTAATGCCGCAAGCGCTTTGGTGCTAGTTTTTCCCCGCATGCATAGCTCAACAAGAAATGCAGCGAGCACGATGACAGATGGCATCGCGGTGATTGCGTATCGGCTGATAGCTTCGAACGGAATGTAGACGAAGTGAAAAAGCACTATCGTGCCCAATACTATTCCAGCGGAAAATCTTCTGGATAACGTGCTGTGTTTATTGCCAATCAGCGTACGTGATAATCCAGCCGCGCCAAGCAAAAGCAGCAGCTGGTGGAAGAGTGACTGAAGTTCAATTGGGAATCCGAATAGCTTGTAATGGTATTCATTCCAGACGCCCGACCAGAGGCGGGCTGTTTTTTTGAATTGCAATCCAACGAAGGCTAGTGGATCTCCTTTGGCATCCTCCATTAGTGATGCGACTACGTGCTGGGTGTCGCCCGGGAACGTTCCATAGAATGGATAGCAGCGCCACCCGTCAGTTTTTAGCTGGTTACCGTGGAAGATATTGAATGATGGAACTCGGTTGACGAAAATTGAGTATTGACCGCTCACAGATTTGTTGAAGAAAACCCAGGGTGTGAGAATTATTGCCGCGCCGGCCGCAATCAAGCATGTACGAATCGCGAATTTTCGTATGGATGCTAACAGCAAGTTATTTCTTTCCGCAGGTGTTTTTGCTCGAAGGAATGATCCTGCCAAAGACAAAGTCACCAACTCTACTGCAATAGCTGGTGGGAGAATGACGAACGCTGGTTTCGATAACATCAGCATCCCGGCGGTGAGTCCGATTCCCATCCACGCCAGCGCATCCACGGCAGTATTTCGTTTGTTTCGAAGAAGCAGGAATAGCAAAATTGCTGTCCATGCTGAAAGCAAGAAATATGAGAACGGTTCGCTATAACAATGTTGTGTGTTAATAATTGCTGCCGGATAGAACGCGAAGAGCACTGCTGCGATGGCGCCGACTTTCCGATTAAAAGCTAATCGACCAATGTAATAAACCAGCACGCATGCCAATGAATCGATGAATGCATTACAGAGTGAGAATTGGACGGAGTGCCCATCAAAAATTGGATTCTTCGGATCGATGCCGTTGAGCCATTGGATGATCGCCAGGTAGCCTGGATACACTGGACCATCGATTAATAGGCGATCCACAAGCTTCATCGAAGTCATTGATTGCAATAGCTGTGCTTGCGGCGGTGCTGATGCATAGAATTTAGCGAGGAGCTCTCCCAGGTTGTTGGATGTTGCGAAGGCCTCGTACATGCAAGAGCCTGTGCGCAAGAAGTTGTATGCGTCTCCGAAGTGTGCGATGCGGTGTTCCAAGAATACGCAGTCATACAGGGCTCGCAGTGACATAGCTAATGCAAATAGAAACAAGGGAAAATAACTCTGATGCACAAAGGCGTTTGCTGCTTTGCAAAGGTTATTTATCTTGATGTGGATTACCGTTCGGCTCTTCTTTTCGTCTTTGTGAGCATCCTCTCCAATAGAGGATTCCAGCACGCAAGAGTTCGTTGGGCTAGTAGCTTCGTTGTCGTTCATTTCGATTTCTTGACTGCTGCATTCTCTTGCAGAAGTATAGTGATCGGATCGGAAAAATCGCTTATTTCCTTTCCTGAATTATCTACGTTGCAGGCCCTGACCTGATAATAACCGGATCCTTCCAGCTGCTCTGGTCTGACTGTGAGCTGTGTTTCCCCCGTTTGGAAGGATTGCGCGACAGCAAGTTTTTCATCCGCCTTGTGGAAGTTCTCGAAGAAATGATTGTTCTTCGAAATCTGCACTAGATATTTCGGTGTGCCGGTGTCGGCTCGCTCGGCGGGAGCCAACAATATGGTAACAGCGTCCGTTGTGAAGTATGCCCCACTGTTTGCACAAGGCTTTGTGTTAATGGATAAAGTTGGCGCCAATTCTGATGCACTGAGTAGTTCCACTTTATCCACGACTACGTCTTTCAAAGGAGGAACAACAATTGCGATATTGTCGATGTTGCGCGTTGCATACCAGCGCCATTTTCGACCAACAGCAAATGTGACACTATGGGAGCGCAGGCTTCCAGCCTGCTTCGAGGGTGGTACTTCGTCCGTTCCATAAACTCGAACCGAATTGTAATCTTTCCACTCATTCGATATGTTTTGATCCTTCGAATCGTTCGATTTCCATCTCAACTCAAACGGAAGCTTGGATAAATCATCTCTACTGGAGAAGTGGAGCTTGACGTAGCCGACGGAGAGCGGATTCAATTGCAGGTTTGAAAGAAGTATTCCGTCGCCGGCATTAGGAGTTCTGATTTCGAAACCATTTGCACCCGATTTGAATATTGCATGGTTGGCAACGTAGGGGAGGATTTTATGTGTCTGATCCGGTGACTTGTCTTTTACAGCCACTGATAATAATACTGATTGGTCGTTACTCTTTAGAAGCAGGCTGGAAGCCTGCGCTCCCACATCGACTAATTCAAACTTCTTCGCGGCACCATTCCAGACATAAGGACCTTTCACAGCGTTCTGCGAACAGATAACTTCTCGGAAGCGCGAACCATTAATCGCGGTATCATCACCAAACAACATTGGGTCGAAAGTGATGAATGCGTCTGAATAATTCGTCTCAGAAAATGGCGGACTCATGAGCATTTCAAACGTCGACCCGTTCAGGATCATGTGTGCTCCGCCGTGTTCCTTGGGGATGCCCAGTAACGCGAACTTGCTTCCTGTAGGCGCTGTTGATGCTAGCCGTTGTGCGTCCTGTAAGACAGAGCGCACTTCCTTCCCTGCGTGCAGCCATACAATGTTTGATGCGTAAGCAGTCTTTGCTAACACAAAAGTCGCACCTATTAGCAGGACCGATGAAAGAATAGCGAGCCTTTTCGCAAGCGGTCCCTCCTCCTTCTTCTCTGGTGCAAATAGCAGGATTGGCAGCAGTACGCTGAAGGACATGCTAAAGAAGAAGCAGAATCTTGCGCCCTCAAGATTCACTCCAATTCCAAATAATCTGTATATCGGGGCAAGTTGAGTCAGCGCCCAAACACCAAGGAACATTACCCATTTCCAGGGGAGAGCGCCAGCTAAAGCTCGGACAGCCACGATACCGACAAGCCCGCAATAGCATGCAAACAGCATCGTTTCGCTGCTGCTGCCTGCACTGAATACTTCTGATGAAAACGGCAGTACGAGCCGTCTCCAGCTATCACAGTCCAGCCATTTGGAAATCGCGTTGGCGGATTGTGAGGCTCCAACGGATCCGGCATAACCACCTAGTAAAGTCCCAAGTGCAAGCCACCGAATGACGAAATAAATGGCGGTAGCCGCCCAAGCTGCGCTGCTGAACTTCCATGCTGCTATTGCATTTTGCTTGAGCTGAGTAAGCACAGCTCTGAGATCCGTGGGCTTTCCGGCTTCTTTATTTTGATCAGCCGATTGAAAAACGGAATTTCGGTTCAATAGGAACCCAATCGCCATCAACGTCGGTGCAAAACCAATCGCCATTTCTTTTGTGCCCATTGCCAAAAAGAAACAGAGGATTCCCACCGCGGTTAGCAGTTTCGCTTGCTTTGTGCGAGATAGCAGAAAGCAATTCAAAGCCGCCAGGTAGAACATACAGCATTGGGAATCGACCCGCCCCACTACCCAGGAAATGCTTTCGCAGTGAAGTGGTGTCGCAGTAAAAAGAGCCGCACCGAAGAATGCCGCGGCCGATGATCTCACCTTCCCCCACTCGGAACTGAGTTGGCGAATGAACGTATAGAGAAGAATTGTGCTTCCGGTGAAGCAGAGCAAATTCGTTAAATAGTAACCGAATGCGTTGCCTTTCCAGATGAGGAAATCAATGACCAGGCTGAGCATTAAAATAGGGCGATAAACAGCCATATTCGGAACTTGCATGTAGTTTCCGGTGAAGTTCGACCAGAAAAGATCCCATTGGTTGTTATTGAAGATCTGCCAGATGTAGCGGACTTCGCCTATGTCGTCGGCGAGAAAGTAGCTGCCGAGCGTCCTTCCGAAGCATGCAAGGCACAATGCCACCAAAAGCAATGTCTGAAAGATGGGGTTAGTAATTACGTTAGTAAGAGCTTGTTTCGCGGTGACTTTCTCGTTTCCAATTTTAGAGTCTCCAATGACCAAACTCTCGGCATTCGCACTTTGCGTCTGCGCGTCATTGGATTTCTCTTGAGTACCGGTTCCTGACAAGGCGCTTTCCCTGCAGCGAAATATCTTGGCAATGGTAGCAAGACGGGACGGTTATTGCCTTTAGTAATACTTAGCTACCTCCGGCTGTAGGAATTTGCTGTCGATCGGGAATTTTGGGGGTGAAGATAGATTCCTGAAAAGCCTGGAAGAGGAACTGTTTCAGCCATATTTAGCGGCGCTTAAGTTGCCGGAAATTATGAAGGATAATCAAGAGGTTTCGCACGGCGACGTTTGTGTAGCTGCTGACAACCTGTGCGATTTTGTATTCGCGCAAGAAAAACTATTGGCTCCCGCTGAAATGTTGTAAGCTTAAACCTGTCTGAGAGGCTTGTCAGATATCAGGCAGCGCCTCCGAAGTCCGATAAATTACTTTGATTTTGCTTTTCGGAAAAATTCTTTTGTCTTAGACGGGCACGTCGCTTACACTTGTAAATTGGAATATGGCCAAGATTCTAATAGTTGAAGACGAGCCCTCGCTCTCCGAGCCCATCAAAGCGTACCTTACTCATGAGCATCATCTCGTGGAAGTTGTACCAGATGGTGCGGAAGCCATGGAGAGATTGAAGTTCTATAAGTATGACGTCATCATTCTGGACTGGATGCTGCCTGGCTTGCTTGGCGTCGAAGTCTGTAAGCAGTTTCGAGCAAATGGTGGCACGACTCCGATTTTGATGCTTACCGCGAAAAAGCAAACACAAGAAAAAGTATACGCACTTGATGCCGGTGCAGATGATTATTTGACAAAGCCTTTCGACGTACAGGAAGTCTCAGCGCGCGTCCGGGCGCTTTTGCGCCGTCCGCAAGCTGTTGCGGGTAATGTTCTTCGCGCTAAGAATGTTGTGCTCGAGCCATCGACTTTCCGAGTTACTCGTGACGGAACCGATGTGCAATTGCTTCCGAAGGAATTTGCGCTACTGGAATTTTTCATGCGCCATCCAAATCAGGTCTTCAGTGCGGAAGCTTTGCTGGACAGAGTCTGGTCTTCCGATTCAGATGCATCGCCGGAAACCATCCGCACATACATCAAGCGCTTACGTCAAAAGATCGATACCAAAGGCTCGACTTCACTTATTAATACCGTCCATGGTGTCGGCTATAAGTTAGACGCTTGAGAAGAGATCCTGGGAATAGGCCCTTCAATTCCTCTAACTGTTTTAACACCACCAATTCTTCAAACAAATAAGCGTCGGTCAAGTTAGTCTGTGCGACGTCCAGTGCCTACAGATCAATCAACACCTTAATGTGGCTTATCGCTTTGTCCGCAATTGAGCACGCGCTGAGGGTAGTAGCTCAATTGCAATGATCTAGTGCATCAGGGGTCAATCTTTGTACCGAAAAATCCAGATTGTTTATTTCGGCAAAATTGGCTATGGCAGAATCGCTGAATTGATCCATTCGATTGCGTTTAATTCAAAATGATATTGACGTTCCATATCGTCAGATGTAAGATGGATTTTGTAGTTCATTTTGAGTTCGAATCATGTACAAGGTTACTTTTATCTTTACGACATCCACGTCGACCGGCTTCGGTAGCGGCTTTAGATAGTTTCGGGAAGATAATCGTTTTTACCTAAAACGTGCCTCCCGAAATTGTTCGGGAGGTTTTTTGTTTTAAGCCACAATAGCTCAGTTGGTAGAGCGCCTGCTTGAAGTACAGGAGGTGGACCGTTCGAAACGGTCTTGTGGCAAGGCGCCCGCATAGTTCATTGGCAGAACACTTCCATGGTAAGGAAGAAAGATCAGTTCAATTCTGATTGCGGGCTTCGCCGACATAGCTCAATGGTTGAGCAACTGCTTCGTAAGCAGAAGGCTGGAGGTTCAAGTCCTCTTGTCGGCTTTGCGGCCGTAGTTTAACGGCAAAACTCAGCTTCGCCAGAGCAAAGTTATGGGTTCGATTCCCATCGGCCGCTTTTCTATTTTCTCGTATGGCACCATCTGCGGTGGTGCTCACGATTTGCTGCAATTAAAGTCATCACAATGAGTGTGTTTTGAGGCAATGAACAGGGATGTATCGTGCTGGGGATTGCTCGTCCGCCTATAGAAACATGAGCTGGTCTCGAGCGCCAAAATATTCACAATGAACAGGAGTATTCTTTTGGAGCTAGGAATCCTTGGCTCGGGCGGGGGGGGGAGGAGACATATAACAATGCAGGCAAGTAGACGTCCAGTACGCCGTGCCTGCGTGAACCCCGGCTAAATCGCTTGGTGGTCAACGTATAGTGGTATATAGTGCTCTGGACTCGTAATCCGTTCGTGTGACCAATAAAATGACAAAGCTGGTTCCCATTCTCGCTATTGCATTTGTTTTCCTTTTGACAGGGCTTGGATGCGGCATGTGGCTGGGTTTGCAGGTAAAGGCAGGCGAGCCTGGTATCACCTCACTGATTACCAAAATCCCCGGTGCCTCGAAGCTGCTCAATTCCGAGGAGAACAGTCCCATAGAAATGTACGAGTATCCCATCATCAAGTGGCGGGCTAAGCCGCTTGCCGATGTGCCCCAGGCGATTATTCAATTGTGGACGACCTATGAGCCCAGCGATCCGCCGGGACAGCAAGGGAAAATGAATTACAAGCTTACGGTTTTCAAAGCACCCGACAAGGTACAGTTTGAGGTGCAGTTGTTAGACAAAACCGGATTCAAGCTAATGCAATTTGATGCGAGTGATTTTCATCAAATTCCAGGCAGCACCGATTTGAAAGAAGCAAGAGATAGTTATCCATGCACTGAAGACCTTTACAAAAAGGTCCGTGACTACTCCATCAAGTAATGATGATGAATCAAGCGTGCCGTTCTACTATTCAGAAATCGTGTGTATTGCTTTCGTTTTCCATTGCCTTTTCTGGCGGATTGATTGTTCCGTCAAGCGCGAAAGTTATAGGCAAGTACCAGACAATGACGCCGGTTTTCGATTCATCATTGCCAAAGCCAAAGGTATTTGAATTGAATGTGAAACACACTGAGATGTTTCAGCCTTCAGTTGAGTTGCATGGTGATACCAAGCTGATTGAATTGCAGGCAAAGAAAGATAGTGTTGAACCTCTTCGCGGGCAAGTTAGCGCTGACGAAAAATTGCCTGATTCTACGATCAGCACTGTTGAGCATGATGTCACTCCGCGCTTTTTCGTTGACCTTCGAAAATTGGAAGCAAAATATGCGCCGGATCTTGCGCAGATGATGAAGGGTGCACTGGCTGCCGCGCGCCGTCGCGAGGCTGAGCAGGTGGCTCGAGAAGAGCCGCTTATGGAGCAAAAGTTGAAGGAACGCAAGGCTGCGCCCGATATTGTCGTACCTCTTAGAAAGAATGCAAATGCAGCTTCTGACTTACTTAAGGCTCGGCTCGACCAATCAAAGAAAAACGAGATTCTCCAAGCAAATACCAAGATGCAAAATTTGCAGTCTGCAGTAGCTCAAGCGCAATCGGCAAAGGGTACGTCGATGCCGGATACCCCTGCGAAAATGCCGATGCAGATACCCGCAAAAGCCCTTGCGAAAATTCCGGACTTGTCGATTCCATCGCTTCCTAAGGTCGAAATGCCGCAGCAGAATGTCGTTCCTCAGGTGCAAATTCCTGAAGAGAATCGTCCAGAGAACAAGATCCCACTTCCGAAAGTACCGTTGCTCGCTATTCCTCAACAACTTCCAGGCAAAGGTCCAACAATAATTCCGGACATCAAAGGAAATTTGAGCATTCCGGACGTCAATGCAGCACTGAATGCGGCACGAGACAAAGCCCAGCGCGCGGTAAATCAGGTCGCGCCTGCTGTGGATGCTGTGCTTACTTACCTCCGGAAGCCGCCTGCTCCTAAAGAGTCAACAGCGTCGACCAGTACTGAAGTGGCGATGGACAACAACAGCATAATTGAATGGGATAAATGGCATGCTGCTTTTGCTGCACTTGCGAGGCAGCCAATTCTTCGATGTGTGGACGAGATGGGAAATCCTTCGGGAAGCAATACAGTTGAGATTACTGTTTGGCCTAACCGGCACATCGAAGTGAATCTGCCGAAGTCTGGCACCAATAAGCAGTTTGACAAAGCAATTTTGAAAGCTTATCAATCTCTCGATGGCAATGCAGCTTTGGCTTATCCAAAAGGTTCCCGTCGTAGCAGTGTTTCATTCTTAATAGACAATAAGCATGAGGGCGCAGGTCGCCCATCTGCTGTTAACAGCAAATCCAGCGTGGGTGACAAAGAAGTAGTGCGCTTAAAATTCTCTACCGGAAACCCCTAGAAGTAGTGGCACCATGAATGGTGGCTATACCGAAAGTTCCCGATTTATCAAAAAAAGATTCTGGTTTTTCAAAGAAACATTCATTCCTTAGCTGCGTCAATTCAAACAAAGCCAAATTTAACCGGCTTCATGCCGGCAAGCGAGGGACGAAAAATGAAACGCATACTTACACTTTCAATTGCTGCTCTTCTTCTGGGCGTTGGTTTTAGCGGACCGGCAATGGCGCAGTATTATGGATATGGCAGTGGCGGTAGTGGCATAAATCAGTCGCAAGCCCGCCTGCAAGCTCGTATTAACGCTGGTATCGCAAATGGTCGAATCAGCCAGCGAGAAGCTGCAAACTTGAATCGCAAAATGTCGGATCTGGCGCAAATGGAAGCTCGCATGAGAGCATCTGGTAATCGTCTTAGCTTCAGCGAAAGAGCTCGATTGAATGCCAAAGTCGCTACGTTGAACTTTCAAGTAAGCAAAGACCTAAATGACTTTGAACGACGTAGAATCGGTTTCTGGGGACATCGCAGAACCTATTAGTTGACTTAAATTTATGTCGAAATAAGCCGTGGATGGGCGAACGTTAAGTTCGTCCATCTTGTTTTAGGCAGCACTTCTTATAGAATTAGTAGGCTTAGCGCTGGATGACCTATGAAATACACAGTTCTTGCGATTCTACTGTTATTGTCTTTGACAAATAGTGTCGATCAGGTTCGTGCAGAGCCGTCCGTTTCTGAGTTAGAACAGGCCCGTTCGCATTTTATTGGAAGAGAGCAAGCCCTTAAGAAAGCTCGCGAATCCCTGCAGGAAAGAATCAATCGCATCAGAGAAGCCCTTGATGCACAAGAGCGCCGACTGCATTCGGTCGATCTGCGTTTGGATGAAACTAGAAAGTCCATTATCGAGATGGACCAAAAGATTCTTCAGAACCGATCGAAGTAAAAACTAAATCCAGTTGTTCTGTCACTGCTATTTCTGGCACTTGGGGCAATAGTGTGTGGACCGACCCGCTACCTTTGCCCTTTCAATGAGCTTTGCGCAGGTTCTGCACTCTTGTCCTTTGCGCCCATAGACGAGTGCTTCGTTTTGATAATTTCCATTTGTTCCACTGGCATCTGTATAATTTCTCAAAGAGCTGCCACCGGATGCGATGGCGTTATTTAGTACGATAGAGATTTCTTTGCACAGTCTCTCCAGTTCCTTAGGCTTGAGGTCTTTTGCTGCTCTCAAAGGATTGATCCCCGCCCGGTGGAGTGATTCATCTGCATAGATATTTCCAATTCCAGCAATGATTGTTTGATCCAACAAGGCTGATTTTATCGGTTGTGTTTTTCGTTCCAACTTTTCTTTCAAGACTTTTGAATCGAGTCCCTTCAACGGTTCGGGGCCCAATTCTGCCAGGGTCGGAATGACCTTGTCAAAGCCGGAATTCTTTGGCACAAACCAGACCCTGCCGAAGACTCTCATGTCGTCAAAAATCAGGAGTCTGCCATCATCCAGCTCCATTCGAATTCGTGTGTGCGCTGGTTCCGTGTCACACTTACCCAGTATTAGAAATCGACCGGACATGCGCAAGTGAGCCGCCATTCCTGAACCATCGTCAAAATCCATTAGCAAGTATTTGCCGCGCCGACGAACGGCTTTGAACGTTCGCCCTTTTAGCTCTTTTGTGAAGAGCTTTGGGTCTGGGAAGCCAACGGAGGCAGGCCGCAGCACCTTTACAGCAATAATCCGGCTGGAGACGATTTCTCGCTCCAAACCTCGTCTAACCGTCTCTACTTCCGGCAACTCAGGCATGGCTGTTCTCTTTCTGCTTTGGATAACGATAGCATCTTCACCCTCTTCTCGATAAAATTCCTGCACGCCATCTCCCGAAAAACACTGTTTTCAAGTAGGATGGAAGGGTGGGGTCCAGCAATGATTCTTAAACCACTCACAATCAACAGATTCAATTTGGCTATCCCTGGAGCGGTTGGCTTTTTGCTGCTTTGTTTTGCTTTAACTGAGCCAGCTAATGCTGCCAGTGATAATTTGCGCGCGGGTATTGCCAGCTATGACAAAGGCAAATATTCCGAGGCTGTCGAAATTTTCAAGAAAGCTGCGAAGAAAGACCCCTACGACGCTATTTGTCACTATTATTTGGCGAACACGCTTCTGCATTTAGGTGATAAAACTGGCGCAGCCAATGAGTATTACTCTTGCTTTGACCTGGATCCATTTGGGCAGGCAGGACAATATTCCAGAGACGCGCTTAAAGTTTTGAAGAGCGCAGCTATCTCACCGGTTGCCGCGACTTCCGCACCTGATTCTGGGGCGAACATTCGCCACGCTGTTAATTCTATTTCTCGGCAAACTACGGAGAAGGGGAAGTTTTACCAAGCCAACAGCCAGGTTTGCGCTCGGCTGGTTTCTGACAATGCAACTGCGTACGCAACAAAGGTAAGCCAGTCGGCTGAACAGCTGGTCGCCGAAATCAGAGAAGCGTACCAAGGAAAAATGTCTCAAGCTGTTGAAGATGATCTTGAGGAAATTCGGCAGAAAGCCCTCTACAAGGCGGCGTGGGTGCGTGAAGATGCTCAACAACAAGCGCACAGGAGAACTGCTGCTGAAACGCGACGTTCGGAGCTGGTTGAAAAGTCTGCTAGTAATCTCATGGCTCTCATTGCTGAAAATCCGCAACCTGGAAAAGTCAAAGTAAAAGCTGCCGGCACCAATTTGTATGTTCGAAATTATTCGATGGATCCATTGCCCACCCCGGAGCCGTTGCAGGCTGAGTGGAAGCTTCTACCTCAGGCGCAGATCAAATCCGATCGAAAAGGCATTCGTGGCATCTAATGAGGTCTTTTAAGATAGCTGGCAAAAGATTCCGCAATCTCTTTTACTCAAGCATGTTGATTCTAGGTCTAACAATTCTGTGCCCTGCACAGGTCGGTGCTACCTCTGAGAATCAGTCCGCTGAGAGCTGCTGTGTTGAATCCGCTCGTTCGCGTGATGCTCGAGAACTGATTCGAAAGTCGAGGGAATTTCGCATACTTGCCGACGAAATCCACACCAGCACTGTGGGACTTCGTGAAGATGCCCGTGTGTTGCTTGCCCAAGCTAAAAAGGCTAATGGCAGTCTGGATAAATTAAAAGGTCGCGTGCAGGAGCAGGCTTCTGCTTCAGCGGGACCACATAAGTTGAATGCGCAACAATATGCCACTGACGCCAAAGAGTATTCGTTTCGTCTTAAGGAATTTCAGAATCACGCTCGCATGTACAATGCTCACCTTGCCGAATATGAGAAAGAGCTTCAGCGCCTTCAAGCTGCCAATCAGAGTTTGCAAGCTTCCTGTTCGCAGTATGCCGATCATGTTCAGCGATTTCACGTGCCGGGAATTCGCCCGCCTCACGTATGCGTTGCGATGGAATGGGAAATTCGGGCCGCGGCTACTGCCGCTAGTAAGCTCGCGGACGATCAAAAGCGTACGCAGAGTGCCGAGCTTGCACTCGCTCAACAGGAGGCAAAGCTCTCGGCCGCAGCAAAGGAGCGAGCGAGTCTTGAAGTTCAGCTCTTACAAAAGGCGAATGTGAATGAGTTGGAGCAAAGTCAAGGACGAATGCTATTGAAAGAGTACAACGAATTAGAGCGTGAATACAGAATCATCGACTCAGCGGGAAAGCGTCTCGGTGTAACAGGAAGACGTGTTAATGTCCAAGAGAAAGCCAAGTAGTTGTGAGTTAAAGTATTTGGCGTTCATTCTTAAGTGAATTTCTTGGCGTCGAGGAGACGGGCGGGCAGCTCGGACAGCTGTGCACCGTGAATGAATCACTGTTTCGTTTCAGTCTAGAGTTTGCTATTTGTGATTTTCATTGAGTTAAGAATCACGGAAAGCGAACTGAGGCTCATCGCTGCGGCTGCTATTGTCGGATTAAGCGTGATTCCAAAGGAGGATAGCGCGCCTGATGCGCAGATAACTGCGACGACATTATAGAGGAAGGCCAGAAACAGATTCTCTTTCATGGTCGATAACATAAGCTTTGAAAGTTTGACAGCTTTCGGTATGGTGCTAAGGTCTGCATGCATAATCGTCAAAGGCGCGGCGCTCAACGCAATATCGGAGCCCGAGGACATTGCTATCCCGACGTCGGCTATTGAAAGGGCCGCTGCATCGTTCACTCCGTCCCCAATCATCGCAACTACACGTTTTTCTGCTTGAAGTTTGCGAATCAAATTGACTTTGTCGTCAGGGAGTAGCTCTGCGAAGGTGTTCTTTTCGTCGATGCTGAGTTCGTGAGCCAGCGCACTTACGCTAGCTCTGTCATCACCGCTTACGATTGCAGGAGTGATTGAGAAAGTTTTCAAAGCTGATATCGCATCTGGTGCTTCGACCCTGCTTGGGTCAGTTAATAGAAATTTGGCTATAGGCTTTTGATCGACTGCCAGATAAACGATGCTCGCTGGTGCGTGGTTGTTTCCAAGGCTGTTGAGCGATGAGCTGTCAATTCCTTTCTGCTTCAGAAAGCGATCACTGCCTATAATCACGGCTTTGTTTTCGATGCTTCCTTCAATGCCGGCGCCTGCTGTGCTCACGCTCTGCGCCACGGGAATCAATTGAACATTTCTCTGCGCCGCGGCATTGCAGATTCCCTGTGCAAGCGGATGTTTGCTCAGTTGTTCTAAACTTGCTGCATATTTGATTGCTTCGTCTTCCCCATCAACATTTTTGCTTAGGATAGTTTCCTTTAGTTCGAATTTTCCTTGCGTTAAGGTTCCCGTCTTGTCTAAAAGGATATCTGTAGTCACAGCCAATCGCTCAATGGCTCCCGCGTCCTTAATCAGCAGTCCGCTACGCGCACCGCGTGTAATGGCGGCCGATAATGCTAGCGGAGTTGCCAGACCTAATGCACAGGGGCAGGCGATCACCAGTACAGATACTGAATATAGTATCGCTTCTGTGAGCCCATAAGTCCCTCCAAACCAAGCCCAGTAGGTAAATGTTACGCAGGCAATGCAGATGACTGATGGGATGAAGTAGGCGCTGATAGTGTCTGCGAGATCTTGCGATCGGGAGCGGCTCACTTGCACCTTTGAAAGAGTCGAAAGGATGTGAGCAAAAACAGTGTCTCTTCCGAGTGTTTTTGCCTCGACCTGAAGTGTTCCGTCGAGATTTATTGTGCCTGCAAATACTTGGTCGCCAGGTGCTTTCTTCTTCGGCAATTCATTTCCGCTTAAGATGGAATCGTTAACAGTGCTTTGCCCTTCAAGCACAATTCCGTCAACAGGGATTTTGTCACCGGCAAGTACCTGTAGTTTGTCGCCTTTGACGATCTCAACTACGCTGATTTCTCGAACCTTCCCACTATCGATTTTTCTAGCTATGGAGGGAGCCAGTTTGAGCAGATTCTCGAGGGCTGATTTGCCGTGTTTTCGCGCCTTCAGCTCAAGAACCTGACCCAACAATACCAGTGTAATAATAGTGGCACTGCTTTCGAAAAATAGATGACTTTGGGAATCGTGGATCTTAAGAACTGGGGAAAATACCATGAGAATGCTGATAAAGTAACTGATTGAACTGCCCAGTGTGAGCAGCGCGAACATATTCAACCTCAATGTTGCAAATGATTCGTATCCTCGGCGAAGAATTGGAAAGCCACAATAAAAAAGCACTATGCTAGCGAAGGCAAGCAACAAATAAGGCATGTATATTCCATTAATTCGGAGGCTGGCGAGAAGAGATGGCATCGTAAGTACGATGAGCAATACCGTAAATGGGAGGGAAATCCAAAAGCGCCGGCTCATATCTTGCAGCTCGTCCTTCGTTTTCAGATTCGCAGCTGCTTGTGGAAAAATAGGCTCCAGCGCCATGCCACAAAGAGGGCAAATACCCTGTGTTTTCTGGCGTATTTGCGTGTCCATCGGACAGATGTATTCGTAGGCGCCATCAGGCAAGAAATAGGTTTCTAGATTTTTAGTCTCAGGCTTTTTATCGATTGAGCCGATCGCGACTGTGCTACCATCTGCAGTGTCCGCCTTGCAGTATGCTTCCGGATTGGCATCAAATTTTTTCTTGCAACTCAACGCGCAAAAGTAGATTGTCTTTCCTTTGTATTCACTTGATCCCGCTGCCCTGGAGGGGGATACCTTCATGCCGCAAACAGGATCTATTTCGATCTGTTTGGCATTCAGGTCAGGGCTGCTCATTCTGTTCTCCATGCGATCAATGCTTGCGAAGTTTTATCGGGCAATCCCCTGTAAGATTCCCTGCTCTCACCGCATCCAGTTTATTTGTTTGCTTCATTTAGATAAAGAAGAAGGTTGTCCCGAGTATCGCATAAACGGCCAGAAGCTGCACGCCTTCGAGCCAGTTACACTCGCCGTCATTGGCAACATAGCCAAGAATAATTACGGAAACTGCTACGGACATTACCTCGAACTCTGTAAAGGCCAGGTTCATTGGATTTCCGAGTGCAAAACTGGAAAATACTAAAAGCGGGGCGACTAACAGGGCAATTTGCGCTCCTGATCCAAGGGCAATGTTAATTGCTAGGTCCATTTTGTTTTTCATCGCCATGAAAATTGCAGTGCTGTGCTCTGCAGCATTTCCAATAATGGCTACTAGTACAACACCGATGAAGATCTTGTTGATGTGAAGGTCGTGTGCGACGAATTCGACGCTTTTGACCAGGACCTCACTGAGCAGTGCCACCAAAACAGTTGAGATCAGAAGCACGGAAATGCTGGTTTTCACTCCCCATCCATGCACACCGATCGCCTCTGCTGCGCTTTCATCAACTTCACGGGTGTACAGATGTTTGTGAGTTTTCAGGCTGAATAATAGGCTCAGGCAGTAAGTCGCAAACAGAACAATTGAAATTCCTAATGCCAGCTCATCTTCGTGACCCTTCGAATTGGCAAAATGGTGAAAAATTGCCGGCACCGTCAAGCTTATGGCAGCTAGTGCAAGTAGCGTGGCCGAGGTGGTTGCAGCGACTCTGTTGAAGGTTTGCGATTGATGTTTCAATCCGCCGGCAAGAATGCTCGCTCCCAAAACCAGCAGAATATTGCCGATGATCGAGCCGGTGATCGATGCTTTAACTACATCATGATATCCAGCACGCAACGCTGCAAAAGCGATGATGAATTCGCACGCATTCCCGAATGTAGCGTTCATCAAAGCGCCAGGACCGCTTCCAATCCTGTCGGATAGGTATTCTGTTGCTCTACCCATCAGTCCAGCGAGCGGAATTATTCCCAAGCAGGATGCGAAAAACTCCAAAATAGGCATGTGTCTCGACGCTGCAAAAAATGCCACCGGAATGAACACAATGAGGACATCCATCGGGCGGATATTCTTCTGTATGTTTTGAAGGACGGAGATAGCTGCCACCTGGCCTTTTGAAAGTGCTGAGATCGGTTTCAGTGTCTAAGATCATAGCTTCTTGAGGATTAAAACCACTAAATGTGGTGCCTCAGAAAAACTTTAACCGCCCGTGATCAACGTATCACTTAATCCCCCGGATATCTCGTGTAACATACTTTGATTACGTTTTAGTACTAGATCACATAGCCCCCCACGGCGGACTAAAAGGAGGATCCATGGCAGTAGCGAACACGGTTGAGCGCCCCACTATGGAGTGCGAAACCGAGCAGTTTCTGATGGTGCAGCGTCAACTTGACGAGATTGCCATGGAAATGGGGCTCGACCCCGAATTGCATGAAAGACTTCGTTATCCCAAAAGAGCTTTGATCGTTACTGTGCCGGTGCGCATGGATGACGGCACTGTTCGCACTTTCACTGGCTACAGAGTTCACCATGACGTAACTCTTGGACCAGCGAAGGGCGGAATCCGCTTCCATCCAGAAGTCAGCCTTGGTGAGGTTTCCTCCCTGGCAACTTTGATGACCTGGAAGTGCGCGCTGATGGGACTTCCCTACGGTGGTGCCAAGGGTGGCATCCGTTGCGAACCATGGAACATGTCCTTGGGAGAAAAAGAAAGGCTTACTCGTCGCTACACTTCCGAAATAATCTCGCTTATCGGGCCGGACAAAGATATCCCAGCTCCGGATATGTACACGAACGAACAAACCATGGCTTGGATCATGGACACTTATAGTATTAACGTCGGACACACTGTTCCATCTGTTGTGACTGGCAAGCCGGTATCCATCGGTGGATCGCTCGGACGGCACGAGGCCACAGGACGCGGCGTAGCGTATTGCGTTCAACGCGCCGTGCAGCACGCCGGTCTGACCACAAAGAATCCCTCAGTCGTAGTTCAAGGTTTTGGTAATGTCGGCTCGATCGCGGCTCGCATTCTCCATGACTGGGGCTACAAAATCGTGGCTGTGTCCGATGTCTACGGCGGCATCTACAACAAAGAAGGCATTGATATTCCAAGACTGCAAGCCTACCTCAGTGAAATGGGCAGGGTCGAAGGATTCACAAATACCGAAACCATCACGAACAGCGAATTGTTGGAGCTTCCCTGCGATGTTCTTGTCCCGGCTGCGCTGGGCCACCAGATTCTGGTCAGCAATGTCGAGAAACTGAAATGCAAGATTGTTGTTGAAGGCGCAAATGGCCCAACCAGCCCCGAAGCCGACCTTTACTTGCACGAGAAGGGTGTGCTGGTTGTTCCGGACATTCTTGCAAATGCAGGTGGAGTCACCGTTAGCTATTTCGAATGGGTTCAAGGTTTGATGCACCTCTTCTGGTCGGAAGATGAAGTCAATAAGCGTCTTGAACAGATCATGGGCCGCGCCTGCGATCAGGTATTCGAAATGACGAACAAGACCAAGCTTCGTCCGCGTATGTCAGCGCTCCGTATAGGAATTGGACGTCTGGCTGAAGCGAAGAAGCTGCGCGGCTTGTATCCATAGCCAGCGCTAGACTTCTGGTGGGGTCTGGTAATCTGCGCGTTAAAACGATGGCTCATTTTCCAGGGTGGCGGATAATTTTTGCTTGCGCTCTGCTGATAATCACGCCTGCGTTTGATCCGCAACTGGAAAGCATTGCGTACATTCCGTTTACGGCAGCCTGTCAGGGTTTTCCTGACAGGCTGTTTTTCTGAAACAAAATGCGGACAACATGCAACAGGCTTAGTTCTAGAGCTTACGTGGCACAGAATAGATGGCTAGACTTGAGTGAAACGGGGTTTCCAAGCGGTCTGGTCGACTTCAAGAGAATATCGGACCTAATATGTATCGCCCTCAGCGACCAGCACAGCAGCACCAACAGCCGCAGATCCAAAGACTTCCGAAGCTTTTGGTTATGCCAGCGCTAACGGATCTGCAATTTGCGGCTGACGAAGCGCGAAAACGGAAGGTAATTATTGAGCTCCCTTGGGGCCCAGACGCTCGTTCGGCATTTGTGATAGTTGTAGCGACGAGCGGCGAGGGTTATGTGTGGTCGCTTTTCGAAGGAGAAGATACCCAGGCTGAGCCATTGTGGCGACATGGTAGTAATGACACGGCTCTCATTCATAGCCTCATTTATCAGATGGTGCCTGATGAGATGCTAGCTGCCCCGACCCAAGCTTCTGCAGCGGTCCCTGATGGGCGTGCAACGCTGACTGGAATGAGTGCTGTTTCTGTGCTGGCGGATGCATCGAAAGCCTCTCTCCAAGGGCGTCTTGAAAATATGCAGATTGCAACGCTTGTTCAATCAATTCAGATGTCGAAGATGAATGGACGTTTGCAGTTGCATGACAAAGGTGAGATCGCGCAGATATTTTTCACCGAAGGTAATCCAGTGCATGCCACCACGCCTGAGGCTAGTGGTGATTCTGCTGTTGTGGAAGTCATGGCATGGGAGGTTGGCGACTTCTTGTTTTTCCCTGATGAAACAACAGCGGAGAAATCAGTTAAACGCCGCCTTGATGGCATGATCATGGAAGGCATTACGCTTTTGGATCAACAAAAGTTTCTCAGCAAGCAAGGATTGAAGCCAGATTCCTTCCTTTTGAGGAAGGAAGTGAAGATCACTCCAGATGAATTCAAGGCACGTGTTACGCGCGGTGCCCCGCTAGATCTTCAACCGCAAATGCAGATGTACGAAATGTGCGATGGACGCATGCGTTTGCAAGATATATTGCAAAGACGACCGATGAGCAAAATTGAGTGGGTTCCGATCGTGTTTAACTTACTCAGCTGCGGACTTATCACTATTGCCGACGTCTCTCCATACGCCTCGAAGGCTCAGGGGCTGGCGGCGACAGAGTTCGATCGGGGCATGATCGCAGGAGTGCTTAAGTCACTAACGCGCGGCGATACCGGCATGTTCACCTATCCCGCCTTGCTCTACTTCCTGGAGAGAGAATTCGCTAAGAGTAGTACTTTTGGTATGCCTCTTACACTGATTGTTTTTGAAGCACGCATCGTTATGGCTGAGGGCCCTCAAACATTGCCAATTCAAGCGATGAAGGAAATTGCTTCGCGTGCTGAAACGATGAAACGCCCGTTCGATATTCTCGCCCATTACGAAACGTTTGATTTCGCGGTCGTCTTACCTGGGGCAAATACGAAAAGCGCCCGAATATTCGCTCAGCGCTTCGCTGACTCGCTTATTAACGTGCCTTTGATTCCAGGGCAAACACAAAGACTTTTGTTGGCCGGTGGCATTGCATCGATCCCTGAAGATACCCAAGAGTTGGGCAGATTGATGTCTGCAGCTCGCGAGGCTAAGAGCAAAGCGAAAGAGTCGAGAGTCCCACTAAAAGCCTTTTCTGAGCTCTAGTTCATAATTAATTCTGCTTGACAAGCACCTTGCCTCGCATAGAATGATTTCACAGGTAAGTTTTGACTCACGTTTCGGTTCGCATGACAGGGATTCGAACCGCAAACAGAAGTTAACTGAAGCGAGCCCCATCATCCGGCTCGGTTTCTTTTTCACACACACTATTATTGTTGGCAAAAATCTCAGTCTAAGGGCTGCACCACTATGGCCGAATGGCGACTCGAAAATGCTTCCCCACGAAGCAACAATACTGAAATACTCCAAAGTTGGAATTTTGATCCTAATCAGCAGAAAGCCGAGCATTGGAACGGCCGTGCGATTCCAGGATTAAGCAAAGACGACGCGACAACGCTGCAACGTCTAGAGATTAGTGATACGAAAAATCTGGCCACTCGAGTTGAATTTCCTCAGCCAGGCAACGAGAAATTGACACCGCTTGGTCGTGTCAACCAAATGTTGGACGACAATAGCCAGTCTACACGTTGGTTGAAGGAGCGCGGCTACCTTGAGGCTTTCAAATCCGAAAACTGCACTCTTGAACTGAGTTTTGGAAACGACCGCAGTGGCGGTAAAGTCGGCGCAGTCTTGATTGCCCCCGATGGTACTAAGCGCACGGCTGTTGCTTGTGAGAACGGCACATCCTTTCAGCGTTTGACTGGACCGAACGGACAGGAACTGGTGAAGTTTCTTTCCAGCGGTCAGATCATCGAACTCAATCCTTATAGAGCTGGCGGACGCACCTCCGCTTAGAGGCACTTTTAGAAAATGCATATCGAGGGAGTTAAGTTGCTCCTGGTTCGTGGCGACATTACGATCCAGGATGCCGATGCAATTGTGAACGCGGCTAATTCGAGTTTGCTCGGCGGCGGCGGTGTTGACGGCGCCATCCATCGCGCTGGTGGACCGGCTATTTTAGAGGAATGCAGAAAGATTCGCGCCGCTCAGGGATCCTGTTCTCCCGGCAATGCAGTCATCACCAGTGGTGGCAAGCTGAAGGCTCGCTGGGTTGTGCACACCGTCGGACCTGTTTGGCGCGGCGGCGATGGAAATGAAGATGTTACTCTGGCGAATGCATACAAGAACAGCCTTTCACGCGCGATGGAAGTTGAAGCAAAAACGATTGCCTTCCCATCTATTAGTACTGGCGCTTATGGTTATCCTGTAGAAAAAGCTGCGCTAGTCGCAATGAATGCAATCAGCGAATTCTTGTCCGCAAACAAGGATTCTTTCAGCGAAATACGATTCGTTCTTTTTGATGACCGCACTTTTCAAGCTTACGAAGCGGCTGCAAAGACAATTCAGTAGGTAGAGATTCCTTTCCTTACAAGTTCCTGGCAGCTCGCTGTCCCGGGCGCTTAATACTGGTAGGCGAAGACTGAGCCGCCTAAGAGGCGACTGTTAGTCTGTCCCAATGGCTTGGACAGGGCGAAGCGCAAGTCCCGTCCGGCCTAAGGCTATGTGATATGATCTGGCGACTTACATAGCTGGGGGGCTTTCTTGTGCTGAATCGGACGAGCAGCTTGCGCTTTTCATTTTTTGCCGCATTGACTTTATCACTGGCCTTCAATTCGCTGCCATGCTTCACTAGTTCTGCAAGTTACGCAGCTGGTGCCAAACAGGCGACAAAAAACTTGTCAGCATCAGATATGCCGAAATCCGATTATAGATTGAATGAAAATGTGCTGCCTTCGCGTTATGACTTATCCTTCACGCCGGATATTGAGAAAGCCAAATACTCCGGGCGCGAAATCATAGATATCGATGTTCGATCCTCCTGCACAACCATCACGCTGAATGCAATTGATCTGACTATCAACAAGGCTGTGCTTGTTTCCAAAGATCCTGGTCATGCAAACACCAATTCATCAGTATCTTCTGATGCGCTTCTTGGTGGACTGACGCTGAAATCCGAACTCGACAAAAAACTTGAGCGCGTAACTCTCAGCTCCAAGACAAATATTCCTCCTGGTCGATACCAGCTTCAACTTGATTTTGATGGCATTCTCAACGATAAACTCGTTGGCTTCTATAAATCCAGCTATAAGGATAAGCAAGGTAAAACACGCCACATAGCTACAACGCAAATGGAACCTACTGATGCTCGTCGCATGTTTCCATGCTTCGATGAGCCCGCGATGAAAGCTAAGTTCAAAATTCAGACAATAATTCCTTCGCACCTGACTGCAATTTCAAATGGTGCCGTTGAGCAAGAACAAAAGAATGATGGTGGCATGAAGGTTGTTACTTTCGCTGAGACACCGCGCATGTCGACCTATCTGGTTGCGCTTTGTGTCGGCGAGTTTCGCTCCACCGAAGAGATTGTTGTGGACGGCGTCAAAATCCGCGTCTGGAGCCTTGAGCGCGATCCGGCTCTCGGTAACTATGCCAGAGATTATGCCGGTAAGGTTGTGCGCTATCAAAATTCCTATTTCCGAATTCCTTATCCATGGGGCAAACTTGACCTGATTGCGATTCCAGATTTTCAAGCTGGCGCAATGGAGAATCCAGGCGCGATCACTTTCAGAGAAGCGCTGCTGGTTCTGGACGAGAAGAATGCAGCGCTTGATGTAAAACAGTCGTGCGTAAGTGTGATTGCGCACGAAATGGCTCACCAATGGTTCGGTGATCTCGTGACGATGGCTTGGTGGGATGATATTTGGCTCAACGAAGCATTCGCGACATGGATGGCGAACAAGACGGTCAATAATGTTGCTCCGGAATGGAATGTGATGTCGCAGTTCTTTGCTAATCGGCAAGGTTCTATGCGCACGGATTCGTTGCACTCAACGCGATCTATCCAATCGCCAGTGGTGGCGCCTTCTGATGCACTGCAAATGTTCGATGACATCACCTACACCAAGGGGGCATCGATATTGAAGATGCTGGAAGTTTTCCTCGGTGATAATGTATTTCAATCTGGTGTCGTTTCTTATCTTAAGGCGCATTCGTTTGGAAATGCGGCGACGGCAGATCTTTGGGCTGCTTTGCAGGCCGCATCCGGAAAACCTGTTCAGAATATGATGCGTACCTGGTGTAATCAGCCTGGCTACCCGTTAATGACAATAAGGGAATCAAAGGCTGGGCAGAACCAAGTGAGCCAGCAGCGCTTCTTCCTTGACGGGCAGAAGCCTGGAGCGCAACTATGGATGGTGCCATTTGCGATGCGCAAATTGAAGGATGCAGTGAGCGTGGATCAATATGGTCGTGAAACTGTCAAGCCCGATCTGGTGCAAGTAATCAATTCCGCTACGCAAGCGCTGAAAGCCCCTGCTAGCGATCGAGGCTTCATTGCCAACTCGGGCGGATACGGATTCTACCGGACCATATACCCTGCCGGAAATCAGAAGAAGATTTTGTCTAATCTGAATCTTCTCTCTGCCGGTGAACGACTGGGCCTGATTGGCGATCAATTCTCTTTAGCAGTTGCTGGAGCGGTTCCTGTCGAATCGTATCTGACTACTCTGAAGGCATTCAAGCACGAGCAGGATGCGGGAGTTTGGGATATCATCGTCTCGCAGCTCGGTTATCTTGATCTCTTTGTAGATAAGAGCAGCAAGGCAGCTTACGCGGCGTTCGTTCGCGAATTGTTGAATGAGGAGTACCAGAAGCTCGGTTGGGAAGAGAAGGCTAATGAGCCCGTCTCCATGCGCCTGGTGCGAAATTCTATTATTGGAATGCTTGGTACCGTTGGCGAAGACAAAGCTGTAATTGAAAAGTCACGTCGTTTGTTTGATGAGTATTTGAAAAATCCGAAATCGGTCTCAGCAGATTTAATGGATGCCGTGACTACCATCGTTGCTTACAATGGTGGCAGCGCGGAGTTCGAGCAGATGAAAACGCTCTTCAAGACAGCCGCGACGCCCGAAGTGGAATTGCGAAATCTTTATGCGCTTACTGTTTACCGACAGCCAGCATTGATGTCCAATGTCTATAACATGATTTTGACCAAGGAGATCCGTACTCAAGACTCTCCGCGAATCTTGGGTGCATTTTTCTCCAATCCTGAAGCGCGGCATAGCACCTGGTCATTCATTAAATCGCACTATCCTGATTTGAAGAAGATCTATTCGCAGCAGGTCCTCGGTCGTATGGCGGGTCTGCCCAGCGCTTTCACTACGCAAGAAATGTACAACGATGTTCAATCGTTCTTTGCTCAACACAGAATCCCTGAGGGCGAAAGCGACAAGAACAGAATGTTGGAGAAACTACGCGTCGCTGTCCGTTTCAATCAAAAATCCGGACAATCCTTAAACAACTGGCTGAAGAAGAATCAGGGTTGACCCCTTCAGGTTTCGCTTCAAGAGTTCTAAGGGCATATTGTTCTGTGCCCCAGCGTAGTTCGGCACGTTGAATGCAAAATCCCAAATTGACCGGCAGTGAGAATAGCGAACAAGCTGCTGAAGCAGAGCGCAAGCCTGGACCCGCAGAATCCCAGCCTGCTTCAAGTGATGATGGGAGCGCAGGCTTCCAGTCTGCTTCGAGTGGCAGCGATCTTGGGACCGCCGGCGTCCCGCCGGCTTCTACTGCAGCTGGATCTGCATCACGGAACGATTCTGGATCTGCATCACGGAACGATTCTGGATCACCAACAGAATTCAAATCAATTCTTCAGCAAATCGGCGATTTCGATAGCCGATACGTGCCGCAAGAATTGGTGGGTTCCGGCGCAATGGGTGTCGTGATCAAGGCTAAGGATATTTTTCTTGAATGCGACGTCGCAATCAAGATTCTTTCTTCGGCTCAATCAAATGCTGATGAGATGCGCGAACGCTTCATCAGGGAAATGCGCGTTTTGGCGGCACTAGATCATCCGAATGTAGTAAAAATTCGATCCAGTGGAAACACGTCGAAAGATTACCCTTTCTATGTGATGGATTTTCTCAAAGGGAAATCACTTGCACAAATGCTTTCCGAAAATCAGCGTCTTTCTGCCTCGCTGCTAAAGCAGGTTATGCCCAAGGTTCTAGATGGATTGCAATATTTGCATGAGAACAAAATTGTTCATCGCGATTTGAAGCCTAGTAATATCGTTTGCGTTAATAATCCTGATGAGAATATCGTCCCGAAGCTGATTGACTTCGGCATTGCCATTGCTCAAGATTCCAGCTCGGTTCGCCTTACGAAAACCAATGTCAGCGTCGGCAGTCCAGCATATATGAGCCCTGAGCAATGCCAGGGTGGGCAGGTCGATGAACGCTCAGACATCTATTCTTTTGGTTGCATTCTGTATGAGTGCATCTCAGGAACGCCACCGTTCCAGGGCGAGTCTCCGCTGGAAGTAATGTATAAACAAATGAACTCGCCTGCTTCTGCACTCAGTGCCGATACTCCGGGAGGGGCAAAGCTTATCAGCCTGACCATGAAGTGCTTGGAAAAGATTCCCGAAAGCAGACCGGCATCAGTTGTTGATCTGAAGCGTGAGTTGCTCAGCGCAGTTGAAGACATCGATACTGTTCGTCTTCTCAAATCAAGTTCGCCGGTTGCTAGAGACCGTGGATTCCTCTGGGTTTCATTGGCTGGATTTTTGGCTGTCACTATTATTTTGATCGCAGTTTCCATGAATTCAAAGAGAGAGTTGCCCGATCGAAAAGTAGGTGCTGTCGGACGAGAAGCGATGCCAAATGAAAGCAGATCGAATGACAAGGTTGTGAAGGCGGCTATGCGAACAGCCCGCTCGTTTATTAGCGAGCTAGCAGACAAGGGACGTCCGGTTGACTTGCGCGCAAGCATGGTTGAAAAAACAGTGGACCGTTTACTATATCTCCAACGTGAAATTCCTACGAACAAAGATCTGGCAGCGCTTTTCTGGAGATTCAGCCAGGTGCTCGATGATTTGTTGGGTGAGCTAGAAAATTCAAACGTGGATGCAGTGGAGAAAGATGCATTCAAGCAAGAAATTGTTTCAGCGAAAATTCCTTGTCTATTTTATCTTGGGCGATGGGGCAAGGATAGGTATCCGACCGTGATTTCGGCTTTAAATGAGCTCAGTCAATACTCATTGAAAGAGTTTGGTGAAGGAAGTAAGCAAGAGATAGATGCGCTTCATGCAGCTGTGAGATTGATGATCGCTAATGGCGATTTTAAAGGGGCGTCGAAGCTGTTAGATTCTTGTTTCTCCAAGAAGCACTATGATGCAGTTACGGTATTCTCTGCACAACGTCGAGTAATAAATCTCGGTCCAGCACAGACGATGCCCAGGGGTAGATCAGGGCAGTTGATTCTCGAATTGCATGTGGAAGCTCAAGGTGCTTTGACGAAACGAAAAGACATAAACGGCATCGAATTCTGTCTCAAGTATATTGAGGGGCTAGAGAAGTATGGTCAATTTGATGTCTCTGATGTTCTGATCCCTGAAGTACGAGCTGAGATCGATAAATTTCCTCCTTCTGCCGAACTGGATCTTATGAAAGCCAGACTGCTGAGACTCGAGATGAAGAACAACGTGGGGTTGAGCAAGATGAAACGAACCGGGAATTTTCCAAGAATAAATCAAAAACCGTCGACTGATCGGGTGGAATAGTCGACGGTTTTTGCGGGTGGTTGCGGACAGAGGTAAAACTTCTCGAACGGGCAAGCTAGTCAGTTAATACGTTTCTTTTGAGCTTGTCTTTTGCGCTCGTATATCGATTACGGGCAGTCGCGGAAAATTAGGGTGCCGAGCAAAAGAAAAAGAATAAATCCTGAAACGCATACAGGCGCAGGGTTTCTTTTGGACAGAAAAGGACTTGCAGGTCGGGGGCGGTGTCAGTCCGGCGTCAAAACGATGACAAAAACAGCTTGGATGCTGGAATATTAGTTGAAGACTAGGCGGATGTCGTTTTCGACTCGATAAGGGCTGTGTTGCTTTCGTCAGCTTTCGTCCATTCGCCGATGAATAGCGGGCGGAGGCTATTGAGCGCTGCCAAAATGGCCGACCCGTTGTTTAGTAGGGTTGAGACGGCGGGACCGATTGCTCCACTGGCTGCTAGAAAAATGCCGACACCGTTTGGCACGGCAACATAGCCGAGGTTCTCTTTTACAAGGCCCATCGCTGCTCGGCAGATTTCGATTGCTTCTGGAAGCCTGCTCAGATCGTTATCCGTAAGAAGTACATCGGCGTGTTCGCGTGCGGCATCAGTTGCAGCATGCAGTGAAACCCCCAGGTCTGCATGAGCTAAAGCCGGCGAATCGTTGATTCCATCGCCGACCACAGCCACCGTGAAACCTTGCTCTTTTAGAGACCTTACCAGTTCTGCTTTTTGCTCTGGGAATGAGTTCGAAAATACTTCAGTAATACCTGCAATTTTTGCGATTGCCTGAGCAGAATATTCATGGTCACCTGTAGCCATGTAAATTCGTTTGATGCCATTTTTGCGCAGAGCTTTTATCACTGCCGGCACCTCTGGGCGGAGCTTGTCTGCATAGCTGATGAGCCCGGCAAGCTGCCCGCTGATTGCAACATATGCAATTGATTCGCCGTTGTTTAGAATTTCTCTTTCTGATTCGGCTGCCCCGGCAATGTCGATCTTCTCGCTGTTCATGAATCGTTTGCTGCCGCACAATACTTGTGCTCCCTTCACGACAGCACCGACTCCCATTCCATTCTTTTGGGCTGAATTGTCCCTATCTGGGATGGCCAAGTTTTGTTGGCGTGCGTAGCGGATAATGGCGCGTGCAGCCGGATGGTGAAGGCGTTCTTCGACGGCGGCGGCATATGAAAGAATTTGATCTGGGTCGAATTCATTGAGAGGGATGATGCGCGTTACTTGCGGTTCGCCCAGTGTGAGCGTTCCGGTTTTGTCCAGAACAACTGCATTGACTTGCGCCAATCGTTCGACAGCGCCGCCGCTCTTGATCAGAATTCCGTGCCTTCCGGCTCTCTGCATTGATGAGAGAATTGCAGTCGGTGCTGCAATACGAATTCCAGTTGAGAAATCAAAAATGAGAATGCTCATCACGCGAGTAATATTGCGTGTCATCAGCCCGCAGACTGCTGCTGTGGCAAGAATCGGCAGCACAAGTTTGTCGGCGAGGTGAGCAGCGTAGTTTTGTGTACGCGTTTCGTAAACGGGAGCGGACTTCACCATTTCCATTACGCGTCCGGCTCGGCTATCTTTGACGTTTGCACTGCATTTGATATAGATTTTCCCTTCAGCTAGAAGGGTTCCAGCAAAGACATGCGATCCCTCGCCGACCTCTATCGGGTGCGCTTCTCCTGTTAGACAAGCTTGATTGACGCTAGCATGTCCCGTCATCACTTCGCCGTCAACTGGAACTAGTTCGCCTGGATAGATAACTACGGTATCGCCCACGGTGACCTGGTCTGCTGGTATGCAAATGCGCTTATTCCCTTTTACGAGCCACGCTGAACAGCCAGCCAGTCCGAGCAAGTCGTCGAGCATCTTTTGGCAGCGCTGAGCGGTTAGTTCGCGAATGTATTCGCCTAAACCAATTAGCGCGGTCATGAAACTTGCGGCTCTCAAATTTTGCTGTGCGATCATCAAGATTGCAGCTAATCCATCAAGTCCATCGACGCCGAGTCGCCCTTCCTCTAATGCGGTTTGCGCAGCGCGTCCGGCGATAGGCAAAACCGCCAAACTGCTAAGACTAGTTGTGATTAGCGCCGGAGCTCCCACAAGAGCTGACGCGAAGGACGCACCGCCCAGTATCAGCTGAACAATTGGAGGCGTCCATGATTCCAATTTTGCCAATGCGAATCTTGCCAGAAGGCGGATGCGGCTGAGAAAAGTTGGCAGGCTCACGCCCGATTGGCGCATTGCGACTGGTAGTGTGCGCAGCTTTCCGAGCAACCGCTCTTTTGTGATCTTTTCTTGGTCAAATAATATAGTGACGGATCCGCACCAGCTATTAGCTGTCGCAGAACTAACGCCTTGCACCCTCTGCACAGCTTGCATGAATGCTGCGGATAATTCTTCGTTTCCTTTCAACTCCGGAATACGCAAACGGATTCTTCCACTGATTTCGTGGAGGACTTCAAAACTGAGCAGCACGCGTTCTGACGAATCAGAGCTATCCTTCTGTGATTTTATTTCGTCCAGCTGCGCCGAAGTCTTGGCTGGTATGAGCTCGTTTTTTTTGCGTTGTGGGTCGGTTGCGTACATTTAAGAGATTCCAGATGAGTTTAGTTGTTTGAGTGACCGTGTCCCTTGTGTCCTTGCCCGTTCGGGTGTAAGGAAGTCGCGCTTGGATCGTGATTGAGTTTCCAGTACCAGTCTAGAGCCCAAACACCTAATACCAGCGGCGAAACACCGGACCAAATCGATTTGGTTTCGTACGCTTTATAGATGGCAGCACCAAGAAATGCTGCCGGCAGAATCTTTTTGAGGTCGTCGGTATTTCCTGAGAAAAGAGGTACTTCTTTTCCTGTGCCGGGAGGTCCGAACAAAGACTTGAGGAGCCCTTCTAGGATGCCCACTCCAGCTGCTGCAAGTCCAACTCCGCCGACCAGAGGAGCTGCCTCACCTTCAAGAAGAGCAGTCAATAAATCAGTTCCGACAGTTTCTGCAGTTTCGTGCAAGATCTTGAAGATCGTATCTTCGTCATGTTCATGATGAACAGTGATACTGCCAGTGGTGTGGTTTACGTCGACGTCAGTTACACCGGGAGTCGCCCGCAAAGCTTTCTTGACTTTATGAACATCTTCCGAGTTGCGCAGGTGCTTTGGCACCTTCAACCTGGTTCTGCCTTCGGTATGGTGAGCAACGGATTTGGACGTTCTATCAAGCTTCTTTGTCATTTACAGTCAATTCCCATATGAGCATTTTTGCGCCGCACTCAAGTCAAAGAACATGAGCCCGCCAATTTGGCAGGCTCATGAACAAAGACACTAGGCTTTGGAAATTTGCTTTTCTTTAGCTTGAGTTTTGCGCTCTTCTTGTACTTCAGCAACGAGATCGTCCGCTTCTTCTTTCACTTCAGCTACGATTTCTTTGACTTTGTCAGATACGCCCAGGCCGACTTTGATAACTTCTTTGCTTGCTGATTTCAGCAGCTTGCGTCCGCCGTTTGTGCCGAACAACAAAACCGCTGCGATAGCCCACGGACTCTTCAATGCTTCTTTCCAATCCATCACTTTTCTCCTTTAAGAAAAATTCATCCGCGTTCGCGGCGGCTCAATTAGCTAGAAATGTGAATTCTGCGGCAGCTTTCCAGCTGCCCGGAGCAGAATTCGGCTAAGAACCGAAGTTTATAAGTATATCTTAGTGCACGGGGGCGGATATGCTTTCCGCGGAAAAAAACATGCATTTTCACATTCTCTTTTTCTGGCATGGCTTTGTAAACTCGCAGAACTCATAAGGGATCTGCCGGTTCACTCAAGTTCAAGTGCGACGCGATATAACGGAGTCGCTGAGTTCATGCTGTGTTCAAAGAACTTGACCAGGATTTCAACTAGCACTTTTGGGGGATGGTCTAAGCTGAACGAATGGTAGCGAATGGGGGCTCTTTATGTTTCGCCTGTTCATCGCCCTGACTAGTGAGGCAAACCAAACAGGTAATAGATAAGGCATAACGCAGCAAGCACAATGGATCCCGGGTGCAGTTCCCTATGCCTTCCGGCCAGAAGCTTGAACAATGGATAAACAATTAGACCGGCTGTTAAGCCGTTCGCTATGTTGTAACTGAAGATGATAATGACGATGGTTATGAACGCAGGGACGGCTTCACAAAGATCCTCAAGGTCGATTTTTGCGATCGACCCGACCATAAGCAATCCGACTGCCATGAGAGCTGGAGCAAAAGCGTAGGTCTGTTTTTGCATCGGTTCGATTATTGGAATGAAAAACATGGACAGCGCGAACATGATGGAGATTACTAAAGCTGCCAGACCCGTGCGTGCGCCTTCCTTAATTCCCGCTGCGGATTCGATGAAGGCGCCGCTCGTTGACGAGCCAATGACGGAACTGAATGTGCAAGAAGCGGCATCTACAATCATCGGTTTTTCGATCTCTGGAAAGTTGCCCTTCTCATCCAGCATGTTGCCGGCAGATCCGACTCCGACGAGCGTCCCTAGCGTATCAAGGAAACTCATGAGGAAGAGAGTCATGAGGATTGGAAGGAAGCTGAGCTTGAGCACTCCCATAACGTCCATCTTGAATGCTATCGGCTCTAGCGTGTAAGCACCTTGAAATGGCATCGCAAATATCGAAGTCGGTGCTTGAGCGAAGCCGCACGCAATGCCTATCCCTGCGGTAACTACCATGCCGATTAAAATCGCGCCTTTGATTTTTCGCTGCATTAGAGCACAAATAAGGATGAATCCAAAAATTGCTAGAAGGACTTTTGGATCATGGAAGTCGCCGATCTTAACTGGTACCGGTGGTGCATTCAGAATGTTTTTGCCGGGTAGCAATAATGCCTCTGCGATCATACCCTTGGCACCGCTGGTAACTATGCCGGTCTCGTAAAGCCCAATGAACGTGAGGAATAAACCGATTCCACCGGCAAAACTCTGCTTCATGCTGTAAGAAATTGCATTTGCCAGCCATGGACGTATTTTCAAAAGTGAAAGAAGGAGGAATAGGATTCCGCTTATGAAAACAGCCCCCAGGCGCTGCTGCCACGTGATTCCCATCGCCGCCAAGCCAAAAGCGATAAAGGCGTTCTCTCCCATGTAAGGTGCGACGGCAAGAGGCAAATTCGCATAGAGCGCCATTGCCAAACATCCGAATACGGCGGTCAGAATCGTCGCGATAGTTGCCGGTTCAACGGGGAACTCTGCGAACTTCAGGATTGCAGGGTTCACAACGATGATATACGCCATCGTCATGAAAGTTGTCAGTCCGCCCAGGATCTCAGTCTTGATGGAGGAGCCGCGCTCCTCGATCTTGAAAAAATTGTTGAGGAACTCTTTCACGACGCGACCCCAGAAGCTGCACCAGCATAGATTACCCTATGCCGCTTTCATTTTGTGCAGTGCGTCTCCCGATTTCAGGCAAGGGTGCCTTTGGTCTCCTTTTTGGCCGTTTTCTTCGAGGCATGATGTCGCATCGAAATCGGTTGTCAATGATGCGAGATAATGCCTCATCACGCGGAAATTCAACCTTCACTTTTCAACGCTGTCATGCAGAAACTAATCCTAAGCTATATACTTGCTGTCCTGTTATTCGAGGATCACAATCGGGATGTTCGCAAGTAAAAGATCTGTTCCTGCAATGCTTGCTAAGCGCAAGCGTGCCAAGCTTTTTCGCTTTTTCGGCTTTGCTGTCATGTTAATGTCGGTGGCGATTATTAGCATCCCGGTTTTTGCAAACCCGGATTTGGAAGAGACCAGCGCAGCTGACCCGACGGAGGCCGCTCAATTTCAAAGACGACCAATTACAGGCAAACCCAAGATTGGCTTGGCGTTAGGTGGTGGTGGTGCCCGCGGTGGCGCTACTATTGGTGTGCTCAAAGTTCTCAAAGAAGAGGGGATAGATGTCGACGTAGTGACTGGCACCAGCATTGGTGCGGTGGCCGGTGTCTATTACTCCGCTGGGGTGAAACCGGACGAAATGATTGAGCACTGGGAAAATTCGGAAGTGATGGATCACTTCATGACTGTTCCCTTGTGGATGCGCATTGTTGGAGCTCCGATCTTGTTTGTTCCCAGAATCTTTGGCGGGCGTGATTACGACGGCTTATACAAGGGCTCTGCCTGGCGTGATTACTTAGCAAAGAACTTGCCGCATGGCACAAAGAATATCGAAGACCTACCCATAAAATTTGGCGCAGTTTGTTTCAATCTTTGCGACGGCAAGCCTTATATAGTGCGCAAAGGAAATCTGGGAAAGGTTCTGCAAGCTACTTGCGCGGTTCCGTCTTTGCGCAAGCCTGTTGACTTTGATGGAGACCTTCTCTGTGATGGAGGCATAATCTGTAATCTGCCAGTGAAGCAGTGCCGCCAGATGGGCGCTGACTTCGTGATAGCGGTTAACATCGACGAAGGGTTCAAGCCCGCTGAAGAAGACACGTTCCGCCATCCCACAAGCGTGGCGAAGCGAATGATCCTCTGGGGTTTGTACGATATGGATCGCAGCCAGGAAAAGATGGCGGACTTTGTTATCCACCCCGATACTAATGGTGTTTCGTTAATCTCGACTAAAAGACGCGATGCCAGGCGCTCGGTTGAATCCGGTGAAGCCGCTGCCCGTGCTTGCGTTGCCGAATTGAAAGGCAAGATTGCTGAATTCAAGAAAGCCAGCGGCGGCTAGGTAAAACAGGTAAGTTAGCTGCTCCAGCTCTTAATTCTTGCGTGCACAGACTTCCAAGTCAGGGTACATATTAAGGGAATACAGGAATACAGCGTTTTATCAGATGGCCGACCTTCAACAACGATCTCCAGCAGATTTCCTAAAAGACGACAATTTTGCCGCTCAGTCGGCAATTGCCAACCACATGATCGATCGGCATGACACGCCTATAAAGTTGGCGGCTGCGCTTCTTTATGCCGTTGGTATCGCCGTCATTGTCATCTTGATCTGGTCAGCGGTAACTGTGGTGCCTGAAGTTTCCGTGGCTCCTGGACAGGTTGTTCCACGAGGGCACGTCAAGCTGATTGAGCCATCTTCCGATGGCATTGTTGACAAGATATTAGTTGGAGAAGGGCAGCACGTGAAGGCAGGCGAAAGGCTCGTTTTGCTTGATCGCGTACCATACATTGCCGCTGTCGATAAGTCAAAGAAAGAACTGGAAATTGCAAAGTCGCATCTGAAAGAACATGAACTTGCGATCGCAGCGCTCCAGCAGATAATCGATAATCCAGGACGTATGCCGGACATTCCGGTGGACGTAGCCAACGTCAGCCAAGTCATCAGCGACCTGTATAAAAATCATAGTCTCTGGCTGGACGCGCAGAAGGACACTTTTGGAAAGACTGGCGAGCAATCAGGTGCGGGCAGGATGGGGACAGTACTTGCTCCGAACCTGCCGGGCCGCACGGCTTCGGCTGGGCAGTCTGAGATGACTCTGATCAATACACGTCTGCTTAATGCCGGTGCGGAGAAAGATGCTGCGCGGATGACTCTCGAAAAGCGGAAGAAGGAATTTCTTGAGCGTAAGAACGCACTTGCAATTGAAGCAAGTTCGATTCAGGCTCAATTGAAGAGTTCGAAGGAGAAGCGCCGAAACTTGGAGCTGATCTTGGGTCAGACAAAAACGCAGGCAACGGAAATGAAGACGGCGTTAGAAGCTGGCGGTCTTTCGCGCTTGCAATACTTGGATGCGCTGAAGTCGGTTGAGCAAGCCGAAATGGCTCTTGTCGATCACGATAATGAAGTCGAGAAGTTAGAGCATTCTCTTGAAACAGCCAAATCGGCGCAGGTCGAATTTGAGGCTAAGTCTCGTGCAGATGTAGCGCAGCTGGAATCTGGCGTGAGCCGCGCATCCAGTGAGTTATCTGATGTAGCGCTTCAGCAGCGCGTTCGGCACCGGAATATGTCCGAGTCGGAGTCTGTTTATCTTTCGTCGCTAGCAAAAGCAAAAGCTGTGCTCTCGCAGGAAGGCGATGAGAAGGAGCACCAGGAAGCGAAGATCCGGCAGGAAGAAGCGGAGCTTACTTCGGCGCAGAATAGTTTAGATCGCGCAGAAATCTGTTCTCCGATTGAAGGAACCGTAACGGCGATCAAGCTGCGCGGAAAAGGTCAGGTCGTTAGCTCTAAAGAAGTCATGATGTCGGTGCTACCACTGGTTAACGATCTGGTTGTCGAAGCTCAGCTGCCTAACAAGGATCGCGGATTTGTTCGCGCCGGGCAAAAGGTCAAACTGAAGTTCGCATCATTCCCGTTTCAAGATTTTGGTGTGCTTCACGGTGATGTCATTGAAGTGGAAAACTTCCCGCGCGACATCACCAAACTCGGCGGATACTATCGAGTATTGATCACGCCGGACAGGCAAGCAATGATGGTTCATGGCAAGGAGATCCCGTTTGCTAGCGGGATGACAGTGACCGCTGAAATCATTACGCGCTATCGTTCCGTGTTGAACATTATTATGGAGCCTCTGAAGAAGATTACTGACGCTCGTTGGAATTAAGAGTGCGCGAATGTAATCACCCGCTTGTCGCAATCGGCTGATTGCTAGCTGGAAATCTGCTGCTTGGTGAGATGGTAAAACAATCCACGCGAGTCGAGGAGCTGCTGATAGCTTCCCGATTCTACGATGCGGCCGTGATCAACTACAAAGATCACATCGGCGTCTTTAATCGTAGATAGTCTGTGGGCAAGCACAATCATTGTGTGATTGCGACGGATCATTTCCATGCTTTCTTGAATGTGTCGCTCGGATTCCGTGTCCAGGGCGCTTGTAGCTTCGTCGAAGAGTAGAATCGATGGCTTGTGGATGATGGCACGCGCGATTGCTAATCGTTGGCGCTCTCCGCCGGATATGCTGAAACCGCCTTCGGAAATGACGCTGTCATAGCCCATTGGCATGTTCATGATCTGGCGGTGGATACCGGCTATGGTGGCAGCCTCAACTAGCTCTTGCATCGTTGCAGTGGGCTTGTTGAATGTGAGATTCTCTCGAATGGTTCCGCGGAACAGATATTCGTTTTGTGAGACTACGCCTGTTTGCTGTCTGTAAAGTGGCAGCGAGAGATGTGCAAGGTCGACGCCGTCAATCTTGACCTTACCTTCATTTGGTCTGTACAAGCCTTGAATCATCTTTAGAATAGTCGTCTTTCCGCAGCCGCTGCGGCCTACGAAAGCCGCGAGCTGTCCAGGCTGAACTTCAAAGCTAACGTTGTCGAGTGCGTTCGTTTTCGCTTCGTTGTTATATCTAAAAGTAACGTTCTGGAATTGAATGTGGCCTTTGACATTTTCAATTCTGATTCGACTGACTCCAGGATCTTCTTCCGGATCGTGATCCAGCACATCGCAAAGTCTTTCCATTGCAACATTCACGTCTTGGAAGCCGCTCCACATTTCAACGATTCGCATAACGGGAGTTGCAATCATACCGAACATCATGTTGAGCGCCATAAGCTGACCGATGGTCAGTTTTCCTTCGACGACCAGATGTGCGCCCAGGTATAGGATCAAAATTTGTCCACTCAATTGAAGCATTCTTGATATAGCTTGCACTGTATTGTTCGCAAGCAATTCTTTGAAGCGTGCCTCAAGCTGTTCGGCAAGAAGCAGCTCCCATTTCCATCGGATGCGTTGCTCTGCGGCTGCACCTTTCACAAGTTGGATGCTGCGAATTGATTCAATTACAAACGATTGGCTTTCTGCAGTTCGGTTGAAAACTTTTCGTCCGAAGTGTTTCAGAATTGGGGTGTAAATCACTACCAGTAACGTAAATAGCGAAAGATACAACATCACGGCGGCGCCGAAGCCGATGTTGTAGGCGAAGATAACTACCAGGTAAATTAGCAGCACAATTACGTCTAGTAGCACTGTGATGCTAGAGCCGGCGAGGAATTCGCGAATCTTTTGATTCTCGCCGAAGCGAGTGATGACATCACCTATGGTTCTATCTTCGAAGAACTTAAATGGCAGGCTCAGAAGATGTCTGAAGAATTGAATGATCAGGGATTGATCTAAGCGGATTGCTAAATAGGCTTGCATATAGCCGCGGATGAACGTGACGATTGTCTCGAAGATGGCGAAGATTGCCATTCCCAGCGTCATCGTATTTAGTAGTGGCAAGCTCTGATGCACAACAACTTTGTCCACAATTACCTGCGTGAACATCGGAATGATCAACATCAATGTTTGATACAACAAAGTGGCTGTGAAAACGTGAATGGCTTCCCATTTGTACGGCACCAGGAAAGAAAGTAGCCTGTTCACCATCGTTGTTGCTTTGGCTGCGCTGCCGAGCTTTTGCGTAGGTGTCAGCTCCAGTGCGACATCTGAGAAGTTCTTTGAAAAATCCTCAGGCGATAAACGCAAAAGTCCTTCAGCCGGATCGCCGACTATTGCCAGTTTGTCTTCTGCTTTGAACAAAACAACAAAATGTTCGTTTCTCCAAAAACAGATTAGTGGAAGCTTCGATTTGAGAAGTCCCTCATATGTCGCCGAGATGCCGCGAGTCGTGAAACCAAGTTCCTCTGCGGCTTGGGCCAGCGCATATAGACTCGTACCACCTACGCCTACGTTCGCTAATTGTCTTACGCGGTTTAGGTCTAAACGCTGCCCATAGTGAAGTGCCACCATGGCTATACAGGTCGAGCCGCAATCCATAGCGTTTTGCTGAAATAGAACTGGAAAATATCCGAGATCTTTTTTCAACCTGGCAAAGAAACCATCCGGTTTCTGTTCTAGAGGAACGGCTTTATCTTTCTCAGCTAGTTTCAGCTTTTCGATTTTTTGAATTCGTGTACTTTGGCGCAGGTTTTCTAGGCGATCGGCCGTCTTTCGCTTATAAACCAAAATCTCCGGCTCTATTCCCGCGAACTCCTTGAACAGCAGATTCAAGTTGGTTGTATTCAGCACTAAGACTTGTGAACGCTCTTTTGCTGACGGAAGTGGAAGCCGGTCGCCGTTTGTATTTTCAGGTGCGCTTAAATGATCACCGGGGCGCAGTTCCTCACCTTCGAAGCCGTTCAATTTGCCATCCACAATGAAAGCCAGTGCTTCTTGCTTCGACCATTGCTCGGGAATGCGAGCACCTTTATCAATCACAGTCAGTTCGGCGTGTGAAAGGACCAATCGCAAATTATGCGGTGAAATCATCTGTGCGATTGCTGTTGATTGCAGCTTTTGCTGCCAGGAAATAAGTCTGAGTTCGCGATCTATAGTTGCAGTGAAAGCGGGATTTGAGCCGCGTAGCTGCTGCATAGCAGTTGCCGCAATTCGAAGTAATTGTGAATCAGAAGATGTTCGCACTCCATATGCCGCGATGGCGCCAGGCTCAATACTTCCGACAATATCGCCAGTTCGATTCAACGTGAACATTGTTTGTTCTTTTTGAGTTCCCTCAAGTTGGACAGTGGTGCGAAGTTTTCCTGAGAGCAATACAAATAGGTAATCGATAGGATGCCCGGAGTGGACTAGCGCCGTGCCAATCGGAACATGCAACAGCTCCGCGTTTGCCATTAATGATTCGAATTCGCCGTCACTGAGCCCACGGAAAAGGCGACTCAGGCGAGCCGGATTATCCATAAGTGGTGTGGTTTTTTCACTCACTCTCGGGTTCCTGGAAAACGGTTTCGTGTGCGCCCAGCTTTGACATCAAGAACTGCGCGAAAAGCTCGCTCCGCAACAACGTTTTCGTTCGCTCATTGAAAGTTGCTGGATGTATTTCGTCAATAAGGTAAAGATGGTATCCCCTGGAGCCTTTGAAAGGTCCAACAATTTCGCCTTTCTTAGCGGAAAAGACAGCAGCTTCGATCTCTGCTCGCAAATCAGATCGCTTTGTACGGCCAATGTAGCCGCAAAGCTTTTTGGTTTCTTCTTCGGTGCTGTACTTACGTGCCATTTCGAAGAACATCTCGCCTTCTTCGGCTTGTGCAATTATTTCTTTGGCTAGATCTACGTCTGGAGCAATGATGTGGTAAAGCTCTACTTCCTCGAGTTCGATTTTGCGATACGCGAATGCTTCAAGCAGCTTCTCTTCAGGAAAGAGCTTCTCTCTGAGCGCCGTGACGGATGCTTCGTATTTGCAAAGTTCGTAGAATTCGTCGTCATTTAAGTGGTTTCGTTTGAGCCAAGAATCGATTTCCTCTTCGGAATAAAGATCGCGCTCTTCTCTGTACTGCTCCATGTAATCGTAGACGGCGTCTTCGTCCAGATCGATTCCATGCTCTTCGATTGCTTTGAGAACTATCAGTCGGTGAACCGCCTCGTCCACGAAACGTAAGGATGTCTGATATTTCAGCTCTTTCAGCAAGTCCCGCACTGTCACGGAATACGGGCCGTGTTGCGCTATGAGTTCGTTGCTGATTTGGTCCTTAGACGGCACTGTCCCACTACCCCTTCCCGCTTTGGTTTTACCCATTGTGGCTCGAAATCTCTCGTATTATTGCCTTTTTAGGCTCTTGTAGCAATCTTTTCGGACTTTTGACCTTGCGAAGGGCATATGAAAGTTATTGAAGTGCTGCCTGCGGGAAGCTTTCAAGTCTTCGCCCCTGATTACTCACGGCTGTTTCAGCGCCATTTGATGGGTTGGGGTAAGATGGAATCATTGTGCTTGGACGGGACCGATGAAAGGTGTTTCATGGAAACGATTCAGGACGAGCAGACCAAAATAAAGGTTGTTTCCTGGCCAAGCCCCCAGGATTACAACGAAGCTGTTCAGAATCTTGAACATTCGATGCTTGATCCGGACCTGCGGAGCGGAGCGCCGGAGTTGAATGCGTTTGGCTTGCCGAAGCCGAATTCTGGATCTTTTGCCAGCGTCTATAAAATATCATCCGGGACGAGTGATTGGGCATTGCGATGTTTCTTGCACAATCGACCCGATCAGCATGAACGCTATAAGATATTGCACGCGCATTTAGAGAGCATTGAGCAACTTGATTGCCTGGTGTCATTCAGCTATCTGGAAGAAGGAATTAGAGTGCATGGACGTATGCTGCCCGCTCTAAAGATGAGCTGGGCAAGTGGCGTCCAGCTCATTGAGTATATTGAAGCGAATCTCAAATCGGCAAAACGCCTTGCAGCGCTTCGTGATGAATTCAAAAAGCAGATGCAAGGACTTAAAACTGCTGGTATCGCACATGGTGACTTGCAGCATGGCAACATTCTCGTGCTAGATAATAAGGTCCAGTTGGTAGATTATGATGGTATGTATGTCTCTTCACTGGAAAGCCTCGGCAGCCTTGAACTTGGGCATCGAAACTTTCAACATCCGAAACGCACGCGGGATCATTTTGGCCCGTGGTTGGATAATTTTCCCGCGTGGGTTATCTTTTGTTCGCTAACCTGCTTGATGCACGATCCGAGTCTGTGGAATGAACTTGATGCCGGCGACGAGTGCTTACTATTTCGGAGTTTCGACTTTATGAATCCCCTTGAGTCAAGGGCTTTCTATGTTCTGGAAAATCATCGCTATGAGCAAGTTCGTGTAGCCGCTAAATTTTTGCGTTCATTGCTAGATTACGAATTGGAAGAAGTTCCTTACCTAGACGAACTTCCCGTCTATGTGCGCGATCTACCCGAAGTGCGCCTCCCCGAGCCAGTCCCAGTTGCTGCCGTGTTGCCCGCTATGCTTGAAGTAGGAATTCCAGTTGCATCATCCGATTGGCCTCATCGAGGGCTTAATGCGGCAATATCTTCGCGGATTCCTCCTCCGAAACGCATACCAGACGGCGTTTACTTCCTCTTGGTCTTTATCGGCTTCATCGTTGTGGTCGGCGCTTTTATTATTATGCCCATCATAAATACTATGAGTGCCGCGTTGAACAGCGCCAAAGAGCAGTGTGATAAATCTGCTTCCGAGATTCGCCAGACCATTAATTTCAGAGAGAATCTTGTGGCTGGTAACACGAAGGTAACCTATGTAAACACCGCAGAAGCATACTTGAAAGATAAGGTCATCACTGGTCAATCAGTAAATGTGATTGGACGCGCAAGTGTTGAGCTTTTGGAAAATGGATCTCTGAGTGTTTTGTCGGAGTTCAACACTAAGCTTGATAGTTTGGTCAAAGAGTCAAAGAACAATGGGGCTGTTAATCCAGACGAGTTAAGAAAGGCAGAAATTATTGATCAGGCCAATTCAAAAGCAATTGATGCCTGGGTTAATTCATCGATCTAAGAGCGCTGGGGAGGAGCACGGGAGCCAATTACAGAAATTACAAAGGCAAGAAGGACATAAGTGGATAAGGTTAGAAACAAACTTAATTTGATGCCCTCTTCCTGGCCTCCACCCCGGGATTGCAACGAGGGCCGCCTGTGAAGTTGAATAAGCGCCTTTCAAAATTAGCTGTACTTACTGTTATAGTTCTCGGATTCTTTTTTATGTCAACCGTTTATCTTACTAAATGCATTTTTGAGGATTTGGACTGGTCAAGGACTTCAGTGGCGGAGCAACGACAAGAATCGATTCTGGCAGTGCAAAAGATTATTGCAAGGGAAGTCAGATTCAATAATCGGAGGTATTCTACGCATCATCTTAAAGTGGCCTCCGATGAGAAATTCATTGCGAAGGATTACACAGTTGGATTGGCAGCTAATGAGCCATCCGCTAAGGAGGCTTATGAATCATATGCCGAGGATTGGAGAAAAAACGGAAAGCTAGCGCAAGCAAAACTTTTCGAAGCGGCCATTTCCAAGGGGGATTCAGCGAATGAAAGCCTGACAAAGAATCTTTATCATGCAGCAGAACTGCTGAGGTCTAGTGGATTTAATAAGGATGCGGATTGGGTCTACGAAAAGGCAGCCAACCTCCATCTTTGCTCCTGTAAGCCTCTCCAACAATTCGATTCTGACGCCCTTATTAGCATTGGGCGGATGAATATCCCTATTCTCAGAAGAGAAGATGAACCCGGGATAGCTTGTTTCATTTCTCAATGCGAGAGCTTGATTAAAGACGCCCGGTCTAAAAACGCGAATCCAAGATGTATAGCTGAATTAGAAGCAATAGCTGACGCCAATGTGAATGTGGTTGATATCATCGAATGGTCGGAGATTAGCTTTCAAGACTGACGTAGTATGCCGACCGATTGACCGATCTTTCCTGCCGGGTTTAGATCGGTAGAGGCGTGTTGAAAAAACTGCAGGGCTTCTGTCCGGCATGATCTGGCTTGGTCTGTTACGATGCGTGCATGGAGCCGTATGACTTGTTTCTGGCTATTCGATCACTTTCGAAACTGTTCCAGCACGTCGAGGGATTGGCTTGTTTGAAGTAGCATGACTAAATGACTCATCTGTAGAGGCTTAAAATGGATAGAGTCCAAGAAAAGATCGTGAATATAGCCTGTTGGCCAACCCCTCAGGAATACAATGAGGCTGTCCAAAACCTCCAGTATTCGATGCTCGATCACGAGCTAAGATGCGGAACTCCGGAGTTGAATGAGTTTGGTTTGCCGAAACCAAACTCAGGGACTTTTGCGAGTGTCTATAAAATCACGGCAGGAATCAATGATTGGGCGCTGCGTTGTTTCTTGTTCCATCGACCAGAGCAGCATGAACGCTATAAAATACTGCAATCTTATTTAGAGGGAATGGAACCAGAATGGTGTGTTCCATTCAGCTATTTAGAGAAAGGCATCAATGTTCAGGGGCAGGAACTTCCGCTTCTTAAGATGAGGTGGGTCGACGGAGTCGATCTTTGTGAATATATTGACGCTAATTTGTGCTCCCGACAGAATCTTTCATCACTACGGGATGAATTTAAGAAGCAAGTCCAACGCTTGATGTCGCTTGGTATCGCTCATGGTGACTTGCAGCATGGCAATATACTCGTAGCGAATGATAAGGTTCGTTTAGTTGACTACGATGGAATGTACATTCCATCACTGCAAGGCCTTGGTAGCGCAGAGATTGGGCACCGCAATTATCAACATCCGCACCGGACTTCCGCTCACTTTGGTCCTTGGCTTGATAATTTCCCATCGTGGGTCATCTATTGTTCGCTCACATGTTTAATGCAAGACCCGCGCCTCTGGCACGTGCTGGAGGCCGGAGATGAGAGTCTGCTATTTCGTCAGGCAGACTTTGATGATCCGTTGAGATCGCGAGCGTTTTATGTTCTAGAGCAGCATCCTGACCCAAAGGTTCACAATTCGGCGAAGTATTTGAGATCACTTCTAAACATGGAATTGCCAGATATACCTTACCTTGGTTCATTTCCCGAAAGTATTTCCATATTGCCTGAGGTTCAGTTGCCCGCAGCTCCGCCTACAAAAAACATTTCAAGTACATTGCATTCTCCCCCACGTACCTTTGAGCAATCTCTTATCCAAGGACTGATTTGCGCGTTTTGGATGTATGTTGCTGTCTTGGGAAGCCAGCTGATTCTTGGCTTTCTTGCAATGTGTTTATATTTGTGCCCAGCTTGGCCGTCGAAACCTTTTGGTATAGGTTTCTTGGATTTGCTCCGAATACTCTAGAAATCCATCTTTCGGGATCGCCTGAACAGGACAAATGCGATTATCACTATGTAGCTTGCAAATAACATTATTCCGAGCTCGAAGCTTGCTGGTCTGTATGAAAAACGCACCGAATGTTCGCCTTGCGGCACGGCGATTGCCCGGAATGCAAAATTAGCGCGTTCAATACTTACCGGTTTGTCGTCTACGAAAGCTTCCCAGCCAGGATAAAAAATGTCGGTTAATACAAGCCAATTGGGCTTGCTCGCCCAACATCGCATCGTGATTTTGTTAGAGCCCGTGTCATTAAAGTCCAGAATTTTATTCGCTTTCTTGCTTTCCCCTGTCGAAGCGTCCGATTTTTGAAGGTCTGTATGTGGGTTTTCTATAACTACTTTGTCGGTGAAAGTAAAGCCGGATTTCTGGATGTAATCTAGTGTCCTTGACGCTCCGGTAGCCTCTATTACATCTGCTTTTGACACAAGATATGCGCGTGGCAAGGCGTTTTCGTTTTCGTATACTTTGATCTGGTTCGGCATCATGTATGTTTGCTTGAAGCCGGGCGCGTCGATTGGATCGATTGACAATACGTACTTCACTGATGCCATAGAGAGTAGAGGAGAAGAGACTTCGCTGAATTTTTGATTGAACGTGTCTGTGCTCGCTCCGGCCGCACGCATGTATTCTAGAAAGCGCTTTGGAAATAGCGGGTTGTGCATTTGGACGAAATGCAGATCGTAGATCACGTTAGTCGCGGGACGGAACACATGTTCTCGCAGTGAGATGGTTCGGTATAGTGGATCCGAAATATACTTCGTGATTTCCAAATCTGGATAATAGAATTTCGTTTGCGACGGTAGCGACTGACGCGCAACTCCGCCTTGCGAAATTAGCTGTAGTACGAGTAGAAGTACTGGTACGAACGCATACAGTGCTGGGCGAAGATTTCCAAGCACGCGGGCCGCTCCGGCCCGCGCGTTTACATTCTTCAATTTGCAAACGAGAAATCCGAGCATCACGCCTGCACTTATGCAAGCAATTGTTAGATCTCGTTTCCATGCGGATGCGTGGAATGCGCTTGCTGGAAGCATTGCATCAAAATCGCACAAGTGCATAAATGCTGCGTTGTGCGAAGCTTGTTTTGCCAAAACGAAAAACAATACAGTTGGAGAAATGAGGAATGCCACTACTTCTATCGCACCTTGAATTACTTTACTGAAAGTCAAAGCGCTGGTCGATGCCCGCGCATAGATTCCAGTTGAGTTAAACAAGTCTTGCAGTGATTCCAATCCCTTGCTGGAGATTAGCGTTATGAGCATTAATAGGTAAGGCAACGCATATCGCGTGATAATGGCAGTTAGCGGCGGTTGGGAGAATACCGCTTGTATTGGTCCAAGTTGCGCAACAACCACGAAAGTTATTAACGCCAAAATAACCACAGCAATTGCCGCGCTATCACGAAAGCGCCGAGCGCCAATTGTATACATCCCATATGGAAGTAGCATCGCTGCAACGATTCCCATAAATGGCGCTGCGCCATCAATCGCAGGATTTACTAGATTGTAGAAAATCGCATTCCAGGTGACGGGTGTCGAATAGGCTGATCCATATTTATATGATTCTGCGTTGATCAAATATTCCAAGAATGGAATGAGAACCGGGGCAGAAAGAAAAAACGCTGTAACACCTGCTCCAGTCAGCTGTCCGAATGCGGCTTTCGTCTTGTCCCAAATGGATGCTCCGGCCGACGAATCCGAAAAAATCATCAAAAACATCAACGCGCTAGAAAGTATTATGCCGAAAAAAGCGCACTCAGGATGTCCACTAATTATCAATATGCAGCTGCTAAGCCCGGCTAATAAAGCCGAGCCAAGCGTGCGCTTCAATGCAGCATTCGCAAAACTAAGGGCGGTTATTGGAAAAAGCGAATGCGCAGTCCCGAGATTCAGTTCCAAGTACCACAAATTGTAAGGGCAAAATGTATAACACGTAGATGCGAATATTGAGGCAAGCCGCGACTGCCCCAGCACTCGCGTTAGGAAGTACATGCTCACTGCGCACACAGCGAGTTCAATCAGTAAATATAAATTGTATGTATATAGGTTCGGAAAGAAGTCAAAGATCGCGCGCATCGGGGCAAACAGGGAAGTCTGAATATCCGCAAGAAAAGGGTATCCGAAGCCGCTGTAGGAGTTCCATAAAGGGAGGATGCCTTTTCCAATTTGCTTTGCCGCAAAGATATAGTCCGGAATGAAAATCTGAATTAACGAAGGGTCATATGCCTGAACATTTCCTGTACGCCAAGCATCGAAGATCGAATCCCACTCGGGCAAAACGGCGACACGCGAAATAGAATTGCGAAATAGCAACGTCCTGTGAAAATAGACAATGAAGAGCCCGAATATGCCTGCTAAACAGATCCAATCAAGATGCCTATCGCGTTTCAGCGTCGGTCGCTCCTGAGGTCGCTAGCATTGCGGACACTTCTTTGATCTTTTCGGCTGTGCCTAAAGCAGCAACCGGCATGAACTCTGCTCTATCCTCTGTGCTGAGCGTGAGTCCGCGATTCTCAACCGGGTAACGCTTTCCGCCCTTGTAGAGCTCTCCAACAATGTATGTTGGACGCGCCCGAACTTCATCAAGCACTTTTGCAAGGTACACGGCGACCAGGCCAACTGCAAGCAATTGCAAACCTGCGAACGCCGCCACGAGGCTCAAAAGCATCGAGTTATCGAGCACGAATGGCGCACCAATCTTGCTGATCAAACAGGCTACGAATCCGATCAATCCGGCGCCCATGATCGTTGCGCCCACTGTCGAAATCATAAATAGTGGTGCTGAGCTGAAGGCGAGCAAACCATCCATTGCAAGCTGCAACAGCTTCTTCAATGTGTATGTGCTTTCTCCAACTTCGCGTGCTCCGCGATCAATTGAAATACCAATTTGTTTGAAGCCGAGCCACGGAATTTGACCACGCAGGAAGCGTGTTTTCTCGGGCAATTGATTGAGTGCGGTGATTACCCGTGCATCCATCAAGCGGAAGTCACCGGTATCCCAAGGAATGTTGACCGACGACATCGAGGTCAACACACGGTAGAACAAGAACGCGGATAGTCTCTTAGAGAGTTTGTCGCGGCGGCTTGAGCGTTGCGCATAGACAACGTCGTATCCCGCGCGCCAATACTTAAGCATCTCCGGAATAAGCTCCGGTGGATCTTGCAAATCAGAATCGATATTAACGATGGCTCGGCCTTCAGAGTTATCCAGTCCCGCCGAAATCGCTGCTTGCTGTCCGAAGTTGCGGGAAAGGGAAACAAGTTTGACGTTGGAAACATCGCAGGCAAGCTGTTGCAACGCTTTGCTGGTTTCTGCCCGGCTGCCGTCATTAACGAATACGACTTCGTAAGCAATGCAGAGCGGGGACAAAACCTGGTAAAGGCGTTCCAGCAATTTGACCAAGTTTGCGGGGTGCTCGTTATAAACGGCGACCACTACAGATAGATCAATTTCTGACATGCGATCCAAAACTTTCACTTGGGAATACAATCCTTTCGGATGTGCTGCAAAGAAGCAAAAGAGCTATATCTCCACAACGTCTCAAATTGTCCATCCAAACAGGGTCCGCGGTCAACCTGACAAGCGATGTAGCTTCATAGCTTCAGTGGAATTTAGACTCGGCGGGATGCAAGTAGGGCGCGCCATAGAGCTGTATTAGTTCTTACTAACGTGGGAAAGCCAATCCCAAGTTTTTCTAATCCCATCCCCTAAATTTATTTCAGGCTCCCAATTTAGACATTTTTTGGCTCGGGAGATGTCCAAAACATTGGCAGGCACGTCAGCGGATCGTGCCGGGTGGTACATGACGTTCACTTCCTTGTCCACCACGCCTTTCAGGGTCTTGACTATCTCGTTGAGGGAGGTCCCTCGACCTGAGCCTATGTTGAATACGCGGGGCTCGTCTTCCTCTGGGCAATACTCTGCGGAGCGGACGAGTGCCTTCGCGGCGTCACCTATATAGATGTAATCGCGCACGACCTGTCCGTCGCCCCAGATGTCTATCGGTTTGCCTTGGAGGACGTTGCCCAGGAATACGGCGATGGCGCCTTGTTTGGCTTGCGGATTTTGCAGCTCGCCGTAAGGATTTGCCAATCGAATCACAACGTAGTCCAGATTGTGCAGATGGCGATACAGCTTCAAGTACTTTTCTATCGTGAGCTTCGTGATTCCGTAAGAGCAAATCGGATCAGTTGGATGGTCTTCGATAATTGGCAGTTGTTGTGGTACACCATATACGGTGCCACCAGAACTGATGAAGATGATTTTCTTGACGTTGTATTCGCGGCAAGCGTCAAGCAACTGCAGTGTGTCGATAATGTTCGAGCGCACGTCATACGACGGATCATCGTTCGAGCTTGCCGGCAGCGTTGTATAAGCTAGATGAAAGACCCAGTCATTGCCTTTGACTGCATCGAGTATGTCGCCGTGATTCGCGAAGTCCCCGTAGACGTAATTGATGCGGGGATCCGCTTCACGATATCGGCTGGGATATCTGTCAAAGCTTGTTACTTTATGTCCGGCTGCAATCAGGGTGTCAGCGAGGTTGCTGCCGATAAACCCGTTGCCGCCAATAATGAGCGCTTTCATGACAATGCGTACTTCTAGAAGGAATCGATTCGCAGGGCATCAATAGTATCACCCTGGCTATTGAGCTTGCTGAAACGCTTTTCAGCTGAGGCTAAAGTGGATCAATTCGGATAAATCTCCGATTTTTTGATCTCCGGTATATGTCGAATTCGGAATCCAGGGTGAAGATTTCTGCAACCTCTAATCGTTTGGAGATTGCCAGTAAAGTCAAATCAGCGAAGTCCGCCGGAAGTGTGCGATATTTTTCGTTGACCTCAGAAATGAACGTAAAATCTGAAGGTGTTAGGTTCTCAATTTTGATCAGTTCACGAGCAAGGATCAAAGACAGCTCATTTTGAACCCTGTGATCAGTGCGCAGCATCCACATAGCTTCGGTAATGACGGGCAATGTAGTGATGAATTGTCCTTTGAATGATCCTATAAACTGAGTAATAACATCATGTAAATCATCCCTAGCATCCAAATATGCAACTATGGGTCCTGTATCAATTATCAGAGAAGCCATTAGCTTGATGACCTGTCGTTGATCCTTTTCTTAAGTTGATCACGGTAAGCCTTCTGTTTGTCTCGTTTCTCGTCCAGATATTTGGAAATCTCCTTTCGTCGGCTAGCCTTATCGGAACCCACTGGCTTATCGGCATTTAGTAGATGCTTTGGATGTCCGCCTGCGCGTTCCAGAAAGGTGCGTCCCAGCTGTAAAGCTAGCCAGGCCTGCTGCACTGAGCGCCGCAAAGCCTCACTTTTATCAATGTGCAAAGCCTCACAAATTTGATTTAGCTTCTGATGGTCATCGTCGCTGAATTTTGCGCTGATCGTATTCATTTCTGAAGCTCCGTAATATCTCGTATTACAGTATAATACGTCGACTGGATATTCGCCATAGGATAGCGCAAGCTTTGCAAGCATTGGCTTGCTGGGGTTCTACGCATTCAGATCGCAGTTTCCGCATGGCGTTTTCCGTGTGGCCGAGGAGAATGGCGAAAAGCCCTGTGGTGACGTGCATATGGAATTGATTTCAGATCTTTCGGAACGGCCTAACGCAAATGATGCTGCTAGGCAGCGTTTGCTTGACGATTTTGCTGGGGCAAACCTGTTGAGTTGTTCGAAAGAGAATGCGAGTCCGTCACAGCAGGCTGGAATTCTTGCAGCGGGGATTTTCGATGGTGTTAAGACCCATGGAATATCAAAGATGACCGCTGATCCATTGGGGTCAGCCTTTCATTTTGCTGGTGGTGTAGCGCTTGGGCTGGCTTTGAATGTTGCTCCAAAGTGCATCGCTATTCCTGCGGCAATGTTGAGTGGGATGAGTGTTCTCAAATTGGGACAAGAGGCTTTCGGAGGCGTTCAAGAAGCCTGTGGGGCGCTTCAAGTTGCGGAGCACAATCCAGACTTAGCACAGAAGCGGGTAGCCGAAGCTTTGGGTCCAGTAGCGGTTGAGACGCTTTTGATGGCTGCTGGTGCCGGAGCCGCACATTGTACTTCGACCGGCATTGGCTGGATGCGCAAAGCTCAGCTAGAACGTACAGGACCGGCACTAAAAGCACGCGATAGCTTCAACGATGGATTGGCGGGTATATCTCCGCGTGAAATCAGCAATCGGGCGCTTTCCGATTCGATGAGTGCCGGGCAGTTAACGCGCAGCAACAGGAACTCGCCTCTACCAGAAGCGCCTGCTCCGCAGAAGAATCCACCGATCTCCGACGAGCTGGTAATTCCAGAGCTGCGCATGACTACGGAAATGTCGTACGGCGATCCGTCCTATTTCGTGCCCAAATTGACAAAGGAAGCTATAAACACATTTTTGAATTCACCGCCGAGCAAAATCAACTTCCGACCGAAGTATTTTAGGCAGGTCATAGAAACAATGGCTAACGACAGACCGACCATTGCTGGCATTCAGGAGAAGCATCTCTCGCATAATCTGGGTCCGGACTATATAAAGATCCCTGTCTTAGAGAGGCAGAATCGCAAGGTACTGCTTAGCACAAGGCATAAGGATGATCCGATGGCGAAGTTATACAGTGATGTTCGAGAGTCTGTGGTGAAAGTCGAAGCCGTGAACGAACGAAACGTGGCTGACACCTGGAACGGCTCGGGCGCATTCGTTAATAGCAATGGAACTATTGCAACTGCGTTGCATGCTGTTTTCGACGCTACGAAGTTGTCTGTGCGCACCGCAAGCGGTGACCTCTATCCGGCGCGATTGCTTTCGCATGATCTCAACACTGATATGGCTTTGATCAAAATAGATGTTCCAGCAAAGGAGTTTAAGCCGCTGCCATTGGCCGGGCGCAAAGTGGATGATGGTGAAAAAATATTCGTGTTCGGTCATCCGGCTGGCAACGACAATATGTTCGTGTCTCCCGGCTTATACCATCGCGTCGAGCCGACGCAACGTTTCGTCAAAAGTAACATCGAGAAAAAGAATGCGTTTGTCGGGAGAATCTATCCGGAAAACGCCTATTTCGCATACACGCGTTGCGGCAATTCAGGTGGACCTGTGGTGAATTCGAAGGGCGAGATTGTTTCAGTTCATACAGCGGCTGCGTATAAGGAGAACTGGAACGTCAGCTATGGTGCTTCGGTCTCCGAAATTCAGCGTTTGATTCGGAACTTGCCGGAGCAGCAAAGTGAGATAAAGCTTCCCTTCTCGATGAAGGATGCTGTTGAAGCTTCTCTCAAGTGAGAGTGCCGGGAAATGAGGTCCCACTCCAATGGCTAGCTGTTATCGATTCTCAGCTGTTGGTCTGAGTGGCTGGTTTTGAATCATTTTCATAAATTGGTGGATGTTCGGCCTGAATCGTTTGCTATGGGCCGGGCTGTCTGGATCATTGAGTGACCGTTGCGCATTTGCTTCATCAAAAGGTGGATTGCCAGGCAGGATTGTGGGGTAGCCAACGGCGCGAAATGGTCCATTGAGTCCTTGAGCAAATCGGCGGTCCATATGCGGATTCTGCATTCGCCGACGCATGAATTTGTTCGGAATGAATGGTTCGTCGTTTGGCAGAGCTTGCTGTGTGGATGGTGGATCGTCGCTTGTAGCAACTTCTTCATTTTCGCCTTGCAAAGTCGTGGTCGCCGTCTCGCTGTTTTTATGTTCTAGTTCTGGTATTGCTTTCCTTGTTTCGGTGATGGATTTCGCGCCCCTTGCCTCTGGCTCGGGCAATGGTTTCTTGCGGAAGTCCCCACTCGATTGCGCGATCTTGGAGCTCGGCACTTCGCTCCTAGCCGGCTGAGATGATTTGATTGTGGATATTGCCGAATTTCCATTTTTTGAGATTGGCACAGCGGCGGACGTGGAGCTGGCGATAATGCCAGCTGGTGAAGGCGTCGGATCTAGTGATAGCAGATCAATTCGCTCCGGGATGCCAATTGAAGCGATCTTGTTTGAAACCAATACAACGGATTGCTCGTTTGGTTTGTATCCAAGTTTGCTCACCGTTAGAGAATAGCGGCCGGCAGCCATTCCTTTAAGAAGAAGTTCTCCGTTCGATTTTATTTTTCCACTTTTCACTAAACAGTTGTGAGAGTCCTCAACAAAAACATCTGCCCCTGAAGGCGACGCGTAAACGAGCAACCCGGTGTTCTGCGCTGTTTGATTTTGGGAATAGAGGTAAGCGCCACCCACCAGCAACCCAACAATTCCAACGGCGGCAGCCGCACTGATTATAGCTTGGCGTGTCTTTCTCTCTGCCCGCTGCTTCTTTTCTCTCTGTTTCGATCTTGGTGAGCTTAGAGCCAATGCCGGTTTTTGCTGCACTAACACAGTGTGTTCTCGCGACGGATTCATCGTGGCTCCGCAGCTGACGCAATATTTTTGGCTGAGCGGGTTCACCACACTACAGGCATTGCATGGCCGCGGACTTATCAATTTCACGTCGTCAGTGCCGACCAAGCTGCTTCCACAAAACATACAAAACGGCAGCCCATGAGCGTTCAGTCCGTTGCAGTTTGCGCATTTAACTATAGTTTGAGTTGTCATAACCAACCGTCCCGACCAGCCCCGTACACCATTAGATACACGCGCCACGGTCAAAAGTTTCGTTTGCCCACGCGAAATCTCTACTCCTATCCGTTAGTCGGCAGGACTGTCCAAAAAGTTCAATATTGAAGATGAGAAATTTGTAATCGCTCTCGTTACTGTGTCTTCTAGAGCTAAGTCCTTTGTGTTTTTGCTATGTTGTTATCAAAGGTGTTTTTTCCGCACAATGGAAGGTTTCTCGCTAGCTATTGGTTTCTGCTGGGCCATTTTCTGCGCCGGCAGAATCTGCTGGCTAATTTTTGGATCCAAGAGGGATGTTCAGCTAAATCCATTGTTCGAATCCTACGTATCAATTGGGATTGTTCTAGGATTTCTCACCGCAGTTTTCAACGGTGCAGAGATTCTCGGACTAGAGACCAATAGGAACGAGTTCAATTTTGTTCAGTTACTCTACGTACTCGGATTTCTTGCCTGGTCACCGCTTTCTCTGGTTGCTCTAACTGAAGCACCAAGGAGATTTGCCTACCTTCCTGTCTACTTTATGCTTTCCAGCATCCTAGTGTGTGGTCTAACCGCTTCTCTGATAAGTGATTTAGAGCCGTATCCAGAGTGGCCGAAATACGTCTTCTTTATACAGGGCTTGATACATCTTAGCTTGTCGACAATTGCAATTAGGCGAGTTGACGTTTTCCACAGACAGGCTTGATTAAGCGCTTTCAACTAAAGGACGCCGGCCTCTCTGTAGACCTTTTCAATGTCGTCGACCATTTGCGGGATGGTGCGTTCAGGAGCGATATTCTCGCGCAGTGACGTTAAAAGATGTGGCTCAGAAAGCATTCTGTTCAGCTGGTGTGCGAGCGAGTCTGAGCTATTTAACTCGAAAAGTAATCCGTTGTAATCGTGCTTGATCAATTCGGCCATGCCACCGAGATTGGTGACAATGAGTGGAGTCTTGCTCGCAAGCGCTGATTGGATTACCAGCGGTGTATTCTCATACCAGCGCGATGGAACGACCAATACATCCATGTTTTGCAAAACGGATCCGAGCTCGGAGTTCGGGAAGCTTCCAAGGAATTTGATGTCATCCCTGTGCTTAGGATTTGACGCTACTAAGTTTTTCAGGAAATCACCGTACTCTGGAAATTGACCAGGATCGCCATAAATCTTCAATTCAACCGCGGCGGACTCATGCAAGCTCTGCACCGCTTTGATCAGTAGATCTGGTCCCTTGTGCTCAAAAAGAGTTCCGATGAATCCTATGCGCAACCGGTCACTTTCTGTTTTTCTCTGAAATGGAATCAGCGGCGCGCTATCAATTCCGAAGGGCACGTGCCTAATCAATTCGGCACTAATTCCATTCTCAACAAAGATGTCGCGCATCAATTGCGTTGGCACCATAATTGCTTTCGTCTTATTTGCTGCCTTTCTGAGAATCGCCGGTCGCTGCATTGTTGCTGCCGCAGCGCTCGGAATCTTGCTTGCTGAGTAGGCGGTGAAAAGCGAATTCTCGACAAAGTCGCGCATAAGCGCCGGGCTCGAATCCAGCGGCGCTTGAAGTTGAGGATACTTATTCTTCAGCGCCTCAACGAATTCTGATTTCGGTGGAAGTAAATGTGGCGTATAGCAAGTCAAACAATTCGTCGCCATCGCGTTTGGACCCCGGCACACGGATCCATCCGGCTTTTTCAACTGGACAATTGGGCAAACGAACCAGAAATCCGTAGTCGAACAAATAACTGGTAAATTTTTCTCGACAGCCGTATCGATGATGCTTGAAGAAAGATTTTGCGCATGAAAAATATGCAATATATCTGGCTGAAATTTTTCTATGATTCCGGCGAAATGTTCCGCAATGGCGGGGTGTTGGAATTCGTGAGCAAATGTGAAACCCTGCAAACGCAAAGGCTCGCCAATCGAATGAACAGGCACGCCGTCATGAACGTAATCCTGCGTTCGTTCTCCGGTCGCGTGCCGAGCGTCCTGATCGGGTGGATTGGCCGTTACTACCAGAACCTCGTATGAGCGGCGTATAAGCTCCTGCGCCACTTTTAGCGTCAGTACTTCCGTACCCGCCTTGTGTTCTGGAAAGAATTTGTGGACTGTAAGTAAGACTCGTTTCATAGTTGCCGCATGGGCTGAAGGCAAAAATGTAATGATACCGCCTCTATAAGAGCCGTCTCAAACAGATTACAAGAAGTAAGCCTAAAATAGCTCGATGCTGGTCGAAGTATCAGTTATCGTGAAGGAAACTTATCGATGCGTATCTGTCTTATTTCTCGCGAGTACCCACCGGAAACTGGTTTCGGCGGTATCGCCACTTTTGTGCGTCATTTGGCGCACGGCTTGAAGGAGCTCGGCAATGAAGTCGAGGTCGTCGCCCTGGCAAAAGAGACAGAAAAAGTCGTTGACGATAATGGCGTCAAAGTTCACCGCGTGCTTCCCTACAAATTGGAAGGCGATCTAGATGCAGTCAATCGCTGCATGCCTTACAGTCGCTATGTGATGCTGACTACGCTTGGCTTATGGCGCAAATTTCACGAATTGCACCGCGCAAAGCCCTTCGATGTTGCCGAATCACCAGAGCTGCTGGCCGAGTCTATCTATGCTTCTGTGACGCGCGTCATCCCGCTTGTGGTGAGACTTTATACACCTCATTCCAAGTTTATCGCTGAGAATTTGCACAACACTGCCGCTACCTTCGATCACCTTTTTGTTGCCATGCTTGAGCGAGTGGCGATGGCTGGAGCTGATGTTCTTACCTGCCCTAGCCAGGACCTGGCGGAATTCGTTGCGAAAGATCTGCCTTGCCCAATTGAGAGCATTGCGATAGTTCGCAATCCTATCGACCCTGATGAGTTCAGCCCCGACGGTCCGCTCACCATCGCCAGGGACGACAAGATCAAGGTCCTTTTCGTTGGACGTTTAGAGGAGAGAAAGGGCATTCAATATTTAGTTGATGCCATTCCTTCTGTTTTGAAAGAATGCCCGCAAACTCAATTCATCATTATTGGCGACGACACAATTAACGCCAGTGGGGGGCAGCGTTCGGTTTTGGCTGACCTCAAGGATACGCTGAAAGCCGCCGGATGCGAAAACAATGTCACCTTTATTCCTCGTATTCCTTTGAGCGAGCTGCCTGCGTATTATCGATCAGCAGACATTTCTGTTGTGCCTTCGCTTTACGATAACTCGCCGTATACCTGTCTTGAAGCTATGGCTTGTGGTCGTGCAGTGATTGGCACCTCCGCTGGTGGCACCCGTGAATACATCGAGGATGGCGAGTCCGGAATGATAGTTCCGCCCCGTGATCCACAAGCTATTGCTGGCGCTATCATCAAGTTGATCAAAGAGCCTGAATACAGGCAGTTCTTAAGTAAAAATGCTCGACAAAGAGTATTGGATAAATTCCAGCGCAAGAAAATCGCAGAAGAAACGATGCGACTTTATGACATTGCGATAGATAAACATCGTGCGAACCAACACTCTCTATATCGCCGTCCTGTAGACCAAGCGGTGCCCGATGCTGCAATGATGTTGTATTGCATGGATCGCATGATTTACAACTTGATGTACCAGGAGTCGTATCGATTCAGATTGTCTTATTGGTTGCACCATATGATGCACCGTCCGCGACTATTCTTTGCTAAGTTGTCGCTTGCTGTTTGTAAGATTGTGACGCGTCCATTCAATCGGCGCCCTGACCAAGCTCCAGCCCTTGTTCGCTGGTTAGAAAATCAGGTGCGTTCAAAGCAAGATAATCCATTGCAGAAAGTTATCGATGAGGCTAATCGACAGAATGTTGAATATGCGCAGTCTCAAAACAAATTTGCAGAGCGAGAACTCAGCCGGCGCTGAAAGGAAGAGACGGAGTAACGGTCTGAAACAGAGGAAATAGATTGAGTCACTCAAGCAACACTGTAGAAAAAGCAAAGGTCCCCGCAGAGAATGCAGAGACCTCCGTTGCGCCTGCCTCAACTCCAATTTCTGATGCCCAAAATAAAGAGGATCTTCCAGCTGCAGGATGGCTGGCTCTCTCCGCTATCTTTGTGGCCGCTTTTGTAGTTCGCTGGATTTTCAATTTCGCATTTGAGCACACTAATAATTTTGCATCCTGCGATGCATTCGAATACATCCAAAACGCGCAGCTCTTGCTTGACATGAAAAACTTCAATGCTGCCTTCTGGAGCGCAGCCTGGGGGTGTTTGACTGGGCACGGAGCAGCAAGCGACTGGACTATGGTGCGCAATACACTTGCACCAATGAAGGACTTCTACATTAGTGGCCCTGTCTTCCCCGCATTTCTCGCGATTACTGCCGTCGTCGGTGGGCTCGGATCAAATATTGCTCAAGCCAACCAATCGATAACTGGAATTTGGCCGGCGTTAATCACTGGCAATATTTTTGTATCCGCGCTCACTTGTGTGATGATTGCCGCTACTGCAAGTGAGTCGTTTGGCAAGAAAACAGGCATCGTAGCTGGTTGGCTGGCAGTTTTCTATCCCGCATTTATTGTGAACAGCGGACGCCTGTATTCGGAAACCTTTGCGACTTGTCTGCTAACGGCAATCTCTTATCTGGCGGTCCGCGGATTTCGTAAGGGTGGCAATTCCGCGCCGTTGATCTTTGTATGCGGCTTCCTTTGCGCTGCTCTCCAGCTTGCGCGGTCCATTATGGTGGCACTTAGTTTGGTGCTTTTGCCGCTTACTGTTCTACAAAAATATGGTCAGCATAAGTTCGAGCCGAAAAAGTTGCTGAAAAGCTTCGTTTGGCTTTTGCCACTGCTGCTCGGCTTTTCTTTGATTGCCATACCGTGGCTAGGCTTTCAAAAGCTTGCTTTTGGAACTGGCGGGTTAGTTGTCGATCGCGTCGGTCGATATAACTTCTTTATCGGAAACAACATCGACATTCAAGGTTGGCTATCTTATCCGTATCCTGATGGGCGCGGAGTTGAGTCTCGCAGCTTCGGCGATCTAGCTGTTTCTGCAGTGAAAAAGAATCCGGTGCGTTGGACTCGTTTGATGTTGGATAAGCCATTGCGCCTATTCAAATATCCATGGAACGATTTCCGAACTGCAATTGGACCATTCACATTCCATTCGCAGATTCTCTATCACCAGCTTCTTGTGCTTTTCGGAATCCTCGGCTTGGCCTGCGCCGCATTCACATCGCTTTCACAGCAGATTTCAAAACGCGAAGTATTCTGTCGCACATTTCTCTTCGGACTCCTTGCTTTCCACTGTGTTTACTTCTCATTCATAACTGTTCCGCGCTACAACCTTTCCTCAATTCCAGAGTTCATCATTTTTGCCGCTGCTGCCATTACGCTCATTGCTGGAATGTTGAAAAGGACGCAGTGGCGTGGACTTGGCGCAAGTATTGTCTTGACCGCCTTGAGTTTGTTCGTTCTCGAGCAAATAGATTGCCCCTCTCTTATTGATTCAATTTCGCAATTTGCTAACAGGTGGACGTTCCAGATGAGCTGGGCTCTGGCTGCATTTATGCGCAGCGCTTGCTTGCTGTTATTGGGCGCAATGGTGTTCTTGCTTATTCATAAGATGCAGGGACACAAGTCTATTTCGAAGTGGATATCTGCCTGTTCGATAATTGCATTACTGCCGCTCTTTGTCATACCCGAACGTGCCAACGGTCGCGTTGGCGAATGGTCTGAGCAAATCAGCAGTGGGCGCTCGCTAAAACAAACCATATATATGGATATGAAGGAGGCAAATCTCCTTGCGGGACAATCCGTCTTTCTTTTGATCGATACCCAGGGTGTTCGCCAACGTGCAGATGGATTGCAGGTTACTGTCAATGGGGAGCAACTACCTGGACCAGTTCTACCGAGCCTTTGCTTTGCAGAAAGTTTTGAGAGGTTTTTGGAGACCAGTCCGGGTCATGTCGAGCGCGAGGGCGAGCGGATGTGGTCCAGCCTGAGCTATTCAGCAGACATGGCGAATCTCGACCAGCGGCAGTGGACGATGATTCGAATTCCTGAAGGCATTCTGACAGAAGCTAAGAAACAGGCATCAACTTCTGGACATGACCAATTGTGGTTTGATGTGGAGCTGGCAAATAACAGCGTAATACCACTGCAAATATTCGGAAATTCAATTCTGTCCAGCAAGGAACATATGCTGCCTAGCGTAAGTGACTACTCATGGGAAAAGGCTTTCTATGGAGTGGAAAATCCGCGCGGATTGACTGATACTAGATACGATATCAAAGTTCCGCTGGCTAACCGGCAAGTGTACGATACTGATCTCTCGAGCACTATCGGTCATCAGCGTGGTGCTTATAACGTAGCCTTGCTGGTTTCTCCTCCGCCGGTTGGAGTTATCGCCAACAACACTGAGTCTGCTGAGGACGCACACTCTACTACTAAGAGCGCTCTTTCCTCTTTGTCGGGGCTTGACGCTTGGGTTAAAGTTAGCTCTGCAAAGCCCGCCTCAATAACCCTCGACTTAGAGAATTCGCCGAGCTTTTCACCTACCACCGAGGTCTCCGATCAGACCCTTTGGATCATGTCCATAAAAGGTAAGTCGAAAACGATAGCTGCTGATTCAGGGCTTGCGAAAGTTGTGGTGTCGTTTAAATATCTGAAACCAGACGGAACTGTTTTCTCCTACGATCCCCCTTGGGTCCCACTGCGCATCGGTTCTGGTGTAGGCGGAGTTGAGAACGATTTCGAAATGGCCGTTCCAGCTAAGCCAATAATTGATGGCGCGCAAGTTCAAGATGTAACCGTTAGTTTCTCTGTGCAGCCCAAAGGCCCAGTCTACTCCAATTTGGCGCGTTCAGCCGACGGAATCACGGTGGAATTCTCAAAGCTTGAGATGAGTATTCTGGAACTACCAAACAATCCACTTGGACTGGGCTTGAAAGCCCTCTAGTTTGCATAGTTCTTTGGTGAAGCCACGCCTTTGATCGTCCAGTCTTGTCAGAATCAAACATAGAATGTATGTCCTGCACAGCTCATCCCTTAGCGTAAACGTTTTGATATGTTCGATGTGTAGTGGCTCAATTGCGATCAAGAATCTCTTCGCGTCTGGTAACTCATTACGCTCGATGTGATAGCACGCTTCTAATAAGTAAATCTGGATTTGCAGGTCGCGATCGGGACTTTGAGTCAGCATTTGCTGAGCTTTGTCCAGCACTAGGCGAGCTGTTTTCAGATCGTTTCGTCTCATGCTTACTTTCGCATTATTCAGTGCATTACTCGCGCTCTCCGGATTTGCAGCTACCTTGGCTATCACATCTCTCAACTGGTACCAATAAGCGATTTGCAAAATCGCCGGTGAACAGCTTTGCCAGCCCTTCTTAGATAGGACTTTGCGAAGGAGGGTTTCAGCTTCGCCTGAATTAGTTCTAGAAATTGTAGCGAGCATGCGGAGAACTCTCGCTTGAGTTTCATGTGCCTGGCCGAATGAAAGGTCAGGGTCATCACTCTCGATGAATCCGTAGTTCAGGATGTAGCCCAATAGCTCGTCGTAATATTTAATCGCTAAGGTGTTGTAACCTGCATTCTCCGAATCAGCGGCCGCCATGCGAAGAAGCCGTGCATGCATTTTTTTATCGATGGATGTCTCAGGCGACCTTTTCAATATATCGATGGCGATTGCATCGAAGATAGAGCGATAAGGCCAGTACTGTTTTCCAGCCTCGTATAGCAGCTCGCATTTCTCTTGCGGCGAGAATTTTGAGTGCAACATATCTTTTATCAGCCCAGGAAGTTTTTGCGGTCCTTCCGTTCTAATCAATTTTAGAACGTCTCTTTTGGTCGTTGCTAATTGCTTATCCTTTGTTGTCGACTCGATTTCATAGATCTTGCATAGGGCCAAGATAGCGTGATCATAGTCGCCCAGCATGGCGAATAAGCGGGCTAGCGAGGCCAGATATGTGTCCAACCTGTATCGTCGCGCGGCAAGTCCATCGTTAATTTTCCAGAGCTGAAGCGCGTCTTCATGGGCGAGTTCCGCTTTTCCCTGCAGCAGATATGATTTTGCCCTGTTCAATAGAGTGTAGGCGTACTCAAAATCATATGGTTGGATATGGGCCTCGGCAGCCTTAATGCCGCACTCTATGCTTTCTTGATCGAAGCCGAACGCTCTGTACGCTTGGGAAAGTTCAGCTAAATCGCGGGTATCCTGAGCCTTCTTGCTAAGATCTCCGACCTTTTCTACTTCACCTACTTTCAGCAACTCTCGACTAAGACCGGCTCGATTCATTACGGAGAGATTTTTGGCATGAAGTAGTTCGAAGAGAACCTTCTTTGCGGATTCCTTCTCGCCAAAGTCAAACAATGTGGCAGCTGTCGACATCGCAATGTAGTTGTAGTCCACTGCGGGGTTGCCTTCGGCAGTCGCTCCAATTGGCAGCTTTCGATGTTCTTTGAGCAATTTTTGACAGAGTCTGAGTGACGTGGCAGGCAAGTAATCTTCGGCGAGCATCATCGCGAAATACCGCTGTGCTTTTATCCGGACCGACTGCGGAACGGGAGATCCCTTCTGAGACAGTTGTGAGTAAGCCCTGCAGGAGCTTAACTCGCGTGCAAGCGGCGCTATGTTGGGCGTGCTACTAAATTCAAGAAGAGCGGAAACTGATATTGGAATAATTGTGGTGGTACCGCTGGTGCCGCTTTCTCCTCTGCCTTTCTTCGATTGAGTTCTATCAAAGTAAATGAATACTGCCGGTATGAGAATCGCAGCTGCGATAATAGCCAGGATGATTGTTCGTGGTTTCGGCGGACTGGTGCTACCATTTGGGCGATCTACCATCTCTTTGCTAAGTGTCGCAATAGCACCAGCCATTTCATCCATAGAAGCGAAGCGATCCGCTGGACGCTTTGCCATTCCTTTTGCGAAGAGGTCGTTTAACTTTGGGTGGAATTGTTGAACGTCTGCCGGTTTTATCAAAGGAATAGGTTCATTCATGTGCTGAAAAATTATTCCCACTGCCGTATCAGCCTCGTAGGGCTTTCGTCCAGTCAGAGCTTCAAACAGACACACTGTTAGCGAATAGACGTCGCTCGATGCATCTATTTGGTGACCGCGGCACTGCTCGGGGCTCATGTAATCAGGCGTTCCGATCAACTCACCGGTCGCTGTAAGTCGTTGCGTCTGGAAATTCACTTTGGATAAACCAAAATCAATTAGTTTTGGAATGCTTCGTCCATCCTCATCGCAAATGATGATATTGGCAGGCTTCAGATCACGATGAATGATGCCATTTTTATGAATATATGAAAGTGCATCTGCGAGCGTCTTGATGTAATCCAATGCTTTTAGCGTCTCGAGGCGATCCAATTCATTCAGAATCTGAGCCAAGCTTCTTCCCTCAGCTAGCTCCATAACTATGTAGAGCGTACCATCCTCCGCGCAGCCGATATGATAAATGCTGACTATGTTGGGATGGGACAATTTGTTGAGAGTTTGCGCCTCTTGCAAGAAGCGCGCTTTGAATTCGTGATCGTTTGAAAATCGAGCGTGCAGAAGTTTTAATGCGACAATTCTGCCTATTTCCATCTGCTGCGCTTTATAAACAGTAGCCAGACCCCCCACTCCCAGGAGCTCTAAGATCTCGTAGCGCTGATCGAAAATTTGTCCGACTAGATTCACTTCTGCCGTTTCAGAACCTTTCTATCTCTAGCTATACCCAGGCTTTAGTTCCAAGATTCATGAAGTTGGATTGGTCAAAAACTGCGTTCTAAGCAGCTGTGTGATACTTTACAGATGTATGCGGAGGCAACCGGTATTTTGGTTATGGGCGAGCTTTTGAAAAGTTCCATCGCTTTGAGTCTGCTGCTTCTTTCGGTGGGCGCTGCTGCAAGTTCTCATGCAGAGTCCTCCGTTATGAAAGGCTCTGCCACTTTTCGCGCGCAGGTTCCGGCATCGAAGGACTTTGAGATTGGGATGAAAGCCCTCGATGCGCGCCTCTATGTTGAAGCTGAGAAGCGTTTGTCTCGAGCAAGTATCGAGTTGCGTAAGACCAGAGCTACAGAAAAGGAAAGAGTGATTGCCAGGTTAGGTCTAGCCGAGGCTTACCTGGGAATGGAGTCACCGTCGCATGCTCGGACGGTTCTTAACGAGGTGCGTGGAGAGTGCTTCGCAAACTTTGGTGCAGAATCGGCCGAATGTGCTCGATTCAATTTTGCTTATGCTGACTTACTTATGCAGGAAGGAAAGTATGATGCAGCCGTTAAGCTAGCCGAACAGTGTCTGCAATCCCTGGAGAAGAATGGCAAGCCGTACGACGTGTCAATTTGCCGCATTCTAATCGGCAAAATACAGACAAAGCAAACTTATTATGATCATGCAAAGCAAAGCTTTAAAGCAGCGCTGCCGGCTCTTGAACTTGAGCCTGGGCGTGACCGATTGGATTACGCCGAGGCTTTCTATGGCTTGGCGATTGCGGAGAAGAAGCTCGGTAATGAAGACGCTGCTAATGAGTCGATGAAAAAGGCGCTGGCTATTAAGGATGATGCCGTACAGCTGGATAAGACTGATGAGCAGCTCGGTCAAGTCCAATATGATTGGATTGATGGGATGCCCGGCAGCCGTCAGATCGGCGATCCGCTTTATCCATTCAAATATATGGTTATCGATGGGTTGCGAGTTGCGTGCACGCTGGTGCGAAGTCAAAAGCACATGGCCGTTCTTATTTCGCTGGCTAATTGCAGCAAGAAACCGCTGGCGGTTGCAGTGGGAAAAGTGACTTTAGAGAAGGTGAATCCGGGGCGCAAATTTTTGTACTATTGCGATCCAGCTTATTTGGATAACGTTCTGGAAGAGGACGTTGTATTGGGCTTGACCTGGCGGCGCCGCTGGTTCGAACACATTCAGCGTTCGCGAAAAATACCTGGATATTTGAAAAATGGTGCGCTTGACCCGGATGATTTTTACGGCAATAACGTTTTTGGAATCTATGGAGCTTGGGATACGAATTTGCGCGAAGCACCGCCCATTGTGACTCGTGAGGAATTCTACTACGAAGGGCACAAACCTCAAGCTGATTCTGATCTTCTTACTTTTATGCGCGGAAGTGCTTCTTCCATCCGCCCCACGATTATTGAACCAGGTGGTGCGCGCACAGGACTTGTGCTGTTCTTGCGCGAGCGCTACGATGATGCAGAAGTCGCGTTGCATTTGGGAAATGCTGTGGTTAAGTTTCCATTTCACGTGCCAGCAGGTGTTGGCGGCTATCCAGCAGCGCATTAATTGGCCTCGTGTTGGACTCCTCAGGGACATTCACGCTGCCCGTGATTTCATGCAGAGTTTGAGCTACTGATTTAGTGGACCCAATACTGTATACTTCGTGCCATTTCGTTTCGCGGCATCCTTTTTATTCTTGGGCAAGATGAGGTGTGTATGTGGGAAAGACTCAATCTTAGCGCTCAGCAGCTGATGAGCCAGGGGAAGCAGGCGGAAGCTGAGTCCTACTTTCGCCAGGCTCTGATGGAAGCCGAGAAAGAATTCGGAACTTGGGACAATCGAGTTGCTACCGTTCTAAACAATCTTGGTAATTGTTTGCGAGTTCAAGGAAGATCGGGTGAGGCAGAGCCTATTTATCAGCGAGCTTTGGATGTGCGAAGAAAAGCACTTGGTCCATTGCATAAGGAAGAGCTGATGATTCTAGAGAATTATGCCAAGGTTCTAAGAGCGCTTAATAAAGAATCAGAAGCGAAGAAGATTGAGCAAGCCGCCATGGGGATTATGCGGCGGGGGTAATGTTGGCTCCTTATTTCGATGTTTGACTTTTTCGTTTGTATCATTGATCGGATTTTACGAATTTGCTCTTTTCAGATTTCGATTTGTCGATATAATGGAAGTATAGTTTTGAGGTGATTATGTTTTTCTTTGTCGCGAGCGCTAATAAATTGTTTGGCAAGAATAAAAAGTTCTGCCGAATAGGAGCGCGCGCATAAAGAAGTCTCTGACGCCTTTCACGCCCGCGAGCCAAGCTTTGCGGGCGTTTTTGTTTGTACGCATTTCCTTTCGTTGAGGATCGCTGGGATGATTTTAATGAATAAAAATATGCATTGCCAATAAAACATCTTTCTTGATTCGTCATTTCGCGCGGTATCGCATTCGGTGCATTGCATCGTTGCTCGATGTCGCATGGAGAATTTTGATGGTACCGATTGCGGTGCCTGGCGCTTTGGCGCGCCTTCGGGTCGATCGTATAACGGGAGTGCACCTGCCTTTTAAGCAGCGAGGCGAAGGTTCGACACCTTCTCGACCCATTTAGTTCATTGCACAACTAAGAAAGGTACTTCGAGTAGTAATAGCGGCGGAGGTGAGAGCCCTGCGAAATCTAAGAAAGGAGAAGTGCAGAATCGAGGTAGCAAGAGCGGAGGAGGTGAGAGGGGCGACAGCCCAGCGAAATCTAAGAAAGGAGAAGTGCAGAATCGAGATAGTAAGAGCGGAGGAGGTGAGAGGGGCGACAGCCCAGCGAACCTCCGGAGCGCCTATAAATGTGGGGTAGCTCAACTGGTAGAGCAGACGCCTGTTAAGCGTCCCGTTATGGGTTCGAATCCCATCCCCACAGTTTTTCCACGCCGTGATTTTTCTCGCGTTACTATTAGCATTGTCGTTTTAAGTGTACCGCCAGCGGGAATAGTCTAAAAGGGTCAGGCTGGCGGAGTGGGAAGCCGGATGGCAGAAGGCGACGACAATCAGCCGGCAAAGAAAGTCTCGGATGGTACTAACACGCCTCCGGAGGATCTTTCCGCTGCTGATGAAACCGATGGCTTTCACAAGGAGTTTAACCAGGCCATCATAGGCGCTGGCTTGCCAGAGAAAGGCGCTGTGGCGAAGGCCAACCAACCAGATGGTCAGTCCGTCCAGCGGGATAATGGACAGTTAAGCGGTCTTGTTTTCGACAACGCAATTTATTCGACGAGCTTTAGTAAGGGCGCTATTCCTAAGAAGGATGGTTTTACCCAGTCTGATCGCCCTCTGGAAGAAGGACTCGGCAAGGGCAAGATAGAGGTCGTTAAGGTCAAACCTTCCGCCAACGGGCAGTCAGATACTGCTAGTGGCGAGTCTGAAGCAGCGAAGAAGAAGCCAGTGGCGGACGCGGCAGCGGAAGTGGATCCGAATTCTGAAGCGGCGAGGAAGAAGCCGGTGGCGGACGCGGCAGCGGAAGTGGATCCGAATTCTGAAGCAGCGAAGAAGAAGCCAGTGGCGGACGCGGCAGCGGAAGTGGATCCGAATTCTGAAGCAGCGAAGAAGAAGCCGGTGGCGGACGCGGCAGCGGAAGTGGATCCGAATTCTGAAGCGGCGAAGAAGAAACCAGCGGCGGACGCGGCAGCGGAAGTGGATCCGAATTCTGAAGCAGCGAAGAAGAAACCAGCGGCGGACGCGGCAGCGGAAGTGGATCCGAATTCTGAAGCGGCGAAGAAGAAACCAGCGGCGGACGCGGCAACGGAAGTGGATCCGAATTCTGAAGCAGCGAAGAAGAAGCCGGCGGCGGATGCTGCCGAAAATAATCCAAACGCCGCACCGGAAGCTAAGCCCGAAAAGACGCCTGCGGAAAAAATGCTTGATCCGAACACAAGCAATGAGGACAAAATCCGCATCGCGGACGAAATGTACAAGCAAGGGCAGAAATCATTCAAAGGACCGGACGGCCGCAAATACGAAATTACTGAAGCAAAGGTTGGTGAGCGTCGCTTAGTAGGAGTGTTCACTAACGATCAAAATGGGCATTCTAAAGCAGTCTTGCGCGGCATCGTTGAGAAAGACGGTGCAATATCGCAGCAACAGGATTCCAAAGGAAGAAAGGTCGACTACGAATCCAATTGGGCAAAGAAAACTGAAGGTGGCGGACTGAGAACTCCGGAAAAAACTGCTGATCCAAAGCCGCCAAACACAGAGCAAGAGACCCGAACAGAAGAACAAAAGCGTGCTGCATTGAAACCCGACGCCGACGGAATCATTCGCGGCGTTGATGAAAAGGATGGAAGTAAGTTTGAGCGCAAGCCTGATGACAAAGGCGGCTACGTTGAAGTTCATACGGGCGAAAAGCCGGAGCAGAACTATACAAAATCAGACGACGGGAAGGGCAATATCCTGGTCAACCGCAAGGATGGAACTGGTTATTCGCGAACGGAGCAATCGCCCAATGGACCATTCAACGAAGCGCACTTCGGTCCGAAACCCACTGACTTTAAGACTGTGCGCGGCGATGGCAAAGGGAATAACGTCGAAACCACAACTGATGCTGAGGGAGGATATAGCGAAAAACATACTTTCACCAACGCCGCGAAGAATTTCACGAGACACACTCTTCCAGACCAAACTGTGATAGAAATCAATGATAAGGGACGTACCACCACATCTGGTGACGGCAATACGATCAAATTTGAAGGAAAAGACGGCAAAGGTAGTACAGAGGTTAGGTCAGAAAATGGTTTCGTAAGAACTCACACAGGACCAAAACCGGAAGATAATTGGTCGGTCGAGCGCAAGAAAGATGGCAAAGGTGGCTATTCAGAAGAGTATAAATTCAGCGACTCGAATAAGAATTACAAAAAAGACGTGAATGCAGACGGCAAAGCCGTGGTTACAGATAGCACCGGATTGCAAACAGAACTCCACAAGGCATCAGAGCAGTTCCGCGAGAAGATGTTGGGCGAAGTTCAAAAGATTCCTGTTGAAGAGCGCAAGCGGCTTGCCGATGCCGGCTACAAAATCGCCGTCGTAAACAAAATCTCCGATGTAGCGCCGTCTTTAGCGAATGAGCGTCCGCCAGGATGGCCCGAAGGTAAAACCTGGAACGACGTCGATGGCGCTCACATGGCAAACAGGAAATTGGTTGTGGTCGCCGAGAATACGAATTCGGGACCGTCAAGACGTGGTGAAGGTGTCCTCAAGCAAGGGATCGGAGCTGCGATGAATCAGGCGGTTGGCAAATATTCAGAGAGTGAAGATTTTAAAGTTGCTTATCAGGGCGATGTAACAACAATGCGTACTGCAGATAGGACCAAGCACAGCTTTCTACTTCAAAATGGTTCAGTGGGACGCGAAGTTACCTTCGCCAATGTGTATGGGGCAATAAATGGCGCTTCATCCAATCCGGAACAAACTCAAATGGTTCTGAAGGATTTTCCACGCGTCGCGAATTGCATAAAAAGGCGACTTGGAAGAGTTTAGCGCCACTCGGTTATTTTTTTGAATCCGATCCAGTTACGTAGTTCTTGATGCTTTTGCCCATATCAACGAACTCATTCCGACAGAGGTACGCGGAATACGTAATTCCTAAGCCAGCAGCAATTCCTACCTCCCAAAAACTTCTTGCCTTGGCTGCTTCCACTGCCCAGACCCCGAAGGCTGCAGATCCAACAGAGCACACGGCTTTGTCAGCTACGGTGGGTTTTCCTGCTGTGGAATCTTCTGGCGCATTTGTAGCTTTGTCGCTGGTGCTGGACCCGCTCTTGGCGCTACCTTGTGGCAGATCGGTGAATGACGGTACTAGCACTTCGTTAGGTGTTTGCGGATTGGCGGTCACATTCCTTTCTGCACCGCTTCTGCCCATAATGGTGTTGTATTGTTCGGAGAGTGTAGCCGCCGCTGTTGCACCAGCTACCGTATCTTCTGCTATTTGCTTAAAATTGAAGTCTTCCGGCATAATCCCTCGCCATTGATGTGATGCACTGAAATGTAAGACACTCAGCGTGCAATTTGTGTGCAAGATGGCCCAGGGTTCACCTTCCAGCGTCTCTGCTTCTAAAGCTAGAATGCTTTCTTCAAACAGAGCAGAGGTTTGGGCTCTCATTTGAGAGCTCTACTTGCTGGCTGTTTCCGTTTTTGCTCGTTGTGAGTTTAGCGACAACACTGGCGACGGCCCATTCCAATTCTTGTTGTAAATCACGGGTGTTTGCACGGCGCCACGATCCTGCAGAACCTCGTTTTCAACTTTCTTGCGCATTGCGGCGAATAATTGGTCCAGGGTTGCCTTCGACCCTTCCTTTTGCATAGCTTCGATCAACTGGCGTGTAAAAACGCTGTTCGGGTATTGCTTCGATTCCCAGGAATTTTGATCAGAGGAACTGGAACAGACGATCGTTTGCCCTGACCCGGCTTCGATATTATCCACATTCATTTGAGGAAGCGCTCTCTTCAAGCCCTTTTGCCCGCTTACTGACTTTGCACCGGACAGATCTGCGCTCGCGATAATCTTGCGTCCTTCATTGGCTTTTTCGATAGGATCCCCCGAAACAGATCCGCTATGGCAAACATCCATAATCAATACAACCTTATCTGAGTGCACCTGTTCTTTGATCATTTGTGAAAGCCATTGAATCGGAATGCCGGTGCTAATCAGCGCTTTATCATCAGTGTCATGTGCAACTAGAAAGTTTGTGCCGCCTGCGTCACTGTGCGCCATGCTGCCGTGGCTGGAAATGTACACCACTACGAGGTCGTCTTGTCCAGCTTTCTTACCAAGCCATCCTTTTCCAAGGGCATCGATAATGTTTTCTCGTGTCGCTAATTTATCGGTTAGCACTTTTACGTGATCGGGAGAAAAGATTTCATCGTGAACCAAGAAGTTAGAGAAATCTACGGCATCCTTAGCGGCGTATTTTAAGTTCAGAGAGGGGTTGGCGAAGTTGCTTATGCCCACTGCAAGCAGCCACTTCTGCTTCACCGGTGGAGATCCCATTCCTATATTGGATTCGGGTTGAGGCGCTGTAGAGCGCTCGAACATTGATCGTGGAAGTCCAGGTGTAACCTGACGGATTTTGGCAATGCGTTCGCGCAGTGCTTGAGCCGCTTGATTCTTATCCAGGCTCTGGTAGATCTCGACCATGGCTTGTAGATTCGGGACGAGTCGGGGGCTTTCAGTGCCCCATAGCTTTTCTCTGATTTCAATGCATTTTTGCAGCTTAGCTTCGGCGTCAGTGAATTTCTTTGCGGTTTGCAGATATTCGGCAAGCTCTTGGTCAACTCGTGCGATCAATGAAGGCTCGCTGTTTTTGTTAGCGCTAAGTATCTCTTCCGCCTTCTGCATATTAGATATTGCGTCATTGGTATTTTTCTTGGCGTTATCAATTTCTGCTTCGAGCAATAGTCCGATTGCATACTCGATAGAGTCAGCGCCCAGCTTTTCGCTCATAACGCGGATAATGTCTTTTGATAGCTTTGCCGACTCATCAAAACGAAACTGGTTATTGTACAGATCGGCTAGTTGGCTCAAGGCTCGCGCAGTGTCGATGGAATCAAGTCCCAATTGCTTTTTGAAAATGGCAATCGCGCGCTCTCCTGTCTCTTGAGCCTTTGTATATTGTCCCTGATTACGGTACACCGACATCAACTTGACCAGATCGTATCCGACACTTGCGCTTTCTGAACCTAGTGCTTGCTCGTGTATTGAAAGCGCTTTGTTGAGCAAGCCTTCTGCTTCAGCGTACTGATCCTCGTTTATCGCTACAGCTGCCAAATTCGAGTAGCAAGTGGCGGTCAGTGGTGCTGTTAGCCCACGGCTCTTCTCGACGATTTTTGTAGCCTTGTTGATAAGTTCGCGAGCCTCGGTGTATTTGCCCATATCGCTCAGCGTGTTCGCCAAATTTACCTGCGATATTGCCAACAGATCCGGATTTCCTTCCTTCTCCGCGATTGCTAATGCTTTTCTATAGCATTCGGCCGCTTCTTCGTATTTGTTGTGCGAACTAAGTGCTCTGGCCAGGGCATCATATGCAGTATCAGAGGGCTCGCCTACGGAATCACGAAGTTCTAACGCTTTGCGTAGCAGAGCCTCTGCTTCGACGGGGCGGCTCATTTGAACATAAAGGCTTCCTAGCGCTGTTAGCCCTGTGGCCTGGAACAGCACGCCGATGGGACCTGGTTTGCTTTCGTATAGCTTCATTGCTCGTTGGTAGAAAGCTTCTGACTCGGAATATCTGTTTTGATCTCGGTACAATGTGCCGAGAAATATCAGGGATTTATAAATCATCAAATCGTCTTTTGGCTCTGCCGCTTCACGTAGCTTCAGCGCCTTCAATAGAAATTCTTCTGATCTTTTTTGGTCCCCGGCATTTGATAAGGCATTGCCGAAGGAATCATAGAGCTCAGCTCGGGACTTATCGTCAGGCTTCAAATGCTCGGAGTATTTCACTGCCAATTCGAGCATCTTGAGCGCTTCGGGATTATTGTGCGCTTTGAGAGCCTTTTTGCCTGCTTCAAAGTAGGTCGAGAATAGTGGTTCCGCGCCTTGCACAGCAATGGTGCAAAGAAGGACGAAGAGAAGGCAAATAGTTATCGCGCGTTGAATCATGTCTATCAGCTCACTGGTCACATAATCGTGGACGGAGAATCCGCTTTCGGCTGACAAAGCCGATGCTGAAATTTCCCTATGCCCGGTTGATAGTAGCAGATCGTGCGTTATGCTTGCGTCACTTTATGTCGAAGTGCATTTCGATTTGAGCTTGCGAGCAAGTTTGAATAATGGCTGAGCTAGTGCTTTATTGTCGCGCGCCTGGTAAACGCTGGCTAAAGTTTCTACGCGGCTTGCAAGTTCGTAAGCTTGCTTGCAGTCTTGGGCACCTTTTAGGGCCACCATGAACTCTTTGCGTGCTTCGAAAAGGTTGCACGAGGCATATGCTTTCTCGGCTTTGACATAATGCGATTCCCATTCGGCGTCTTGAGCGAACGCCTTGGGTGCAATGGTGCCCGCAATTAAAAGAAGCAAAAATATGGCTGAGCTTTTCATCAGTCGAACTCTCCTCGCTGATTACTTAATACCTCATGTGGTATCACTCTAAACCTTGCCTTCGATCCCGTTTTTGTGCTTGGCTACTGTGTTTTGGCTGCCAAGATCTGAAGATCTTTGAATGATCGCGCTTTGCAGATCTGGAGGGCTTTAGCGTGATCGGATTTTCAATAATCCCTGCGAGGTCAGCGCGATGCAGGCTGACTGATACATTTTTCGCAAAGCTGGTTTGCGCACCGTGTGTGGTGTAAGCAGCTTGAGTGGACACACGATTGAGCTGGCTTTCGATAGGCGAAAGGTGGCCATGTGTGAAAGCTATCTTTTTTCGCCGTCGACGGTGTTTTCTGGATTGAAGGTTCAATACAGGAATTGCCCCGTCAGTATGTTATCTTGTGCATCCAGCAAGGAGGCACCCATGGCAGAAGGCATTTTTTCCCTGGACCTTATACGTGGCAAGGTCATTGCCAGCGCTACAAGTGAGCTGAAGATGTTCGCAGTAAAGTTTGAGGATGGGACGGGTCTATTGTTGGAGGCAGCTGGGACGTCTGTGCCTGCAATTACTGCAAAGATGCTACCTGCAAGTGAATTACCGTCGGATACCGATGCCGTTTGCAAGGTAGACTGGTCCTGGATTCAAAAAGCCAAGGTTGCGGATACCCGAATGGCCTCGTCTGCGGTCAATTTCAGTCTTGATCCGGCTGGACCGCTTCAAATCGCTGTTCAGATGTGGCAAGGCTCACCGTTTCTGGCTTTCAGCCCGTGGAAGGCAAAATAATCTGAACTTAGCTCGAACAAGTGCAGGGACTATTCCTTCCCGGGGATCAATGCACCGATTTTCTCACCATGACAAGGTCCCGATAGTTTTGTTGGGGTGCCCGCTTCATCGAGCTTTTCGGTTCTTGATCTGGTTTTGCAGGGGATTGTCATGGTGAGAATATCCTCCAAAATTCAAGGGTCTAGATTTGAACCCCCTTCATTGGACCTTAAGGCCTTGACCGCACTCTGGTTTTCAGGACGACCGCCCCTTTGCCTCTGCCCTGCGTCCCGAACTGCTAGGTGCAAGCTGGTTTTGCCAAATTTCTGCCAAATACATTATCTGTTTGCAACTGCGCAAACGTGTATTGTCGCTTTTGGCTAATCTGGGTAGGATGTCAATAAGGGAATTCAAAAAGGCTCTTTGAGGTGTTTGCTTTGTCTAATTCTGCCAAATTCTTTGGTCTCACTCTGTTAGTTTCTCTGGCCTCTGTTTCATCGATCGGAAATTGTTCCGCCCAGAACTTTCCGAATCAATCGTTGAATCAACTTCTAAATCAGGTGGACAATAGCAATTGGAATAGTGTACCGGTGTCGAATTCACGCCAGGTACTACCAACGCCACGACCGGCACAAATGGCTCAGATGCCACGTCAGGCCAGTCCGATGCAACAATTCGCGCCAATCGGTGGAATGCGCCAGCCTTTGCAATCCGGTCCTCCGCCATTTTCGAAGCAGGGCCTATTAAGAATGTTCCTTGAAGGTGGCATGGGTGGTGGCACTAGCGGCCCGAACCCGGAAGACCCGAGTATAAAAGGTAACTGCGAAGCGCAGCTCCAAATCGCACGCGATCAATGCTGCCAAGCCGAGGGTGACGCTGGCCGCGCCAGTTCAAGTTCAAGCAAATACGAGAGACAGAGCGCAGCCTCCAGCGCGCAATACCACGCAAATGCAGCCCGCGCTGCCGCAGATAATGCGTATAGTTCAAGTTATGGCAAGTCGCAAAGCGCTCAAGATTATGCGGCTCAAGCGCGCAACGCAGCCAACCGCGCTCAAGAAGCAGCGGATCGAGCTCGCTATAATGCTGACACCTATCAAGGCGGCAACTAGTATTCATCGATCAGTGACCTGAGCACTGGTGCACTATTACGCGCCCGGTTCATGACGGTTCGCTTGAGTTATTGCGTTCGGCGAGCCAAGTGAAGACTAATGCCACCTGCCAGTGTTAACTCCATCATTCTTCAATGATAGCTTTCGCAAGGGCATGGAGTAGGAATACTCGATGTTTATTTGAGCTGTCAAAAGCATCTTGCAACTGGATAAACAATTCACAGTGTGTTTGTTGAATCGATTGGCCAGGTGTCGATCGAGCTATGGAGATTCTGTATGTTTGATGAGATTCACAGCAAAGAATCGGGAGCCAGCAAAGTTGACAGCTCGCCGCGATTAATAGAAGACGTAATAGAGCTTGGAAATGGTATGAAGATCAAATGTCCACCGAAGCACGATTTGACGGAGGACGAGAAGAAAGCTATTGACGAAAGATTGAAGAGAGAAGGCAAAAATCAATACGGAGATCCTGAGGGGACAATGTATCCTGGCGGAAACCCATATTTTTACAGCCCTTATCGTGTTTGCGATCTAGACCGTTATGATTTCTTGTTGATCCCTCGAATGACTATAGATAAGCCCAATCGGAGCTCAAGCGATACTAAATAACCATTCCTACCGCGTGCCCTGATGCCCATGCCCACTGGAAGTTGTAGCCGCCTAGTTGCCCTGTGACGTCAACAACTTCACCGATGAAAAAGAGTCCAGGCACTTTCTTAGCCATCATGTCTTTGGAAGAGAGTTCATCTGTACTTACGCCTCCTCTGGTAACTTCAGCTTTTGCGTAGCCGAAGTTACTGGCAGGAACAAGCTTCCAGGCTTGAAGCGCTGCGCAGATATCGTCAACCTCTTTGTCGTTGTATTGATTAATTGGCTTTGATGAAATCAATACTTCGCACAGTTTTTCGGCTAAGCGTTTTGGCAAAATGTCCGAGAGAACATTTTTCAATTCCTTCGTACTCTTGTTGTGGCGCTGCTTTTCGAGGAACGTTCGCAGATCCGTTTGAGGACAAACATCGATTGTTAATGGATCGTTGGAGTGCCAGTAAAGCGATGCTTGCAAAATTGCAGGACCACTCAATCCTGTATGCGTGAATAGAGTGTTCTCTCGAAACACTGCTTTTCGGCAGCTTACGCTGCTGTCAAATGCCACTCCGGACATGTCTTTAAGCTTGGCTGCATCTGACTTATTCAAATTGAAGCCGACAAGAGCGGGAAATGTCTCTTCAATGCGTAAGCCGAATTGCCTGGCTATTTCGTAACCAAATCCGGTGGCACCAACAGGTGGGATGGACAAGCCGCCTGTGGCAATCACCAGCGAATCCGAGCTGTATGTGCCTCGCTCTGTGTGCACGTCGAATCCATTTGCCGTCTTCGCCACACCCTTGATTTTGGTGCCCATCATGAATTTGACCCCGGCTTGTTTGCACTCTTTGACGAGCATATCAACTATTTCTTGCGCTGATCTATCGCAAAAGAGTTGTCCGAGCTTCTTTTCGTGATACGGGATGCGATGCTTGCGCACCATGCTTATGAAGTCTTGTGGCGTGAAGCGAGCAAGCGCTGATTTTGCAAAATGAGGATTGGCGGAATGGAAGTTAGCTGGTGTGGCACCGATATTGGTGAAGTTGCAGCGTCCGCCGCCGGATATCAGAATCTTCCGGCCAATTTTTTCCGAATGGTCGAGGATCAATATTCGCCGATGTCGCTGACCGGCTTGCAGCGCACACATCATCCCGGCGCCTCCGGCACCGATGATTATCGCATCAAACGATCTTTGCGAGTCGCTCGGAGCTTCAGACAAGGAGGCGTTTCAAAACCTTTCCGGTGGAATTTTTCGGTAGGTTGGGTCGGAATTCAACCAACCTTGGCACTTTGTACTCGGCTAGACGCTCGGCACAAAATTCCTTCACCTGTTCTTCTGTCAGCGTTGATCCTGCTTCGGTCACGATGACAGCTTTGACGCGTTCGCCCATGAACTTATCGGGTACGCCCAGAACGGCGGATTCGATTACGCCTTGAAGCCGTGAGATTACGTTCTCGATTTCGCGCGGATAGATATTTTGTCCACCGCGAATGATCATTTCTTTCTTTCGCCCAACTATATATAGATAGGCGTCTTCGTCTTCCCAGCCCAGATCGCCTGTCGCGAACCAGCCATCTTTAATGCACTTACTGTTTTCTTCGTCCTGCAAATAGTAGCCGCTCATGATGTTTGAGCCTTTAATCCAGAGCTCACCGACGTTTTCAGGGCCAGCAGGCAAGCGATTTCCGTCGTCATCGACGATGATTACTTCAACTCCGGGCAGGCACAGACCTACGGAGCCCGGCTTGCGAGTGCCTTTCAGCGGGTTAATCGTGGCAACACATGACGTTTCTGTCATCCCCCAGCCTTCGATGAGGGCTGCTCCGAACTGACGTTCTACAGCTTCGATCACTTCCAATGGCAGTGGAGCGGCGCCGCAGAAGCAGATGCGAACGGAAGATAGGTCGTATCTTGTTTTCTCCAGTTCGAGAAGCAGGAATTGATACATTGTCGGAACGGCAGGAACGATGCTAACACGCTCCTGTTCGATCATTTGTAATGCCGGTGCACATTCGAATTTTGGAAGCATCACCAGAGTTGCGCCGCAAGCAAAGCTTCCGATCATCAACACTGCAATACCGTAGATATGGCACATCGGCAAAACTGCCAGCAACTTGTCGCTGTAGCTTATGTCAAAAATGTCGAGCCTCGAGGGAAAAACGGAAAGCAGATTGAAGTGGGTCAGCATTGCGCCCTTGGGCTTTCCGGTCGTTCCGGATGTGTAAACCAGAAGCGCAAGGTCGTGTGGCTCGATCTTCGTTTCCCATTTGAAGCCTTTACTAGCGGTTTTGCTCTTGTTAAGGCACTCTGCCTTGAGTCCGTTCGGTACGCAATCAACTGCTGCCATTGCCTGCGCGCCAATCTTTTCGCCATCTCCGACTATGACCGTTTTGAGGAGATCTTTTAGACCCTCAGCTTTCAATGCTTCATCGAGCGAACTCTCGTGGACAATCAATGTCTCAGCATGCGAGTCGGTGAGAATATGGGCGATCTCTTCCGATTTCAAAAGTGGGTTAATAGGCACAACCGTCGCGCCGAGTCCGCATACGGCAAAGAAGCTGGCAATGTAATCAGGATAATTCGGAAAGAGCAAACCAACTTTGTCCGCTTTTTTCACCCCTGATAGTTTGAGTTGCTCAGCAACCGCTGCTGCGCGATTGAGAATGTCGGAATACGTATAGCGTTCGTTTTGAAAAACCAGGGCTTCTTTCTGGGGCGAAAGCTCCGCTTGTTTAAAGAGGACGCCAAAAATATCAGTTGCCGGCTCTGAAATTCCAGACAGCACAGTTGCCGCCACTGCATCCACCATTTGCTCATCCTCGGGCGTATAGTCGTGAACGGACTGCATTATCCGAGTTTCCGGGAAAACTCGCGTTATGCCTGCTTAATCCAGAGACGGGGCGCCCTGCCTTGCCTATACTCTTAGGGATGGCTCTTTCCCCATTAGCGACCAGCACTGAGTTATCCGTTTATGATGCGGTGAGCCGCGCCGTGCGATGGTTTCGGGCGGACTGGCGCCTGTTTTGCCGTCGATTTCTGCTCATTTCTGTCGTTTACGATGTCCTCTGGCATATTATTTATTGGCTCGGCGACCATATGGCCGCTCCCAATGCCGTCTTTGCTGTGATCTTGACTCTGGCGCTGCTCATAGTCGTGCATTTCGAAATTGGCTCGCGAATGCTTGCGTCATGGCGTGTCATTTCCGGAAAAGAGGCAGATTTTGGCAAGGCATTGAAGGAATCGCGGCGGCTCCGAGTCTTGCTCCTCTTTTTGCCGGTTATTCTTAGTGAGTTGTTTTTGGCTTTTGTCATTCTGTCAGCCCACTCACTGATGGAATCGAATCAGGTGTCAGACCGAATTTTAGTGCTGATTCTGTTTTTAGGGCTTCTTAGTTTGGTTGTGCCGCAGTCTTGTATGGCCATGTGGACATGCTTTTGGGCTTACGTAACTGAAATCGAGAACTCATCGCCCTTTGCTGGTCTACAGAAAGTGTTCAAGCTTCAGTCTGGCGCTCCGTTTTATACCTTCTGGATTTTTGTTTTCTTTGGGTCGGCGCTTGTAGCAGTGACTTTACCAATCCTGCTATTCGAAACAATGGGAACGTTTTTTCGCTCGATTCCAAACATGCCGTCCTGGCTTGAACCGATTTTGAAAGAGCTATTCGAACTAGCGCTTTCGACTGTCTGCCAATTGGTGAATGTTTCTTATGGGATTTGTGGCGCCGCGTTTATGTACCGCATGCTGAAAATGCGTTTTGATGGCGTCGACATTTCTGAGAAACTACACGATGTCCGAAAGAAGGAAGGTTTGAATCTTCCCTCGGCTTAAATTCTGCGAGTCGAAGCCTCGCAGTGCTAGGAACCTGCTTGGCGTAAACAGGTATGTTCTACCGAACACTGAATTGACAGCTATCTCGCTGCTCGAAAAGCAGTCTTGCGTTCACTGTTTATAAGAACTACGCGCAGCTCTCCCGCTTCTACGAGCTGGAATAGCTTCTAGTTTTTGTCTCAAAAAGGAATTTAGACAGCTACAACGACTACGTTGCCGCCCTTTTCTTTCGCTTCGATCATCGCATCGCAGGCTGCTTCCAACAATCCTTGCGGATCGCAGCTGTGCTTCGGATAAGCTGCTACCGCCAGTGATGCGGTCAAGCTGATTAACTTTCCGGTGCGTGGATCTTTGATTTCCAACATTGCTACTTTGCGACGAACGCGCTCTGCAACTGTGGCTGCGCCTTCGAGATCTGTCTCGTGGAGCACTGCTACTAGTTCTTCGCCACCCCATCTTGCAGGCATGTCGATTTCGCGAACTGAGTTCTTCAAAATTTTGGATACTTCGATGAGTACTTCATCGCCGATTTCATGTCCGTATTTGACGTTGATTTCACGCAAGCAATCGATATCGATCAACATGAGTGACAACGAATAGCCGAGACGTACGGCTCGTTTCAATGAATGCGTCAAATGATCTTTAAATGCATGTCGATTAGGCAATTGAGTCAGAAGATCTGAGCCCATCATCTCTTGCAACCGAGCTTGCGTATTGGAAAGCTCGTGTCTCAAGCGATCAATTTCTCTGTCCTTTTCGCGAAGGAGCTTTTCATAATCAACTGATGGTGTTTGGTTTTTATGCATCTGCCAATCTTGTTGTTGTCGATTATGTTGGTTAGCTCCACCATGAATGTGCTGCAGCATTTGCGTTATGCGTGCTTTCATTCCTAGACCCCCACTCTGCCTGTTAGCTATTTCAAGCTTCTCATTGCCCATATCTGCGGGATTCGTATTTCCCGCAAGAAGCTCATTAATAGTCGCCCTCTGAATGTCCATATATTAGCTCTAGTTAGGATTAATTACCAGCAATGTAGTGGGGGAAACCGCAATATTAATTTATTGGCACTTGCGAAAGTATATTCGATCGCGCTTGATCCCATAGCACAAGCCAATATTTGAGTTTCGGACTCGCTACATCAAAAGTTATATCAGCCTCTTTCGTGGCTTCTGGAGCCACTTTCTGAAAGCGTTTCTTGTCAATCATCGATGAGACATAAGGTGTATATTGGTCGCCCCGGTCTGATATTACAGCGATATTTTCGAAGCTGTAGGTCTTCTTGGAGTGGTTCTCTATACGTATTTTTACGCTAAGTAAGCGCGATCTTTTGTCTCCATATGGATGGGCCAAAAATCGTTTTTCCACTGCAGCGATGTTGACGTGGTCCAATTTCGGAATCTCCTTCTTCAGTTGAAGGACTTCCTGGTTGAACGCTGGAATTTGCACTGGAGCCGGTAAACGGACCGAGACTTCGTCACCGGGAAGAGTGCAAAGGATGTCGCCTTTCTTGCTGAGGAACGCAGCTAAGCCCGCTGTTGCACCAGCGGCTGCTCCAACTCCTACTGAAATTCCGTAGGTGGCAATTGCAGTTCCAATCCCTGCTACTTGCACGGAAAGCAGCGAGCCGGCAAAGGCACCGATTCCCATGTCTTTTGAACCTTTTGCTACTTGGGTTAGCACTGTCTTGGCGGTACTATCCTTGGTGCTAATCGTCGCATCAATTGGTGCTTCGAATTTGCAATCAGGTGATACCAGTTTTTCAAACTTAATTTCGCAATATCCGTCGCGGCCCATCCGCTTTCGGCCTTCGATGCGTTGGATTTGCCCGACAACATACCATTGTCCTGGCAGAACGACTTTAGTCCCATCTTTTAGATCTGTTGAGACTCGGGCTACAACTTTATCGCCTACCTGACTGAGCTCTGAATTGAGATTAGCGCTGAATGTCAGATTGAGCGATGTGCCCTGCTTTATAGTTTCCGTTGTACCGTCCCCCTTGAAGGGTGAAACGGTATGGCTGACGCTACCTTTTAGGAGTTTTGCAGCTGGGGCTGTACCGGTGGTGTTCGCAGTTGCATTGCTTGAATTAGATACTGGTACCGAATGCGGTGGCGAGTCGGGAGCTGTTGCTGCATTCCCAGCTAATACATTAGTAGATGAAGCTGCGGATTTAGGAATTGACGTCGCGATTCGGGCAGTGCTTTGTCTTGCAGGGGACGACTCAGTGCTGGTTGTTGACAACCCTGTTTCTTGACTAGCTGCTAGGCCCGGGCTTTCCATTAGCGGAAGCGAGCTTGCGACGATGCTTACGATTGTCAGGGGAATAAGCGCTTTCAACGTGACTTCCCGGCCGGATCCCATAAGAACTGACGACGAACTTCTATCGAAGCAGTTCCTAAGAGTAGCGCTTAGTTTGGTTCTTTACAAGGTTACTGTTAAGGGCTCAAAGTCTGAAGACCGGCTTACATCTTCTTATTCAGAAGTTCCTTAAGTTGATCTAAGAAGCCTTTTTTCTCATGACTTCCAGACTCATTGCCCTTGGCATCTTTCCCGGTTTTTGGCTGTCCGGCTTTCAATTTAAGCTCGATTTGTTTGGCCTCGTGGAGCTTTGGATCAAGCTTCAGAGCAGTTTGGACCGCTGTCTGCGCCAATGTCTTCCATCCTCTGGCAAGATGTATCTCGGCTAGGGTTGAATGATAGAGGGCATTATTAGGGCACAGACGAATAGCTTCTTTGATTGCCGTCTCTGCGTCGGCAAATTTCTTGCGTCTCAGCAAGTCGTTGGCGCGGTCGTTGTGCTTGACAGCCCGGCTCTCTTTGTTTTCTATCTTCTGTTCAGTTGCCGTCGCGGTTGCCGTAGCAGTGCCGCCGCTGGAATCAGCAGTAGCAACACCTGATCTTGTCTTTGCCAATGTCCTCAACGCGTTGTATTCCTCGCGCTGCTTCGCATCCGACAAAACATCATGTGCCCGAGTGACCTTTGAAAACTCGGTCTGAGCTTCGGCTCGTTTTTCGGGATCGTTCGGGAAACGGTCGGGATGCAGTTTCTTCGCCAGTTTCAGATAGGCCTTTCTTATTTCTTCTGGCGCCGCGGATTCCTCGACACCCAATACTGCGTAAAGATCTTCGTTATATTCGAGCATAGTTAGCCACTACAGTTTGGATTGGTACAGACAAGGTTCGTCATTCTCGACAAGCCAATCATTGGCTGCCAAGCACACCGCTGTGTTAATACGGGTGAAATGACCTAACATCCATCATATTCCCATTTCTCTGACTTGATCACGTCACTGCCCCAATTTTTTTGAGGATTTTTTTCGGAAATGACAGGGCTTTCGATGTCAGTCGAAGATGTTTCCGTCAGTTGCCGGAGAAGTTTGCGTCACGAATCAAATACCTGACGGATGCTTCCTTTCCAAGCGATCATTTCCTCCCTGAGCGTCCGTCCATGCTAGAGATAGATCGATCCGAGTGCTCGCTCTTTGTGCATACAAGTGGCTTGCCATGAATATGCCGTTGCTTGCCGTTAAAGTTGCGGCTTACTAAGGGGGTTAATAAAAACGGAAATTGTGAGTCCCGTATAATCGCACCCGACATAATCAGTTGTAGGTCCTGCTCCCGGGATCCCCAATGCCAATTCCCAGCTTCTTCAACGCTGGGTAGCCAAGTCGAGGTGGCAACATGAATCTAGATCGTTTTACGCACAAAGCACGCGAAGCAGTTACCAATTGTCAGGATATTTTGTCCCGATTTTCGCACGCTCAGGTTTTGCCGGAGCACTTGCTTCTCTCATTGCTTGAGCAGGAAGACGGGCTTGCCGGCAAAATCTTGGAGGCGCTGCAGGTAAAGCGTGAGCCTGTCGTCGAGGAACTCACTCGCTATCTAAACAACCAGCCTAAAGCATCGGCGCTCTCAATGAAGAAGGACGAGATTATGGTCTCGTCCAAGTTGATTGCGATGCTTGAGGAAGCCGGTAAAGAAGCTGAGCGGCTCAAAGATCAATATATAAGTGTTGAGCATTTGATGCTTGTTCTTTGCGATGCGAACAAGTCACAAGCCGGCACCATTCTAAAACAGAATGGGATAACTAAAGACCGCATTCTAGCGATATTACATACGATCCGTGGGAATCAGAACATTACGTCGCAAGACCCCGAACAAACCTACCAGGCTCTGGCAAGATACGGTAAGGATTTAACTGAGGCGGCCGCCGCAGGTAAGCTGGATCCAGTTATTGGTCGTGACGATGAGATTCGCCGAGTGATGCAGGTCTTATCACGTCGGACCAAGAATAATCCTGTACTGGTTGGCGAGCCAGGAGTAGGTAAAACCGCGATAGTTGAAGGATTGGCTCAGCGTATCACAAAGAAGGACGTGCCGGAGGGGCTCAAAGGCAAGAAGCTCATGGCTCTGGATATGGGGTCGTTGATTGCCGGTGCCAAATATCGCGGTGAATTTGAAGAGCGTCTTAAGGCCGTTCTAAAAGAAGTTATCGAGTCCAATGGCAAGATTATTCTCTTTATCGATGAGCTGCATACCGTTGTTGGAGCTGGTTCTTCGGGCGAGGGTTCAATGGACGCAGGCAATTTGCTGAAGCCACCTTTGGCACGCGGTGAATTGCATTGTATTGGTGCCACAACGCTAGATGAATACCGCAAATATGTGGAGAAGGATCCGGCACTGGAGCGCCGATTCCAAACTGTGCTTGTCGATCAGCCCAACGTTGAAGATACCATTTCAATTTTGCGTGGTTTGAAAGAGCGTTATGAAGTTCACCACGGGGTCAGAATAAAAGACGCTGCCCTGGTGGCAGCTGCTGTTCTTTCGCACAGATACATCACCGATCGTGCACTACCGGATAAAGCGATCGACCTGATAGATGAGGCCGCCGCGCGCATGCGGATTGAAATCGATTCAATGCCGGCTGAACTTGATGAGATGGAGCGCCGAAAAATTCAGCTCGAAATCGAGCGCGAGGCTCTGAAACGTGAGCGCGATAACGCTTCAAAAGAGCGCCTTGAAAAGATCGAAAAGGAAATCCAAGACATTCAGGACGAGGCCGCAGTTTTGCGAAGCCGCTGGACCGAAGAGAAGGATGCGCTCAATCGCTTGCAACAGCTGAAGGCGGAGCGCGAAGCGATTAACGTTCAGATTGAGCAGGCCGAGCGAAACACCGATCTGGCTCGGGCTGCCCAATTGAAATACGGAACTTTGCTTGAGATTGAGAAACGAATCGCTCAAGAGGAGCAAGAATTCGCGCAAAAGAAAGGGCAAGGTCCAAGGCTTCTCTCCCAGGAAGTTAGCGAAGAAGACATTGCTGAGATTGTCTCTAAGTGGACTGGTATACCTGTCACCAAGCTGATTGAAGGCGAAGTGCAGAAGCTGCTCCGCCTGGAAGAGCATTTGCATAAGCGCGTAATTGGACAGGAAGAAGCAATCGAAGTGGTGGCAAATGCGGTGCGCCGGGCTCGTGCCGGATTCAAGGATCCGAATCGTCCAATTGGCAGCTTCCTTTTCCTGGGACCTACAGGTGTGGGTAAAACCGAACTTGCTAAGGCACTTGCCGAATTCTTGTTCGACGATGAACGGGCCATGGTGCGAATCGACATGTCCGAGTATCAGGAGCGCCATACTGTCGCAAGGCTCATTGGTGCACCTCCCGGTTACGTAGGATTCGATGAAGGTGGACAGCTAACAGAAGCCGTCCGGCGCCGTCCTTACACCTGCGTCTTGTTCGACGAAATTGAGAAAGCTCACGGTGACGTGTTCAACGTTCTGCTTCAAGTCTTGGACGAAGGACACCTTACCGACTCTAAAGGTCGCACCGTCGACTTCAAGAATGCGGTCATCATCATGACCTCAAACATCGGAAGCCAACACATTTTGGATTATCAAATGCGCTCGGCAATAGATGGTGATTCTGCGTATGACAGCATGAAGGACCAAGTTCTGAATGCCTTGCGTGGTCATTTCCGTCCTGAGTTCTTGAATCGTATCGATGAGACTGTCGTGTTCCACGCGCTCACCCAGGATCAGCTCAAGCATATTGTCGACCTGCAAATCCGCCTTCTCAACAGAAGGCTGGAAGAGCGCAAGATTGCCCTCGAGCTCTCCCCTGCTGCCTCTGACTGGTTGGCCCGTTCCGGATACGATCCAATGTACGGTGCTCGCCCATTGAAGCGGCTTATACAGCGGGAGATCGAGAACACCCTCTCTCTGCAAATGCTGGAAGGCAAATTCTCCGATGGCGACACCATCGAAATCGACGCTAAGGACGAAGAGCTGACCTTTCAAAAGAACAGCGCGCTTGTTACCATAAAAAGCTAACGCTTGGGCGCGCTGGCTCCCGCCCGCTTATGGATGGGAGCGCGAGCATCCTGCTGCTCGCTTCGTGAATGGGGCGCGAGCATTCTGCTGCTCGCTTCGTGAATAGGGCGCGAGCTTCCTGCTCGCTTCTGCTGTCGCTTATGGCGCTAGGTATTTCAATGGTTGTCAGAGCGGTTTTTGATTGCGCCCATGGCGCTACTTGCCGTGGGTGCATATAAGCGAAGGGGTGGCAGCCGGTGTCTTTGCAGTACCTAAGTCCCGTTGCCTCATCTAAAAATCTTATCCTGACAATCACTTTTGCCTCATTTAAAATCTGATACTTGCAACTCACGTAAACGGTTAGGTCTGCGAGGCTGGTTTGGATTTTCTGCATGCCATCTGGCAA
>JAKFVQ010000024.1 GCA_021732085.1 Candidatus Obscuribacterales bacterium | reverse complement strand
AGCGAAGCGGACAAGCGAAGCGGACAAGCGAAGCGGACAAGCGAAGCGGACAAGCGAAGCGGACAAGCGAAGCGGACAAGCGAAGCGGACAAGCGAAGCGGACAAGCGAAGCGGACAAGCGAAGCGGACAAGCGAAGCGGGTAGCAGGGCGGAGCGACAAGAAGGCGCGAGATGATAAAAGCGAGCAAAGCGGTTTCAATTTTGGCAGTTGCAGGCGGGGCGGTCATCAGCATGGCACTCCCGGCGGTGGCGCAGCAGCAATCGAATTCATGCAGCTTAGCTGGCGCGCCGGCTTTCGGACTTCGCACACCGCTGGTTAGCGGCTCAAAGTATTCGGTCCCATTCATGCAACCACAAGCCGGAGCGGCACCCGCCCCTGGCGACGGTCCTTGCCCCGCACCGGTAGACCCCGGACACATGGGCGCACCAACACTCATCCCTTCAAACGCCGTCGTTCCAGGCGGTCTCGGTCGCGACACGGTATACATCCCGTACGACCCGAACAATCAATCGATGCCCGGACAACTCGGACCAAGCATGCAAGTGCCACCATCGCCATCGACGCTCGGTTGCGACCCAGGCATGGTGCAAACTAAACGCGATTATTATTACCGCCCTCCCGTGCTCGAAACAAACGTCATGCCCGGAGGTGGATTGGCAGGATACGCACCAACTCAACGTTGGGGCGGGCAAACGACAGCAGACTTCGGTCGCTACAAATATAGAGGCACGCGCAGCTATGACTGGGGGCAGCAAGCATACGGACAAACTTCGCAAGACGGTCCGTATCAAGCGCTTCCAAACTCACAAGTGACGCAAGATCTATATGGAATGCGCGGATACGGGAGGAATGGTCCAACGACTATGACCATCGCGCCTTATTAAAGAACGCGATGACGCAATGTGAAGAGCGCTCGATGACTAAGAAGATGAAGGCAATCGCCATCATCGACAAGGACACCAGATGACTTAAGCGAAGGAGCAAGCGATCTCGAAATACAAAAGAGAGAATGCAAGCACCACGCAAGAAGAGAAGATGAAGGCAAATCGCAAACATCGACAAGGACACCAGATGACCGCTCTCAAAATACAAAAGAGAGAATGCAAGCACCACGCAAGAAGAGAAGATGAAGGCAATCGCCAACATCGACAAGGACACCAGATGACTTAAGCGAAGGAGCAAGCGCTCGCAAACACAAACGAGAATGCAAGCACCGCGCAGACAGAGGAGACGGATATCCAAAAATCGATGACAGCGAAGGAGCAGCAGCAATTGCAAGCACCAAGCAGCGAACACAGATCGACGATGGAGTTGACAAAGGACTTAAGGAGAGGAAGGCGATAGCTGACCTCAACACCGGAAGAGGAATCGCCAGAGACCTCACTAACGATTACAAAAAGGCTCAGGAGGCCAAAACATGCTTCTTCGATCACTAATCCTTATATCACTAAGTTTCGGACTCACCATTCCGGATGCGCTGGCTCAAGGTGCGCCTGCCGATGGTGGCGGTTGCAACCTTGTCGGAGCGCCGGCATTTGGTTTGCGTAGTCCCTTAGTTGGTGGCAGCCAGATGAGCCTTCCCTTCGTTCCAGCGCCAGAAGGCGCACCGCCGGCATTCGGCGACGGACCGACAGGGGCGCCTGTTGTACCTGGTCACAGCGGACCATCACCATTACTTCCCTGGGTGCCATCAGTGCCATCGAACACGATGGGTCAATGCGCCTCAGGCATTCCGATTCCATTTACACCGGCTATCCAGACGCCACCAGGCGTGCTCGGACCACTTCTGACGCCATTTGTGCCGAATTCGCCTTCGACACCAGGCGCCGACCCTGGTAGCTTGCAAGCTCCTGGCGGGTTCGTTAATCCGGCGGCGCAACTGCCAATCAATCCAGATGGCGGCATCCCAGGAAAAGGGGGCTATTGCACAACCATTCCAACTATGCGTCGTGGCGGACAGGAAACCAGACAATACGGACTGCGCGGCAGAAACAGCTCGCTTGGCGGATTGCCAGACGACGGCAGCCAGGACCAAGTTGAATTACTCGGACCGATGGCTGGCTACGGCGTGCCATTCGGGGTCGCATCCGGCAACGGCATGCGCAACAGCTCTATTGACCTTGGCGGCGGTCAACGCTTTGCCGTCGGTGGTCAGACCATTTCCACCGCACAAGGCGTACAGGACTACGGGCACAGCGCCATGCGCTACAACGGCATCTCAGCCCTCAAAGCCAACCAGTCGACCGAATTCGGACAAGGTATGCGTCGCCTACCCGTTCACTCGAATAAAACGACAGATTTCGGCTTCCCCTACACACAATTTTCACCTGCCAACGTCGGATACCAAAAGCGCCAGCATTTGATGAATCCGAAGGCTGTGATAACAAACTTCTAAGTTTGTTAGTGACATTCAGTGGGAATCTTCCCATGCCGATGGGAATTCCCCGGATTCCTCAAGAGGTAATCAGATCGTAATATTCATCGCACTGGTTGAATTTTATTTCACCGTTTCTGAAAGTGAGTTAGGTAAATGTTCTCGAAGACACATCTTCTAATTGCAATAAGCCTGTTGTTGACGGCGACTCAGCCGTCGTTGGCGCAAGGCATGGAAGCTGGCGTCATGCAGAGCATCAACCCAACTGGCGCTCTCCTTGGACCGGAGCAAGATTCGCTCCTGCCACCAGAAGTAGTGCCACTCGATCCAAACTCCTCGAGCACTCTCAGCAACAGCCAGGCTCAAGCCCGTCAGTTCGATATGCAAGGCATGGACACTGCTCCTGGATTGCTGGCATCACCTCAACCGATGCCCGTCGCTCCGGCAGCAACTCCCGGCGACATGCGCCAACAAGCATTCAACCAACTTTATGGTGGTCAAAGCTCGTTGCCGCCTGATGCACATCAGCAAATCTGGCGCTCTGGTCAAGCCACACCCGAGATGACCAACGGCATGCCCGGCATGCAAGGCGGTCCCGCTTCGATGGCAGGCGCAATGCCACCAGGAATGGCTCCAAGCCCAATGCCAGGCGGTCCGAACTACCAGATGGCGAACAACCCACAACAACAGGGCTACGTCGCTCAATCGCAAACGTTAACCGCACAGTCCAAGAATCAACCCTCGCAAACAAATACAAGAAGAGGCGGCATCTCAAACATGATCAACTATGCATCAGCATTCGGTGCCGGTGCGTTGACCTCCAGCTTCTTCACCAATCCCGGCAATGCATGGCTAGGAGCCGGCATGTTCGGCATGACAATGACAGGATTAGGCGTACGTAACAACTCCAGGTTTTAAGCTCAATGAAAATCCGTTTTCTATCACTAGCAATTTTGGCAATCGCCAGCACCGGGACGCTTAGCGCACAAGACGCAGCAGCCCAGGAAGGCGGCGGACAGCGCCCACCAGGTGCTCGATTCGCCTTTGCTCCGAACGTCTACCGCATGGAGCAACCGCGCGTGCCGAAAGGTTATGGCGCAGCATCAGCACCGTCAGTCGCCGCAGGTTCGGTTCCTTCTTCGAACATGCTCGGACTAGACCCATCAGTTTTACAACGCCCAGCACAGCAACACGTAGCAGCAAGACCTGCCGCTTCCAATGTCGCTGGACAAGCGTTCATCCCGAAGGCAGTACCGCAAGTTGCATTCAATCCAGCTTTTGGTTCTGCTGCTCCAATTCAGCCAATGCAGTCGCCAGCGATGGCAATGGCTCAACCAATGGCACGCGCAGCAGCCCCGGCGAAAGCCTCTGCAGCACGTCCCGCCGGTCGCAGACACAGTTCAAGTGTCAGCGGCAAGCTTAAAACCCCGATCCGTCGCTCGGCACCAGCAATGGTGGCGTCTTACGGACCAGGATTTGGTTACACGCCCGGCGGGCACATGCCCAGCCAATCCGGTGGCAACATGAGCACACGCACCAGTGTCAGCGGTACAGTTCTCAAATACAACAAGTAGTTTGATTCAGTTTTACATTCGTCCAACACGACAGAAATAATCCGATTCAGGAGGTTCACAACATTATGGTACTCAAGAACGCACTTTCTTCCAGAGCAGTCAAAGTCGCAACACGCGTGGGTATTCTTTTAGCCCCTCAGCTTGTCCTGATGGCATTTGGTGCTTGCGATCAAGTAGCACATGCACAAGGTCTTGTTGGAGCACCGGTTGACCCACGTTACGGTCAATCAAATGAAGTCGGTCAATTGGCTGACTACGGTTATGACACCGCAAGAGACATCTCTCGCGTAGTCACAGCTCTCTCGACCATCCCTTCATCACTGGCAGGCATGAAGATCGCCTTCGGCCAAAGAGACGGTGGTGAATCCGCGATGAACGTGGCTAAAGGTCTCGGTGTAGGATTCGGCGGACCAACCGCAGTTCACCTTATCGGCACATTCGCCATCAACAACTTCGGCGGACTGGGCGGCGGTCTCTAAACAAAGCTCTTCGGACCGGTGTGTGGCAATTACACAATTACACCGCACACCGGTCCCCGTTCTTTTCTCGCCTGGACGAAGCGAAGAAAGACGCATTTACCTTAAGAGCAATGTGCCAACGAGTTAGACGAGCAAATGCTCAACGAAGCTCGCAAGCAATTAGAAAAGACATCCAGCCCAGACCGACTACGAAGCACCGCCAAGTGCCTCGGACCAACTTGCAATCGCAAGACCAAAGCTATGGCAATTGACCAAAACTGACCACCAATCATCTAGTCCAGAAAGATCGCCAACCAATGCCAATCATCCGGCGTTGTCTCCGCTCAAATTTAATGACATTTTGAGTAGGAAGAGCTGGCGAGAGACTGAAGCTGAAAAGCCCAAAACACCTGTAAAAGCTAGAACTTCAAGCAGTTGATTTGCATACGGATTTTGCCGTATGGATTTCAGCGCTTTGCAGTTTTTATGCCCGATGCGGTTTTCCCCACTGACAGTCTTGGGGCCAAGTAATAAATTATAGGGACAAAGACCCCCACGTTTCTTCAAGGTTCTCCCTTCCGTGTTCAAAGCAGAAAGTACAGCTAAGCAACTTACCAAAGACGGTGCCCTGCATCGTCTCATTGAACTTTGTGGAAAGATTTTCGGCAGCGCGCAAGACGCGACAAACGTCAGCAGCAAGAATTCGAAGAAACGTTCGAGCTGGACGGCAAAACAAACGCGCGGTCTTTTCTGCCTCGTCCTGATCATTGCCGCGAACATCGCCTGCATGATCCCAACATTTGCGCAATCCAAAGTAGTCGATCCGAGCCAGCAACAGAGCAATGGCAGCCAACAGCCAAGCGGTTCTGGTCGCTCCACCAAGGGGACAATCGAGAACCCCTACGAAGATGCCATCGAGAACATGAAGGCCGAAGATCGCGCCGCAAAAGTTAACCAGCAAGGCATCAACGAAAACGTCAACAACATCCTTCGCGGTGTTGAGAACGCACCACTAGTTTTCCAAGCAGCAGAGCAAGGCGAAGGCCAGCAAATGCAGAAAGCTGCTAACAACATCGCTAACGCCAGCCTTGGTTCAATCAACGAAACCTATAGAGGTATGACCAAGTGGTTCAAAGATGACATCGTCGGTAACTTGTTCTCCAACATCGGTCAGTTGTTCTGCAAATGGTTGACTGAACTTATCAACGGAGCCATCGCCGATTGCGCCCAATACCTCGGCCGCTTCCTCAGAATCTTCGTACTCAACCCGAACATCGCCATCAACGGTTTGGATGGACAAAACGATGACGGCATTTCGAAATACATCAGACAGGGCGCCGACGTTATGTACGGCATCGCTGTTGATCTCTTACTCCTTCTCTTCATTCTCTGCATTTGGAAAAATTGGGCAGATGCCTCCTGGGGCGGCGCCGGTCACCTGATGAGTTCGGTCGGCAGACTGATTTTCACAGCCGGTATGCTACTTGCCTGGCCAACTATATATGCGTTCGAAATTCAAATCTCGAACGAAATGATCAAAGCCATCTACTTTAATAGTGGCGATCAAGTCTTGATGTTAGATTACGCACTGGCCTATGCGATCAAAGGTGGCGTCATTGCAATCGGCGCCGGCGCATTCAGCGTCTTTGCTCCAATCCTGGCGAACATGGCAATCCCGGTTGCCGGTACATTTGTCGGCTCACTCTTCTACATGGCGTCAGTCACCATCTTCACCTTGCTCGGCACAGTGCTTATCGTCGAGATGGTTTACATCCTTGTTTTGAAGGCTGTTCAAACAGCCCTTCTGACAGCTCAGTACATGTTCGCACCAATCTTCCTGGTCTTCTTCGCAACACCTGTAACGGAAGACATCGGTGCCGGTTTCGTTCGCTCCTTCGTTGAAGTCAGCTTGTGGACATTCATTTGGGTCGGCTTGCTGAAAGTGATGGTCATCATCATGTTCTCCAACTTCAACCCCTGGGGCAAAATCCTAATCTCCATCGGCGTTCTCCAGTTGATGATTCAAGTGCCGGCATTCATGTCGAAAGCACAAATCGGACCAGCATCCGAATTCGTCACAGCTGGTATGTTCACCGGCGCCGCGATGACATTGCTCGGCAACTTCGGCAAAGCAATCACCGGCGGTGTAGACAAAGGTATCAATTGGTTTGCTAACGACAGATTCGCTGAAAAGGGATTGCAGAACACCAAAGATGCAAGCCTGGCGACTCTGCCAAACTCGACCACAAATCAAGGTTTGCTCAACAGCTTGAACCGCGCATCAGCCGAACAGCGTGCAGCCGGTATGAATCCGCCACTGAAGACACCAGGCGCTCCTGGCACCGAAGGTCTGAAGGATGGAGAGAATGCCGCCACCAAGGGCGCGATGCAAGGTCAGAATTTGAACGGAATTGCCGGACCGGCAGTGCCGAAGGATCCCAAAGATCCGACCAAAGTTGATCCGAACGCAGCCAAAAATCTCAACAACCAAAACAAAGGCAATCTCACGGCCGAAGTCGGACCAGGACCTAGAAAAGGCGCACTCACATCAGCAGTAGCTGGTGCCGGGATTGGTGCAGCACTTGCGTCTATGGCTGGCAAAGATGGCTTGAACAGCCCGAACGGCGCAGCTAAACTTCCAGACGGCGCACCGCCGGATGCCGAAGGCAACAAACCAACAGACAGCTTCCAGTGGGGCAAATCGACCGCCGAAGGTTGGAATGAATCAAACCTCGTTCACGTCGACATGAGAAAAATGATCGGCAAATTGACCTCCGTAGATGGTGTCGGTTTGCGCGTCAACCAAGATAAGACCTCAGTGCAAGGTAGCGCTGGTGGTGGCGTCAAGCGCGTCAACATCGGAGCCGGTGCCAACGAGTCCGAAATGGCTCACGCTCTCTACTCTGCAGCTTTTGCAAACAACGTAGCCAATGACGATGTCGGCAAAGACGCCGCTCGTCAATCCGCCATCGATGCCGGCGCCAGCAAGCCCAGAGGCATGATGGAAGGTATCGCAGCCAACTGGTTGTCCAACAACGGCAGCAGCTGGAACAGAACAGCAATGGCGAAAGAGCGATTCCAACAATCGATGTTCGAACAAGCCGCAATCGGCTCCATGGCTTACGTCTCGCAAGACCCGTCCAAAGCAAACGCTTACACCAACTACCTCAGACAACGTTACGGCGAGTGGGGTCCAGACCAGGATGCAATGGCTTGCCACCTGATCAGCAACCCAGATTCCAGCGAATCGCCATGGAACAGAAACGTTGGACCGGCAACCGAAAACTGCGTTGCAAGCGGTATTCCAATCGGCGCCGACACCAGAGGCGCAATGCAGAACATGGCAATTCAAGCCATGCACCCAGCACGCCGCAAACAAGCAGTCTTCGCAGCATTGTCCGCAAGCTACCAAGATTGCAAGGCACTCTACGGCGACGAACATCCAGCAGTATTTGCCCTTGCTCACGGCGAAATGGCTCGCGCAATGTCAGCCGAAAGCGTCAACACAGCAATGGCGATCTATCAAATCAGCGGTCAAGACGACCTCAACACCACCAGCGCTGGAAACTACCTCTCAGCAGTCTCAGGTCTTGCCGGTGGCACAGGACGCGATGCAGGCGTCGCTTACACCTGCCTGGCAACAGCAGCACCATACGCAGCTCGCCGTCTCGGACGCGTCAGCGCAGCAACCAACATCAACACAATTCACTCATTGTCGGATCTCGAAGCAGTCATCGTTCCAGCCGAAGGCGAAACAAGATCGCAAGCAATGCAAGTCGTTATGCAAGCAGCAAGCGGCAGCCTAGGCACACTAGAAGCCAACAAGATTCCGATGATGACGGTAACAAACCCATCAGTCGCAGGACCAATGTACGACTTCCTCGGCGCCGATGTGGGCAATCTGGGAACCATACAGTCACAAGCAAAACTCGGCGCCATCTCGAAGGTTATCAACACATCCGGAGCCGCAGTATCAACACACTCTCTGCAAGCAGTATACGAATACATCGATAAAGGTGGCGACGCCAACAAACTCGACAGAGTCAACATCCAACTTGCAACACGTGCATATGAAGAGCACGGACTTGGCGCCGTCAACTCGCACGTTATCGAACTTGCACGTCGCGGTGGTCACGTGTCTTCAGCATCAATCCCATGGAATGACATCGTCAGACATGCCGAGCCTTACGCCAGCGGTCAAGTCAGCGACTACTCATTGCACCAAGTTGTTGGTCACATGGTGGACAACAAGATTCCAATCAATCAGCAAAGCATTCGCCTGGCAGTTCAAACCATGAGCGCCAACGGCGGTCAAATGGATGCCGAACAAGTAACAGCGGTACTCAAGGTCGCCGACACAGTCAGAAGCGCCAGCTCCTCGCCGCTTGTATTTGAGCAATTCGCTCGCATGACGGCGTCAATGAACTCCATCGATACAAGAAACCTCGCGATGGGCGACGTGATGAAAGAATTGGCTAACATCAATGTCTCGCCATCACAAGTAGCAGCCCAGGTTGTACAGATTCAGCGCGCCGGTGGCGGATTCTCCGACTACCAGTTGCAAGATCCAGTCACCGTTCAAATGCTCGTCGAAGCAGCTTCCAACCCAGGCAGCCACCCATACGCACCGCAAGCAATCAACGTTGTCACCAAGCTCCTCGGTTCATCGCAAGCACAAAGCAACCCAGGCGCAATCGAAGTTGTCCAAGAAATGCTCGACAACAACGGCAAGATGCGCGACGTAGACCTCGGCTCCTTGAACGCAGCCATTGACCTTGCAGCTGCAAGAGCATCGATGATGGGTTCAGATCCAAGATGGGATAACGTCAAAATCAACCCGATGACGGTAAAAATGATTCAAGGCGACAATGGCTACTCGGTCACCGATCACCAACTCAGCCCAGAGCTGATTGAACGCATTCTGCGCTCGGCTAACCGTCCAGCACGCTATTAAACCGAAGTTGCTCGCAGTGTGTTATCAGTGTTGCCTAGAACCAACATTTGAGAAGAATGTGCCTTCGCGCGCCTGCAGTGGACGCGGTTAAGGCGGACGGATGAAGTGATGTCCTTTAGATAAGCTTCTCCACAGAATTCACCGCTGCCAGACAGACAGCATGTCACCGGAATTTCGGATGCGAAACACAAAAACAGAGCATTGCCAAGGTGACAGAATCGTACACTTATCTATGGAAGACAAAATCCCCAGTACGTCCGCAATTCGGAATCTGTGACGTCCACCTTCAAAACATTAATCGTGAGATGCAGGAGGGAGGATACCCGGTCCCCCAGCATTAGCATTGGCTTGATTTATCGAACTAGCGATACCTTGTAAGTCCTGCGCAGAAGCATTTAGATGCTCTGGAGATGTAACAAGGAACGAACCACAACCGGCTTTTCCCAAATCCCAGGTTCGGGAAAGCGCTTTTACCTTCGACAGGCTTTTCTTGACTTTCATTGATCTATCGCTTCGCATGTTCATCTTTTATCCTTCGGCGCCGAGATTCACAATCGCCCGGCTGAAAGCCATTAAATCGTAGAATTGTGGGGACTGTGTGAGTTGATTCGTTAATCAGGCTGGACATTGCACTTGTTGAAAGTTTCACAAGCACATGAGCCAGGGGTCAAAGGAAGATCTGCAGCGGCTCCAGTGCCGCCCGAGCCACCCAAAGCTTTTGTATTCTTCAGATCTTTCTTCTTAGGCAAAGCTTTTTTGTTCTTCTTGCCGCGTGCCTGGTCTTCTCCCCAATAGAATGTCTATTGGTCTAGTACCCACTCATCGCCACCCAGGGTCGTGTGATCGTTCACCATAACCGCGACAAAAGTGACTGCACCAACTACTAGCATTCCAATAAACATAGACCTAACTCCAATTCGGCGCCCGATGCGGGTCCGTCTATTCATCATAGTTTTTGCTTGTGTGGAATCTGTGGGGAAGGACGGATCGATCAGCGATGGTGGGTCGACGGGGTGGACGAGCGGTTCAGAGATGGATGGATGAATGAATGGATGGAAGATGAATGGATGGAAGATGAATGTATGAATGGATGGAAGATGAATGAATGAATGGATGGATGTGTGGATTGATTGATGGATGAAGAGGGACAGGAATTGGCTAAGCAGAGCTGCCGAATGGATCGAGAGAGGATGGACGGACGGAGAAGATGTGGATGGATCGGAAGGTGTGAGGGCGGACGGATCAGGAATCAAAGATGGAGAGATGGAAGCGCTAACTCATAGCCTCAAAAAGATCTGGACAGAGATCTTGGGACAAACACCACGAGCATGGGAATTGTCCCAATTTACCCGCGCATTATTTAAGACTAAGCTTTCACTATGGCGAACTCTCATCGCAACACTCATGGTGACTAATGGCACAACGCGTTATTGATGGCTTTATTCTCGAAGAGGCGGTTGTCCTCTGCCCTGAATGTCAGGCGCCGTTTCGTACTGACGTTATGGTCGAAACTCGTGGACTGAATAGTTCAGATGTTGTTGAAGCAGACCTTCACAGAGTTTTTCCGACCGCTAATTTGCGTCAATATCTTCTTTCACTTTGTCCAGACTGCAAGTATTGCGCCTGGACTTCGCAGTTCCAACCATTCAATATCAAACCAGAGCTGGTGAAAGCGCAAGGCGACATCGAAGGCGCTAAGAAATATGCCCTAGCCGTTAAGTGGGCTCGGGACAAAAAACAGCATTCGCTGGACATTGCATTCATCGCATTGAATGGATTGTGGTGCGCGCGTGAATCAGGAGAGCCGGATCAGCTTTGGCTCGAGCTGGCGATTTTCGAGCACGAGAAGGGGCTTGAGACCTCGTTCTTCGCGCCGGAAGACAACGGCATCACGCATCTAATTATGGCCGAGTTGTATCGCCAGTACCGCAACTTTGAAGCTGCAATGGAGCACTACAAGATTGCTGGTCAAGACAGAAGTATCATCAAAGAGATTCTGGAACACCAACAGATGCTTTGCTCAAAAGGCGTCTCCAGTGTTACAGCATTGCCGTTGAGAATTACACGTTTGCTTTTTGATGTGGCAGATGCAACAAGTGGAGCAAAGAAAGAAACATCAGTCGCTGATGCTGCAGTTGTATTCAAACCTCAACCAAGCAAGAACGAAGCGCGTGTGCTGACGTCCGAAGAGAAAGCAGCGTTGATTCCGGATGCGCCGCTACCTAAAGCGTTGCAAGCAAATGCACAAGCGCCGGCTAATTCGAACGTTGTTCCATTTGCAAGTCCACAAGCAGCCCCGGCACCGGCAGCTCAGCCAGCAGCGCAAGCCGCACCGCAAACAGCAAGCGCAGCCGCAGCAGCTCAGCTAGAAGCACAAGCTTCAGCCGAAGCTGAAACCAGCGAATCAAATTCCGAGGATGCAGCGCCACTGGTTGCAGCAATTTCAGCGCTCTTCTCCGCACACTCTGCTTTGTTGAATTCCGATGGCAGTGACGAGGACGAAGATGAAATCCCAGCAGCAGCAGCACCCGAAACAGTTCAGCCAATAAGTGCCAGAATCGCAGCAGCAGCAAAACAAGCACAACAACCGGCACAACAGCAAACAGCTACACCTGGTCAGCGCGACACAAATCCGAATTCTGCACCGCCAGCCATGGCAACTAATCTCACAGAGTCCGTGGCACCACCAGCAAAGGCTGCACAAGCGCCCGCTCAGAAGAATCCATTCCCTGCGCAACACACGCCAGTCTCCAACGTTTCTATCGCTACCAATTCCAAACCAGCGAAACAAGAAGAGAAACCAATCGATCCAGCCAATGTGATCGAGATTTCGGCATTCGATCCAAAGGCGACAAGCAATCAGCAAGCCAAACAAGCTGACAGACCAAACAGCGCAGCGCGCTCTGCTGCCCTGAACGCGAGAGCAAAATCAGTAGATGCTGCGCAGAATCAACCAGCCCAAGCGCCACAGGCGAGCATGAGGAGCCGACGTCGCACAACCAGAAAAGATCGACGCGCAAGCGAACGCACACCAGGCAGTCAAAACGTCCGCCAGGATCATCGTGTCAGCCGCCTGCCACTTTCAGTTGGAGTCATTAATCCGAAAGGTTGGATAACCGATTACAACAGTGGCGTCGCTACCATCACGCCGCAGCCCGCCCCCGTGTCGGCGCCTTCATCAAACTATGAGGAAGGACTGCACGATTACGAAATCACCGGCGTCGACGAAGAGAACAAGAAACTTCCGGAAATGGTGATTGACGATCCCACCGGCTACAAAGGCGAGGACGTGCCCGACCACTCCAACGCCATTTCGAAGGTAGAGAACTACCTGTCGTTCTCCAGAAGGCTTTATCAACGTAGTTACATGAGAGGCTACAACTAACCCCAAACAAATCCATTTTAGAGATAGCAATCTTCTACACTCAGTCTTTCCAAAGTAGTTATCGAAAGGGGCTACAACCCAATTGCAATGTCGAGGCAAAAACTACCCATCGTTATATTCGTCTTTTCCCACGTAGTTATTGAGAGAGCTACAACGGACTTTGACCCTTCTTACGTATATATAGGTAGAATCGGGTCGTTTACTCGGTCTTCTGCAAGGTATTTATTGTGAGGCTACTCAAGAGGTCCCTTTATCACGGAGGTCGAATCCTAATTTCTGATCTGTCCATCTGACAAAGAGAGATTTTGTCTTGGTGGTTACTTATGTCATTGCGTGCGCAAGATTAATTCGCGCGCGGAAGCTCAGGTTTAATCATTTACCAGCGAGGTCCGTCCTTGTTCATATGAGTCTGCGCCCTCCAAAAATTCATGTGAATTTATTGGCTTTCCGGACGATTCAAGCCTCATTTCAAAAGCGCAATTCGACAATACAACTACGTAGTTTCCCCACTGTTAATGCAAAGCATGGGAATATTCCCACTGCCATGGGAATACCCCCGATTTACCCGCAGGTGAAATAGTCATAATCTTTATCCATGAGCGGCGCACCGCATCGGATAGGGCAATGACCCAGTTTCTCGAGGTAAACATGAATTTCGTGGCAGATTTCACGCTTAGTCCCGCCAAATTGGAATGTCCGGCTTGCAACCGCGATTTCGTTGCAGCAATCCCAGCAGGTGTTTCTGCAGTTTCGTACAAAACTCCGTTCGAAACAGACCTGCACAGAGTTTATTCTTCCCCAGCATTTCGCGCTTCTGGCATCGGCATGTGCAAAGCTTGCGGTTATGCATGGTGGCTCAAAGCTTTCAAAATCAATCTGGCTGTTGATTGCAATGCAACTGCAGTTGTCCAAGAAACAGTAGCCGAAAACGGTGAAGAGCTGCTTCGCAAGTTTGCTCTTGCTTATGTTTGTGGAAAACAGCACAAAAGCAATCACCTCGAACTCGGACTCATCGCATTGAACGCCGCCTGGTGCGCACGCGACGGACAAATCGAAGACCTCAGCTGGCCGTCAATTGCACGTGAGGAATTGGAGCGTGCATTGCGCAATCCGAGCGCCCGCATGGATCGCGGTTTCTACCAGTATCTTCTCGGCGAACTTTGCCGCCAACAAGCAGATTTCAACTCAGCTCTCAAACATTTCGATAAAGCAATTGCCGGTGAGCGTTTACCCGAGCAGTTGATTACAAGACAAAAGGTGCAAACGCTATCTGCCGATTCCTCGGCAACAATGCTGCCACCGTACCTGGTGGAATCAATGTTCGCAGTCCCCTGTTCATACGCCGCTTAAGCTTAAAGGTTGACACAAAATGGAAGATGTAACCCCACTCAATCTAGAAGACCAACCAAAATTATTTGGTTTGCGATATGACCAGCTGATAGCCATCCTCGGCTCACTTATCGCATCAACCCAGCTCTATTCCTGGATGGTGCCGGTACCGATAGCCGGTGGGCACGACCTCCGAATGGACCTCTCAATTCTCATCTTTCTGGCCGGTCCGATTTACTGCTTAGTGACACTAAACAATTCAATCGGAAACTGGGAAAACATTCTGAACCACTATCTAACATCCCAAGTCTACATCCCGGGTCCCGACCCAAATCCAACAAGATTTTTAACGGATGAACAGCTTCTCGAAATCGGTGAGTAATTAAGGCAATGACAAGTTCAATTTCAAGATCCTACGATAAAGGCAACCTTCTCTCCGGACTGCTCGGGTTGGTAAAGCCCCAGCAAGCCAAGGAAGTAGCTTCCTCAGCAATCGGCAAGCTGCCATCATGCGCGACACCACGTCCGCATTCTTCAGCTGGCGGATTGGCTCCCATCTGGGACCTTTTCCAAGATGAGAACAGCGGACTGGGAGTCGTTGTACTGAAAGACGGCAGCTACCGCTGCTGCTTCGAAGTGGATGGTGTCCACGTCAGCGGATTCGACGAGATTCGTCTGGTATCACTGATGAACCACTTTACCGGTTTCATTAACAGCATCGATACATCGGTGCAGCTGACAATCATCTGCCACAACGTCAGCAAAAGAGATTACTTCCTCCGTCACCCCGTCGAGGTTAAAGCCAATGATGAATTTCTTAAGTATGTCGCAAAGAGTGTTGAAAATGATGAATCCTTCCTCCTCTCGAAAAACTTCATCCCTGAGCTTAAGTTCTTCGTTACCTTCTGCTACCGTCCGCCAAGAGAGAAGCCAGTTAAGTCAAACTGGATTGAGGGGACTGTCAACAATATCATCGACGTCTTCCAAAATCAGGCCGCTCGGCAAACAGTAGGCGCTCACGCTAAGAACGTTCAAACAATCGTTCAAAGAGCTCAAGGACATATTGCCCAGTTGGGCAGCTGCGGAATGACCGGTCGTGCCATTTCCGCCAACGAATATTTCCAAATGCTCTACAAGGCATTCAACCCGACAATTTCCGACAACCACTCCGAGCTCATTCCTGAGCCGGTCCGTCCGCACACAGCTCCATTGCCAGGCAGCATCCGTCGCGTGTTCCCCGATATGGAACCAGCAACAATCCGCCAGCAATTGGCAGAGTCGGTTTACGATTTCACCAAAGCAGATTATGGTGTGATCAGCGATCTCACAGAAGAATCAACAACCAGTGAGAATCCTGACGATAAGAAAGCTCGCTACCTCCGCACTCTGTACATGAACCGCTTGCCGGAGCGTACAGCTCCCCTTTGGCTCATGCCGCTTCTGCGCTTGAACTGCCAATGGCGTTTGAACATCTACGCTCACAAGCTTGACAAAGATCTATTCCGTAAGAACTTGCAGCGCAAACAAGCTCAAGCAACTGCCAACACCTACCAGGGCATCATGGGTCAGCGTTCGGCACCGAACCAGGAAGAAGCAGAAAAAGCACAAGAAGCCGCTCGCATCGGTTCCGAGTTGTACACATCGAACCTTGAAGTGTTCAACTACTCCGTCTACTTCTCGATGATGGCTGACACACTGGAAGACCTGAACCGCAACACTGAAATGATGCGTTCGGCTGCTCCTCAGTGCCGTGGTGCACGTTTTGTTGTTGGACATCACGAACAAAAACAACTCTTCCTCTCAAGCATGCCGGCACTCGGTATCGACTTCACCCGCCGCGGTAAAGCAGTTCGCACACCTACAGTGCGCAATTCATTCCCCTTCGTTCACGCGAAGCTAGGTTCGGAAGAAGGAGATTGGATCGGTTTCTCCAAAGAAACACTGGAGCCGGTATTCCTCAATCCGTACGACGAAAAACTGCCGAACGCTCTCTGCGTAGTATTCGGTCAGCCAGGTGAAGGTAAATCCATGGTTGCCCAGCAGATCATTCAATTGAAACTGCTTGCTGGCGCAAAGTGCATGATTATTGACCGTTCGGGCAGCTACAAGATGCTGACCGAGATCTATGACAATTCGTCCTACATCAAACTGGGTCCGGATGGATCAGTTTGCATCAACCTCTACGACCTTCCGCTGGAAGGACCTGACGGCAAGCCGATCGATCCAGCCAATCCGCCGGAATCGCACATCATCAAATTGCTCAACTTCCACTCGGTCATGCTCGGCGAGCGTGGCGAACAGTCGATGAGCAAAGAAGAAAAACCGATTCTCATGCAAGGCATCCAAGCAATCTACAAGTCTTGCGCCGCTGAAGGACGCCTGCCGATCGAGTCGGACCTCGTTGCCTGGCTATTTGCCGAAGCAAAGAACACAAGCGCACGCCGCTCCGAAGTCTGCGAAGACCTCGCCAATAGACTGAGCCTCTACTGCCGCGGAGCTATCTTCGGTAAGTTGTTTGATGGACCGACATCAATCCCAGCCGATGCTCAATTGCTCGTATTCGATACAGCTGACCTGTCTCACGACAAGACACTTGAGGCTGTGGTCACACTTTTCGTGTCCGACTACGTTCTCAAAGCAGCTGCACGCCACAAGCTAATGCAGCAAGGCAAAGGCAAACCATCACGCTTCGTGTTCTGTATAGACGAGTTGTGGAGACTGCTCCGCTACGAGGGTGGCAAGACATTGGTTGAAGACGCTTCGCGTACATCACGCCACTTGGGCTTGCTCTTCATCGGTATCTCGCAAGAGTTGGGTGACCTTCTGCGCGATGACCGCGCACGTAACCTGGCTAGCAACAGCGCCATCAAAATCATCCTCGGCAACGACCCAAGCAACTTCGACCTCATCCGCGATGCTTGCGGTCTGACAGCCAACGAAATGTCATCGATTGCTCACTTGACCAGAAAAAACCGTGAGTATTCAGATGCATTCCTCGTCTACCACAAACTGTCTCGTGGTGTGGTGAAGCTGATTGTGCCGCGATTCATGTACTGGGTCGCCACAACTGAACCGAATAACGACCAACCGGCACGTGCACAAATGATCGAGCTGTGCAAAGGTGACCATCGCTGGGCTTGCCACCTTCTGGCAAACGGCGTCACCCCGGATACCTTCAAAGATGAAATGCTCAGGAGCTAGGAAAGGAAATGTTTGACTATCAAGCTGGCGAGAAATACAAAATCACACTGATCATGGTCGCAATCGCGGGAATGATGGGCGGGATTTTCTTCACGGTGCTTTTGATGCCGACGCCTGATGCCGGAGCTGCGCACAATCGCAAACGCGGACCAGTAACCAGAGCGATGTCAGATCCTGATGTCACCGGCTACCGTGCACCGAGCCCTGAAATGCAGCAAGGCGGCAGCGGTGCTGTAAATCCGCAAGCTCTCACTGGCGCAGGTCCAACGAACTACAATCCGGTTTCGCCGGCAGATGCGACCAACATGGTCAGCGAGTTCTCGCACTATGCTTTTGACCTTAACGCGCATTCGGCTCGCCAGTCGCAAGAAAAAGCGATACAGCAATTCATGACTCCGGATTGCGCTCAGGCGTATCGCCAAAATATCTGGAAGGAAGAAACGGCCCAGCAGGTCGAACAATCCGGATTGCAGTCAGAGTTTCATGTTGACGGCATCAGCCCGGGAAATCTGCTCGGCGATGGCTCAATCGAAGTTGATCTTTTAGGAAAACAATCACTCGGAGTTGGCGCAAATCGTAAAACCCGTGATGTCAAAGTTAGATATTTGATCAAGAATCTACCAGATGGTCCAAAAATCGCTGGCATTCAAGAACTCGGGAAATAAAGCCAGGGACTTAAAAAATAAGTAAATCGACCACGGATCAAATACACCCCGGACAAAAACAAACAAAGAGCCGACCCGCGAATTTAATGAAAGGGCTCAGGAGAAAGAGAAGAGATGCCGTACAGAGCACAGATAAACGAAAGAGGAGTCATCACCAAGTATAAGGATACGGATACTGGTGAGATCATAACGGCTCAAGAATTCGAACGGCGCCTGACACAACAGCAAGGCGGATATTATGTTGCTCCGCCGCCGCAGCAACCACAAATGTATGCCAATCCACCGGCAGCGCAGCAAGGCGTCTATGGTGGCAATGGCGTTGCTCCGCTCTTCCAAGCTCACCAACAGAATTTAGGCAACCCGCAAGGATATGGACAGATCGCCTCGCCAGCTCCGGCTGGTGGCTATCCGGCGCAAGCATATGCCGGCGGCGCACAGCCACATCAACAACAGCAAGCTTATGCACAACCACAAGGTTACGCGGCTCCCCAAGGTTATGCTCAACATCCGCAAGCAGCAGCTCCGGATCAAGGACCTTCACCGCTGGTTCAACCCGGCGCTGAAATGTTGAATGGACAAGAAGCTCCAACTGAAGCCAGCCTGCCAGGCGAAGCAAAAGGTGCGGCCGGTAAGACCTTACGCATGGAAGGCATTGCGAAGGATAAAAAGATCCACTCGTCGCATGGCTACAGAACGCACGGATTCCTCGATGCCACATCAATCGCCATCCTGCTTCCGACCCTCGTCCTGCTCGCGTTGATCATCGCAGCAGCACACAAGAAAAGACTTTTCCCCTGGCAAACAATTCGTACCTTCAATCCTCCATCGGGCTTGATGGGTCCACGCGATTACGAACGCTCCTTTGTCTGTCCGCCCAACTTGCGCCGTCACGGTCGCATGGGCAAGCGTAATCCGCAAGCGACCTGGACCGATGCTGACGGTATCGTAATTCCGTTCGGATTCCTGGCAAGAACACACTTGCCTGTGACCATTCCGCTCGGCAGATTGCCTAACAAAAACATGTTCATCGTTGCACCATCCGGTTCAGGTAAAACAACCTTGATGCGCGCGGTGATGAAAGCGTTGCTTGCCAAACCGTGCGTCATGATTGCACTGGAAGCTAAAGCTAACGACCCCAACCTCGACGAAAAGAAAGAGAGCTTCAAGCACACCGTATTGCCGGAAGCAAAAGCAGCCGGTTTCGATTCGCTCTACTTCAACCCGTTGGACCAAGATTCGATTTGCTGGAATCCGCTTGATGCAGATCCGACAGCATTCGCATCCTCAATCGTTCAAGACGTCAACTCCCTTCCACCTGAAGAACAGCACTGGGCAGAGCGCGACCACGGATATATCAGTGGTTTGGTGAAGCTGCTCAAGTGGGGCGCCGTCATGGTGCTCAAAGATGACGACAACGGACAAGCTGCCGAAGTTCAAAACCTGCCTTGCAATCCGCGCGCATTGATGCGCCTGGTGAACAACCGTCGCAACATCGTTGAATCGCTGCGCAGACTGAAGAGCAATCCAAATGTCGATCAAGCTGAGCTCAACGAACAGACGATGACACTCTCATCGATCATCCGAACTGACACGGATTGGGACAAAAACATTCAGGGTGTACGTGGTCGCTTGCGCATGTTCCGTAATGAGAGCGTGCTGCGCGTGACAGACGAATCCAATGTGGATTTGAAAGCAGCAATGCACCGCCCAACAGTACTCATCTTCGGTGCTCCAGCTAGCTTGGGACCAGATGCTGAGTCGCTGGCTGCCTGCTTCGTCTACCAGTTGCAACAAGCATTGCACACCAGATACGGTACCGCATCTGTACTTCCGTTGTTTGCGTTCTTCGATGAATACCAAACATTGAATATCGACCTGGCAGGCAGATTGTCCGCCATCGTCCGTGGTGCCAACGGCGGTCTAACAGTAATCCTTCAGAACATCAGCCAAATTGCGAAGAACGTCAGCAGCGATCCGGCTGCAAGCGGCGCATCGGAATTGAAGACCCTGTTCTCAAACTGCGCAGTCCGCGTATGCTTGCACAACGCTGATGAATCTACAGCTAAGTTCTTCTCAGATGAAATCGGCAAGCATGCCGTTATCGTTCCAGGTATTTCGGACCACTATGAAGCTAACGGCTTCGGTATCTTCCCGACCAGTTGGAACAGAATTCACTCGCAACAAGTTGTAGCTCGTGTTGATGCTGACTCCATCAAACGTATGGAAAAACATCACGCGCTGGTTTATCTCTCACCAGCCGGCGACCCGGAATTCGGCGAAACAAAGCCATTCATGGTGGATTTGCGCGGTATCGAAGAAATCGCCAGACTCCACTTGCTGCACAACGTCACCAATCGAGCTCCTCAAGAAGGCGAAATGCCGGGTATTCCGGAAGGCGTCATGCCGGGCGGAGCAATCGCACCGATTGCAAAAGCTGTCGGACATCAAATGGTTGATGCTGCAGTTGACGCTGCCGCAGCGGCTGTACCTGATGCAGTCGAGCTTGCAACAAGCGCAGTCATTCTGCCTCCACAAGGAGTGCCAGGCGTACCGAATTTCGCACAAGCTCCTCAAGGCGGACCACAAACGCCTCCAGCTCCTCAGCGCCCGGCATTTCCAGGCGGAAATAATCTTCCTGGTGTAACCGCGGCTCCGTTCCCAGCTCAAGGACCGCTTACCGCTCCAGTGCAAGCGCAGGCACCGCAAATGCAACAAGCTCCGCAAATGCAGCAAGCTCCGCAAATGCAACAAGCGCCGCAAGCACCACAAATGCAACAGCCGGCACCACAAGCTGACGCCGCTCGCATCTGTCCGAACTGCTCGAAGAATGCCGGCAAAGGCCGCTTCTGCATCGAGTGCGGAAAGTTTGTAGGACCATCTGCGCAAGGCGCTGCACCGACCACACAAAGACAGGCCGTGGCAGAAGGTGCAACTGCGCCGACAAGCCAATTCGGTCAATATCCACAAGCACCGCAAGCTCCTCAACAGCAGCAGTATGCGCAGCAACAACAAGCGGCGTATCCACAGCAGCCGCAAGCTCCGCAGATGCCACAGCCTCCGCAACCACCGCAAGCACCGAAGGGTCCACGAAAGCCACTCACGAGCCTGCATGCCGACCTGTCGCAATTCGGTGTTCAAGGACAGAACAACAATAATCGCAATAAGCCAAAAGCCGGCGTCGAGTTCTAACTCAGAAGGCGTAGCTAAAAGCAACAGCATCGAAAGAGCCGGCCAATCAGCCGGCTCCTTTTGTTATATCGCCATGCCAAGATGCACCAAAAAGAAATAACTGAGCGGCAGGAGACTGCTTTGCCTCCCTTCAAAAAAGGATCTTTTTTTGCGCTATGACAAGCTCCCGATTTCTCTGCCATAATCCGCGAAACACCCATTCGATGGTTGTTGCACAGTCAGTTAGCAAGGCGTGGAAAAAGATCTCTAGGGGCGAAATTTACCTCCGCTTCAGTTATTAAATAGGGATCGTGAGAAAATCTGCCAAGCCCCTCATCAGAACGAAATTCCAAACGAAATGTAGGCGGGCAAAAAATTATTGAAGATGCGAAAGCCATTACCATCCAAACAAAAAAGCTGCCCCTTAAAGAGCTGCCTTTTTACGGATTTTTGCTGAGGCTATTTCTTCTCGCACTCTTCCATTGAGGTGCATTTGCAAGCTTCGCCTTCTTTGTATTCCTTGCAGCAGCAACAGCAGCATTTGCAGCCCTTGCAGGGTTGGCATTTTTCGTTAGCATCACAACAATTACAGCAATCGGCAGACATGGTATTTCTCCTTACTCAAAAAACGGTTCACTGAACTTCTGGTGTACGTCTCTCAAACCTTGGCTAATTTTTCGCTGTCGTCAAGCAAGCACATAGCTTTCTGCAGCAGCCCAACGACACACTCATCGACCACGCGGTAATAAATTTGGTTGCCACTGCGCCTGGTGGCGACGATACCGCGGTCAGATAAGCGCTGAAGTTGATTGGAAATAGCTTGCGGGGTCATATCCACGGCGTTGGCGATATCACAAACGCACATCTCCTCGACTCGGGCAAGCGTGTGGAGGAGCCGGAGCCTGGTGTCGTTAGCCAAAATCTTGAATAAGTCTTCAAGTTCAGCCGCCTTCTCGGCGCTAATGGGCTCCTGCTCGGGGAATGTAACGTGCACGGGGCAACAAGTTTGGTTGTGTTTGTGTTTATGCAGCATTTGACCTACCTATTGACCTACTTTCGATAATACACTATTAAACTGATTTGTGTAATAGTTGATTTGCGAAATCTTGTGGCAGATAAAGAGAGTCGAAGAAAAACAACCCGCAGAGATCACATTCCAGTAAACTAATTTCAGACGTGCGGCTCTTAGCCGTAGGAAATGGGGAGCGGAGTCAATTGCCCGCAAAGCTCAAGGAGACCCGGTGAAGTCGGACCCCAGAACTGATGCTTTTGGTATCACAGCATCCACGCTGTGTGCGATTCACTGCGTCGCCACCCCTATCGCTGTCGCCATGCTTCCATCAGTAGCAGGCGAAGTCTGGGAAAGCCCGCTCGTTCACCAGATATGTGCGTTCGCGGTTGCCGCCTTTTGTCTGATGGCGGCGAAGCAGGGATACAAGAAACACCGCGATTGGCGCCTGCTTATTCCTTTTGCCGTTGGCTTGACTCTTGTACTAGTCGCTACTTTTATATTGCCTGGAATCGTGAGTGAAGCTTATGAGATGCCAACGCTCGTTAGCGGAAGCCTCATTCTGGTTGTCGGCCACGTTCTGAATCTAAAGCGAACTGACGAATGCTGCGAAGGTGATTGCGACTCAATTGCACTGGCTATCAGCCAAGACGATGAGAGCAATGGAAGAGCCGATCTCGGCGACTTGACCACCGGCGCTGCCGTAGCTGCCACCGAGCCAGTTTTAGTCGAGTCGAGCGAGTCCGATAAAAGACAAATTTTTTGACAAAAAGATACTGCCGTTTTCGCCGGGTGGGTCAATTTTCGGGGTACATTACCGGAAGGTTGTGCGTTGAAACTATCGCGCGTCTTTGAGACGGAAAACTAATGAACGAAATACCAAGCAATTCGGCACAGATTAAAGCAAATGCACGCAACATGAAGGCGCGCAAAAGAAACTTGATTTTGATGCAGAGAGACATTGAAGCGCTTGAAGAGCTTTATCATCACCGGACTATCAGCTCCAGCCAGCTTGCCAGCCTTTGCTTTCCCGATATCAGCTACGAAACCGCCAGAAAGCGCTTGCGTCGATTGCAGCAGTCGGGCTTTATGGGCGCCGCCACATCCGGGCGAATGGAAGGGCGGGGCAGACCTGAACTCATCTATTTCCTGACCACAGCCGGAGCAAAGACGCTCGAACAGCACAAGGGTATCTCGTGGGACGCCGTTCCGACGGGACCTCCGCACTTGTATCACAAGGAACACTTCCTCCGCCTGGTCGATATTCGCCTTGCAATGGAGCACGCCGAAAAGCAATTCATGGTTGAAGGATTGGAGTGGTCATCCGGAAAAGAATTCTGGAGAGAATTGTCTGGATCAATTACAAGCCTGGAAGAACAATCCGATGCAACGTTGACTTTCTCCTATCCGGGTGGGGATGCGATTCGCATTCTGCTCGAGATGGATACCGGAAATTTCAGACAGCATAGACATTGGGAACCTAAGATTCGCAGCTTCCTGAAACTCGGACACCCAATCTGGGTGGTTACGGGCGCGCACCCGAGAATATTGACGCTGCGAAAGTGGACCGCACCACTGCTCGAAGAAGCAGGTGTGGGACCAGGCAAGTGCGTTTTTGCCGTCTACAACGAAATTATGGATCACGGTGTTTTCGGCGCTACCTGGTATCGAACTGACGGCAGTCTTACAGATTTAAGACCCAAGCTCTCAGGAGAGCGTCGCGATTTTTCACCGACGGCTTAGGAGCATTAGATGGAATCTCCTAGTTGGAAACGGAATTCGTTGCGAGGTCTTCTATGCTCGCTTCTGATTCTCGGTCAGTACGCGAGCGTGGCCTTTGCCGAAAGCGTTCTGTGGAAAACATATTTTGAATCGGCGCAGTCAAGCTTCAATGAAGGCGAATATAAGACCGCCGAAGAGAATCTATTGGAAGCCATCTCAGAAGCAGAAAAGCAAAGCGATAATTCAGATATGTTGCGCAGGAGCTTGACGTTACTCGAGCAGGTTTATAAGAAACAAAATAAGAATGACGAAGCAGAAAAAACACGAGCTCGGATAAAAGCATTAGGAAAGGGCTCTCCGCCTCCTGCCGCGCCTTCCTCGTCGGGAGCTTCGGCGACTTCAGAGCCGGCGGCAAGCCCAGCAACAGGCACCGCAGGTAGTGGCAACAGCGAAACAGCAGCGATGGCAACGCAGGCAACTGGTGGAAAAACCGCAGGCGGTGACGACTTCGATAACGGTGCAACAGCAACACCGGGTCCAGGACTTTCAGCGACGCCTTCCACACCTGATGCGACGAGCACTCCAACTGTATCCAGCACCGCGCCACCGGCGGGAGGCACTCAAGCTGGAACTCCAGGAAATCCAGTTCCAGAGCTATCAGCAGCAACACCGACTACTGGAAGCTCCGCATCAGGAACTCCTGATGCAAAGTCTTTAGCTAGCTCAGCACCAGCGCCTGCAATTGAACCGGCAAGCACATCCACTCCAGCGCCAGCATCAGATCCTTCCGCACCATCGCCGGCATCCATCGACCAAACTTTAGCAAGCATCGGCATCGGCAAAGCTCCAAGCTCCGCGGAAGTGCGCACAGAAAAAATCCAGGAACAAAAGAGATTGAATGGACACATCGGCTGGGTGAAAGCTCTGTGTTTCGCCAATGACAGTAAACATGCGCTCTCCGCTAGCGACGACCAAACAGCTCGCTATTGGGATCTTGACTCAGGAGCCGAGCTATTCAGCTTGACCGGACATGACGGCCAGGTCACCTCGTGTGCAATTTCTTTGAATCGCAAACTCGCCCTCACCGGTGGTGATGACAAGACAGTGCGTCTCTGGAATTTGGAAGATGGTAAAGAACTAAAAAAATTGACAGGACATGCAAATAAAGTAAATTGCGTTGCAATGTCGGAAGACGGTAGGAAAGCTATCTCCGGCGGTTTTGACGGCGCCGTTCGAGTGTGGGATTTGGATTCCGGCACTATGCTATTAGACCTGGCCGGTCACACTGGACCAGTGCGCGCTGTCGCAATCTCACCGGATGGAAGATTCGCGGCGTCCGGCGCGAACGACAAGAGCGTACGAATTTGGGATATCACAAGCGGTAAAGAGCAGGCTAAATGCGCAGCTCACACAGATTCAGTTCTCTCGGTGGCATTTTCGCCCGACAGTAAGCGCGTTTTATCTGCAGGGCAAGATGCGGTACTTATTATCTGGGATGTAGATAATGGTTCCTTGCTAAAGAAGCTTACCGGTCACACGGACTGGATTTTGAAAGCAGCATTTTCTGCCGACGGGCAAAAAGCAATAAGCGGAAGCCTCGATAAATCCGTGCGCGCCTGGAATTTAAGCAGCGGTGAGGCTCTTGTAGCATTTAAGTCTATAAACAACGGCGTTTGGGCTGTGGGCTTTTCCAGCGATGGACATTTCATGCTGACTGGAACAGACGATAAAAGCATACGACTCTGGCAGCTTCCGGACTGGTGATTTTACTTGATCGTAGCGTTTTCCTGATTTATGGGCATATTGAAAATGTCCAGACTGTCAATAGGCACGTATTGGATGGTCGAAAACGAGCAATCACGAATAGCTTCAATGGTCGAAACCTTACCGCCTGCAGAAAACAGCATTAAAACGTGCCCAGAGTGCGGCTTAGAGCTAGTCGGCGAGAACGCGGTTTGCGCTTGTGATAGCTCGCTGCCCGCCCGACTGAAGTCCGGACCGACAAAAGATCCGTTTATCGGAACAGTTTTGAACAACACTTATCAAATCCAGGAAGTCGTGGGACGCGGCGGTATGGGTGTTGTCTATAAAGCACGCGACATTCTCATGGAACGAACAGTTGCCATCAAAATGCTGCACGCTCACCTGGTGCAAGACCAGGCAAGCATCCAGCGTTTCCAACAAGAAGCGCGCGCAGCCAGTGCAATCAACCACCCGAACGTAATTACAGCTTATGACTTCGGTATCTCCGAGTCCGGACAGCCTTACTTGATCATGGACTTCCTATCAGGGAAGAGCTTATCTGCGACTATCGAAGAAGCGCGCGGGCTTGATTTTGCCCGAGCCATCCACATCCTTGCGCAAACCTGCGACGCACTGCATGTCGCGCACACTAAAGGCGTTATCCACCGTGACTTGAAGCCAAGTAACATCATGGTGGTGCAAAATCGTGACGATCCAGACTTCGTAAAAATCGTCGACTTCGGTATTGCGAAGCTGCTCCCACATTCAGGCAAACAGTCGCAGAACCTGACTCAAACCGGTGAATTATTCGGAAGCCCGCTCTACATGAGCCCCGAGCAATTCCTCGGCAAGGTCTTGGACGAGCGCACAGACATTTATGCCATGGGCTGCGTCATGTATGAAACCATGATGGGCTCACCACCGTTTTCCGGTGAGCACGTTTTAGAAACGATGCACAAACACATTCACGAGCTGCCTGCAAAGTTTGCGCAACGCCGTCCTGATGTGAAGATTCCGGCAAAGCTGGAGGCTATCACGATGCGCGCGTTGGAAAAAGAACCAGACGCTCGCTATCAAACAATGGCTGAATTGCGCGATGCGTTGTTGCTCACCATAGATGGTGCCCGCGATACCAGATCACTTGGAGCGCGATTGCAAAGTATCCGCTCTCAGTTGAAGCGCGCGCGAAAGAAAAATGAAAAATCCATTCGCAACCTTCAATACGCGTGCCTGGGTCTTGTGCTGCTCACGATACTGGGCGTCGGTGTCGCGTACACATTGCAAGGAGACAAGGACACGCAATGGGTCAACTTGAGAAGAGAAGCTCAAGACTGCTATCGCCGCGGACAGCTGGAAAAAGCGGAAAAGAAATTCATGGAAGCCGGCAAGGTAGCAAAAGAATTATATGGATTGGACGATCCCAAATACTTGGATACACTTGAAAAACTAGCTTGGATCTATGAAGAACAAGAAAAATACGCTCCGGCGCGCAAGTTGATAAAGAAGGTAAAGAGCTTGACGCCTGAGGATGTGCTTCGCTTCAAGGCAGCTCAAATTCTGGCATACACGCCTGTTTCTCAGTTGGAAAACTTGCAAAAAGAGAATGTTTTGAAAGGTCCCGAAACAGCGTTAAAAGCTGGCATCAAAGAACTGGAGAAATACATCGGTCCAACCGATCCTGGACTGATCAAGCTTTATGAAGCTCTAGCAAAAACCTATGAGCGTCAATTGCACTTTGCAGAAGCTGAAGATGCTCGCATCAAACTGGTATCAATCAGAGAAGATTCACAAGGACAGGACTCCATCGGAGTAGCTGACGCTCGTGTCGATCTGGCGAACCTTTATATGGAATGGGGCAAAGACGTCGCCAGCAAGAAAGCTTACGATGATGCACAGCGGACCTTCGCAGAGGCGAAAGAAAGCTACGAGACAGCAATTAAAATCTACCAGGAATTATTCGGGGCCGATTACAAGAAGATTCCAGATATAAACACGCGCTTGGCGGATTGCATTAAGCTGGAAGCGGAATCTGCGGAAAAAGCTAAGACCGAGGGCGGTGGTGGCGCAAGTGATACCAGCTCCGGTGACATGAGCACAGAATATCAACCGTAGACACTAGAGTTGCGGACCTTAACTTAGCACCGCCGCATATGCAGCTTCTACATCTCTGCACAAGGTTCTGAGCTCTTGGCCGACAGACGCCGCGAAACTACTCGTCAGACGAGTCGGTTGAATCTTCCTTCACTTCGTCTTTCCAAAGACCGATGGACTTCAGAATACCGGTAAACCAATCCCAAATGGCTTTGCCCCAGTCACCATTATTGGTGGCTTCAGCCTTCTCATCCTTTTCAGAATCTTCCTCTTCATCGTCGGCGGACTTATCTTTTCCATATTTCTTGTACGACTTCTTGCCGTTGCTATCAAGAAGCGAGCTGACATCATCCTCGCCTTCACCGATATCATCCATAATGCTGGCCATAGCTTCGCGCCCTTTCTCGTCCATGAGAACGGCGATTTCGCTATCAACACGCTTGTAGCTGGCAGGATAAGTAAACGACTGCAGCGGAATCATCTGCGGATCGATTTTTTTAGTTTCGAAAACAGGAGTACGTTTTCCATTTTCATCGATGTAAGAAACTTTGAGCGGCAAGCCTGCCATGCTAGATAGGCCAACACCGTAGATTTTCGAGAAGACTTGCTTCAACTCAGGCGGAGCTTGCACATCAGGCGTAACCCAGAACTCAACTTTTTTCAATCCAGTCGAGGCCAGGTTATCAGTTAGATACTGCGACGCTTTGTGCCCAAGGATGGTACCTTCCTTTAACTTCTTTGGCTTCTTCTCAACGAGCATTGCTTTGTAAGCTTGCTGCTTCCCACCAGTTTTTCCTTGCGATGCTTTGATCGAGGCACCCTTCCACTCAGATAGCGGCGAAAGGAAATAAACCTTGGTTTTGTCGTTGTACATAACGACGTTCCACTGCGGAGCCTTCGTCACCAGAGTACAACCCATCTTCTTGTTCACCGCCGCCATGCCAGCAGGCGACAAATAAACATTCCACTGGCCCGTGTGAGGGTTGTCCTGTAGCAAGCACCACCCTTTAACATTAGGGGCAGTCGCCATGACAGCAGTTTGCGAGCCTATAAAGGCTGCAAGAACAACTGCGGCGGTTATTCTGGTTTTTAGCGCTAACATCGAGATCTCCGGCACAGCTTGAGGCTGCAACACTACTTTTATTCCCTTATTAAATATCGGGCAAGATTAATTTGCAGGTTTTTCCGATTCCTCGGTGACCGTCAAAAGTGACTCAGCAAAGTGACACGCCGATAAGTGCCCAGGCGTTATTTCACGAAGTGCAGGCTCGTCTGTGCGACAGACATCTTGTACGAGCGGACAGCGCGTGTTGAAGCGACAACCGGTCGGTGGAGAAGCCGGGCTTGGCAAGTCACCTTGCAATAATATTCGGCTGCTACGGTCCGCCTCAGGATCCGGCACCGGTGCAGCACTTATCAACGCTTTGCTATACGGATGCAGGGGCTGGTCGTAGACTTCATCACAAGCGCCAAGCTCGACAATTTTTCCTAAATACATCACCGCAATCCGATCGCTAATGTAGCGAACGACATCAAGGTTATGGGCAATAAATACATAAGTCAGTTTGAGTTCACGACGCAGATCAATAAGAAGATTCAAAATCTGAGCTTGAACGCTGACATCGAGGGCGGAGACAGGCTCGTCAAGAACGACAAGACGCGGTCTTAAAGCCAATGCCCGTGCTATCCCCACGCGTTGCCGTTGACCGCCCGAGAATTCGTGGGGATAGCGATCGAACATCGACTCTGTCAATCCGACTAACTTCATCAGCTCTTTGACTTGTTTGCGCAACTCATCGCCTTTAGCAACTTGATGCACTTCTAGCGGCTCAGCAATACTTTGTCCGACCGTCATGCGCGGATCAAGGCTGGCATAGGGATTCTGAAAAACGATTTGCATGTGGCGGCGCAAATCTTTCATCTCTTTGTCAGAAAGTGAAACGATATCTTTGTTCAGAACACGAATCTGGCCGTCCGTTGCCGGCAGCAGTCGTAGTACAACACGACCTAAAGTTGATTTCCCGCAGCCGGACTCGCCAACCAGACCAAGCGTTTCACCCTCGAACACTTGAAGATCTACTCCATCGAGTGCACGCACGGCGCCTACCTGTCTGTTTAATAAGCCTTTTCGAATCGGAAAGTGCTTCTTGACTCCTTTAATGTCCACCAAAACGGAAGGAGTTGTTGAGGCGGAACCTTGAGTCACGAAGAAAACTCCAAGCGGCTGCACAGCAATTGACCTGATAAGAATAACGCCTATTGATGAGCAATGAATCCTGACATCAAAAAGAAATGCACCGAGATCGCGCTCGGTGCATCGGGTTTAACGTGGATTAGGTTTACTGGAGATCAGAGTTAAAGCTTTAGGGACGAACGTTCAAATTGCTCAGCTGTCCATCGAGATCGTCAATGAAACGACCGAAGATAGTTTGTTGCTTTTGCGGAACTGGAACGTAGTGATTTGTGCGAAGGTCAAGAGTCATCTCGTCATAGACCGGCAACATTACTGGTCGATTGGAGGAATCTTCTTGCGCAACCTCGACGAAATATTGCTCGCAAGTACCTTTAAGTTGACTGCCTTTGAAACCGTTTTTCAGCGCTTCTCGATATTGGGGATACATGCCCCAAGTCTCAGCACCAATGCGGCGCAAATGCGTTGGTTCTCTCAAAAAGAGATACCAGAATACTCCGTAGAGCATCGTCAATTCTGCTGCGATAAGCACGTAAAAGAACACAGCTCGCCTCCCTGCATTTCAGCAAGCTATCGGGGGTACCGGGGTATTTAGGTTGTATTTATCTTTGAACAGCATTGTAACGAAACGATACTAAAAAGCTATAGGCTGATAGTAAAAAACATAGTTGTAAAGTGATTAAATCTATTCTGCGCAAATGCCGGTATCAAGCAGATTTCAAGCTATCGTAAGTTAGTGTCGAAAGAGAATTACCACCCAGGTTTTCAAGGGGTGGTTTGTTTACATTTCACTTCAACGTGCTTGAGCAGGAGTATTTATGGACATTCGCAAGGTTGCCGTCGTAGGAGCTGGAACGATGGGCGCATCAATTACGGTGGCGCTTGTTAACAGCGGCTTTCAGGTTCTACTCTTAGATCTTGACCAAAAAGCTCTCGATGCCGGAATTGCCAAGATAGATCGAATGCTCGGATCCCTTGTTAAGAAAGGACTTCCACAAGCTGAGGCCGATCAGAGAAAGAGCCTGATCAGCACAGTGGAAAACTACAAAGATCTGGCAGAGGTCGACTTAGCAATAGAAGCTGTCCTGGAGAAGATGGAAGTAAAAAGCGCAGTTTTCACCGAGCTTGAAAAGCACTGCAAGAACGACACCATCTTGGCGACAAATACATCCAGCCTTTCAATTACGGAAATTGCATCACACCTCAAGCACCCAGAACGAATGATCGGACTGCATTTCTTCAACCCAGCTCATCTGATGAAGCTCGTGGAAGTGATACCGGGATTCGATACTTCAGAGGAAACTATAGGACGCTCGATCAGATTTGCTCAGTCGCTGGACAAATTAGCTGTGCGCGTTGAAGAATGCGCGTCATTCTTGGTCAATCGCCTGCTCGGACGCTATATGACCGAAGCGCTGTGGTGCCTCGAGGAATCAGCTGCCGGCATAGAAGAGATCGATAAAGCCGCAGTTGATTTCGCCATGCCTGTAGGGCCGCTGGCACTTAGAGATATGAACGGAGCCGACATCGGACTTGCCGTCGCAAGATTCAATTATCAAGAATACGGTGAACGTTTTCGTCCCGCCGAAATATTGGTGGAGATGGTGAGCCGACAGTGGCTTGGTCAAAAAACGGGACGCGGATTCTATGTATATGATCCGGATACACGCAAGCGTGGCGCTGTGAATTCCGAACTCGAGCAGTTGATCTCAGCAAATGCCCGCCCGCACAACAAACCATTTTCGCCGCTAAGACTCTTCCTTCCAATGATTAACGAAGCATTCCTAGCGCTGCAAGAAAACGTTTGCGCACTTGATGATCTTGATCCAGCGTTAATGGCTGGCTTGGGAATGCGTAAAGGCCCGCTTGCCATTGCTGAAGAGATTGGTCTTGCCCATTGCCTTGAAGAACTTGAGTTGCTTTTCAATTTATACGGCGAGCGTTTCCGCCCGGCACCGCTTTTGAAGCGGTATGTACGTGCAGGGCGAAAGCAACTAGATCGAAAGAGAATGAGCGATACCAAGCAAGTAATGCTAAGCAAATAATACTGCCGCGCACCCAATCTGCTGTCACCAGATTGTCACAGCGTCCACATAGCTTAAGGAAATCCAGTTCCAGTTCACGACCTATCTATTTATAGGAGCACCTGATGAAATCTATAGTTGATCTGCGATCCGATACAGTTACCCACCCCTCACCAGAAATGCGCGAGGCAATGAGTAAAGCGGACCTGGGCGACGACGTATTCGGAGAAGATCCCACTGTTCGCAGATTAGAAGAACTAGCGGCAAATATGACAGGTAAAGAGGCCGCTTTGTTCGTTGCCAGCGGCTCCATGGGCAACCTTGTATCTCTGCTTGCACATTGCAGTCGAGAACACGAAGTGATTCTTGGAAGCAAATCGCACATCCATATTCACGAACAGGGCGGAGTTGCCTCCCTGGGCGGCATCCATTGCAAGGTTGTGAAAACGCAATTGGATGGAACGCTCGACATTGAAGAAATCGAGTCCTGCATAAATGAAGAAGACATACATTGCGCCAAGACAAGGTTGATTTGCCTGGAGAACACCTGGTACGGGCGTGTGCTGCCTCTAAGTTATATGGCAGAGGTGAAGGAATTGGCAGATCAACACGGACTCTTGGTTCATCTTGATGGTGCCCGCCTCTTCAATGCGGCTGTTGCACTCGGTGTACCGGCCTCAACAATTACACAGCACGTGGATAGCGTACAGTTCTGCTTGTCGAAAGGATTGGCTTCGCCAATTGGTTCGATGGTGTGTGGAACGACAGAGTTCATAGCCAAAGCAAGAAGAGCGCGAAAGCTTGTTGGTGGCGGCTGGCGACAAGCCGGCGTCATTGCAGCATGCGGCATTCTTTCACTTAAATCAATGGTGGAACGGCTCGCGGACGATCATGCAAACGCCCAATTACTGGCTGAACTTTGCCGAAAGATTGATGGCATTGAAGTTCTGCATGTGGAAACGAATATGTGCTTCTTAGGCTCAAAGCTGCCTGGAGTGTCAAACCGAACACTAGAGCTTGCTCTCAACGAAGCCGGGTTGCTTTGCTTCGGTGAAACTGTTGGCATTCGTTGCGTCACTCATTATGGAATTGAAGCTTCGGACATTAAAGCTGCCGCTGAGATCGTTGCGAAAGTAGCTCAGAATCTGAAAACTCAAACGAAAGTCGGAGTTTAGCAAGAGTTCGACAAGAATCAATTTTCGATACCGCCCTTTCGAAGACAGCCCCCGAGACGCCCACACTATAAGCAATTCGGGGAGCGCACGGTTGGGCGCGCGGAGTCAATGAGGGACTATTCTCAGAATATTTGCAACAAACATCGCGAAGACCCCGTCACCTATGCGGTTAGCAGATGTACAGGAGAAAAGCCATCATGATGAAGATCATCACAAACATCCTCGGAGCAGTCTTATGTTTGACTGCGCTGATTGGATTTTTCAATAACGACTTTATGAAAATGGATCTCAGCCCGTTGCACTGCGGCTTCTTGCTCGTGGCGGGTGCAATTTCCCTCTACTTCGGAACACAGGGAACAGAGTTTCAGGCTCGTAATATGTGCCGCACTTTAGGTATCATGTTCGCCCTGCTAGGCGGAGTTACCTTCTTGGGCACCCCAGGGCACGCCACTGCAGGTGGTGTCGATATAGCATCCGACAACGTGCTAAAAATCATCCCAGGACAACTGGAATACACAACAGCTGACGGCGTCAGAAATCTCTTGCTCGGTCTTGTAGGATTAGTCGCAGGATTCTTCCCGCGCGAACAAGAAATCGAGATCGACACAAAGCTCGATCAGGCAAGATTGAAAGCCGAGAAAGCAGCCACTCAACACTAACCGGTTGCGTTTAACTGAATAGTCCGCGAAGGATGCTCAGGCGCATGCGTCAAGAGCATCCTTTTTAAACGCTCCGGATGCTCCCGCCGCATTCTGCGTCTCCGCATCCTCCGCTTTGGACAACGATCCGGCGTTTGCTCCGCATCATTGCTTTACTGCTCCCGCCGCATTCTGCGTCTCCGCATCCTCCGCTTTGGACAACGATCCGGCGTTTGCTCCGCATCTTTGCTTTACTGCTCCCGCCGCATTCTGCGTCTCCGCATCCTCCGCTTAGGACAACGATCCGGCGTTTGCTCCGCATCTTTGCTTTACTGCTCCCGCCGCATTCTGCGTCTCCGCATCCTCCGCTTTGGACAACGATCCGGCGTTTGCTCCGCATCTTTGCTTAAATGCTCCCGCCGCATTCTGCGTCTCCGCATCCTCCGCTTTGGACAACGCTCCGGCGTTTGCTCCGCATCATTGCTTAAATGCTCCCGCCGCATTCTGCGTCTCCGCATCCTCCGCTTTGGACAACGATCCGGCGTTTTCTCCGCATCTTTGCTTTACTGCTCCCGCCGCATTCTGCGTCTCCGCATCCTCCGCTTAGGACAACGATCCGGCGTTTGCTCCGCATCATTGCTTAAATGCTCCCGCCGCATTCTGCGTCTCCGCATCCTCCGCTTTGGACAACGATCCGGCGTTTGCTCCGCATCTTTGCTTTACTGCTCCCGCCGCATTCTGCGTCTCCGCATCCTCCGCTTTGGACAACGATCCGGCGTTTGCTCCGCATCATTGCTTAAATGCTCCCGCCGCATTCTGCGTCTCCGCATTTCGGGGAGTCCTTCTTTTTAATGGCGCCTTCCGAAACCTGGACCGCCCCTTCTAGGCGGGGGCGGCGGTGGTGGTGGACCTTCAGGATCTTCACCCTCTTCATCGAGATGATGCCCGCATTGGTGACCGAGCTCGTGTTCATGGTGGTGCTCGTGATGTTCAAAATGTCCATGATGACCATGTTGTCCACACTCGCCATGCCCATGTTCGCGCTCGCCGCTTCTTCCGTGCAGAAATTGCTGCATGCCCATCCCCTTTAGCTTCTTGCGCTGCTCAGGCGTCAGTAGCTCGGAAAAGGAGAGCATATTGGTCACCAAAAGGTCCGTCATCTCGACCTTGTGCTCCTTGAGCTTCTTGCCAATAGTAAGAACCTTTTCTCTATCAATGCTTTCCTTCGATAATTCTTTAAAGAGCTGCTGGTGCAATTGCATACCGTCGATTTTGCCATGAGCGAACTTGGCAAACGCGTCTTCTTTGAGCTCCGATATCTTTTCTACCTGCTCGTCACTTAATTCCAGTTTTTGAAAAAATTTTCCGCCACCAAACCCGCCGAACCAGCGCATCCATCTTCTGGGAAATCCGCCTGCGCCCCACATTCCGAACATAATTCAACCTCAATTACACTGATTATTAATTGGATATTCCCATCTTTGGTTAATTGTGAAGCGTCGGGCATAATTAAGGAACAGCGATGATACGCCATCGTCGTTGGGTTCAGTTGAGAATTTAGAGTCCTTTGGGGCTTAAAGTCTCTGCTCAATGGTTTCCGGGGGCAAGCGAAATGCAAAACCGCCAAGCACGAAACAAAGTCTGCTTGTTAGCACTATCAACATTATTGTCTGCAGCGTTTCCACAGATGCTGCTGGCTGAACCCAGCGTCAGCATTTACCAAAAGCTTGGCGAATACGAGCAGGTCCTATTTGGAACAGCACAAGGCTCCCAACCAATTGAAAAGCGCCTGCAAAACATTGAAAAGCAGCTCTTTGGAAAGCCTGAAAAGAAAGGCGACACATCAAAGCGCCTTGCTGAGATTGAAAAGGTAATGAATGGCACAGCCTATTTACCGCCCGTCGCTCCGGAATTGGACCGCTCAGAGTTTGCGCCTACGCCGAAACAAGCTCCAAATAATCCGGCAGTTCAAGCAAACGAAATTACAGATCCGCTGGACGCTCCCCAAGTCGCTGATTCAGGCGAGAGAGTGAAGGGATTGCTCAGGCAAGCAATGCAACTCTACTCCCAAGGAAAGGTGGCAGAAGCAGAAAAGGTATACAGAACCGTGCTGGGAATGGACTTCCGCAATACCGATGCCAATTACAACCTGGGCGCAATTGCAGAGTCAAAAGGCGATTTGAGTGCAGCTCAGCGCTTTTACGCAAGCGCAGCAAAAACGAGCCCAGGCGATCCTGATATTCAGGACGCGCTTGTCGCAGTCCAAAACAAATTAAAGAGCCATCCAGCTCCAAGCACAGCCTCACCTCAACGTGACCATCTTGCCGGTGGACCTTCTACAGCTGGCGATAAGCAAATTGCCGCAGAGGCTTCAACGGCTTACAAAAATGGCAACTTCAACGAAGCTATCATGAAGCTCAACTATCTTGCAAAGAAAAATCCGATGGATGCAAATATCCAGTTTGCGCTCGGACAAGCTTATCGAGGCAAGGGAAATAATCAAGAATCGGTTCGCCATTTGCGCGCAGCTGCAGCACTTGATCCAAAGAAAGACTTGTATCGTCAGACCCTAAACCAGGCGGAGTCACAGTTAGACGAGCAGCAAATCGCCTCTAATGACACAAGAACACCATCCTCACCAAGTTCAAGCCCCGCAACAAGTAACAGCGGCTCCACTGGCGATATAACTCCGTTTGCCGGATTGCCGTCAAGCGGCGGTGACGAGTTCGGCGTATCAGCGGCCGATAATTACATGCGACGCAATGGCGCCCTCGAAGGCGGTATCGCCGGATTCGGCTCTGCTCCTGGAATGGGCTTGGGGCTTGGCGGTGCAAGCTTCGGCTTCCCACTCAGTCTCGGAACATCACCAAACAGCACGCGTCTTAGAAGAGCTGTGCAGGCAAGTTTAGCTGGAGCAGCTATGGGCGCTATGACCAATCGAGGAATGCCCGGAGGTATGAGCCGGGGTGCAATGCGCGGTGCCATGCAAGGTGGTCTATACAGTCTTTTGCTAGGGTTCTAAGCGGTGGAAACAAAAATGCCCAGAGGCTTACTTCTTTCAATGTCGTTGATGATGCTTGCATGTTCATTAGGCAATCTCATCCAACCTGCGCACAGTGAAGCATTGAAGGGTCGAATTGAAACCGAAGATTATCGCCTCCGACACGCTCGCCCGGCAGAGCCGACACGAATTCAACGCGGCATGCAGGGGCAGGTAGATAGCTCGAGCCCGGTTGACAGCAGTGCTTTTGCTGATCCATTACAAGGAAGAGCGGACACCGCAAACCTAAAAGGCGGCGCGGTTCAAAGCGAGGATTTTGCTCGGCTGCCAAAAGGATTTGACATCGGAGCCGACAAGGGTTCGAAGGAACTAGTTCTTGCTTGGGAAAAGTGGCATAAACAGCTAGCTGGAGCCATCTACCAAATTTGGAACGGAAGAGCCAATGCGCCTGGACGAGCAGTGCTTCGCATAACCGTTTATCGCAACAGAACCATCATTCCGGAAATAATAACTTGCAGTCCCAATCCCGATTTCCGCCGATCGATCATGAGTGTTTTTGCCGATATAAACGGTAACCCCGGTCTTACATTTCCGGCAAAATCCGAACGCGATAAAGTTAGTTTTGAAGCCGAATATATCGCAGGTTCAAACGTCGATCCTGGCTATAGCTGGCTAAAAGGCGACGTTGAAAAGATTAAGAAAGACTACTAAAGCGAAGAACGCGAATCGTCGGCTTACAGAAACCGCCCTGCCTATTTTGGGTAATATACCCCTAGCAGGGAGGATGACTGTTGAAACAGTACAAAGTCTGGCAGGCGCCACTATGGGCGTTTTTCTCCACAAATTTTTATCGCGACCTGGGAAGTCATGGTAAAGGTGTAGGCTTTGTCTACTTGCTCTGTGTTCTGGCTGTTTCCTGCGGCATCGAATCCATCCAAACAGGTATCTATTTCTACAAGCAAGCTGAAACGATCGGACCTTACTACGCCGAACAAGTTCCGATTATGGAGATCAAAAACGGAAAGATGACGATGGACAAGGAATCCATCTACTATGTTTTTGATCCGCAGAGTCAACGCCCGGTTGTTGGGTTCGACACTAGCAATGCAAGAGCAGGCAGGCGCCTGGATGAGCTAGGCGTGACGGCGTTGGTTACCGACACTGGCATTATTTTGAACATGGGTAATAAGGACTCTAAGGGTTTCGAGCAAGAAGTACTGAATTTTGCCATTGCCGGACAAATGAAGATGGACAAGAACAGTTTCATGCAAACTCTCAAAATGAGTGCACTGGCTGTGCCATTAATCGATTTTGCATTACGGCTTCCGCCTGCATGGGCCGGCCAGATTTTTCAAGCGTTCGGCTTTAGCGTTGCCGGATTGATATTGGCGCAAATGATCTCGATCGGTATTAAGTACGAAGGCATATTGCGCGTCTCATCCTTTGCTGTCGGTAATGCTGTAATTATTGGCATTCTGGCCAAGCTATTTCCCAGCCAGATAGCAGGAGTTAGCTTGACGAATTTCGCAATGCACTTGGGCTTAATACAGTTGCTTGTAGCATTTGTCTACACGCTATTTGGCGTTAGCGCCAATCTTTCGGAAGCGACATTCCAAGCTACGGAACTCGAAAATGAAAGCAGATTGTGAACTCAGGATGCGCAAAAGTGACACCACAGACGGTGCTTGAATTCCCGAGCGGCGAAAATACTCAAAAAGTAAATTTCAAAAGGTAGTAATTGTCAGCAATTCATGCTAGGATACCTTTGAAATTGCCAGGCTGTCTTGCTCTACCTTTGAGTTCTATTGCCGAAGGTTTAGGTGCAAAGCTACTTTTCGGATTCCGATTTCTCCGCCGTGCCATTAGTGCCTCATAACATTACCGCACAAAAGACGGATGTCACCGCATTGTCGCAATGTATATCCAATTCACCGTGACTTTTTCTGTGGCCGCTTGGCGGCCGAAATACTACTTCTATAAGGTTTACCTTTAATGCTCAACAATAAACTATTCGTCAGAAACCTCGCATTCAGCACAACAGACAGCGATCTAAGCGGAATTTTCTCCAGCTACGGTGAAGTCGTTTCTGCAAGAATGGCTACTGACCGTGAAACCGGCAGATCGCGCGGTTTTGGCTTCGTCGAAATGAATACAGCGGAAGCAGCACAAGACGCCATCCGTACTTTGGACAACAGCCAGCACAATGGACGCACTCTTTTCGTTGCCTTATCAGAGCCACGAGATCGCAAACCAGCAACCACATACGGTAAGACCTGGTAAGCCAGAGCCCCAACCGGTGCTCGTGATCAGTTAAGAGACAAAGAGTAGAGCGGCTAAATAAACTGCGCTACTCTTTTGTCCAGCTGAAGGATGAGCTGCCCGTCCAATTTCCGAACACCAGGGCCAGGAGATGCTCTCCCACTGCAACGCCAATTGCTCTGAACAACAAGAGTACCTACAAATGAAAACAAAACCAGGTAAAAAACTTCAACCAATGCCGCTGGATACGCCTACAAAATATGGTCCTTTAAGCATTCATCAAAACGGAATCGCTGTCAAACACCTTTCCGCGACGCTCAGCCCTCTGATTGGAAGAGAAAGTCATCTTGCGTACGCCCTCGAGAATGTTCGCTTATCGCTGCATGTGGAGCGATTTGACGCCAGGGAGCGCTTGTCGTCAGATATAACTTGCATAACCCGATTCCCGGAATACGGCTACGAAATCAAGCACCTTACACCATGCGAGATGAGAGTTGGACAAACGCATGGTACGGCAGTAGTTCAATCCAGCTGCATGTGCATGGACTTTGAAGATGCTCACGACACGGTTCTGGAAGTGGAATATTCGCTTGGCGAGGATTCGATCTCGCTGGTGTCAATTCCCATAAAATTCCCAGTCGCCTCCGCAGACGATGAAGTCGCCGAGTAAATCACCAAGCAACTGATTCTTCAGACAAGCATCCGAGCGTCGGAATGCTCCATCGCTAGCAAGACTTCTAACTTTGAAGTTAGCGACTTTGCCACACCTTGTGTCTCGCTTTGGCAATAGGCCATCATCAAGCCCATAACTGCAAGTATTTTGACTTCGTTGTTTTTGGATCGACACCCAATCAGCTCCGCCCGTGTAAAGCAGCGGATGGCTTGCGCGTTCTGATTTCCCAGCAAAAACTTGTGTCCTTCTTCAATCAGTGACTTGGCAAGGAGGGTGCTAGGAGATGGTCCTTCTGCTTTCATACTTTTTACCTTTGAATTCATATTTTCGGCTCGGAATTCAAGGTGAACACCTCTTGTCTTCCACGCAAACAGATTAGCTTTCGTTTAGGTCAGTTTCGGGTCGCTGCCAGACACAAAGATTAAATCGTTATTTGTAATGAAATGCTTTTACTTGCCGCAGGGACTGGGAGCGAGAGTGCTAGAATTCCACGTGGCCTGAAAAGGCCTTCTTCTTGGCGTCCGAAGAGTAAGAGTTTTCATCGGACAGATTTTTGTGGGGACAGCAAAGTATGATTTCGAGCAATGATTTTCGCCCCGGGGTGACAATCCTGCATAACAATGGCATCTGGCAAATAGTCGAGGCTATGCACGTCAAACCAGGTAAGGGTTCGGCATTTGTGCGTACGAGAATGAAAAATGTTGAAACCGGCAACGTGCTAGAACAAACTTTCAGAGCAGGCGAAAAAGTGCCATCGGCAAACATCGAAAAATGCGAAATGCAGTACCTCTACAAGAGCGGCGAAGCATACACATTAATGGACAACGGCAGTTATGAACAAATTGAAGTAAGCCCAACTCAAATCGGCGATACAGTTGAGTTCTTGAAGGAAGGCTTGGAAGGCATCACAGTTCTTAAGCACGATGGAAGAATCATCGGCATAGAATTGCCGAACACGGTTGAACTTGAAGTTACCGAGACAGCGCCGGATGAAAGAGGTGATACCAGCTCTGGTGGCGGCAAACCAGCCACACTAGAAACCGGAGCCATCATCACCGTTCCGTTCCACTTGAAAGTGGGCGACAAAATCAAAGTCGATACGCGCAATCGCAAATATTTGACCCGCGTCTAAAGCTTGCCCCTGCTAGTCAGGATAAAGCCTTTAGCTCTTAGAAAACAACCAGGTAATGTGAGGCAAATCGGTGAAAGTCGATCTCGAACAAATTAAGAGTCTCCTCGATGTAGTCGGAAAGACTGACATAACGGAACTAACCATTGAATCGGGCGAAGAGAAAATAACGATCAAAAAGGGTCAGCCCATCGCAGCGGTGTCAATGGATATGGTGGCGCACAGACCGGCGCCGCTTCAAGTCCAAATGCCGGATGCTCAGCAGGTCGTAAACAAAGCACCGGAAGCGCCAAAGAACGAAGAAGAGAATAATGGAAAAGCACTTGTTCCAATCACATCTCCAATGGTTGGCACTTTCTATAGAGCGCCTTCACCAACAGCCACTCCGTTCGTTGATATCGGTGATGTAATCAGCCCCGGGCAAACAGTCTGCATCATCGAAGCGATGAAGTTGATGAATGATATGCCATCGGAAGTAGCAGGCAGAATTGTGAAATGCCTCGTCGAAAATGGCACCACAGTTGAATATGGACAAGCGCTCTTTATGGTTAATCCAAAAGTCTAAACAGCAGAGGCTTTTGATCAAAGCAGCAAGGTAAGAAAACATGTTTGAAAAAGTCTTGATTGCCAACCGTGGGGAGATTGCCCTGAGAGTGATCAGGGCATGCCGCGAGATGGGAATCCGCACGGTAGCAGTTTATTCGCAAGCCGATTCCGAATCACTTCACGTAAAATTGGCTGATGAAGCGTTCTGCATCGGACCAGCACCAGCACAACGCAGCTACCTTCATATCCCAGCGATAATCAGCACAGCTGTTGTCACCGGGGCCGATGCCGTCCATCCAGGATACGGATTCCTGGCTGAAAACGCCAACTTTGCCAATATCTGCGCTGACCATAGAATCAAGTTCATAGGACCAAGTGTTGAAGCCATCAATAAGATGGGCGACAAGTCATCGGCTCGCGACACTATGCGAAAAGCTGGCGTACCTGTCGTTCCAGGAACAGAAGGATTGGTTGATGACGAGCGCGAAGCCTTCAGCGTCGCAGAGGAAATCGGATTTCCAGTTATTATCAAGGCAACCGCCGGTGGTGGCGGAAAAGGAATGAGAGTTGCGCGCGACGCCTCCGAACTTTCCAGGGCGCTTGGTGCGGCCCAGTCCGAAGCCCAAAATGCATTCGGCGATGGCGGAGTCTACATCGAGAAGTATTTGAAGCCAATCCGCCATATCGAAATTCAAGTAATGGCTGATGCACACGGCAATGTTGTGCACTTAGGAGAGCGTGACTGCTCAGTGCAACGACGCCACCAAAAACTAATCGAAGAAGCGCCGAGCCCGGTTATCACTCCGGAGCTTCGCCAGCGCATGGGTGAAGCGGCAATTAAGGCCGCAAAGAATATCAATTATGAAGGCGCAGGAACTGTAGAATTCATTTTTGCCGACAACAAGTTCTACTTTATGGAAATGAACACGCGGATCCAAGTTGAGCATCCAGTCACCGAGCTTATCACGGGCTTCGATTTGATCAAAGAACAGATCCGTGTTGCTGCCGGTGAAAAACTCTCAATAAAGCAGGAAGACATAAAATTCCGTGGACATTCTATTGAGTGCCGCATCAATGCAGAAGATCCGGACCGCAACTTCATGCCAAGTCCAGGCAGAATAGATGCCTACATTGCGCCAGGAGGACCCGGAGTGCGTGTGGACAGCCACTGTTACCCCGGTTATGCTATCCCGCCAAACTACGATTCTCTGCTCAGCAAACTTATTGTTTGGGGCAACACAAGAACAGAAGCGATTCAAAGGATGCAACGCGCACTCGACGAATACGCCATCACTGGAATACACACGACGATTCCGTTTCATCAAAAGGTTCTGTCCCATCCTCAGTTCCAAAAAGGCGATGTCAGCACTGACTTTATTGAAAAATATATGCAGCCGGCCGCTCCAGTTAAATAATCTGGGAGCCTAGAAATGCTTTGTTATAGAATGGACTTTTTCACCCAAGTTCAGCGTATGCTGAACGTTTATAAACGGCTCCGTAGCTCAAGGGTGGAGCGAGCGACTCATAATCGCCTGGTTACAGGTTCGAATCCTGTCGGAGCCAGATTTTCTTTCTCGAATGCAAGCCTGGCAGCGTTTTGTGTGCTGATTTTGCCAGCAGTGTCCGCAGCATCTGCCCAGGACTTAAGACCAAAGTTACCGCTTTCCGGCACAAGCGCAAACCAAAGCAATAACTCGTCAGGCGCGAACTATTCCGGTCCGGACCTGCCGACCGCCGATATGCCGTCCACGCCGATGCAGGTTCCACAAACTCCGAATTCGGATGCTTCAGGCGCGCCGCTACGTCCGGTTATTCAACAAAATACAATGGCGCCCTCTGCCACAGGCGGCTCAGGAAAGCCAGCCTCTTGGCCCCCTTACGACACCTTGCCGCTTGGGGTCAATCAATTTCAGGCGCCAGAGACTCAACTGAACTTAAAAGGACCGGTTGGGACGATTTTGAGTGTCACAGACCAATTCATTCAAAACAAACCTTGCCGAAACTGCACGGCAGTCAAAGTAAAGGTCCAGAATTTTTCAGAGAACGCGATCATAGTTGATGGCGAAAGAGCTCAAGCACAAAAGAGCGGCGCAGCCATTTTCTCTTTGTCCGAAGATGACGCGATGCATAGCTCCGGCAGACAATTCACTGATAAACAGAAAGCATTGTTAGCCGCTACTTTTGTAGGCACACTCGGATTTATGGAACCGATTCTACAAGATCACTACACAACATCGAAAACAGACTTTCCAATCTCATATGGGTTGAACGAGACGCGCAGACGCCTCGAAGACAGGCGATTGTCACGCAGAATCATTCTTCCAGGGGAGGACACTGAAGGCGTCATTTATTTCCCCGGCGACAAGTTCAGTTTTGACTCGATTAAAGTTCCATTGCTTACTTATCCATTGGGCATCCCAACGGGGACTCTAGAAATCGCCCGTAATGCTCCACCAATAAACACTCCAGACACTGGCGTGCAGCCGGGACCGAATGCGCCTTTGATCAATAAGCCATATGATCCATCCCGTGAATTGATTCAGAGAACACGCTTGCGCGAAGAATAATTCAACTGAATTTTCAATTCAAAATAGGAAAAGAAACTAGCAAGCAGCGGCACCAAATGTATAAGATGAAAATTGGAATTGGTGATGCGGTCGAAAAAGGAGTGAACAGTAATGTTATCTAAAAGTTCTGCCCCCACCTTGTTGTTAGCCTCTTTGCTTTCATTAACGTCGTTATTGGCGTACTTGCCTGAAGCCCAGGCTCAAACGTCTAGAACACGGCTAATTGCTGCGACAAAGAAAGAAGTTGTCACCGATCCAATCGTAACGATGGAAACCAATAAGGGCACGCTCAAAATGCGCATCTACAAAAAGGATGCCCCCATAACCGCATCCAACTTTATTGACCTGGTGCAAAAAGGTTTCTACAACGGCTTGACATTTCATCGTTATGAACCAGGATTCGTGATTCAGGGTGGCGATCCAAAGGGCGATGGAACTGGCGGTTATATTGATCCCAAAACGCGTCATGAGAGAAACATCCCCTTAGAAGTTAAAACAGAGAACCCCAATCTCACACATAGTGGACCTGGAATTGTTGCAATGGCGCGCACCGCACACCCAAATAGCGCTAGCTCTCAGTTTTACATCACTCTGGCCCCTGCCGCTTCACTCGACGGAAAATACGCCGTTTTTGGAAAGGTAACTGAAGGCTTGGATGTTGTAATGGCAATTCGCAAAGGTGACAAGATTGTTAAAGCCACGGTAGTGGAACCCGCCAGCAAGTAATCGTTCAAGTGATAAGAGTTGATCAACGATCACTGCCTAGTGTTCCAACAATCATTCAAGATGTGCTTACTTAGTGCTTTCTGCAAGCTTTCAGCAGTTGGCAATTAGTCAATTCATTTGCTACTCTTATAGAAGGAGGTGCGCGCAATGAATGCACGACGCAAAGCCTTAGCTAGCGTTATCACCATCTTCGGCTTATTGCTGTTTTCATTTGCTTCGTTCGTCAAGCAAATGAATCCTGAATTTCTTGCCGAGCTTCAAGTCGCATCCAAACATTATTATGCTGATAGCGCGGGTCCAGCAAGCGCAACAGCTTACTTAGCAGAGTTCAAACCGCGTTTCATTGCGTTTGTTTCGTCCTGTTTTTCAAACCTACTTAGTCTCAGTCCATCGTTCACTAAAATAGCGAACAGCCAGACAAAAGTCAGCTACCAATTCATTGCAAATGCGCGCCCGCTGTGGCTTGTGCACAGAGCACTTTTGATTTAGAAAGCTATCTGGAAACTAATTTCCGCAAATGATTCGTCGTGTGATTTATCCAGATCATGCGTATCCACCGTGGATTATGAGAAAGAAACCGTGTTGACATGTTTCTTCCTGCCGCAGCAATTCACGTCGTAGCACGGCAAGCGGAGCTCACTTGAGCGCGCGTTTGCCAACTGAATTCAATTTGATCAGATCAATCAGCTCTGCTCCACTTGGAGCAAGGGCGTCTCTCACTCGGAGGTAATTATGAGTGAAGCAAAACTTCTATTGTTCGCAAGTGCTTCAATGTTCATCGTCTCAGCTCTGTTTGCACTGCTTCTTTATTACATGAACGCCGGTGCTGCCTGGGTTATGCTCGGAGGTAGCATAGCCGGCATCGTCATCTACGTAGCTATCTGCATGGTTGGAAATAAATCCGTTACGGGGGAATAGGCGATGATAAATCGAGTGCTAGTTGTCGAGGACAACGCGGTTATAAGGCAAATCGTTCTGCGCCATCTGCACGCAATGAACGTCAATTGTTATGGCGTTATCAGCGGTGAGGAGGCGGTGGACCTGTCCGAATTCTTCGATTTGGTCTTGATGGACGTGCAGCTTCCTGGAATAACAGGAATCGAAGCTTGCGCCGAAATCAGGAGAGTAGAGAAGCAGAAGAACCTGCAAGCTGTTCCAATCGTGGCAATCACAGCCACCGATTGTCGCCGGGAATGTCTGGCCGCCGGTATGGATGATTATTTCCAAAAACCGGTGAGCCGGGAAGCACTATCAAACATACTCGACGATTGGCTCTTCTGCAGACCACAGAAGCAACGACTACTGAGTTAGGAGCAAGCAACACCCAACAGAAAAATAAACGCGCAGAAGCCATCCTGACGGCTGAAATGACCTTTCATTTTGCTTGCAATCAGCTTATTTGTTTTGCAATCAGCATATAAGGATGTTGCGGCTGGGCCGCTTATTTGCCATCGATGGACCCGGGTTTCGACCCTGGTCCATCGACGCAAGTAGATGTCTCCACATTGGGTCGGTCCCCGCCCTGGGCGCCCACACCAGGGCGGGGACGCGTACCCTCGTGGGCCCGCGCGCCACCGCACGCCCCAAGACCATCAGCCCAGAAGGTTTTCAAGCATTTTTACAGCATGGTGAAATTACTAAGTATGCCGGAATGCATGTATTGCCAAAGATTTCCTGCAAGGACATAATGTGTCTCGAAGGAATTTCAAACCCACTTAGTACGCCAAGCCAACACCCTTTTCCCTGGCTCACTCCATGGTGGATTTTGCTATGAGCATTTTCAAACACGCAATTATTTTGGCCGCATTTGCTGCTCCAGCCTTTGCCGCCGCCGCGGCCGGGCAAGGAGTGCTCGGGCATGAAACACCATATGTCTCGTGCATTCAAGCTGCAAATAGCGATCTTGCCAACCCCGAAAACATCACAAACATGCAAGATCTCGTGAAAGTGGCGACGGCGTTGACCGGCGTTGTCGGTTTGGCAGGGGCGTCCTGTATGGGGCTGGCAAAAAAGCGCAAAGAAAAAATCGACAGCAGGTTAGTGAAAGCGATCGCTATGTTTCCAACCATGCCTCTTGTGGTCCACATGATTGGCGAGTTGTTGCTATCACAAATGCACTAGAGCCGGCTTACGGCAAGCTGGCGATTATTTGATCGTTCACCGAATGGTGGCTGCTAATTTCTTTGGCCAGCTCCTCGGAATACCAGTTCGGCAAGTAAAGGCGTCCATCATGCAAGCATACAAATAGCGGCGCAATGTTCAGTTTCGGAAATAGTCCCTTAACCCGAATGTACTCATCCTTCAATGACTCAAGCTCATCTTCTATGGCGTGACGAGTGCCATGTTTCTGAACGTAGGCTTCAGCAGCCTCTCTGGACCAGCCCTGTTCCATGAAAGCAGCAATTACAGATGGTGCGTTCTCAGTCATTTTTGACATTCCGCAATCGTTGTGCCCGATCATAATCAGGTTTCTCACACCTTTGGCCATCGTATAGCCAACGCTAAATTCAGAACCGATTACACGCCCGCTTGCTCGCCGTATGACATAAGCGTACATACGTGGGATAGGCAGTGCGTAGCGAAACTCAATGCATGTAGCAATCAAAACTTCTGGATGTCCCGATGGTTGCACCGGCCAACCAAAATTTTGAGACATGATGAATGACTCTATCGGAGTGCCACGCCACTCTTGAGGGATATCATCTTTGGTATGAAATTCCTTGAGTCGATCACGATATTTTTCGTCCACCTTTACTGATGGAAGATTATTCATTGCAGCTCCTTCTCAATACTACGCTGGTCAAAAGACCAGCGCCTTCTTGACATACCTGCCAAGATTCGGCGATTTGCTTTGTACTTTAACACGAAAAAAATTCGTTTTGCTTTCATTTTCGATCAGATAGAACAGGGAGTCTGTCCATCAACAACATGAGTCCGGCAATTATACTCATTGGATGGGGCGGGCAACCTGGAATGAAAACGTCGACTGGCAATATATCACTGACTCCGTTTGCTTCTGAATAGCTATCCCGATGGACGCCGCCACTTGAAGCACAAGTACCGACTGCGATCACCCGCCTCGGCTCCGCCATAGCTTCATAGCAGCGCTTCAAAGGATCGTGCATGGCTTTCGGAACGGGTCCGGTCACTAGCAACACATCAGCAAATCGCGGCGATGCCACCACATGAACACCAAATCTCTCCATATCGAAGATCGGATTTGCGGCAGCAGAAATTTCTTGGTCGCAGGCGCTACAGCCGGTTGATACAACGCGACAAGCAATAGAACGCTTGAAGGGATTTGCCGAAGTCGAGCCTGTCTGGGCCGACGAATGCTGCGACGTTCCGGGCGAATTGAGAACAAGCTCATCACGAGTTCTTGCGGCTGTGCGCGGATCGCGATCAGAGACAATGCTCTTTGTCGGGCAAAGATCGATACAAAGCGAGCAATTGATACATGCTCCGCGATCCAGCGATATGAATGTTTTCGAAATACTGCTTCCATCCACTATGTTGATGGCATCGGTAGGACATGCATCGCGGCAGAGCTTGCAGGATTCTCCAAGACAGGCGGCGCCGGAAAGCTGCGGCATTCCCAAAGAAGCTTCACTCAGTGGGAGCATTGCTTCGGTTTGCGTCACCACCCCATTTCTAAGCAAGTAAGTTAATAGTTTTAGCAATGGTGCCTCCTACAAGTCATGTCCGCTGTACGCCAAAGCGAAACTCTTGTTGCACAGTGGAAAATCGGCAACTAGATTGTTACGAGCAGCAATCGCCAAAGCCGTCCAATTATTAACGCTGGCATCTTTGAAACAGTAACGCTTGATTCGCCCCGACTGGTCGCTAAGAGCGAGCTGCACTAGTTCGCCGCGATGACCTTCCACTACCGAACAGCCGATTGCATTGGGCGGTAAATCTTCTGGCAGTTGGAGAAAGAACTGACTCTCTTCATTGCAGAGTTTATCCAACACAGACTCAATGATGGAAATTGATTTCTGAACTTCGATTGCCCGGACAACCGCGCGGCTATAGACATCTCCTTCGGTCTGCAAAGCCAATTCAAAATCTGGATAATCTGGGTGGAACTGGCGCGCGTCATACTCAATTCCAGAAGCCCGTCCGCTAGGACCTACCAGGGCAAAGTCTAGCGCCAGCCAATGAGAGACGCGGCCCACGCCTCGCATCCGATCATTGACGCCTTGATTCTCCAATAGCATCTCTGTCAGAACAGGAATCTCTGTTTGCAGCTTCGACACAGATGCCGAAATGTCTTTTAGCATAGCCGTAGAAACATCTCTGACAACGCCGCCGGGGCAAATGAACGCTCGAAGAAATCGTTGACCTGTCAGAAGCTCAGCCATCCGAAACGCAATACCGCGGATGCGTTGAAAAGACGATGCGGCGGCAAGAAATCCAATGTCGCCGGCAAGTCCGCCCAAATCTGCTAAATGCATGCCGACGCGCTCCACCTCTAGCGCAAGTACCCGAAGCAAACGAGCCCGATGTGGAACTTCAAGAGAGAACATGGATTCGATGCATTCAGCAAATCCAATGGCATACGCAGTCGAACTGTCTGATGCTGCCGATTCTGCAATGAAACGACCTTTGCGCCAATTTACTTCTGTAAGCCTTTTCTCTACACCGCGATGAACATAACCCAAGCGTATTTCAAGATTAACGATTACTTCGCCCAAACAGCTAAATCTAAAGTGTCCCGGTTCAATAATTCCCGCGTGAATGGGTCCAACGGGTATCTCATAAACGCCGTCGCCTTTCACTTCCAGGAACTGGTATTGTCCCTGGTGCGGGCGCTCGGGGACTTCAAACGGGCCGCTGACCGTACGCAATGGAAAGAAATCAGCGCTGTAGGGCTCATGCAAAAGAACCTGCTTGAGGCGAGGATGCTCCTCAGGGACAAGCCCAAACATATTCCAGACGATCCTCTCCTGCCAATGGGCAGAAGGCAAGCACCTACTCAAACTTGGATAATGATGAGACTCAAGGGAAGTCTCAAAGATCTGAAGCTCTCCATTTTTGGGATCAATTAGTACCGTCAGTAACTGGCTGCCATCAATTGAGCTTATCAATCCGATTCGCATACCATCTTCCTTTACCAGCTTGTTGATAGTGGAATGGCGATTATTGAGTTCTAACCGGGAATGAGCGATCTTCATTTGTGCCTCTAAAAAAATTGAATTATGCATTTTGAAATCGGGCTCACCCCGACGATTAAGCATGCCAGAATCAGAATTGCCGGTATGAAACTGCTTTGCACACTTATCCGAATTGAAGCTTGCGTAGGTGCTGGTGTGCCCCACAAACACGCAGCGATGTGATAAAAAACGGCTATAAAAGTGATCGAGAGTGAAGCGATTAGCACGGCGAAGACTGGCCAGAGATGCTTTTCAAGACTCAGCGAGAGCATATACCATTCGGAGATAAAAGAACCGAATGGCGGAGCGCCGGTTACCGCAAACGCAGACGCTATAAGCAGAAGCCCCCACGGTGGCGTAGCAGTCAATAGCCCTCTGAGTTCTGATAACTTCTTCGTTCCAAACGTCTGGACTATGTTGCCAGCCAAAAGGAAGAGCGCTACTTTTGCCAGACTGTGATTGAGAGCCTGTAGAAAGAAAAGAGGCGCCGATCCAAGCCCAATTGCTGTCAGCATCAAACCAACATTTTCAATACTAGAATAAGCCCACATCCTTTTAACGCCGTTCTGTTTCACCAAGAACAGGCTCGCCGCAGCGACTGTTGTTGTGCCGAGGACAAGCGGCAACTTCAGTGCTAAATCCGAGTGCCCGGAAGCCTCAACCACTTGAACCAAACGCCATATTGCCAGGAGGGCGCAGTTGAGAAGCGCACCGGAAAGCATGGCCGAGGCTGGAGCTGGAGCCTCAGAGTGCGCGTCCGGCAACCAGCTGTGAATCGGGAAGATACCGGCCTTGGTGCCATAACCCAAGAAGCAGAATATGAATCCCAGACGCAAAAGTGGATAGTCCAGAGAGGCCGCATTCTTTATTAACTCACTTAATTGAAGGGTCCCGTGCTCAAATGAATGCTGGCTTGAGGCAAAGATAAGAACGGTTCCGAGCAACGCAAAAGCGATACCAACACTGCAAATGATCAGATACTTCCAGGTCGCTTCTAATGCCTGTTTGTTTCGCGAATAAGAAACAAGCGGGGCAGAAACCAGAGTGGTCGTTTCAAGACAAATCCACATGTAGCCGATGTTGTCACATATGCAAAGCAACGTCATTGCCAGCAAAAACAAGCTGCTGCTTGCGTAAAACACGCCCACACGTTTTGAGTCGCTTAGATCTTCCTGCGGCTTTTCATTATCGAAAAATATACAGGCATGCGTAAGAGCAGCGGCTATGACAATCGCAGAAAGTAATGCAAACATGGCGCCTGTTTTGTCTGCCGCCAAGCCCTCGAAAAAAGAAATGGATTCCCTTCCCATCCAAAGCGGTCGAAATATGTAGGCTTCAAAGAGAATTTGCCACCATGCGCAAAATGCGATTAGCTGCCTGAAGAAAGGAAGCCTGAAAGCTGTCAGCCCAAGAACAGCCATCAAAATGGGAAGCGCAGCTAACATTACAAGGTTCGTCATCAGTCCCTCAATTCTGCTAACTGAGTAACATCTATGTGTTCGAAACTTTGCTGTATCCTGAAAACAATCAATCCTGCCACCATCACAGCAACCAAGACATCGAGCATCACGCCCATCTCAACCAACAACGGCATCCCGGACGTTTGTGTCACAGCAAACAGATAAATACCGTTTTCAATTACAAGAAAACCGATAATCTGGCTCAGCGCAGTTTTCCTGGTCAACATGAGAATCAAGCCAGTAAGCAATAGGGAGGCCGCGGCTGAAGCGGCAAGAGCCGATCCGGGCAGCGCGCCTAAAGAACCGAGTTCCAGATAGCTCAGCGCAAACAAAAGCAAACTGGCATGCATAGCCAGTGGTGGCGCAAGCATCATTCCTGGATCGCTATAAGATTGCAAACGTTTGACCATCCATCGCAAAAAGATTGGAACGCAGCCGCCCTTCAAAATTGCAATTGCAACTGCAATCAGATATAGATTCAGCTCACCATCGGTACGAGCTATTTCAGCAGTGACAACAGCAAGCAAGACGGTCTGCACCATGTAAAAGAAAATGTTTCTTTTGACATGTAGAGATCCAGCCATGAGAACTGCGCATAACGCTGCCGCGACTGCAAAGATTTCGACAATACTGAGGCTCATCTGAATGTGGCTCCTTTGGCAATGCTGACAAGACAGGCAAGAAAACTCATGGTTAGCGCATATGCGATGAATTCGGGAGCTTTGCGCCAGCGGAGCTTCACGCTTAATGCTTCAATTAAAGCGACGAGAACAGCCAGTCCAAAAATTCCGGCAACACTCAATAGGCATAACCAGATTGCTCCAACAGGCAAGAACTGAAAGTAGGCGTGTAAAAAGCATTGGGCACTGAGTCCCAGGAAGACGGTCATCTTCATCGCATACGAATATTCCAGCAACAGCAAATTTCGTCCTGATGCCTCCACAATCATTGCCTCATGAACCATCGTCAGCTCAAGATGGGTGGTAGGATCATCGATTGGCATCCTCGATAACTCAACAAGTCCGCAGAGAAAGATTGCAATCCCCCCAAGAAACCAGACTTCAGGGCCAGCGCCGGGGTTAATCGAGAAGGCGAAGATCGAGGACAAGCTTGTACTTCCAGAGCAGACTGCAAGTGCAACAAGGGTCAGCATGAATGCTGGTTCGACCAGCAACGAAAGTGTAGCCTCTCGACTGGCTGCAAAAGCGCCGAATGCAGATCCGGCATCCATTGACGCCAGCAGGCAGAGGAAGCGTGCCAAGGCCAGACTATATAGCAGCAGAAATAAATCGTCGCCGTCAATCGGCGGCTTTTGTGCCAACCATGGCACAAACAAAGCAACGGATAAGTAGATAACGGTGTTTATTACAGCAGTGCTTCGAAACACTCCGCTGAGCGTTGAACTTAAAGTCTGGTCTTTACGCCATAGCTTTGACCAGTCATAAAATACTTGCAAGAGAACTGGACCACGGCGATTTTGCAGACGAGCCTTGGTTTTGCCAATAATACTTAATACCAACGGCGGCACCAGGATAAGGCAAAGCAAGAAATAAATCCAAGAAAAAACTGGCGTCATAATTTCGTCCCCACGGCAACAATGAGGAGCAAAGTCAGGCATAAATAGAGCAGATAAAGATGTACCGAACCGGCTTGCAGTTTCGCCAGTAAGTCAGACAGGGTTCGCAGCATTTGAACTAGCGGTCCATAGACTTTGCTCTCAAGGATGGAAGCTGTTTGCGGCTCAACTTTTACGTATTCAGGGAAATGCCTTCGATCTGCTCCCTTAATTTCAACTAGTAACTTGAAACGCAAAATCTGACTAAAGATCCTTGCAATAGGTTGCGCGAAACTCACTGAACTTACTTGCATTCTGGGCGATAAGCTGCCAAAACCGCATTCCCATGTTACGTATTTCCTTGCTTTTGAAGTCTTCAGGATTAAGTGATATACAAGCATTGCCGAGACAAAAAAGAGTACTGCAATTTGAGGCATCGGCATCTGGAATTTAGGTGTAGAGGTAATTGGAATTTTCAAAGTTGCGCAAGCTAGAAGCTCAACTTGTCCAGTCACAAACGAAGCGCACAGACCCAAGATTACGCACAGACAAGCCAGAGTAATTTGCGGAAGCCAGCTAAATACTCCTAGTTCGGAAGCCTTTGCAGCAGACTCAGAACGCGGATTTCCCAGAAATGCGACTCCGATAGCTCTTGCAAAAGAGAAAACGGATAGTCCACCCACTAACCCTAAGATACCTATTGAGACAAGAGCAAGACCCCTCACCGTTAATTCTGAAGAACACCAAATCTCGTTCATCAGACTCGAATACAGCAACCATTTACTTGCAAATCCGTTGCTTGGCGGCAGGGCGCATATTGATGCAGCACCAACTACGAAGCACAGCAGCGTTATCGGCATTCTGCTTGCCAGTCCGCCAAGAAGTCCCAAATCACGTGTATGGGCAGCTGTCTCCACAGTGCCAGCGGACAAAAACAGCAGGGCTTTGAAAAGTCCATGATTGATACTGTGAAAAATACTAGCTGCAAGGGCTAGTGCTGAAACGATAGGATGATTCATAGCCTGGCCGACCAGCGCCAAACCAAGACCGCAAAAGATAACGCCATTATTCTCGACACTGGAATATGCAAGCAACCGTTTTAGATCCTGCTGCACCAAACTAAAGAGAATCCCCCAGAACATTGATATGAGACCGGCGCCCAGAAAAACGCCGGCGATGACCAATGAGTCGACTTGCCCGACAACCAAGAATCTGACCGCTGCACAGAAGGCCACCTTGCTCATCACTCCACTCATCAGTGCTGACACCGGAGATGGTGCTGCCGTGTAGGCGTAAGGGAGCGAAAGGTGGAAGGGCCAGAGTCCTGATTTTATGCATAAGCCGATTGCAATAAACAGTGCGGGCAGCCAATTCTTTCCAGCAAAAGACCATGAGTCGAAGCCCCAACTGCCTGCAATAGAATGCATCCAAATAAATCCAGCTATCAAGAATGCCGTGGCTGTTCTTGTAGCAATTAAATAGATGAAGGCAGATTTCTGCACGTCCTCTTGCTGATGTTCAGAAGCGATTAATGCGAGAGCACTAAGTGACATTAGTTCCCAAAAGACCAGAAACGTCGGAGCATTCGCGCTTACAATCACCATACACATAGACAACATGAAGGCGGAGATTGCAGACCAGTAATGGCTTGGGTTGATTCTGCCCTTTAGATGCTTCAAATAAGAAACGGAAAAAGCGGAAGTAGCGATACCAATTACTGACAAAAGTGAAAGGAAGATAGCAGAAAGAGAATCGATTTTCTCGGCAATGTGGACATCCCCAAACATGATTGTCGATGCTTCAAAACTAACCGGAGGGTGATTCCAGCTTGCTCCAGCAGCGATTAACACGAGTATGCAAGGTAAAGCGAAAAGGAAAGAAGAGAAATCGTGGCGACATTTCTTTCCACATAGTAAGCTAATTACTGATTGAATCATCCAGATGAAAATTGCAATTGCAAATAACGTGGCAGAAAAATTTAGTTTTCCGAATTCAAATCCGAGATTCAAAAGAACGGCTCCCCAAGCCAAACCGGCGGGGGCGCACAAATTTCGCGCGTCCCACGTGTGAACGTTTTGGCTTCAAATCAAAGTAGCGTACGCTTGTATCTTAGCTGGCGATTGTGATCAAAAAATATCCATTCAAGAATTTTCGATGCTTGTGTCGGTAAAACGCACAAAATATTTTCATTTGAATGAAACAGACATATTTTTCGCGAATGGAAAATGGTCTGGCATCCTTCAATTTTTCCATTTACATACTAGTCTTAATGAGACTAGTATGTAAGTTATCGAATGACCAGGCTCAGGTATTGCAAAGCAGTCTTGCTGTCTAAAGTCGCCAGATTATGACAAATTGCTAGGATTCCCGAAAATAACCTTTGACAAGCTTTTAGACCTGTGGCACAATTCGAGAGACCATACATATATGGCCTTTGGCAGCCATGCAGGGGAAAAGCCCCGAGGTCCCAGGAAAATCAACCTTTATCCGTCCTGGTTGAAGTAACCAAGAATTTGCCGGCAACACTTTGCGGCTTTGAATTTTGAAGAAAAGGAATCAACATTGACATTATTTAGTGAGCTTGGACTATCCAAGCTGATTTGTACTACCTTGAAAAAGTGCAATTTTACGCAACCAACTGAGATTCAGTTGAAAGCAATACCCCGGATCCTGACAGGCGAAGACATAATGGCTTCAGCCCAGACCGGTTCAGGCAAGACGGCAGCCTATGCCCTTCCAATAATCGAATGCCTCGATGAGCACGAAAAGATACCCAGAGCGTTAGTTTTAGTCCCTACCCGCGAGCTTTGCATTCAGGTTGAAGAGCAATTTGAACTATTCAGCCGCAACAGATCACTTGAAACTGTAACAATTTACGGCGGGGTCGGTTACGACAAGCAAGTCGATAAATTAAAAAAGGGCACGGACGTGGTCGTTGCCACCCCGGGACGTTTGTTGGACCTACTGGAATCGAACCAGGTTAACCTCTCAAATATCGAAATTCTTGTCCTTGATGAGGCTGATCGCCTGCTCGACATGGGTTTCATGCCGCAAATCCGTCGCATCATTGCCAACCTATCAAAAGAACGCCAAACACTGATGTTTTCGGCAACATTCGATTCAAAAGTGCAGAGCTTGGCCGCGCAGTATCTCAACGATCCATTCATCATCCGCGTCAACATAGAGCGCATTGAGGCAAAGGAAATTGACCAACACGTCTATCATGTTCATGAATTTGATAAGGACGCGCTCCTGCTAAGCCTTCTGCAGGGTCAAAGCATGGAATCAGTGCTCATCTTCACTAGAACAAAACGAAAAGCCGGCTGGGTAAAGGATCGCCTGCGCGCCTCTAATGTGCCTGCCGAAGAAATTCATGGTGACATTTCGCAATCGCAGAGAGAAAAGACACTGGCAAAATATCGCCAGGGCAAATTCAGCGTACTGGTAGCGACTGACGTTGCCGCCAGAGGACTCGATGTGCCGCAAATAAGTCACGTAGTGAACTATGACCTTCCGAATTCACCAGAGGACTATGTACACCGCATCGGTCGTACAGGTCGTGCAGGAAAGTCCGGAGTCGCCTATTCATTCGTCAGCCAGGAAGACAAATACCTGGTTCGTGACATCGAAAAATACACAGGACGGGTTCTGGATCACGCAGCTGCAGCTGAAAAAACAGTCAAAGCACAAGCTAGACGCAGCTCGGCAGCCTGGGCGTAAGCATCCGCAATAGACCGGCTGGGATACCTTGCCGAAGGCGAGGCGAATATAGTCGTCCAGTCATGCGTCCGTTTGCAAGCCGGTTCAGACGTCTGAGTTGGCTACTTGACCTACAGGCTTGACTGCTAAATTCAGACTGCCTTGATGTAACTACGAATAGAACTCGGAGCGTTTCAAAAGAATCTCAAAATTGATCATTAGAGTCCGAATTGGATTTTCACAGCTGGCTCTTCATGCTGGTTCCAGTTACAAATGATTCAATTGGCGGTTGGAATGCTCGAAAGCAATAAAGAAGAAAAGCCGATGATATCGGCTAAATCTAATAGCACACATTTTCACGAAGAACTGAATGGCGATCAGTTGAAGGAGCTTCGCGAAACTACAAAGGATGTGCTTCGCGCTGCAATCAGAGGCGGAAGAATAAGCGCTGTGGAGAAGCGCGAACTCCACCAAAAATGGGACGGTGCAGAAGAGCACTATAAGACTTTTTCGCAGCAAAGACATAGTGATCACTTGCAACCGAGGCATAGTATCCAAAAGCTTAGAAGCGAGCAAGAATACGAATCACTTGCAGAGAAGATAATTTCATCGAGCCAGGAGAACCGCGCCGTTTGGCTGGATAGAAAAGATATTGTCAGCTCAGGACCCGGCGAACTCAGCAAAAAAATAATGGGTCTGAAGAAAGCTGGTATCACCAACATTTATATCGAATGCGATAACGGCGGCTATTCTCTGTACGACTCAAAGCTGCTGGCAAAGAATCCAGATTTAGAGAAATGGCCGGCATGGGATCCGCTCAGAGAGGCGATCGACACCGCGCATGCAAATGGCATGAAGGTGGAAGCTTGGACGAAGAATTTTGCTTTCTGCAATCGAGCGTTAGACCAACAGTTTAGAGAGAAATATCCAGATCGGAAGTTTCCACTAAATGGACCAGTCTTCAACCAGCATGACAAAGCGACAGAAAAAGATCCCCATGGTGACTGGGCTCTGCGTATGGATGATGGTCAACTTCCGGATCGGACACACGACATTTTCATCGACCCAGCAAACCCGCAAGCTCGAAAGTTCGCTCAAGATATCTTGCTCGAGATAGCACGTCAATATCCAGACATTGACGGAATTCAGTACGACTATATTCGCTATCCATTCCACAACGAAGGGATGGGATTGAACCATAACAACTGGAAACAGTTCCAAACCGAGTATCCACGGCACAGCGACATTGTCAAACCAAATCACACATCGCAGATAAAAGGACAATTACTCAAGGATTGGAATGAATGGAAAAACCGGCAGGTGGACAGCTTCGTTCTCGATACTTCTAACAAAATGCGAGAATTGAATCCCAAACTAAACATCAGCGCGGCCGTCTATCCCTGCGATCTGAATAACGGCGTTAGACAGCAATGGGCGCGCTGGATTACAAATGGCTCCATTGATACGCTCAATCCAATGACTTATGTCCCCCACGACGTTACCAGTAAAGACGCTGAGTTTACGCCAGCTTTTGAGCGCAAATTCAAATCCGATATAAAGGAAATTCTTGAAGCGTCAGACGGAAAAGGCGTTCTGCTGCCGGGGATAATGGTATCGCGCGTTAATTCGACGGGCATGCTGCGTGAGATTGAAATTGTGCGCGAGCTTAAACTACCAGGTGAAACTCTATTTGCAACAACTGTGTTGGACCCAAAACGACTGCGCGAGCTGGAGTTGGATAATGCCAAACGTGCATTCGATGAGTTCACAAACTTGTCGAAGATTGCTTTGAAATCGCTCGATAAGAATCCGGAAACTCGTGCACAATACAAAGAACTCGAAAAGAACACTAGACTAGCAGTCTTAGCGCTTAAGGCGGAGTCTCTAGATCGGGTGGCAACCCCGCAGGAAGCGAAGCCATCGATCAGATATGGAGGGGAGCCTAAGCCAATCGAGCATACCGAAGCTATCGAGAGAATTGAAACAGTCAAACGACAACTTGATCAGTTGCTTGCATCTAATCCATACAAGCAGTCGCCATGGACAAAGCAGCTTTCGAAACTGCTTCTTGAATCAATCAGCAGCCTTAGAAGCAGGCAGGATGCCTGCGCCCCCACTAGCAGCGCCTAAATTCCAATCACCGACAAACTAGATTTTGATGTAGCGCCCTGAGGTCCAGGCCGAGCCACCGGCACCCACAGCCACTCCAAGTGTCAGCACAACAATCAAAGTAGGCAACAGACCAACATCCATGACGGAGCTATTCATTGGCAAGAAGCTCAAGAGCTGCTCGTGAATGTAGGGATCCATGTAGGCATGCAAGCAGAACAAAATGGCTCCTGCAATCAGCGCTGCTCCCATGCCATAGCTGGCACCTTGAAGAATCAGCGGTCCTTTGATGTACCAGGGGCTGACGCCAGTAAGACTGAGAATTTCGATTTCACGCTGCCTGGACTGAATTACCAGGTGAATAGTGTTACCGATAACGACGAGCGTGGCAGCCGAAAGGGCACCAGTGACAACGAACCCGGCGATTTCCAGGAATTGCCGCACCTTGTTCAGATTACGCGCTACTTTGAGCGGAAATCTGATGTGCTCAATAGAAGTGAACGCCTTTAACTTATCTGCAGTTTTTTCCACTGCTTGGACGTTGGCAAGTTTGATGTGTAGTGTGTTTGGCAATGGATTGTTAAGAGCAGCAACCTTATAGTTGTTCTGCATTTCTTGCCAGGCTACTTCCTTTGGAACGATTTCAACCAATTGCACATCAGGCAGCTGGCTTACATTTCGGGCTACTTTCTGAGGATCGAAGCCATCTTTAAGGTAGGCGGAAATTTCCAGCTGCGACCCCCAAGACGATACAACGCTCTTAATCGCCATTGTCGTTTGTAAGACACCACCGAATATGGTGAGCGCTACAGCAAGAATGCTGATGACCAGCCAATTGGACCAACCGCCTCTTTTGAGGCCTGTCGTCGTTTCTGTAAGCACACGCAGAAAGATTCTGATGTTGCGCATGGGATTACCTGAGCGCCTCCATTTCGTAGATGCCGCTGTTAACGTCGGAAATGATTTGTCCGTTCTTCAAGCTGATTACACGCTTGCGCATCGCATCGACAATTGGTTGGTCGTGCGTAGAAATGAGAACTGTAGTGCCGCGCTGACTGATGCGATCGAGCAACTGAACAATTTCAAGTGAAGTTTGCGGGTCAAGGTTCCCTGTCGGTTCGTCTGCTAATAGCACCGGCGGGCCATTTACAATCGCGCGCGCAATTCCGACGCGCTGCTGTTCACCACCGGATAAGGTCTCCGGAAACTCAGCCGTCTTATCTTCAAGACTGACAATCGCAAGAGCACTGTTAACCCTGCGGCGCACGTCGACTTCATCTACACCCAGAGCACGCAAGACATAAGCGACGTTATCAAATACAGTTTGCTTTGGCAGCAACTTAAAGTCCTGGAACACGATGCCCAGCCGGCGTCGCAGTAGCGGAACTTGCCCACGCGATAAGCGCGTGATATTGACACCACCGATAGTGACAGTTCCACGGGTCGGCGCTTCTTCTCGATAAAGCAAGCGCATCAAAGTAGATTTTCCGGCGCCCGATGGGCCGACGAGAAACGCGAACTCGCCCAAACCGATGTGCAAGTTCACATCTGTGAGCGCGGATTTCCCATTATATTCTTTGTGGATATTCTGCAGGCGGATCAAGGCGATACCTCGGATTTCCAGAATAGCTTTCTTCTATGTTCGAAAGCTAAAAACCTTCACCAGACGCGGTTTTTGAATTCGAGTGCTTATGCTAACACAGAAGTCACGAGGCACCGTGAGAGAGTTCAAATCTCTCACTGCGTCTGGAGCATACAGTTAAAACAAAGTTTATTCCCACCCTTTTCATGCAAGCGGAATGCTGGATTGCCGCAGGTCTTGCAAATCGGGTAGCCGTTTAGCTTTCGCCACTGTGACAGGCGCAATTGGTGTTCAAAAGTTTTTTGAATTTTGGCGGCAATTTCCGGTGGCGATTTTTCTTCCGCCAGCTTATTAGAAAGATCTTGAATGAGTCCGTTATCATAATTTGTCAGTTGCAGCTCATACAAGTCTTTTTCACTCGGCAGAGGCAACTGTTCGTCGGGCACAGCCTCTTCCAGCGCTTTGGGCTGGTGATAGTGCTTCAAATCGATGCGGATTCCGGCAAAGGGCAAGGCTAAAGTCTTCGCCACGCGTGACAGGTGAGGAATCAATTGATTCTTCATTAGGCTAATTTCTTGTGCGACGGCAGCATCGCTCACCGTCACTACAAGGTTATGCTGGGAATCTAAGTAGAGAGGGCGCGAGCGCTCAGCAATTGGTTTGGGGGCGATAGACAGCCACATTTGCATCAAGCTGTGCTCCTTCAACCTTCGGTCAAGACCCAGACGCGACAGGACTTCCGGAAGAACCTTATCGACGGCAGAGAGCTGGGGCTTTTCTTTGCGCGAACGGTCATTTGCAGGCGCGGACTTCTTTCCTTGTGCTGAGGCTGGACGACGGGAGCTGGCGCCGGTTCTTTCCAGTCCAATCAGAAATTTTTCGATTGCTTCGCCATCATCGCTCATGCCCTTCAGTATGTATCAAAGCCGGGCTTGGCTTCAACAAAATTTCCTCATAATCAGCCGGACAGCTCTGCCCTAAAGGTATAATCGCCTTTTCCCATGAGGATAGCCGCCGGCATATCCTGTTTTGAGAGGTTTCAATTTAAAGTGATGACCGTGAATCCGATGGAAGAACTCAAGAAGAGATTCAACAGTGCCGCTGCACAAAACGTCTCGGCAACTTACCTCTTCCGAATTACAGGCATCCAAGACGGGGATTGGCTAACCAAAATCAATTCCGGCAAACTGGAAGTAGAATCGTACCAAGCAGGAGTCTCGACAGCTCCGGACTGCACAATCTCTGTCTCAGCAGAAGATTTGTCCATGATCATGCAAGGCAAAATGTCGGCAATGACTGCTGCGATGTCGGGCATGCTTTCAATAGAAGGCGAACTGGGACTTGCAATGCAACTAGTTCCAATCTTCTTTGAAGGACAGGGAGTCGTCTAAGCTCGCTTGCAGCAATGGAAGTAAGCTCCAACGGCTACGTCGATCATTTAGATAAAATTCGTGGTGTTTTGTTTGGCACCGCCCTTGGTGACGCGCTCGGTTTTCCTTGTGAGAACCTTTCAGCCAAACGCATACATCAAATATTCGGCAGGGTTGAATCCTTCCGCATTCTTGGCGATCTGGGTTACGGAACCGATGACACCGAACAGACAGCCCTCTTAGCCACTGCAATTTTGCGCTCGGGCGGAAACACAGAAAAATGCGTGGCAGCCTTTAAGCGCTCGCTGGCAGGATGGTTTCTGCGCTTGCCTTTTTCTGCCGGGGCGGCGACTCTCAAAGCTTGCTTGAAGATTCTATTATTCATTCCAACAAGCGGAATGAAATCTGCTGGAAATGGATCAGCCATGCGTGCATCCATTGTCGGAGTTATCTTCTGGAGCGACACAGCACACAGGAATGAGCTGGGAAGCGCGATTGCTAGAACAACCCATACCGACCAGCGAGCTGTAGATGGTGCTCTCTTTTGTGCAAACTTCGCCGCCGTGTTATGCAAGCTACCAGTTGACACCAATTCCGAAATCATCATACGAAATTGCAAAGGCATCATAGAAGCAATCAAGAATGATGAATTGAAACTGGCTTTAAAAACGGCTGTATCGCTGGCAGAAAGCAAAGCTTCCATCCAGACCGCTATTAAACAATTAAAGATAACCGGCTATGTCGTGCATACTTTATCCTTTGCGCTTTTCTGCACGCTGCGCTTCGGAGATGAACCGTTCGAGGCGATAGTTGAATCAGTCAATGCCGGAGGCGATGCCGACTCGATTGGCGCTATTACTGGCGCTTGGGTTGGTGCCTGGCATGGCGCTTCGAAACTTCCGCAGGCGCTCTTGCAAAAGCTTAATGACGGTCCCTTTGGTAAATCGCATCTGGAGAACCTGGCGAAGAATTTGGCTGCCCAAATGAAAGGTCAGACCTACGAAATTCCAGACTATAACTGGTTTTATGCGCTGCTGCGCAATGCCTTCTTCATCCCGGTTATTTTGGCTCATCTTGTGCGTCGCTGCATGCCCTTTTAGCAGAAAGAGCCCGACCGCAATCGAACTCTTCTAGCATTTCGTTTTTTGAATTAACTTATTCGAGATCGACTTTTTGTCTCTCGAAATTCGGCTTGAAACTTGGTGCTTTGTCAGAGAGCACCATGAAGCCGAAGGTAGGTCGAAGTGATTTGCCTAAGCCAGCAAACATCTGAATGATGTTGGAATCATTGAATCCGATCTTCAGCGGGTTGATCAAGCCGTCATCTTTCGGTGGTGGCGTCGGAATTTTGCTTGGCTCTTGCATAGCCATTAGCGGCAGCGTGCATATGATGACCCAACGGACCAGCGCAAGAGCAACGCCGCCAGCGCGATCAAAAGCCATTGGACGCTCTTTTCTTCCCCAGGGGAGCATTACCGTCATCAACACTTCAAGCGTGATTTCGATCCCCAGCCACATCATTAGGTAAGCCAGAAAGGTCCCCCAGTCTGGTTTCACCATAAGTTGTTGGACAATCCATGTTGCAAAATCGATGTAGAACTGCTGAGTTGCAATCGTAGCGACCAACATTGCTATCGGAGCGCGCCATGAATTGATGATCCCCACATTCCATCCGGCGATGCAAAGCGAGATCAAAACAAGGAAGATAGTTCCATCCCAAATCATAATTGCTCCTTGGTAAGTAGCCAACGGCTGCCGCTGCTTTAACTATTATAGCCGTCCGTAAATAAACGGGGGGACTCGAGTCGATAGCTGTCTCGTCTGATAAATGAAACAGTTTAGGAGGCGACACTCTTCGCAGCCAGACGCGATTGGATCTCGGCGCTGGCAGCGGCGTACAGCACATCATGCGGTGGCAGGCGCCCTGTCCAAAACTGAAAAGCATAGGCAGCCTGCGCAACGAGCATAGGAAAGCCATCGCAGGTCAAGAATCCATTTTCCTTTGCGAGCGTGAGCAAGGGGGTGTCGCTCAAGTCAGGTTTATAGACGGTATCAAAGAACATACACGCGTGCAAAGCGCCTTTTTTCTGTGCTGCCGTGCAAAACAATTGCTCAGCCCAATTTGGCAACGCATCAACGGTCAAGCCAACTGGTGTGCAATTGACAATCAAAGATATCGCTTTGGATTGATCCAAAACGTTGCTCGAAAAGTCATATGCATCCAACTCCAGATCTGGCGACTTCAGCCCTTCCCTTTCCATGCTCTCTGCAATTTGCGTACAAAGCGCCTGCGCTTGTTCAACGCGCCTGGCAATTACGCAGACAGATCTATATCCACACAGGATCAAACCCATCACAGACGCCCGTGCAGCACCGCCGGCGCCCACTACGATCGCCGATTTCAAATTCACTGCCTCGGTGCCTGCCAGGTTATGCAATAAGCCAAGTCCATAAATGAAGCCGCTCAAGTCGGTGTTGTGCGCATGCAACTCTCCGGCAGAATCAACTCGCACTGTGTTAACCGCCCCCACAAGCCGCGCTTCCAGCGAATGCCTGGAGCATAATTCGAATGCCGAATGCTTATGTGGAATCGTGGCGTTGAATCCGGACAGTCCTTCTTCAATGCACCATCTGGCCTGGCTCTGAAACGCGGCTTCTTCTACATCGAAAAGATCGTAGCTGCCTTCGATCCCAAAAAACAAAAACGCCGCCCGATGCATGGGCGGCGATAATGAGTGATTTACAGGATGTCCGAAGAGACCGAGTCTCAACTAGTACCCACCTTGTTGCCTTGTCGCAACCCGCATCCGCTTGATACCCACAGCGGCCGCGGCGCTCATAATGGCGACCACATCGCGCTGTTTGGATTCGGCATCAGCATTGACAGTAACTGGAAGGTCTTCCTTGCCAGTTTTCTTTTGAACTTCGCGCAGTTTCTGTTGCAGCTGTTCTGCGGTTGTATCTTTCGGAATCGCACGGCCGTTTACAGCCATGTTTCCTTCTTTATCAATGTCGATGGTTATACCTTTTGTCTCTTCGTCTTTTTTGGCATTCCGCGTATCAGGCGGTTTGATCTTCAAATCAGACTTGTCAATAATCGGTGCAATCAAGATCATGATAACGAGCAGCACGAGGAACACGTCAGTAAGCGGCGTGATATTGATTTCTTCAAAATTACCGCCGCCACCAGTCGAAATTGACATTGCGTTATCGCTCCCTAGTTACCTAACCCGTGCAACTGATTAATGCGCGTGTGCTGTTTCCGAGCTGACGAAGCTCAGGAAGAGAAGCTTGAGCAGAAGGAAGTCATCGTTGAAGCGTTTGACTGTGTTCGTGTAGGTGTTATTGAAGATAACCGCCAGGATTGCGACGATAAGACCGTAACCTGTAGCGATAAGCGCTTTAGCAACACCGGTAACGACTACAGCCGTACCGCCGCCGCCTACACCGAGTTGGTCCAGCGTGAATACAACCCCGACCACAGTTCCGAACAGTCCGATGAACGGGCTGGTGGCTCCGATGGTACCGAGGATAGCAAGGTTCTTTTCGAGCTTACGAGTAACCAGACCGACCGTAATGTCGAATGCTTTTGAGAAGTCTTCTTTTTGTTCAGCCATCAGACGAACGCCTTCTTCAGCTACTTCGCCAATTACACCACCGAGGCGGCTGCAATCTGCTTGAGCTGCTTGCAACTGGTTGCGCTCAAGGTTGCGTTGCAAAGCGTGGATGAATGCGGACACATCGCGGCGATTTTTTTGGTAGTAAAGATACCGCTCAATAATCACTGCAACCGTAAGAATGGAGCAAATCGTAATCGGAATGGATGCGAACCAGTCCTTGATCATGAACTCCATAAAGAAGGTGAAAAACTTACTGTCCATTTTTTCTCCTAGCTGAGACGCCAACCCCTGTTAACTTATTTAGCCCCTGCGACTGCGGATTTTACCACTGTCGAATGATTCATACCTTACGTACTTAGAATGACCTACCGCCACTGAATACGTTGTAATCGAATGTGAACTCGATATCAACAACCGGTGGTGCACCAGGCGGAAGTGGACGGAACGGAGCGGCATTCTGAACTGCGTCCAGAGCTGCCTTGTCAGCAAGCGCGATTCCGGATGAACCAGAGATGCGAAGCGCTTCGACAGTGCCGTCCGAGTGGATCTTGAATATTACTTTAACACGACGTGATTCTTGTCCGCGCGGTGGGAACCATGCGCGTTTGATACGTCTTTGCAAATCTTGCATATACGGTCCGAAGTCAACATCTGCTTGTGCAGCAACTGAAGGTTTTCCGCCTGGGTTGTTGTTGGCATCGGGATTGCCCGCGGCGCCATCGCCACCACCGCCGGTACCAGCACGTGGCACAGATGGAGTGATCGATATCGGTCCGGAGGACCAGCCACCACCGCCGCCGCCAGAACGACCAGCTCTAATAGGAGCAGGGCTGCCCGATGATCCACCCGAGGAACCACTGCCACCACGCGAGCCACCACCGCCCATGGCTACTGGAGCCGGTGAGCCGCGACCACCTGCCGAACCACCACCACCGCCGGAGCTTGCTGATACTGGAGCTGGTGCTGTTGGTCCACTCCAGCTGCCGCCGCCAGCGCTACCGCCGGAACGAGCCAATGGAGCAAAACCTGGCACACCACCGGAACCTGCCGTTGAAGCAATCGGAATGGCCGAAGGTGCAAGTGAAGGCAATCCTGTTACACCGCCACCGGATGGGCGAGCCATCGGCGTCGGCATTGCAGCTCCTGAGCCGGCTTTAGGTAAAGCTGATGGCGTCATGGAAGGAAGTGCTGCCGGAGCAAAAGACTTTGGTGCTGCCGCCATTGGGGCTAGAGTCGGGCTAGCAAATGGCATGGGCGAAGGTGACAACTTAGGCATCGCGCTTGGAGACGGAGCAGCCATTCTCGGCATCGGTGAAGGTGATGGAGATGGGCTTGGAGAAGGCGCGGCCATTCTCGGCATTGGCGAAGGAGTCGGCATTGGTCGCGGTGAAGGCGAAGGAGCCGGGCTCGGAGATGGATGCGGAGTTGGTTGCGGAGTCGGCCTCGGTGACGGAGGCGTTGGCGTCGGTGCCGGTGCCGGAGCCGGTCTTGGCGCAGGAGCCGGAGCTGATTGTGCTTTAGGCTGTGGCGAAGGTGGTTTCGGCGCTGACTGTTGCGCTTGTTTTGGTTGAGATTGGGCTTGCGATTTAGCACCGGATGGCTGCGGTGCTTGCACCGGCTTTTGCGGATTATGCTTGCCGGCTGCCTCAGAACTCTTCACAGCTTTCTTCTGCGAAATGATTCGCTTTTGAGTAGGAGGCTGATTCTCGACGAACTCAATATCTGTAACCTGGCTCTTCGGAAGCGGCGGAATAATAAAGAAGAAGGCAGTAACGAACAGCGCAAGCATTATCGAAAAATGGAATATATACGAACCGCTCGTTGCCTCGGGCATTTCAATGACAAAGTCAGGATATATACGGCGGCGTCTGGCAGCGGCATGATCGTAAGCATCACGAACTGCATAACCCACGAAAGTCATGAAGAAGCCGAGCAGAATGAACGAAAGTGGGCTACCTAGATATGCTTCCTTCAACACCTTCACAAGCATGCGGTTTGGCTTCATATGGAAGCCCTGACCGAACGATAGCAAAGCATCGAGAATGGGCTGGTTGAATGCCATCGCAACAACGAGCATGAGGTTCAGGAGAGCCACGCAGATGAAGAGCACGCCCTTCCTGGTCTCGCCGTTATACATCTGGCCGAGTCCAGGAATAATCAGCGACATAATGCCCGCTGTATTCGGATCTCTTCCTTCTTTGTTGTAATTTCCTGGACGAACGGATGTACTTGTCATCTAACTTAACTTCACTGGCGAGGGGTCCCTGGGATTTTAGCGGCCTTTCCAGGCGTTGCTTTGAACTTAATCCTCAAGTCCTGACTGGCGGAACAAAGCAGTAGTAATGCAATTAAGCCCAGAATCTATACTAATAGATTCTCAAAAGATGATTAATCTTAACTTAAATGCGTCTACCAGACAACCCCACTTACAGGACAGAACGAGAAAAAACGAGCAAACGGAAAAGCTTTTGCAGCCGTCATCTCTATATTGAATCTTAGCAAGATCTTCTACAGATTCTGAACTAGTTACAGTTCTTATCAGGCTACAAACCAGCCAAGAGAACTTGAGTGGTTATGAGCTTATTTTGTCCAAGAACTGGAAAAGCTGCCACGCTTATTCTTCCGATGTATCGCCCGGGTTGCTCCTGACGAAATTCCAGGGTTTACCCTAGCCCGACACTTGTCGTTACTCTTTCAGCAGGATGAAACTTGCCACAACTTCTCAAGAATAAAGGCTCCGAATGCTTCCGGAGCCTCATTCTAAACTCTTACCGGGAAGGTCGAAGCTTACATTGGCTTGTCGGCCGATCCACTTGCAACACCATCCATAGGCATGCGAAGGTCTTCGGCAAGCTCGATCTTCATTTCATCGCCAGGACGCACGTCAACACGTTTGCCTTTTTTGGCGCAAAGAACGATTACACCGATTGCAGCACCGATACCGGCACCAATCAAGGCTCCACCTGCAGTTCCGACACCGGAGCTTCCGCTGCTGCTGGCACCGGCGATAACACCGATTCCCAGACCCAAAGCGGTCGGAAGTGCGAAAGTACCCATATCCATTGCGATGTCTTTTACGCCGCGACGAGCATGTACCACACCGCCTCTGGCCACTAGAGTTGCAACCAAGGGGATTTGACGATTGTCAGGTGTGGTGACCGTATCGAACTTAAGAGCTACTGAGCCAGAACGGCTCAAATGACGAGGAGCATTGAGTCTGGCAATTCTGCCCTTAATCACGGAGCCGGCTGGAACACAGGTGTTGCCGTCAATGGTCAGGTCCTCAGATGTTCTGGCTGCAAACTCGTCGCCTTCCTGAGAAGTATCGCTGTCGATTGCCGAATCCATAATGATCGGCACCTTCGTTCCAGACGGAACTACGCGAATGTAGCCTTGCAGGACTTTGCTTTCACCAGCGCTTGCTGTCGTTGTGGCTTCTGTGCTTGTGCTGGTTGAGGCCTCTGTCGATTCTGTTTTTGTTGGAGTGCTTGTATCGGCTTTCGGCTCTTCGGTGCCTCCAGCTGTCGGCGGAGACTGAGAACTTGAATCGCCCTCGCTCCAGATCGACTCGGCACTCTTGTCGGTGCTGGAAGATTCTGCCTTTTCTGCAGGTTCTGAAGGTTCGGCAGCTGGCGCACCAGGAGCTGAGAAGATTTTGAAGTTTACCTGCGATGAATCAGCTGCCATCACTGGCGCAAGCGTTGTCTGACTGAATAAAAGGATGCTTGCTAATACGTGGATAACACGTCTTGACATATATTGGCTCCTGCTAAGGCTCTTCCGCTGGGGCGATCTGCCCGTTATGCCCACCCCATCAAAGTCAAGGGGACAAAACAGACGTGTCAGTCTAGCATGAACCTCTTGTCAAACAAATTACGAGTTTTTGAGAATACATCGGACGCATCGACGTTATTGAGGCATAATGGCATTAGTAGCGCGGAATTTTGGTCGGGGAACTTGTTGAGCATCTGACAAAAAACTTACCTGAAAACCGGAAAGGCGTTCTCCTACAGCATGTAAGTGACAGCGCGCGCTAGAAGACTTAAAGCGCAATAGGAGCAGGGGCGTTCAGCCCACAGGACTCCCAAAGCGACTTATAAAAGAACAAAGGGCTAGATTAAGGAGTTTGTTGTGATTCAGTGCCCACTATGCCAGATGATAAATGAGGATCAGACGCGTTTCTGTGCCGAATGCGGTGCTAGATTAGGACCGTCTCCAAGTGCTGGACCAGGCCCGGCCCCTCACCAAGCTCCGCAAGCTCAACAGGGAATGCCTCCGCAAGCTCAACAGGGAATGCCTCCGCAAGCTCAACAGGGTGTGCCCCCGCAAGCTCCACAGGGACGGCAGCCGCAGCAAGCTATGCCACAACAAGGACCAGGACCCGGTCCCGGGCCAGGACCAAGATTGAACTCCCCAATGCTGGCTAATGCAGGTTCAGATCAGGCTCCAGGCGGATTCGGCCAGCCTTCAAACGATCCGGGCGAAATGGACAGATTAAGGCGCATGAACAATCGTCCGCAGGAAGCTCAACAACAACAACAGCAATACGCTGAGGCGCCACAAGCTCCGCCGGCCAAGCCAGTGAAAAAACTGCGCTCACCACTTTTAGAATCCGAAGATGATGACTATCCCGAGGACTATCCCCCGCAACAGCAACAAGGTGGGGGGCGAGGACTTCGTTCACCCATGCTCGGAGCTGCCAATGCCCAACCTGAACGCGGACACGACCAAGGGCACGCACAAGGACCAAGCGGTAGACACCATCTGCATTCGCCACTTTTAGGCGGCGGCGATGACGATTATTATGATGACCCTAATCCTGCGCCAGCTCGACCGGGCGGATTGCATTCGCCAATGCTTGGCGGTGGCGGCGCAGCTCGTCCCGGCGGTCTTCGATCCCCCATACTCGGCGGCGCGGCTCAAGGCTCAGGAGGGTTTGAGGACTATTACGAAGAAGACGATTACGATCCATATGCCGACGAGGACAATCCCAACATATTAAGGTCGCCACTTCTCAGCTCAAAAATGAACGAGGAGCCCAGAGCGAATCCTCGTCAAAACGCCCAGGCGCAGCCAAGGGATCCCAATTATCCACCTTCTCCCCAACAAGGACGTCCGCAACAAACGCCCCCGCAAGGCGGTGCCTTTCAAGCTCCTCAGCAACAAGCTGCGCAGCCTCAAGCAGCAGCGTTCCATGCTCCTCAGCAACAAGGCGGGTTTCAAGCTCCACAGGGACAAGATCCAAGAGCATGGGATAACACAGGACACAATCAGGGTCAGGCTCCCGGTCAAATCGGGCAAGAGCCCCCGCATGCTCCTAGCAACCCGCCTCAAGCTCCCCAAATGCAGCCTGCGCTCGATGCATTCAATGAGCCGAAACAGGGTGGCAGCGAAGAATTTCCAGATATGACGCAATATCGCAGGCGTCAGGAAGCACAGCAAGCAGCTGCAGCGGCCGAATTAGCCTCCAACCCGGCAATTCCGCCAACAACTCCTTCTTCGCAAGCGCCTATATCGCAATTCAATGTCTCAATGGATGCGGGTTTCATTCCCCCCGATCCAAACGAAACCATGGCAGGAGCCCCGCATCAAGCGAGCTCCTACCTTCCACCGGCGGCAACAACGGCTGCGCCGCCAGCAAAACAAGAGCTTCCGGGCAAGCCAGAGGCACCGGCAAAGCTACCAAAGCGTTCAAGTTCAAAACTTCTAGGCGACGCCGAGCCAGACGACGATTATGAGGATGCGTTTCCAGCCCCTGGCCAGAGACGCTCAAGCCATCACCAACAGATGAGCCCAGCTCAAGCATCAGGACCAGGTTCGCCTATACCTAAAATGATGGGCGGCATAGCTATATTGATGGCGATGGTAAAGGTTCCAGCCTTGCTGCCCTTGGTTCAAGCGCTAGGTGATCCCAGATATGCGCAATACCACCAACAATATCAAGCTCAGGCATTAGATCTTGCCACGACAATGATCGCGCTCGTCGCGGTCGGTTTAGGCCTGTTAATGTCAAAAAATTAGGCAGATGATCAAATAGTTATCAAGTACGTGTTTTTGCTCACAAACATAGAAGCTGTGGGCGTTTTCATGAGCTTCAGCTTTGGGCGCCTGTGCTATAGTCAGCTAGGTTCGAATAGGCTTTTGTTATGAAGCCAAATTTAGGTATGGTAGTCTGTAATCTTGGAACCACCAGTGGTGCTCATCGTCGAAAGGCCGAGTTAATGAGTAATTACTGCTTGGAAAGGATGAAACTTAGATGAGTTCATTTAGTTCGGCAGGAAAACACAGCATGTGTGTAATCCTGGGGCTGTGTTTGGGGATCTCGCTGGCCGCTCCGGCAGTAAATGCTAAGAGACTCTCATTCCAATTGCCTGTTCAAGACAAACTAAACGAGGGCTCCAGCCCTAACACGGCAGACGCCCCCAGTCAGAAACCGCAAAGTTTAGCGCCAGTTGGCCTGCATGATGAAGAGCCGCCCGAAGGCGGCGAGAGCGCAGAAGGCGTGTTGAAATCAACAGTACGTCAAGATCAATTCGTAAGCAAAACACCTCTTTCAGGAGCCGGCACAGCTGCTTCAGGAAAGAAAGAATCAGTTATTGGACGCAACAGCGACAAACTGACAAAAGAGAAAGCACCAGATGTAGGCCCGCTTGCTTTAATTGAAAGTGATGAAGAGCTACAAAATAAAGCAGAAACACAAATGGATGCTGAGAAGCGCCAGTTGAGTGAACTTTGGCAATCCACCATTGGACGAAATCCTGACATTCAGTTCGTAATCAATAAATTGCAGCCCACAACAGACCAGGGTCATGCAATGGCAACGACAATGAAATTTTTGAGCGCCACTTTATTCAGCGCCATGAACATGGCACCGATGATGATGCCTGGCATGGGTGCAGGCGCTAACATGATGCCGGCAATGGGTGTAATGAGCGGCGGCAACTTGATTCAAGGATTATTCCAAGACAAAGCTGCAAAAAATGCACGCAAGAATCAGGTAAGCCAGGAGCAGGCCACCATTCTTTATAAGATTGTGCGCGACACAGCCGACAAACTTGTCACCAGCTTCCGTGACTACAAGAAAGAAATGACATCAGTAGAGCGTGCCGCCGAAGACTTGCAGGATTTGCAGTCTATGGTTGCTGAAGCTCGCTCCGGACAAAGCGCACCGCAGCAAATAGAGATGGAATACACTCTTCGCAAAGCCAAGCGTGAGATCGAAGAGAAATCCGAACAGGCAAGACTACATAGACAGCAGCTCAGCGACCTGGCAGGGCCAGAAGCCGTGGCTAAATTAGAGACAGATTTGGAAAACGAGCGGCTGGCATTGAAAAATCTAGTTGCTCCTCAGACTCCTGGCAATCCTCCGTTGGTTCCGCAAGAGCCACAAAACGCCAACTCCAACACGCCAATCGTGAACCCGCTTCAACAGCTCAACCAGCAGTTCCAGGGCGTATCGCCCAGACAGACTGCTGACAAAGAAAAAGCCGGCAAAACCCTTTAGTTGTATCGATGACGCAATCTGCTCGTCTAACCGAGCAATGCAGGGAGCTCCTAAGCTGTTGTGCATAGCCTGGGAAAAGAGCTCTTTTTCCACACTTATGACAACCCGCATTTCTTAACCTAAAGAGCCCAAAACACCAGTAATTGGGTAATGCGCACGCAATTGTCAAGCCATGGAAAAAGATCCTTTTTCAAGGGTCGATCTCTCAGCACACATGCAATGACATCGTCGCGAACGCCGAAAAAACATATATTGTCTGAGGTTGATATAATCTCAGCTGTTTTTCCCGCTTGAGGTGAAAGCCCGTGACGCCTAACAAAGGACAACGCATACTTGGACTGGTAATTCTGATCCTCTGCATAATTTCGGTACCAGTCGGATTATGGGGCAAATCGTCACCCAGCAGCGACGACAAATCCGACAAAGCAAGTGACAGCAGTTTTCCTTTGCTGATCAAGAGAGATCGAATACAGGTCATAAAACTCGGCGGCATGATCATGAATGATGACAGCAATGACAGTATCATTCCCGATCGCAATTCATCCAATTATGTGCGAAAGCAACTGCGAAAAGCGGCGAAGGATGATCACATAAAAGCAGTTTTGCTCTACATAAATTCCCCTGGTGGCACAGTCGCAATGAGCCAAGAGATAAGCGACGCAGTCAGAGAGCTAAAAGAAAAACAGAAAATTGTATATGCATCGATGGGTGACGTTGCTGCATCGGGCGGCTACTACATTGCTTCTCAAGCTGACAAAATTTATGCATGCCCCGGAACACTTACAGGTTCAATCGGTGTGATCATGCACCTCATGTCACTGCAAGAAATTGAGCAAAAGGTAGGCGTCAAGCCGTACACCATTAAGTCAGGCGAGTTCAAAGACATAGGTACAATGGACCGCCCGCCAACCAAAGCAGAAGAAACGCTGCTCAAGGATATTATTATGGACTCCTACGATCAGTTCATCACTGCCGTTTCCGAAGGGCGCAAGATGGACAAAGAAGTCGTGCGAAAGTTAGCTGATGGTCGAATTTACTCCGGACGGCAAGCGCTGAAAGTTAAGCTCGTAGACTCCCTTGGCGGTTACGAGGAAGCACTGAGCGAACTGAAGAAAGTTTGCAAGGATAAATACAATAAAGACCTGGCAGTCGATGAAGGACGATCATCAAGCATTATTGGCGCTCTGTTGGAGAGCACTGCAAAACCACTGCCGAAGATGGATGTCTTTAGCAGCGTGATACCAGAATCTATGAATCCGAGATTCTTGAATCAACCAATGTGGATCATGCAGTAAGGAGAGCACAATGAGCGAAAGTGTATTTCCGCAAAACGAAAGCCCAATGCAACAAGGCAGCGCTCCGCTTGCCGAGCCAAGCCTGAGCCCATTGGACGCCTTTATGGGCACATTGATTTGTCCAGTGCAAACGTTTAGAAAACTTGCTGAAGATTGCAGGTACGAAGCTAATCACTTACCTGCCGCATTTGGCATAGTTATATTGATTTTCGCACTTGATGCCTTGCGCCTGACACCACCGAATCGGCTGCAAATGGCATTATTCAATGTCCCGGCAGAAATAGGAGGCGGGCTGACTCTATGGTTGCTATCAGCCGCTGTCGTTAGCTTGACGGCGATCTGCTTCGGCGCTGAAATGTCGAAAGTGCGAGCCTGTTTTGTGACAATGGCGTGGGCTTTGCTGCCCTGGATCTTTTTGGGTCCAATCGCATGCTTTTGGAAAGTTTTTGGCGCTGCACATGTCTTACTAATGACGATTCCCGTTATTTGGATTTTCTTTCTTCAACTGACTGCCATTAAACAAAGCTTTCAGTTGCAAATCTGGCAAGTATTTGTACTGGCGTTAGTAGTACCAGCTCTTCTCTCCTGGTATCAGCTGATGCAGTTTCTCGAACTTGCAGCAGCAGTAATTGGCTCACTCTTCTAATGAGCAAACAAAAAGTTCTGGCGATCGTTGGTCCGACCTGCACTGGAAAAACAGCAATGTCGATCCGTGTAGCAAAAGAAATCGGCGGCGAAATTATTTGCGCGGACTCACGCACCATCTACAAATACTTCGACATCGGCTCAGCAAAACCCACAGAAGAAGAAAGACAGGGCGTCCCACATCATCTAATTGATGTGGCCGATCCCAGTGAGAATTTTACAGCGGCTCAATTTAGAGAAATGGGGGCGCAAGCAATCGCAGAAATTTCTGCGCGTGGCAATTTGCCCATAGTGTGCGGCGGTACGGGTTTTTATACGAGAGCTTTGTTGGAAGGTCTCAGTATTCCACCGGTTCCTCCGCAAGATGAATTGAGACAGACCTTAGCCCGCGAAGCTGATGAAAACGGCAACGAATCCATTTATGAAAAACTCTGCCAGTTAGATCCTGAAACTGCGATTCGTTTGAATGCCAACGATCGCTTTCGCGTGATCAGAGCCCTCGAAGTCTGTCTAAGCACTGGCAAGCGTTTTTCAGAACTTGCCGGGAGCAGGGAGTTACCATACGAAACGATGTGGATCGGATTGACTGTGACCGATCGATCAAAATTGAGAACCCTTATTGAAAAACGCCTCGATGAGCAAATGCAGCTCGGCATGCTTGCTGAGGTTAAAGAACTATTGGCAAAATATGGCCGCTCACAGAAGATCATGAACACAGTCAATTATCGAGATCTGAGTTCTTATCTTGCTGGTGAGCAGAGCATGGAGAGTGCGCTAGAAGGCGCTCTACGCCACAATTATCAATTAGCCCGAAGACAGATGATGTGGTTCAAATCAAACCCAGCAATTCATTGGTATTTCACTGATGAAACTCCCAAAGAAAAAATTGCAGAGGAAATTTTGGGTCAGGCAAGAGAGTTCTGGAGCCGCACTGCATAAGCATTTCAAAAAAGCGGCAGTAGATTCTTTCCACGACTTTTTAGAGAAAATCCCACTCATGATGGGATTTTGATCTTCCACAACTGCGATTTGGAGATATACTAGATCAGGACTTCTTGATTTCCAGTTTGCTCTGAAGAATTCGTGTGAAAGCCGAAATAAAGAAGCGGGACTTAATAAGCATAAGCCGATGGAAGTCACGTCCTTTTGTGAGTCAAGTAAATGTCAAAAAATAGCCTAGAACCCATCAGTAATGTCGCACTACCCTGGAGTGACGGCTCGATGTCCGCAAAGATGTGGCAGAAAGGCAGCGGTGTAATGGTCTCCGTTCCGGAGCTGGATCTGTGCTGTTATGGCAGGTCACAGTCAGAAGCAGTGCTTCGATTATTCACCAATCTGCTCAAATACCACAATGAACTAAAGGCTCTTCAAAGTCTTAGCTCCAGACAAGAAACACATTTTGAGTTATTGAAAGTCTGGATAAAATCAGTTGAGAATAAGATGCGAGCTGGTGAGCCCGTGCTCACGTTAGCCGGTCGTGGCGGACGATCCTCATTCTAGAATTAGCGCATACAAGATGCCAAATGCTACGGAGTACCCGCAGCGCATTCTCTTAGCGACGAAAATTTAGCGCAGAATGCAGCGGGAACGATATTCTTCGTGCTCGTTCTCAGCGGAGCATCCGGAGCGTTTAGTTAAATCGCAGAATGCAGCGGAAGCGATATTCTGAGTTCTCGTTCTCAGCGGAGGATGCAGAGACGCAGAATGCGGCGGAGCATCCGGAGCGTTTAGTTAAATCGCAGAATGCAGCGGAAGCGATATTCTGAGTTCTCGCTCTCAGCGGAGGATGCAGAGACGCAGAATGCGGCGGAGCATCCGGAGCGTTTAGTTAAATCGCAGAATGCAGCGGGAACGATATTCTTCGTGCTCGTTCTCAGCGGAGGATGCGGAGACGCAGAATGCGGCGGGAGCATCCGGAGCGTTTAGATTTGAACTCTTGACGCGAAATCTTCGTCTAAGAAAGTATGACGAAGAAACTTTGCCTTCAACTACTCATATGTATCGGCAGCGCCCTTAGTTGCGCGACTGTCTGCTTTGCACAATCCTATGAACTCGGCTCTAGCGACAATGCGCTAGCAGCTGAAATACAACTAGAAAGCACTAATTCAAGCTGGTCAAAAATTCCTGAGCTGTCTGCATACAAATATCGCGGCAACCTGCAAAGCAATAAGTTTCACCGCCCCGGCTGCAATTTCGGCGATATGATGGCAAAAGGCAAGCGTATTTACTTCCATTATCGACGCGACGCCATCGATGCCGGAATGAAACCATGTAACTGGTGCCTCCCTCGATGGTGGAAGACCGTACACTGTCGAATCCTTCGTTCAAATTTGGATTTAAAATAGTCTGCCCTGGGGACTCGTACCTTGATATGGTTAGCTGAAAGCTTAAACGGAGTCACCCAGGGTCAGTTGATAGTCTTATACCACTGAGCATTCATTCCAATCGGGTCCCGAAAAAAAATTCTGCGTGAGAAAAGCCCGTGGCAAGGGCGCTTTTATTGAAGCAGTAATAAGCAATCAATCCTTAGTCTCTGTTTGACCGCATCTCTCAGTGGTATAACCATTTGAGGAATTTACTCTCAATATTTTGGGTAGGGTTAATGGCAACTGTTATAGACCGAACGGCGCAGACACTGACAGATGTCACTGGACTGATATATGACCGCTCGGTTACTCCCGAGAAACTGATTGGTCAAGGCTGGATCATTTCCAAGAGCAGAATCGTCACATTAGCAAGCCTGGTGGCAAATTATTCCGAAGCACCATGGGCTTTGGTTATTCGTTTCCCGTATCCCGATCTCACCTTCTCAGCAAAGAATATTTCGTTCCATCCTGAGTTCAACAAAAGGGCAGTGCGAGATCACTATCTTTCGCAAGCCAATGAATTGGTGCAGCAACCAATTATGCTCGACCACGACATAGCCACCATCACTTTGGACTCGGAAATCTCCGACTTGCAGCCCGATAAAGTTCAAGAATTAAACAGGGCGCTATCCTTGCCGTTGCAAATCTCACCGCAAGATCTCTCAGGTGTAATGAGAGCCGGTGAAACAGGAAACATCTTACAGAAAGCGATAGTAAGTGGACGTTCGGGCGTGCTGAATTTCTACGATGATCGAAAGGTACCATTTGCACGTCTTTTGATTCGGGGCGGGCAAATTGTCAAAGCGAGTTTCCAATATTTGCAAAATGAATTTGCCGTCTGCGAACTCATGTGGAGAAAACCAGGAGGCAATTTCGTACTGCAATCCCAAGATAATGTCTCGTGGCTTGGGGTGGATGACATAAGGATGTCCACAGATCAATTAGCAAATGAAGCCAATCGAAGAACCCAAGATTTACCACGAATGCTTGATGCGCTTGGCGGACCTAATGCCAGATACACAAAGGCCAAACAAAACATCGATCTCAATCAAATCAATCCACAAATCAAATGGATTGTCGAAAGACTCTGGCCGACGCTTGATGGCAGTTTGCCTCTGAGCAAATTTTCTGAGCGTTTGCAGGTCGACACATATACTGCATTGCAAGCATTATGGGAGATGAAGCATCTCGGACTAGTTGCTTCGTCTACAACAGAACCATTTCATCGCTCCGGGCAGCTCGGCCAGCCCCTAACTCCAGGTCATGATATGGACATCAAGATGTGGGATGGCTTACAGGCATTCTATCTAGATGATTTGTCCGCCGTGCCGGTGATGATGCAAGGTAATTATTTTGGTTCAACCAATCTGTTAACTTCAACCACATTGCTGCATACGATTCCAGTTGCCTCTAAGCATGGGGCGGCGATATTGAAAGATGGTCGAATAATTGGCGTGCATAACGGTCGTTACGTGCCGGCTAAGGCTGCGGCTGCGCCTCCATTCCCACTGCTTCAGATGACATGGATTGGCTGTCTCACTGACATGAGTGCCAAGCGCATGCGAGCCGCCACATCTACTTTGGAAACCTATGATGGCGAGGGCGAATCTGAACCGTCAAGCGGCCGCTCAACGCAAGCAGGCATGCGCCGAGCAGGGTCGGCACCAGGAGATCCGGCGCAGTCCGATCAGCCAGATCTTCCACCTCGCCCCGTGGCAAGTAGCGAACCTGAGATTCTGCAGAGATTCACCAAGATCCAAATTCTGGGAGCTGGTGGCGCCATGTTTTTGATCGGTTTGCTAATGTCTCTTGGAGCAATGCTGGCACCGAAGCCGACCGTTGTCGCAAACCAAACGGGATCAACGTCAAGCACGACTAGTGCCAGTTCTCCAACCGGCAGTACTAATTCAACATCGACAAGCACTGAGGCTGCAGCACCATCTGTAACGGCACCTGATTCCATTAAGGCTGCACTAGCTGTCGCTGGGTTTAAAGAAAGCACAATTCCGACCTTTGAATTTTTTGATACGAGCAAGGACACAAATCCAAAACCATCCTTTGGTATTCAAAGTGAACAGAGCAATTTGAAAATTCTCTTTGTGCAATGGCCCAACGCAAATGTCAAAAATGTCGTCGATTCAACCGTAAACCAAACACCGTTCTGGCCGGCGAAGATTGATACTCATACAAAACTGATCGAAGAAGGCGAAACACCTCACAACTTGTATTTCAAGTCAAATCATTACTGGGTTGACCGAACTGACGAGAAAACAAAGAAAACCGAAGCAAAACCAACAGTGATAATGGTTGGTGCATTTCCCTCAACACAACCGGACAGTTCAATACTAGTGCTGGCTGTTCCGTTTAAGGGCGAGGGCGAACTCGATTATCGCAGCGCAATCACTGTTATTGAAAGAATGTTCGCCGATAAGGGAAGCTCCGCAGCCAGCGACGAACCCGAGCAAGAGCAGGCAGCAAGCCCAGCAGACATTGATGCTTATAGACAAAAAGTCGGAGACATCATCAAAGCAAGTTATAAGGCACCTACTGATGCTGATAGAGCGAACAAATGTACTGTCCGTTTTATGGTTGATGGCACAGGACAAATCAGCAAGCTAGAGCTGAAGTATGCCTCTGGTATTGAGGAAGTTGATAAAGCGTTGCAACGAGCTGTCATGGCAAAGCTGCCATTCCCAGCACCGCCAAAAACAAAAGAAGGTACAGTCGGAGTACAAGTCACCGTAGATGGTGACGGCGATTTCAGCGTGGGAGAGTGGTAAGCAATGCCTGAAGATCACGCTGGTCCATTTCCCTGCCACATGATTTGCCCAAAGTGTGGCGCTCAGTTGGATCAGGTCGAGCTGTATGCAATTCCAGTCGAAAGATGTCCCGATTGCCAGGGCATCTTTTTAGATGCGGGGGAACTGGAGCTAATTATGGAACGCGAAAAAAATAAAGAGAGCTGGCTTGGTCGTCTCTTTAATAAGTCAGGTAAGAAGGAATAATTGGCGGAGCAGGAGGGACTCGAACCCCCAACCCTTTCGGGCAGCCGCTTTCAAGGCGGTGTCTTCATCCAGCCAGGTCTGCTCCATGGATGGCACAAAGACCATTTTACGACAGAAGAGCAGTGTCCATGAAATGTTTAAATAGAAATGCAAACAAGAGCTGTTCATAGTGCCAGCACTTTCAAATGGTCGCAAGATGTCAGTAAAAGGTAAGAGACTGGATGTATTGCTGGAAGACGGCGGCTATTTTCCCAGCCGGCAAACAGCACGCACAGCCATTATGGACGGCGCAGTTCTTGTCAACGGAGTCAAAGTTACAAAACCTGGTCAACATATAAAGGATGGCTCCAAGATCGAAATCACTTCACAGGCGCTTAAACCTCGCTATGTTAGCCGCGGTGGATTCAAGCTTGAGAAGGCTCTTCAGTGTTTCCAAGTTGATGTCAAAGACCGAATTTGCTTGGATGTCGGAGCATCCACAGGGGGCTTTACAGATTGCCTTCTGCAACACGGTGCAAGCTACGTCTTCGCTGTTGATGTCGGATATGGACAATTGGCCTGGTCATTGAGATCAGATCCGCGAGTGAAAGTTTTCGAACGCTGGAATGCACGCAGCCTCGATCCAGATAAATTGCTTGCGGGTACCGATCAAGGTCTGCCCTCGCTTGCTGTTATTGATGTGTCATTTATTTCAGTCGAGAAAATTCTACCGGCTTTGATCAATTGTTTAGATAGCTCTGAAGACACGCTGATCATTGCACTTGTAAAACCGCAATTCGAGGCGGGTAAAGCCGAAGTGGGAAAGGGCGGCGTGGTCAGATCGCCGGAAACCCATACAAAAGTTCTTCGTAAAGTAATCGAGGCTGCTTCCCAATCACAGCTTCAGGCGGTAGCGTTGAGCTATTCGCCAATCAAAGGGCCAGAAGGAAATATCGAATTTCTACTGGCGATGCGAAAAGCGAAAGAGAGTATTCAAGCACTGGAATCGACAGAACAATTGATCCAGGCAACCGTCGAAGAAGCGCATCACTTCTTGAATCAACAAGGGCAGAAAGCAGCAGCTGATATTAATCAGGCTTGAAGAATGCAATTTCCGAAAATTCTTTAATCGAAAATTTTGAACTTTTTGGCCGACTCTGACGTTTAAAGGATGGCACCTGAAAAACGAAGCTCGTTTGGCAGTAGTGCTTTTCAACAGAGGAGGTTCTTCCATGAAATGCTTAGCAGTAGCAGCAGCGCTTCTCATCTCCAGCATTAGCTTGGCGCCTGATGCGCTTTCCTATAATCCCCCAGGTCCTGGCGGCGGTGCCGGTCACGGCAAGTATTGGCATCGTAATCCGAAGGGTCCTGCTGGCGGTCCCGGCCGAGGTTGGGTCTACAATCCACCAGGCAAAGGCAAAATCAAATATTGCACGACCCCTAATAACAACATTCACGCTAATCCTCCTGGCCCCGTTGGTGGTGCAGGACACGGACGCTATTGGCACTACAACCCAGCTGGTGCTTTGGGCGGACCAGGGCAAGGCTGGGTTCACAATCCTCCCGGTCCTGGAAAAACAATATATCGCTGAAGCGTGAGCAAAGCTGCAAAACGAGAGGGGCTCCTCACAGGAGCCCCTCTTGAATTTCTTATTTGTTGAGCCAAAACGACTTGGTTTTTACTTGCCCATCAATTTCTTGGCGCCGTTACCCATTGCGGTGAAGCCTTTTTTCATGCCTTCTGCCAACTTTTTGGGCCCCCACATAATGCCTTTGCCTACTGTCTTGGCACCGGCAACTACCTTGTTATCGTCAGCACTTGCAGGTGTAACGGCTGCAACAGCTAACACGAACATAGCCGCAAGGGCTGTGCAAACTATTCTCTTCATATCTCGATTCCCCCGAGCGCCAGGCGCCGATAGTAACTACTGAAACCAGACGGACAAAATGCCGTCTCATTGACTCTTTTATATCATAGCCCTTTAAATTTGAGCCCGTTTTGCCTAAAGGAAAGTAACTGAACAGTAGAAAGTGGCCACATTGATGGTCATGGTATATATCTATTCTCACTCTACTTTTTCAGTTACGCCTAAATGCAGAGTTTCGCCAACGTTTATATAACATCTCGTGTGCGCGCGGCTCTGCATAGAGTCTTGCATCTACAACAGCACAAAAAATTCTGGCATTTAGTCAGGCTACTCAAGAATGGTCGCTTTGAAATTCCCGGGCTAAATGTAGAAAAGCTTCATCGCAGTGCACGCCTAGAAAAATTGTACTCGGCTCGACTGAGCAGAGACATGCGCGTTATTTTCTCGATGAATACTGACGCGGCAGAGTCCTCGATCACAATTTTGGAATTGAATCATCACGATGCTGCATACGATCGAGCTGATCGTTTAGGCAGTGCGCAAGCTACAGATACTTTTGAGCAAATAGATGATTTGCTAACAGAAATCGAAGACGATAAACAAAGTCTCGTTGCAGAGCCGCAAGCCGATGATACTAGTACTTATGCCGAGAACATGCAGATTTTTAAAGTGCCGGAATATCTACTTACAGATCCATCCAAGTATATTCAATTCGAACGAAGCCTTGACCGATATCTGCAACTGACAGATGAACAAGAAGAAATATTGTCCATTGGTGATCAGGCACTTTTAGTGCAAGGACCGGCTGGGACGGGAAAGACTACGCTGGCATTGTTCAAGGCTTTGCAGCTTTTTGAAGCAAATCCCTATGACTCTATTTTTCTCTTCACTTATCATGAAGAGCTTGCATGTGTATGTCGCGCATACAAAGTGAATCTAACTGGTGATAACGAAGAAGAAATTGGCGATGGACAAAACCCAGAGGGCATCAGAGTTCTTTCCTACTTAGAATTCATAAAGGCTTATCTGCGCAGGGAATTCGTCAAAACCAGTACAAGGAAAAATTGGATCAGCAAAAACGAAAGCATTGAACTGCTGCAGCGGATTCTTGCTCACAAGAACAGATGGGAGCGACGATTTCGAGCAGAGGAATTCTATGGACTGATTTACTCAATCCTTAAAGGGCGCTTCGTTCCGGGAAGCGAAGCTCTGCCGGCAAGCAAGGATGATTACATTCGCATCTTCAAAAACTATGGACGGGTGCCGTCAGAGCTCGACGAGATTCTAGAAATATTCGCCATTTACCAAAACAAACTCGATCAGAACAAGCAATTAGATGAGGCTGATATTATCCGGCTCAGCTATGACCAACTGAAGAGTAAAGCCCGCTTGAGCAATCAGGAACAGAAGCTATGGATCATCATCGATGAAGTTCAAGACTTCACGGAGCTTGAATGGAAATCGATCCTCTTATTTTGGGAGAACCAAGTCACAAGTTCCGACATCGCGGAAAGCTATCCATTCGTATGTGGGGACGTCAACCAAAACATCAGCAGGTCAGGATTTCGCTGGCAAGAGATAGAAGCTTACCTACGCTCTATCATGAACAACTTACACCGGCCCAACGCGTTAAAAAGAATCGCGCTGCATAAGAACTATCGCAACACGCAGCAAATACACGAGCTTGCATCCTTCGTTCGTAGATTTGGCAGCGACAGCACGGACCTCGGCCTGCCTGCGGAGGTCCCGGGACCAGTTCCAATTTTGTCTGTGTGCGAAGAGATGCAGCTAATCACAGCATTGAAAACACTGGATAACACACATACATCCATGAACCCTATTGTTGTATTGGTTGAAGACGACCATTCCCTCAACAGACTCAGGCGTCATCTTGCCGATTGCCCGAACATTTTTCTTTTATCGTTGCGTAACAGCAAAGGACTCGAATTTGAGGACGTGATCATTTATCGAGCCTTTTCCTCTGCGCCTAATAATGAAGAACCCAAATTCACAGCAGAGACTGCTCGATTGTTTGATTTGTGGTACATGGGCATTTGTCGTGCGCGCCGAAATCTGATGTTGATCCTTCAAGCGGAGGACATGGTCAAGTGGCAAGCATTGCTTCAACATCGATTCGAAGATTTTCTCAAGCATGTCCGTTTGCTCGGGCAAGAGAATTTCTCGCTTGCCGAATTCATCGAAAGAAGAGCTCTCTCAGTTCCCGACTACAATGTGATTTTTCTTGAGCGGCGAATTGCTCAAGATCTTTGGGAGACCTTCGTCAAGGCGTACGAAGCCAAGGAAAATACGTCCGATAATCAAGCATCCTCAGATCTGACGGCACACGGATTTGCCCTTTCTGCAAAAGATCGTGCAATCAATTTGTGGCAACGCTGCCTTGACTATTCTTCATTGGGAACGGCCTATGCATACCTAAAAGAGTACAAGAATGCAATACCGGTTCTATTGAGAGCCGGATTGATTGAAGAAGCAGCGAAATGCCTTTTTCTGAATGAACAGTACGATGAAGCTGCAAAGTATTATGAGAAAAGTGGTAAGTTCTTCGACGCCGCGCAGTCGTATGCAGCAGCAGATTCATTTGAAAAGGCTGCTGAGCTGTACGAATCACTTACCGAATGGAAGCTAGCAGCGGAAAACTATCAACGCGCTGGCAGGCTCAGCAAAGCGGCTCAAGCATGGGAAAAGTCCGGTAAGCATGAAGAAGCTGCCGAGATTTACAAAAGCAAGGGAAATCATCTTGCAGCAGCAGAATCATTCTTTCAAGTCTCGGATTTTGAAAGCGCAGCGGAAATGTTCTTATTAGCAGATGAAAAACTCGAGGCTGCACGATGTCTTCACAAAAGCGGCAAGTATGAATCAGCAAGCACATTATTCATCGAACTCCAAAAATTCTCCGAAGCCGCCAAATCGTTTGAACTAAGCGGAGCTTTTCAAAAGGCGGCGAAGTTTTACGCGGAAGCTGGCGAACTTTCAAATGCAGCCCGGATGCAAGAACTGCAGGGGCATTTCAAGGAAGCAGCAGAGCTCTATGCCGAAGCCGGCGAAGAGGAAAGCTCAGCATATGCATTCGAGAAATCTGAAATGCCTTATGAAGCGGCGATCGCATTTGAAAAATCCGGAAATTTTCAGAAAGCCTTAGCTCTTGCAAAAGAATCCTTTAACAAAGTCGTTGAAGCTCGATGTCACGAAAGGTTGGGAGACCTTCAAAACGCAGCCGAATGTTACAAGGAATCAAACAGTCTCAATGAAGCGGCATATTGTTTTGAGAGACTCGGAAAATTGAATGAAGCAGCCGAACTATATTCAGCTGCAGGCAACCTTCCACTGGCAGCATCTTGTATGCTCAAGTTGGATCGCAAGACCGAAGCCGCGCGGCTCTATATCACGGCAGGGCAAGTGTCCGCAGCCTTCGAGTTGTGCCTAAACCTGCACAACAGACAGAAGAATAACTCCTTCCTCTCAGAATTGATTCAATGGTGCAAAGACAACAAACGGACGAGTGCAGAAGCTCAACTTCTAGAACTCAATAAGGACTTTGCATCTGCGGCAATAAAATATAGGGACTGCTTGATGTTGACAAAAGCGGCAAATTGTTTGGAAAAGTCCGGCAAAATATTGGATGCGGCAAAGACCTATTGCGAATCAGGCGATTTCGAAAAAGCAGCAGACTGTTACAAATCACAGAAAAGATGGAACGATGCCGCACAATGCCTCGAGAGAATTCAGAAATGGTCAGAGGCAAAAACACTCTATGAGAAATCCAACGACAAGGCTGGAATCGCTCGTTGCACAAGCGCTTTGAACTGGATGCCCTGATCATCAGAGATGGGCATGCCAGCAGAAATCCTAATGAGAGTCATCAGATCGGGATGCTCTTTGCGCCACAGCTCAAATTGAAAGTGCAAAACGATCAATCGGGTATATATTAAGAACCCGTTCCTTCGATTGGAGAATATTGGATGACACTTTATGCGGATCTGCATCGGCATTTAGGCGGTGCACTGCACCCCCGAATCATTTACAAGTTTCTTCAGAAGAACGATCATCCTATCCTCAACTATTTTCCAGACTATGATGGATTTCTCAGTTGGTTCACGAGGCCATGTAGAACACTAGAGGAGTTCGTCAAGATTCACAGCCTCGTTGAAGAGCTCCAAAGCTTAGAACACCTGCCCTACTTCTGTTTACGGCTCTGCCGCGGAGCTTACACCTTCGAGAATCTCCAGTACTTGGAGATCAGGTACAACCCCTATTTTCGAACTGACAAATCGCTAACCGTCGCAAAACGGATCGGCCAGATGACGGACATTGTAGAAGTCATAACCGCAAATCTTCGTCCAGCAGAATTTCCCATAACAGTGAAACAAATTCTCTGCCTGGACCGCCGTTTACCATCTCACATAAATGAAGCAATTTTGAAAGTAGCAAAAGACAATCTTGGGCCTGTCGTCGGCATCGATCTTGCTGGTCCTGAAATCGATCCTGAGAAATGGGAAATCTGGGTCAAGCTCATGCAAAAGGCCAGAACCAATGGATTGAAGACTACAGCACACCTCGGAGAAACAGCCATAGACAACGTTCACAGCCAATACCTCACTTGCCTGGACAGGATCGGTCACGGTATTCACATCCCACTTGTTAGACCTGAAATGTTGAAAGAGTTAGCTAAGCGACAAATCACTTTAGAGGTTTGTCCAACTAGTTATAGACAAACTGGTGTTCTCAAGGACTTTCAACAATTGAAGACGGTATTCGAAAGGTGTCGCAAAGCCGGAGTGGCTATTGCAATTTGCACGGACAATCCAGGACGAAATCCGGCCCCATGTACGCTGCCTGGAGAATATGAGAGATTGATCGACCATGACGTCATAGATTTCGCAGACTTGAAGTCGGTACAGACTGAGGGGTTCAGATCAGCATTCGGCTACGCCGGACCTCAACGCCAGTAACCTTTACAGCACAAGGACTTACCGCCGCCCACGCGCGCAGTCAACCGGCACCACATTCGGTGGCAGTTAACTCGCCCAGCGAAATCCAGGGTCAGGCAATGTTAGATGTAAACATTTCTCAATCGGCCGGCCGAGGATCAAAATATCAGGCGACTTGGGTCAGATTTCAAAAAATGTGTACGCAATTTTTGCGAGTCCGGCTTTTCATCGAACACAGCATCGATTTTTCTTTCGCTCTGACTATAAACAGACAGATCTTCAAATCCAAAATTCTGGATCTTCAAAAAAAAATTTCAAAATTTTTTTTCGCTCAAAAAAGACCATATTTGAGACAATCACCAGGGGAGGTATCACTCAGAGAATGGCTCCTCATGCGCATCTCCACAGAAAACACTTCTCGTCGATTGGAGAACTACGATCGTGGGTATGGATCTTTTTTGGAGTCAGGTGGTATTGCAATTTGGGCAGATAGAAAGTAACCTATTTTGTGTGTGGTGTGATCAACGAGAGTATCCACATGCTCTCAATGAAAAAAGTGGTGGCACAAGCAAAATCCTTCTGAGAGAGTTCCAAAAAATGAGCCGCAAGGCCATATTAATGATTAGCTCATCCCAGATTTCGGCGTAAGTGCCCTCGCTTATATATGTATAAGTAGGAGGAACATTAATGGCAGTATCAAAGCCAAAGAAGAAGAAAGCCAAGAAGAGAGTAAGCATCTCTCCAGCCGCCGCTATGGCGGAAGGTGGAGACGGCGCTGCTGCAGCTCCTAAGAAGGCTACAAAGAAGCGGGCAACTAAGAAAGCTGGCGCCAAAAAAGCTACAGCCAAAAAAGCTACAGCTAAAAAAGCTACAGCAAAGAAAGCCCCAGCCAAAAAAGCTGGAGCCGCCAAAAAGACCACAGCTAAAAAAGCTACAGCCAAACGTGGAACCGCCAAAAAAGCTACAGCCAAAAAAGCTACAGCCAAGCGCGGAGCTGCCAAAAAGACTACAGCCAAAAAAGCTACAACAAGAAAGACAGCCGCTAAGAAAACCGCTGGAAGAAAAGCAGCTCCTAAAAAAGCAGCCGCTAAGAAAACCACGCGCAAAGCAGCTCCTAAAAAAGCAGCCGCTAAGAAAACTGCCGGACGCAAGCCAGCAGCCAAAAAGGCAGTAGCCAAGAAAGCTGCACCGAAAAAAGCTGGTGCTAAGAAAGCAACTGCTAAAAAGGCCGGTGCCAAAAAGGCAGCGCCGAAGAAAGCAGCTGGTGCCAAAAAAGTAACCCGCAAACGCGCGCCGCGCAAACCGAAGGCCGAAGCCACAATGAACATGGGTGGAGACGGCGGAGAGGGCGGAGAAGGCTAAAAAGCCGGATCCATCATCCGAAATGTAACAGGAAAGGTCCCATGCAAATGGGACCTTTCTTTTTCGAGCCACAAGGCACAGGTTCGCAAAGTCCACGTGATGTCGAAAGTCCTGGGCGTATGACGGCGAGGCCCGGCAATAATTCCGGGCTTGAATTCCTGAAGTGAATTCCTGAATCAAGAATTGAACTAGCGCGCTTTCAATCGACTGTCGAGGTGATTCTTGACGAGGGCCCAAATCCCATCTAAATCTGCCATCAAGAAGTGATCGTCATTCAGTATATGCAAATCTACTAATTGACGATTATCCTCGGCAAAGCGCCGGCTCTCTTCAACGGGGACAACATCATCGCGCTCTCCATGCACGACGAGACTTGGCACACTGACGATCAAGCCGTCTGTCTTATATTTGAGAGCATCATCGAGAAACGTCACGTCCAGTTTCATTTCTTTGTCGTAGGCATAATGATGCACTTCCATATAGCCATCACGCCGCCAACGCTCGAGAGCATCATCACCCCAGAAGGATTGCCAGCGCCGCTCCAATCCAAAACCAGGGGCAAGTAGTACAAGACCAGCTACAGCAGGATGCTTCAATGACAAAAGTGTTGAGAGCAGACCACCCATACTTGAACCAAATAAAAGGATGGATTTTTCGCTCTTGCCTTCCAGGAGATTCTCTGCAATCTGCAATTGCGAACTGAGCGTCATTTTTTGAAATGAAGGTAGGTTGAGATCGGGTATCACCACTTCTATATTGGTGCGGCGAAGATGTTCAAAGAAATAAATGGCCTTCTCGGACTTAGGTCCGGAGGCAAATCCATGTAGATAGATACATTCCATGTTTACGGTTCGGCTTGGAAAGAGTAGCAACTTGGTACATTATTATCGATCCTTCAGATAAAAGTGATCAATGGGTCTAAGCAACGGAGAGTGATATGAAAAAAATCCCGAAACACGAGCTACTAGCAATACTGGCCGCTGTTGGTGTCAGCGGAAGCAGCTGCGCATATGCCGCAAATATAGATTCAAATACGAATGACGGCTTTGGAAAGACAGAACATTCTGGTGTAACAAAGCTTGGTGATGATTCAAAATGCGGCAAAGGCTCTTGTGGAACCGATGAAAAAGGGGCAGCCGCGGCTCAGGAAAAACACAAAAAGAAAGAAACCAAAAAGGTAGAGAAGAAGAAAGAAGAGAAGAAAGAAGAGAAGAAATCTGCCGAAGGCAATTAATTTCTAGTCGCAAACCTTGATCATTAATTTGAAATCCAGCGGTCCTTTTTGAGACCGCTGGATTTCTCTTATGTTCATCGCTCAAGGGAAGCAAGCTCAATGCGCACGCAGAACGATTGCTCTTCCCGTGATGAGTGCAAACACAAGTGCGTAAAGAGTAACTGGCTTGCATGTTGTTACCAGTGATTGATTGCACCGGTTCAACAATGATCAACAGTTACTTCATTTTCAATAAACGAGGAAACGCAAATTGAGATTGTTGATTTTGTGATGTTCATATCAGGGATCCAAAACCGGAATAATTTGGGACTCTAAAACAGGACGTATGTGACCTATTGGCAGAGAATAGGTCTTATACGGCCTATTTTGACTGCTGAAAATATTCCAAACTTACTGCGTTATTCAATTTCTCTTACCGCTAGTCAGATCATCAAAAGGAAAAATGTGGACGCCCATCTCTTGGAATCAACCTTTAGAATATTAGGTATATAAGGATGGGGTTTTATTTGCTCAAAATCGCCCACCGCACCTCTTGAAAACCGCCTCGATCAGGTAGATGTCTTCTTTTTACTGCTAAGAATTACAAACTGTTGAGTCTGTAAAGCAGCCCAGGCCAAGGAGCAAGCTGATTTTACATTCCCATAACCTTCGATTTGTCACCAGCTTAATTAGAGTCATTTAGGATGCTTATCTGTCCCTCACCGCTGGTTGTCATGAGACGCCACTGAGGGTGTTTGGTGGTCTAAGACAAATCTAGGAGATTTACATGAACAATCTTTCTAAAGTTCAGCTCGCCGCTGCTCTAGTTGCTGCCCTCGGAATTGGCATGCACACACCTGTTCTGGCTGGCGATGGTGAATGCGAAAAATCCAAATGCGACAAGGCTCAAGCCTCGCAAGATGGCAAGAAAATAGCCGAAGGCGACGCATCGGATAAGAAAGCCGAAAAGAAGGAAAAGAAAGAGAAGAAAGAAAAGAAAGAAGGCAAAGAAGGCTCCTGTAAGGGCAAAGAAGGATCCTGCAAATCCAAAGAAGGCAAGGAAGGATCCTGCAAAGGCAAAGAAGGATCCTGCAAATCCAAAGAAGGTAAAGAAGGATCATGCAAGGGCAAAGAAGGCTCCTGCAAATCCAAAGAGCAGAAGTAAATCTCTCTCTGATCCACGATAACTAACGATCTTCGGATCAAGGGGCGAAGGTCTCCAATGGCTTCAAGTTTTCTCAAAGCGAAATCGCAACTTCCAACTCTCGGAGTTGGTCTCGGTTTACGGAGAGAACTAGCAACGGAGACCTTCGCCCATTCTTCTTCTATCGATTGGCTCGAGATAGTTCCAGAAAACTATATGGAGATTGGCGGCTCAGCACGTGAGCGCCTGGATGCGGCAGCGCAACAATGGCCGCTCATTTCACACGGCATCAATCTTTCGATTGGAAGCACTGACGAGCTCAACATGGAGTATCTTCAGGCACTCAAGAAATTGCTGAATGATTTTGATATCGCTTGGTTTAGCGATCATTTGTGCTTCACAAGTTTTGACGGTATCTACTTGCAAGATCTGCTTCCCCTGCCCTTTAGCAAAGAAGCTGTCAGTCATATTGTAGAACGCATAAAACGGGTGCAGGACTTCGTAGAGCGCCCCTTCTTGATTGAGAACATCTCCTTTTATATGAATATGCCGGGATGCGAAATTCCGGAGACTGAATTCATGACACAAATCCTTGAGAAGGCTGATTGTGGGCTGCTCCTGGATGTAAACAATGTCTATGTCAATTCATTGAATCACGGTTTTGATCCTGTCCAATTTGTGAACGAGCTGCCTCTGGAGCGCGTTGTACAAATTCACGTGGCCGGACATAAGAAGATTGGCGAATATGTTATCGATACTCATGGAGCCGCTGTCGTTGATCCCGTCTTCGATCTGCTAGCTCACGTTTTGAAGAAAACAAAAGTGAACGGCATTATGCTCGAGCGCGATCAGAACTTTCCCGCGTTCGCCGAGATCGTTCAAGAATTGGATCGCATTCGCGAAACTGCATCGGTCGATCCAGCATTCCTGACCCTCAGCAAGCAAGAACGCAAGCCAAGCTTGGAATTTGTGGAATCATCAGAGTCACGAGGGAGAGAATTGCGTGCCCTCTCTGCGTGATATCGAAAAAACTGTCGGTACTATCTGGATCGATCGAAAAACTCGAGACTGGTTTCTGGCTGGAAGCCCAAAGAAGAAAGCTCCGCAGAATGCCGATGAGCTCAATCCTGATGTTCTAAAGGAGATCGACCGCAAGGGTGCTGAGCTTTACGGTCGACTGATAAATTTCGGACATTACGATCTGCTTTGCTCGATTTATCCTTATTGCCAAAAGGTCTTAGGCAAGATGTGGGAGCTCGTGGCAGAACAATATTTCAAAGACTATCCCTCGGATCATTACAACCTCAATAAGATTTGCAGGCACTTCCCGGAGTTCATCAGCAAGTGCACTGAAGAAATGAAGAGATACCCGTATTTGGCGGAGCTTGCCGATTACGAATGGCTGGAATTGGAGAAGGTTGAAGACGGTACCAGCATCGACAAGGCAGAAGATGTTGCGATTGATAGCCTGGAAATGATCAGCCTTTATAGCCCGGTTGTAAACCAAACACTCACATTGCGTCGATACGAATACCCAATCCTGGAAATAACCTCGCATTTTGAGGAGACGAATAAGATTCGCAGAAAATTTGAGAAAGAACCTTGCAACGTCGTCATCTACCGTGATCCGTCAACGCATAAGGTTCGCTTTATTGAACTGGGAAATGTTGCTGCAGCAGTCGTAGAAAAAGCGCAAACAGAGCGCAGTTCCTACCAGGACCTTCTTAGGCTGGCGATCGAAATGAATCCCGGCAAAAATCCACAAGACCTTGTGGTACAGCTTCTTGAACTCATTGAAGAACTTCAAACAGATAACGTTTTCGTTGGATCATCCAAGAAAGGAGATTGAAATGTCATCGTCAAAATCGATGCTATCTGCACTATTACTTATGGGTTTCTCATTGAATAGTGCGGCTCTAGCAGCGCCTCGCACATTCCAAATCAATGATGAGAAAGGTAGAGATCACGTCAGTTTTACCTCCGATGCACCAATTGAATTGATCGAGGGAAAAACGAGCAAAATCACTGGTAGTATCACAATCGACGATTCATTCGATTTGACAAAACCGGTGAGCGGAAAATTCGACGTTGATCTGGCATCAATCGACACCGGCATTCCACTGCGCAACGAGCATATGCGCGACAATTTTCTCGAAACAAAGAGCTATCCAAAGGCTACCTTTGTACTCAAATCACTCGTATCTCCACCGAAGAAATTGGTGGCAGGACAAAAGACCAGCTTGAAAGCGATCGGCGATTTCAGCCTACATGGAAAAACGGTTTCGAAAACGGTTCCAGTCGATGTTACCTACATGAGCCGCTGCCCGGCAACTGAAACGAAGAGAGAGGGTTGCGACATTATCCAAGTTAAGGCCACATTCAACGTTCCATTCAAAGATCACGCCATCAAGCGTCCCGAAATTGTTTTCCAAAAGCTTGCCGACACAGTCATTGTCACAGTCTCTGCAACTGCCTATGACAAGGCAGCGGAAGTAAAATCCGGCAAAGACGTTGCACCAGCAAGTAAGAGTTCAAGTGCAGCAAGCAAAACAGCAACACCGCCAGCAAAAACGACTAAACCGGAAAGCAAGAAGTAAAAGGCAAAGTGGCGGGCTAGATTCTTAGAATCAGTAGTTCGTCTTTTATGCTACATTCTTCCTGAGGTAGCTAAAGTTAAGCTGGGCTGAATGGCTGAAACAACTGCCGGGGAAACGACTCGATTTTATGTCACCCCCGCCTTAAATCCGAAATCGCGAGGTGAACGCTATAAACGCGTGCACTTCTATGTTTCGCATTTGGGTGTGGCCGTATCCGCGCAATTGAAAGAACGGCTCTTAGCTATTCGGCAACTCTCCGAAAAGATTAAAGACCCAGACCTGGCATCGCTGGCTTCGAAAAGCTTTTCTGAAGAAGAATTCCTACCAGCGGTAAAGGAGCTACTCTGCATCTGGATCCATCTAGATGCGGCGGACCAGGGCGGTGATCTTATGCCAGCCTGGCTTATGAACTACCTGAAATTAGCGCTTTATGCCAGTGATTACTTGATCGAAAGCCCCAACGCGATGAGCGTAATGGATCTACACTCGGATTGCGCGGATTTGGATTCACTTTGCAGTGAAGTAGCTATTAAAGCTTGTGAGTATCTTGGTTTCGAACAAGCCTCGCCTGCATTTGCACCAGGCATCAAACCTATGTTGATTGACTCGCGTCCAGTTAGACAGAATCTTCTGAAGGATTCACTCTGCTTGCCACTGGAAGAGCTAGGGGAATAGGTCGTTACCTTCGTTTTGAATAGGTTAGGATCTTGCTCGACTGGGTACAATGCCGAAGCAGATTGTTTTCCGGGATTTTCAGATGGCCGCAGGCGACGAAATTCAAAATACGCCAGAGACACCGTCAGAGAAGGGCGCCGAAGGTGCCGCGGAAGGTGCCACAGAAAAGTTTAGAGCAGAGATCAGTCCGAGGGAAACCGTTCCCACGTCGGATAGCAGTGTGAAGCCGCCCGAGCAAAGCGGGTTCAAGCCAGCAAGTGAGATAGGCGACCAGAGTACAAAATGGGCAAACGACTCTACAAGTCCCAAATTGCAGAAAGAAGCGCAAAACTTCGCTGGCAAATTTGATTCTGCAAAAATGAAAATTGCGGGCAATATACCGCTCTAACTGATTTACATGTCTAAAGTCCCGTTTCGAGTTCTGGGCTCGAATATGGGGACACGTTAAAAAGGGCTCGAATCGAGGACCCGTATGAATCTGAAGCTCGTCAAATTGACTGACGGCTCCACATTATCCAAACTCTACGTCAAGCTCTAAAGCATGTTGAAGACGTGCCATGTACTCGGCTTGAGGGATGTTTACGGCGCCGAACTTCTGCAAATGGTCCGTCATAAACTGGCAATCCAACAAGACAAAGCCTCGTTCCTTCATTCTCTCTACCAAATAAAGTAAGGCGATCTTTGACGCGTCGGTGACGATATGAAACATCGATTCACCCATGAATGCGCCACCAAGGCTGACTCCATAGAGCCCGCCCGCCAGCTTCCCTTCGCTATACACCTCAACGCTGTGAGCAAGTCCTTGCCGATGAAGCTCCGTATAAACTCGATAAATGTCTTCTGTAATCCAGGTCGAGTCGCGCGCCGCGCAGAGCCGCAGAACGTTGGACCAGGCAGAGTTCACACGACACTCGAATTTACCCTGACGATAGGTCCTCATTAGCCGTTTGGGGGCGTGAAAAGTTTCCAAATCGAGGATGCATCGCGGATCGGGCGCATACCAACGGACAGGCGCATTTGGATGAGCGCTGTCGCCCATAGGAAAAACGCCCATGGAATAGGCTTTCACGATTAAATCCGGTGTCAATCTATTCAGCAGATGCGCCATGGAGGTTCGCTGGTTCGCCCTCTCTCCTATTATTTGGTCTTCTTCTTCGCAGCAGCCGCAGCTGGAGTCATTGAACGAACATATGCAATCACATCAGCAAGATCTTGATCGCTCATTCGATCCCGTCCGAATGCGGGCATTCCCTTATCACTTATACCCTTCCTGATCAGTTGGCCAAGGCTGACGTCGTCTGGGTAACGCTTTTGAAACCCAGCGCCTTTGATTGGTCGATCAGGATTTTGCATATTGCCACCATTGAGATGGCAGATATCGCAAGTCATTGCCGAGAAAAGTTTGACTCCTCTTTTAGGATCGCCTTTAACGCCACCGGCGCTACAGGGCAGCAAAGCCGCAAAAATAGCCAATATTAGGAGACTAAATAGAATTGGGTTTCCTGTTTTCATTTTCGCCTTTCGACTGGACCGTATGGCTGTATCATACCCCAGAGAGATTTTTAGAGCCTACATCTCTACATGCAAAGTTCCGCATTTAGAGCCAAGCCAAACTCGTTTTCAAAGATTAGTTCCTAACCTGCATCAAATTGCCATCATCGATAGGTGCCGTTTTTGTTTTTTGATAGCTGCTTTCGTCGGAAGCATCGGAAGATCGGCGACAGGGTCCATGCAATTAACGGATCCAGTTCGGTTCCAAAATGATAAACGTGTACTCGACCTCGTTTTCGAATTGAGCATCCGATTTAGACACAACTTTGAAATCATCTTCGTATTCTGGAAAGAACTTGTCGCAGTCGAAGCTGCCATAGACTTCGGTCAAATAGATCTTGTCCAAATTAGGATCATCTATAGCCGTCTCATAAATTTGGGCACCACCAATTACGAATGTATGATCAACAGATGATTCAGCTTCTGCCAGTTCCAATGCCTTCTCCAACGAATCGGCAAGCAAAACATCTTCAGGCAATTGATAATCACTTTGCGTCGAAACAACTATGTTTAAGCGATTCGGCAGAGGTTTTGATTTCGACGGCAGCGATTCCCACGTTTTGCGGCCCATAATAACCGCGTTTCTCTTGCCCTCAGCAGCGGTGCTGGTCAAATTCTTGAAGAACTTCATATCGCCTGGAAGCCGCCAGGGCAAACTGTTGTTCTTGCCTATACCAAGCTCTAAATCGACAGCAACTACAATACTGAATTTCATAAATTACACAGCAATAGGGAATTTTATAAAGGGATGCGGATCATAATTCAACAGCTCGAAGTCCTCGAATTTGAGATCGAAGAATCCTTTCTCTGCGATTTTCACCTGCGGCAATTCTCTGTAATCACGCTCAAGCTGCTTTTTCAGCCCTTCAACGTGATTTAGATAAATGTGAGCATCGCCAATTGTGTGCGTGAAGATGCCGGCGGTCAGATTGCATTCCTGTGCCACCATCATCATAAGAAGCGCATAGCTGGCTATATTAAAGGGAACGCCCAGAGCCATGTCGGCCGAACGTTGATAAAGCTGACAATCAAGACGACCATTAATTACATAGAATTGGAAAAGTAAATGGCAGGGCGGCAGCGCCATCTGATCGAGGTCGGCCACGTTCCATGCGTTAACGATGAGCCGCCGCGATTCAGGATTGTGCTTAATGTCATGTAGAAGGCGGCTGATTTGATCGACATGCTCTTTGCGGTAGAGGTCGCTGCCTGGCTCGGTAGGCACGTACCGTGGCCAGTTACGCCACTGGTATCCGTAGATCGGGCCGAGTTCACCATCCTCACGCGCCCATGCGTCCCAAATCGGTGTGTGCTGAGTCAGGTCGTCGTTGATGTTGGTAGCGCCGCGCAAGAACCAGAGCAGCTCACGCACAACAGCAGCAAATAAGACCTTCTTTGTAGTCAACAGGGGGAAGCCTTGCCGCAAATCGTATTTAGCCTGCATACCGAACAACGAGATAGTGCCTGTTCCAGTGCGGTCTGCGCGCTCTTCGCCGTTTTCCAAGATCTCACGAATAAGCCGATGGTATTGTTCCATGACCCGCTCCCCAATTGCCTCTCCTTTAAAAATAGCGGAGATTTCCACTCCGCGAAAGAGTTGAGGCGCGCTGATGATGTCTGCTGAATAGAGAAGGATGATCACATGAATATCGGATCGAATATGAGAATGAAAATATATTCGGCGAAGCGCGACGATAACATTAGTCAACATTGGGATTGAAAAACTATAAAACTGGCGGAAGATCGGCGATTTCGGCTTGATAATCGAGAACGTCTCATTCAAGTGAGGAGAAATCACATGCCGACAACAATCGAAAAACAAGCAAAGGCATCCACAACAATGTCAGAATTCAAAAACGAGCCTTTTACAGACTTTTCCTTGCCGGAAAACGAAAAGGCGATGAAGGATGCTATCAAGCTAGTTCGTTCGCAGCTCGGCAGACAGTACCCGCTCATCATCAACGGCGAGCGCGTTGAGACCAATGATTTCCTCGTATCAACAAATCCGAGCAATCCCGAGCAAGTAATCGGCAAGTTCTCCAAGGCAAACAAAGAACTCGCTGAAAAGGCTATGGAAGGCGCTCTTACTGCATTTGAAAGCTGGAAGAAAGTGAGCCCAGAGCGGCGCGCCGAGTACATCTTCAAAGCCGCCAAGATCATGCGTGAGCGCAAGCATCAGCTTTCTGCATGGCTCATCCTCGAGATCGGCAAGAGCTGGGTTGAAGCAGACGGCGACGTCGCCGAAGCTATCGACTTCTGCGAATACTATGGACGCGAAATGCTCCGCCTCGCAAATCCAGCACCGTTGACCACAATCGCAGGCGAAGTCAACAAACTCTCTTACATTCCGCTGGGCGTCGGTCTTGTTATTCCTCCGTGGAATTTCCCACTGGCCATTCTCGTTGGCATGACCACGGCATCAATCGTTGCAGGCAACACAGTAATTCTGAAGCCATCCAGCGATACGCCAGCAATTGCTTATCAGTTCGTTCAAATTCTCGAAGAAGTCGGATTGCCGAAGGGCGTTCTCAACTTCTTGCCAGGTCCTGGAGCTTCAGTTGGTGACTACCTTGTCGGTCACCCGAAGACCCGCTTCATCGCCTTCACAGGTTCGAAAGAAGTTGGATTGCACATCAATGAACTGGCAGCAAAGAACCAACCTGGACAAATCTGGATCAAGCGCGTTGTTGCTGAAATGGGCGGAAAAGACGGCATCGTAGTTGATGCCGACGCTGATCTCGATGCCGCCGCCGATGGTATCGTCGCAGCAGCCTTCGGTTTCTCCGGACAGAAGTGTTCAGCTTGCTCAAGAGCAATCGTACACAAAGATGTTTACGACAAAGTTCTTGAAAAAGTCGTTGAAAGAACCAAGAAGATCACGATTGGAACACCAGAAGAGAAGACAGCTTACATGGGACCAGTCGCTTCCAAATCAGCTTACGAAAGCATCCTGAACTACATCGAAATCGGCAAGAAAGAAGGCCGTTTGATGACCGGTGGAAAGACTCATGAAACTCCTGAAAAGGGATACTTCATCGAGCCAACAATCATCGCTGATATCGCTCCGATGGCTCGCATTTCTCAAGAAGAAATCTTTGGACCAGTACTTGCTTTCATCAAGGCTGACAGCTGGGAGCACGCACTGGAAATCGCAAACAACACCGAGTTCGGTTTGACCGGCGCTGCTTACACAAAGAGCAAAGAGAAGCTCGATCAAGCACGCGAACAGTTCCACGTCGGCAACCTTTACTTGAACCGCAAGTGCACTGGCGCACTGGTCGGAGTGCATCCATTCGGCGGATTCAACATGAGCGGAACCGACTCGAAAGCTGGCGGACCTGACTACTTGCTGCTCTTCACGCAAGCAAAAGTAGTTGCTGAAAAAGTCTAATCAGCCAATTAGATTGAATCATTTTGGAAGGAGCGCTGAGAAATCAGCGCTCCTTTTTCTTGGCTGGAGTAATGAGGCAAAAGGCGCAGCATAATCCTATTGCCCAGAGAGCCAGCATGCCTGCACCGGAAGCAATTAACAAGATGACAACGCCTGCGAAGACTAACGATAACCGACCTGCCCACAGTGCCCAAGGAGCAGCCCAGTTTAAAATCAACACCGTCAATATAAGAAACACCATATTCGCAGTCAAATCCCCTTTGCGCTTAGGAAATTTCCGTTGAGACGAGAAACAGAAAAACGAGTAACGCAAGCCCTCCGCCTAAGAAAGCCCTACAAATGCATTAGTGCTAAAGAGAAGAAGAAAAATCTTCAAGGTCCTTACACCTCAAGTTCTGGATAAAGCTGCAACTTCATCTAGCGGACGAAGCACTCACGTTTTTTCAATTCTACCCAACTAAAAACAACGGATCAGGTGGGCTAATGGAAAGATCCCTCGCCAAATACCAGTTCCTTTGCCACAAAGTATAAGAACACAAAGATTCCCAGGCCAATTGCCAGATAAAGCCCCCATATGGGAGATACTGCGAAAGCCAACAAACATTGGACAGCATTTTGCATTCTCATTCCCTGACTAACGAAACAACTTCATCTCTAGTCGGACGCACCACTGCTTTTCCATTGTACTCAACTACAGGCACCAGACGCTGGCGTGTGAGCTTGTACATGCGCCGCAGGGCGGGGTACGAATTTGCCACATCTTGTTGCACATACGAGATGCCCATCTGCGCAAGCATTTGACGTGCATCGCTGCATAGCGGACATCCCGGCACCGTGTACAGCGTCACCTGTGTTGCGCGAGCACTATCATCCGAATCAGCGTTTGCAGCGCCTTCCGCGTCGCCCTGACTAATTTGATTTTCATCACCCGCTTGCATACGTGTTCTCCGCAGAGGTCGTCCCAAATATTTCACAACTCAATTTTAATATGACTTCATTCGGGGCAAGGTTTTTAGATTCGGCTGGCTTATCGAGGGATACGCTGCGTTAGCGCGTTATCCGAATACTTGAGGAGCTAGCAAATGTCGGATTGTTGTTTTGAAGGTGGAGCTTCCGCTCCCGCTGTCTGTGTCGAGGGGTCATGCAATTTCACCTCTTGCTTTGACGGTGGTTCGTCGTATCAATCATTCTGCACCGGACCATCATGTGAGGTCGGTGTCTCTCGCGTCTCGAGCTCGTTAGATCTCAATACTGGGTCCCTTTATGGCAATTCTGCCGATACCTCCGCAATAAAGGCGCCAGTTCAAGCCGAAGCAACTATGAAGCCGTCGAATATGACTCCGCGGCAAGATCAAGGTGAAGTCGCCAAGCCTGGCGAGCCGCCTAAAATCATCGTCTCCAACGATGCGTCAGTAACTCCGGACTTTATCGTCAAAAAAGATGGCAATGTTGAAGTTGTCGGCGATCCATTCTCAGGCGACAAGCCACACTCCGTGTACCGCGTGCAGGTCGAAGCCGGCGCGGATCAAAAGCAAACCGATGCACTGGTTTCGCAAATAAACGATCGCATCAAACAAAAAGACGGTCGTGCAGAAACCACACTTTATGCAACCCCCGGACTTGTTTCCGACGACCTTCGCAAAGCATTCGAGCGCACGCCGTCTCCATTGCCGCAAGAGAACGAAACGAATCCACAGGAGAATCCACAGGATCAGCCGCCAGTTCCGGAAGACGGTGATTCGCCGAGCAATCCTGGCGGTGGCGGATGCCCCGGCGGTGACTGCCCAGGACCGAGCCCGAGCGATGACTCCACACCACCGCCATCGGACGAAACAGCACCACCGCAAGAAACCCTACCGGATACACCGGCAGTCATCACAACTCCAATGGACAATCTAATTGATGCTGCCAGATTGAACACATGGGAGAACGGAACCAACAACGCACTTGGTGCATACGAAATGAATATGGGCGGCTGGTACACCAGCTGGCTCACGCCGGAAATGCTTGAAGAGCTGGGCAACCCACCAGACTACAGAAAGCTCGGCAAGATTCTTGCAAAGCACAAGAACAATCCCAAGTTCCAGAAGAACATGGAAGCCAGAATGAACAATATGCGCGAACAAGGCGACAACATCAGCGCCGACAAGATTAGCGCCGAATTCAACAAGCTAAGCACTGATTCAATGTATGCAGAGAACTTCGGAATATTTTTGAACGGCCAGCAAAGCGGCAGAAATGCTACCGGTGAAGAAATGCAGAACTTCTTCAATAAGGATATGCAGAAAGCTGTTGCCAGCTCCAGAATCGCGGACGTTGCTCACGAGGCCGGTGTGAAGATCAAAGACCTTCCAGCGCAAAAGCAAATCACAATGGCACTTGCCGGAGCGCTTGGTCACGTTCCGAACCAAGAAGAAATGAAAAACTACGAGAAGTACCTGCAGGTCGTGGGCGAGCGCTATAAGCCATCGAACCTGAACCAGGTCGCAGTTCGCTAGACCCAGCACTTGTAGCAAGTCAGAGTCCCACCCCTGACTTGCTAGAGAAAAAGCGCTGCCCGGGACCCCTGATCCTGAGGCAGCGCTTTTTGTGCGCAAAATTCACGTTTAATCTTTTGACCCGATTCGCCCCCAAGTTTTGAACCAAATTTGACCAAAATTATCCGTATTCTCTTTACATCAACTGCATGAGGGACGGGGCAAATGACAAACGCAGCAGCAATTCAAAATCTGGGACAAGGTTTCGGTCAATCAATCAACACCACAGCTGTTGATCTTAGTGCAATCAAAGAAAGAGCAACACAAACTGCTGCCACTTATGTTCTCGGTTTTATTCTCGCTCTCATCGTTTTCATTCCTTGCTTCGGCGCATCGATGAAAGTAACTGAACTGTGCGTCAAGGGAATGCCACTGGTCAGCGGATTAAGCCAAAGCGCAGGCACCATGGGATTCTTCTACTCGCTAGCTTCAATCCCAGTGCTCGTTTATCTTGCTCGAAAGAACAATCCAACAGCACTTCTCATGAGCGTTGCAGTAATCGCAAACATCATGGGCAGCTTGTTTCAACTAAGTTTTTAATTTAAACGCTCCGGATGTGCCCGCTGAATTCTGCGTCGCAGCATCCAAATTAGAGGCAATCAGCAAATTAATCCCGGGCTGGTAAACCGGATTCTAGCTGAACCAAAATTGCCCAAATCAAAAGTTATTCTAGAGACAACAAATGGGTCAGGGTTACGGGATAGAGGGGTTACAACAATGGAATACGCAGCAACAATTCAATCGATCAACAACACAGAATTGGCTTTGGAATTTGAACTTCCGAAAGCAGCAGAACGCACAAGCGAAGAGGCAGAAGTTGATCGCACCGTCGAAAACATCCTGTTCTCTACAGCTATGGGTGTGCCGTCATTCCAAATCGGTTCGATGCTTGGTCAAAGCATCGTTCACCAAATCGGACAACTCACATGTGTTCAAGAAGCAGCCGCATTCCTTCTAACTTTTTACGCACTGACCACAATCGGTGTTATGTTCTACGCCGCTCAAAAGAAAAGCACACTTGCAAATCTTTCATGCAGCGCCGCACTTGCATCCATTCTCGGATGCCTCTCATACCTTTCCCTCAGTTAGTTAAATATCCCAGATAGCCCAGCTGAAGCGTGTCGCACCGCCCTGCCGACACGCTTCAGTTTTTTATTATGGATCCTCTTCCTGGATTCGCAGCGTTTCGCATTAATCAACTTCAAGTTTCACGAATCGATCACTGCTCGCGCCGATACTTAAAGCAGGGAAGAGCGAGCTGGCATTTTTCTATAAGAAGGAAGGAATGTCAGATGGCAGATCAATAAAAGCGTTTCAGGCGCGCCTGTAGAGAAGGAAAACAACTCCTGACCCAAACGTCTTGGTTCAAACCTTAGCAGCGTTGCGATCGAAACGGATAGAGTGCTTCTCCATGCGATCGAAGGCTTCTTGCAATCGCTCTTTGTTGGTGCACAACGAGAGCCTGAAGAAGCCTTCACCACAAGCACCATAGGCGGTGCCGGGCGGAACGACAATACCGGCGTCTTCCAACATTATTGTGCTGAAGTCAGCCGAGGTCATTCCTTTCGGAACAGGCATCCACATATAGAAGGTAGCCTTGATCGGTTCGACTTCCCAGCCCAGCTTTCTGAAAGCGGCAACGGCAACGTCGCGGCGTTCCATATAGAGCTTGTTGCAACGGTGGATATCATCTGTTGGTCCGTTAAATGCTGCTATCGCGGCGAATTGAATTGCGCGGAAGATATCGGTGTCGATGTTTGATTTGATTTGCGCTAAAGCCTTGATTGCATAAGCATTACCAATGGCAAATCCAATTCTCCAGCCAGTCATATTGTAGGTCTTGGATAAGCTATGCAATTCGATAGCGATATCTTTTGCTCCCGGCACTTCTAAAACCGAGTGCGCAACATATCCATCGAAAGTCATTTCCGAGTAGGCAAGATCATGCACCAACAGGATGTCGTGCTTGCGAGCGAATGCCACAGCTTTCTCAAGATACGCCAGATCACAGACAGCTCCTGTCGGATTGCCTGGGTAATTCAAGAACATGAGCTTCGCTTTCTTCGCAACATCCTCTGGGATGGCATCGAGATCGGCGAGGAATTTGTTCTCAGGCAAAAGGGGCATCGTGTAGGGAGTGCCGCCAGCCAAAATGGTTGAGGATTTGTAAACCGGATAAGCAGGATCCGGAATGATAGCGATATCGCCTGGATCAACGAAAGCCGCAATAATGTTGTGAATGCCTTCCTTCGATCCGATCAGTGAAGTGATTTCGCTGTCTGCTGCCAAATCGATATTGAATCGACGCTTGCACCAAGCCACAGCCGCTTCCTTGTATTCCTTGGTGCCACCGAATGGGGGATAGCGGTGATTGAGCGGATTCTTTAAAGCTTCCTGCATCGCCTCTACGATATGAGCAGGCGTAGGCTGGTCCGGATCGCCAATTCCGAGATTGATTACGTCAACACCTCTTGCAGCAACAACAGCCCGCTTCTTATCGAGCTCTGCAAATACATATGGAGGGATGGCTTTAAGACGGTTGGAAATCTCCATTTCTCGGCACTCCGGAATGATTAGAAGCAATATACTCCAGCGAATTATCGCAGATAAGCCACTATTAGCGGCTCAAATGCCAACTCTAGGTTTACATTAGAAAGCTCACCTTGCTTTGATAGGTCTATTTAATAGAAGATCTCAAGAATCAATCTCGGAAAGTCAAAATGCCTGTGACTTCAGCCCGCACGGTTCAAACAAAGCAAATTCACTCGGAGCTCGCTCGAAACAAAGCCATCGACGCCTGGGCTCGGGTCGTCCCATTTGCGTTGGTGTTTCTTGCCGGCTCTGCCATCTTGTTCGGTGAGCTCGGAGCTTATCCTTTATTTAATCCGGACGAAGCTCTGTACGCCGAGCCAGCCCGTGAAATGCTTGAAATTGGTGACTACATAACGACATATTTGAATTATGTAGTACGTTTCACAAAACCACCTCTGGCGATCTGGGGTCAGGCGGCTTGTATTCTCGCTTTCGGATGCAACGAGTTTGCGGTTCGCTTCTTCGGAGCCGCTTGCGGCTCGATTCTACTGGCAATTAGCTATTGTTTCGCAGATAGATTCATTGGTCGTCGAGCTGCCCTGGTAACAGGGATCTCCTTAATCACAGCACCGTTGTTTATCGGAACGGCCCGGGAGGCAATAACGGATATGCCTCTCAGCCTATTCATGGCTGGCGCAATGTTTGCTTACTTTGCTGCATTTAGATTGAGGCATGTCGGTTTGCTCTGCCTGGCTCACATTGGGACCGGGTTGGCAGTTATGACAAAAGGTCCGGTAGGACTAGTCCTGCCTGTTGCGATTTTAGCCGTTTACCATTTCTTGCGATCCAATCTCCTGGAAGCGCTCAAGTTCTACCGCCCGTTACTCGGTATGGGCATCATCTCTTTGATCGCTGTGCCATGGTTCGCAGTCGAGATCTACATAACAAAAGGCGCATACTTTAATGAGTTCATCCTGCGCGAGAACTTCCAACGTTTCACAAGCGTAGTTGATTCTCACAAAGGCGGCTGGTGGTATCACATCGCCGCAATGATGGGCGGCTTCTTCCCGTGGTCTGTATTCTTGCCGCAAGCACTGATAGCCACGATTCCGTGGGCAAAGATCAAAGAAGCATGGAAGAACAGTGGACCTCTTTCCATTTTGCGACCTTTTCAGAATCTCAAAGATTCAGAAGACCTGGCTCTCTATGCCCTTTGCTGGACAGTCGTTACTGTCACATTTTTCTCAGCAAGTGTCTCCAAACTATTGCCCTACACGCTGCCTGCTTTCCCAGCTATCGCTGTTTTATTGGCACTGGAGTTCGAGCGAATTATCGAAAAGAACTCCGTAAAGCGAGCCGTATACCCAGTCTTCATTTTGGCATGCGTGTTTATTGCTGCCACCATTCTGCCACCAATGTTCGTAAGCAAATTGCGTGACGCTCCAGAGGTTCTGGTCGAAATCATCCAAAGCCTTGCCAGCTTCGAACTGATTTTTGTTGTAGCATCGATGGCCTTACTGAGTCGCCGCTTCTATCGCTCAGCGTACTTACTCTTTGTCATTCCTACTCTCCTGGGATTCCTTTTCTTTGGGCACCGACTGCTCGATGTTTTGAGCAAGACCTGGGAAGAGCCGCTTCCTGCAATGGCGCGCTATGCAGCAGTATCAGATCTGCCGATCCTCGTCTACGACATGCGCAAGCCCTCTATGCCGTTCTACACAGGCCGTCGGGTTGAGCAACCGTCAAATCCAGATCAGTTAGTCGCCATGCTCGCTGAATCAAAGGGTGCATACATCCTGAGCAAGATCAAAAAGAAGCAGTTCTTCAGAGATTTGAAGGGATGCCGCATACAGCATGCAGAAGGTCGTTTCATTCTTGTCCGCTACACTCCACCAGAGAAAGCTCCTGCAAATGACAACAACCAACTGAAGTTGAATCTGCCAAAGCAGAACAGCCTCGTAACAAGCAAGTTGCAAAACATTGATAATCGAGGCAGCGTCGTTGACTAGTCTGCTACATATATGAAAAGCTAGGCGAAATTGCGGGACCGTCAAAAAATGACCATTCAACAAAGCCCTAAAAGTTCAGCCCTGGCAGCGTCTCCACTAGAGCTCGGCGACTTATTAGAGCCCGTTAAATCAGAGCTTGAACTGGTTGAAGAGTTCCTCAATTCGAATCTTGTTGATGATAGTCCGTTCATAGTCGAACTACTGGGGCAGGTTTTCAAAGCAGGCGGAAAGAGACTTCGTCCAGCGCTTGCATTGATGTCTGGAAAAGCGACTGCAAAAACCAAAGGCGAACTGAGCCGCCTGCACATCATTCAAGCTGTTCTTACAGAGTTGATCCACACTGCAAGCCTGGTGCACGACGATGTTATCGATAACGCTTCGCTCAGGCGCGGACAAGAAACAGTCAATCGCAAATGGAGCGACAAGCTTGCAGTGCTGACCGGCGACTTGTTATTCGCGCAAGCATCAGTCTGTCTTGCGCGACTGATGAACCCACCGGTTGTTGGCATCTACGGGCAAGTATTGGGTGACCTTTGCGCAGGTGAGATTCGCCAGATGCGCGCTCAATTCGTTCTTTCGCTAGATTGGGATGCGTACATCCAAAAATCAGTTTGGAAAACTGCCAGCCTTTTTGCAGCAGCTACGCAAAGCGCAGCTATATTGAATCGGCGCGGCGAGAATGTTGTTGCCGGTATGAAAGATTACGGCATGAACCTAGGTATTTGTTTCCAAATAGTTGACGATCTACTTGATGTTACTGGTCAAAGCTTGAAGCTGGGCAAAGCTGCAGGAAGCGACCTGGCCCAGGGCTTAATAACCGCTCCGGCTATGTACATTCTGGAGCGCGGCGATGAAAAATCCGCAAAGCTTGAACAACTTATCCGTACCCGTGCGGTCAGCACGAGCGAAGGAACAGAGGAAGCATTAGAAATTATCCGCGCTGGTGGTGGCATCGAACAAACTGTCGCCCTGGCGCAACGCTATGCTGACCAAGCACGCGCCGCACTGTCTGTGATACCACCATCCGAATACAAAGATTCGCTTGATCAAATCGTAGACTGGCTGTTAACTAGAACGAATTGAGAGGTTCATGTGCCTTGCGCCTTTCAGCATTCGCTTCTGTAAAACTCACAATAGCCCTGATGACATTAATCGCGGTTTCGATTCTGGTCGGAGCCTGGTGTCCGCAAGAATCACAGGTCGGCTTCCAAAAGGTCGTTGAAACATTCGGTGCAGAGAATGCCGGATATTTGAGGCAGTGGGGAATCACAGACCTCTTCCACACACCGTTTTTCCTCGGTTTGATTGGAATGCTAACGGTAAATATGATCGCGTGCAGCGTTCAGCGCGTGTTTCCAAAGGCTCGCTTGTTGAAGCAGAAGATGCCATATCTTGGCGAGAAGGAGATAAGCAAATTCCCAGTCTCTCGGGAAATGGTGCTGAAAACTGAAGCAGATGTCGCCTTCAAAGAACTTGCCGAGGCGCTGAAAAAGCAGCAATACAGTGTCCAAATTCAAGGGAACAAACTGACCGCCGAATGGGGCAAAATTGCACTTCTGGCAGCTACGATCACGCACATAGGTTTGTTGAGCCTGCTTGCCGGAGTCACGATTACTTCATGGACAGGATTCAATGGATTCAAGCCAGTGCCGATTGGTGGCAAGTTGAATTTCGGAGAATCGGAGCACAGCAAGCTTTGGATCGGAAAACTGCCGCCGTGGGAAGTTCGCGTCGATGACACCAGACGCGAGAATTATGCAAGCGGCGATCCCAAACAATGGTATAGCAATCTATCGGTTGTCGATAAAGACGGCAAAGTGCTCCACAAGCAGGAGATTTCCGTAAACAACCCGCTTTCATACGGCGGGGTCGATGTCTATCAATCGAGCTGGGGTCTGGATGCCATCGAAATAGCATTCAACGGACGCCCGACGCAACTGCCTCTGCGACAGATGGGCGGAACGCATGCAGCTTTCATGCAGCTCGATGAAAACACAACAATGATTTTTTCCTTGCGCGGACAAGACAAGCCTGTGCGAGTCTTCGCAAAAATACCGGAGTGGCAACAACCGAAGATGCTGGCTGAAATTCCAGCAGGCTATGCATCCAAGTTCGGCGAAGTGCAAATTGCCTACCTGAAAGCAATACCAGTGACCGGACTGCAGTACAAATCAGATCCGGGACTTCCACTAACATATGTCGCGTTCGGGATCATCATGCTCGGAGTGATGCTGGCTGCAATTCCCTTCCGCCAAGTTTGGGCCGTTGCTGTAGCAGCAGATCCAATTGATGGCGCGCCGACCTGCCACATGCTGTTGGGCGGCACATCAAAGAAAGCCAAAACCGATTTTGAGCGAAAACTTGAAAAGCTCTCGCAGAAGATCAGTGTGAAGTTTGGAACAGTTGAATTAGCAACGAGCTCAGCGGCAGCAGAAGCCGCGGCAAGCCAAGAAAAGAAAACAGAAGTCGAAACCACTGCGGCAACGAATGGATAAGGGAACCGAGCGATGTCTGACATACAAGTAACTCTAACCAACACAGCCGGAATATCTTCCGTAGTTTCGTTCTGGGTCTTCGTCGGATCGAACGCCCTGTCGAAGAAGAAAGAGCATTTGGTCAAAGCAGCCCAGTTCGTCATGCTTATTGGATTTGCAGCACTAACAGCGGCGATAGTTACTCGTGGTTTTGAGTCTGATCGTTTTCCGCTTTCGAACTTATACGAGTCGCTGCTTTGGTTTGCATGGGCAGTTATGGGTGGATATTTGGCGTTGTCGCGGACCTATGATCTCAAACAGCTAGGCTGGCTTGCGAGCCTAACAGCAGCCGTCTTTTTCCTCTATGGAAGCTGGCTTCCCGCCGGTCAGCAGGAAATCAAGCCATTGGTTCCGGCTCTAGTCAGCTATTGGCGCCAGATACACGTGCCACCACTAATAGTATCATATGCAATGTTCTTCATCGCCGGATTATCCGCATTTGTACAGCTCTGGCAAGCAGGTCGCCTCAGATCTGTGTTGCTGGCAGCAATCGCATTGACGGCTGGACTATCGGCAATCGGACTAGGCACATTCACAGACGTCAACACATTTTATTTGCAAGCACTTTTCGTCGGAGGCAGCATTGCCGGACTAGTTGCGGCTTGGCTCGGACTGGGCAAAATAAGCGAAGCGAAAGTGAATGAGAAACGCGCCGAGCTGTACGACGAAGTCGTCTATCGCGCAATCATGATTGGATTTCCACTATTGACCATCGGTATCATCACTGGTGGCTTGTGGGCCAACCATGCGTGGGGAAGCTACTGGTCTTGGGACCCGAAAGAATCCATGGCGCTAACCACGTGGCTCGGATACGCCGCCTATATCCACTTGCGCATTCATCATGAGTGCTCATCTGAAAAACTATCATTGGTGGCAGTCGGAGGCATGTTGCTCACCGTGCTCACATACCTCGGATTCAACTCCCTGGGATTTGGTGGCTTACATAGCTACGGAAAATTCAAAGACTAATTACCAGTTGCAAGTTTCAAGAAAGATTAGGTACCCTCACGTCATCGTATCATCGAGCGTGCTGTTCTCCCCCACTAGTACTAGTGTGACAGCACTTACACCGTGGTACATAGGGAAGGTAAGTAATACGGAGATTCGCAGTTGCGCGCAAGAAATTGGTTATCGGTCGCTTTACTATTCAGTCTATTTTCGTCATATTCACTTTCGTCCTCTCTTGCAGAAGCACCTAAAGCTCAAACAAGCGAGCCCTGGTCAGTCATGGTTGTACTTTTGTACGACCAGGATTGCAAGGTCACCTGCACCAAAGTAAAGCCAGCGATGCAAGAACTGGCTCAAAAATTCGGACCCAAAGTGAAGTATGTGGAGCTGAACACGAACGAGGAGACTTTCTCTGACACAATGAAATCCGCAGAAGGACTGGGGATCAGAAAGTTTGTTCATGACTCGGCAGAAGAAGTGCCAATCGTCGGAATTTTTGACACTAAGAAGAAACGCATGAAAGAACTGCAAGGCTTCAAAACGAAAGACGTTTATGATGCCGCGATTCAAAAAGCGCTGGTGCAGAAAAGCTGAGGATAGATGCTTAAGGCCAGCGAAAAATTAGTACTGCGCTCACACAAAATAGCACTGATACTACTTGTGCTGGTTGCCATCGCATCAATAACTTGCCTTGCCGGATGGGCTCTGGACCAAGAAAATCTAAAAACTCTCTTCATGGGGCGCAAGATGATTCTTCGCTCCAGTACAGCACTTTCCTTTTTATTCTGTGCGCTAGCGCTGTACTTGCGTGGGTTTCGGAAAGGGGTGGATTTCGCAGTTGTGGGAGCGATAGCGGCGCTCATATCTTTTGTCGGTGCGTCGGCGGCGTTCGCTGAATCTGTCACAGCTACAGATTTCGGTTTGGACAAGCAAATCTATACACCGAACGAAAATTCAGCTGGCATTACATTTCCCGGCCCTATGCCACCGAATGTCTCGCTCAATTTCGTTTTCCTATCCTTCTCATTGCTAACCATGGGACTTGCTATTAATGGCAAACAATGGCTCTGGCAAATTGCAGCACTGGTGTCACTGGGATTATCCCTGATGGCATTTTTTGGTTATTTATGCGGCGTTGAAAGCCTTTGCACAATGTTCGGCTGTGTCAAAATGTCCAGCTCGGTTTCAGTTCCTCTGATTTTTCTAAGCATGGCTGCGCTCTGCGCCCAACCGGAGGGTGAAATCACCAAAATATTCGTGATGGAAAGCCTCGGCGGAAGAATCGCCAGACGATTTCTAACGTTCCTTCTAGCAATTCCTGTGAGCCTGGCGATCCGCTCGGCAGGTACAGCTCTACAGTTGTACGATGAGGCCTTCGGTTGGGCCGTGTTCGGCATCCTCGTATTTTCATCTTTCATTGGCGTTGCGATTTGGAGCGCGCGCACATTGGATGTGGTGGATAGCGCACGACAAGCGGCACAAAAGAAACAAGAAGAGGCAGAGCAACAAAAAGAGGTTATTGAAAGAAAGCTCGTAAGTGAAGTGGCACGGCAAGTTCGCGCAGAGAAGGATTTGGCGAAAGAACCGCGACTGAGAAATGTCTGCCTTGAGTGCACCAAAGAATATTCTATGGAGTTGGAGTATTGCCCCGACGACAAAACAATGTTGGCAAAGTTACCTGACGATTCGATGATCGGAACAACACTTGCAGAAAAATACTATGTTCTTGAAGAGCTTGGAAAAGGCGGAATGAGCAAAGTATATAAGGTCAGGCACCTCTTTTTAGAGCACCAAATCCTTGCTGTCAAGATCCTCCAATCTCATCTTGCCTCCGAAACAACTAACGTTAAGCGGTTCCAGCATGAGGCAAGAACGGCCAGCCGAATGAATCATCCAAACTTGCTCAGAATTCATGATTTCGGAATCGCTAAAGGTGGTCCATACCTGGTTATGGACTTCGTTAAGGGCCAAAGCTTGGATGAGATTCTGTCTGAATGCAAGCGTCTTGATCTAGTTAGATTCGAAGAAATCACCCAACAGATTTTGGATGGCATTTCTTATGCTCATGAAAATGGCGTTGTGCACAGGGATCTGAAGCCGAGCAATATCATGATCATCGAACAGGCAGGTCAGCCAGACCAGATAAAGATTGTCGACTTCGGTTTGGCAAAAGGGGATCAGCCAACCGACATGCAGCTTACAAAGCCCGGTGAACTGTTCGGCAGCCCGCTCTACATGAGCCCCGAGCAATGGGACAGCGCCACCATAGTTGATGCCCGCTCCGACATCTATTCGCTTGGATGCTTGCTCTACGAATGCCTCGTTGGCAGACCACCCTTCAACAAAGACAGTATGCTCGAACTTCTGCACGACCATCTCAATGCTGAAGCACCACCATTTCCAAAGGCGCTAAGAATACCCGAACATATCCAACATGCGATTCTGTTGTGTCTGGCAAAGAAACCAGAGAATAGACCGCAAACTGCAAAAAACTTAAAAGCGATGCTTTTGGGTAAACCTACTTCAGTGTGATGGTTCGAAGATACTCTGATTTTAGGCACAGTTGGCATCAGCAAAATCATACTCGGTTATTTGCGCTCCCTTGGTTTGTCGTAATGGAAATAGCGGTCGGCCAATGCGATAGTCACTTTGCCTCTTGCAAATGTCACACGCAAAGCTTCATCGAAAGCTCGATCAACTGCCTCATGCCCTTTTGCTCCTGGGAAATCCTGATATGTTGCAATTGGATTCCAATATCGAATTTGCCTGTCAGAACTCATCTCAAAGTTATCGAACTTGTCTGGTCCTCTTGAACTAAGATTCTTAAACGTTCTATCCTTCTCCGTCCTGTATGTTATTACACGACCATCCTTAAATTTCATTGTTTCGGTTCGACGATCTGCACTTTGGTGGAGCTCAAAGTTGTCCTTGTCGCTAGGTCCGGTGCTCAACGCCGTTCTGCTCCCATCAGGATTCATCTTAATCTCAAGATTTCTGCCATCAGCGTATTTGAAGGAGGCGTCACCGGTTGTAGGGTTGACAGTCAATTCGTAATGATGATTGGGATGATCCCCTTTCCTTGTCACGACAGTAGAATACTCTGAGTGCATTACTGTCTGGTCTCTAAGGAGATTTGGAAGCTCCTTAGTCGGCGTCGAAACCGCGTCCGACTTCTTTTGATTCTCAATGACGCTGTTGATCGGCTCGAACGAAATTTCATTAGGAGCAGCAGGCGCCTCGGTCTTAGCTATTGGCGAATCCATTGGTGTACGGGGAGCAGCAGCTGGAGAATGCTGAGCATCTGCAAGCAAGGCTTCCGATGCCGTTGCTTGCGAACTGTCTTTATGTCCCGGTTCAATTTGATTTTCCAGTGAATTCATATCCGCACCACCATTAGCACCACCACCATCTTTATTATGAGAATGAGGCTTACTAGGTTCCATTGAATTATGCGCAGAAAGTTTGCGTGAGTCCGCAAACAGATTTGCAGACCGCATTGGCCATGCTTGCTGTTCAAAGTGCGTGAGCACAGCGCAAACTAACAATGGGATGATCCATTTCACGTCCTTAGGTAGTGGCCCGGATAGTCGGACAATTTTGGGGTAGGCTACCGCTCCTTTACCTGATCCCTAAATCGCCTTTCAAGATTGTGTGTGTTGGGATTTGGCTGTTTTCTAGGGTGCCAATCCGGATGGATGTCAACGATCGGAATTCCGGGCCACTAGCTAAGGCAGACCAAGTTCCGCTAAACCATTGTAGCCGGCCTCGCAGGACCGGGCTGAACGAGAATCCAGCAAGCAAGGCCACTCAAGAAACCTTTAACGCGGGAGAAATGTAGTGCAGAACTTCCAGTGAGCGGAAACTGAGCTGAATAATTCCACAGTTAATACTGTTGTGAACAACGGCTGCGGTGCGGAAAACGACCTGTCTAAAACCCTTGCAGAAGCTTATGCTTGCTTTAATGGCTGTGTACTATTGCCGGGGGCTTCCGGACGTGGTTTCGGATAAAACAATCTCAAGCTCTGATGACTCGCAAGTCAACTCTGACCAAAGCGAGCAGACCAGCGCGGACGCAAGTGCGCAGAAAATTCTAAGCGAACTTGCAAGCGATACGCCGCCGCAGAGTGCAAAAGAGAAGGCAAGCCCATCAGAAGCACAGCTTCCTCGAATTCTAATTACTGATCAAAGTAAGTCCGTAAACGATCAGCCAGCACGAAACAGTCAGCTGAGGATTGGCGACCAAGCCGAAAGCTCAAATCAGCAGGCTCGCCATAAAGAAGTTGAAGAACAACGAATCACCTGGCGCGGGAAAGAGCTTCTTCTTCGCACCAAAGACGGTATTACAACATTCTACCGAGATCATGAAGGACGAGAATGGGAAAGCCAGGATGGCAGAAGGTGGGAGGAGAAAGGAACTGATGATAGCTGGCATGGCAGCATACGAATTGACAGCGCTGGTAATCTTCACAAAACGGATACTTCATGGGGAGTAAACAAATTACTCGGGCAGGACGGAAATTTAGTCACCAGCTTCACTACAAGGCACGGAAAAGAAGTCAAACTGAGCGAACAAAGCAGTGGGCTACGAACACTTCACGACGGGACAGATTTCTGGCAAAGCACAGACGGAAAGAATTGGACATCAGATAAACAGACCCAGCACGGATCTATCAACATAGATGAATATGGTCGTTTGCGTAAAACTAGCGGACGCACTGAACTTAGCTTGAGCACATCAGCCGAAACGCAAAACATCATTCGAACAATGTGGCGCCTGGAGAGTCAGTACAACTTGAAATTCAAAATGCCGGGTGACACGGTCGAATACAGGGACGACGATAAGACCAGAGTTCCAATGAGGATGCCAACAGCACAAGAGCTCAAAGTAGTGGAGGACGTGCTCGACAAATTCAAACACCTGTCAGTTTCACAGAAGAAACTAGATTTCGACGGATTTCAAATCGGCTTTACCGCATACAAAGGCAAAGGAAAAGAAGTCAATGTAGCAGGCTGGCACGATAATTCGCCAGAAGGAGTCTTCTTCGGACCAATCGCATTGAAGCAAGCGCACGGCTTCAAAGCATTAGAAGGAATAGCACTGCATGAACTTTCTCACGAGTTGCAGAATTCGCTTTGGAAAGAAAACGAAATTCCGAAAAACATTCTCGACTTTTTCGGATATGAGAAAGCTCCAAAGACAGAAGGCGCAGCAGAAGATGAAGACGACAGCTACCGAATAAAGGATAAAGACGGAAATCAATGGCAATATCTTTTGACAAACAAAACTGATGCAGATGGACTTTGGATGCCGGTCCGGAATGGAGTTATGTCCGAGGATCGAAAAGAAGGCATAACTGATCGCGAAATGAGAACCCGATTGCCGGATGAACGAAAACCGTCCACTGAATATTTTTATGACCCGGCAGAGGCACATGCAGAAGCTCTTGCTCTCTACATTTATGACCCAGCCACCTTGTATGATTCAAATCCGAATCTATATTGGGCAATGAAGAATTGGGATCAGGAAGATATTAATCGGCGATACAAACCGCAAAAAGGTGCTGATGGTTCTTTGATACCAATAATGATACGAGGAAGCGACGGCAAAATCGTTGAAAACACCGACCAAAATCGTAAACAAGTCGAACAAAGAGAGGAAGCAATGTCATACATTGTTCCATCACACAAACCGTCCGAAGCTCACAAAGAAGGTGTTTGCAATTGCAGCGGAAATCGAAAGCCCTCGACTAAGAAGAAGTCGGCAGCACGCCATTAAGTATGCCCTGGAAAGATTCGAGAGTAAGAAGGTGTCACATTCTATTTATAGGTCGAGTCGGCGGGTCCGCTGTTCGTCCAGAACGTTTTGATGCGGAGCTTTACTGGGGGCAGGCACCGCCAGCGATGATTTAATCTGACCTGACCGCTGCTAAGGCTTGTGGGCAGGAGCTCGGCACATGTCTTAACAATGAAAGCCGCAAACGTAATAAAACCAATACTTAGATATAACGACATCGAAAAGTAGGGTTAACCTCCTTCCAACATTCGTGTAGGAACATTTTAATAGTAGAGTCGTCGGACTTAACTGAACACCTGATGAATTTCCGCGTCGCCGTTTTTACGGTGGCGTAGTCCTGTGCGCGGACTTCCGGAATAGGGATTACAAAACAAAAGGCGGACTTGGAACGCTTAAAACAATGCGAAGACAAAACACACAAACAATAGAAGATATGACTCTAGATGAGTTCTCACCCGACTTTGCTCAGGCGGGGTTTGATACAAATGACTTCTTCCAAGCATTAGAAGAAGCCATTGAAGACAGCTCTGTTTTTGCAGACGAGGATGCCGAGGCAGCCAGTCGCTCACGCGCCGAAGACTCGGTTCAACTGTACCTGCGCGATATCGGGCGGGTAAGATTGCTGTCTGCAAAAGAAGAAATTGAACTGGCACGACGTATCGCAAATGGCGATGAACTCGCCAAAAAGCGATTAGTGCAAGCGAATCTTCGCCTTGTAGTTAGCGTAGCTAAAAAGTATCAGAACCGTGGACTTCCATTCCTTGATCTAATTCAAGAAGGAAACCTAGGTCTGATTCGAGCTGCCGAAAAGTTCGACGCGGAACGTGGATACAAGTTTTCGACCTACGCAACCTGGTGGATCCGTCAAGGAATCACACGAGCACTTGCAGATAAGTCAAGAACGATTCGCGTGCCAGTGCATATGGTTGAGACAATCAACAACCTGCGTAAAGCGACAAGAAAACTTTCACAAGAGTTGGGCCGACGTCCAACACTTGAAGATCTTGCAAAAGCAATGAATTGCAGCATCACCAAAGTGAAAGAAGTGCTGTCAGCAAACCGCACTCCAATGTCTTTAGATACTCCACTTGGAGAAGACGAAGATAATAGCCTTGCCGATGTAGTGCAAGATGAGAACATCACGCCACCAGAAGATTGTACAGCGTCAGCATTGCTCGCGCTCGATATCCGCGGCGTGCTGTCTACACTTACACCTCGTGAACGTGAGGTTCTTATTTTACGCTTCGGCCTGAAAGACGGACATCAACGAACACTTGAGCAAGTCGGAAAGCTTGTCGGTATAACACGTGAACGCACACGCCAAATCGAACTAAAAGCTCTGCGCGCACTAAGAGCATCTGATGTAACTGAGAAGCTGAGAGACTATCTGGAAATCTAGAAGATTGGAGGCGAGGATTCCTTCAGACTTCGAAAGAAATTCTCAAGCAATTGAGGACCACTTTTTGAAGTGGTGCAGGTCTTTTCCGAAGCAAAACCAAAAGGCGAGTCAGAAATGGCTCGCCTTTTTGCATCGCAAAATCGTGGAATGAGAGATTCCAAAACCGCACCGGCCTATGATTGGCGGATTCCACTGCATATTTGCACACTCCTGATTGCAATATTTAGCAAGGATTGCCCAATTCGGGGAATTCCACGAACGATTTGCATCACTGGATGGTAGGGCCACCATAAGCGCCCTATGCAAATATCTTTAAAGCCTTATGCTTAAGACAGTTCGGGACGAATCATGAATTGCCGGTCGAAAAGAACGCGGCAAGAAAGGGATTCATACGATTATCTGGTTTTGGACTGACTAACATCTGCCAAAAATCAGAATTAATAATGGCAATGTTCACACGCAAAAAAGGTTTCTCATGCAAGGTATTGAGCATTCGCCAAGTTCAGATCACTCCCAAAAGACCTCGAGTCACGCCGAGTTCAACAAGGATCTTTTGGATCCCCGTGCAACGAACCCATTGTATGACCACATACTTAATCCCGCATACAACGCAGGAATCGCAACACCATATAATGCACTTGTAAATGCGGGCAACTCGCTCACCCGCTCAGTAACCGGCGAGGCTCTGCTACCGAAGCTTGATTTGGCCGAACCAAGACCGGAAGCCGTCCTCACGCCTGGATGGGCGCTCCAAAACGTGAGCGCAGGACTTGCCGCCGCAGTGCCTTATGTTATTTCTGGAAGAATTGCTTCATCTGGGCTGAGATTCGGCGGAAACGCCCTGGCACTAGAAGGTACCGCCGCCAAAATTGCAGCCAGTGAAGTGACAGGAATGGTTGCGGGTGCGGCAATGCTCGACGGATGGAGAGATCTTCGCGCCGGTGAAAGCACGGCAGGAAACATAGCTGCCGGAATCACCACGTTTAGCGTGCTCGGCGGCGCCAATCTGTTAACCAAAGAACTGGGCATGCTCTCAAAAACAGCTACTCGATTCGCTGCCGGTTCAACAGCAGCAGTTGCCGGACTGACAGTGTCCGATGCTATCTCGCAAAAGCAGTTGCCAGATGCGCATCGTTTGGCCGATGCCATGTTGAGCGGCGGCTTTATGAACGTGATACTTCCTGCCGCCCAAACACGGATTGGACAAGCCGCAAACAAACTGGAAAGTAAGATCACAGGCTCAGTGCCAATAAACGAGTTCATAAGAGAGCATCGATTGAGCGGCACAAAGGACGCGTCGTTATCGGGTAGCTTGGATCTCTTTGCGCCAAAGCTTCCTTTAATGAAGGTGCGCACCGCCGATGGTGACGGATCCAAGAATGTAATTAGCATGGATAAACCTTTGCTAGACTCTCTAAAGAATGCCAAAGGCGGTGAGCTTGAAATAGCACGGAGTCAGGCTGCCCGGTATCTGGGCGAACAGCTGGCATCACGATTCAGGTCGCGACAAGGAATACCAGAGGGAGTACTCTCTAATAATGGAATAGAACTGGCCATGCGGCAGGGACGGCTCGAGGTTTTCGAACGCGGCGCCGACGGAAAGGAATACAAAGTCTACCGGCCGGAGAACATTGGAAACAACACACTGGATGTGCATCTAGATAGCCAGTTCAATATCATTCCCAAAGCCGGCTTGATCGACTTTAGAAACACAACGCCTAAGGACGTGTTGAAGTCATGGCCGACCAGCGAACATCCAAATGGAATTACCCTGCAACCGGGCGAAGTCGTCCTGGCGATGACCAGAGAAAAGATTCATATGCCATCAGGACCGAAACCAGAATGGAATGGTCACCCCGCTCTCATCGCTGATATCAACAGTCCATCCCAAATCGGCCGCATGTTCATCGAGGTCCACCAGACAGCGCCGGTCCTAAATAGCGGGACAAACAATCGCATCACGCTGGAAATCGTCAACAACAATCCCAATCCGCTTCATCTTGTACCTGGAATGCGCATAGCAAGCATAGTTTTCCGTACAGTCTCCGGGCATCCTGAGGGGTCACAGCAAAGAAGCTCCATGCACGGACAAGAGCAGCCAAACGGGCTTAAGCCGAATGCCACCACTAGCGGCAATACAGATTTGCAACCGGCACGTTAACGACGACAATAAGCAAACAGTAGATTGTCAAGAGCGAGATTTAAGGGAGTAATCTAAGCCTGTTTCGATCTTGTCATAGATTAAATGTGTATACTGTCATAAATTACACAGAAAAATTTGTTGGCACCATAACTGATACCGCTCAGCGCAGACGTTGTTCGACCTGCTGGACGTTTTCATTTCACGTGTCATTTGGCTTCCCGGCCAATTTTTCTCTACCGGTCGCCACCCCGTCTCGACGCCTCGGAGAAATAATGACTGTCCGATTCCAATCGCGAATGGTATTAACAGGATTCCTTCATTGCAAGTCCGGCGCTCGTATTGAGCAGCAAGGCGATAGCAGACCAAATCCACCAGACTTGTATGTGCTGCGTGATCTATCAGGCACACCTTACATTTCGGGCTCTAATTTCAAAAATCTCTTGAGACGGCAAGTTGAGTCCGTTCTTAAAGACACACTCGGTCCGGGTTTCTCTTGCGACTCATTCAACAGAGATCAAGCCTGCATCAGGCTAGGCGACCCGCGTAACGATGGTGGCATTTATTTGCAAGAGTTGATCACCAGATATGGTGACAACGATCAACGCTTGTTCGAACAAATCGAAGAGCATACATGCATCGCCTGCAAATTGTTTGGTTCGCAATTAGTTGAGTCGCCGATGGTCGCAGAAGATTTGAAGCCGTCCATCTGGGGCGGTCAATTCAAAATGCGACGTAAGCAAAATCCACAAGATACGGCAACTATCGAAGCCCGCGAAGAAAAAGCGGTAGCCGATAAGTTTATGATTCGAGTTGTGCTAAACAATTGCGAAGAATGGCAGCAAGGACTCTTTGTCATGGCGCTGAGCCGCGCGCAAAACAAATTGATTACATTGTCGACCGGGCGACAAGCAGAACAGCATGTCGCAACTATTGAATCACTTTCGGTGCGCTATCTTGATTCGGCACGGAAGCTTTACGAGTGCCTCGCCAAACACGAAGCGACAGATGGCACTGAGGTAACAACTGAACAATTGCAGCAATGGATTTCCTCCTTGCGAGAGCATCTTAAAAAAGCCGCACGGCATGCGCTTGCTATTGCCTAGTAAAACGAACTAAAGACTGATTAAACGAATTAGAACTGTGTGTTGAGCGAGAGTGTTCCTATCCTGCTCACGACAGAATTATCAGGAAACTCAGCAGCTTGGTAAGGAGTCGTTGGCCTCTTGGTTCTCGTTTGCGGACCTCATTGCCGCGATTGACTGGTTGAAGTCTTGTGTTCGAGGATCTGTCGCTTCGGTTAAGGCCGCCCGTCTTTCCGACATTTCCTGAGACTTATCTGAGGCATTCTCCAATTTCTGATTCATGAGGCTCCCTCCCTGCTGGTCGTCCCACATGCTTCAGATATTAGTCGGACTTTGTGACAGTTAGGTACCTGGAGCAAGAGCAGCGAAATTGGCGGAAAACAATCCTCCTAAAGTCAAAAGCTTCTGCCAAGATGCTCGGAGGTGCTTACGGCAAAATTGAGCCAGAGGATCCAAGGGGATCGCTTTTTCAATTCACAAACTAGTCTAATTAAGACTAGTAGGGAGATCAGATAAGGCAGACACCCACACGGGAACCACAACAGGACAGGAAAGAACGCTGCCCGAACTAGTTGTGAAAAACGTTTCTTTCCAAAATCCTAAATACGGATTTCCTGGATGACGCCGTCTTTGACGAGGATTTCGCCGCCTTCCAGTCTTTGGAAGATATTCTCGCCAACGCGAACTTCAACAGGATTTTCGACGGTGAATTGCGTAACGACACTGCCAATCGGAAGTTCGTTCAAAGCATTGCTTTGAGCAGTCATTTCTTCCTTCAATTGCATAAGGCGCAATTTTTCAGATTCTACTTGCTGCCTGATTGTTTCAATTTGTGCACGCACTTCCGGCGGTATCGGCTGCGGGCTGCGCTTTTCGATATCGGCAATTGCCCGCTTTCCTTTAAATTCCAATTGCTGCAGTTCGGCATCAATTTGCTGAAGGTTGCGGTTGATCTCCGCGGCAACCTGACCCTTAAAGTTTTCAGTCACAATCGCTTTGACTTGAACTTGTCGCATTAGTTGAATGGTCTCAACCATCTAAACCTCCCTCGGGGCGGATAGCCATCTAATCCCTACAGCATTTGCGTTCAGAAGCCTGGAGGATAGTTACCCTTTTACTTCTTATTACGCTAAAACGTCGCTAGTGTAGCAGAAAAGGTTCTAATGACATCAAGAAATGGCTTCATGAGCGGAGGATAGTTCACATACTAGGAGCCCCAGCGCGGAATATTCGATATACTAGGGCGATATTCGGGAGCGTGTATCCCTTGTCAGCTGGCACGACCGTGCGTGCGGCTACCTAGGTGACACATTACAAGAGGAACAAGAACAAATGGCAAACGCAGCTGATGGCGGGCTCGCTCATAAAGTAGGAGCTCTTTCTTACTCACTGGGCTCCTATGAAAAGCTTGTCAAAGAAGCTCTTAACACGCTCAAATCAAACAAGTTCACGAGCAGGCTGTGGGCGAAGGACGCCAAGCTCTGGACAGGCGAAGACGAAGCCAAATGGCTGGGCTGGTTGCACGTTGTTCAAGAGCAAATCAAGAACCAGGCTCAATTCGATAAGTTAAGCCAGACGATAAAAGAAAGAAAATTTACGCACGCAGTATTGTTGGGTATGGGTGGCAGCAGCCTTTGTGTCGAAGTCATGCGTCAGGTATTCGGCAAGAATGGCGGCGGAGCCGAAATGATCGTTCTCGATTCGGTTGTCCCCGCTCAAGTAGAAGCTGTCAGAGCCCAAATCGACCCGGCAAGAACAATGTTCATCATTGCCAGCAAATCAGGCAGCACCACCGAACCGAATGTTCTGTGTCAATACTTCTATAACGAAACAAAGAAAGTAGTCGGCGGAAACAAAGCTGGTCATCATTTCGTTGCCATCACAGACCCAGGCTCATCAATGGAGATGAGAGCAAAGAATTGGGAATTTGCTCAAATATTCTACGGAGTGCCTTCAATTGGTGGCAGGTTCTCGGCCTTGTCCAACTTCGGCATGATACCAGCAGCGGTGATGGGTTTGAAGACCGCAGAAATTTTGAAGAACGCTGAAACAATGGTAAAAGCCTGCGGTGCTGAAGTTGCACCAGAACAGAATCCAGGAGTTCTGCTCGGCACTATTATGGGAACGCTCACTGATGAAGGGCGTGACAAGGTCACTATCATTGCATCGCCCGCAATTCACAGCCTCGGCACATGGTTGGAACAACTTATTGCCGAAAGTACAGGTAAAGACGATCGCGGCATTATCCCGGTAGCATCTGAGACACTGTGCGGCCCCGATGATTACGGCGACGACCGCCTCTTCGTCTATGTTCGACTGGAAGAAGAAGCCGACACAGAACAAGACAAGAAAGTTGATGCCCTTGAGAAAGCAGGACATCCTGTTGTAAGAATCGCCGTACCCGACAGAATGCATCTGGGCGCTGAGTTCTTCCGCTGGGAAATCGCTACAGCAACCGGAGGCGCCATTCTCGGAATCAACGCTTTCAACCAACCAAACGTTCAGGAAAGCAAAGACTTCACAAAAGAGTATCTAAAGGAATATCACACCAAAGGCGCGCTCCCTACAAACACTCTTCTGATTGAAGATGAGTTCTTCAAACTCTATGCAGATGAAATCAATACAAAGACTTTCAAGGCTGAAACAGCCTCGCCTTCAGTAAAAGGCTATATCGCAACTCACCTGAATCAATTGGACCCGGGCGATTACTTCGGTATCAACGCATACATTGAGTGCGCCCCGCGATTGGAAGAAAAACTGCAAAAGATTAGAGACCTGGTCATGAAGAGCCGCAAGGTAGCTACTACCGTAGGCTTCGGACCGCGTTTCCTACATTCAACCGGTCAATTGCATAAGGGCGGACCGAACACTGGCGTTTTCTTGCAAATCACCAGCGACGATAAGAAAGACATCACGATTCCTGGAGAAGGATTCGGTTTCAGCACACTGAAAGACGCTCAATCCTTGGGCGATTTCAAAGCACTCTCCTCTCGCAGACGTAGACTGCTTCGAGTGCACTTACCGGCTGACGTTGATTCTGCGCTGGATCAGCTATACGAATTGATCAAAGAGATCACAGCGTAAGCAGACATCAGCTCATGGCTGAACTGTTCACAATTGGGCACTCAAACTATCCAATGGCGGATTTCATCGCGCTATTGCGGCAGTTCGATATTGAAGTACTTGTAGATGTACGCAGCAATCCATACTCCCGCTACGCAACACACTTTACTGGTCCCTTTCTAAAACAATCGATTGTGCAGGAAGGACTAAAGTACTTATACCTGGGAAAAGAACTCGGTGGAATGCCCAAAGAAGAGGAGTTCTATGACGAGGAAGGCAATCTCGACTTTGCGAAATTGGCTTCCACCGAGAAATTCAAAGAAGGTATGCAGCGCCTGCGCCAGGGCGTAGAAAAGTTTAAAGTGGCTATCATGTGCGGGGAGGAAGATCCCAGCCACTGCCACCGGCACAGGCTGATCAGTAAAGCAGCCAGAGAGATGGACGTCGACGTAAAGCACATAAGAAAAGCTGGACGAATTCAAACAGACGACGAGCTAATCGCTGAATACACCGAGAATGAGCCGGACGTCACTCAGCTCAATCTGTTCGGTTGAATCTCGTGTTGAATTAGTTTTGCGCCTGGAAGAATTTCTGTGGAATTTCTATTTTTGCCTCAGACTCTGCAGGTCACGTCGGCCGCAGGCGTCGCAGGACAGCGTGGCGTTGGACGCAGGGGCCGCGCTGCTCGCCTTGTCCGCATTCAGACAATAGTAGTACTTTGGCTTTTCCGCCTGATTATCAGACCGATATGTTCCGAAAAATTCCCACGGGAAGTGTGGCAATGACAATTTCTGGGCATGATTGGAATTAACCGCAGCATGCGCTGGGGCAGGGGGGCGCACAATCGGGGCGTATGGGTAGAAAAGTCTTAGTACTGGAAACAGATGAGCAACTTCGCACGCTGATTGTTCCTTTGCTGGAAGCGCGCGAGTTCGAGGTTACACAGGACACAAACGGACAAAGCGCACTGGATAAAATTGCCGAGAGCGCGCCAGACCTCGTAATGGTTGGAGAGACGCTGGATGATATCGATGGTATCGGTTTCATCATCAAGCTGCGCCAAAAAGAGAAGGAATTAAAAGTAGTTTTTCTGTCACAAACTTGGCGTGATGCAGAGTTCTTTCAAAAAGTGACAAAAGAGCTAAAAGTCGACCACATTTTTCACAGACCGATTAAATCGAGCGTCTTCGGGGTACAGGTCGATGCGCTTTGGCACGATCAAAAGCGTGGCTTACCTCATATAGAGGCACAGAAGCAAGAACCAGTACCGGCACCAATGGGCAACGTGCCTCAACCGGTAGCCGTTCCTGGCACCGGGAACACTCCCTGGCCGGCACCAGGGGCACCGCAGAACTACAATTTCCCAGGTTTGCAAAATCAAGGCGGCACCGCGCCCGGTGCGCCGGGACAGCTACCGACGCCGGAACAGATGCGGCAATCTGGACAATTTCAACGTCCAGTAGTGGTGGCGCCTGGAGCACCACCAGTGCCAGGACCAGATCGGCAAACGGGTTCGCATCCCATGCCTCAAGGCGGACCGCGACCACCTATGAACCGCCAAACAGGCAGTTTTCAGATGCCTCCCGGCGGAGGACCGCCAGTTCCTGGAGCGCCAATGGGTCCACCCAACAGGCAGACGGGCAATTTTCAGATGCCGGTCCCTGGTGGACCGCCCATACCTGGGCAACCCATGCCAGGCCAGCCAATGCCCGGACAAATTTACCAGGGACAACAGATTCAGTATCTAGGTGGACCTCTAGCAGTGCCCGGCGCTCCGCCGATGCCAACACCTCAGAGTGTCAATGCCTTTGCTGATGCAACGCTGCAAAATTTCCGCCAGCGTTTCTCAAAATCACTTCCTTCTAGAATCAAACAAATTGAAGAGATGATTCAACAGGTCGACCGCGCCAATATGGACGGCAACCTTTTGGTTGAGATCCGTCGCCTATCACACAACCTGAAGGGAACGTCTAAATCATGCGGCTTCGACGCGTTAGGCGGCTACGCCGAACAAATTGAATGCTCTGTGCGTGACATGCTCGAGGTTGCCGAAGTCAACCATGAAAGAGAATGGCTGAATGTTGATCACTCATTGGTGGCAGCAAAGAAAGAAGTTGACGCAGTCAAAATGCAGTTTTCTGACTATGTGCCGACCGCTGAAGAACTGGCGAACATGAACCCGAATGCCGCAAAGGCAAAGGTCCTTGTTGTCGGGTCTGAATTGGAAGGATTTGATGAAGTAGCCAAGAAAAATGGCGGTGGAATTCCGCTTGAAATAATCAGGGCGGAGTCAAGCGAAGCCTTAGAACGGGCTGGCAAGCAAGAGCTAGACGCGGCTCTAATTGAGATCACAGAGAACAATCGTGAATCAGCTTTTCAATTAGCACGAGAATTGCGCAGTATGCTCGGCTACGAGACATTGCCACTGGGGTTCATCGCCAAGAACGATGAAGGTGACCGCGCCGAAGCCGCGCACGCTGGTGCTTCTCTCTTTTTAGAAAAGCCTTTTGAACCAGATACGTTGCAACATGCTCTCCAACATCTAATTACGATAAGAGAAGGTGGACGCTCACGTGTTTTGATCGTAGATGACGATCCAGATTTCACTGACCTCATCACCAGTACACTCGGCAATGAAGGCATGCTCGTCAAAGCCCTAAACGATCCGTCCCATGTACTTGAAGTACTCGAAGAATTCACACCCGATCTGATGTTGCTCGACGTGATGATGCCTGGCATTCTCGGCTTTGATGTCTGCAAGAAGGTGCGCGCTGCCGGACGCTGGCAAGAGTTGCCAATCATCTTTTTGACAGCGCAGACCGATCTTGCCTCGCGCCTGAGCGCATTCGATTCAGGCGGAGATGACTATCTGCCCAAGCCGGTTATCAACGTTGAGCTTTTGAAACGCGTCAAGGTGAGACTTGAACGAGCACGCATGGCACGTGAGCGCCAAGATAGAGATCTGCTGACCGGCCTGCTGCTGCGCAGAGCGTTTGCAGATCACATTGAAGCACTCGTATCTGAATCAGAACGACATGGCTTCAACTTCAGTTTATGCTTAATGGACGTCGATCACTTCAAGAAAGTGAACGATTCCTATGGCCATATGGCCGGGGATAGAGTATTGGCTTATATCGGAAAACTGCTTCGCAAGCGCTTCCGCGTTGAGGACCTCCGTGGAAGATGGGGCGGTGAAGAATTCATCCTTGCGTTCAGGCACGAACGCACAGACACAATGCATAAAGCGTTGAATCGAGTGCTGGAAGAACTCAAGAAAGTGGAATTCAAAGGGGACAAAGGGGAACCATTTTTCACATCATTCAGCGCCGGCATGGTCGAGTATCCCGATGACGGAACATCTCTCCACGACCTGGTTCTAAATGCCGACAGGCGTCTCTATTTGGCCAAGCACAACGGCCGAAGCCAAATCGTAATCACCGGTTAACAGACAGCTCTTCCGCAGAGGAAAAACTCATGGCCAATATACTGCTCGTCGAAGACGACACAGATCTTTCGGAAACCCTGCAAGACTGGCTTGCTTTCCAACAACATACAGTGGAAGCCGTATACAATGGACCGGAAGCGCTTGAACAAATGCGATTTGGTTCTTACGACATCGTGGTTCTTGATTGGCAATTGCCAGGCATGGATGGAATCGACGTGCTTAAGCACTATCGCAGTGAAGGCGGAGCCCTGAAGGTGCTCATGCTTACAGGTCGCACAGAAGCCAAAGAGATAAAGCTTCTTCTGGAAGCTGGAGCAACTGATTACATGGCCAAACCATTCAATCTGAAAGATCTGTCGGCCCGCATCGAAAAGATTCTTAGCGGAGCGCCTGCATCGGCGTAGCAGTGCCTCCTGGTGCTAAGGCCAGAGGAGCTGTTTGGTCATCAGCACCGAATTGGCGAATGAACTCAGCTTCAAATTCAGCAAAGCACATATCTTGAAGACGCATTATTTCTTCGTCGAGAGAGCCTATCTCGCCTTCAAGCATTTTGTCATCAATGAAATCAATACGCTCTTGATGCGGCTTACTCAAAGCAAACTTTTTCTGCTTGTCATATATTTCCACTAACAGATGCCGAAGCAAAAGCTCATGGTGATAGACCTCATTCTCGATGGCGAAAGGCAAAGCCTCCTGAATATACTTTTCACAAGAATGCTTTTTCTTTGTATGCATCAACGATTCAATTTGGGTTATTAGATGCATGAAGAGCCCAACTCCAGACGAACCGAAAATTTCGCGGTTGAGATCAATGGCACGCAAAGTCAAATATTGAAGTGACTGAGGATAATTCAGCCAAACGATAAAATAGGTCATCTCATGCAGTAGCGGAGTCTCAAGCAGTGGATAGCCAGCTTCAAACGCAAGTGAGCGCCCTTTTTCGAGGGCTCTAATGCCACCATCGATATCCCAAGAAGCTTTCATTCTTCTCGATAGAGTCAAACACTCAGCAAGACAAGCAAGTAATTCTTTAAACGATCTTGCTGCATCTCTTTCTTTGCGTTTAGATGAACGCGGCGGATTTTGGGTTTTTGATTTGCGAGCGACTCGGCGCTGAAATAAAGAAGCAATTGTTTCTTTGTTGATCTTACTCATAGGAACCTCCCCTCTAAACGGTCTTTTCTTTTTAAACGTCAAAACGTTGAAAAGGGTTCAAAGGAATTGGATTAAATCGCCATGTTGAAAACCATATATTTTTGAGGCTGCCAACATCAAATAGGGACGAAATTTGAGCTCAGCAAAATGGCGCGGGAGCGTGATGTTGAGCCGAATTCTGAAGACTGTTCCATGATATACTCGAAATTGCCTGTATCAAATCGGAGGCCAAATACATGCGCCGAATCTCGAAAATAAACACTGCTCTTGCGTGCTTAGGGCTATTGGCGGCATCCTTGTCCGGACTACCAGCCTACTGCCAAAGCGGCGTCGATCTAGGACAAGGTGATTTGATTAGGCAGTTGCGCGAAGCCGGTAATGTGATGAAAGAATATGGCTCTACTCACGATCATTACCCGAACACAACTGATGAAATGGATAGTTGCCTCAAAAATCTGTACTCAAAAGTAAATATGACGGATCCTGACACGACTGTGCAGGTGTCCTCCAATGGTAAGTACAGAACCTTCTATCAATTTGCAATGGCAATCGATCCAAGTTATAAGTCCGTACCTATAGTAAATGGGGTTCCTCAAGTTCCGTCATCGATGAATATGCCCGCGAACACCATTGTAATTATGAGTGACGGCGCAGATGAAATTGCTGGTTGGGCCGCCGGTATCGATGGCAAACCAATCAGCGTCGACCAAGGCAAAGGTCCAATGTATTTTTACAACAAGCTGACAACGAAAGAAAAGAATTAGCTGCTTGTTCAGCGCGCCGATAAAGCGACAACAGCACATACGTACAGAAGTAGCATCCCAATTCACCAGCACCAGGTAATTTATGGATGCAAGTAAGTTGGACGCAACGCTCAATAAAATTCGAAAGATAGGAAGCATTGCGCGGCAGTTCAGCTTGGAGTCGCCCGCATCACCGTTTTTAGCTCGCCAGTCAACACGAGTCAAAAGTCGCTTACAGTATTAGCGTCTACGTGACCTTTTGCCACTGCGGCTGGATTTCGTCGTTGTTTTTGTTTGGCTTACATGAGAACTCTTAACTGCAGTCGCGCGTGATTTTCGCGTCGATCCCCTGGTTCTCCCCTTTGGTAATGCTGCGACATTTTTCTTTTTGCCAGCCTTTGCTTGACTGACAGCAGCTTTCGTAGTGGACGAACTTTCTTTAGCTTGCTCTTTCTTAACTGGCTTCAATGATTTTTTCGGGGACGGCGCTGCTGGCGCAGAACCTGTGCTGCTGCTTCGCGCCTCCTGCGAGCTATGAGGACCTTCCTCTGGCATGGCTGGCCGCAATCCATCCGGGGCATCTTCATTATTGGACTCAGTGTTGGTGCTGACGGAAGTCCTTCGTTCCAACGCGATTTTCTCTTCATCAGCTGTCATAGGAGGAAGCAAGCGAATTGGCGGTTCCAACAGGCGGTGAGAGCGCCCTCGCCGCTCTGTGCTTACGACAGTTCGCCTCTCAACTCCGCTAATTACTTGCACCGGTTTAACAGACAGATCGAGAGTAACCATGGCACCACCGGCGGCGTCATCAACCGCTTGTCGATACTGCCCATCGGTTCCGCCAAGAGATTCAAACAGCGCTCGGCGCGCAAGTAGCATGCAAGACAAGTGCTGCATTCTCAGCGAAAGCGCATGTGATTCCGTCATCAAGCGATCTTGATCAGCAGGCTCCTCTGCTATTCTCTTGCGAATTTCCTGCAACCTGAATTCGGCTGCTATCCTTCTTCGCTCCAATCGCATGATTTGAGCCCGCTCAGCAGCCACTCGAAGCTGCGGCGGAATCTTTTCAGCGTCTTGAGCAGCATCAAATTCAGAGCGCAAAGACAAGTGAATCTGCGGCTCCAAATCCGGTCGAGCCAATTTAACATCAAGCGCAACGTAATTATGGTCTCCACCTGGAGTAAGTACGACATTCTCTGTGCCTAGCGGCTCAGGAGACCATAAGGATGCAGCTTCCAGATCAGGATTCCGGACACTGATCACGCATGGTACGTTCGTCCCGTTCATTCCGATCTTGCCTTTTTCGGGCGAAACATCGTCATCTTCAGTTTTGACATGGCTAAAGAAAGTGCGCGCCACATCAGTTTCGCAAACGTTGGAACTTTGTCCGGCCACTGTTACCGTCAGCTCACGCAGTGGACCCAACTTCAGCTTTGATGGTGCAACTACCAGCATAGTCCGCGTAGTCGCAGAGAGAACAGGCGCCTCTACTCCATCAATCTCGACCCGATCATCACTTGTTTTGACTGAAAAATTACTTCCAACAATAACGAACTGATCGCCGGGCGACACCACTGCCGGTGCGAAGGTGACAGAAGGGAAGCGGGTTTGTGCCTCACTCACCTTTTGAAGAGCTGAGCCTTCTTCTGCTATCACTTCGGACTCCGAAAAGAATCCATCGGCGCGTTTGCGGAACTTGCGCTTATCTAGTTTTCGCTTATCGCTGGACAACAGAGTCAGCTCGATGTGCTCAGTATCAGCGGCATTGAAGGTAAGCATCCCTGCCGAATTTGTAGTTATCAGATCTTCATTGACAGTAACTTCGGCGCCAGGCAATGGATTCCCCGCAAGATCAGTAACAGATAAGCTTACAGATTGTCCGGGTTCAAAAAATGGAACGACATGAAGCCTTGCTTGCGAAACGATAGATTGTGCGTTATTCGGCTTGCCGGAATCTTGTGACAAGGCCGGATGCAAAAACGAGAAACTCGCTCCAATAAATAGAGCACAGGAAATTGCTGTTAAATCAAAGCGAAAAGCCCAAGGCGCGCTTGGCTTTGACAGAGAAAGGCTTGGGGACAAAAGGGATCTGTGCATTGACTCGCTTTTCATACAGACTAAATTTATCTATCGCTCAGCCTATCCGCGTCTTTACTAGAGATACAATCAAGCTATTCCACTATTTTCTCAGGCTGAAGAACTACTTAGCAACGCTTACAGTTTGTTTGGAGTACTTGTCATGTCAAATGAATCAACAAACCAGAACAAACCAGAACTGCGCGAAACGTTCTATAGCCTTGCTCGTCCCGGCGGAACGTTACCAGTATTCATGGTCGCACCGGACGATGACAAGCAATATCCGGCGATAATATTAGTTCACGAAATTTTTGGTCTCAACGAACATATTAAGGACGTTGCCAGGAGATTCGCCAAAACTGGACTTGCAGTATATGCTCCAGATCTTTTCGCATATAGCCCAGATTTGCCCGAAGATCAAAGTGATTTGGCTGGCATGCGCAACGTCTGGTCATCGATAACGGATGAGCAGTTGATCTCTGATATGCAAGCAGTGTTCAGTCTGGCGCGCAGCTCAGAGCACGTAAGACCGAATGCGATTGGTGCGCTTGGCTATTGCATGGGCGGCGCCATCGCATACCTTTTCGCCTGTCGCACGCCGCTTCTTGCCTGGGTCGTCGATTACTACGGACGCATTTACTACCAGAACATAACAGAGCAGAAGCCTCGCCACCCAATCGATTACACCGGCGGATTGAACTGCCCCATTCTTGGTCTTTTCGCTGGACTGGACGATTTAATCACGGACCAGCATATAATGGACTTTGAAAAGAAGATGGTAGATCTGGGCAAGTCCTTCCAGATAAAAGTCTACCCATCGGCCAAACATGCATTTTTCAATGATACAAGAGAGTTTTATCATTCAGAGGCCGCAAACGACGCCTGGCACCTTACACTTAGTTTCATACGAGAGAACTCACGCGAACTAGCTGTTAAGTGAAAGCAAAAAGCAATTCCAAAGATTCTAAAATCCAGCTAGCTTCCCTGCGGAAGCTTTTTTTGCAGTTTGATAAGAAGCTCGCCGCCCAATCCAGTTTTTCGGAATCGACAAAGGAAGAGCGCTGCGCCTACATAATGTTGCTAACTTGCGCTCACTTGATCAAGGCAGATTTGAAGGAGCCGCAGACAGCTGTGGAACTGATTGCCGAGCTTATAAAGTCCGTGAGAGTTTCTTATGGTGGAGAAAATCCTTTTTTCTCAGACTCAAAAATCGACTTCGCTGCTGGTGCTGCAATTTGCGCAAAAGCTCTGCACAAATTGATGCAACAAAATGCAGAGCTGCTCAGCACGTACAACTTCATATGCCCGGGCTATTTCTATCAATGGATGTGTGAGCAAAACAGGCGCGATGCCTTGAAGCGAGTTCAACAGGCGGACAAGCAAAGCACCCGCGACGATCTAATTCATTTCACTCAGCTCTATACACCTCCATGGATAAGCGATTATTTGTTGGAGGAAACAATCAAGCTCTGGCTGGCTGATGCGCCCCAGCACAAGCTAGACAGCGTACGCATACTGGATCCGGCCTGCGGTGGCGGACACATATTAATACGCGCATTCGACGTCCTTCTGACGAAATCTCAAAGAATCGCCAATGCGGGGCATTCAATAAAGCGAATTCTGAATCACAACCTAATTGGATGTGACATTGATAGAGGAGCCTTGTGGACTTGCGCGCTTGCTTTGCTTGCGACAGCACAAGCGCGTCTGCAAAAAGAAGGAGGCGCATTTCCAGCAAGCGAAATTCATTTGCGCCTATCAAACGTCTCGACAGGAGATAATTCGGATCAACTCGAGACTGGCAGCCTTGCTCGGGATTTCGCCAAAGGGCACCCACTGGCTGACGGCGCAGATCTGGTCATTGCAAACCCTCCTTATATTGGACGTCGACTGATGGATCGACGCCTCAAGTCATTCCTGAGAGAGAACTACCCAAACTCACAGCATGACCTGAGCGCTGCCTTCATCGAAAGAGCGATGGAACTAGCGATGCCATCGGGTTATGTTGGGTTCATTACGCAATCCTCATTGCTGTTCTTGCCAAGCTACGAAAAGCTTCGAAAGAATTGGCTGCGTGATGGAAGTGTGGAATCCGTCGTCGAACTAGGAACAAGAACGTTTCCGCTGCAATCAGGAGAAAAGATAAACAGCATGCTGATCGTTTTGCGCTCGGGAAAAAGCGACAAAAAGAAGGATGATCACAAAATGCGTTTTCTAGATTTGCGCAAATCAGAGAACAAGCAAGCTGATTTGAGCAAGCAATTTTCACTTCGGTCATGCTCTGACTTCACATCACAACGGGCAGCCGCAATGAATTATCGCTGTCCCAGATCCTTATCCGAGCTTTTGGCAAAGTGCAGAAAGTTGAGTGAGGTTACCGATATCAAGCAAGGGCTTGCAACCAGTGACAATCAAAGATTCTTGCGTTACTGGTGGGAAGTGCCGAAATCCGAACTTAATGTGCGATGGCATCCATACGTAAAAGGCGCAGGAAGCGAGCGCTGGTCTGCGCCAATAGAAACCGTGATCGATTGGGGTAAGGATGGAAAAGAAGTCAAACAAGCAGTCGGCGAAAATTATCCGTACCTCGATGGAAAAATTTCTTGGGTGGTGAAAAACGAACAGTACTATTTCAGAGAAGGGCTCACCTTTTCATTCGTCAACACCGGTCAATTCGCTGTGCGCAAGATGCCGCCCGGCTGCCTCTTTGACGTTGGCGGCTCCTGCCTCTTTCCATTTGATACATCGCAAAATTTTTTGCTAGCCTACTTGAATTCATCCTTCATCGTTTATTGCGCTGAGCTATTGAATCCGACATTCAACTGCCAGGTTGGTGATATAAAACAGCTTCCCTACCTCGATTTTTCACGCTCCGAATTTTCCAGGATGGAGAACTTGGGAGCAGAGGCGCTTAACCTGAAACTTGAGTTGGACCGGTTCAGGGAGAACACTTTCTCCTTTAAAGCACCTGGCGAAATCGACAAATTTATCATGGGTGAGGAGGATCCTGAGCAACTTTTACAAGAGATCGAAAGTAGTGATAGACGCAGACGCCACCGCTTGAACGAAATCGAAACGGAAATAGACCAGCTCATATTGACCGTGCTAAGTGAAAACAAAGGACTCAAAAAAGAGGATATCGGGGAAATCGAATTTCAACTTTCCGTATTGCAGCAACGGCAGCAGCCGGAGCCGTTAACTAAGGAATTTTTTGCAGGGCTGATCTTGCGAGAATCCATTAGAAGATTGTTCAAACAAAATGAGCTGAGAAACGATATCAGAACACAAGTCACACTTACTTTCGATGCCGAACAGATTGACAGGGCAGGGTCTCAGACAAAGCAGACCAATACTGCAAAAGCTTTGAATATCGCACCCAATTCAGTGCGCTGGCTGGAAAGCATTCTGGAAATGAATCTGATTGATTGGTTCAAAGCAAAATATAATTTCAGCCAAACGCAAATTTTTCACTCTATTCCGCAAACCGTACTTCTGCCATCACCAAAGGATGGAGAGCTGGTTTTCGCTTCGTGGACATCCTCTGAAATTGCCGATCTTGTCAGCCAATCAAAAACCTCGTTCAAGATTTCTTGAGAGCTACCCGGAACGATATTTGACATCCATCTTTCATCGCTACTCATAATTCATGCTTCGGATAGTTTTCCGCTGAGCCAAATAGTGATTTAGAATTGCATTACGAGGAGCATCTATGTCATTTCCTAAGAACTTAATCGCGATTCTGCAAAGCTCTGCGCTCTTCCTAATAGCGCCGTCCTCTCTAGCGAACGCGGCTTCAGATGCTGAAGCCTATTTCGATCAAGCAGATAAAGAAAACGCAGATGGCTCATACAGCGATGCTGAGAATCACTATAGACAGGGCTTGAAAACAGCCGTCTCGGGGATGGGCGCTATGTCTTCCCTTGCCGGAAAATTGGCCAGGCAGCTTGGCGATTTTTACGTCAAGCAAGGGCGCTATGCAGACGCCGAACATTATTATCAGCGAGCCCTGATAGTGACAAGCAATTATTCAGAAGCGCTTGCCGATGGCGAAGGCGACTTTCGCAATGTGCGCGGCTTCCTCACCGATGCTATCCAAAATCCGCAGCATTTACCCGGCTCCATAGAAGTCGCAAATACATTGAGCAGCCTTGCCGAACTCTACCAAAGACAGGGTCGCCTATCTGAAAGCGAGCGCCTCTTGCGGCAAGTAGTCACAATCTTTGATGGCGCAAATGGCAGCAGCGCGCAGTATTACACTAACGATGCGCGGAACGCCATGGAGCAAAGTGAGCTCAGCCTCGCTCAAGTGTTGGCAAAGCAAGGCAAGACGATGGATGCAGAGAAGATTTTCAAATCCTATGTAGAGCATGCAAGAAAGCGTTATGGAAATTCCCCAAAACTTGCCGAAGCTCTGAACCATTTGGCAGCTTTTTACAAAAGCCAAGATCGAGGTTCTGATGCTGACACCGTAAAATCAGAATCGAACGAAATTATGTCGGGCTTCCGTTAAGACAGTTCGCCTTCGCCGACAATACGGTAGCCCAGTCCGCGACGGGTTCTGATAATTGGGTTCTCTTCGTTATCGCCTATCTTTCGGCGCAAGGTTTTGACATGTGTTCGAACCGTTTCCAGCGAAGCATTTGTTTCCGACTTCCAAAGACGATCGAGAATGGCCTCGACAGTAAAGCTCTGGCTAGGATGCCTCATCAAAAGTTCGAGCAAGGCAAATTCTTTAGCCGTCAATTCAACCGTCCGCCCGGCCCGGCTCACCTGGCGGCTAGCCGTATCGAGCAGCAGGTCGCGAACTTGAAAAGTCTTTCCCGTAATGATTGTCGGCCGCCGCAATAGGGCCCTGACACGGGCGTTAAGTTCTTCCGGTACAAATGGCTTAACGAGGTAATCATCGGCGCCGGTATCAAGCGCGCTTACCTTGTCGTGGGCTTCACCCTTTGCCGTCAACATTAATATCGGAACCTTGCCGCCTGCACTTCTATATGACCGGCAAACTTCTAACCCCGTTTGATCAGGCAACATCCAATCGAGGATTACAAGATCGTATTCGTGAACGCGGAGATTGAAAAGTGCATCTTTGGCGCTGTCGACTCTCTCCACGACGTAATGGTCGCGTTCTAACTGAAGGGTAACCAGTCTACCCATCATTTTGTCGTCCTCAACCAACAAAATCTTGGCCATGAAATCTAAAGAAAGACAGGGCGTAAGTGATTTATCAATTATAGACATATATTAAAGAATTCAGCCATTGACATCCGATTTAGTTCATTCGTTTTCCGAATACCGCTTGACGAGTGCTTGAATCCGGGCTTGGAGCCAAATTCGGGAGCAAGACAGTTTGCAAACTTTGCGCTTCCTTACTGCTTTGCAAGTAATATCAGACATCATTTTCTTGCCGAGAGATCCGTAAAATGAGCAAGGCAAGAGACAATCGGGGAATAAAATTCTTAGACCTTTGCATGGGTCCGGCGTGGCATGATGATTTGGCAACCAATGCAACAAGATCCAAAGAAACGATTCGACGATGCAACTGAAGCAGACGAGATCACTTTGCGCCTGGCCGAAAGTGTGGCGCATGAGAACGTCTTGGTTCTGAAATACGGTCCCATGTTGATGGATGAACTGGAGGGTCTTTCAAAATCCAAAAGAACCTTCGATGTGATCATCATCGACGCGACACAACCGGGATTTCTCTTTCCAACCGAAGAATTAATAACAGCTGCCACTGCAGGTCGCGTCTTACTGGAAGTGCAGGGCTCGATGGTCTTCGTCAAGCAAGACAAGGCGGCTGCATTTATCAAAGAGTCACCAGCAGGCTTCCTCTCCTTTCATTTATTTGAGAGCTTTTCGTCGGTCTACGACTATTCAACGACGATCGCCAAACATATTCAACAAGCGATGGGAGCAACAATTGAGATTCGCCCAGACAGTTCGGATCTCTCTGAGCAAATTCTATTTACAGTCATTCCTGTGCTTACTCAATTCGGCATAAAGCTCAAGGCCGGAGTGGAAGGTTCAAAGCGGCGCAATCTAGTTCTTTCTGCCATAGACAATTACACGCCACTGAACTCGGTGGCACAACGCCTGGCTCAGACGCTCTCTTTTAACGAGCTCCTTGAAGAGCTTCGCGGCTTAGAAAAGATTGGTGCCATCTATCCAATTTTTCCAAAGATTCCTTTCCTGGTCGAGCAATTCCGCAATGGCCGCCCCTTCAAATTAAAAGACTACTTTATCGAGTCACGCTTGCTGACCCGCGAGCAGCTTGATGAACTAATCTTCGCGATGACTAATTCCAAAGGCTCCCAGAGCCTTTCACTTGGTGCAATGTGTGTCGCAAAGGGTCTTGTCAGCGCACGCCAGCTCGAACTAGCTCTTCAAGACCAGGCATTTTTTGGACAACAGCGCGGTTCTGAAAAGAAACGCACAAAAGTATTGAATGCGGCAGGCGAGTCACACGTTCAAACAATCATAGGGAACCTCGTCAGCAGCGACCCTGCAGGTGTCCTCCAGAATCTATCAAGCAATCGCGCCAATGGAGTTCTTACTGTCGATTATCGCGACCTGTCTTTCCGCGCCATTTATGAACAAGGCAAACTAACTCATGCAAAACAAGGCAAGTTGAAAGGCAACAGCGCCGTAACTGAGTTCGTTTCGGTATGGAAAGAAGGAGTATTCGTCTTTTTAGAAAGAAGCGCTCCACCTGACCTTGCCACCGAAGAATGCAAAGTTACACGTCCTATCGACAAGCTTCTGCTCGATTCGGCACTTGCAAGTGACAACATCGAGGCTGTCTGGAAGAAGCTGGAGAAAGGTCCAAAAACAATCTTGGAAAAACTGCAAGATCAGCGCAACTTGCTCGGCACAGGTCAAATGACGGACCCGCAGGAAGGGTACCAGCTCAGTCCTGAAGAAGTTAATGATATGCGAAACGTCTGGAAGCTGGCAGATGGATTGTGCACCATTAACGATATCATCAAAAAGATTGGCGATGTAAAAACGGTGCAAGTCGCTATGGCAATCGGCAGGCTTATGCACTATAGACTTACCCAAATTCCCAAATCTGATATTGCAGGGCCCCTGGAAAAATTCCGCAACATCATTTCAATGGTGACGGAAAAGATTGGGGTCGACCATTCCGAAGCACTGCTCAGAATATCGCTTCGAGAAAGCCAGGGCTATTCGGCAGTGGCCCGCACTTTAAATATTGGGAAGGGATGCGAAGTGGGCGTCGACATGGCAGCAGCCAAAGCTGCATCCTTGTCTCTCTCCAGTATCATCAAAGCGCTTGAAGACTGGCAGGTTAAGTACATTGAACACGTGTCGCAAGAGCTGGACAAAAATGCGCTTCGCGAAATAATTCGCAAAGTCTATCAAGGATAATCTCCTCCCCTAGGGCGCTGCTTCCGGACTCTTTCTAAGTACAACAAGTAAGTTCGGCAATTTGGTCAAATTACAAGTTTCCAGTAGACACAATTCAAATCTCGTAACCCTGTAAAATTGGAGGCAGTGCGCGCCAATTCGGAGAATGATTTTGAAGTTGCCAACTGGAATTTTCTCACTGCTCAATCGCTCATTGACCCCTTCCTCATTCATTTATTTGAGCATTGCCGGGTCCATCCTGCTCGGCTCGATGCAGCAAAAAGCTCTTGGACAGAGCACGGCAGCTACAGTTATGAGCCCGACAGCGGAAACTTCAAAAGCGAGTGCGTCTGCAGCCAGCAATGCATTTCCGGCTCCTCACATCAAAATTGCCGCGGCCCAGAATCCGAACTGCCCTCAAGATTCATTGAAGGAACTATCAAAGGATCCGTCCGCATCAGTGAGAATGGCAGTACTTGCCAACCCAAACTGCCCGGATGAGCTAAAAGCGCTGCTTGTCGGTGACAGCGACCAGAAAGTACGTGATGCCATTTTGCGCTCAACAAAGTTGCCGCCGCTTGCTACCCTCGAACGGTTGGCAGAGGGACAAAACCCCAGCACTTATGAATTGCTCGCATCGCATGGAAAAACGCCTCCTGAGGTGCTTAGAAAGCTAGTAAGCAATCCTGTGCAGACGGAATATTTGTTGCTGAGCCTGGCCCGCAATCCTAATTCGCCCCAAGATGTGCAGCATAGACTGTTGCGCGTGGGCGATCGCATGGTCAGAACTTTTATGGCGCGCCAGAATAGCTCACCGCTCATCCTCTTGAACCTGGCAAAGGATGGCGATCTAGGAGTAAAGGCGTATGTTGCCTCCAACAGCAACGCTCCTTCGCAAGCTCTTATCGATTTGAGTGATGACGCCAATATGATTGTGCGGCAAGCGGTCGCAGGAAATCCATCTACACCGGTCGATACGCTAAAAACTCTGGCAAAAGATAAGAGCTATGAGGTGAGAGTCGAGCTTGCCGCCAATAAGAAAACACCATCTGCGGTGCTTGCGCAACTGGCAGTTGATCCACACGACGCTGTGCGTGAGGCAGTCGCTCACAACCGAGCAAGCGAAGCACTAACACTGAGCAAGCTGGCTAAGGATAAATCGGCGCTGGCACGCGCAGCAGCAGCATTCAACCCATCACTGGACAGAGAATCCGTGACTCAGTTGGCAACAGATGCGGTGCTCGCGGTAACACAGGCCTGTGCAGCAAGAGTGGATTTGACTCAAGACGTTCAGTTGAAGCTGGCAGCGCATCCATCTGCCTTGGTTAGATTGGTACTTGCCGGAAACCCTCAAGTCACCCCGGAAACGGCGAAAGCACTCAAGGATGACAGTTTCGCGCGTGTCAGAGGATCGCTGGCGCGCAATCCAAAAACTCCGCTCGATGTCCTTGAGCAGCTAAGTAAGGATACTAATGAGAAAGTCCGGCAAGATGTTGGTCTTAATCCAGCAAGTCCGAAAACTCTGCTGGCATCTCTGCGCACAGATCACTCTGACGACGTGATCATGGCAATCGCTAGCAATCCCTCCACTGATGCGGCGACCTTGAATGAAATTGCCAAAAGACGGGATTCAGTTTTGCGCAGAATTTTACTAACAAGACCAGATCTTTCAGGTGAAGCCATCGCTATTATGGCGGCTGACGGAGGGGATTCCTTAAAGCTCATGCTAGCTTCCCACAAGAATTGTCCGATGGAAATATTGCAATCTCTAGTAACATGCGAGGATCCAGATCTACGGGCAGAAGCCGCTGAAAGTCCGCGATTGCCAGGCGATCTACTGATGAAGCTGGAAACAGATCCAAGTGCAGAAGTTCGTTGCGCAGTTGCAGCCAGTAAGAGACTCGATTCGAATTCGCAAAAACGCCTGATCGACGACAACGATAGCTGGGTGCGCAAGAGCCTGGCCGAAAACACGTCAATGCCAGCGGAGGTATTAACCGCACTAGCAAAGGATCGTGAGCCAGCCGTCAGAAGAGCGACGGCAGCAAACCCAGCGACACCACCGGTGGTGCTAGCCCAGCTTGCCAAAGACAATGAAATCTGGATCACTCCAGCAGCTCCATAAGAATCCTAATCCAACAAAAACACAAACCGGTAACAAAAAGCAGAGAACGAAAATGAAAGATGTAGTTATAGTCGACACAATCCGCACACCAATCGGTCGCTATGGCGGCGCCTTAAAGGATGTGCGCTCCGATGATTTGGGAGCAATAGTCATAGCGGAATTGCTAAAAAGAAACCCAATCGATGCCGTCGAAATCGAAGACGTCATCTTCGGTTGCGCCAATCAGGCGGGCGAGGATAACAGAAATGTCGCACGCATGTCGCTTCTTCTTGCTGGATTGCCAATCAGCGTCGCCGGAACCACAATAAATCGCCTGTGCGCCTCCAGCATGGATGCTGTTGCTCACGCCGCTCGTGCAATTCAAACAGGCGCCGGTGATATCTATATCGCCGGCGGTGTTGAGTCCATGACGCGCGCACCATTTGTAATGGGAAAGGCTGACTCAGCCTATTCGCGCGATGCGCAAATTTATGACAGCACGCTCGGCTGGCGTTTTACGAACAAAAAGCTCGCCCAAATGCACCATCCCTACAGTATGGGCGAAACAGCTGAAAACGTTGCCGAAAAATACAAAATCGAGCGTAAGCGCCAGGATGAATTTGCCGTTTCCAGCCAGCAAAAATATGGTAAAGCGTATGCTGCCGGCGTCTTCAAAGAAGAGATAGTGCAGGTTTCAATACCGCAAAGGAAGGGCGATCCCAAGATTGTTAATACAGATGAGCACCCGCGCCCAGAGACAACAATGGCCGATCTTGAAAGATTGAAGCCGGCCTTTCGTGAGGGCGGAACGGTGACAGCCGGCAATGCCAGTGGTGTTAACGATGGTGCCTGCGGACTTCTGCTGATGTCGGAAGAAAAAGCACGGGCACTAGGTCTCAAACCGCTCGCACGCTTCGTTGCCGCGGCCGTCGCTGGAGTCGATCCAGCTTGCATGGGAATAGGTCCTGTGCCGGCAACACGAAAGGTTCTACAGAGAGCCGGGCTGAAACTAGAAAACATTGATGTCTTCGAATTGAATGAGGCTTTCGCCGCGCAGGTATTAGCTTGCACTGACGAACTAGGTATAAATCTGAGCAAGGTGAATGTGAACGGCGGCGCTATCGCCCTTGGACATCCACTCGGTATGAGCGGGTCGCGCTTGCTTGGCACTTTAGCTAGAGAAATGCAGCGGAGCTCTTTACGTTACGGTCTTGCCACCATGTGTATTGGCGTCGGACAGGGGATGGCAACCATATTGGAGTTAGTTTAATCCCAAAGCAGTCGAGAACTGATCGAGACTCAGAATCTATAAATGGAAAGCAACAACTCAATTAAATTCTATTTCCTGCAAATCTCTGATTTGCGCCTCGGAAGCACGACTTCATTGAGCCTGCATTTGTCACCATCGCAACGCCAAGAGCGCTTAGAGGAAAGCCTGGAAGCTCTGAGAAGAGCGATGAACTTCGCAAAAGAAAAATCAATGGACGCGATTTTGATTCCGGGTAATTTGTTCGACCAGACGAATGTGACGGCAAGGACGGTTGGGGCAATACAGCGAATCTTCGCAGCGGCTTCACCCCTTCCTGTATATGTCTGTCCTGGTGCAATTGATCCCCTGAGCCGTAACAGTTTCTACCTGGAGGACGTGCTCAATTCTCGAGGATTGGATGATTGGACAGCCAATGTTCATATTTTCCGGGGTCCCGGTTTGCAAACGACGTCATTGACGGAAAAGAATAATGTGCGCATAAGCGCAGTCCCCAGGCATCTTAACGATGTGGAGGGAGGGGCGGAACTTAAGCTGCCTCCGCTGGAAGAGCACGACCGCGGTGCGTTGAATGTATTGCTCTATCCACTTCCGGCAAATTACATTGATAGTTCTCTGAGTGACGAAGAGTTTTCAGAAATGATTGGGCAACCTGATTTCTCGTACACCGCGGTTTCAGGTTTGCTAAATCAAAGTCGGAGCCGTTCGGAAGAAGGTCGGGTAGTAGCGGCCGCAACTGGGACCTTCAGCGCCCAAACTGCGAAGGAAAGTGGAGCGCGCATTGGACTTTCAGCCGACTTAGCTCGAAAACTACCAGGGCGATTAGAGCTTGAACTTGAACCAATCGAGTTCGACCCAAGACGAATAATAAATCTGAATATGGATCTCAGCACAATCGCTCCGGAGCAGTGGACAAGACAGCTTGAAAGCAACCTCATCGCCTGCGGAATAAGAGAGGAAGACATTCTCTTGTTTAACTTAAGCGGTTCATATCCTGCGGGACAAGAACAGAATCTAGTTCAGCAAATTCGCGAAAAAACATTCTTTCATATTCGTTGTGGCGACACGTCACGACCTGACTATCTAGCAAATCTGTCTTCAGAAAACAAGGTAGAGCATAGCTTGGTTGAGCACCTGAACGCGATGTTTGCAGAAGCGAATCGTTCAACAGATGCCGGTGAGAAGGGCAACGATGACGATGAGCTAGCGATCATTGACGATGCGCTTTTCTTTGGCTTGGAAGCACTCAGAGAAGGCAAGGTAACGCTAAGAAATGCAGATTAACGGAGCTAGTTTCGCGCAGAATTCTGGGGCTACCAATGGCAGCTTACAGTTTAGCGCGGACAAGCTCAATCTGTGCATGATGGAAGATGAGCGGCTGCGACTCAATCTCCTTGAGTCAATCGATTCTCAGCTCTCAGGAAACGAGCTATTCAAGCCATTCTTTCTTATTGAACAAGATGAAAGCCTGCGCGAAACTTTTGTGGATGCGCAACAGCGCCTTGCCGTGCTTGGACACTTAGAAAGTCGCTCCGAAACCAGTAACACCATAGATAACGCCATACGAATCGTTACTGAGAAGCTTGATAAATATCCGTTCCGAAACAAGCAACATAAAATCGAAGACTTGGTTACGGCTCTCAACCGCGGCAAAGCACTCTTGCAAGAACGCCTAAATCAACTGGAACGAGAGCGCATTGAAGCTGCAGTCTTGGTTGAGGAACTTCGCCACATAGAAGCTGAATTGGAAAGCATTCGGCGCACACAAAAGCGAGAAGAATATTTCCAACTCTGCTTGGAGACGGCAGAACTTGATTCGCGGATCATGAAAGTGCAACAACGATTACTGCACGAAGCTGAGTTAAAACGCGAACTTCAATCCTTAGGTAATTTATCGCGCTTCCCAATCAGCGCCTTGCGAAAAGTTCAGGAGCTTTGGACAAAGCGCCTGGCAAGGATAAGCGACAGGGAGCGCTTATTTGATGAGATTTCGGCAGGCGAGACTGAGATCATCGCACTGCAAAGCAGTTTTCTAGCTGGGGCTGGAGCCATTCAAGAATTCAGCATAGAAGACGCTCAACAACTTTATGGATTGGCAAAGATTATAGAATCAGCTAACACTGAAGTTGAACAACTTCAGCATGACAGAGCTAAGGAGATGCGCCGCGTCAAGGAAGCCGGTGTCGACTTCGATCAAATCGCATTGCTACGTAAAGCCATTCTGGCTATGAAGCCGAGCGATTTGGAAGAGGCGTATCGCCTCCAAAGTGAATTGAAATCGAATAAGGACACTCTGAACACAGCCATCGCCTTATCTAAGAACATGAACGATCAACTCAAGACTTTAGAGCTTGATTTGATTAGTTTCAATGGAAAGGGCACCCGTGCCTTTAATGCTTTCACCGGACTTTTAAGTCTTTCAGCCGCGCTGCTCGTCGTAGCATCCCTAAGCAAGACTTCAGAATACAGCAGCATTTTGATGATCATTTGCGGCACTTGCTTCGTCCTGCTCCTGGCAATTCTCGTAGCCTTACCGCAGCTTTTCAAAGGAGTGCGCGCCGATCTTTCCACAAGGATCACGACGTTGGCCCGCGAGCGGGATCAACATGCCGAAAACGAACTCAAGTTCAGCGAAGCTGTCGCAGGCGTTCAGCAACGTGCTGAACATATCGCGGTGAGTAATCAATTCAAGGGCGCCGCCGATATGTTCAAGAAATTGCAAACATATGCCGGACTTGCAGCGCAGCTCAAGCAGCTGGACCTTTTCGATCATATGTTGGAGGCTCGCGAGCTGCAGCTGGAGAATCTACTTAAAGAAGCAAACGAAGATTACTTCAAAAAGATCAATCGCCGCCTGAGCAAAATCACAACCGTAGCCTGCACTGGACTTGCAGGCGAAATTCTCTTGCACAAAGAACAACATCGAGAACTCGAGCGCAACAACACCATAATCGAGCATCGGCGGTCGGAGATGCGATTCCTTGAGGGCGAAATTAGAGACATTGATTCCATGCTGCGTGATTTCTTTTACCAGGCCGGATTGTCTGATCCCGAAGATTTAGACAAGTCGTATGAAGAGTTTGAGTCAAAATCTCAAAACTATCGTAAATGGGATTCAGTAACGATAGAGCTGGAACGCATGAGCAAGGATCTAGCTACCGAAATTTTGGAGAACGACCTTGGCACAGTATTGACGAAATTGCAGCATCGGCGCACTGATGCCTGGGCCAAGATGCAGAATCTGATTAGCCTCTATCCAGACATTCTTTCAGAAACAATCGACGATAATGAAATCGGTCGCCTGGTACAAGGAGAAAGCACCGGGCTCGAACATGATATGCGCACAAATGAACAGAAAGCCGAAGAACTCCGACACAAGATACGCTCAATGGTGCATAATTTCGACGAGTTTCATCCAAAAACAAAACATGAGCTAGAAATTCTGGAACGCGATCTCAAAAAGATAAATCACAACAAGCGCGCGCTCGAACTTGCCCGCGACAGTCTAATCAAAGTGGCACAAGAGAGCAAATCGTTCTGGGCGCATGAATTGAAGGAGCTGTCAGATGAATTTCTGAAAGAACTCGATCTTGAAATTGAAGAAATTATCTGGGATAAAAATCTGCAAGTAAAAATCAAGCTCAAAGGCGAAGAGGACGTAGTCGAAGAAGACCAGCTAAAACTAGCAGCCAGCAGATCGGGTCACCGAAACGAGCGCTTAAGTCGAGGACTAGCTCGCCTGGCATCATGGCTCCCGCGCATGATTCTCTGCCAATACGTCAGTAGAAAACTTCCGTTTCCGCTCGTCCTTGAAGAACCATTTTTCGATCTCGACGACAAACGATTTACAGACTGCATGAAGCTGTTGCTGAAAAATGTTTTGAAAGACTGCCAAATCATCGTGCTAACAAGCCAACGCGTCCGCTTCTCCTGGTTCCTCGACAACTTGTCCGAGACAGACCGGACTCTCATCGAATTACAACGAATCTAATTGTCATCTCATCGTTTGCGATTATTTGCTGGTGTCGGGGCGTCGAAGAGACGGACGTATGGTTTTTTCTCATCGCGGTAACCGAAATCTAGCCCTTTAATATGTTCATGTTTTGGGCTGTTCGGCATTTTTGCCAAAGCCGCAACGCGATCTTTGTCGCTTTCAGGAACCATTGTGAGGCTGATCGCATCGCTAGGATCCTTCTTCGCGTGCCCATTCTTGTTAATCTGAGCTGCTTCTGCTGCGTTCGGCACCGCAACATCAACTCGACTTGGACCGCCTCCTTTCCCCCAGGTATTATCAAAAGCGCTGCCACTGTCAACCGCCCTCAGCCACATATGCCTATCTTCAGGTTTTGTATTTGGATATTTTTCTGCCAGCTGATTGGCATATTTTTTGTCTAATTCTGGCGAGTAAAAAAGTTGGCCGTCCTTTACATGTGCATTGCGATCCACGGCAATCGACACATAATCCGATGGATTTTTCTTGTCAAAGAAGTCAGCGGTGGTCGGAGCCTTCCGATCATGCAAATCATAATTGCCACCATTGATGCCACCGCCACCGGGGGTGTAGCCGCTGGGCTGGACATCGCGAAAGGTTACTGGTTCTGGTGGAGTGAGCGCATTGGCTGGTTTACTTGCATCGCTTGCATCCTTCTTATTTTCAGCCTCAGGTTTATTCCTCTCTGCATTTCCATCTCGCCCTTCAGCTCTTTGCGGAGAAGCCGGAGCGTCCTTGGCAGCAGACCCCTTCTGCAGAGCATCATTGACGGAAGAAAGCGCCGGATCAACGAATCCAGTGCCTCCTTCAGAGCGCACAGCTGGCGCATCATTGGCAGCGGCTGAACCTTTTTGCAAGGCTTCATCGACAGAGGCTAGACCGGGATCGGAAAATTGCCGTGCGCTTTCAGAACCGGCTTGTCGTTGAGCAGACGAATCAGACGCTCCCTTCTGGGAGTTCTTCGAACCTGAATCCTCAAGCAAGAGATCAGGAAGAGCACCACCCTGCACAAGGTTTCTGGAATCTTGGCTACGCTGTTCAGAACTGTTCCGACCAAAATTTTCGGCAACAGCACCTTGTTGTGTTTCACCAACCATTCTATCGTGCTGTTCAGATCTACCTTCCTGGCGGTCGGCACTGTTATCTGAGACACGATTGGAAACATCGCTTTCCGAATCAGAAGCCACGACTTTACCTCAAACGCAATTACCCGAATTAATTACGGCTGAAAGAACTCCGAGCTAACCTGCCCTATCAAGTTAGCATCGAATATTTATTTTGAAATTTTGAAGCACAAGCTGCGCACAAAACACTTGTGCTACAGCAAACTATGCAGGAAACGAATGAATGTTTGGCGGTGAACACCAACTCAAGATAAATTGAACAAAATAGCTGAATGCACCCTCCCAGACGGATGCTCTGCGGCTCTGTTAAAGCGGAAAAGAATGAGCTGCTTAGCTATTGCGAACCGAGCCCGAACTGTTCAAGTTCCAGCTTGAACCTTAACCCCTGAATTTAAGTAGTAATGTGCGGAAAGTGAAAATCTAGACCAAATCAGTCTAGAACACCCACGATAATATCAGTTTCCCGGCGGTTGTAAAGCAGATTTAATCATGCGCCCTGATCTCCGTCGCTTTCATCACCGTACGGCGAAGCTCTTCAACAGACATGTTCAATTTGTGAGGATACGACTTTCAATAGATCACATCAGCGTTTTCCGTGCTCAACCTTCATTAGCGATTGAAGCGAATCAACTGGGGTGGCGACGCTGGTTTTTCCATCGAGTCCACCGCCATGAATGGCGATTACTTTGCCCTCTGAATTTAGAATCGGGCTGCCACCAAGGTCGACACCACGATTATTATAGAGATCAAATACCATTACGGAGCGATTGAAATCTTCGCCTTCCAATTTCACAAGTTCGATATCATCGCGTTTAGCACTGAATGTGAAGCTGCCCACGTTCTGAGAAGCATCGCCCCAGCGACTTCTGGTCAATCGTGTGACCGAGTCGCCGGCTTTCAAATTATTCAAATCGTCAGCCAGCGGCAAATGCTTACAAACTGAATCTGTCTTACTTACGCCATCCAGTGTTAGCAACGCCAGATCGTGAGGGCGATCGACCTCAGCAAAATGTGCTGGGTATTTCTTGCCGTCGGCGCCGGTGACTTCAATTGAGGCAAGCGGCGCTCGGCTATCAGGAATGATGGCATGCAGAGATGTTGCGACAGTGCATTGTTCTGCTTTGTCGTAGTCGACTATGAAGCCGGTGCCGGATGGACCGCGCATTGTTGTTTTTCCATCGGACAAAATCGCAAGAACGTTGACAATACTTTCGTTGTTCGTTGATGCGCCGGTATCTGCAAGAGCAGCGCCGGTATCGTTTGCTTTTCCACTTTCGAAATTATTTTCCATAACCAAAGCCACCCTAATGCCTAATCAGCTAATGTGCGCAATTGCACAAGACTAGAGTAACGGCTGTGCGTGCGAGCTTTGTGAAACAGAATCGAGCGGCCCGGTCAAACGGTCTTTTCCGCTTCTATCAGCCGCTCAGGCATCTGAAATCCGGTCAAATCTGCGATTGCCTTCAGGGTTCGCCAAGTCGTTTCCTCAAGATCGTCTGACTGATCTATGGGCTTTCCGATGTATGCCACCACTTTTCCGTTTTTAACATTGCTGCCAATGATTCCAATTGGCACAAGGGGCAACTTGTTTGCTTTAGCGAAGTAGGCTGGTCCGATGTGCGGTTGTCCGAGAATGCCCGGCGTCTTGCTCCGCGTACCCTCAATGAACATCCCAAGATTCCATCCCTGCGACAGCATTTCCTTTACGGCTTTGAACGTGGATTTCTCTGGCTTATCTCGATCAATCGAAATCGCGCCGTAAGCGCGCACAAGGTTTTTGAAGAACGGATCCGTATAGAGCTCCTTCTTTGCCAAATACGATACAGGGCGATCAACAATGCGCGTTACCAGCGGTGGATCCCAATTCGACAAATGGTTCGAAACGAAAACACAGGGACCATCCGGAATGTTTTCGCGCCCATGCCATTCCAAGCGATTTTGGACAAAGAAAAGCGGTCCAAAGAAATAGCGCGCCGTCGCCATATAGAGGAATGTGCGGAATGGCGTGAATGCCTTCGGATCGTACATTGCAGGCATAGTTGTTATCGCAGTTTAGTCGCTGAACCGAGTACTGGAGAATAGACTGTCTAACCCTGGACTGGTTCCAGGCGCTATGGGGTGCGAGCACCGAGTGCGCGAGGCAGCACGATGCGAACAATTGAGTTGTCTTCCTGCTGGCTAACATACAAGTTGCCATCTTTGTCGAGGGTCAAGTAATAAGGTTTCTTGAAGCCCGACGCAATGATGTTCGATATACCGGCTGGGCTGACTCGCACAACCGTGCCCGAGTTATAGTTGGCTACATAGAGATTGTTTGAATCGTCCACAACCAATCCGATTGGACCGCGCAAATTGACTCCTGTGCAGAACGTGTTGCGTGTTCCGTCCGGGCTGATTCGGTCGATGCTGTTAGTCATGTAGTTTGCTACGTAAAGGCTGCCGTTGCGATCGAATGCCAGACCGGATGGCGCGGAAAAGCCGGTTGCGATTACACGAAGGGATGAGTTCGGCATGTTCGGCACTGGTCCGGTTTGGGCCGGGGGCGGCGCTTGATTGCTATTTGGAATGTAAGCGGTTGCAGGCTGATCTTTGTACGGATCAGCTTGTGGGGTCGCAGCAGGCGGTGTGCTGATTGGCGCTTGATTCTGCGGCATTGCTCCATACGCAGTCCCAGTGCCTGGCGAAGTGTAGACCGGATTTTGAGATGGTAAATCAGTGGGTGGCTGTAACTGAGCAGGAGGAGTCTGAGCCGGCTGCTGCACAACAGGATTGGGATCAGCCACCGCATTGCCTAACTGGCCAATACGGCGTTGAGCTTCGGCGAAATGAGGATTGTTTGGCGCAATTGCTGATAAATGCTGACGAGCCTCGCCTGGTCTGCCAGTATCCTGGAGGATGATTCCAAGTTGGAAATGCGCATCAGGATCGCTTGGCTTTATACGCAGCACTTCCTCGAAGCGCGGAATAGCTTCCTTGAAGCGCTTCTGCATTTGATAAAGGACACCAAGGTTGTACTGAGCATCAGCCAAATCAGGGTCAATGTCGCAGGCGCGCTTGAAAAAGATGATGGCGGATTCCGGGCTGCCCTGCTTGTGTGCAGTCAAGCCCAAATTGTACAAGCTGACGGCCCGTGGATTTGGCGTGTATTGTCCTGGCTTTGCAGGAGTTGCGCCGGGGGCCGCAGGAGCTGGAGTCGCTCCTTGAGCCTGAGCGAACGAGGGAAGTAAGCAAAGCAATGAAAGCGACATTGCTAGTGAACACATACTTGTTCTATATAAACTGGTGCGCAAGCCGATCATTGCTGGGCTCCTGAGCAGGAATTCAATACTAAAAAGGATACCGTGAAACAGTCCTTAAGACCTTAGGCACCATCAATTTGTTTCATAGGGTGTAGCACCAAGCCCCAGTTGGCAGCCCCGCCAGTGTTCATGTATAAAAGAATAAGTAACTATTCATCTTTTATGCTCCTCAGGATTTCGAAATCAATGCGAACACTCGGTCACATAATCACCTCAGCCGGCATCGGATTATTTACTTATCATCGTTATAAATCACCAGGAGCAGGTATTGCCAGCTTTCTGGTCGGCTGGCTTATCGACGCTGATCACATTGTGGACTATGTCAAGGCACATGGTTGGCGCCCAAATTGGGAAAAAATTTCCGAAGCAAAACACGAACATTACAGTGGGAAGCTTTATCTCCTGCTTCACTCGTATGAGCTTTTGGCTCTATTCTTCCTTCTCTTCAAGAAACCGGAGAAGCGCGCCTATCGGGTCGGCATCACTTTGTCGGTTCTGACCCACTTGTTACTGGATCAAAAATGCAATCCGTGCCGCAAACCGCTCACCTATTTTCTTGCACATCGAGCATACAAGCGCTTCAACGCCGGTGACATTCTGCATAAGCGAAACTCTATTTAGCCCGAATCAGATAGTTAATTGAAGAGCGCCACCGACTCCGAAGAGCTCCTTGTTCGGGAGTAGTACTAGATTGTAGGCTATTTTTAGAAGCAGGCTGGAAGCCTGCGCTCCCATTCGAACCGCGCTTGCGTTTAGACGACACTCAGATCTTAGCCTTCGATTGTTTTGCGCTTGGGCGCTGGCGCATCCAACCAGCGCAAGACCAGCGCCACATCGGTTTCGTCGAATTGTCCTTCTTCAAAAATCAGGTGTTCACCATTTGCTACAAAAACCAGCAGCTTATCCTCGCAACCGATTCTTTTCAAAATCGCTTCATTGTCGGATTGCTTGACCAGCTCATCTTGCGCCCCCTGAACCATTAGAACTGGTGTCTTGGTGATCTTGTTGGCGAATTTCTCGTTTTCATTCATGAAATTTTGGAACTGCATAAGCTCTCCGGCAGTCAATGTCATCCGAGCAAGTTGATCTTCGCTCCATGCCTTGCGTAGCTCTTCCTTCTTGGTTGACTGCTTAATTACGCTGTCGCCTACATTGATCTCAGCTCCGGTACCACCGGTCAGTAATTTCATGCCGACCTTCATCGTCATGCCTCCGGCGTTCTTTCTCTTAGCTCCGGGGACTGAAGAAATCAAACCGTCGACAAGCTCGGGATGCTCTTCCGTTATGCGCATGGCAATAGCACCGCCCATAGATTCACCAAGCACATACACAGGAACATCTTTGTGCAACTCATGAACGAGCTTTAGGGCATCGCGCACATCATCCATGCATTTTGAAAAATTACATTTGCGATCGCCGGGCAATTGTTGAAACTCGCCGAAACCGCGCACGTCCATCGCATAAATGGCATAACCGGCTTTCGCCATGCGTTCACCGAATGGAGCGTAAGTTCCTTTGTGCAATCCTAATCCATGCACGCAAACAAGCACGCCCTTCGGCTTGCCCTCCGGCATCCAAGACATGACTGGAGTTACGTCAATGACTGGAGCACTCTTATCCTTGCCCACATGAGGAAGCACTGGGGGTGCGTCCATTTCCATAAGCTGGCAAATCAGAGTGCCACTACCTTCGATGTCACTGCCGAGCCGTTGCAATTCATTTGAAAGTGCGGCGGGCATTTGTGAGAGAAACAAACATGCGATGACCGCAACATTCACTCTCGCTTTATTCAAAAAACTGAACATCGATTTAGTCTCGCTCGTCTGGTAAGACACCACTTAGAGCACGCATATACGGCGTGCGCCTATGGACAGCGTAACACATTGGGCATGGTGGCTGTGGACTAAATGGTTCTTAGAGTAGGGAGTTTGCCTCACCTACCGAGTCTCATCGGTGAGCTCGCCACCTCTTGTCATGCTGTCAGAATTTATGCCCTTATTGCTGAGGGTGACACTGCCACCGAGAAAAGGTCAGGTCACGCCGGTGCTTGACAAAGCTTGTATTCAATCACCAAACGTCTTACCAATAAAGGTTTTCGAATCTTGACTGGAAATAGCAAGTTCAAGACTGCCGGTCCGGCTGGTCTAAACAAAGGCACGCAAGGTCGTGTCCGCAAAAAAGCGTGGACATTTTTCGAATCACAGAATGACGCGACAGGGTTATAATCACTGAGGGATTTCTGGAAGTTTTATGACAGCCGAAAAGACGAGCTTTGAATCTGCTCAAGAACACTTTGAGCAAGGAAATTTCAGTGAATGCCTTCGGCTTCTGGTATTCGCGCTGACGGCAGATCCACATGAACTGAAGTGTTATCAACTTGCATCCGCGTGTCTGCTTAAGATTGGCGCCCCCGATGAAGCAGCACTTTTCGATCGGGCAATTTCGAACTTCGAAGACCCTGATGCTTTCTATGATCTCGGATACCACTTCATTGACGTCGGTCACGACCGTCTTGCTGTTCCTTTGCTCGAGCGCGCGCTTAAATTGCGACCAGGCGACGCCAACATCGCACTTGAGTTAGCAATTGCTTATTGCGGCCAGTTCTATCCACAAAAAGGAAGAGCAGTGCTGGCGAATGTTGAGCGTGGACAAAATTTCTGGGTGAACTATCAATATTTTTGGTCGTCTCTTCTTTGCGGAATTGATGAAAATACAGATCGATTCATCAAAGAATCACGCCGTCAATTTCTTTCCGAAGCAGCCAGCAATGAGATTCGCGGCGCACTTTACGCGTTGGATAAGCTGGATGAATTGCGGATGCGCCTTTCTCTGATTCCTGAACCGAAACCGATTGTAATGCACTGGCACTTTGTGCAATACGGCGCGGCGATACTTGAATATTTTGATGATCGCAATGGACAAAACGGTCTAGCGGTTGCCGGTGGGCGCTGGGTGTATGTCGGCTTGAGTTATCCACAATTGGCGCTCACACTGCGAAAGTTAAAGACATTCCTGGCGACTCTAAATCGATTACCGAAAACTCTGCTTACCATCGAAGATCGCGATTCGATGATAATAGCTGCAGCCGTCGGCAAGATTCTTCGCGCACCGGTTGAGATTGTGGTGGACCCGAGCACTATTTCACGAGAAGAAAGTTTGATCGTGGTAGCAAACAATTGGAATCTTTCAAAACTTCCAATCGAACGAGTTGCAAAAGGACAAACAATTTTCTCCTTCAATCTCAACTGGCTGGAGGAGGGTCCCTGCGCCCCCGACGTGTGCGGGTTGTTGAGCCAATATTGCACATTCCCATGGTCGAAAGACAGACTGGAAATCGATCCAGAAACAAAACAACGCCGAGATGCGGCAGAAGACACGCGAGCTCCCGAAGAAATCGCAGCTGAAATTGCAGCAGAAGTTGTCACTGAAGACGAATTATTTCCGCAAACAATGGAATTCTATAAATCAGTCGGTGACTATCTCAAAGGCGGAAAGCTTGGCGGACAGAAGCGCTGGCGCTTCATCACCGACAGTCCCGTGCCTGGAAGTTACTTCTGCTAAAAAGTCGCATACACTATTTCGCGTATCAATTGTCATGCGTAATTCCACGCAATTTTCACGATCTTAAATGTAAGATGTGCTCACTCAGGGGGTTCGTTTCGTCGAACAAAACATTGCCTTGCTTTGTTCGCAAGAAACACTGGTTACGAAATTGGTGAATATGACGCAATCATTTCCCAATTATTCAGAGGTAGATTGTCCCGAATTCAAACTTTTGTCCGCTTCGTTCACTTTTTCTATTTAGCCTGGATGTTCGTTGTTTGCTCCATAACATGGAGCGCAGTTCAGCTCAAGTTCTTTGACGCAATCCGCAGCGTCTTAAAGCGCATCTCGGCAGCATGAACTAACTACCAACACACATAATACTGTATTGCGACATATTCCTCCCACGAGCGAATTCAGGGCTCGTTATTGTCGTCATGTTCAGATATTAAAGCGAAGACTGGCCCCAACAGTCCGCGACTCTATTCCCGCCCCACAAGGGGAGAATGTCTTTGTTCTTGACGGCGCGAGCGATCGCGTCCGGCTTGACATAGCACGAATTACTCGACACCAGATATGGTGCGGTGAATAATGCCGCACTGATTCTGATGCACCATGTATCAGCACGCAAGAAACGCGCGCTCGCATTAGCGCGCACTGACATTCTTTAGGAGTATCGAGATGAGCAAAGGTGACGCCCCCGCGACAAAGGAAGAAGACACCTCTAAAGAAGTCGATAGATCGAATGATAGAAGTGCAGATGGTCAAGCCGACCGCAACACCGACTCGCTTTTGACCGAGCGCAACACCAATGACTTCGCTCGCAGTCGTTCAGGCGACAGCGCAATGGACAGCCAGCGCATGCAAGAGCAAGGAACGTTGGGCAATCTCAGTTTGATATCAAATGATTCGAAGAATCCATTTCAGCGAAATCAAGATAAGCTAGCTTACCTTCCGAAACTCGATCTTCTCCCGGGTTTCAAAAAGGACGGCGTTCACAGAGTGGGCGACGTAAGTGAAGATGCAAAAGGAGAAGGAGGAGCGCAAAAAGCAGAAAACAAGAACGACGGTAAAGGAGAAAACAAACAGAAACCTGAGCAGAAGGCAGAGCAACAAACAGGAGAAAAGAAATCAGAGAACAGAGCAGAGCAAGCAACAGAGGAGAAAACAGGGGATAGGAAATCATCGGATACTAGAGGATTAGTTCAACAAAAACCGGAGGAAAAATTAGAGCAGCAAAATTCCGCTAAGCCGGCTGATGGAACAAAAATCGACCTTTCGCCAGAGCAGAAGGAGGCAATTGGCAAAAAGGTTTGGATGAATGAGGCCGGCGGTTCTGTCGACAAACTTACTCATTGGAACAAGGGTGAAGACTTCCCATCTCTGGGAATCGGTCACATGATCTGGCAGCCGGAAGGAAAAACAAGCATCTATGGTGACAGTTTCAAAAGCTTCGTCAAAAAGATGGAAGATCAAAAGAATCCGGACCTGCCGAAATGGCTGAACTCTGAGATGGGAAGCCCCTGGAAGTCAAAGGGTGAATTCGAAGCCAATTTCAACAGTCCTAAGATGAAAGAACTTCGTGAGTTTCTCACGAAAACGATCCCACAACAAACGGATCATCTGATATCTCGATTGGAAGAATCGAAAACAAAAATTCTAGATGCTAGCTCGCCGCAAAATAAAGACCGCGTAGGCAAGAATTTCGACAAAGTATTAAAGAGCGGACCCGAAGGCGCATTCGCCATGGTTGATTATGTCAACTTCAAAGGCGAAGGTCTGACAATGCAGCCCAGCTATAACAATAATAACTGGGGCTTGCGCCAGGTCCTCGAGAATATGAAAGACACCGGAAATCCTGTCAAAGATTTCTCGGAATCGGCAAAGCGCACTTTGCAAAATCGAGTTGATAATGCACCAGCTGGAAAACAGGCACAAGAACGTGAATGGATGAAAGGCTGGTCGAAGCGCGTGGATGACTATCAAAAGCCGCTCGATGTTCAGAAGAAACCAGCTGATGCATCCAAACCAGTAGAGAGGGTTCCGGAAAAACAAACTGCGCCTGAGAAACAACAAGGTGCGCCAGAAAAGCCGGCGACCCCGTCCGACCAGATCAAGCCAGGCGACAACAAACTGCCGCACACGCCGGGCGCCGATGCTTACGATAAACATCAAGGACCCCGACAGCCGCAGACGGAAGTGAAACCGGATGCTGGACAAAAGCCAGCACAAAAACCAGCGGCTGATCAGGCACCACAAAGCAAACCGGAGGCAGAACAAAAACCTGCACAAAAACCGGCGGCTGATCAAGCACCACAAAGTAAACCTGAAGCAGAACAAAAACCGGCACAAAAACCGGCGGCTGATCAGGCACCACAAAGTAAACCTGAAGAACAGAAGCCTAAAGAATCCGGCAACTTTGAAATGCCGAAATCGGTCGAAGATAAAGCCCATCCGAAGAGAGGTCAGGGCTACTACGAACCGATGAAAGCATCAATGAAGGAATTGCTCGGCAGAAATCTGACCGAGAATGAAACCAAAGCCATGATCTCCGCAGCAAAAGGCATGCGCAAAGAACAGGGCAAATCGGTTAACGAACTCAAGCAATCCGACATGCTTCTGCCGAAGAATGCTGAAGAAGCCAAAACATTTATCGATAACATCGGAAATAAGAAATTCGGACGTCAGGGTCTGAACGCCGATGGTATCGATAAATTGAGAGGAGAAATCTCCAACAAGTTCAAGATGAACGAACCCACGAAAGACAAGCCGGAAGGAGCCAAAGATCCGGCTCAAGAGCAACAGAAACCTGAGCAAAAAGATCCCAATAAAGACAAGCCGGAAGGAGTAAAGGATCCGGCTCAAGAGCAACAAAGACCTGAGCAAAAAGATCCCAATAAAGACAAGCCGCAAGTAAAGGATCCGGCTCAAGAGCAACAAAAACCTGAGCAAAAAGATCCCAACAAAGACAAGCCGCAGGTAAAGGACCCGACTCAAGAGCAACAAAGACCTGAGCAGAAGGATCCCAATAAAGACAAGCCGCAAGTAAAGGATCCGGCTCAAGAGCAACAAAGACCTGAGCAAAAGGATCCCAACAAAGACAAGCCGCAAGTAAAGGATCCGGCTCAAGAGCAACAAAGACCTGAGCAGAAAGATCCCAACAAAGAGCCGCAAGTAAAGGACCCGGCTCAAGAGCAACAAAGACCTGAGCAGAAAGATCCCAAACGAGACGTCACGCCTCCTGCTGGGGATGCGACTCCGGTAAAGGATCCAAAGCAAGCAGAAGTTAAAGATCCATCTAAGCTTCCGCCTGGTCAGGAGTTGCCCAAAGACCAAACGCAACCGGAAAAAGATGCACCCAAACCGGTCGAAGACCACCAACACGATCACGGAGCTAGCTGTCCTGACTGTGGTAAAGGCGCCGCTGGCAAACTCCAACCAGGAGACATCAGCGATAACCTTAAGATCCTCAAGATTGCTGACAGCTCCGATAAGCACCACGTTGTGACTGGAGCAAAAGTATTAGCGACAACGACACTTAAAGAACCAGCAGGCACACCAAAAGATATGCCAGTAGCGGTAGTGCCAGGTATGAAACCCGGAAGCATGGGCGTGCTTACTCGCATTGGTGAAGACGGTGTCGAGCGAAAAGTTCCATTCATAGCCGGTCAACTGCGTAATGGGCGCGGCACCAGAGACGATATCGGCATTAACGAAGCCGCAGCAAAAGAGTTGGGCATAAATCCGACAGCACCAGGAGCGCGATTCCGAATTGATGCCGTTGGACTGAAAGATAAGCCGCAAGCGAAAGACGCAGAAGGAATTCGCGCTGAGGTTGCCACACGCGTCAAAGACATCGCCTCGCAGAAGGATGTCCTGGAAAAAGCCAACGAATCAAACGAAGGCAAATCGCTAAACGACAAAGCATACATTCCGAAACCTGACGACAATGGCTACCGCCGCACGGAGCGTTCTGAAGCCGAACTCAGCAAAATCCGCGAGAGCATGGAGAAAGAGTCCGACAAATATCGCGATTTGGCCGACAAGCTAAAACCAGGTAGCCGAGATGCAGCTGGAGTAATCCAAGAGACTCTGAAAGAAGCAGAAACTGAAAAAGCAAGTCTCGAAAGACAAAAGCAACAAATGGCGCGTCTTGAATCCTACCTGAGAAAAGGAACGCCCGCCAACGAAATACCCGAGAGCTTGATGAAGGATCTGCCAGCGGATCTGCAACGCGACATGCACCTGGCTCGCTACAATCGCAACGCTTTCAAGCAAAATAATGACGCGATAAGTGATTTTGCATATAACCCTTTCGGTTTGCATACTGCAAAATTGCAAGAGAACGCCCAGAAAGCACAAGCCTTTTATAAAGCGCAAGAGGCCAGGGCACTTGAAAAAGCTCACAGTTACGGAAGCTTAAGTGACGACAAGAAGACATTACAAGATCGCATTATCAACGATGCAAAACACCCGCGCGCGCAAGAACTGCTCAGACATCGCTTCGAAATGAAAGCGACGGCAGCGGCCCTCATGGCGACGAACCCCGATCTTGTCGGCAGCAAAAATGGAAAGGGTGCGCTTGATGGTAAGCGAATTGCCCTTAATGCTGGGCATGACCCCTACCACGGATCTAAAAGCCCAGGCTTCGGTGCCTATGAATGGAGCAAAACAGCTGAGAATCCGAAAGGCATGAGCGAATATGACTTCAATCGTCAAAACAACAACATACTTGCGGAAATGGTCTCATACGCAGGCGGCGTTCCAATCCACGTGAACCAGGAGGAACTCTACAAAACGAACCCGAGCACCCAGGGGATGATAGGTTTGGCCGCAGCACTTAAAGATACAAAAGCCGACGTTATCATCTCCAACCATATGGATGATGCTCAGGGAATTACACCAGGAACCTTAACACTGGTCAGCCATAAGAGCTCTAAGCTTGGTGCGCTCATCAACAACGGAAAAGGTGACGTCGGTGTGGTGTCGACCAAAGCTCTTCGAGTACAAGCCAGAGGCGTGCAAGCAGCTGTAAATCAAGAGAATATGATTTTGAACGAAGTTCTCACAACAGCCCCAGCAGATCGCGCCCGAAACATCAATCCATATGAGATCGGCAAATTGCAACTCGGAACACTGATTGGCATGGAACGATTTGTGAATCCACGAACCAATGCTCAATTGAACCGCGAAAAACAAAGAGATGCAAAGGGCACCTCCTGGGATTCATTCTGGAACAAGCCCGACAACAAATCGAGACATCAATTCAACAGCCTCGCCTATCCGGACATTCATCGCTAGTCTGCAACATTAGCTGACTGCCTATGAATCCTTGACACCGAGCGCGACTAGAGTGTCATTCTCCTGAATGCGTTTAGGCGGAACTTGGCGCAATGAACCTAGCGACTGATGCCGCAACAATTTGCACGAAGACTATTGCGACGGAACGAATGAAGAATGATTCTTAGCAGGCTCGCATTCTGACGGGACAAGATAGCTGCCTGACTTTGCATCACCTAGCGTGAGTATGGTGAAATGAGGATCGTCGGGCGAAAAGACAGCGTAGTCGAAACGATAAATGAGCTCCAGTGAAGGGCACCCCAGTGGAAGCGGTCTAAATGGTGCAGCATTCGTTACGGCTTTTAGAGCAGCTGTATCACAAATTCCACAATTTGAGTTTCCCAAAAAAACGCGTGCATATTCAAGCGCACCTGCACCGTTTATCTTGAAGCGAATAGTGACTGCGGTGCCATCACGCGGTGGAAACCAATGGCGCTTTACTCTGCGCGAGGTGTCAGCAAGATATGTATGCAATTGAATTCTCTGTGTCTCTGTTATCCATTTCTTCTGGACAATTGCGATGGACTGTTTTTTCTCTATAGCGGAGGCATTTCCAGCTGCAGAAATCAGAAAAATGATCGCAATGATGGTCGCCAACGAACTTTTCATAGGACCTCGTCAGACTGGAGTTCTAAATTAGCATCTTTACGAAGTACCGGGACCATAGTTTTCCCTAGGATTTGGATGCTAGCGCCAGCTTGGCGAACCTTGGCTTATGGTAGCAATAGCAGCCCAGGCACGGCTTTTACGAGTTTATCTTTTCTTCGCGCCGGACCTATACTCGCAAGAGTTGGATAATGAGTTGGCTGATTTCCCGGAGTTGGACCTATGGGTGATCGGCAGAGTTTGAATTTTGACCAAGAACTCCTAAGACCTTCAAGAAGGGAGGGCTTAAGCGAGGTAGCTGGCGATTTCGCGCGATCAATTGTATACGGGGCGGTGCAAGGTCCCGTTGATGGCATTACACAACTTATCGACAGAAGCACGGGTACTAAACTACTTCCTGCCCTCCATTTGGTTGAGCATCCGGATGAGCAGAAATTCGGAACGGCACGATGGCATGCTCAACAAGTTGGTGCAGCCATTGGCATGGCGGCTCCGTTGCTAGTTCTGCACAACACGGTTTCGAAACTCAGCGGACCCATGGCCGAGCGATGTGCTGGGAGCGAATTAACTGCCCACGGCGTCGCTTCTGAGATCAAGAATTCACTAATAACTGGCACTTTGTGTGGAGGGTTGTTCTGCCCATCCGACAGCAAGGAAGACTTTGCTTCGGCAAGACTCAAGGCTGCAGCAACCAGCGGTATTACCTTTGGTGCATTTAGTGCTGGCTGCCTCGGACTTAAATCGTTTAGCCAAAAATTTAGTCAAGCCTTTGCCGAGACGAGTACAGCAAGAATTGCAAGCGCATCGCTTGCAGGAATTCCGGCAGGCGCGTTGTCCGCCCAAACGGATTCAATTCTTCACGGGAGGGGGAACGCGAAACCAGAAGATTTGCTGAAATCAGCATATTCTTTCGCCGTCGTTGGTGGCACGTTGAGCCTTGGGCAATCCATTATCTCCAATCGAAACCACAACCTATCAGAGAAATCGATAAATTCCACGGCGAAAAACAAGCTGCCAGAACCAACACAAATCGATCCAGAGCTTATCGAGCAGGTTCAAAAGCTTTACGACCACTTCCACCGCAAAGATGCTTCGAATCATAAAGTCATTGCAAGAGAAGAAGCAACTTCAAAATCCGAGACTCAAAGCGGCACAGAAACCAACGACGGATTGAACCAACAGGTTCAAAAGCTGTACGACTTTTACAATCGAAAGTCTCCATCTAATCCGCAAGAGCATTTAGAAACAAGCACGCAACGCGCAGAAACTTCCGACTATGAATCATCACTCGAAGAGGCTTTAAGCTCCCATGCGCAAGCGTTACTGGAGCTACATAACGCTGAAGTCGAGAGGCGTTCACTTGACCTACCTGAGTCTTATGCAAGACAGAAAAGCGGCTATTCCACAAAAGGAGCTCGGCTTGCTGACTCATGGATTGATGCACTCCCAGAGAGTGTCTTGAGATTCGGAGGCAAAGATCGAACCGAGTATTGGCGAGCAATTTCGCAAAGATTTGAAGCAAGGGCGATTCACAATGGCGTGTCACGTCACCGTCAAGCAGAAACTTTCACACAAATAGAAAGACTACTGCGACCAAAAGAAAAGTCGTGGACAACTGATCTTACACCAGTTCGGTTGAAGCAACTAGCCCGCGAAATTCTGGAGAATGTCTCAAATCCAAATAAGATAGACCAAGGAGATCATCCGACCTGCGTACTGAATAGCATCGAAAGTGTAATGGCTTCGAATCATCCGGAGAAATATGCAAGGTTAGTCGCGGATCTGGGACTCACTGGCGAGTCGTACAAAAATGGTATCGGCATCAAGTTGCCCGAGCGTTGCATGGCGCCGGATAAAGAAGCGCGCGAGCTTATGCGCAAAGATGGTGAGCGCTGTTATGCAAGCCAACTCGCGCAGTACTATCTTGCAAATTTGCATTGGTCCCAATGCACAGAACTTCCAACAGGCGACTTCGCTGACCCTGGCACGGTGACCTATGAACCAATGAGCGGCAGAGCAAACCGCGCGGCACTTTATGTGGATGGTAAGCCACTCAAAATAACTGCAACCAAAAAAGGAAAGGAAGGGAGCGTTTATGTCCCTATTGAATCGCCGGAAGTCTTGGACAATTACATTGTGCCGCTCTTCAGGCAAGTGGTGCCACGTGGACAACTCAAGGTAATCGATCACACCGATGGCATTGACAGATTCACAGACGACAACGGAAGGCGAACAGTCACAACAATAAATACACCGGAGGAACTAGAACAAGCTCTCCTCAGCTCACAGCGAGGCAGTGTAATATGTGGAGTCAGATCGGAGTTACTCGGCGGAGACAACGGGTGGCACGCAGTCGTAATCCGTGACTTCGAAGCAGACACCGGCACAGTGTATGTAGACAACTCCTGGGGTCAAGCAGCTCACCACAACGGAAAAACGGGACAACAGCACCGATTAACAATCAACGAATTATTCAAACTGATGGAACCCGAAAGAGAGGGTCCGTAGCGCGCAAGGCTGGAAACTCTGTGCAGAACCATTAGCCGTGCGGAATAGAAAGACTGATTCCGTTCTTTCTGGTGCTGAGATAATGATGCATCGCAATACGTCCCCAGGCAAGCCACAAGTCAACGAAGGATCGATGCACCTTTTTTCTCACCATGACAACCACCCCTCACTTGAGCTCGCAAAACCGTATCTACTAGGTTTCGGGGCAAGATGTACAGAATGAGAGAGGGTTGTCATGGTGAGAAAATCCTCCAAATTTCAATAGAGCGCAAAAGACTCGTGCCGCAGCTTAGCGGGAGCTGGGAGCGGGAGCTGGGAGCGGGAGCTGGGAGCGGGAGCTGGGAGCGGGAGCTGGGAGCGGGAGCTGGGAGCGGGAGCTGGGAGCGGGAGCTGGGAGCGGGAGCTGGGAGCGGGAGCTGGGAGCGGGAGCTGGGAGCGGGAGCTGGGAGCGGGAGCTGGGAGCGGGAGCTGGGAGCGGGAGCTGGGAGCGGGAGCTGGGAGCGGGAGCTGGGAGCGGGAGCTGGGAGCGGGAGCTGGGAGCGGGAGCTGGGAGCGGGCAACGGAGCTAAGTGAAAGATGGGCTACAAGACAAGGCGAGAAGAAGATGCGTATCTAAGAAAGGTGAGTACAGCTGGCTGAAGAAGGATGCTCGGTAGCAGGTGAAGGACAGAGCCGAGTTCTGCAAGACCGAGAATTTGCATTCGTGTCGTTTAAAAGCGAACGGGTGGTTTTACACCACCCGCTCAAATTTATCGATCTGTCAGAAGAACTAGGGGCTGGTGAAGCTGCCTTCGCCGATCGGAGGATAGATTTCCTCTTCTTGCTCTTCTTCTTCCGGCATGGAGCTGTGTCCAGGGAAGCCTGTTCCTGCAGGAATCAAGCGTCCGATGATCACGTTTTCCTTCAAGCCGCGCAACCAGTCTTTCTTTCCTTCGACAGCAGCTTCAGTCAGAATTCTTGTGGTTTCCTGGAATGATGCTGCCGAGATAAATGACTCGGTGTTCAACGATGCTTTGGTGATACCAAGCAAGATTGACTGCACTTGAGCTTCGCGTGTGCCGAGGTTACGTGCCTTCTCGTTTTCTTGATCGGCGGAATAACGCTCGAGCAATTCGCCTGGGAGCAGGATGGTATCACCCGGCTCATCAACACGAACTTTTCTGGTCATCTGGCGAACAATAACTTCGATGTGTTTGTCAGCGATTTCCACACCTTGCGAGCGGTATACCGACTGAACTTCATCAACGAGATATTTCTGAACGGCTTCGATGTTCATCAAGCGCACGATATCGTGCGGGTTCGGAGGACCATCGGTGAGAGCCTTTCCTTTCGGAATGTCTTCGCCGTCTTCAACGATGATGTTCATACCAGCCGGGATGATGATTTCTTCTTCGACGTTCTCGCTGTAGACAACATAGAGGCGTGTTGCATCATCTTCCGTGACTAACTTGGCGCGACCAGCACGCTCAGCCAGTACGGCATTTTCTTTCGGCTTACGAGCTTCAAGTAGTTCTTCGACTCTCGGAAGACCCTGAACGATGTCCCCTGTCTTTTGACGTTCGTAGATGAGCGTTGCGAGCAAGTCACCACGCTGCACCAGCGCACCATCGTCGCACTGAAGTTGAGCTCCGGCAGCGATGAGGTATGGTCTGCCGCGACGAATTGTCACATCAGTTCCATCTACCTTAACGATTTGACCGGAGTATTGGCTTTCAGTCGACTTGGAGAGCGGATCGTTTGAGCGAACCAGATCACCTTCTTTGACAGAGACTGCGCCTTTTGCTTTTTGAAGGAACTGTTGTTCTTCAGTGATTAGAAGCAAGCGGCGTTCGTCAGTCTTGGATAGTTGCACACGCGCTGCGCTCTTGGTCAGAACTTGCGTGGTGGCAACAGGTGCACCGGCCGGAATAACATCGCCAGGTTGAACAGCCAACAATGTGACGTTCAAATCGCTGTCGCGACGAATTAGGATGTTTTCTTGAACAACGATGTTCAAATCTTCTTCGCCGATTTCGACGGTACCCTTGAGCTGAGCGAGCTGTCCTTGCAATTGAAGAACCAAGCTGGTTCTAGTCAACTGCGCACCTTGCAGGTGGCGGACTTTTTCGCGGTCGCGGAAGAGAAGCTGAGTTACAGGGCGCAAGCCGATCTTCTCATCGGAGCTGCGGCTCTTGAACTTAACTTCACGAGGCTCGATGAAGTACTCCTGGATCGGGCGAACCAGAACGAGAGTTGTTCCATCTTCCTTTTCCATGAGCGAAACGACGCGACGATCATCGAACTTGACGTTCGGGAGAATCTCGGTGCCTGGCTCGATGATTTCGGCTTCGCGAACTTTGAGGTCTTCGATATTCTCGAGGATCATCACGTCAGCTGGACGAATAATTACTTCGTGAACGATGTCGTTATCGGCTACGATTTCGACAACACCATCCATGTGGGCAAATACGTCTTTGACGACTTCTTGTCCGGAGCTTACTTGATCACCGGTTTCAGCCATCTTCAAGCTGGCGTCCTTCGAGATGAAGTGAGTTTCTTCAGGAACGAAGAGAACTTTGCCTGGCTTTGTGACGACGCGGCGGTCATCGGTTTCGACTCCGTCATATATGATTTCACCACCGCTGGTGACGCTGTTGACACCATCGTCAACCAACTCAGCGATGATCTTGCCGTTTTCAACATGCTCATCATTTACAACTTTGATGGTGTAGATTTCTTTGGTCTTCGGAACCTTCCAGGAAGTACCTTGCTTGGTAGCTTCCAGTTTGGCGTTGTTGGCGCCGACAGAAGCGATAACGACGTTGATTTCTTTACCCTTGACTAAACGGGTTTGGGTTTGACGTCCGCGCTTAACGACTTCAGTTTCGATTTCCGAATTGAAACGAACTTCACCACCGTGCTCAGTGCTGATTGTGATTTCAGCAAGAACATCGAGTGCATTTACTTCCTGACCGTCTTTGACGACCACGTGAGCGCCTGACGGCAAGTTATACACGTCACCTTCCAGAACCCAGATGATACCGGGACGGTTGGATGTACGTGAAATGTTGCCTTGACGGTCACGTTTTTCGTCTGAGTGGAAGCCTTGGAAGCTAACACGTCCGGAGATATTGGCGGTGATGTCTTTGCTGGCTCTTTCGGTCAACGCCTTCTTGGCGCCTGGCGGATCGTACTCAGCCAAAACTTGTCCGGCATTTACTTCGGTGTTGTTCTTTACATAGATGAGAGCGCCGACTGGAATATTGACGGTGCTTTCTTTCTTACCGGTAATGGTCATTACGCCATCTTTGGTCGCTTGTTCCACGACGTCACCGTAAGTGGTGCGGAACTGACGAGAGGCGATCTTGAAGCTAACGGTACCAGGAACTGGAGACTTAACCTGAGTTCTTCCTGCACCGCCGGCAACTGCACCGCCAGTGTGGAATGTTCTCATTGTAAGCTGCGTTCCAGGCTCACCAATTGACTGCGCCGCGATGATACCGATGGCTTCACCAGTATCAACGATGCGATTGGTAGTCAGCGATGCGCCATAACAACGTTGGCAAACACCGTATTGGCTTTCGCACTGCAATGGAGAGCGCACTTGTACTTGTTTGACACCTGTAGCCGCAACCTTTTTGGCTGCAAGCCCGTCAACAATTTTCTTGGTTGTGTGGACGATTTCACCTGTTGACTCATCGACTGCATCGAAGGAGAGGAAGCGCCCTTTCAAGCGGTCTTCCAACTTAACGATGGTCTTGTCGCCTTCTGTGATCGCTTGCATGATGATGCCGCGCTTGGTGCCGCAATCATGATCGCGAACGATAACGTCTTGAGCAACGTCAACCAGACGGCGTGTCAGGTATCCGGAGTCAGCTGTCTTGAGAGCTGTGTCTACCAGACCTTTTCTTGCGCCGTATGAGGAGATGATGTACTCGGTAACGCTCAAGCCTTCGCGGAAGTTCGTCTTAATCGGCAAGTCGATGATCTGACCTTGAGAGTCAGCCATCAAGCCCCGCATCCCGACGAGCTGACGGACCTGGGAGATGTTACCTCTAGCGCCCGAGAACGCCATCATATATACAGGATTCAAGCGGTCGAAATTATCGACAACCTCTTTAGTGAGGCGATCGGTTGTAGCGGACCAAGTGTCGATAACTTTGTTGTAGCGTTCGACTTCTGTGATTTCGCCGCGCTCATAACGACGTTGCGCTTCTTCGATTTCTTCTTCTGCGCTGGAAATCAATTCTCTCTTTGTCTTCGGAACATCAAGGTCATCGATTGAGATTGTTACGCCGGCTCTAGTTGCGTATTTGAAGCCGAGGTCTTTGAGAGAGTTAGCCAGCTCGGACGAAATCGCCGTGCCGTACTTCTCATAGATTTCGGACAACAAGGAACCGAGCCGCTTTTTATCGACGGTGGTGTTGATGAATTCGAAGGGTACTTTTTTGTCAGTACTGCTTGCCATAGCTTCCTCAGTGATCTGTGTGTCGAATAGTTTTAACTGGGATTACGATTAGGTGTGGTTTGCAATCGCCGTCCGGACAACTTCGTTGAAGATGATTCTTCCTGGAGTTGTTTCGATCATGGCGGCGTTGACGTCACGCACTTTGATTTTGGCGTGAAGATCAACAACGCCTGCTTCGAATGCGGCTCTTGCATCAGCCATGCTGACGAAGCGCATTCCGGCGCCGCGGCATACTTTCGGATCATCGCTACCGGCTTTATCGATGGTCAGGTAGTAGATACCGAGAACCATGTCTTGAGTCGGAGTGATAACCGGTTTGCCTGTTGCCGGCAATAGAATGTTGTTGGAAGCAAGCATAAGCATGCGGGCTTCGGCTTGAGCTTCTACTGAAAGTGGAACGTGAACAGCCATTTGGTCACCGTCGAAGTCAGCGTTGAACGCTGTACAAACGAGCGGGTGGAGTTGGATGGCGCGACCTTCGACCAGTACTGGTTCGAATGCCTGAATACCTAGACGGTGAAGCGTAGGGGCGCGGTTCAGGAGAACCGGGTGTCCTTGAATTACTTCTTCCAGAATTTCCCAAACAATTGCCGATCCGCGTTCGATTTGTTTCTTAGCAGATTTGATGTTCTGGACGATCTGGCGTTCGATCAGTTTGTTGATGACGAACGGCTTGAAGAGTTCAAGCGCCATTTCGCGCGGCAGACCGCACTGGTGCAATTTCAAAGTTGGTCCTACAACGATAACGGAACGACCTGAGTAGTCCACACGTTTTCCGAGCAGGTTCTGTCTAAATCGACCTTGCTTACCTTCGATGATGTTGGAGAGAGATTTCAGTGGCCGGTTGTTTGGTCCGACAACTGTTCTGCCTCTACGACCGTTGTCGATAAGCGCGTCAACTGCTTCTTGAAGCATACGCTTTTCGTTTCTGACGATGATTTCCGGAGCGCCCATGTCGAGCAAACGAGCAAGACGGTTGTTACGGTTGATCACGCGTCTGTAAAGATCGTTCAAGTCTGATGTTGCGAAGCGTCCACCATCCAACTGCACCATCGGGCGCAAGTCAGGCGGGGTGACCGGCAATACTTCCAATACGACCCAGGTTGGGTCGGTGTTGGAGTTGATCAAAGCTTCAACAAGTCTCAAGCGCTTGATGATTTTTGCTCTCTTTTGCTGTGAACCACCTGCGGAGGCAAGTTCATTTCTCAATTGCTGAGAGAGGATCTTCAAGCCAGGAAGATCTTTCAACTTGCTGCGATCTTCAAACTTCATTTCCTCAAGCTTGCCTTCACCTTTCTCGCCGCCGTAATCAGGGGCAGCTAGTTCGTGCAGCAACTGCTTGATGGCTTCAGCGCCGATGCCGACGTCAAACTGCAAGTTCGGATCGTCGAGCAACTTCTCGTAGTCTTCTTCCGAAAGTAACTGATACTTAGAAAGGTCAGGGCAGTTACCCGGGTTGATCACGATGTACGCGTTGAAGTAAACAACTTGTTCGAGATCTCGCAGCGGCAGATCGAGCAACAAACCGATGTAGCTCGGAATACCTTTCAGGAACCAGATGTGGGTGACAGGTGTCGCCAATCTGATGTGACCCATGCGGTGACGACGCACTTTGCTGTCGGTAACTTCAACGCCGCAACGTTCGCAGGTGATACCGCGGTGACGAACACGTTTGTACTTTCCGCAATAGCATTCCCAGTCCTTCGAAGGTCCGAAGATGCGCTCGCAAAACAATCCATCTTTTTCCGGCTTCAGTGTCCGGTAGTTGATTGTCTCAGGCTTGGTGACCTCACCATGAGACCAGGAAAGAATGCGCTCGGGAGATGCGATCCCGATCTTTATATAGTCAAAACGATCAATACTCGTTGCCATAATCCCGGAAAAACCTCCAAATGGGTTTATTAGATCTACATATCGGCTGGGAAGCCTAAGGAAAACAGCTCAGGCACTGAAACTAGTTCAGCGCCCTTGCTACTCAAAGTTTTTACATGTCCAGTCCTGGCTCTTCGTCCTCGGCGGCTTCGGCTTCGTCCAAGTAGACTTCTTCCTCTTCCGCACTGTCGGACGTGTCAGCCACAGGGCTGGCAACAGTATCAGTGCTTTCGCCTTCAACATCAGCTTCTTCTTCGTGCATATCGTCACGTTCGCCGAGCGCTACGGCAGCAGATACTCCGCCACCAGCGCCGGTGAGTTCACCGATTGCTGTTTCAAGACCGATATCGAATCCACTGACGCGCTTGAGACCACGTTGCTTGGGCTCTTCAACCTCAGCCATGAGGTCGACTTCGACCTCACCTTCCTTGGTGCGCTTCGCAACCGAAACGTCTAGTCCGATTGATTGAAGTTCGCGGACAAGAACCTTGAACGATTCCGGGATACCCGGACGGCGCAGGTTTTCGCCTTTAACGATTGCTTCGTAAGCTTTGGAACGGCCGTTAACGTCGTCTGACTTGATCGTCAACATTTCCTGCAAGGAGTAGGCAGCACCAAACGCTTCCAACGCCCAGCATTCCATTTCTCCCAGACGCTGTCCGCCGAACTGTGCTTTACCACCGAGGGGCTGCTGGGTGACCAAGCTGTACGGTCCGGTTGATCGTGCGTGAATCTTGTCGTCAACCAAGTGGACCAGCTTCATCATATAGATCTTGCCGACCGTTACGTGGTTGTCGAAAGCATCGCCTGATCGTCCGTCGTAAAGCTCAATCTTTCCGCCGCCGCCGACCCACTCCCAACCGGTAGCTTTCTTACCAGCTTCGATTTCTCTGTGGATTGTGGTTGACGAAGCCTCAGGTTCGAACATTTCGTCGAATGGTGGCACTTCGTAACGCTGACCGGTCAAATAAGCTGCAAGACCGAGCAATGTTTCATAGGTTTGTCCAACGTTCATACGTGAAGGTACGCCCAGCGGATTCAACACGATGTCGACTGGTGTGCCATCCGGCAAGAACGGCATGTCTTCCGGCGGAAGAATCTTAGCGACGATACCTTTGTTTCCGTGACGTCCTGCGACTTTGTCACCGACAGAGATTTTGCGCTTCTGTGCGATGTAGACGCGTACGACTTTGTTTGCAACTGGTGGCAGTTCATCACCTTTTTCGCGGTCGAAGACTTTGACGTCTACGACGCGTCCGCCTTCACCGTGCGGAACGCGCAGTGAGTTATCGCGAACATCGCGTGCTTTTTCACCGAAAATTGCGCGCAGAAGTTTTTCTTCCGGCGGGTGTTCGGATTCACCTTTCGGTGTGATCTTACCGACCAAAATGTCGTCTGGAAGAACGCGTGAACCGATGCGGACGATACCACTTTCGTCGAGGTGACGCAGTGATTCTTCAGATACGTTCGGAACTTCGCGTGTGATTTCTTCAGGACCAAGTTTTGTCGAACGAGCGTCGATTTCCAACTTCTCAATGTGGATCGAAGTCATCACATCGTCATAAACGAGCCTTTGACTTATAAGGATCGCATCTTCAAAGTTGTAGCCTTCCCATGGCATGAATGCCACCAGAAGATTTCGTCCTACCGCCAGTTCACCACCATTGGTGGCAGCACCGTCGGCGATGATTTGTCCAGGTTGGACATTGTCGCCAGGTCGAACCAACGGACGCTGATTCAAGCAAGTATCTTGGTTTGAACGCTGGAATTTAGCCAGTTTGTAGATGACCAAACGGTCTTTTGCTCTGACTCGAATTTCAGTTGCCGAAGTGTATTCGACTTTACCTTCTACACCAGAGAGAACCACCATACCCGAGTCGCGTGCAGCATGCTTTTCTATACCGGTCGTGACCAGTGCGCGTTCAGTCTGAACCAGAGGCACAGCCTGACGTTGCATGTTTGATCCCATAAGTGCGCGGTTGGCGTCATCGTGCTCGATGAACGGGATGAGTGCGGTTCCAACGCTGATGATCTGAATCGGGCTTACAGCGACGTAGTCGACTTGCGCCGGCGACGTTTCCATAAACTCGGATTTGTAGCGAACCGGAATGAGCACACCGATTTGTTTCTTTTCTCTGCGCTCTTCCGAGGCCCATTGTCTTTGGGGCAGGAAGTTACCTTGAGTATCTACAGACACGTCACCAGGAGCGACGCGGTAGCGATCTTCTTCATCAGCAGTCAGGTAAACGACTTCTTCGGATACCTTGCCATGCACTACCTTTCTATATGGAGTTTCGATGAATCCATATTCGTTAACGCGGGCGTGTGTGGCGAGCGAACCGATAAGACCGGCGTTCGGACCTTCAGGGGTTTCTACCGGGCAGATACGTCCATAGTGGCTGGCGTGAATATCGCGGACCGCGAAACCAGCACGCTCTCTGGACAAACCGCCAGGACCTAGAGCTGAGATTCTTCTCTTGTGTGTCAGTTCTGCAAGTGGATTTGTTTGGTCCATGAACTGAGACAACTGAGAGGAACCGAAGAATTCTCTGATCGCTGCAACCAAAGGCTTGGTGTTAAGCAAGTTGGCTGGTGTCAAAGAATCGGCATCTTGCAATGTCATTCTTTCTTTGACGATACGCTCAAGACGTGACAGACCGATGCGGAATTGGTTTTGAAGCAATTCACCAACCGATCTAATACGGCGGTTGCCGAGGTGATCGATGTCATCAACTTGACCTTCGTCATAGTGCAACGCGATCAAATAGTCCACAGCGGCGACGATGTCTTCGCGGCTGAGAGTGCGTTGACCTTCCGGAACGGAAAGCGCCAACTTCTTATTCAATTTATAGCGACCAACTTTACCGAGGTCGTATCTCTTGTCATCAAAGAAGCGGCTTTCAAGAATGCTCTGTCCGCCAGCAACCGACGGCGGGTCACCTGGACGCAGCTTTCTATATACTTCGATTAGAGCTTCTTCACGAGTCTTACTCGTATCCTTATCTAATGTCTTCTTCAAGAAGTCTCTGTGACGGAACAACGTTTCCATTTCTAGATCGCTGTATCCAAGAGCGCGAATCAGTGTTGTCGCCAACAATTTGCGGTTCTTGTCGATCTTTACATAGATGACGTCGTTCACGTCTGTTTCAAATTTCAACCAAGCGCCACGGTTTGGAATGAGAGTCGCGCTGAACGTTCTCTTACCATTAGTGTCAATTTCACGCTTGTAATAGATGCCGGGGCTGCGGACGATCTGGCTTACGATAACCCGCTCGGCGCCGTTGATGATGAATGTACCGCGGTCGGTCATGATTGGAATATCACCGACGTAAATTTCTTGTTCTTTGATTTCACCGATTTCCCGGTTCACAAGACGCATTTGAATGCGAAGCTTCTTCGTGAAGCTAGCATCCATTGCACGAGCCTCTTCAGGCGTCTTCGGCTTATTGGGTTCGGTGTGCTCTTCGAACGTGTATGAAGACAAGAAATGCAGTTCTAGTCTTCCTGTGTAGTCCTTAATCGGGCTGAAAGCACGAAGTTCTTCTCCAAGACCTTCTGCTCTGAACCATTGAAAGGACGCCTTCTGAATCTCAGCCAGATCTGGAAGGTTTGCAAAACCGGAACCACCAACGCCGAAAGTACTGACGCGGTCAGGAACTTGTAGAGCCATTGACTACCTCGAAAAATCGCTTATGCCAGCAAAGGAGCGCATTCTAATTTAAAGAATGAGGGACTATCGTATCACTTCAATATATTGCCAATAATCAAATCTTCAGGTATTAGCGCCTCATACCCCCCAAGCGCCAATGAATTTTTAATAATCCTTCTGACGATCCGCATTATTGTTAGATCGTAAATTCATTAAGCTTCGCTCACATCGATTTACCATCTTAACGTATTGACTTGCGCATGGGTGGCTGGTCTTCGCGAAACGAAACAAATGTCTCGGAGCGTCGACTTTGGACTCTGTCAGACGTCGGCGATTTCCTCGCGCTAAAATATTTGTGGGGATGGTTCGTTGCTGGTGTGGCGCACGGTCTTCAAAATCGCTGTGGGGCGGGTAAAAGCCGCCCCGGGTAGGTTCGATTCCTACGCATCCCCGCCAATTTTTTCTAACCGCAATTTGCCAGCGAGACAATTCAATCTGCAAGCTTTGTGCTCCTGGAATCAGTCAAGAGCATGCTTGTTGTTGACTCCTACTGGATGTCAGATGCAGCAGACAACGCGACGAAGTATTTTTTCAGTTACTTTTCAGGCAGCCAGAGGAACAAAGCTGCAATGGAAACCAGGCTATCAACGGGAACACTAATCGACGGAACTTTCGAGATAGTCGAGGTTCTCGGTTCCGGATCAATGGCTGCGGTCTATTTGGCAAAACATTTGACACTGCACCAAATGGTCGCCGTCAAGGTTCTCAATGATCTGAAGGCTTCTGAGAGTGACGCCGTTAAGCGTTTCCAAAGTGAAGCAATTGCCATCGCAAAGCTCGATCATGAGCACATCGTCAAGATTTTGAAAACTGGAACCTGGAACGATCTTCCTTACATCTGCATGGAGCATCTCGATGGACAGACGCTCGAGCATGCAATCAAAGGGGGTCCGATTGAGCCTGCTGAAGTCAAAAGAATAGGAATCGAAATCTGCGATGCACTTTCTCATGCTCATGAGAGCGGTGTTATCCACAGAGATGTCAAACCAAGCAACATTCTTTTCAGTAAAAGCAAAGCCAGCAAGCTCACCGATTTTGGGATTGCCAAAATCATTCACCAAGACAATCAAGGATTGACCGCGACGGGAGAAATTCTAGGTACACCAGCCTACATGAGCCCTGAGCAAATCCTCAACAAAGCAGTAGATGCTCGCGCAGACATTTATTCGTTAGCCTGCGTCTTGTATCAATGCCTCAGCGGTGAGCCGCCATTTGTAGGGGAGAGCGCATATCTCATTGCCCAATCACAGTTGTCGACTACTCCAAAACTAACGCAACAATTTGGTGGTTTGAACAAAGTACTTTTGAAAGCACTCGCCAAATCACCGGAAGACCGTTATCAATCCGCCATCGAATTCAAGAATGCGCTGCAATCTGCTCAAAGCGGAATGAGCAGCGGTGCAGCAAAGAACAAATCAGAGAAAGTATACAAAACCACAATTGCAGCGGCGGCAGGAGTAATTCTTCTGGGTGGACTGGCTGCAGCATTCAATCATCACAATGGGCAAACTAGCAAGATTGAAAACAACAATGCGAAAACAAGCCTGGTCTCAAGTAAAAGTGTGTCGCTTGAGAATTTTCAAACCATCGTTGCGAAGCTCAAGAAGTCCGATGATGAAGCTGAAAAAGCAAAGGTACTGAAAGATGCTTACTCATTCATTGAATCTCCAGGTGCAAAAAGCATACCTCGTGCAACCCGTCTGAATATTCAACACGAGTTTGCGACTTTACTCTTCAACCACCATTTATCTAAGCCTGCCTTAGCTATATTCAAGGAAGTTCTCTGGGATCTGGAAAAAAATGACCTACCGAAGACTTCAAGTAAAACGGAAGAACGGTTTGGCCGGTCAAATTTACTGAATTGCCAATCGAAAGCCGTCGAAATTTCGTACAAACAAGGCGAACTTACGGAAGCTAAGTCTTTGTATAAAGAGTTACAACGTGATGCCACCAGTGACAGTCCTGCGTTACTCAAAGCGGCGATCTTGCTTGGTGACAAAAAAACAATCACGAAGATGGCTAATCAGAAACCGGGTAGTGAAAACTCAGCAGTAAAGATTGCGAATGTTTTGCTAGAAAACGATCTTATAGACGAACTAGGAGGCTTCTTAAAGCTCTCGCTAAAGCCAATTAAGCAAATAGAGTTCTACACTGAGAACGACGCAGATCTGCTAATAGTACTAGCAAAATATGCTCTGTTAACAAATGATCAACGCCAAGCGGTGGAGCTTATACGAAAGTTTTCCGCCGCAAAAACGCCCTTAATAACCCAGGAGAAAAAAGGTCCAATACTAGAACGAGGTGTTGAGATACTCTGCGTGGCTGGCGAACTAAAAGAAGCGAAAGAAATGCTTACTAGTATGAATTTGCCGGACGGTCCCACTGCGATCTTCAAATCAATAAGCGGGGCTGTAATCACTGATGCAAATGCAGAGGTGACTCTTGCTAGCCTACAGGGGGATCGTAAGTTCCAGAGCGCAAGAGAACTGGCCGATTATGTGCTGGCTTCACCGAGATATTCAGACGCCACGAAAGCAAGATGTGCACAAATCCGGTCAAAGAATACTTCCAGTTCCGCTGTTTATGCATATTACGTTAGCCTTGCGCGAACATACTCCAGGAAGCTCGCTGACGATAAAGGCAATTCTCATACCAAACTTCTGATGGACTATTGCTATGCAGATAGAATCAAATACCTTCACTTGCACAGTTTGGCTGAACCGATTTTTCTAACAATTTTGTCCAAAAATGGTCTTTCGAAAGCACAAGCGTCAGACAAAACCTATGTTGAAATCAGCCTGGCTAATGAACTTCAGATACTTACGATCAGGAAAGATCGCAAAAAAGCAGAGGGACTATTAAAACAGCATCTTCCTAATTTGCACAATCCTACAGACATATACGTCTTCATACCACTGCTGATAGACCTGAAAGACGAGACTTCCGTAAAGACAATGATTGCAGAATGCACTCACCTTCATGACTTAGTGTGGACAGCCGAAAGAAGCTTAGATCTAGGTCGGCTCGATCTGGCATTGCTTTGTTTAGACCGAATAAGCGAATTGCCGCCAGAAGTAGATACCCTATACCATCACAATATGCGGTCTTGCTGTCGAACCATAGTTGGCGCGCTTTGTGCACTGTATGTTGGCGACACAAAGAATGCAAAAGAATACTTCACAGAGAATGCTAAATCCCCCGAGGGGTTGGACGACTTCAGCAAGACTTACAGCGTGCTGAATGCGCTGAGTTCATGAGTTTTGCTTAGCATGCTTAGGTTTTGGCGCTCGGTTTCGATGGAAACGTAAATACGACCAGAATTCGGAAAGGCGCTCCAGCCATTTATCCTCTGGGAAGCGATCTTCGAAAGCTACGGGAGTTTCGCCAAAGGTCATGCACTCATTCTCAAATGTGCACAGGAATCGACGCAAACTCAAACTGTAAGTCTCCCAACCTCTGTGCTGGAAGCGAATGGGAGTAGGCACTGTGTAGAACGATCCTACCAGCATCAAGCAATTGTCCTTATCCCAAAGTTCAATATAACTACCCATGGGCTGTTGTATTTCCGGTCGAATTAGGAGAAATTTTCGATATCCCTGAGTGGCAGTCCTTTCACTTATGACAAAACCTCGGCCAAACATTTGATCAACGGATTCCTGTAGAACCACTCCTTTATCATCATTAGTAATTATCTCAAAGCTACTATCAGCACGTGAATTAAGCGCCAGACGGACGAGCTCCTCGATCTTGTCTATGTCGATTTCTTGAGGACAATCAATAACGTCCATCCCTTTGCGTCCAGTGGACTGATAGCTTTTGGCTCTGAACTTTCCGTTGCTCAATTGGAGGGTTCTTACCACGGATGTAAATCCATGATTTTTCGTCGCTCTCATTATGATTTTGTCGGGGAAAAAATTAGGCTCCGAACATTCGCTCGGCAAAAGAATTTGCTTTTTAGTATTCGTCTCGGCACCGATAGCTGGCACCTTGAGAAAAAAGATGCTCGTGCACATCGCAATGCTAATAGCGCTCTTAAACCAGACCATGGTTGAGTGCTAGATTTTCCAATGATGATAAGCATCATTTATTATTCCCGTTCTCCTGGAACTCATCCTCAGAGATAGCTAATTAATTTTCAATGCCGTTTCAAAACTTTTTCAAATCCGCTAGACATTTAGCCCGGAACGATTGCTCAATAAGAGTTTCCAGCGACAAGCCAAACGTTAGCCAACAGAAAAATTCTATAAATGCAGCATCCCGCAATTGGAGAACTGATTTATGGAATTCGATGATAGATTGTCACCATATGGACTTAGAGGCCCACACGATAACGAAAGAAGAGATCCTTTCGTGGACCGGCTTCTGCATCCCCTGTCGATAGACTTTATACACTTAATAGAAGAGGAGAAGAGGAATTCCAGCAACAGTTATAGAAGGACTTCTGCTCGCACCGCTCCAGCAGGTGAACGACAGAATATCTCCGAAACTTCCAAGCCAACAGAAAAGCCTGAGCATGGACATATACACCGCGTAAGCTACGATGCTGGCATTTATACTGATCGTGCTGAGCGGAAGGAAGATACCGTTTCTGGTTTTGCTTCATTGCCGTATTTCACGCTGGGCACGGCGCTCCAAGCTACTCCTGCTATCCTTGATAGAGCGGCAATAAGATCCGCGACATTAGCTCCAGACTCATTGCTTGGCACGTGGGCAACGCACAGTAAGAACGCAAAAGAATACCAAACGCTAATTAATGGAATACAAACTGATTCAAATGCATACAGGGCGGCAACTATTCAGATTGATGTGAACCGGCCCAAAACTCTTGAACTTGAACAAAAAGTTCAAAAGATTCTAGATCGAGTTCATAGCAGTCAAAAAACTGGAAACCTTTCTCCACTTACGGAAATGAAATTAGAGTTTTTGCAAAAGTTCTTAAAAACTCCCACCAAAGAGCTTTTGGAGTCTGCGCTCGGCACTGGAGAAGAAGTCTTAAGTGCTAATAAGGCTTTTCTCCATGATGCAGCAGAGCTTCCCCTATTCGAGGAATATGCAGCTGTTTCCAATTCGAATGGAGAGGCAATGCTGAACAAAGCACAAGCCGCACAACGAATCACGCAGGCAAAAGAGGCAGCTGCAAAGCTTGCAACAAGAGTAGATGAGCTTGCTGTCTCACAACTAAAGAAAGGACTGCTGTATTCCGGAGCCAGCATTTGCGCTGGATACATGATGGATGGCTTCCTCGGCACAATGTTTGGATATGAGCCCAAGAATAATCCAGTTCGGCTATTCTTTGATGGCATCGTTGTACCTACAACCATGCAAGCCCCGTTCGGACGATTTAAGCCAATCGCTCTAATTTCAGCGGAATCAATCGCGCGCATCACGGCAGCCATTGGTTCATAAGCCATGAAAAATATTATACAATTTGTTGTACAAGACGGAGTTTCGCCCATGTCTTCAAAATCTCAGCGAATAGGCAAATCCCAAGCGAGGGAAGAGTTTGCAACCTTAATAGAAAAGGTGAGCAAGGGCTCTGGTCCTATAGAGATCACTGACTACGGCAAGGTTACAGCCATCATTCTTAGTGAAAAAGAGTATGAATGGTTAAAATCTTGCGCAAAGAGGTCTTCCCAAACCAGAAGAGAGGCCAGAGGATTGGTCATTATTGAAGACGAAAAAGCTATCACAGATGCCGCCGCATTAGTCAGAGCTGATTTTGAGAAGTCGCTAGAAAAATCAGTGAAGCAGTTGTGAGTAATCGATTCCTTGTTACAGATACACATCCGCTCCTCTGGTACTTGGGAAACGAAGAAAATAGACTTCCGAAACGAGTTCTTGCGGCGTTCAAAGCGGCGCAGGAAGGAGCAAACACTCATATTTGGGTGCCTGCAGCTACATGTTGGGAAATTTCACAATTAATGAGAAAGACTTCTCGGCTACGGATAACAGTTCCCTTTGCGGAACTAGTCACGGAGAACTTTCACTTTCAAAATCTCACCATAACAGAACTACTGCCAGACGATTTAATCCTGGCACACAATTTGAGATTCAATAACGATCCCTTTGATTCGCTAATTGTAGCAACGGCACAAAGACTGGACTTAGCTCTGATCACTGCCGATGGCGAAATTTCAGATTCAAAAGAATGTGCTGTGTTCTGGAAGTGATTACTTTTTGGTTACCGATGAGAGCCGCAACTTAATTGCATCGAATAGCTCTGGCGCGTAAGCACTGCGCTCATAATTCAAAGTAGTCTGATAGATTTTGATGGCAAGATCATTCATACCATTGTTTTTGCACCAATCACCCATCAGCATCATAGCCGTCGGCAGCTGCTTTTGTTTTAGAAGCGCTTCCTTCAGCTGCTCCTCAACATAGTTAGAAGATTCTAGAATGATCGCTCGCGCTTCTTTTTCTCGATGAAGATTATTCTTGAGAATGTGGGCGCGTGACAATGTTGACTCGGCGACTATCATGGTAACTCCCATTTCTTTGGCCAGGTCCTCAGCTTTCTTGAAGTTTGCCTCGGCCAGATCATATTGTTTTCTGGCTTCGGCAACGGTTCCAAGTGTGCGCCATGGGTCGATTCGCAGTGCTTTTACAGGCCAGCCGCCGTGACCTTCGGATGTTCCAATCGTTGGCACCGAACCAGGGTTGTTGTCAGACTTCTGAATGACTTCGATGGATTGTTTGGCAAATGATTCAGCTTTGTCTAGTTGACCTGTCCACAGATATAAATTGCCCAAACACTTGAGCGCCTCGCCGCTTTCTACAGTCAGTTCGCCTTTTGAAGCTTTTGACGCGTCCAAAGCTTTAGTTGCTGATTCGATGGATTCAGCATTTCTGCTCAACCCATGGAGCACGTGTGAGCGCAAAATGTAAGCAATAAAGCTTGTGTCCTTTTGGCGATTGAACGATGACTCGCCCGACTCGAGTGCCTGTAAGATTCGCTCACGCTCAGCAACAACATTTTTCTGGTCTGTGCTAACGATGCTCTGACTATAGGCGCGTGAAAGATCGATTAGCTGGTTAAGCGGAGAAAGGCTTTGCTTGCGATGATCTAATAAGGTCGCATTTTTTTTTCCGATAGGATCAAAAACTGCTTTCTTCTTTGCGTTCTTTGCCTGTGAGCCCAAGTACCCGGCGACGGAAGCAACTGCTACCCCCGCACAGAGCAGCGCAACTGTCAGTATGATCGGTAGCTTGATCCTGCTCGGTTTGGCTGAAGATTGCTCGTTCAGGATTGAACGTAATGCTTCGGAAAATTCAGCCATATTCTGAAAGCGGTCAGCAGGCGATTTTGCCATCCCCTTGGATATAAATGCGTTCAGCGCAGGCTGATACTGATCCAAATTCGATAATCCGATTTTCGGCACCGGTGTATTGATGTGTTGATACAGCATTCCTACAGCGGTATCAGCATCGAAGGGACGGCGACCACTCACCATCTCGAAGAAGCAAGCCGTCAATGAATAAATATCCGATCGATGATCAATCTTCTGTCCTAGGCATTGTTCCGGACTCATATAGAAAGACGTTCCAATCAGAGATCCAGTGGTTGTAAGTCTCTGATTGCTATCCTTATTAGTTGGCGAATGCATCTGCTCATTGAAATGCGCCAATCCAAAGTCTATGACTTTTACATCTTGCGGATTGGCAAGGTCCGCTAAAACTATATTCTCTGGTTTCAAATCCCTGTGAACAATTCCAGCTTCATGCGCAGTCGCAAGTGCAGCTGCCACGCGATCAAGAATCGCAACGGACTGCCCCACCGGTAGTTTGACAAACTCATCCAATAATGTACGAATACTTTTGCCGGTTACGCATTCCATCGCCATGTAGGAGCGTCCAGAAGCGGACACGCCGAGATGGTAAACAGAAACGATGTTTACATGGTGCAGTTTGCTGAGCGCTTGAGCTTCCCGCACAAACCGAGTAGCAAAATCTTGATCGGCAGCCTTATCTTCGTGAAGTATCTTCAGCGCGACAATTCGATCAAATTCTATTTGTCGAGCGCGGAAAACAGTTCCCACGCCGCCAGCACCGAGCATCTCCAAGAGCTCATACTTTTCCTCAAAGATTTCGCCAACTTTCAAATGCTACACATGCTCGCTTGTCGGCTCCATTATACTTCGTACCCGCCCGAGGACTGCTACGAACGCTTCAGCACAATTAGCTCTTAGCACCACTGGGATGTGCCAGAGAATAGCGAGACAGGAACTCGCATAATTTTTTGTCAACGGAATCCGCTTCAAAAAATCTCGAAATCGAGTGAAGCTCGTTGTCTTCAGTCCTGGAACTTCATATAGAAGAGTCAGTCCATACTGAAGAGCACGGAGACACGGAAAATGATCGGAAGAACAGATTCAATGGTTAGAAGAAGCGATGACGAATTCGAAAGACGACCAGGTGTGGCGGGTGGCCGATGGAACCTTCTTGCATTGGCAGCAATGCTGCTCATATTTGCAGGAATAGCATTAGTTGACCATGCCGAGAAAAATCAACTCGCCTCTAGCGATAGTAACCTCTATACACGCTCTGACGACAGCCTCCCCAGGGATGGTGCCAAGCTCACTGATAGCGAAAAGGTCTTTGGACCGAGCATGGACTTCGGAACGCGAGCAAACTTTTACGATAACGAATTAGCGACGAGCGACAAGTCTGACTCATCTGCGTCAAGCAAAGTAGCAACTCGTCCAACTGAGCCCCTCGCCGGAGCCGGAGCCGGAGCCGGAGCCGGAGCCGGTGCAGGCGCAAGTGGAGGCGCCGGTGCTGGTGCTGGTGCTGGTGCTGGTGCTGGTGCTGGTGCTGGTGCTGGTGCAGACGCAAGTGCAGGTGCCAGAGCCAGAGCTGCAGCTGGGGTGGGAGTAGGAGCGGCAGCAATCTCGTTGGCATCCAAAAATACTGAACCGAGGTTCAAAGACTCCTCCTCTTTGCGAACGCCTGAACAACACAGACGCATCTCGCGAAAGCGACAGAAGCTTTATCGCAAAAACACACCAGTTTTCGCTCGGCGGAACCTGGCACCTCGTTATGCTTACGTGCAAGAACCGGGCACCGTATTCGAAACCAGAACAATTCGGAGTTATTCGACGGTCTATCCTCGTCAAAGAAAACGCTCGACAGTGCTAGGCACCGCGGGCAAAATAATCTCGGCGCCCGTCAAGCTCTTGCTTTCACCATTTAAGAAGAAAGAATATTACGACTAAACCGAGCCGTGCTAATCAGCTCATCTTCGAACGTGCGGCCAGCTCCGTCGCCTGGAAAAGTAGCCATAGGCGGGGCAGGACACATTCCTGGTCCTTACGCCCCTCGTACACTTTAGATCTAGAAGCTCTTGAACTTAGTCCGCTCTTCTCTATTCACAGCGCCGCGAAGTTCATTGGGATCCTTTATATCAACTCCGCAATCGAGACACTTCGGAAAAGGACCTTTCCAAGTGCTGCCTAGCTTCAGGCTGTGCCCATACTCTTTGCATGGATCGACCTTCCGTCTTCCACTTGCCGGACTAAGCATGGCACCAATACCGGTGCTCAGTGCCAAACGTAAACGCTCAAAAAATATCTTAACCTTGGCATCGTTAGTCTCGACGGACTTTTCGCCGTCCTTCATCACCTTGAGATCCTGACGGGTGATCCGACCAGGAGATGGCTCCTGATTCGCTTGTGCCACCACCCTTAGTTTCTGATGAGTTAGCCTGCCAAGTTCTTCTTTTTCCCATTCCGAAACCATAATCCACCGCCTCGTAGACCATTCAGGACAAATATGCCCAATGTCATGGGGTTTCTAATCGTAGGTTATCGGAAACTTTGTTATGAATATCAGAAACTTTCTTCCATTTTCGCTTTACAAAGCTGATAAGGGTTTTATAATGAACTTGACTCGATAATGCCGAAAGGCCTAGAAAGCGGGCGCCCTTTGGACACCCCCCAGGTTCAACAAATCCCCCAACAGTGGCTTGACCAGTTTGCTCAATATTTGGAGTTTGAACGGAATTATTCCGCAAACACAATCAGAGCTTACGTCAATGACCTCAAACAGTTAATAGACGGAGAGATTCCAGGTCCTCCCAATGCAGCCGAAGGTCCGAAGACCGGTGGTTCATTGGAAGCCGAGAAGCTCAAAGACTACATTCAATCAATACAAGATCGCTACAGCAGACAGACAGTAGTCCGGAAAGTCTCTGCAATACGTAGCTTCTGCCGATACCTTCGCCGCGAACAGCTTATAGAGGAAGATCCCTCCAAGCTCGTCCGTGGACCGAAGCTATCAAGAAGACTACCGTCTTGCCTTGACCGCGAAGAGATTCAAAAGCTGTTCGAAGCGACCTTGATTCCTCAAGGCGATGAGACTGCTGATTCTCTGAGCCGTCTGCGCGACAGAGCTATCCTCGAAACCCTGTATGCAACAGGGATGCGAGTTAGTGAACTGTCGGCGGCAAAGATTTCCGACCTAAACCTTGAAGCAATGGAAATGCGCGTTCTTGGCAAAGGCTCTCGTGAGAGAGTTGTTTTGCTCAATCAAGGCGCCACAGATTGCTTAAAGCGCTACCTCGAAAATCGCGCCAAAGCAGAGCGCAAGGAACCAGATCAGACCAATGCCAGTGCCGAGGAGCCGCTTTTCGTAAGCCGCCAATCGACACCTCTATCCACACGTTCAGTGCATAGAATTGTTCTGAAGTATGCTCGTTTAGCCGGTCTAACCAAGCTAATCACCCCGCACACCTTGAGACACAGCTTCGCTACTCATTTGCTTGAGGGTGGAGCTGACTTAAGAGTTGTTCAGGATTTGCTCGGTCACTCCAGCATTAGTACAACCCAAATCTACACGCACGTCAGCCTTGAGCGCCTCCGCAGAATCTATCTGCAGAGCCATCCGCGCGCATAGTACTTGGGTATTTGGAAATGGAAGGGCTAAGCCCGGCCAGCTTCCAGAGCGTTCGAATAGTAAGCGAGGGAGAAATCCCTCGCTTTTTTACTTTACTTGTTTTTTTCACAGGCAAAATTCCCCTTAACTGCCACAGGCTATAATGACCCTTTGGGCGTTTCAGCAACTTTTGCTGCTGAGCTAATAGAGCCGGAATAAATAAGAACGATTCAATCGTGGCAAAACGAACGAGAGCTCAGTCAAAAACAAAAGCCGCCAAAAGGCGAAATCCTTTCGTGCAGTTTTTGAAATTTGCATTCTTACTTTTATTTCTAGCAGGCATGCTCGGTGGTGGCTATGTCGCCGCCATGATTTGGCAACAACTGAAAGATGTCCCAGACATTTCAATATTGGAACGCTACGAACCAATCGAAGCGATTCAGATATTCGACCGAAATGACAAACTGGTCTGCACGGTCGAGGGCGATGAGGATAGACGCGTCATTGGACTGAATCAAGTCGCGCCACATATGCAGCAAGCCATTCTGGCAGCTGAGGACCACCACTTCTATGAACACCATGGAGTAAATCCGCTCAGTATAGTTCGTGCCTTTATGGCCAACGCAAAGGCCGGGCACGTGGTGGAAGGTGGATCCACAATCACCCAACAGCTGGTCAAGAACCTCTTCTTTGAAGACGCGGGACGAACGGTCGGGCGAAAAGTAAAAGAGGCATTCATTTCGTACGAAATCGAACGCCGCTACCCCAAAGACAAAATACTAGAGATGTACCTGAATCAGGTTTATTTCGGCAACGGCGGCTATGGTATCGAACGCGGTGCTTCCCGATATTTCGATAAGTCAGCAGCCAATTTAACTATCGCGGAATCAGCATTTCTTGCTGGTCTGGTTAAGGCTCCATCGGATTATGCTGATGTCAGCAACCGCAAAGCCGCTATATCGAGACAGCGGGACATCATCGACAAGATGATCGAATACGGCTACATCACAAAATCGCAAGCAGATGCAGCGAAGAAACAGGAGCTCAAATTTAAGAAGGGAGTCAATCCACTTCAGAAATATCCATTCTATGTAAGTTACGTTTTGGACCAGCTGCGCGGCAGATTCAGCCAGGCAGAGATGCGCAAACAGGGGCTGAGAGTTTTCACAAATCTCGATCCGCAGGTTCAGGACCTTGCTGAGAAAACGCTGAACAATGCGATAGCAAAAGCACCGAAGGGCGTTTCGCAAGGTGCCTTGGTTACTGTGCAAGTCAAAGATGCTGCAGTGCTCGCCATCGTGGGCGGCGTTGGTAACTTTTGGAAAAACCAATGGAACCGGGCGACCAATCCCCACACCGCCGGATCGTCATTCAAGCCATTTGTTTACCTAACAGCTTTCCAAAAGCGTGTGTTCACTCCGGAATCAATTATTGATGATGCCCCTTTGTCAATCAAACAAGGCTGGGGTTTGCCACTCTGGCAGCCGAAGAATTTCGACCATAAGTTCATGGGCAAGATCACAGTTCGAAAGGCACTGACGCTTTCTCGAAACGTTCCGGCTGTCAAAATTGCACAGAAAGTCGGCATCGACAGCATCATAGAAAGTGCTCGTCTTGCGGGAATCACTTCGAAGTTGGATCCGAACCTCTCATTGGCATTAGGCAGCTCTGCTGTTTCGCCACTTGAACTAGCAGGCGCCTACTCAACCTTTGCCCGCGGTGGCGTCGCAATAAGAGCGCAGGTGATCCGGAAAGTAGAAGATACTCGCGGACAAGTAATCCCTTCGGAAGAGTTTGATTCCAATCACGACAAGAACTTCGATTCTGAAGCAGTAGCAGAGTTAGTATCAATTCTCCAAGACGTCGTAAGAGTCGGAACGGGCACCCAAGCGAAATTGAAGGATCGGCCAGTCGCTGGGAAAACTGGAACCGCCGACGCGGGTAAGGACATTTGGTTCGCTGGCTTCACACCAGATATGGTGACCGTGTGCTGGGGCGGAAACGACGAGAACCTACCGATCCCTGGTCACAACGTCACTGGTGGAACGGTTATGGCGAAGATCTGGCGCACATTCATGGAAGCCTATTACGAAACTCATCCCACCCCGGCTGGATCCTTCATGGAGCCTAGCGGTCGTGCGCCAAAAGAACTGGAAGACGAGAACTCCGGAAACAAAGACACAACTTTCAGTCCTGAAATGCCAAAACTCGTTCCGATTGAACCGGGTCAAAACAACGAGAATCAACAAGACGAGAACGGACAAAATCAGAACGGCGAACCGCAGCCTGCCCCTGACTACAACGGCGCTCCTGAGCCTGGCATGCCGCCGGTAGCTCCGAACACACCTTCGCAAACGGCTCCGACACCAGGAGTACCGCAATAAGCTAGATTTTTCAAACGGACAATAAGCTGCGCATTAACATCGTCAGGGGGGAATGACATGGAATTCGATTGGTCGCGACTGCAAGGGCTGCTGGGTATTATCACTATCTTCGGTTTAGCTCTGCTGATGTCCAACAATCGAAAGGCAATCAATTTGCGCTTGATTGGCTGCGGATTTCTTTTACAATTGCTCTTAGCTATTTTCATTTTGAAAGTGGAAGTCGGTCAACAACTTTTCAAAGCTGTGGGTGAAGGAATTACAGCATTGCTTCACTTCTCCGATGAAGGCGCTGGATTCGTCTTCGGTCCTCTAGGAAAGTATTCTCCGAAAATGGTGGAGTTGTTTGGTGCTGAAGGCACCTACATCTTCGCCTTTCGAGTAGTGCCCACAATCATATTTGTGTCTAGCTTGGTAAGCATTTCCTATTATTTGGGAATCATGCAAAAGGTAGTTCAGATAGTGGCGAAAGTCGTCGCTTTTATCATGGGAGCCAGTGGCGCAGAGGCACTTTCCAACGCTGCTTCAGTGTTTGTCGGCCAGGTAGAAGCGCAGTTGCTAATCCGACCGTATGTGCCATCAATGACAAAATCAGAGTTGCTGGCGTCGATGGCTGGATCAATGGCATGCGTAGCCGGTGGGGTTTTGGCAGTTTATATAGGAATGGGAATTCAAGCTTCCTACCTACTCACAGCCAGTGTGATGGCGGCTCCCGGAGCATTGGTTATTTCAAAGATTGTTTATCCTGAAACAGAAGAATCAAAAACAAAGGGTAAGGTACAAGTTCACGTTGAAAAAACGAACGCCAATTTAATCGATGCCGCTGCGCACGGAGCGTCTGATGGATTGCGCATCGCACTAAACGTAGTGGCAATGCTCATCGCATTTATCGCTCTTATCCACATGGTCGACGCCGTGATGGGCGGGCTTGGAGGACTCTTATACAAAGCGGGACTGCGCGCCGATGGGATTGGCATCGAACTAGACAAGCTAAAACTCTGGGATATTTTCGGACTTCTCTTCTCTCCTGTAGCCTGGCTTCTCGGCGTCCCATGGGCAGATGCAAAAATCGTCGGGCGGTTGATGGGCGAAAAAATGGTCATCAACGAGTTTCTGGCCTACACAGATCTTTCAGCCATGCTGAAACCAGAAAGCACGGTCCATATCAGTAAGCAAGCAGAAGCAATCGCTACATTTGCATTGTGCGGATTTGCCAACCTCAGCTCGATAGCTATCCAGATCGGCGGTATTGGCGAAATCGCGCCATCACGCCGGCAAGACCTTGCGAAGCTGGGAGTTAAAGCACTCATCTGTGGAACTATGGCAAGCTACTTATCCGCAAGTCTAGCAGGGCTCCTGCGCTAGAAGTCTTGCAGGGCTGCTGCGCTAGAAGTCTTGCAGGGCTTTTGCGCAATACGCCTCGCAGCGCAAAAGCCTCGCAGGTGTAGTGAGTTTGCAGCTTTTGGTGACCAAAGCCTCTTAGAACTACCGCGAGGAGCCCCAACCGCGCCATGAGCTTCGCCTCTTGGGCGAACAACCGTCCCCCGTGGGTCCCTCACCACTTCCCCACAAAGGTCTGGTTTCATGAATACATCGACACGAGGTGATGATCATGAAAAAGCACAAAGAACAAATTCAAAATGTTGTTTGGGGACGTCAACAAAATCAGTTCAATTCACATCGTGTCGAGATTATTTCGAAGACAGCGACAAAAGACGTCGCAATGGCTGGATGGAATCCAAAACGCACATCGACTTACATGATCACCGCCACAATGGGCGACGTCGGCATCGGCATCAACGTACAGAAAGATAACCACCAATAGAATGCCTGCCTAGTCCAAGTACCCTGGTAGTTCATCTTCGTTGGCGATTCGCATTGTGAAAAAGAAGGTGCTGCCTGGAGCGTCGCCCGGCGCCGGTTCGAATCCAAGTTCGCCGGATTGCAATTCTGCTAGTTTCTTCGCGAGATATAGTCCCAAACCGGAGCTTTGAACCGTTGTTCCTTCAACCGACCATGATTTGAAACGCTGAAACAATTCGTCCCTGTGCGCAGGCGGCACTCCTGGTCCTTGATCCTGAACTTCGATTCGAACGAAATCTTTTCCCACAACTTCACGGATTTGAATCCGCGTGCTCTCTGGCGAGAACTTGATAGCGTTACTTAGCAGGTTAGCCAGAATTTGCACTGACCGATCAAAATCGGCGTGAACCAGCGTTGCACTTTCAGAAAAATTGATAGCCAAATGCTTCGAATCGGCCAATGGCTGAAGCAACTGCGTCGTGCTCAAAATAATTTCCGATACTGGAACGATTTTGATATCGGGTTTTATCTCGCCTGATTCGACCTTTTCTGCATCCAAAAGCTGGTTGATCAAACGAAGCAAGCGCGCGACATTATCTCGTGATCTGCTTACTTGCAATCTACCTTTGTCATTTAGCTGCCCATAATCACCGGAAAGAAGATCTTCAACGAAGAACGAAAGTGCGCTAACAGGTGCCCGCAAATCATGGCTCACCATCGCTGTTATCTCTGCTCTAAGGCGCTGGATCTCCTTCTCCGCCGTTACATCCACGCCGATGCAATAAAAGGTTTGTTTTGATATAGACCATTCAACCGTGAACAGTACATCGATCACTTTATCCTGGCCAGCATTCATACGACATTCAAGCGGCACTTTATTTTCTTCCAAAACAGTCTTCTGTTTTTCGAAGTACGCCTTAACGGCCGCATGGTCACTTGAAAGAACGAACTGCAAGAACGGCGCTCCGATCAAGTTTATGGCGCCGAGATTCAGAGCACGCTGTGCACTTGCGTTTACCTCAACAATGCTGAGTTCCTCTGTCAAAGAAAACAAAATCTCAGTCGAGTAATCAGCTATTAGTTGAGACGCATATCGCAGATTCTCAATTTCATTCGAACAAGCTTCCGCAATCGCACCGATCGATCCGCCCTTAAGTTCCGCGCTCTGCTTGTCGGCAGGCAGTGACGAGATCAAAGCAGCCATAGCTGTCTCGACCGGTACAACGCGCGCACGAAACAGGTTCCAAGCGTGCAATACCAATCCGCCCTCACTCAAAACAAAGTACACCGCGATTGCGATCATCATCGTCAGCTTATGAGACTCGTCAGGAATCCAAAATCGGACGACCAAACTCAAGCCAACAAGGAAGATGGTATTCAAAACCAATAGACAAACAGGCAGCACCATTGGATTATGTTGTAAATGGGACGCGCCGTTTTTGCTATTTGTTGGTAATGAGGTCATATTGCCTTTTACTATTCGGGCATAACTAAGCTAACATTGAATGGTGCATTCTGGCACATAACGAGTGGTTCTGATTGAAAGGATTCAATGTGGCAAAGATCTTGTTAGTTGAAGACGACTTAGTCATATCAGAAACTATAAAGTCCTGGCTGGAAAAAGAAAAGCACATAGTAGAAGCAACTACAAGTGGGCGCGAAGGGCTTGACCTTCTGACTCACTATGCGTTCGACCTGGTGGTGCTTGATTGGCAACTTCCAGATTTGCAGGGTCCAGAGATTGCCAAGTCTATTCGGAATTCGCGCCTCGACATTCCGATTTTGATGTTGACCTCCAAAGGCGAAATTACCGACAGAGTAGAAGGCCTTGAGGCAGGTGCTTTTGATTACGTGGTTAAGCCCTGCACCGCTGAGGAGCTGGCTGCACGAGTACGCGCGCTCTTACGGCGTCCAGGTGGTAACGTCAGCGACACGAAGGATCTGACCCTGGGCGATTTGTATATCGATTTCAAATCACACGAAGTACGCAAAGCCGAAAGCAAAATAAAGCTATCTCCCAGCGAATTCGAAATCTTGAAACTGCTGGCCAAGTCTTCCGGCGGCGCGTTCTCGTCGGAAGCCATTCTTGCCCGCCTGTGGGTGGACAAACCAAACGTGTCAAAACAACTTGTTAAAGTACATGTTATGAATCTTCGAAAGAAACTCAGCGAAGCCGGTTCAAAGGTCACAGTGGTCACCAACGATCTCGGCGAATACTCTATTTCTGAATCTTAGAATCAGTTCCACATTTTCTTTACCGCGGCACGAGAATCTAATTGCACTTGGGGCTTATCGAATCCCGAAGAGCAATTACTACCTGCTTAATCGGAAATTGATAAAGATACGTTTGTGGTGGAAGGACTACCATTTGCGCGCTTGTGCGCGCGTATAGAGGAATTGGCAAATGAGAAGCGAAGAAAGACAAACAGAGACAGATAACGCCGCACTTAGTAATGAAAACACAGATACAAGTTCTGCATTTAGAAAAGAAGGCTACGAGTCCCAGACAAAGTGTCCGGGCACGACAAAAGGCGGGTGCAACGCGGATTCGCTATTGGGCAGATTAACAATCGACGGTTTGCAAGGCAAACCAGAAGAGAATCCGCGTGATGCCGAGGGACGTGCAGAAGGTACGAGGGAAGGCAGCGATTCTGGAAGAGATCAGGCGATTGGCGCTGGCGCAGATATAAATAACGAGCGAAACGGAAAGCCACAAGCCGAGCTCGGAGGGAAAGCAGAGCCGGTTGAGGATGAGGATGAAGCCGAGCACCACGGTAAGCCGGAAGCTTCGGATGACGAGGAAGAGAAAGCTGAGCGCGACGAAAAACCGGAAGCTGAAAACGGCGAAGAAGAAGATGAGCCTGAAGAAGAACACGATGATGAGCACGATGGCAGTGGCGATCACGGTCATGACGAAGAACATGAGGGGCAGCCCGAAGCACACGATGAGAACGAGAATGGCGCCGAGAATGAAGACACAGAAACCAGAGAAGCAGGCAACTCAGAAAAGACCATGGCTGGCGAAATGGCAAAGCTTGCTCACGCAGGTGAAGGGATGAAGCATGACTCGTTAAAGGAGCAAGAGCAGAACTCGGAAGAAGAGCCGCCGATAGACGATCCGGAAGATAATCCTGACGGAACCGCGCCGGATCAACCGAAAGATCAAAGAGACAGCCTGGAAGCAAAGAAAAGTTCCAATACGAAATCTGATGAATTGACGGACAAGCAGCAGCCCAAAGAAGTCGCTAGCAAAGGCAATTCCAGTGATTGCTTAAAAATCGATCCAGGCGATCTCCAACTCACACCGTATCCTGAATCAAAGTTGCAAGCAATCAAAGAGCGTTCGTTGAACGAGGTTATGGCTTCGCTCAAACAAGCAGGTGAGAATGTACGCAATCAATTCCATGCGCTTCCACTGAATAAGGATGGAATCGGATACGGACAGCAGCACATTGTTTTCTTACGACAACAAGGTCTAAATGATGCCGCTCAATCGATGTCAACTCACATTGCAGCTTTGGGGCGCCTAGCATACGGACAATCGATGTTCGAGAGCCCAACCCCTCATATCGGTTCACAGCGCAAACCACCGGTAGACAGCTCAACCAGGACATGGACATTGCCCGAACCGAAGCCGGCAATCATTCAATATAAGAGGATATAGACTGTTCGACCACCAGCGCAAGAGTATCATCCGAGCTGATGCTCTTGCGCTCCCCGAACTCCAAACGAAGAAGTATCAGAGTTTCTGAGGCGAATTACGGTTACAGCATAGGCACTTAGATGCTGAACAAACAAACAGCGAGAATGACTGCACTGATTAGTGCCAGATAAACGAGAGCTTTGAGCCCAAGCCGGATTCCATTATCGTTCTGCTCAAAATGCGCCAGCAACTCATTGAAATAGGCGGCCTTACTTACGGAAGCTTGTGCAACAAGCTCCTCAATCAAAGATTTATCCGACCCCACAAGCGCAAGCGGCGTCAAATTCCCAGGTTGACGCTCTTGCGCAGCCCTTTTTCGCAGCCGTGCCAGGTACCAATCAAAGAGAGACAAACGTTCAGACAAGCGGCAGTTCCAAATCACTCACATGAATATTGTATATTATAGCGGTGAGGATAATTTTCAGGAACACGAGGTCTTGGTTTCAAGGTCACTAACAGCCGGCTCGCTGATTGATGATAAGTACGAAATCACATCCGTACTTGGACAGGGCGGTATGGGCACCATTTATAGTGCCATACAGAAAGATCTCAACCGTGAAGTTATCATCAAAACACTTCAGATAGAAAAGAGCGCTCAAGAAGGAGCTATGTTGCGTTTCGAGAGAGAAGCGAAGCTTCTGGCTTTGATGCAACACGAACATCTGGTGCAAGTATTTTCGAGCGGTGTTATAAACAATCAGCTCCCCTACATCGCGATGGAATATATTCGCGGAAAAACGCTGGCGGAGACAATTAGAGATTGCGGAAGACTGACCTGGAGCCGGGCCTGCGCGATCGGCAAGCAAATCTGTGAGGCAATGCATTTTGCGCATTCACAAGGTGTTATGCATCGAGACTTGAAACCGGAAAACATTCTCCTTTTGGACACGCCTCGTGCCGACTATGTAAAAGTAATTGATTTTGGTCTGGGATCGTTGTTCCACGCTTCTGGTCAACAAACTATCACAGAGACAGGAGCCTTAATCGGCAGTCCTCAATACATGAGCCCTGAGACCTGCTCCGGATTGAAATCCGACGCGCGAAGCGACATCTATTCTATTGGATGCTTACTTTATGAATGCATAACGGGATCACCACCGTTTGTATCAGAGAATCCAATCGGACTTCTCTACCAGCACAAGAACGAGTTACCAGCCAAGCCATCGCGGAAACTCAACGAGATTGTGCCGCAAGGACTAGATGCGGTTATTCTAAAAGCTCTCGAAAAGTCACCAGACAACCGGTATCAAAGTATGGAAGAGTTTGCCACCATGCTTCAAGCATTGATGGAAGACAACACCATAAACATAGATGTAAATCAGATAGCTACCGCTAATGGAAAGCCAGGAAAGAGAGAAAAAACCGAGCCCTCGAAATCAGCAATCGGAGCAGCAGTGATTCTGGCTCTATTGATGGTTGCCTTTCCGATCTTCTTAAAATTTAAAGACATCAATTCTAAGAATTCCCATGTGAAATCAAAGAATCAGTTTGCAATTGAACTATTAGAAGAAGTCGAGCAACTCAAAACGAAAGCTCTAGATGAACAGAACTCAGGTTCTCGTAAGAAAGCTCTAGATCTGGCAGACAAAGCCATGCGCGCTATGGTCAAAGAACTTGCATCACCACGCGACAGCCAAGCTATGCTGAGCCAGGAGCGAAGTGCTATTAGTAATTTTGCGCCGATTTCCCTTCTCTTAAAAAAAGCCGAAAATGAAAAACAACTTGAAGCATTACAGAAAGCGCGAGATCGCGAGTTGCGCTCTGAGAACTACCACAACGCGGCCATGCTTTCATTGCTTATGGCTACAATTTATGAGCATTTCCCGAATCGATTCAGTTCGAATCGTGACTATGCTGAATCAATAAAAGCATTCGGCAGGGCGAAAGAATACGAAACCGCTATTCAAATTGAAAAAGAAGCAGTCGCTAAACTCCGAGAGATCTCGGACGGCGAAGCGAGTTACTTGAATTCAGAGATTGAACTAGCCTTAGCTTCCGTTTACATTGATATGGGAAGAACTCGCGAGGCTAATTCAATCTTGGCACACGAAACAAAACAAGCCGTTAATATAAAAACGCCAGAATCTGTCGGTTCTTTGCATTATAGAATTGCCCAATTATATGAGCGACTTAGCGACGCCGAAGATGCCGAGAATCATTATTATGAAGCTATCAAGCATTTACCACAGCGAAGCGGTGACTATCCAAGGGCGTGGAACGGTCTGGCAGCTTGCCTTGAAAAGCAAAACAAGATTGACGAAGCCATTCGCGCTTATTCGGAATCACGCATGCACTATTATGCCCATTCAGATATTCCATTGATGAATCAAGCGGAGCAAAATATTGAAAGGCTGAGTTCTCAAAAGTAGGGTAAAATTCAGTCGACGTTGGAAACACTGAAAGAAAATGATGACTAATTCGAACAACAACTCGAATCTTCGGAAAATTGCTGAATCACTAAATGATGATCTGGAAGGAGAAAACTCTTTTTACTTCATTCGCCATGGTCAAACGGATGCAAACCTAAATCAGGTAATGAGTGGGGGAGATTGGGACGTCCCGATAAACGCAACGGGAATTGCCCAAGCACACAAAGCAATTGAAACAGCCTATGAGAGCCTTGCAGAAGTGAAAGTCATATGCGTAAGCCCCATGTTACGTGCGCAACAAACAGCGGAAATTATCAATGCGAAGCTTAACCTTCCAATTGTAGTAGTTGAGGAACTGCGCGAGTGGTTAATCGGCGAATGGGAGGCTAAACCGTGGGGCGAAATTCCAGATCCATTCACGAAGGGAAACGACCCGCCAGGAGGCGAGACGCGCGAAGTTTTTGAAAAGCGCGCTGAACTTGGTTTGCGAAAGTGTTTGCAAAATCGCGGACCAATCCTTTTAGTCGCGCATGGTGGCGTATTACACGCACTTGCAACTCCACTTGGGTTCAAGAGCCTGATCATCGATAACTGCGTATTCCACGAGATTTATCGCGATTCGGCAGGTCAGCCCTGGCAGCTAAAGTTGCTCAACTAAGTGCCAAACCATCCAAACGAAAGAAGCAGTTGATCAAGAACTGCTTCTCCCTTTTTCAGTTATTCACCGGTGCTTCTTACCAGATTTTGGCGCGTTTCTCGGGAGCACGCCACATCGGGGAACCTTCCTTGATCTTGAATGCATCATACCAAGGTTGGAAATTCATCAGCGGACCATATGAGCGATAACGTCCTGGTGAGTGCGGATCTACCGTCAACAATCGTTTTGCTTCAGCATCGCGGATGTTTGAGCGCCAGATTTGCGCAAATGACAGGAAGAAGCGCTGCTCAGGAGTGAAACCTCCAATGTCTTTGCGCTTGGAGGGATCCTTCTTGAAGGCGCGTTCCATAGCGTCGTAGCCGATGGTGACCCCGCCAAGGTCGGCGATGTTTTCACCAAGAGTGAGTTCTCCATTAACATGAAGTCCAGGCAACGGCTCGAACTCGTTATATTCCTCGACAACCTTTTTGGCACGAGCATCGAATTCCTTGCCGTCCTTCTCTGTCCACCATTCAGTCAGGTTTCCATCTGCGTCGTATTTACGACCTTCATCGTCGTATCCGTGGGTGATTTCGTGACCAATTACAGCGCCGATGGCGCCGTAGTTCACCGCATCATCCGCGCTTAGATCAAAGAAGGGGGGTTGCAAAATTCCTGCCGGAAACACAATTTCATTGTAGAGTGGATTGAAATAGGCATTCACCGTAGGCGGTGTCATCTCCCATTCAGACTTATCTACAGGTTTGCCGATGCGCACAGCCTGACGCTTAATTTCAAAAGCATCAGCCCGTTCTGCGTTACCAAGGTAATCATCCGGGCGAATTTCCACTGAGGAGTAATCCCGGAACTTCTTCGGATATCCGATCTTCTGCGTAAAGCGATCGAACTTTGCCATGGCTTTTGTGCGTGTTTCATCGCTCATCCACTCAAGATGTTGCAAGCGATCCTTAAATACCCCGCGAAGATTATTGACGAGATCATTCATCTTCTCGCTTGCTTCAGGAGGGTAGTATTTTTCAACATAGAGTTGCCCCAGAGCTTCGCCGATTTGTCCATCAATAGCTTTGGCAGCGCGCTTCCATCTAGGCTCTTGTTCTTGCTGCCCGCTCAAGACTTTACCGTAGAAATTGAAATTCTCTTCTTCTACTGCGTTATGCAGGAAAGGTGCAGCCTCGTGAAGCAAGCGCCAGCGCAAGTAAGTCTTGAGATCGACTAGCGGTGTTTCTTTCAACGTCTTGTCCAGCGCAGCAAAGAACTCGGGCTGGCCGACAATCGAGTAAGAAACGGTGGGGAGTTCACGAGTAGTGAAATATTTGTTCCACTGAATGTTTGGAGAATCAGCGACTAGTTTAGTATTCTCGACCTTTTTGTAGTTCTTGATCGGATCGCGCAATTCAACGCGACTGCGGCTCGCTTTAGCCAGGTTTGTTTCGATTGCAAGCACTGTAGCGGCATGCTTCTCTGCGTCGGCAGCGCTTTCGCCAAGAAGAGTAAACATCTTAGTTACGTGTTCTTTGTATGCCTTGCGTTGCGTCGCAAAATTTTCAGTCAAATAATAATCACGGTCCGGCAATGACAGCCCACCTTGATTAACATAGAACGCATAGATGGAGCTGTTTTTTGCATCTGGCTGAACTTCAGGAGAAAAGAAACAACCAATGCCTGACTTATGGAAATCCGCCATCAACTTTATTAGTTCCTCATTTGAGCTAACTTTGTCGATTCGAGCGAGATCAGCTTCAATTGGCTTGAACTTCAGCTCTTCCAATTTCGCAGTATTCATCGCTGATGAATAGAAGTTACCGACCAACTTCGTAGGTGACTTCTCAGCCGCGGATTTATCGTTTTGCGCTGCTTCGAGGATTCCGTGAATCAGAAACATGTTGCGATCATTGAGTTCGTTGAAAGCGCTCCAACGAGACTTGTCGGCTGGAACTGGATTGTTTTTGATCCAAGTTCCGGCAGCATATTTATAGAAGTCCTGCGAAGGATCTACAGATTTGTCCATATAATCCAGCGAGAATGCCGGAACCTTCGGCGCCGTTTCTGCAGCCGATGGTGCCACAGAAGTGGCGATCGCCTGTCCTGCAGCAAGGGCAATTAGTCCGAAACTGAGTGCAGTCGTTCGGACAATATTCTTCTTTGATCTCATTACCATTTACTCCTGCTCTTACTTTTTCGTTTCATCGTCAGAAATGACGTCAACATCAACAATTGATGAGTCAGCTTCTGCTGGTACTTTTGCGGTTTCCTTAACTTCGATCAGTTTTGGCGAATCGGATGTTTTTGATGTGCCAATTGCCGCAACATTTTTCTTGAGTGCAGCAAGTTCATCGTCAAGCGCTCCGACCTTATCGAGAGCCTTAAGTTGATCATCTAGATCACTTCCCCCGGCAATCTCTCTCATCGCCGCGCCCATGGCTTCCTTTTGTTTGATCTTTTCTTCCCACTTGTCCATCCCAGAGCTGCCCGAGCCGGAAAGCAGTTCAGTAGCTTTTGCATTAGCTTCTGTTGCCTGCATACGCGAAACCATGCTGCTCTTCTTCATGCGGAATTCCTTGAGCTTTTCATCGAGTTCGGCATATTTTGACTTCATCATCTGAGTGGTTTTCTTTTGCTCGGCAAGCTGCGCTTCAAGGTCGCTAAGCTGCTGAGTCGATTCTTGTTTTTTCACCAAACACTGCTTGGCCAGATCATCATTTCCTTGCTGAACCGCAGTGACTGCACGCTTCTCCCAGGTGCCGAGATCTTGCTTCAGCTTGTCAATTTTTTGCTCAAGCATCTTTTCATTTGCAAGACCACTTGTCAGCGCTTCCTTGATCTTCTTGTGGTTCCCTTCGAGCTCCATTTCAGCCTGTTCGGCGAGAACTTCCGGTGTCTCCATCTTGGACATGCCCTTGTTGAACATGCCTTTCAACAGACTCATTAGGCGCTCAAACATCAGTGATTCTCCTGCTTGCGGAATTAAAATCTTACAGATTGAACTAACGGTCTAAAAGTAGTGACCAATATGGTTGCAAGTATGACGGATGTTCAACGTATGTACAAAACATTTGTTGCGGTTTAGAAACGAATACACAGCGCATTCTCAAGGGGAAGAAAGAAGCTTTTGCTCATAAGTACATAGCCATGAGCCTTTTGCTCTGGTTCATGGGAAAATGGCCGAATTAATTAGAAACTCCGAAAATATTACTCCGTGGCATCCTCTTTTCCTAAGTCTTTCATTGTTCTAAATTCTTTGTGCCTCCTGCTTTTCGGGGCGTGCAGCGGTCTGACACGGGCGGCAGAAACCAGTAGTGAGCCATTGGACAATAAGATACTTGATAACACAGGTCGCGGATCTATGCCAACGCCTCCAGTCTTAAAGGGGCCACTTCCGCCAAACACCCAGGGTCTTCCGACGCCAGATTCTATTAAGGCACCGGAGACGCCGGCGGCAAAAATGGCCGCGACCAAACTAGACAGACTGGTCGAAGATACCATTCAAAGCATGGGCGCTCTATTTGTTGATCCAGAGCAGATCATAGTGACACCACCTATGTTAACTGCGCTGATCACGTTGGATGATCGAATGTCCCCTTATCGCCTTGATGGCTCAGGTGCGCGTTCTGTCACTTTGAATGACGTCGCTAGCGCTGCTGTCGGACAGAATCTAGACATTAAGATTGTCGGCACGATCAGCGACATCCGCCGTTGGGACATGATGGAGAAGGCGGGCGGATTCTTGCCCAATATTCTGAACGAAATGTCTTATCAGGGCTTTACTGGTACGTATGCAAGCCCGGGCGGAATCGCGCTCAAACTCCGTAATTATTTTTGGAATCCGACTAGCGAGTTTCAATGGTATCTCTATCGCGGCGGCGGCGTCCTGCACACATACTTGCAAAAACGTCATGAGTGGAAAGCATCAAAGTGGGCGTCAGGCTTTACGACTAATGACACTCTTCTCTCGGCGGTGAAGCAGTTTTACGAGTTAGCGCAGAATGATGTTCTTCTGCAAATAAAAATCAAAACGGTCGAGGCAGGAAGCGGCTTGTTGCTCATCAATGAGGACCTCTATGCCAACGGCGTCAACACGATGATGGAAGTATTGCAAGCAAAAACGCAATTGTCTCGTGATAGACAAGAGTTGATCAAGCAACAGATAGCACGCCGACAGTCTGCGATCAAACTAGCAACAACTCTCAATCAGAACGCAGCAACAGACCTTTCGATAGCAAATAGGCAAGTTGTTAAAGTGCGCCTTGTCGACAAGTCTATGACTATAAATGATTTGCTGCGAGTGGCTATAGATAATCGTCCTGAACTGAAGCGCTTCGAAGAACTAAGACTTGCTGCAAAGGAAGAAATCAAAGCGAAGAAAGCACCATTGCTTCCTCAAATTTATGCAAGCGCGGCTGCCGTAGGAACTTTTGCGCGAATAGCCACCGTCAACGAGACCAGCAATCAGCAGCTTCCTTTCACTAGCTCTGGTGGTGCATCAACGGCTGTGTCAGGAAGCGGTGGAAGCGGTCTTCCGCTTGGTAGTAATCCCGGATCAGAAGGAAGGCATAAAGCCGGTCGTTCACTCTTTATCCTTGGCGTCGATATGCAATGGCAAATTGGCGGACTAGGACTGACTGATGTGTCCAAGATTCAGGCTGCTCGTGTAAATGCTCGGCGATACCAACTAGAGTTTTTGCGCGAATTGAACTCAGTCTGCCAACAAGTGCGCGATTCATACTTGAACGTGATTCAAGCCGAAAACTTGATTTATGAGACCACTGACGCAGTGAATTCCTCAAAGGAACAACTGCGCGTTGCCAAGGATAGATTGACCAACGGTGTCGGCACAAATTTGGATGTGATCGATGCCGAACGAAGCTTCACCAGATCCTTGGTTGACAAAGCAAAAGCGATCATCGAATTCAATATCGCTGAAGTGCAGCTGCTCCGTGATATTGGGCGTATAACTCCAGCGACAGTCGTAGCGACCCGTCCATTGAAAGAATGATTTTTGCATTTAATCTTTCCGTACTTTTTTTGCCAAACGATAGCCAAACACTCTGATTTATAACTTATTCATCAGCTGAACGAACGCTCCACTGATTCTGCTGATGTCCGAGAGACCGTTTCTCTTACCCAGATTCCGGTCACCGACCTTGAGAGCATCCCCATGCTCCCGCACTCATAGCAGCCCGCAACTTAGAGCAAATCCCGAGCTTGCTCTATCACAAAAATGCAATCCAAAGCATTGCAAAAATCTGACAAGAGCGATTCCCGAAGGTTGCTCTTACAAATGAAGCAATGATCCCTAACTCATTGCGATCTGGACAAGGGCAAGACCCGAAGCTTGCTTTTACACATTAGCCGGTGGATTCAAGCGCCCACGATTCGGCCGGTTAAGCCACACACCATGTTCGAAAATGCCAAAGAATGAATGGATGATTCGCCCCATCCATTCATTCTTGTTTTTGATTAGTTCTTACTTGCTGTCTTTTTTGATACCAAGCTCCTGCTCAATCTTCTTCAACTGGCAAGACGTATCGGCATTGTTAGAGATAACCCTATCAACGCCGGCAACTATAGCGATTGGAATATAAATTTGCGGTTTGCTTACAAGGGAGAAAGCCAGCCCATAGGATCCTGCCGCTATCAGTCCCCGGCCAGCTCTATCCATATAAGATGATTGGCATTCATTGCTAATCTCAGCGTACCTTTCGGCGTTTAGAAGCCCACTCTGATTAGCTTCAATTTTGGATTCTACGATGCTATCGATTTCATTCATTACCCTTGCTCCGAGTAGTTAGAGCAAAATTCGCAGAATGCTCGTGCGATTTGTGTGCAACACATGCTTGTGCTGCGTATAAACCGCAACCTAACCGATAGACCCTAACGCTTCACGAGCTCATAGCCAGAGCCAGGCACAGTACGGAATATTGGTTCATGATCAGCCCTGTCTAGTTTCTTACGCAATCGTTTCATGCATGTATAAACGGCGTGAAGCGAAACGTCTGTGCTCGTATCCCACACCTTCTCAATGATCTTCTCCGGGCTGTAGACCTTGCCCGGATTACGCATGAAGAGTTCCAGAACAGCAAATTCCATCGGCTGCAGTTTGACTTCCATGCCGGCAAGTGCAACTCTGCGAGCCTGTGGGTCGAGTTTCAAATCGCCGACCTGCAAATCTCCACTAACAATTTGTGGCGGGCGACGCAGCAAAGCCCGCACACGCGCACATACCTCTTGCATGTGAAAAGGCTTAGTCAAATAATCATCGGCCCCGGCATCAAGTCCGCGCTCTTTATCATCAAGCGAAGTTCGTCCGGTGAGCATAAGAATGGGAACCAAACCACCTTTTCTCCGGTAGCTCTCAATTACATTAATACCAGCGCCATCAGGAAATTCCCAATCAATCATAATCAAATCGTATTCATAAGTATCGATGAATGAACTTGCATCTTCGGCAGTACCTGCAAGGTCAACCAGGTACCCGGCATCGATGAGCCACTGCTCCATATTTGCCGTCAATGTCATATCATCATCAGCGACCAAGAGTTTCGGCAAGGTACTTCCTTTGCAAATAGCAATAGATGGAATAGGAAATTAGTCCAGACGTTCAAAAGACAGCTTTCTTTTGGGTATTGTGAATGAGAACGTGCTGCCGGTCCCCTCTTGGCTATCTACCCAAATCTTGCCGCCATGCTGCTCTATTATCATTTTGCAAATTGTCAGACCCAGCCCGGTACCACCACGCAGACTGCTATCTTGGGATTCGGCCTGTTGAAATAGTTCGAAAATCTTCTCCTTGTGCTCCTCTTTTACGCCCCGGCCCTTGTCCGAAACTGACACCTTGAGTCCAGCATCGGTTTGGCTGCAAAAAATTTGAACTGGCGCCTTGTCGGGAGAAAACTTAATCGCATTTGATAAGAGATTAACAAGTACACGAATCAGTAATGCTTGATCCGCAACAAGGCGAATTTGCGCTCGCTGGTAAAGAATCGGAATCTCTTTTCGAACGGCAAGCCCATTCACAGCATTCATTGAAGACTCGATGGCGTCGTCAATGAAAAAATGCTCCTCATTCAACTCGAATTCACCTGAGCGCATTTTTTCAATATCCAGCAGCTCATTTACCAAATCGATCAGGCGCCGGACCTCACAAGAATTTCTGTCCACAACAGTTTTTCCAGAATCGCTCAAATCGCCAAGCTTTCCGACTTGCAGCATGTCCAGCATTGAAAGCAGGGAACTAAGAGGAGTTCGCAAATCGTGGCTAACCATTGCAAAAAACGCCTGCTTCAATTGCTCCAGCCGTTCACGCTCAGATGTATCCACCATGGCTAAAAGAAATTTGCGATTGCCGAGCATAGATATTTCGCTTGACGAAAGCTGGCAGTTAATGGTTTTGGAATCCTTCTTCTGAAGTGGAAGATCAACTAGCTTAGAAAGATTCTTTTCTATCTCCTGTGCGCTTCGCTTGATGAGCACCTTCTGCAAATTGCTGCCCACCAATTCATCGCGGCTGTAGCCGCTTAACTCCTCCAAAGTTGGATTGGTCATTTCAATGAAACCGAGAGGATTTGCAAGCGCGAGCCCGACTGGCATCCTCGAAAAGATTTCTCGGAAGCGAGCCTCACTCTCCTCAAGAATCAGCTCCATCTTTTTACGTTCACTAATATCGTGTGCAACGCAAAATAAAGCCTTATCTGCTGCGGACCAATGAGCCGACCAGAGAGTATGGATAACAGATCCATTTTTGTGCTTGATCCGATTTTCAAAGCTCAATGTATCGACGCTATGCTCTGCACCGATTATTGCTTGCAAGCTTCCCTCACGATCATCGGGCAGTAGAAAGTCGGTGAATTTCTTTCCGACAATCTCATCGGGTTTATAGCCCCAGACCTTCTCAACGGCAGCATTCACGCTCAAGAACGCTTGATCCAATCCAATCGAGCAGATCACATCAATTGCACGATCAGCGACCGATTTCTCCTTCAGTTCAGACTCGGCAATCTCCATCCCAATTTGCCCAAGTCGTTGGTTCACTCTAGCAATTTGGTCATCACCTTCAATCTTTGCAAGAATATGATGACTCCTCACCTTCTGGCTATTCTCCAGTAGAAGATCCAGTCGCCGCTGCAGTGCTTTATCCTCGTTATGTTTTACAAAAAACGACATGAGCCCCAGCATTACCAAAATGATAGCGAAGATTCCATGAACAGCAGTCCAGTGCCAATCAGATGCAGCCAGTCCTGCCAGCATCAAGAACTGTCCGAGCATAAAAGCCAGAATGAGGTATTTAGACACACTTCCTCATCGATCAGAACTAAGCCTTGTGTATTTTACGAGATCGGGATCTGCCTCAATCATCTTTTGAATTCTAGCCTGGTATTCTCTGGCTTCTTGATTCTTTCCCAGCCTCAAAGCTTCTCTACGCATGCCAACTAAGCAGTAGTAGTGGTCGCCTGTTGTTTCCTTCGAGTTGGCATCGAACTTATTCAAAGCTAACTTGTAATTACTCAGGGCCTCAGCGTATCTCTTTTTTCCAGAATACTCAATCGCAAGCAATAGATACATCAACGCAGGAACATCAGAGGAACCGCTGCTGGCAACACTCTCATTTTTCTCTTTGCTTTTTCTCTTTGTCTCAGGCTGATACAAGAGCGCATTCTCCTTAAACTCATGAGCCAAAAGCTCCTCAAAGGAATCCAGCTGGTTCAATAAATTATGAATATTGAGAAGGCGTTCCATCAACGCCCGTCGCTTGCTTACATCCAAGTCTTTCGTTTGAAGAAAATCTTGATCGCATTCCTTTAGTCGAACCAAAGCCTCGGTATCCTGTCCTCTCTTGTGAAGAATGAAGATCCAACTACACTTGACGAACACGGCTTTATCCGCATCTACAGGCAGATCGGAATCCAACATCTGCATGCATTCTTGAATTACATTTGCAGCTGCATCAATGTTTCCTTCATTCATATATTCCAGGCTGGCTACTGAACGGATTTGAAATGCGGCCTTCGATTTTGCTCCCCAGATCCTATCAGTTAGTTTGCAGGCCGCAGCCCAAAAATCTATTGCTTCCTTAGCCCCAAGCAATTTCAACGACTTGTACTTTACAGCCAACCCTCTGCTGAATTGGCCCAAGTCATGTTTATGTTCGGCGCATTCAATCGCTCCATTCGACACAAACAAAGCATTCTCAGCTACTCTTCGGTCCGTCATGCTCTGAGTATTCAAATAGATTGCTGCACTTATGCAATCATCCGCACGAAAAAACAGTGAACACTTCTCTATCTCGTTGACTCCGGGCGCTTTAATCAATTCTACGTACTTCTCCAGCGCACCTCTATAGTCTCCGGTCGATTCAAGCTGCTTAATTTCAGCAAGAGATTTCTCCCGCAGCTCCGCTGGCTTAGCGGATTGGGCATCCCTTGACTGAAAAGAAAGAAATAGAAATAGTACGCAATTCAAAAGTAAGATAGCGACGGCGCCAAAAATCAAACTCGATTTCAATTTGCGCTTGTTGGTTTTTACTTTGTCCGAGAACTGCTTCCAATTCTTCCCAGTAATCAGATTGTCCGGCTCTTTCAGGACCGCCTTCAGTTCTTCTTCCAGCTCGCTCATTGACTGGAATCGCATCTGAGGATCTTTTTCCAACATTTGAGAGAGCGCAGCAAAGAACCGCTGCGGCATTTTCGATTCGATGGTGGCAATGCGTTCTTGTACATCTTCATTGATTTGTTTGTAAATAACGCCCACAGAACTGTCCGCATCAAACAGGTGTTCGCCAGTCAGTAATTCAAAAATGATGCATCCCAAAGCATAGATATCCGTGCGCGCATCCGACCTCATGCCGGCTTGCTCTGGGCTCATATAATGAGGGGTTCCGATTAATTGCCCGGTCATTGTCAGCTTCTCATCTGCAGGTGGATTGATGAATGCTTTCGACAAACCGAAGTCGAGAATTTTGACGAAGAGCTCTGAAGGTCTGTTCTGCAATATGACGTTGTCGGGTTTAAGATCTCGATGAATCACACCTTGATCATGAGCGTACTGACATGCCGTGGCAATTTGAATCGCGATGTCGGCAACCTGCTCCCAGCTCAGAACACGAGAATAAACGTGCTTCCTGAGATTAGTGCCTTCTATGTATTCGCAAATTGCATATGGTGATGAATCATCATCAAGAGAGACCCCATAAACCGTCATGATGTGCGGGTGCGAAAGTGTGGAAAGCAGCCTAAATTCGCGAAAGAATCGAGCAACCGTTTCCGACTCACCACGCTTCTCAGCTCGCAAAGTCTTGATTGCCACTAATCGATCTACGTCAACTTGATTGGCTTTGAAAACAAGGCCGGACCCACCCTTGCCAAGTTCAGCGAGGATAAGATAGCGGTTCTGAAAGACTTGTCCGACTTTGGGCGTTTCTATCATGAGAAGATGCGCTGAAGCTAATCAATTTTAACTCAATCGCTGAGCCTGAGCCTCAGGTTGTCAATCAGACTTCTTCGGAACTGAAGTCTTCTCATCTTTACTAGCGGCATTCTTATCCGGCTGCGGCATATTTATGGGATGCGCGACAAATTTCCCTTTGATCAACGGCGTGTTATCTATTACCTTGATTGGTACAGGAACAGTACTTGCGTCGGTTCCCGGCTTAGGCGAGGGTCTGGGCATCACCATCTCACCTTTGACAGGATAGGCTTCAACGCCAGGTTGGGTTCCTGCACCAAGACCAGCTGCAGGAGAGGCGCCCGGTGAGCATCCCGGCACTATTGTCACCTTCTTAGAAGCTGGGGCTGGTTTTGTTCCTGGCTGCTGAGCAGGCTGCGACGTCGGGTCCATATAATCGCCGCGCAGCACTGATTTTGGGGACTTCCAGAGATCAACCTTCTTCTCTGAATTATTAGTTGGCGCAGTTGGACTTACTGGCGGATCGCTTCCCTGGGCCAGAAGCTGTTCTTGAACAAGGCTTTTGAGAGTCGTTAGTGGATCATTGCTTGCGACGTCCGAACCATTGGGGTTCTTGGCAGGCTGTGATATCGATGGGGTGGCTACGGCGGCACAGACGCTCAAACACAGCGAAACGAAGGAGGCCGCCACTTGTACAGTCCGGCGCGCCGCATCACGAAGGCGCCTGAGAGCAACTGGACAGTTGTCGAATAATATAGTGCCATCCGTTCTCTTATAGAACTGAATGCAAGGAACGCGTCCGGCGCCTACCTCCGCTGTCAAAAAGGCAGTCGCATCCTTCTCTGGCATATCTGAAAGGTTATACACGTTCTTCTGGCAGTTGCCACAAAAGCGCTTGCGCTCATCGCCGCTCATTGTTTCCCAGTCGACATGGCAAGGAGTTGCAACACCTATGCGCGATGCGTCGATCCAATCCAGGTCCTGAGATTTTTTCTTCATCTGCCAGCTCCGCGATTTCCATGTACAGTTGATATGCCCGTTCCTGAATATCTGATTCGCTGGAAAGACATACCTGCAGCTCAGATCGACATCTTTTTAAAAGTAAGGTTTTGACGGGACGCTTTCTCACTTATTTGATCTTAGTTTCAGGAACCTATTGCCAACACCGGAAAAACCCTGTGAGCTGCTCAGGGGAGCGCCTTGGTCTCGCCCCAACTGGTATAATTCTTTGGCTCCCGCAAGAGGAGCTTGTCATGTGCTTCGGCACAGAACAAAGCATGGAAACCTGGCAGAATTTTTGCGAAACCTTGGGTAGCTCAAAATGTGGATAGTAGAGCTTGCACTTGGTCGCCCCTACACATTCGTAGCGATGGCAATTGCCATCGTGATCTTTGGTGTCATCTCAATTAAGCGGATGTCCATCGATATCTTTCCTGTGATTGATATTCCAATCGTCAGCTGCGCCTGGACATACACGGGCATGTCTCCTTACTTTATGGAGAACATGATCACGACTGTCACCGAACGGGCGCTGACTTCAACGCTAAATGGGATTCAACGAATGGAATCCATGTCGGTTAGCGGACTGAGCGTCATCAAAGTCTATTTGAATAAGGGCACCAATGTCGGCGAGGACGTCGCCATGGTTTGTTCAGTTGGCGCCGCGATTTTGCGCCAGCTTCCGCGCGGAATCAATCCACCTTTTGTCACTGCATCCAGTGCCACAGATGTTCCTGTCATTCAACTTGGAATTCGCAGCGATAAATTGAATGAGGCGCAACTCTTTGATATTGCAAACAATCTCATTCGTTCTCAGCTTGCCACTGTGCAAGGGACGCGAATCCCGTTTCCATACGGCGGCAAATACAGACAAGTAATGATCGACCTTGATCCAAAGGCGCTTTATGCTACGCAGCTTTCGGCCGGAACGATAGTAAATATAGTCAATTCTCAAAACGTCTTGCATCCAACTGGCACGGCGAAGATGGGAAGCTATGAATATATTATGGATTTGAACAGCATTCCAGATGAAATTGAGAAGCTGAATAACATCCCCGTAAAATCAAGAGACGGCGCCGTCGTGTTCCTAAAGGATGTTGCACACGTTCACGATGGCAGCCCACCCCAGCTCAACGTCGTTAATATCAACGGACAACGCGGAGTTCTTTTCAACATATTGAAGAGTGGAGAGGCATCAACACTAAAAGTGGTGAACCGCGTCAAAGATGCTCTGGTACGAATTCGCAAGCTCGTCCCGCCTGAATGCAAAATTGAAATCCTCACCGATCAATCGACCTTCGTTAAAGAATGCGTAATGGAAGTAGTCCGGGAAGCTTTAACAGCAGCCGGACTGACGGCTTTGATGATATTGGCGTTATTGGGAAGCTGGCGCAGCACACTGATCGTCGCAACCTCAATACCACTAGCCATACTCTCGGCGCTCATCTGCCTCGATATAACTGGACAAACCATCAACTCAATGACACTGGGCGGATTAGCGCTTGCAGTTGGGATGCTGGTGGATGATGCCACTGTCGAGATTGAGAATGTGCACAGGAACATGGCAATGGGAAAAGACATTGTCAAATCCATACTTGACGGAGCGCAGCAGGTAGCTCTGCCAGCGGCTGTCTCGACAATGTCGATCTGCATAGTATTTGTTCCACTGGTTTTCTTGACTGAGCCCTCTCGCTCCCTTTTTGTGCCCCTGGGAATGGCAGTAACATTCGCGATGCTCGCCTCATATGGACTATCGCGAACAATAGTTCCTTTGATGTCCAAATACCTTCTAGCAAACCAACAGCACGATTCCAGCGACAAGGATCACAGAAGAAAAGGCAATATTTTCAGCTCGATACACTACTTCATCGACGATAATTTCGAAGCGGTCAGAGAGCGCTATAAGGGCGCACTGAACTATGCGCTGCTTCATCCTGGCATTATCATCCCGATATTCATTTTGTTCTACGTATTTTCGCTGAGCCTGATTCCAATCATCGGCCGTGACTATTTCCCAGCAATTGACGGCGGGCAGCTGCGACTTCATGTGTGCGCGGCACCAGGCACAAGAGTGGAAGAAACCGAGCGCATATTCAAGAAAGTAGAAGACGCCATTAAGTCAGAATTTCCTGGAGAGGTAGAACTTTTAGTCGATAACATTGGGCTACCCGTCAGCGGAATAAACTACGCCCTATCCGACAGCCAAACCATAAGTGAGGCCGATGGCGAGATTCTTGTAACATTGAAAGACAAACGAAAACATGACACCCAGTGGTATCAAAATCAAGTTCGCGCCTTGATGCGCAAAAAGTTCTCAGAATTGAAGTTCTATTTCCAACCAGCAGATATCGTCACCCAAATCCTGAATGCGGGACTGCCGGCGCCAATCGATGTTAAGGTGCTCGGGCAAAAACGCAAAGAAAATTACGAGCTTGCAAAGAAAATCGAAGCGGAAATTAAGCAGGTTGTAGGGACAGCAGACGTCTCATTGCACCAGGTGGTAAACGCGCCACATCTGTTCTGGGAAGTTGATCGCACCAGAGCCAAAGAGATGGGCGTAACGCAAAAAGACATTTCAAATTCATTCCTGGTAGCACTTAGCGGTAGCTTTCAAACCAGCCCGAACTTCTGGCTCAATCGCTCCAATCGCATAAACTACAACCTGGCAACGATCGTACCAACTGATAGTATGCGATCAACTGATGATATGCGCCTGCTGCCCATTTCGCCAAGCATGAAGACTCAAAAATATGAGCAACCGCCGGTATTAACTAACCTGGCAACTTTCACAAGAACAATAACGCCCGCCATCGCAAGCCATGTGAATGTGCAACCTTGCTACGACATCTACGCTGCCTGCCAAAACAGAGACCTCGGGGCTGTTTCCGAAGACATCAAAAACATCATCGAGAAATACAAGAAGACAATCCAACGCGGCACATTCCTTTTTATTGGAGGACAAGTGTTCAGTATGAATCTTGCCTTCATCGCCCTGACTGCCGGACTTGCCTTTGCGGTCCTTCTAGTCTATCTGCTGCTCGTCGTTAACTTCCAATCATGGACCGACCCGCTCATCATTTTGATGGCAATACCTGGCGCACTTTCTGGAATCACCTGGAGCCTTTTCATTACCCAAACAACGTTCAGTATTCCCGCTTTAATGGGCGCCATTATGACGATCGGCGTCGCGTCTGCAAACTCTATCTTGATGGTGACATTTGCTAACGAGCAAAAAGCTGAGGGGTTCAGCGGTTTTGACTCTGCACTCAACGCAGGATACCAGCGCTTCCGTCCGGTTATGATGACAGCGACGGCGATGATCATCGGTATGATTCCTATGGCTATTGGTGGTGGGCAAGGTGGCTCGCAAAACGCGCCTATAGGACGGGCTGTCATAGGCGGTCTAATCGTCGCCACATTCTCCACACTATTTTTCGTCCCACTAGTTTTCAGCCTTAGCAAGAAGCACAAGTTGCAAGCTGCAAGCGCACCGTCATCGCTATTGGAGCCCTAATATGTGGATAGTACAACTAGCGCTGAAACAAGCCCACACCATCGTCGTTATGGCGCTGTCGATTGCCATATTCGGCATACTATCCATCGCGCAAATGGCTGTCGACATATTCCCAAGCATTGACGTTCCGATCGTCAGCTGCGTTTGGACCTACACAGGTATGTCTCCATACTATATTGAGAATCTGGTGACTACGGTCACCGAGACATGGCTGACGTCAACCGTGAACGGCATCGACCACATGGAGTCGATGTCGGTTTCCGGCATGAGCGTAATCAAAGTGTACTTGCACAAGGGCACAGACGTCGGGCAGTCAGTGGCAATGGTGACGTCGGTAGGAAACGCTGTTATCAACTACTTGCCTCCCGGTATCACACCGCCGTTCGTCACGGTATCCAGCGCTACCGACGTGCCTGTAATTCAGCTACAGATCGGCAGCAAAACATTGTCGGAAGCAACACTCTTCGACATCGCCAACAACTTCGTTCGAATCCAACTAGCCACCATACAAGGCGCCACGATTCCATTCCCCTACGGTGGTAAGTACAGAGAAGTTATGGTCGATTTAGATCAACAAGCTCTAATTGCCACCGGTTTATCAGCTAACGATGTAGTCCAGTCCATCAATTCCCAAAGCATCATCGCGCCCAGCGGAACGGCAAAGATGGGAACCTATGAATACATCATGACGTTGAACAATGTCCCAACGGTGCTCGACAATCTCAACAACATTCCACTAAAGTCGTCGAAAAATGGCGCCGTCGTCTTTGTAAAGGATGTGGCACACGTTCACGATGGATACATTCCTCAGCTCAACGTCGTGAATAAAGACGGGCGACGAGCGGTTCTGTTCAATATCTTGAAGAACGGAGACGCCTCGACTTTGGCGGTTGTGAATCGAATCAAAGAAGCACTCCCGCGAATCAATAAGATGGTACCGAAGGAATGTACCATTAGCATCCTGACCGATCAGTCTGTCTTCGTGCGTGAATGCGTCGAGGATGTTATCCGCGAAGCCGCAACTGCAGCCGGACTGACAGCACTGATGATGTTAGCCTTGCTCGGAAGCTGGCGCAGTACTTTAATCGTTGCTACATCTATTCCACTTGCAATGTTTTGCTCAATTATCGGTTTGCATATCTGCGGGCAAACCATCAATTCGATGACGCTAGGAGGACTGGCACTGGCGGTCGGCATGCTCGTGGATGACGCAACAGTAGAGATTGAAAACGTCCACCGCAACATGGACATGGGCAAAGATATAGTCAAAGCAATTTTGGATGGTGCGCAGCAAGTTGCAGGACCAGCATTTGTATCCACTCTCTCTATTTGTATCGTATTTGTTCCACTTGTATTTCTGACGGAGCCCTCACGCTCGTTGTTCGTACCTTTGGGAATGGCGGTTGTCTTCGCAATGTTGGCTTCCTATGGACTTTCCAGAACAGTCGTACCGCTCATGTCAAAGACGCTCCTTGCTCACGAGCATGAGATGAAGATGGAAGAGCAGAAGACAGGTCAAAAGAAAGCCCCCTCTTTCTTCGGTCGGATTTATCTGTTTATAGATGGGATATTCGAATCATCGCGTGAACATTATCACGGCGGTCTGGAATGGGCACTGAAACATCCGGGCATTGGAGTCTCTCTCTTTATCGGCTTTTACATCCTCTCCTTCTGCCTGCTACCGTACATTGGTGAGGACTTCTTCCCGACAATCGACGCAGGACAATTGAGACTTCACGTCGTCGCGCGGCCGGGCACTCGGGTTGAGGAAACTGAACGCATCTTTAAGAGAATTGAAAGCGGCGTACGAAAAATCATTCCGCGCGATGAAATCGACGTTATTACCGACAATATCGGCATACCGGTCTCTGGCGTAAACTATGCATTTTCTGACAGCCAAACATTCAGCGAGGCAGACGGTGAGATTCTCATTTCTCTTAGCGAGAAGAAACGACATCCGATTGGCTACTACCAAAAAGAAATACGCAGACTACTAAGCCGTGACTATCCAGAGGTCAGCTATTACTTCCAACCAGCCGACATCGTCACGCAAATCCTTAATGCTGGGCTGCCGGCACCTATTGATGTCCGAATCTGCGGAATCAATCCGGCTGAGAATTACAAAATTGCAGAAGAAATCAAACGCGATGTGCAGAAGATTCCTGGCGCAGTTGATGTCTGTGTTCACCAGGTCGTCAATGCACCGCAGTATATCTATAATGTTGATAGAACACGTGCCAATCAGCTTGGCCTAACCCAAAGAGACGTGTCGAATTCACTCTTGGTCAACTTGAGCAACAGCTTCCAGGTCAGTCCAAACTTCTGGCTGAATCCACAAAATGGAGTCAATTACAATTTAGCCGCGTACACGCCTCAATATAGAATCCGCTCACTGGACGACGTCCGCATTATGCCTATCACGCCCCAGGCCGGAGAACAAGCTGATGCACAGGCAGAACAAAATCCAAAGATGCAGCCAGAAATGCTAACAAACCTGGCTGTGCCGGTGCGTGCGGCGACACCAGCTGTGGTGAACCACTTGAATGCCCAACCAGTGTTCGACATTTATGCTGCTTGCCAGGAACGCGATTTGGGCAGCGTCGCGCTTGAGATAAAGAAGATTCTCAAAACTTACGAATCAAAACTTCCACGGGGTAGCTTCATTACAATGGGCGGGCAGGTGCATAGTATGCTCACTGCATTTGAAGCTTTGTTATTTGGACTGATTTTCGCCGTCGTTCTGGTCTACCTTTTGCTGGTCGTCAACTTTCAATCGTGGAAGGATCCGTTCATCATCCTGATGGCGATCCCGGGCGCTTTCTCCGGAATTATCTGGAGTCTCTTCATCACTCAAACGACGTTCAGCGTGCCGGCACTGATGGGCACCATAATGACCATCGGCGTTGCGTCAGCTAACTCTATCTTGATGGTCACATTTGCAAATGAGCAAAAGCAAGAAGGCTTCGATGGATTCAACTCCGCTCTTAATGCCGGATATCAGCGTTTCCGTCCGGTCATCATGACAGCGACGGCAATGATTATAGGCATGATTCCAATGGCGATCGGCTCAGGGCAAGGGGGATCGCAAAACGCGCCGATTGGACGTGCTGTAATCGGAGGGCTGACAGTAGCGACATTCTCCACTCTCTTGTTTGTGCCTCTAATTTTCAGCCTGCTAAGCAAGGGAAAAACAGTTCAAAGTTCACCGGCAACCGTAGTAGAAGAGAAGGGCTAGAAGCTCACAAGATTTGAATCATAGTTAAGGAAGCTAATTTAAATGGCAGAGACTCAAACATATACGATGCAACCAAAGAAGGGTCCGGGAGGAATAATCATCTTCCTGATCTTGTTGGTCGTTGGACTTGGCGGGCTCTTCGCCGTCGGTTTGCTGCCTCGACTTGAACGCAAGACTGAGCTGAAAGAGATGCACGACGAAACAGTTGGTGCGATTCCACATGTTCGCACAATAACTTCGCGCCCTGCCGCTTTGTCAGAATCAATCACGCTTCCAGGAAACATTGATGCGATTCTCTACACTACTATTTATGCGCGTGTGGACGGCTATCTCAGTTCGAGACTGGTTGACATTGGAGATAGCGTGAAGAAGGGTCAGTTACTGGCCCGCATTGACACGCCAACGGTTGACGATGCACTTGCCCAATCACGCGCAGACTTGCTTGAAGCTGTTGCACAGCTCGACACGCAAAAGGCGAATCTAAAAGAGTCGCAGGCAAAAGAACTGACCGCCGAGGCAGATGTTGAACGCTCAAAAGCGAACGTCGCTTACACAACAGTGACAGCAAAACGCTGGCAAGACATGGCCGAACGCGGCACGGTCAGCCAGCAAAGCAGAGACGAGAAAGTCAGATCGCTGGATGTTTCAACTGCGGAGCTAGCCGCACAAAATGCGAATTTGAAGGCAGCACAATCAGCAGTCGAAGCATCGAAAGCGGCAGTACGCCAAGCACAGGCGAACGTCGCTGCAAAGCAGGCGGATGTTGATCGCCTGACTGCCGAGCAAGGCTTCCAAAAAGTTTACGCACCATTTGAGGGCGTAATCACAGCAAGAAAAGTCGACCCCGGCGCCTTGATTACAAAAGGAAGCCAATCTACGAATCTGGAACTTTACCAGATGGCGAAGATTGATACGTTGCGAATTTATGTGAGCGTCCCACAAAGAATCGCTCGTTATCTCGTAACCGGAATGAAAGCGAAAGTGAACGTCCCCGAGTTTCCCGAGCGTTTATTCGAAGGCACCGTCACCAACGTAAGCGGCGCACTTGATCCAAATACAAGAACCCGCATGACCGAGGTCAAAGTTGACAACAAGGATCACGCGCTACTTCCTGGCATGTACGCTGAAGTTACGGTGTCCACGGCTCGCCAATCTCCATGGATCCGGGTGCCAGGCACCACGATAGTTACGAGAACCGACGGATTATATGTTGTTGTTGTGGAAAATGGAAAAGCACATTACCAGGCAGTCCAAATCGGTCGAGACTTCGGCGACGAAGTCGAAATCAGAATCGGATTGAAAGGCAACGAAAAGGTGATAGTAAGTCCGTCTGATGATTTGCGCGAAGGCGAAACTGTACAAGACGAAGCGTTGCCCAATAACGAAGCTACTTAGCGTTCGATGTCACAAATCGTAAACGGGAGCTCCCAAGAAAAGTCATCAGCCAGAGGTCACATGAATCCATGACTTCTGGCTGGCAAGGTTTTTGTTTTGGCAATAGAAAAAGGCGTCTTAGTAAATTGGCGCTCAAAAAGAGCCAGGCGCTTTTTAGTTCAAAAGTGCACGTTTGAGCAAATAGATTTTGGAAGGTTTGAGTCCATCGTTCTGCAAAGCGAGCAACTTAAGGTTGGGCTCAGCAACAGCGAGAGTTGTGTGTGACGAAAAGCTTTCTAGATTTTCGCTGAGAGCTGCCTTATTAGCTGCGGCTTGAGATTCTGCGCTTGCATCTTTAGTTTGGCGTTCGGTAAGAGCGATAAATGGAATTACGCAAGCACACGCGCCACCCATGTGAACAGTTTTGGAGCTAACGGAATTCGAATTGCTCGATTCAGAATCCGGCTTGCAGCAATCATGCATTTCTTGCACAGTAACCCTGTTGTTCTCCACGACGGGAGCACAACAGCAGTTGGCACGTGGCACCAGAGCCAGGAGCGCCAACAATGCACAAAAACTTGCACTTACAAAACTATTCCAGATAGCGGAGTTCGGTTTCATTTGATGCCTACATGATTATTTGCAGCAAGGACTTGCTGGGCAGCATGCGGCATTTGCATCGCAACATGCATTTGCATTTGTGTTTGCATTTGCAGAATTCAATGCCATGCCACCGAAGAAAAGACCCAAAAGGGCTACGGACATCACAATCATCTTTTTCATATGTTTTTCTCCATTTTTGGTTCCCCTCGGGACATCCCCCAGGGGGGCATATTCATACTAACACACATCCCCCCGAGGGGGATGGAATTTAATCTACAGGGACCCCGAGAGCTAAGCACCATCGGGGTCAGGGCTAAAACTAAGATTACAAGACCTCTTGTTTACCCTGTTACAGTGGACCCTGCTGCAGTGGACCCCAATCAGGCTCCTTAATAAGGCGAAGATATAACTGCTTACTTGCTGGACTTAGACTTAGACTCAGACTTACTCTTATCTGATCTATCGTCGTGACAGCATTCATCCTCTGCTTGTTTAGGATCAAAAGGAAGCGGTTTGTTGTCTTTCTCGCCCCACCACGAGCCGGGATTGGGACCTGCTTCCGAATGAAACTGACGAACGAATTCGACAAGTTTTTTCAAATAGATTTCGTCCACAACGACTTTCAGGTGTGGATCCTCATAACCTCTCCAGGCAGGCATCGCGGAGGGAAACAACCCGGCAGCGATATGGTTGTAAACCATAAAATCTTGCCGATCGAACAATCGATTGTATTGGTGAAAATTGGCCGGACGAGGATTTAGTCCAGAAGCCATGGGACCGTCGCCATAGCCTTCTGGTCCGTGGCATGCAGAGCAGTTGGCAACGAAGAATGGCTTTATCTCAGCGATCTGCTTTTCAGTTAAAGGCGGAAATGCCAGTGATCTGACATAAAAGACGAGGTCCCAAACCTTTGGATCGTTTGCCTCAAATTTCGGATGGCGTTTTTCCTTCTTCGGAAGATCGTAGATCAGGTGCCGGTACATACGCAGTGGACTAAGGTGGCTAATGTAAAACTCGTTGGACAAATCCGGCTTATCCTTAAATGGACTAGTGCCACCTTCGCCGTGACAGCTGGCACACTTCATCTGCTCCCAGACTTCTTGCCCTGCAGTGATGGATGGATTCCGCATTGGATAAACGATCGGCACCTTCTCATCGTGCATTTGCATTGTGGCAAATGAAGTGCCACTGGCATATTCCGTTTTGTTGCTAACACAAGCGCTCAGAGAAATTGACAAAACAAACAGAATGAGCAATGGTGCTCTGCTAAACGCCACACAATGCAAGAAGGCTTGCGGAGCCAAACTCCGGAGATGTTTTATTGGTCTGAAAGTGGTGGATCCCATTGTTGGTGCGTATGTCTCATTTCTGTTGGAAGAGCTTCGATTCGGTCAAGTACTGGCACCTCGCCAGTTTTGTTTGGCAGTGTCTTGAGGTAAGCCACTAAGTACCATCTTTGTTTTTCGGTCAATGTCTCTCCCCAGCGTGGCATCCCAGAACCAGGAACTCCTTCTGTAATTCTATAGAACCAATAGAGATCAGAGTATTGATTGAATTGAGGTAAAGTAAAATTCGTCGGCTTAACAACCATATTGATCGCAGCAGTACCATTGCCTTGCCCCAGCAAGCCGTGACAAGCAGCACAATTCTGGGTGTAAAGCCCCTTACCGACGTGCACTGAGCGCGGTGAACTTGTATCCACCGATTCGGGATTCGACGGATCGTTTCGAAGCAAGTATTTGTCATACTCTTCAGGGGGAGCATAGGGATTAGTCTGAATTCTTTTATTACCAAGACTCTGAATATATGCCACCAAATCGTCAAGATCTCGATTGCTCAGATAACTAAAACTGGGCATTATCGAGCCCGGCTTCAGAGTCCTCGGATTTATGAGATGCGCTCGTTGCCATCCGCTAGAGAATTTGCCACCTTCATTACTTAAATCAGGCCCGGTACGAGCAGTACCCAGGATGTTCGGAGTTTCCTTAAGAAAGTCACCGCCCCTAGAAACCGGTCCTAAACCTCGATCTTGGAGTCGAACATATTGGCTATGGCAATAGACGCAACCTTCTCTTATGTAGACTTGTCGCCCTCTGCCTGCATCCCCGTCGATGTTAGTCGTGTAATAGTTTTCACGCCCGTCGCTTTCTGGTTTGAACGAGGTTCCGGGGATAATTACAGTTACAAAAATTGTGGCAAAGAAAGTCGTGATTACAGCGAAAGAGCTAACTCGCAGCCTGTTAAAAGGTAAATAAAACTTGCCTTTTGATTTGGCCGGACCTTGAGAAGCTGATTCTTCAGAATCTTGGCTCTGGTTGTTTTTGTCAGTTTCGGTCTTCTCAGGCTCGGCGTTGTCAGATGGTTCTCTTTCTGATTGCCCCATTTCTAATCTCGATCGTCAAAAACCTTCAATCAGTGCGCTAATTAGCGGCGGAAAGCTAGGAATGTGTGAAGCAGGAAGCTGCCTTTAGCGGAGGAGCTTAGAAGGGTATAGCCCAGCGAAGCTCTGGAATAAGCGCCTTTAGCGGAGGAGCTGGAAGAGTGAACCCAGCGAAGCTCTGGAAGAAGCGCCTTAGCGTAGGAGCTGAGAAGGGCGAAGCCCAGCGAAGCTCCGGAGCGCCTTAATTGTAGCATCGTGGCTTCAGCAAAATATTTTCCAATGCTGGTAATAATGCACAACAGTTCCTCAAGACTGGGAATAATAGCCTAGGGCAAGCGCCCGTCATTCTTTCGTCTAGATTTCGGGGATCATATGCATTTCACGCGTATAGAGCGTAATACTCCTCTTCTCAGCGCAGCGATCTTGTTGCTATTGGGAGCACCAGCCTTACAGGCAGCCAGTCCTGCCAAAGTGACCAAGTCTTCGACTCCAGTAAAATCAGCCTCGGCTCAAAAGTCTGATAAAAGTACAGAGATGGACATGGGCGGAATGGACATGAAAGATTGTCCAATGATGCGCCAAACGAAAAGGCAATTCTATGACGGTTCTGCCGCCATCATTGCCAACAATGATTTCATTTGGAAGACTACACCAAGCAAGGTGCCCGCAGCTAATAAGCCGGTTACACTGAAATTTTCGTTCAATTGGAAGAAAGACGGCAAGCCTCTGACGAATCTTGAAATCGTGCATGAAAAACCGTGCCACTTGATCATTGTCAGCAAAGATCTCAAAGAATTTCAGCATATACATCCCGATATCACCGGAAACGGAAAAATGGCAGTAACAACCAGTTTTCCAAAAGATGGCCAGTACAAAATGTATATGCAATTCACGCCAAAAGGCGACGGAGAATATACCCTCGTTCAAGACCTCAATGTTGGAACCGGCAAAACAGGCAAAGCCCAATTGAAGGAGGACACAGCCAATAAAACAGTCGATGGATACACGCTCAAGTTGCCTTACAGACCAAGCATCGCAGGCAATGAAGCATCGATGGAAGTGGAAATTGAAAAGGATGGCAAACCTGTCAATTACATAGACTCCTATCTAGGAGCCGGCGGACATGGCGTCATGATAAGCGAAGATTTGACGCAATATCTGCACATCCATCCTCGTTTGACGCTTGACGGACAGAAATATGAATCGCCAATCTCTTTTAGAGCCAAGGTACCTAAACCTGGAATTTATCGAGCTTGGATGCAGTTCCAAATAAAAGGTAAAATTGTAATAGGTGTCTGGGACCTTGTAATCAAACCCAGACCAGAGTAACCGGTAGGATTTTGCGATGTTGTTCTCACTGATAGTTTCGAAGCAAGCGTTTTGCAGTCTTACCGCCATATCTATCGCTACCATGCTTTTGCCATCTGCATTTGCCTCTGCGGAGAATGACAAAGCGCAAGGTTCAAAACAAGAAGTACAAGTTCCAAAAACGAAAACTTTAAAAGTGCTTGATCCAAACCTTTTTGAATATCCCATGAAGATGGGTTATGAATCGGCAAAAAAACATCCGGAGGTTGTAAGCAAACTCTTTTGTTATTGCGGTTGCGATAAGGCCGACAATCACAAGTCCCTGATGGATTGCTACACGTCCGATCATGGCGCCTATTGCCAAATCTGCCTGGAAGAAGCGATTAAAGCCGATGAGATGGTGGGCAAGAAAATCCCTATTCGAGAAATTCAGCAAAAGATTGATGGTGATTTTGCCAAGTTATATCCATTAGCCCAACCAACACCAACATTATTGAAATACAGGGAAGATCTAAAGAAAGAAGGTTTGGTTCTGGGTTCATTAAACAAAACTGGGAAGAAAACCAGTGGTTCGCAAGGAAGCTGTTGTGGTGACCACAGTAACAAGAAAAAGTGAGGAGATACTCAATGCGTTCGGATGATTTGAGGCGAAAAATCCGTTCTAGTTCTGCTCAGACGACATCTGAGTTTGCTGGAGTGTTCATGATCTTCTTCCTGGTAATCTTCTTTCCATTGCTGGACATGGCGGCGATGGGAGCGCTCTGGGGAACCGGAATGCTTCTGAATTCTGAAACAGCAAGACAAGTTTCTTTCGTAGCTAATCGCGGAATTACCGGCGCTGCCGAGAAAACAGCTGTGTCCGATCCAGTAACTGAACGCAAGACCCGTGCAGACGCTCTTACTGCAGCTTGGGCTGGAACCGGCTTTTGCCAGTTCTTAAAGATGGATACAAAGAGCATAAATCACACGATAACAGTTTCTACGGTTGGAACTGGGTCAAACCCCGATGAATACGTTCACGTAAAAACGAACTTAGTAGCCAACCCATTTCTCAATATTCCATTTCCGGTGGAGGTACCTGGCTTGAACAAGTCAATGACCTTCACCTATGCACAAGAAAGACTGATTGAACAATAGCCATTGAAGACGAGGTAATAAAAACAATGGGATACGCACCAAAAAGAAAGGTGGCACAAAGCGTCGTCGAAATGGTCGCTGGAACTATGGTGATCATTCCAATTGCTCTATTCTTGTTAGACATTGGAACACTTGTTGTGGCGAATTATATAAACGATGACCTTTGCACAAGGGCCGCCAGAGCTGCCGCAAACCAGTCCACAGCCACAGAAGCGGCGGCATCAGCCAAAAGAGTACTTGAGAAACTCAACACGTCCGAGACCGGTATCCTCACAGAACTAAAATCAATGTCTGCAGACGGTTCCTCAACAAGCGACCTTGGCTTTGTCGATTACGACAGCAGCTCACAAGGGCACGTAGTGGCATCCACGCGAATATCGGTGAAGCTTCCGGTTCCGTTTCCCTTTCTGCCGGACAACGCTAAATTCACATCACGGTCTTGCTTGCCAATCGTGGCGCAGAAAGCACGATAAATTCGCAGATAAATTCGCACACGGTTTCAGCCCAGGATGTGGAGACGCTCAAAGGCTGTGGAATCATTCAGAGCTTTTTAGACTTAGCCCAATTGAAGAGTTGGCTTCAATGAACGCGATCGTTTTGCGTTAGTTTTCAACTGCCACGCGACATCCCTCTTTATTTGAGGATATCTCGCTTTCATTCGAGCGATTCGAAGTTTGACTTCCGGATCCTCTGGAAGCAACACGAAGGCATTTTCATAGCACTTCAATGCGGTCTCATGATCACCGGCATAATCTTCTAGATCCATCCCCAAACGAAGGTAGCCACGACCATAGGTGGAGTCGATAGTCAACCCCTTCTTAAAGCAGGCTATAGCGTCGGCTGGACGGTGAAGCCTGTCAAACACATCACCTAAGCAGAAGTACAAGAATTTCCCGCCCTGACTTCCTTTCGTTTTCTTTTCGGCAGCCTGGATTTGCTGCTCCACGATTGCAGGCGGTAATCCAGTGATCAATCCTGCGACCTTGCGCTTATAGTAGATAAGCTTGGACGGCGTTTTCACGGCATAAGCCATCGCGATCAGCGTCGGCTCCAAAGCTTGTTCATAATCATGAGCTTTGAGCGCAGCGTTAGAGTAAGTAGCGGCTATATCATCATTTACAGGCATAGCTGTATAAGCGTCCTTCAGAAGCGGGACAGCGCGCTTATATTCTTGTGCTAAAAACAAACATTTTCCGCGGACAGACTTTGCAAGTATGTTGTTCGGATTCAGCTTAAGCGCCAACTGGGCAGCTTTTAATGCATCAACATAATGGCTCTGCTGATAGAGCAACTCTGCTTGCGCTCCCATTAGCTCAGCAGTCGGCGGCGCCAATGCAAGCGCTTTTTGATAGCAGGCCTGAGCGGTCTTTAAGTCGCCATGGCGTTGCATGAAGAGCCCGCAAGTCACGAGAACATCGCGATCATTGGGAAACAAGTTAATTGCTTTGATCAGAATTTTGCGACTAGCTTCCTCATCACCCATTCGAAATTTCATGCGCGCCAGCGCTACAATAGCTTTGCTATTTTTTGGGTCAAGATCAAAAGCCTGCTCATACTGCTCGGCTGACAGCGTTCCGAAGTTGACGCTTTCATAGTATTGACCCAAAACGAAATGGGCCAGGCTGTTCTTGGTGTCAGTTCTGGCAGTATTTATGAGGCTTTCTATTTCACTAGATTGAAGCTTCTGCCCACTTTCCATCTTACTTAAGTAAGCTTTGAGTTCAGCGGCACCTTGGGCTTCTTGAGCGAACCCAGCTGTGAATGCAGATAAGACTGCGCATGCAGCCAAAAGGAGAGAGAGCGTTTTCATACTATGTCGGCTTTGTACCTTCCTCAATAGCTTTCTTCGTTTGATTGATGGTTACCGTGTAATTGCAACCCTTCGTAGCTTTCTTACTTCCGGCATTCTGCAAGAAATGCACGTTAACGAACAATTGTGCTTTTTTGCTGCCAATCATCCAGCCAGGAGTTCCTTTTTTGGTCTCCGTCGCTTTGATCTTCCAACCGCTATTCTTCAACGTTTGACCATACCAGTCATAAATTTCTTTGGCACTTTTTTCCGAGTTAAAGTTGAGCTGATATGTTTTTCCACCATCAGCGCGCTGGATGATTACACCTGAAATAAACTTGGTGCTTGAAGTGAGAACCGGCCCAGGTAAATTAGGAGGCAACTCTGTCAGTTGCTTGCGACCAATCGGTTGCATCTGTGCTTTGGTCTTATCACGCTCCGCACGTTGCTGCGGTGTTAAAGGCATCTTTGGAGCATCATGGGCGATGGCAGCACAACAAAAAAAAGAAGAGCTGGCGCAAAGCAGCGCGCCAGCTCTATTCAACAGTTTTAGCTTGTTCACAGGATTACTCTCTTTGAAATCAGTCAAAGGAACTACCTGTGTTATTGTACCCGGTTCCTAATTAGCAAGCACCTGTGTGCGAGCAATTCGGTAAGCCAGTATCCGTTGTGCCAGGTCCTTGGTTCCAACCGTTCGGAGCATTCGGTGAGGTTGGAATCGGAGCGGTTTGACCGTTCACGCAAGTTGGGCAAGGATTCGAGCCTGCAGGATAGGTTACGCATGGGCACTCTTCCGGATAAACCGGTGCTGGTGCTGCGTAATCCATGGCTTGGCAACCAGGATTGTGAATGAACGCTTTGAGTTCAAGCACAGCTAGTTGACCTTGATAGCCGGTGCAAGGACGGAATACGTACTTGTTGCTCAACTGGATATCAACCATCGAAGCGCCAGGAGGCGGGTTGTCTGCGTTGGTGTACGGCTCGGTGTAGCCCCAGTCACCAGGAACGTTCTCGATGTGGTTGTCGCTTGTTGGCTGTGTGGAGATGTTATATCTCTGACCGTAGAATACGGTCTTACCAAGAAGCTCAGGATGACGACCATCAGCTAATCCATCATCTTCACCACCGAGAGCGCCGACCTGATCCTTCAACCATTGCGGCATTTGTGCGCCGGCGACATGTTCGAAGCCATCACCTTGCACAACCGAAACCTGCATTTGGTGCGTAGTTTGGTCCATGAAGACGTAGGCATCTTGGTTCATGTCGAGCGGTGCGCTCGAAAGCAATGTTTGCATTGCAGATTGAACATCTTGTCCTTGGGCGAAATCAGGTTTGATTTCAAGAACACGTTGAGTCAAACGATTGAGAACTTTGAGCTGCTCAACTGGTGCACTTGCGCCACCTTGCGGTGCTGCGTTTTGAATGTATTCCCAGATGGTTCCAGCACGTCCGATGGAGACCGGGCTTTGGCTCGGTTCGCCGTTACGGCTGTAGTGGCTCTTGTTTAGATCGTTTGGCATAATCCGTTGACCGGTGTACATCCAACGATAAGGATCGTCGCTTGAGCTACCTGTCTTCAAGAAGTTCGCAACGTTGTTATTAGCAACTGCGACTTGCTGAGGATCGATCGACCAGATGTGCGGGTGGATGTCAGATCCAAACGCATCTTCTGCGTCGTGAACGCGGTCAACCATGTAGTGGGTGATGGCGATTGCAAGTGCACTGCTATCATCCGGGTTGGTTGGGACCACATCACCGTTTCCATTTACAGACAAGCTTACTTCTGCTGGACGGCTGATCGCGTCTGTGATGTCGCGGCAGTTCATCGAGCTAGGCAGGTGAGTTGTGAATCTGTCTCCGCAGGTCGGATCTGACGGATCCGGAGCTGGCGATGGAGGTGTGCGCGGCGGTGTTGCAGCGAGTGCTTCGTTGATATCGATCAACTCTTGAACGGCTTGTTGACGTCCAAACACTGGTTCGCCAGCATCATTTCTGAGTGCCTGATCGTTTTGTCCGACCAAACCATAGTACGGCATACCCATGTTGTAGGTGTACTCGTCCTGTCTTCCTGGTCCGCCGTAGTTGGAGCGAGCCATGAGGAGCTGGTGGTTGGCGTATTCAGCTGCGTGCATACCACGGTTGCCGTTTTGGTTATCAGCAACTTGTGCATTGTTGGTGTGCGGCTGGAGGCTGGTTCCTACAGTGGAGAAACCTTTCCAGTTCTTGACCTTGATGTATCCACGTGGAATTGAAAGCGAGATGGCCGGGTCAACAGGCTCGGCTAACGCGATTGCTGCGAAGTCCAGCATCTGAGCACTCTTATCTTCCTTCATTTTTCCTTTGGTCAGGAAAGAGTTACTTACCGGTTTATCGGTTGCACTCAAGGTCGGCTGGCTGGCATTGAATTCAGTGCCGGCAAGCATGTGAGGCTTAGCTTCTGGACGCAATGGCACGAAGTAAATCTTCTTATCATCGTCAATCGAAATGTCTTGATATCCATTGACGACGCGTCCACCAGATTCAGAGAAGCGTTGTCCGTCTGGACGAATAACAGCTTGTCCGCCGTAAGCGGTTGAACCTGCGGTAATCGCATTGATAGTTGTGCTCAACTTCGAGATATCATCAGCATCGACAATGTCCTTGAGCAATTTGCCGTTTGGATCGAGCGAGCTGATGTAGATGTTTCCTTCACCGTTCTTGTTTTGGAAACCGACCTGTGCACCAGACGAGATCTCAACTTGATCGTTGGCGTTGGCGGAAACCATCTTGAGGGTGTTGCTATTTGAGGTATTAAGGAAAGCCATTTTCAAATCGTTTGGTGGCAAATTGCCTGAAGGCTTCAAGACCGGCGGTAAGGATCCTGGTTAAATCCCCAATGGCACCTTGAGATCCTCGAACAACGTAATATTCAAGGCTGGTTCCAGCGACGCAATCTCTTGACTGCGCTTTAGTTCGTATTCCCCAAAGCGA
>JAKFVQ010000025.1 GCA_021732085.1 Candidatus Obscuribacterales bacterium | reverse complement strand
GAAATTTTACCCAGGCGGGCGAGGTAGAAATTCGGCGGAAATTTTACCCAGGCGGGCGAGGTAGAAATTCGGCGGAAATTTTACCCAGGCGGGCGAGGTAGAAATTCGACGGAAGTTTTACCCGGCCGGGCGAGGTAGAAATTCGACTGAAATTTTACCCGGCCGGGCGAGGTAGAAATTCGACGGAAATTTTACCCGGGAGGGCGAGGTAGAAATTCGACGGAAATTTTACCCGGGAGGGCAAGGTAGAAATTCGACGGAAATTTTACCCAGCCGGGCGAGGTAGAAATTCGGCGGAAATTTTACCCAGCCGGGCGAGGTAGAAATTCGACGGAAACTTTCCCCCCTGGTGCCGCCTCGAATTCCCAAAAACTGTCTGCCTGATTGCAAAGACCCCGGGTAAGAGAAAGGCGGCAGAGCTGGGACAAGCTCCGCCACCTTCGTTGTTGTTGGGATGTTGTGGAGGGAAAAACTTGTTAAATGTCCAGTTTGTGCGAGCCAGCAGCCACATGGTCAAGAGTTGCTTGTGTCTCGTTTTCTTTAATTGTCTTCAAAGCGCTAACCAATTCCCTGCGCCCATTTAGGTCTCGGATTGAAGTGAGTGCATCTTTGCAAACCTTCTCTCCGATTTTTGCGTGACCTGCTGACATGTAACAGATAGCCAAACCGGCTTTTGCATGAGCGTGATAGGGGGAGATGTTGATTGCTTCGAGATAATTCGAAATTGCGCTTGGCAGTCTTCCAGAGAATCTATAGGTATCGCCCAAAAGGCAGAAGTCATCGGCGCTTCGCAATCCGCATTTTACGAGAAGCTGCATTTCGCTTGCGGCACGCTCGGCAAAACCGGCTTGAAGCAGCGCTTGCACCAACTCTCTTCTTATTGCCAGGTCTGACGGTCTGTTTTTGATAACAAGCACCAATTTGTGCACTCGCTCTTTTGCCAGTGTCATGTCAGCACCGGAAGGGGCGTTCGTTTCTTGTGCCGAGCACGGCGTGCAGAGCGAAATAGAACTTGCAATAATTGCCAACGCTGTCATTAGTTTCATTTTTCTGTCCTCTGTTTGTCCGTTCAGTTGTTGAATTGCGTTTCCGTTTGTGTGAGCTAACTATATTTCCGGAAAGTTGCCGAACGGTAAAAGAAAGGTTGCAGGATGGTAAAACGGCTGGCTATCATTTTGAAAGACATAAACGTGGAGGAATGATTGGCAACTTACAGTTTCTTGCAAGAAATCGCACATCGGCCTTTTCCACTGCCACAAGGTCCATGGATTATGCGGCAATCTTGGCGCAATCTTCTCTTCGCGCATTGGGCTGTTCCGGTTGAAGCTTTAAGAGAATTGATTCCCGCATCCTTGGAGATTGATACCTTTGATGGATATGGGTGGATTGGTGTTGTGCCATTTTCCATGAATGATGTCTGCCCCCGCTATGTGCCACCACTTCCGTGGATATCGAATTTTCTCGAACTAAATGTCCGGACCTATGTTCGCAAGAACGGCATTCCGGGTGTGTATTTCTTCAGTCTTGATTGCTCCAATCCCCTTGCTGTTTATGCTGCCCGGCATTTTTTTCACCTTCCTTACTTTGACGCTGTAATGAGCTTGCAGCATATTGGTAGTGATGTTGTATACAAATCGGTTCGGCAAAGAACAGGTGAAACATTTGAAGCAATCTATTGCGCTGAAGGGGCGCAGATTGAAAGCGGTAAGGATTCAATCGAGCATTTTTTGACAGAACGCTACTGTCTCTACACCGCTAATCCCGGTGGCAAATTGTTTCGCGGCGTAATTCATCATGTGCCGTGGACTTTGCAAAAAGCTAATGCAGAAATAAGGACAAACACGATGGTTCCCTCGCCGCTTCGGAAAATTTGCGATAGCACACCGCAGCTGCTTCACTTTAGTAAGAGTATCGATACAGTTGAATGGTATCTCAGCCCAGCTGACTAGCGGTGGAGCTTTGCGATTTGTCAATAGTTATCCAAGTGATGCTGACTTATGGGCAGAAACATAGTTATCATATGGGTGATTTTGCGCACCTTAACCGCCACTGCGCATCCGCGTTCGCAATCTTTTGAGGGTTGAACATGAGCATTAAAGAATCAATTTCGGCTGATATGAAGGAAGCTATGAAAGCGCGCGATCAACTCCGCCTCGATTGCTTGCGGTCGGTGCTATCGGCATTCACGTATAAAAAAACCGAAATAGGAAGAGATCTCACCCTGGAAGAAGAACTCGCAGTAGTGCAAAAACAAGTGAAGCAGCGGAACGATTCGATTGCTCAATTCGGTAAAGCAGGCCGCCAAGAGCTAGTCGATAAAGAAACGGCCGAGCGAGACATCCTTGAGAAATATCTGCCCGCGCGCAAATCCGAAGCGGAAATCAGAGAAATCATAAAGAATATAATTGATGGGCTTAAGCCTGAAGAACGCAATCAAGGTGCAGTCATGAAGATTGTGATGCCTCAACTTAAAGATGTTGCGGACGGAAACTTGGTGCGTCAAGTCGTCACTGAAAGCTTGAAAGGCTAAAACCCCCGCACTATATTTGGTGAATCCGTGAGCAGTTCAAAATCTGAAGCAAAAGCTCAGTTGCCCTATCAAATTGCGCACGCGATGTTGGCTGCTGATCAAGCCTCCGCCCAGCTGGGAATAGAGCTAATTGAAATTCGCGAAGGGTATTGCAAAATGTCCATGCTTGTTCGTGAAGACATGGTAAATGGATTGGGCATCTGTCATGGCGGGTTGATTTTTTCACTCGGTGATACCGCCTTTGCTTTTGCTTGTAATTCGAGAAACGTGAAAACTGTGGCTCTGAGTTGCACCATCAACTTCCTGAGTGCTGCCAACGTGGGCTCAAAGTTAATTGCCGAGGCCGTGGAGATATCCCTCAAAGGGCGTACGGGACTTTACGATGTTGCCATCAGCAACGAAGAAGGGCAGAAAATCGCCGAATTTAGAGGCACTTCGTATGGCACAAGCTCGAAATCTTATGAGCTGCTAGACCAAGCAGTCGATTAGTTTTCGAGCATTTTTCAAAGTTTGTTGAAGAGAAATTTGCTAAACACTGTTAATACATGATCGCTTTTAGATTCAAAGCGTAGCAGGGCGGGTTGCCCGAAATGGCGCTGTGCAAAGACTTTACAAGCTTTCTTGATAATTCTAATTATTCATTCTCTGTAAATTCAAGAGGAATAAGGTTTACATAGATGTCAAGCGTGACTTGAAGTGATAGAAGCTTATGCGATAATTGTCGGCTCACACTCCTTTCACTGGTATTTTTTGGATGAATAACAAACTTTTCGTAGGAAACCTTTCTTTCAAGCTCTCCGACAGAGATCTTCAAGACTTGTTTGCCCAATATGGCACCGTAGTCTCCTGCTCAGTCCCAACCGATCGCGAAACAGGTCGTAAAAGAGGCTTTGCATTCGTAGAAATGGCTAGCCAAGCCGAAGCAGAAGCTGCAATCAAGGGACTTAACGGCAAAGATGTCGAAGGTCGCCAAATCGCAGTTAGCGTCTCTCAGCCGAAACCCAAAGGCGGCGGAGGCGGCGGACGCGGCAGGTAATTAAGTCCTGCGAGGCGCGGCTAATGCTGCAGCCCAAGATCTGATTTAACGCCAGGAGCCTGGCTCCTTGCAAATGTTCAAGTTTTTGTGGATGGCAGTGTGCTGACAAAGATATTAACTCCGGGACAGCTTTGTCCCGGAGCTGATTTTTTTTATGGGCCCTATTTTTTTCGTTTGATTAGCGGAGGTTTCGGAATCGCAGAAAGCCGCGGAAGCATCCCGAGCATTTTCATTAGCGGAGGATGCGAGGACGCAGAAAATGCTGAGGAAGTGTCCGGAGCGTCTAGACAATACGGTGATATTGAATGCGGTGCTGGAGGTATGTCGTGCGTAAATCTGGTTTGCTTGGGAAATTCTCAGGTGGAGCACTTGGGTTAAGATTTTTGTCGCTGGCACTTAGTGCTAACTTCGTAATTTGCTCTGGATTTGGAATTGCAGCAAATGCAGATGTTATGTCAAGTTCTGGGCAGGAGTTGCTTGCAGCCAAGTCAAATTCGGCCCCCTCTACTGCATCAATTCGAATAGCCGCACAAGATAATTCAGTTGCTGATGCAAATTTCTTACGACTGGTAGATAAGTATTTTGCTTATGTATTTAGCATCGATCCTGCACTGGGAACGCAACTCGGAATTCACGAGTATGACACGGCGGTACCAGATCTTTCGGCTTCGGCAATTTCGGATTCGGTAAAGCGGCTGAAATCCTTTTTGAACGATTTTGAAACGGTGAAGTCTAAAGAGCTGTCGCCGCAATCGAATATCGATCTGAAGTTGATTACGTCTAACATCAAGGGCCGTCTCTTGATGCTGGATGAATTGAAGGAATGGCAGCGGAATCCAGATATGTACAGCTCTCTATCGAGTTCGATGATTTATGATTTGATGGCCAGAAATTTTGCTCCACTATCGGAGCGACTTAAGTCAGTCATTGCGCGGGAGAAGGCAATCCCCGCATTGTTGGCTGCGGCTAAAATAAACTTGAAAAATCCGCCAAAAATCTATACGGAAATTGCAATCGATCAGGCCGGTGGAATAATTGATTTCTTCAAAACTGATGTGCCAAACACATTTAAGTCAGTTACAGATAAACAGCTTCAAGATGAATTTGCCCAAGTCAACGGGCAATGCATAGCTAAGTTGGAAGAGTATCAGAAGTTTCTGAAGGATGAGGTTTTACCCAAGTCATCCAGTAGTTTTGCCTACGGTCCTGAGATTTACGCCAAAAAGTTGCAATATGATGAGATGGTGGATACCCCAATAGATCAATTAATCACCGATGGTGATAAAGAGTTGAAACGTCTGCAATCGGAATTCGATAAGACGGCGAAGGAAATCGATCCTAGTAAATCACCAATTGAAGTGTTTCGTTCAATCGCATTGGAGCACGCTGCACCAGATAAACTGCTGGATTCGACTCGCGCGATGCTCAGTGATTTGCGAGAGTTCTGTTTGAAGAACAAAATCATTTCAATGCCGTGGGAAGGCGACCTAAGAGTTGAAGAGACCCCGCCTTTTATGCGCGCGCTCACCTTTGCTGCGATGAGTTGGTCTGGTCCATTTGAAGAAAAGTCCAAGGAATCCTTCTATTATGTGACTTTGCCTGAGAAGAGTTGGGCGCCGGAAAAGGTCGAACAGCATATGCGTTCGTTTGGCAGGTTCAGCTTGATGGATACGAGTGTGCACGAAGTTTTCCCCGGGCACTATGTTCAAGGATTGTGGCTGCGAGTGGCTCCTTCAAAAACAACCAAGATTATTGGTTCGAATTCCAATATAGAAGGATGGGCTCATTACGGCGAGCAGATGATGGTGGAGCAAGGATTGGAAAACGGAGATAAGCGTTTAAAACTCGCCATGCTTCACAAGGCTCTGCGTCGTTGTTGCCGCTATCTTGTTGCACTAAAAATGCATACCAAAGGAATGACGCTGGATGAGGCAATTAGCTTCTTCGTGAATGAAGCACACGAAGAACGTGCCAATGCCGAACGTGAATCAAGGCGTGGTGCAATCGACGCGACTTATCTGGTATACACATTAGGCAAGTTGCAAATCATGTCCTTACGGGAGGATTACAAGAAAGCCAAAGGTGACAAATTCACCTTGCTGGATTTCCACAATGCTTTTCTCGGAACAGGAGCTCCACCAGTTAAGATAATTCGTGAAGTCCTACTCGGTGACTCCAAGTAATTATCCCTGAGTTAGCTGGGTGACAATTCCACCTGCGGTGATTAGAATGATTCCGATCGCGCGGGTCATGTTGAATTTCTCTTTGAGAATCCATACAGCCAAAAGGTACATGAATAGCGGGTAGCATCCGGTGATCGCTATCACATACGATGCGGAGAGCTTTGAAAGCGCGATGTAATAGGCTGCGCTTCCACCAGCAAGGCAGACTGCTGAGCCGCTTGCCCATGGTCGCAGTGAGCGGGAGAAGACGTTTATTTCTGGGCGTTTTACAAGAAGCCAAATGAGCGCTCCAATTCCAAGAACGGAATCGCAAATAAACTTGCCTAAGTAGACTTCAAATGGATGTGGATGTGCTGGATGTTCCAGCGCTATTTTGTCGAACATGCCACGCACCGCCCAGCCGGTGACCGCGACTAAAACGCAGACGATACACGCCAGCGACAGGTGAGAGGGCAGTGTCTTTATGGATTTTGATTTGTCTGCGGAGTCGTTATTACATACTTCCGATTCTCTAACGACTGTTACGGCAGCGCTGGCTTCCTTGCCCTTGTTTTGGATGGTAATGTTATGTGCGGAGTAAACTTCTAAGTTTAAGCTACTTGAATTGCTGTTTAGTGCAGTTGTGGCAAGTGCAACAGCAGAATCAGATTCTAAATCCAGTTCTTCCTTGACCGACTGATTAAGGCTGAGTGCAACAGCTTTGTGTTCGGCGAGTAAATCAGTTCCCTTAGACTTAAGGAGTGAGGAAGAGTCCGTGCCAGCATGTCCGCTCGCAGACAGCTCCTCCTTGGAAGATCCGGAACCACTGAGCACTATGATCCCAGCGATCATGATGACGCATCCCAGAATTCTAATAGGGTTCAGTTCTTCGCCGAGCATGACAAACGCCAGTGCTTGAGCAATCAGGGGGTAACTGGCCGTGACCCCGAGAATGAGGCTCGCTTCTCCCTTCGTCATTGCGATGAGATAAGCAATCGTTGCTACGAAGTACGAAATGGATCCCAAAAGCGCATAGAACAACGTATGTTCTGTTAGATGCCATCCGGGAACCCAGAGCGTTAAAACACCGGCGACAAAAAGCGCTAATAACGGAGAAAAACAATAGACTGCGACAAGCTGTCCAAGTGGCGCAGTATGTCCGAGCGCTTTTTTATCGAAAATGCCCCATGCTCCCCAGAAGAGGAGTGTAAGAATAACCATACTGTTTACGAGCATCGTCTCTGCCATGGTGGCGCGGATTCCTTATTTCGCTGATGTACGGATGCCTGGAGTGCTGCCAGCTACCCTGAGCAGCTTTATGTTATAGCCGCGGGAGCGTTCTCCTTTTCGTTTGCTTTTTTGTGTTTGTAATATGCCACCGGCATCGGTGCAAGCGGCGTAGTTCCTTTAATGATGTCAGCAGCTTTCTCCGCGATCATCATGATTGGCGCGTAAAGATTTCCATTCGTTATATATGGCATGACAGAGCCATCGACCACGCGCAGTCCCTGGACTCCATGCACTCGCATTGTTTTGGGATCAACAACCGACATCGGATCTGTTCCCATTTTGCATGTGCATGAAGGATGCAGCGCCGTCTCGCTATCCTTTTTAACCCATTCAAGAATTTGCTCGTCGGTTTCTACCGCAGGACCCGGAGACACCTCGCCATCGTTAAACTCATCCATCGCTGATTGGTTAAGTATTTTGCGTGCGCATCTCACTGCTTCAACCCACTCTCTGCGATCCTGCGCAGTCGAAAGGTAGTTAAACACCAAACTTGGATGCTCTTTCGGATTTGTCGACTTGATTTTGATGTGACCACGTGCGTCTGAGTTCATCGGCCCGACGTGCACCTGGTAGCCGTGCTCTGAGGATTGTCCTGATCCGTCATAGCGGACTGAAAGTGGAAGGAAGTGGAACTGCAAATTGGGATAGGCAACATCCTCGTTGCTTCTGATGAATCCGCCACCTTCAAAGTGATTCGTGGAAGCAGGACCGGTTCGCATGAATAACCATTGGAAGCCAATCCACGGAGCGTTCCACCACTTCATTGCCGGCACCATGCTCACCGGTTGTTTGCACCGGTATTGTATGTAAACTTCGAGGTGGTCCTGCAAATTCTCTCCGACGCCAGGCAAATCATGTACAACGGGGATGCCTAGCGCACTAAGTTCCTTTGCGTTTCCAATTCCAGATAGTTGAAGCAGCTGAGGCGAGTTTATCGCGCCGCCACAACATATGATTTCATTACCTTTCACTTGTTGAACTTTGCCATTGATCTCAAATTGCACACCGACCGCCCGCTTGCCTTCGAACAGGATCCGATGGACTAACGCATGGCAAACTACATTGAGATTGGGTCTCTCTTTTGAAACGGTGTGAATGTAAGCACGCGCTGCTGAATAGCGTCTGGCATTTTTTATATTGCGATCAAATATGCCAAACCCTTCTTGCTGAGCACCATTTACATCACTGGTCAGAGGATAGCCGGCTTGTTTGCATGCTTTAAAGAATGATTGAAAAAGTGGATTGGTGCAAGGACCGGGCTCAAGATTCAGCGGACCTTTATCTCCGTGATAATCATCTGCCCCTGCCACCCGTGTCTCTGATTTCATGAAGTACGGGAGGCAATGAGCGTAATCCCAATCTTCCATGCCTGGATCTTTGGCCCATTTTTGATAATCCATAGGATTGCCGCGGATGAAAATCATTCCGTTAATCGAACTGGAGCCGCCTAATACTTTACCTCGAGCGTGCGCCACACGGCGTCCATTCATGAATGGCTCTGGTTCGGATTTGTAGCACCAGTCATACCATTTATTGCCCAGCGGGAACATCAGACCCGCCGGCATGTGGAGGAAGATATCCCATAGCGAATCTGGTCTTCCTGCCTCTAAGACAAGTACCTTGTGCGATGGATCTTCTGTTAGGCGGTTCGCCAATACGCATCCGGCGGATCCGCCTCCGATAATGATGGTGTCGTAAATCTTGCCGTCCATTGCTCTCAGCCCATGATTAGAGGTTTATATAATAGTCGAAAGTCCCTACCGGATCAGCGGTAAACCCAGCAATTCCACATATAATGGGCTTAAGTTTGGCTTGATTGCTGAGAGATAATCAATGAGAATGCGTAAAGGTAGACGGCTGATTGGCTTCGGATACTGTTTCCGTCGGCTCCGTATGCCGGTCTTTATTGCTGCGGCTCTACTGGCATTTTGCTGCCTGTCGGGAAGCGCAACCGAATCCAAGCTCCATAAACTTTCACTCAGCACGGGCAAAAAGACCACGCAGGCTACTCTTTCGCCAGAGGCAAAGGAGCCGAAGGAAGTATTCAAAACGGTATCTGCTGCAATTGCTAAATATGGAGATTCAGCTCGCCAAGTTTGGAAGGCGCGAATGAGTAAAGTGGACAAAAATATGTCTTATCCTCCGAGCTCTCTGCTGTGGATTTGTCTTAAAGAAGAAAAGCAATTGCTGATCTTTGCGAAGGATTCTCATGGACGCTATCGTTGTTTGAAGAATTATCCGATCATTGGTGCAAGCGGAACTGCCGGCCCGAAACTTAAGGAAGGCGACAAGCAAGTTCCGGAAGGCTTCTACCTGATCGACGGCTTTCGGCCCAACGTCATCGCGCATTTAGGTTTGTCGGTCAACTATCCCAATCAAGAAGATAGGGCTCATGCCAAAAAGGAAGGACGAAAGAACCTTGGTGGCGATATTCTCATTCACGGAAGTAAGTGGTCAACTGGTTGCCTGGCCATGGGCAACCAACCAATAGAAGAGCTGTTTGTACTCACTTACGACACCGGATGTAAAAACGTTGAACTAATTTTTGCGCCGTGTAATTTGCTAAGCAAGACGCCTGGTCTCAACTTACCAAACGAGGGTGATGCTAAGTCGATAACGGCATTTAGGAAACAGCCGCAATGGGTTGAATCTCTATATCTGCGTTTGCGGAATCGTCTAAAGGAGTTCGCGGACGATTTACCTCACTAGCTGTGCTAACCGGGAAGAGCCAAACCTAGGACTTTAAAGGTTAGCTCTAACACGATTAGCACAGCGAGCCTTCCAGTCGCCGCAACAGATCGGATTTCCTTCGCTTCCAACGAGCGTTCGACGGCTCCAAAGCAATTGCATGCTCGAGATCATCTAAAGCACAAGCATAATCTCGCATCGCACAAAATGCACTGGCCCGATAGCCAAAAGTAATTGCCGTGCAAGAATAGAGCGCAATGGCTCTTGTGAAGTCTTCAACGGCTTCATGGTAGCGCTCCATGAGCAACCTGATTAGGCCGCGCATTCGATAATTATCTGCGTATTCGGGATCTAACTCTATTGCAGCGCTGAGATCTTTGTCTGCTTCCTTGTATTTATCGAGTAAGCAGTAGATGCGACCTCGTTGCAGATACGCATCTACTGCCCTAGGATTGCGAGCGATTGTCTGGTTTAAACTTTCAATAAATTCAGGAAGTTGTTTTAGAGGTACTTCTTCCAGGCTGGCTTGTCCTCTGAATAGTGTGATATCGAAGTACATCAACGTAGCTTTCGGCGACAATGTAATAGAACTCATCGTTTACCCCTGTCCGGCACAAAATTCGTTCAGGCTCTGCGTACCTGAAACTTAGTAATTTGATACTGAACTTGAGGCGCAAGCATGCAGATGCACACCCGGCTCGCGGCTCAGTTATGTCCAACTTAGAGCTTTAACTGCGAAATGGGAGATGATCGCAGTATTTTGTGTTCCTGTAGGAAGATTGCCCTAATTGTGTTCAGCGATACCACAATTCGGCAAATTTTATTTTTCTAAGTTACTAGGGATCGGCGTTGATTTGGAGATACCTCTGACATTCCGCGCAGATTTCCATTCCAATGGTACTAAGAGTGCTTGAGCGACGCATTGTCCTGTAGCTATTTTCGATTGTGTGGCAATTCGTCTGAAGCAGTAAAATACTTGCACCTACCTGTGCATTCCGAGCATTTGTAGAAGCAGAACTGGAGCTATCGCATGAATTCATATGGTAACGGACTTGTTTTTGTACTCGTCAGCACTGCGCTTGCCGTGGGAGGCATGTTGCTGGTTCGCAGGAAATATGGTGTTGATAATCTGAGCCGTTACCATGACGTCGCAGGAAATCTGCTTTCCATAATTGGAACTCTGTATGCGGTATTACTGGGATTTGTCATCGTTGACGCGATGGAGCGTCAGCAAGAGCTGCGTGTGATCGTTGAGCAAGAAGCAAATGGCGTTGCCAACATGTTTCTTTTGGCTAATGGACTTTCGCCCGATAAGCGGTTCCGGATTCAACAGGATTGTGAGAAATACACCCGGGCTGTCATTGAACAGGAATGGGATGCGATGAATGCAGGAACCTACAGCCCATCCGCTTTGCAAAGTGCTTGGGGGCTATGGACCACTATCACTGAGCTGAAGACTTCAACGCAAGAAGAGATTACCTTGCATGACAAGTTGCTCGATCAGTTGTCAGTTACGTCGGATAACCGACGCATACGCATTGTTAGTGCTGCGCACGGTGTCGCCCCTGCGATGTGGGTCATTCTAATCATCGGCGGCGCTTTCACCGTTGTGTTCACCTACTTCTTTGCTGTGCACAGCTTGAAGGTCCAGCTGTTGATGACGACGCTTGTTTCCCTAACACTGGCACTAAATGTGCTCCTGGTATTCTTGTATGGCTCGCCGTTCACAGGTGAGCTGGCGGTTAAGCCTGATGCCTTCAAGCTTGATCTTTTGATCTTCCAAGCTTATGAAAAGCAGAAGCTTCTGCCGAATCCAAAGACGTATGGAATAATGCCGCCGTCCACTCCTTTGAATGAGCTGTTGCGCTAGGGCTAATTCAATCGGAGCAATTCATCTTGAGCTATGCGCCATTGAATTGCTAGCTTGAAGAATGCAGATGCTGCTGGCTGTGACTGCCAGCAGGGATCATGCAGCTTTCGCTCCAGTTCGACATATAAATATTGCAGTTCGCTTCTGATCAATTGGGAGCCTATTTTCGTGGAGCGGGCCAGCAAATGGGCTAATCGCTTTATCATATCTTCACTGGTGTTGTTGAGACCAACAAGAACGATTTGAGATAGAAATTCTCCTAAATCGTGTATGAATTGGACGAGAGTGGAGCGCTCTTCAGCCAGCGTTTCTGCCATTGCTTCGGTCTCTTGAGCTCTAGTTTCGTCTCTGTCAACCCACGGCTGGCAAAGATGCCGTTTACCAGTTTTGTCCTCGAAGACAAGTCCGATCGGTCGGATTTGCAAACCATTAGCTCGAGCTGTAATCTCTCCTGATACATAGATGCAACGCTGTTCCTGGTTTAAGAGTTCCTTCAAGGCGTTGTCGACACCAGCTGCTCCTCTACTCATATAAGGATGGTGCAGGGTTGCCCGTTCCCCGGAGCGATCAACTAGTTGCGCAGTTATTGCTTGATCTAAAATCGAGAAGCTAGCGAATTCGACTTTATCAATTGCGACAATGTGGACCTTTTGTCCGGTTACACGTAAACCCAAATACGGCGGAGCCGTTAATGATGCTAATTGTTTTAGTTCAGAGAAACTATCGGCGTACACTGGTGCTTTCAACTTAGCCCAATCAAAATCCTGTGACCCCGCAAAAAATGGATTTCTTCCGAAGGAAATTTCGCGTGTCGGCGTTAGCTTGAGTCCTTTGGCTAATATAGCGCACTGCGCCAACCCACCAATTGAGTGCGAATTGTATTGGAGACGCGATGCTAACATATGATAGTTGCGCTGTGGATCCGAGCTTTCCTTATCTGCAGTTCGTTGCACTACTGCGCTCAATAATCCATTCGCTTCGTCTTGAAAGTATGCTGAAATTATCGTGTGTTTGCGTCTTTGCGTGAGACCGCAACCAAGTCCTATTAGTCGTGTGCTCGCGATTAAGTTGCTTCGATCAGGGGATAGTCCTTTCACCATTAGAAACGGTAATGCAGTCGTGCCCGACATCAGAAAGTCATGGCGGATAATCAGCTCCGCTATGCTTTCAAGCAGGAGCTCTTCGCTAAAGCGCACATCCACCTCATGATATTTTTGCCAGTCATCAATTATGCATTCAAGTAGTTCTTCCGACGCGTAGGCTTTGGCCTTGGCACACTTATCTAGTTCTTCTTTGAGTTTGGCAATTGCCATGGAACTGGTTGAGGCAAGGCCTACCGCCACCAAATTTAGTAGTTCATTTTCTACGGATTGGATCAGTGTGGCGGAGATCTGTTCAGACTTTGTTCCCGTATAAAGAATGCCAGAGTCTGAATTCAGCTTACGAAAGGACCAGATCGAAAGAGCGACGTGTACGCACGGTTGTTCTTCCTTGCAATTGCAATAGGTGTAACGCATGTCCTCAGGCACGAGAAACCGGACACTGGTGCCCAAGCTCAAAAAATTAGCAAGCGGTTTTTTTGCCTTCAGAAGCTGCACAAGCTGACCTTGAGCAAATAGTGTTTGCGCTCGTTTGAGAACGACGGGTTTCAGCAGTTGCTCAATAGTCTGGTCCGTAATCTCTCCGGGGTTCCAATTGCCGGTACTCTCAAAAGGCTCCGGCTTCGCATTCAGCGCAGTACCATTTCTGCCCGCAGTCGCAGGTATGTTTGGCAGTGTGGAAGGAACGACGCTTACGGTTGGCGCTTCGCCAGTCTCCTCGGAATGAGTCAGTTCCGAAGTTGGGAGTGATGTATCAGTCTTAGGACTAGACTTGCTTGCCTCGTTCACTAAAAGATCTTTGCCAGCCATAGTTTGAATCAAACTTGTTGGCTCGTTACCGTTCGCTCTTAGGTTCCAGTAATGCAGCTGGTAGAAAATCACTGCTCGAACGAGATGCCGGCATATCTCAACTGCGGGACAATCGCAGAAGCGCTCGGATAGACGTTCCGAATTTGCAAACGTGCAGGTTACTCCATCTGCCCACACTATTTGAACAGTCCCATCGTCTGATTCTGCAATTGTGCCGTCGATGGATTTCTCCTCGACCTCACGCCGAGCTCTTTTGACCGTTCCTTTATTGGATAAAAGGGACAGGTCCTCATCAGAAAGCAAAAGTAAGTCTTGTCTCTTCATTTAATTCGTGCCGCGAGCCAAGCGGCAAGCTCTCCTGGTGTCATGGCAGCGACATGCATTCCGAGGTTGACCATCTTCTTTGCTATATCTCTGTCGAACACAGCTTGGCCGCGTCGATCCAATGCAGCCAAACCGAGCACTGTCACACCGCTTTCCACCAGAGCTTTGATTTGAGCTAGCAGGAAGTGTGGGCTGCCACCTTCAAAGAAATCGCTTATCAAAATTATAATTGTATTTTTAGGATTCTCAACTAAACTGGCACCATAGTGCACCGCTTTCCCGATATCGGTTCCACCGCCCAGTTGAACCTTCATTAGAGTTTCGACCGGATCATTGCAATCGTTAGTAAGATCAACGACATTGGTATCGAAGATAATCAAATGCGTTCGAATGCTCTTTATTCCCCAGAACACAGACGCCATAATCGAAGCGTGTATTATGTTGTCGAGCATGCTTCCTGATTCATCCAGCAGAATGATCAACTGCCATTTTTCATTGTGCTTTTTTACTCGAGAGATAAAAATCGGCGTTTCGATAAAAATCTGCTTTTTCTCAGGACTATAGTGCTTTAGGTTTTTCAAAATAGTGGCGCGTGTATCGAAATTCTTCGCGATTTTTATGGAGCTGCGCCGTCGTCGATCTTTTGCTCCCAGAAATGGCGAGCGGATATCGTGCATTAACTTTTCCATCAGCTCTTGAACAATTTTCCTGACAATGCTACGGGCAATCTCTAGCACTTCTTGATTCATTAAGTGCTTCGTGCGTAGGACAGCTCTCAGTAAATCTTCGCTCGGTTTTGCGCGCGACAAAGCTTCCGGGTTTGTCACAAGATCGTTCAGTTGGTATTTTTCAAGTGCGTCCTTCTCAATCTGTTCTATGACCTTTTGAGGGAAGAGCTCGTGAACGTCGTTAATCCAATCTTGAACAGTGAGTTGCGAATCCTCTAGCCCGCCGGTCGCAGATTGCCGTACGTTTTTTCCTCTTTTGTCTCTATGGTCGCGATCGTATAAATATCGGATCGTTCGTTCGCGCCTTATCCATGTCTGGTCATTAAGCCCTCCCATGCATGAGCCGGAAGCTTCGCCGAGTACCATTCGCCAGCGGAGCTTTCTTGCTTCCTGATCGGTGCTCTTTGCTTCTTTGTTTTCAGAACTATCTGATTGCATGTTTTAGCCCCGCAGCCCATATCGTTTTATAGCCTCACCTATGCGATCCTCAAGGACTAACATTTGCGTCGCCGATTCGATGTCGAAATCTGATTCGAGGTCAATGTCCGAGTTCGTTTGTTGTGTTAGTTTGAGTATTTTTTGCGCAAGCATGTGACGCTCTCTTGGAGTAAATGCGGAGAATGCAAGCCGTGTCTTTGGGAGAGCTTCAAGAAATTGGTCTACGGAAAATGCAAGTAGGAATTGGTCCAAACTCTTAAGCAGATCATCTCTTTGTTTGAGCGATTCTTTTGCAAGTGCAATTAGACCATTTAAGAACTCACCGATTGTGGACGGATTGGAAAAGTAGGTGAGATCGTCCACCAGGGCGTCATTCTTGAGCTCGTCTTTTGTCCATAATATTCCGCATGCGGCACCACGCAAGAATGCGCCTGTGCGTGCAGAACTGCGAAGGCGCTTTAGGACGTCTATGAAATATTCCGCGCTCGCCACATTCACAATTTTGAGTTGCTCACTTGTTTCGACCAGGGATCTCATTAGATGCTCAATGGAGTTGTTATCGTAACTCGAGGCGCCCTGTGAATCAAGTAACCAGAGGCATCGATCGAAAAACGCAGACAATAGATCTTGTACGGAATCAATCGGTTTTGTTCTAAGCACGGTATCGTACTTTGATAAATAGAGTGTGTGGTTCAGTGCCGATCCGACTCTAAGCAAATCAGAATCCTGACGTATAAGGTCCAACAAATTTTGCTTTAACTCTACTGCGAGCTCCTTTAACCCCATTAGACATGCAGATAGAAGTGCTTTTGCTGCGCTTGCCGTATTGTTGGTAGCTTGTGTCAGTTCCAGCAATTTCGCCATCGCAGCATCACATAAAGTATTGCCATAAATGGATGCTTCGATTATTGCTGCATGGAATCCGGGGTTTAGCTGGATGGACCAGGACTCGAGTGCCTGGATATTGTCAAAGTGATCATCGAGCGGGGATGATTGCAAAACAACCCCAGGCGTATGTAAGATCGTCAATTTGTGGAGAAACATGCTTTGTGCCGATGCCAGCTCATCTGTTAGCTCAAGATGGAGAAGTCGCTCGAATGACTGAGGATAAATGTCCCACTGTCTCAGTTTAGATTCGACCTCCAGTACCAGTGGTGGGAGGCTCGCTTTATCCGAGAGTCTCCCTACCATGTCACCGCGCAAGGATTCTTCGATTGCCAAAAGGAATGGATGAGGAATGTCGAAGTTCCGCTCGTCTTTGAGAATGGCGGATATGACCCCGTCTATCAAGTCCAAACGCCAAACTTCCTTGTGTCCACGCAGGGCTGCCAGTGCACATGCGCTAGTTTCGACTGCAATTAAGTCAGCGCTTGAAATTTGTTGACCTTTTTTCTTGCGCAGATTGCTGATCGTTTTTGTAAGCAAGACTCGATAACTCTCGCTTTTGTTGTTCCGCCGATCTGTATATACCTGATGATAGAATCCGGGTGTAGGCATGCCTGATTCGTAGCCGGTTAGACTATCCAAACGTTCATAGGAATAAGGCGTAAGTGCGATCCCCCTGACCTTAGCTTTGAGTATCGGCGCGTGGTGCTTTTCCTTATCACCTTCTTTGCTGCCTGCAACTTCATCGAGTTTGTCCGCGTTGATCTGCTCTGCGGTTTCTTGGGAGCTTGAACTGGAAGGAATATTTTGTTCTTTATCACTTTGTCTAGCGTCCGCCTCTTTTTCGGCATTGACTTGTTCATCAGTTTTTTTGCTGCTTTGTTCTTCCGTGCCAGCAGTCTGTTCACCGAAATTCAGCCACCAGGGGATAACGGATTCAGGCACTAGCTCTGGTTTTAGCCGAGTAAATTCAGACTTCTCTTCGTCGGAGCCAAAGATCCTGGCAAAGAGAGCGTAAGAATGCATGCCGCCTGTTACAACAATTATTTTGCCTGAGAACTTTTCCTTTGCTGCACGAATAAACTTTGCCATGCAGTCTTCCCGCGCTATAATTTCTTGGTCATTGCCGGCGAAGATGCGCATGTGGTAGCACAAGTGATGAACTCTGCTCATGTAATCGGCAAGTGCTGGGTTCTCGATTTCAATGATCTTGTCCCAGAGCTCACTGAATCCATCTACTTCAAGTTGTTTGCACAATTCAGATATATAACGTATGGAACCTTGATCTTCGTCAGAATACAAATTGCGGCGGCGGCTTAAGTTCGAGAGTTCGGCCCATGCCATATCGATGAACTCAACGCTGGCACCCTGTTTCTGCCCTTTTGTGACAGCCTGCCATTCGGGCGAGTATTCGCAAAATGGATAGAAAGCCCCGCTGCGTTCTCCAAGTTCATCTTCAAAATAGCTGTATATCGCAATTGGGAGTTGATGATCCAACACCAACTCTTTTAGCTGATCGTTGTAGTCCGATGGACCTTCAATTAGAACAGCTGCTGGTTTCAACTTCTGTAACAGCGATGATAATAGCAATGCCGCGGTTGGGCTATGGTGGCGGACAGGAAAGAATACAATATCGGCATTACAATCTAGAATGCGAGGATTCATGGCAAATGCTTGTGCGCCTCGTAGAATTCTTGCCAGGCTTTTCCTTTTCTGCCGCGCACAGCGTGATTGAAATAATGGCGAAGCTTTTTGATATCATCTGGGTTATCTTTGAGTGCTGTCCCTAGAAGGCTGTGAACCAGGTGATCGCCTGTGGGTGTACCTGTTGAATAATAGTAAGAATGCAGCCCTGCAGCATATCCTGTTGAAATTGCCTCAGCGGTGCTCATTACTGTGCTCATCCCTTCGAGGGCCTGACCTTCGACTGTCTTTGCATTACGAAGCTCGTGGAATGCAGTCACTAATACCTGAACGACGTCGGGCGAAATTTGCACTGGGATGGAGGCACGTTTGAACAGCTTTTCGGTTTCTCTTTGCACCAGCTCCATCTCTTCGTTGATATCGCGGATAGCTTGAACGGTTTCAAAATTGAAGCGCCGTTTTAGCGCGGCACTCATCTCATTCACACCGCGATCGCGAGTATTTGCGGTCGCAATTATATTGAAGCCTTGCTTTGCAAATAACATGCGTTCATCATCAGGTAACTCGGGAATTGCTAAAACCCGATCACTGAGTACAGAAAGTAACGTATCCTGTATTTCTAGTGGACAACGAGTTATCTCTTCAAAACGAACAATCCTTCCTTGCTGCATTCCTCTGTACAACGGCGCCGGCACAAGCGAGCGAGGACTGGGTCCTTCGGCCAGAAGCATGGCGTAATTCCATGAATAGCGAATGTTGTCTTCCGTGGTGCCACCACTACCTTGAATTGTCAGAGTAGAATCACCCGAAATCGCAGCTGCAAGTAGTTCACTTAAATAGCTCTTCGCCGTACCGGGTTCACCAATCAACATCAGCCCGCGGCTTGTTGCTAGCGCCACCACGCAGCGCTCCAGAAAACTTCTGTTTCCTACAAACTTGGACTGAAGACCGGATTTCTTGTCTCCTGTGATAAAGCGAATTACCGAGCGGGGCGTAAGCTGCCAGCCTTCAGGTCGCGGTTCTTTTGCGTCTTCTTGCGCTAAGATCTTCAGCTCGTCTGCATATAGCATTTCGGCTGGTGGACGCTGGATCTCTGTATTTTTCTTAGTGCTCATATCATCTCATTTTGTGATTTATTTAGCCACGAAGAGTCACAAAATTATTTGCTTACTGATATCGATTGAACCAATTTGTCGAGTTCGGCCAGAGATGGTGCGTAAGCTGTATCTGGCAATTTTTCCAGTTTGCCTTTTTGTGCTTTCGTATAATTTGCATAGTTGGCAGTAAATTTTTCGATTTTGTCCTTGCCCCATTTTGGCAGGTCGCTCTTCTGACCTAGGAAGGACGCCTTTACCGGCATGCTAACTGAAATGTAGTACTTGCCGTCGGACGTTAGCCCTTGCGCTGTATAAATGAGACGATCATTTGAAATGACGTCAGGTTCGATTTGGTACTCAGCGACGAAGCGAACAAAATTCGCACTTCTTGCGCTCAGATATTTTACCTTTGCGAAAAATGGCGATGACCAGTCCGCCCATGGTAAATAAGGAATTTCTTTTGGTGCTAGTGCTTTCTTCTGTAAAATCGGAAGGAGATCCTTAGCCGCATCGTCTACCGTTGGGTAGGAATCGTGAAATTTTTTGTTTCCTTTTTCTGCTGTAGGAATGATCCAGATCTTGGCACCGGATTTTGCAAAGCTCAGCTCCCAATGTTCGGGCGCAACTCCATCCGGTTTGTCATCAGGATTTGATAACGGTGATGCTTTTACTTTCTTTGCGCTAGGCGTTCCGTTGCTTGCCGGATAATCGAACGCTAAATCGCTTGATTTGAACGAGGACCAGGTCGCTGCTGCAAAACATGGGGCAGATGTCTGTAGGCCGAGTGCGGCCAAGAGCATCAAAACTCCGAACACTCCGCGTTTTGCAATCATTCTCTTCTCCTTCGCGATATTCGCGCTATGTCTTTGAAACCTTCATTCTCATCGCGAGTTTGTATGGTTCGGCGCCGCTTTGGAACCACTCCTCGATTTCCATTTCATTATCCCGGATTCGCTTATAAATTATGCGGATCTTCTTGTTGGTGCTGATCTCCATGACAAAGTCATCCTTCTCCCAGTGGGACTTTCCATGGATCATGCCTGGAAAGGAGCTGCCTGTAGTGACGGTCTCATAGCAGTTCAGCTTCTCGCTCCAGCATATGAGATCCATGACTACGTCTTTGCCTTGAGATCCATTCCCGTGTAACTCCACAATCATTGAATTTTTGCCCGGACCAAAATGCGCAATATATTGGCCCTCTTCTTTTGCCTCTTCCTTGTTGTCTTTCTTTTCGTGAGTGGCAATATATTTCCAATCTCCAACCAAGAAAGAAAGTTTCTCCATTTCGGCGTTTTTGTTCTTCTCGATTTGCTTGCTGCTGGACTTCTGCTGCGATGAACTATTCTCAGAGGGCTGCGCAAAACATGGACCGATCAAAAGTGTTATTAGCATGGTGGCCGTTAATGGCGCAGACAAGTGCATTCTCTCTCTCTCCCCAGTGGCATTTCTCCGTTCCTTCCGCTTCTAATCATTAGCGCAAGACCTGCTCCATATCTGCCAGAAGCGTGTCTATACTCTTTAGCTCCGTATACCTTTTGGAAATCTCTTGATTCAGCAAGCTAACTTGGTTCGCGTCTTGATGTGGTGAATGTTCTTGATCGGATAATTGACGCTTGAGGCTGTCCACATCCTTCCAAACTCTATCGTATTGGCTTAGTAGTTGCGCGCGTTGTGATTTGATCAAGTTATAGCTTCCATCGCTTAGATCTGATGCCATCGCAGCTGGTGCGACACTCGAAGCTGCCACTATTCCAGCAGCTATTACTAGAGTTCTGTATTGATCAAGAATCTTGTTAAAGCGCGGAAGGAAGTCAGGTTTCTCTTCGCCGTTCAACAACGCGATCAAGGTATCGATGTGGGTGTGCCATCCGGCGGCTACGCTTGCCATCATCTCGCCGGGCAGGCGACTATGAGTCAGTATCAATCTGACCTGATCGCCTTCTTCGAGAAGTTCGAATTTGACAAATGTTGCAACGTTGTAGGTCAGCTCGTTCCAGCTATAGGAAATTAGCTTTGGAGGCTCATATTGGTGGATGATTCCGCGTGTGTAGCATTCATGTACCTCGTGATGCTCGCCTTTAATTTCGGTTGCGGCAATTGCTTCACTTTTCAGTGTGACGCGTCCGCCGAGTTCTTGTTCGACCTCTGCTTTCATCAACCAACTGGAAATCAACTCGGGATTTGAAAGATACTCGAACACTTGCTCTCGCGACCCAGGCAAGAGCCGGCGATGTTCGACGGTGTGAGAATTTAGAATCTTTCCAAAGTCATCCATTGCACTTCCCTTATTGTCTTGCGATTTGTGAAAAATATTTCTGACGCGCTTACGCCGAGCGCCTCGCGCCCCACACAGTATAAACTCAAAATTCATTTAGTTCGGTGAAATTCCCACTTGACCAAAGTGAAGTTGTTGTTATAACTTGGAATGAGTAGTTTCAATTAGGACATTAAGTCGTGTTTTTCTCAACACACATTGCAAGTAAGTCATCCGTCGCCAGCAGACAAATTAGCTGGTCGGCGAAGACACGCGTGTGCGCATTGGTGAGTAAGACAAACGAGGAATACGGCAATGATGTCCCTAATAAACAAAGCACAAGAGTCAATAAGGCAACAGGAACCCGAGCGTAAGCTTAACCCGGGGATGCATGTTACCAAGGACGGCGACGGGGCCTTGCAAGCTCCGTGGGGTGAGTTCGATTCTCACCGTCTCCAAGTTATTGCCTTCGTGCCTCAATTGGTACAGGAAGAACCTTGTAAGTTCTCATTTGTCAGTTCGATTCTGACCGAAGGCTGTGGCCTCATAACTCAGCTGGTAGAGTACGCGCCTCTTAAGCGCTTAGTCGTTGGTTCGATCCCAACTGAGGTCAGTTCTCGCCTTATAGTTCAGCGGATAGAGCATCTCGCTTCTAACGAGAAAGTCCTTGGTTCAAATCCAAGTAAGGCGATTTTGTTCACAGCCGATTTCGCAACACCCGCTTTTGTGATCTCCGCTGACCGCGAGCGAAGACGATAAGACATTACTTCCGTTGGCGTAATTGGTAGCGCAAGTTCCTTACAAGAACGAGGTTGGACGTTCGAGTCGTCCACGGAAGAAATGATGCATGGTAGCTCAACGGTGGAGCATTCCGCTGATAACGGAAAGGATGCAGGTTCGATTCCTGCCTGTGCAATTTGGACGATAAGCGAATTGGAAAGCAGTCTGTCTTGAAAACAGATGCCCTGAAAGGGGTTGCAGGTTCGAGTCCATGCATCGTCCGCCAATTCTATTGTGCCGCCCGGAAGAATCCATTGGTGGCTAGTTCAAGCTGCAATACATTCTTTACTGGAGGTGACCTACAATGAAGAGAATGAAGAATAGTAGTACTCAACATAATGTGCGATGGTGGCGATGGTTCGCGATCGTAACTGGTCATTTGACATGCGCAAATCGGTTAACCGGCAAACCAATCGCCTCCAAAGTGATGACCCTAGGTTCGAATCCTAGTTTGCGCGAATTATGGAAATGAGGCGAGTGGAAGCAAGCTCGGTGCTAACGAGTCGCCGCTCATTGCGGTAGCAGGTTCGAATCCTGTCATTTCCGCCATTTGAAAATCTAAGTCAGTACCTACTGCGGTTTTGTCTCCGAAGCTCAGAAGGGGCACTCATCGTGCCCCTTCTTCTGGCAATAGTCATTTGATCATTCGGGAATTATCAAATGCTGGTATTTTGTGGACCAAAGGTCGTGTTATTGCTTGATACTGACGGATCCCTATTCATGCTCTGCGAAGAAGATGAACTTGAGCTGCTTCCGCTTGTGCTTGTCGGTTGGAATTGCGAGCTGCTTCCGGCTTGTCCGAAGTTTGAACTGGATTGACTTTGATTTGCACTGGATTGCGCAGAGTTTGCACTCGACTGCCCCTGGTTAGCACTGCTTTGTCCATAGTTCGAGCTAGGAGAAGAATTCCCCGATTGGGCCCACGAGATCGATTGACCTGAGTTTACCTGGCTTTGAGTTTGTCCTGAACTCGTTTGTCCGTAGTTTGATCCGGGTCTGGAATTTCCAGATTGCGCCGGTGAGATTGATTGGACCATCGGAACTTCGTTGCTTGCCGTAGAGAATGAGCCTGTGTAGTTTACGCCGCCAGCGCTGGTGCCACCACCATTGCTGCGCAAGAAGTTCTGAAAGTTGATCGGAACTCCAGCGTTTTGTCCAGCCGATATAACACCTAGGGCATTAAAGTCTGTCGTGTTCATCGATGAGAATGGCGCTGCGCCCCACTGCCACGACAACATAATGCCGGGATTGTCAGTCGTGAACATACCGCTCCAGACTACGTTGCCAATGTTCCCGGGAATGTTGAGATTAGCTGGTATGCCGCTCAGGAAGAAACTTTCACCGAAGCTGGCTGGAAGGATTGTCGTCCATTCATTTGTGTCTCGATTGAATCGCGTTGAGGTCGTTGTTGCTGATGTCGATAAGATTATGTTCGAGTCCGGTAGTTGAATATTTATTGTCCGGCCGTTAGCCGTGAGGCGAATTCTTTGATTCGTGAAACGAATTCTAGTATCGCGATTTCTAACTGGATTAGCTGTAATTCGTCCCAGTGCGTTAAACCACATTGTGCCGTCCACAGGTGCAGAATTGAAATTTGACGCGATTGAGCCATTGCCCGAGGAAGTCGGTTGTATCGGATCTCCCGGCTCCGTGCTAGCAGGACCTGAAGCATTTGGCGCTGCTAGAAAGTTTTGCGCAATCACTTCGGTTGCCGGCATCGGTTCGTTAGAGTTCGAATGCGGTGTCAACATTACGACGCCTGGTGAGAGTCGTTGGATTCCTTCGTCAATCGAAGCAATGCCTGTCGGAGTGCCAATCAATCCGGGTTTGCCTTTTACAGCAGGCTTAGCAATTGTGGCGCTGATCATTACTTGACCGCTTTCATCGCGTGTAATTCTGTTTATGTGTACGCCAACAAATCCGTTGACTGCACGCTCCTGCATGTAAGGTCCGTCGCCGGACACTAGCGGCAAGATGACCGCACCTTTCGATAATAAGGTCGCGTTGTAAGAACCGCGTGAAAGATCACGAATATCATATGTGCCACTCGTAAGACTTATGCGGTCCCCAATCTTTGTGCAGGACGTATCTTTAATTTCGTAGGCACCGCTTAGCCGCTCATCAATTGCTGAGTTGATCAAATTGCTTTGTGCATCTTTATCAAATGCAGTGAATGCTGCGTTCGTGTGGCGCCGCGAGTTAATGAAGAAGTTAACTGTATCGCCTGGGTTGCAAGCATAGAGCGGTTTCTGGTGTCCTGTTATTGTGTCTACACTGACGGCGACTGGAAAAAGAGCCGATGTCGGAATTTCAACAACCGATCCAAATCCTCGAGCGGTTGCACGCGCGGTGAGCGGTGTGTCGTGTCCCATGAACTTCGCCAAAATGGTGTTAACATTCATCGTGGCGTAAACGTCACATATACCACCGGCAAAAAGCGAGCTTGCTTGCCTGGCGTCAACTTTCACAGATACGCCGGGAGTATTGTTTGCAATCGTCACTCCGTCCGCTGAATTCAAGTGTGTCGTTGCCAACGCATCATTATAAGCTGAACCGCTGCGTCCCTCAACGTAGTCACGGGCGCCGGCAAGCGCTCCTGCATCAACTGCGTTTTGTAATTCGGTTTGAACCATTGCGCTATGTCCTACATCCATGGCACATACGCAGACCACTCCGACTACGAAGAGCAGAACCAGTAAAAGCATGGAAGCTAAAAGGCCGGTTTGGGATCTGACTTTTGTCCGTTTCATGATGATTTTTCTCCGAGTGGCATTACCAGTGTGTTAACGTTCGAGAATTACTCGACTCGATAAACTGACTTGGCAGATAGTGTGAGTTTCGAAGCTAGGTTTAGGGGGTCGGTATTGGGGAATGCCGGCAGTCCATTTTTACCGCTGGTGTAAGATACAGTGACTGTGACCGTCGGCGGGTAGCCAGTCACGTTCCATTTAGGGTTGTCGAACTGCTGTGATGAATTGATGATGTTGGTGATTCTAATATTGTCAAAGACTAATTTGTTCTGTAGTGAGCGGCTTTCTTTTATTTGGTTATCCTGCCCATAAGCGATCGCCATTTGGCGAGCCGCCGATCGTGCTCCTTGGGCAAGGCACTCACGAATCAAATATGCTTGGGTTATTTCAATAACGGTAAAAATAACAATGAATATAAGTGGAAGCATAATACCCATTGCTGCAGCAGCTTCTGCAATACTAGACGCTCTCTGTTTTCTTGGCATAAAATCACCCGGTGCTTAAGCGGGAAGACGATTTACTATTAGTGATGCCGGGAATTCTAGTGACTTACTCTGATAAATTTAGGCGCATCAAAGATGTGCCGTTAGCCATGTAATTTTTGTCATCAGTTTCTACAATTCTGGATTTGTCACCTTCGCTCCAGAATGCTTTAAGGTCTCGCATACTATTTATAGATGACTGCGAATAGCGGTTTCTTACTTGAGATTCATCGGTTGAGTTGTAAAACCAATGTTGCATTCCATGCTGAATGGAGCTCTGGCGCTGCAACGGTGAATCACTTGAATGCAGTTTTTGCCAAAAGTCGTTTTTTGCGGAGGATTTCTTTTCGCGTTTTGATCCGTTCAAACGCATTGCTTTTAGACGGGCACGGTCTGAGCTTTCAAAACAATAACTGGGATTGTTGAGGATAGGTTCAATGTCTTTCAAACATAAGAAAGGTTGCATAACCTGATTGATGTGAATCATGCCATGGCTCCTACATTTTTTTGACCGGGGAACTTGGTCTTTGGGCTATGATGATTCGAATCAGATTTTGTTCCCAAAAATATGTTCAACCAAAATCGTTGTAGTCGGCAATCAATGCCTTTTCGGGGATCGGCTATTCGCTGATCGTCATCTTTTCTCACTTGATAGGATGAATGCTGGTATCATAATCGCCTGGCCTGAACCGTTCTCAAGGTATTTAGCATGAAGATTCGTAGCATGGTGTCTGTCTCAATTTTTGTAGGTTTGATTATGCCCGCATTTGCACAGCAGAAGGTGGCGCCAACCTTGCCTAATCTTGCAAGTCTAAAACAGATGACAAAAAGATTTGAGCCAACTCCTTTAAAGGTTGATTTATCTAATCTCTCTGACGGTGATCGCAAGGCTTTGCCTAAGCTGATCGAAGCCGCCAAATTGATGAATACGATTTTCATGAAGCAGATCTGGGAAAAAAACGTAGCCTTGTCAGAAAAACTGAATAAGGGTCAAACGGAGTTGGGAAAGGCTCGGTGGCACTATTTCTGGATCAATAAAGGACCCTGGTCAGATCTTGATGAATACAAAGCTTTTCTGCCAGATGTTCCGCCGCGTAAATTGCCTGGTGCAAATTTCTATCCAAAAGATATGAGCAAGGCCGAGTTTGAAGCATGGAGCAAAGCGCTGTCGCAAAGGGAGCGTGAGGAGGCAACAAGCTTCTTTACCGTAATCCGGCGGAAAAATATTGGCAAAGGCAAGTCAACGCTGTATTCCGTTCCATTCAGTGTTGAATACAAGAATGAATTGTCTAAGGCCGCTTCCTTAATGAAAGAGGCTGCGGGGCTGACAGATAATGCCACTCTTCGAAAATTCTTGAACTCTCGCGCCGATGCATTTCTGTCAAATAACTATTACGAAAGTGATAAAGACTGGATGGATCTCGACGCGCCGCTTGACGTAACTATTGGTCCCTATGAAACCTATAATGATGAGATTTTCGGCTATAAGGCAGGTTTTGAGGCGTATGTAAATCTGCGCGATGATCGAGAGAGCGAGAAACTTTCGGTTTTTGCTAAACATCTCCAGGAAATTGAAAACAATTTGCCAATGGATGCCAAATATAGAAATCCGAAACTAGGATCGGATACCGCTATCCGCGTTGTTGATGAAATTTTGAGTGCCGGTGATGGAAATCATGGAGTGCAAACTGCGGCCTACAATTTACCCAATGATGACAAAGTAGTTCAGGAGAAGGGCTCTAAGCGTGTAATGTTGAAAAACATTCAGCAGGCAAAATTCAAATCTGTCCTGCTTCCCATTGCAAAAAGAACATTGCCTGCCGCTTCAATGTCAGATGTCGATTTCAACCTCTTTTTCACGCACATACTTGCTCATGAACTTATGCATGGGTTAGGACCGCACAAGATCAAAGTGAAAGGACGTGATACCACACCTCGAGATGAGTTGAAAGAACTTAACAGCGCCATCGAAGAAGCGAAAGCGGATGTCACTGGTTTGTTTGCGCTGCAATATATGATGGATCATGCCAGCGAAATGAAGATTGATGAAAAAGTTCTGCCAACCGATGCGAAGGCACAAAGGCAAATGTATGTGACGTTTTTAGCCTCAGCCTTTCGCACTTTGCGCTTTGGTATTGCCGAATCTCATGGAAAAGGAATGGCTGTTCAGTTCAACTTCCTGCAAGACCGTGGTGCCTTCTTTCAAAATAAAGATGGAACGTATGACGTGAACATGGCTAAGATCAAACAGGCTGTTATTGATTTGGATCGCAAATTATTGACGATTGAAGCTGAGGGCGATTACGGCGCTGCTAAAAAGCTATTGAATGAATATGGCGTTATTCGTCCACCTTTGAAGAAGGTTCTTGCTCGGATGAAAGACATTCCCAGCGATATAGAGCCGATCTTCGTCACCGCCGACTCACTTAAGTAACTTCGTAAGTACCAGTGCGTCTGCTTCCAGGGAATGGAGGAGCCACCTATCGGCTGTTACTTTCGTGCCTTTAGCTCAATCATGGCTTCCTTGAAACCCTTCAAATAGTCATCTCGTGTCTGCTTCTCTATTGCGGCCCATTGGGATTGCGGCAAACTCAGTGCTTTCTTTGAGGAGCTGCCTTCAAGAGAATCGATCATTGAATCCATACCGTGCAAATTGATCCATCTATTGTCATAATCATGAGCTGTTTTTTCATCGAATGCGAGCACCTTATTAACGGTCTCTTCCAGCTTTGGAATATCTTGCAGCGCGTATCTATTGATCGGACCACCGAATTCCTGGTTCAAAACCGCGACTGCTGAGCGAGCTGATATGTCAGCGCAGCGATTGGCATCGAATCGCGCTCGTAATTGTCCTGCGTAAAACCAGAATGCTGCATCATCTTTTTTGTTTTGGTCGAAGAGTACCTTCGCCATGTGATAAAAAACAACTGGGTTGTATTTTGAGGGGTTCGCTTTAATTGCATCGATAAGCTTCTCTTGGGCGGCCGCAGTTCCCGCATCGAGAGTGCGTAGTGTCTCCATGCATGGTTTCATATCAATACTTGCATGTTCACCAACGGGAGCAACCATAATGACCTCCTCTTTAGAAAGTGCGGACGATGTGCAGAGCATAGCTAGTAATGTAGCCAATATCAGTCTATTGATTTCACGTTTCATCGTGCTTCCCCAGTTGCTCATCAGTGCATATCTTACGTCGGCGACAGCACAGTTAGGAAGTGTCCATACATTTATTGAACTGTTCATGTTCGCTTTTGTACGAACCGAGGCAAGCCAAGGGAGCTTTATACTGACCAACTGCTTGTGAGACCGGCTATTAACGGGGTGTCACGGCGCTTTTCTTAACGCGGGAGCAAAATCGAGTCAGCTTGCGTCTATAAATTCAATTGCGGAGCGGAACCGGAGAAGAAGGTATGAAAAAGAAAACTTTAGGATTAACACTCATGGCTGGCGCGATGCTAGCTGGCTTTGTCTTCATCCCCTCAGCCGATGCGCAAATGACGCCCCAAGTTGAAGCCCAACTTCGCGCGGCAGCTCAAGCAGCAGCTGATACGGAAGCCTATTATGGCGAGACACAAGGCATTCCGAGATCCATGAATCAGGCTAACATACAGAAGAGATACAATGATACTTACCGTGCTCATGCGAATGCGTTGGGCATTCCAACCAACATACCGCACACGCCGGCTATGCAGTATCCCTCTGGATATGGCTTCAATAACTACGGATATGCGCCGAGATTTCGCACATCTGGACGAATTCTCAACTACCTATTTTAAGGTCGGATAACACTTCTATGTGTTTCACACTAGAATAAAACAGGGGGCAAGTACCCACTTGCTCCCTTTACTAATATTCATTTCTTTGATCTTGAGTCCACCAGCAGCTCAAAAAATGCCACACTTGGAGCGCCGCATTGATAGGCATGCACAATTCTGAACGCACGAAAATGCAGTTTCAAAATTTTCAGAACTCTTGTGCAAAGCGAAGTCCCAGTCAGAACCAATGAAGCAAGATAACTACTTCAAAGTCTGACTGGGACTGTGGGGAGCCCTGGCGGCTGAACCATAAATTCGAGACAGTGTTTGGTGGGTGTGTTTAGTGTCTCGGATTAAACTCAAGCTTAGAACAGATTTCTAAGCAAATTTGATAGATTCGAAATGCGTGGGTTCCCGAACTGCCCATTGTAGTTGTAGGGATCAAAGCCATTACCGGCCATGTATGGATTGGAGCCATATGGTGCCGAGTAGGTGTTCAGGTTACCGTTAACACCGTAAATATTATTTCCAAGATACGGATTGTACTGATTATAGGGATTGTATTGGTTGTACTGATTGTACTGATTGTACGGGTTGTATCCATTGTAAGCATTCAGGTTGGAGTATTGCCCGTACAAGCTATTGTTGAACAAGTTCGGATTGTACTGTGTTCCCAAGGCACCGTTCAAATAAGGGTTATAGGCTTGCCCAGAAGCTTGTGCTTGTTGTTGCAAAAACATACTGACTGCAGCTTGGTTGGCAGCATAACCGTTGGGATCCCTTTTTGCATGCGCCGCGTTTGGCACGGCTACAACAGCTAATGCAACTGCAGCAGCAAGAAGTAATCCAGTACCTGATATAAGTTTTTTCATCGGCGTCTCCAAAATTGATCCATTCACAAACAGCTAGACTTTTGCGATCGCAATTTGATTCCGATTTGCTGCCTCCGCAGCAAAAATTCCGCCATTTAGCGGATAGGAGCTTCGCATTTGAAAACATATTTCATTCTAAGAAAGACTTAGGCGCGATCTTCTTTCGTTGATCGCGCCTAACTTTCACACAACTTTCGTTGATAGATATTTTGGTTCTTACGACTTTAACGCAACTGCGGCCTTGAGAGATCTCAAATGAGCAACGCGTTTGGCAAGGCGATCTCCGTAGTCAGGATCAGCTTGTTTGAAATATCCCAAGCTACGTTCGACGACATCGTCGCGAACAACTTGCGAAAGCGATCCAGCTAGAGCTTCGATCAATCGTGCTTTTGAATCTTCCGGAATCAGGCGATACAAATCGCCGGCTTGCACGAAGTCATTGTCATCCTTATGCAAGGTTTGCTTTTGGTATCCTGCTTCACCTTGAACTGCAATCGGTTTGTACTGCAGCTCTTTTGATTCCGCTGGTCCGCCATGGCTGTTCGGTTCATAGTTCTTCTGGCGGCCGCAGTTCCCATCAAAGCGCATTGCTCCATCGCGCCCATAGTTTGCTGCTTCGCATGCATGTGGACGATTAACCGGCAGTTGTGTGTGGTTAACGCCAAGGCGATATCTCTGTGCATCACCGTATGCAAATAGACGACCTTGCAACATTTTGTCCGGCGAGGGGCCTATGCCTGGTACAAAGTTGCCGGGATTGAATGCCGCTTGTTCGACATCGGAGAAATAGTTTTCTGGATTGCGGTTGAGCACCAGTTTGCCGATTTCATAGCGCGGATAATCTCTTTGTGACCAGGTTTTGGTCAAGTCGAACGGATTGAATCTGTAATTGTCCGCTTCGGCGATCGGCATGATTTGAACAGATACTGTCCAAGTCGGATAGTCGCCAGCATCAATGGCGTTGAGCAAATCGAGGTGGTGGAAATTTGGATTTTCGCCTGCAACTTTCTTTGCTTCTTCTGCTGTCAGATTTTTGATTCCCTGATCTGTTTTGATGTGATACTTGACCCAGAAAGCTTCACCAGCTTCATTCATCCATTGGAATGTATGAGAGCCGAAGCCATCCATATGCCGGTAACTATAAGGAATACCGCGGTCCCCATGCAAGATTGTAAATTGGTGCGTCAGCTCAGGAGAGTGCGAGAAGAAGTCCCAAGCATTGTTGGGATCTTGCACGTGGCTATACGGGTCGCGCTTTTGCGAATGAATAAAGTCGGGAAATTTCAATGGATCGCGGATGAAGAAAATTGGAGTGTTGTTGCCGACGAGGTCATAGTTTCCATCTTCTGTATAAAACTTGAGGGCAAATCCACGAGGATCGCGAACTGTATCGGGCGATCCGCTTTCCAAGGCTACTGTTGAAAAGCGAGCAAAAACCTCAGTCTTTTTGCCGATCTGATTCAGGAATTTTGCCTTCGTCCATTTTGAGACATCTTTTGTGACTTCAAAAAATCCAAAAGCACCAGAGCCTCTTGCGTGCACGACTCGTTCAGGGATACGTTCTCGATCGAATCTGGCAAGTTTTTCAATGAGCTGAACATCTTGCATGAGAATAGGTCCATTTGCGCCAGCTGTTTGCGAGTTTTGATTGTCAACAATCGGTGCGCCCGATTCTGATGTGAGCCGCTTTTCCTGCTCCGACATGTGCTTCTCCTATATTGCCTTGCTCGAGCCTCCAAGGAGGCTTGGCGTGAATTTCTGTGGAACGCGCATCATATCATTAGCGGCGGATGAAATTAGATTATTTGCGCACTTGACTTCGTGAGCGCGTCCACTCTAGTCGAAATTCCACACTTTGTGCGCTGGTCAAAGCAATGATGAGCTTCAGCCGCGGAATGTTTGCTTCGCTCTGTCATCCGCCTTTCAATCTATGTTCCGTCTGCAATTTCGAGAAGGCTAAAGTATTTTTGCCAGATCTCCAGCTCTGTATCGTCGTTTACGTCCCAGATTCGGCGCTTGTTGTCTGTGTCATAGAATAGATAGGCTGTACAGTTGTCGTGGCGGCTGTAATGATCGACGTCGTATGTAAGGACTTCATTGCAGCGAAATTCGTCCCTCATGGCTCTGAAATCGCGTCGAACGATGTACTTTTTGTTGCGTTCAAACGGCGACTGTCTCCAGGGTTTTGATTCGTCGGTCATCTGTTTGGATTTTCTTGACATGGCTCTTCTTCCAACACTTTATTATATACAAGTACAATAATGCATCGATTCAAGCTTGGGTTAGCAAATGACGGCAGAGCCATCTGAAAAAATAGCTTTGTCTGTCTGTGCCCTTGAGACGTATTTTTCAGCGCCATCGGCGGCGAAGCTTCCGGTCTTTTCGAAGTTTCTCTCCGAGCTGATAATGACTGGCGCCAGAGTGGAAGGGTTTTGGAGTGGCGAAATTCACGCGCCTAATGAATCCCATCCGCGCTGGTTTTTGATTCAGCGTTTTGAATCTATTTCTCAAGCGGAGATTTGGCAGCGGTCGTCGCAGCGCCAAAAACTTCTTGCAGACCTGCCTTCTCTTTTGGGAGAAACGGTCGAAGTTCTCGACGAGCTGAATAGCAAGACTTTGACTGAGGTCACAACGGCGATCGTGACCTTCGTCAAGCCCGATATGAAAACGGATTTCTTTGATTGGGAGGCCAAGATCATTGCAGCCCAAGCCACGCGCCCGGGTTATCGCTCCTTTCGTCTGCAGACGCCTCCTCATTGTCAGCCCGACCAGTGGACTTCGATGGTGCAATTCAATTCACCGGAGAATCTGGACTCATGGTTTGCTTCTGATGAGAGGCGTGAGCTGATAGCGGAAGCTGAAAGGATGATACACAAGTCAGAGCTTCGGCGCGTACCCAGCGCCTTTCCGGGTTGGGTGCCACTAGATGAAAAGGGTAATGGACCGAGGCTTTGGAAGACTGCCCTCCTTGTTCTTCTCGGTCTCTTTCCAGTTGTTCTATTGGAACAGATTTTCCTCTCCCCGTGGCTGCAGGGCCTCCATCCTGTGCTGCGCGTTTTTATCAGCTTAGTTGGAAGTGTTGCTGCGACTTCCTTTCTGACTATGCCTAGTTTCGTGCTGAAGTTCAAGTGGTGGTTATTTCCGAGCAAAGACGATGCGTTAGCGACATCGAAAGGCGTACTCCTGCTCACAGTATTGTTCTTAGCGCAGATTTTTCTATTCATTCAATTCGGTGGCTTTAAGCCCTGATGGATTTTGTGCCTGTAAAGTGCAAGCGAGCGAGTCTATTAAAACTGCTGGAAATCACGAGACGCCGCGATCTATGGGCGTCATATCACGATAGAATCTCAAGACCGGCAAATCGACCAGTGCATTTTGATGGTCTTGCGCCGCTATTTATATATTGCAGGCAATCGGAGCTCCTCATGGCAAAAGATCTACAGGATACGTTGAAAGATCGGCTGGGCGACTACAGCAATGAGCTGAAGTTCTGGCTCAACGGAAAGCAAATAGTAATCCGTGATCCGGAGCCCAGTCAGTTGCTGGTTCATTACCTGCATAGCATAGGTTTGACCGGCACTAAGGTCGGATGTGAGCAAGGCGGTTGCGGCGCCTGCACGGTTATGATCAGCCAGCGCACCGCTGACGGTGTCATGCATAAGTCAATAAACTCCTGCTTGCGACCATTGGTTGGTGTTGCCGATATGGAAGTGACAACGGTTGAAGGCATCGGCAACCTGCATGATGGAATCGATCCCATTCAGCACCGTATTGCGGTCTATAATGGCACGCAGTGCGGATTCTGTACGCCTGGTTTCGTGATGAATATGCACGCTTATTTGCAGCAGCACCCGTCCCCCACAGAACAACAAATTGAAGATATCTTTGGTGGAAATCTTTGCCGCTGTACTGGGTACCGACCCATCCTTCATGGTATGAGAACATTTGCTTGCGACTACAATCCACATCGCGACCAAACTTCGCCCTGTGCTCTTGACCCATTTTTCGAGTTGAAAGTTCGCGAAAAAATGTTGGTGATTGATGAGAAGAAGTTTGACGATCCGGATCGTGCCTCGAAACTGCATTTCTCTGAGAAAGGAATGCATTGGATTCGCCCAACATCTTTAGATGAGGTTCAACAACTCAAGACAACTCTTTCTGAGTTCGTCGGCACGGGCAAGGTGCGTCTTGCCGTCGGCAATACTGCTGTTGGAATTTATCCTTCGGAACAAGGACAATTCATAATTGATATTTCAAGAGTTAAAGAGTTGGCTGTAATTTCATCGACTGATGATGGCATCATATGTGGTGCTGCCGTTTGTATTCAGGACTTAATGGAGTATTGCGAAGCGCACAGTAAGACAAAGGAAAAGTGGCAAACTCGAGGGTTAAGGCAACTGGTACAGCACGCAAAACACATTGCCGGAATTCAGATCCGCAATGCCGGTAGCGTTGCCGGAAATGTTTTCATAACGAAGAGCCATACAAAAGAAGGTACGCCTTTCCCTTCTGATCTGTTTACGGTTCTCAGTGCGTTGGGAAGCAAAGTCACGATTGCTTCGAGTAATTATGAGGGTGGAAGACAAACTTTCGATCTTTCAGAAATGCCTATTACTGAAGACTTGCCTTCCGATGCAATTATGCTTTCATTCCAAATTCCATTCACTAAGCAAAATGAATACGTGCAGACCTATCGCATTGCTCGCCGTCCACAAATGGCGCACCCTGTCGTTAATGCCGGCTTCCGTTGTAGCGCTGATAAAGATGGACTAATAACCGAATTTAGCGCAACAATCGGTGGGCTTGCCAGTTGCAACAGGCGCATGAGTAAGATTTCTGATTGGATGATCGGCAAATCTGTTGATGAAGATACGCTGGAGCTGGCGCTGGAAATCCTGCGCGATGAAATTGCTGAAACCATCATTCCTATGGAAGAAGAAGGTTTCACCAACGAGTATCGGGCACAAGTCGCCAAAGGCTTCCTCTACAAATTCTTTGTATATGTAGCCATTCAAACTCAAAACCCCGCGTCCTTGAGCCGTCTGGTCAAATCCGCCGGTGAACCGCAGTATCGCCCGCTTTCAAGCGGCATGCAATCATTCGAAGTTGAAGACAATTTGCTTCCGCTAACTAGCCCGATCGCCAAGCGTACAGCCATCAGTCAGGCAACTGGTGAAATGAAGTATACGCATGATCTGGCGTTGCCGCCTGGCGGATACTATGCTGAGCCTGTCTTGAGTAAGCATGCACATGCCCGCTACGAATTTGCCGGCGGTTTGAAAGCCGCTGAAGCAAGAGTTGTTGCCGAATTTCCTGGAGTAAGCTGCATCGTTTCGGCTGCGGACATTCCCAAAAAGGGCACCAATTTGATTGGTTTAGGTGGTGATGATCAGATCTTCTACGATAAGGTCGTCGATTACGCTGGTGCTCCGATCTGTATGGTCCTTGCCGATAACGCGATGACTGCCAGGCGTGCTGCTGCGTTTTTTGGCAATGAGTGCATAAAGTATGACGTCCTTCCCGCCATCGTTTCTTTCGATGAGGCAATCGAGAAGAACAACACAATGCCTTTTGGCGTGAATATGGAACGCGAACCAGAGCGCAAAGTGATTGAAGTCACCAGGCTCGGAAGCAACGAGGACTGGCTCAAAGATACAAGTAAGGCGATGCCGGGGCAAACTGTGCTCAGTGGTACTATGCGTACTCACGCCCAGGCGCACTTCTACATGGAGACACCTTGCGCGTTAGCTATACCTGGAAATTACGACGAGATTCTCATTCATTCTTCAACGCAGAATCCGAACGGTGACCAGGTGCAAATTGCCAGAGCCCTCGGTATCCGAGCTAACCAGGTAACTATCATGGTCAATCAGCTTGGTGGCGGCTTCGGTGGCAAGCAAAATCGTGCTGTCTTTATAGGAGCGATGGCGGCTGTGGCAGCGAAAAAAGTTCGCCGGCCAATTCTCTTAAAATTGGATAGAAAGACTGACATGCACATGGTCGGAAAACGCCATCCACACAAGAGCGACTATCAAATCTGTTTTGACGACGACGGCATTATTACGGGCTTGAATCTTGAGTTGCGCGCCGACGGCGGAAACAGTATTGATTGTTCCCTGGCTGTGATGAAGGGAAGCGTTATGATGTCCGATGGCTGCTATCGCACGCCGACAATGAGATCCTACGGGCGGGTTTATCAAACAAATAAACAAAGCAATACCGCGATGCGTACCTTCGGGCAAGTGCAGCCTCACTTGCTTGTTGAAGATGCTATCGAACACGTTGCATTTGACCTCAGCAAACGTACCGGCAGAAAAGTTACACCAGAGGAAATTCGCCGCCTCAATTTGTATGAATCGTCTGAATATGAAACCGCTGACGCAACTCACTTCGGCCAGCCCCTGTGGTACTGCGATTTGCGCGAACAATGGGATAGCTTGTATAAAAGTTCCGAGTTCGAAGAGCGTCTACGCGAAGTAGAACTTTTCAACAAAAACCATCGTTGGCGCAAACGTGGAATTTCGATGCTTCCATTGAAATATGGAATCGGATTCAAGCAGATGCCGGCCCTCAACACATCAACTGCGCTTGTACACATTAATAAGGATGATGGTTCGATCACCGTTGTTCACGGCGGTGTCGAAATGGGGCAGGGACTTAATACAAAATTGGCTCAGCTTGTCGCGCACGAAATGAATGTGCCATTAGGTTATGTGAGAATAGTCAGAAACAACACCGATGTCATCTCGAATGCACCGGCTACAGCCGCATCGACTGGCTTCGATTTGAACGGCGGTGCTGTTGTAATGGCTTGCCGAACATTGAAGAAGCGCCTGGACGCTGTCTGCGACGAAACACGCAGACGTAAACCTGAGCTTGGCGATCTCCGCCTGCAATGGCGCGAGAAATGGCAGACTATCGTGCAGCATGCCTGGACTCAACGAGTGAATCTCTCTTCGTCCGAGCTCTATCAAGCTCCGCACTACGACACACCCGTCGACCACTATGAATACGGAAAGTTCTTTGCTTATTTCACTTATTCGTTTTCTGTCTCAGAAGTTGAAATTGATGTATTGACTGGTGAATTCACCGTCATTAGATCCGACCTGCTCTACGATGCAGGTAAGTCACCAAATCCAGCAATCGATATTGGGCAGATCGAAGGAGGCTTCGTTCAAGGGCTTGGATTCGTCACTACGGAAGAAACAATCTTCGACGAGGAAGGACATCTTGTAACGGACAACATTTGGACCTACAAGCCCCCGTGCTCCAAATCAATTCCTCTTGATCTTCGCGTCGGTTTGATTTCCCGAGACACCGCAAGTTGCATTAAACAGGAGCAAGCTGGTCTGCTTGCTGTGAGGGCGTCCAAATCGACAAGTGAGCCTACACTTTCTCTGGGCAACTCGGTTTACTTTGCAATCAAGCATGCAATCATGGATGCTCGGCGTGAGCAAACTGGTGTCGAAGAATGGATCGAGCTTCCAGCTCCGCTCTCGTGCCAGCGAATCCAGCAGGCTTGTGGCGTCAACACTAAAATGATGACACTTACATCCGCTGCTGAAAAAGCTGAGTCGGGCGTTAAAGGCAGCTAGCCGATTGTGAAGCGGATCATTGATCCCGAGCAGCTTGATGTGCTAGTTTTCTCTTCTTAAGCGCTTTCTCGTCGTTTTCAAGGAGTGAATCATGCGTCATCCTGATGTACCCGAATCTCTGGACAGCTGGTGGATACTGCACCGTATGTTCACGCTCAATCGGCGTGCTTGGGACAAACTCGCCCACGATGAACGTGCAGAAATAGTACGCGAAGCATCTTCCGTATTTAAGTCGTTGAAAGAAAATCAAGATGGCGATCTTGGCTTTGCTCAGTTGCTCGGACACAAAGCCGATTTCATGCTCACTCATTACAGCAAGAACTACGAAGGTTTGGCTCTTGCTCAAACAAAGACAGATAAGTTGAGCCTTTGTGATTACTTAACGCCAACTACTTCATACGTTTCTATTCTGGAACTAGGGCTTTATGATGCGACCGGCAAAATCCATGCGGCGCTGACAGAGCGGCAGCTCAAGCCATATTCGGCTGAATGGAATGAGGCATTCGATGAGCTGCTTAAAGAGCAAGAAAAGGTACCGCATCACGCAGGACGTTTGTGGGCGCGTATTCCTCAACGACGCTTCGTTTGCTTCTATCCGATGGATAAGAAACGTGGCGAAGATGTGAATTGGTATATGCTTCCATTTCAAGATCGCGCACGTTTGATGCTCGAACACGGAAAAATCGGGCGCACTTTCCACGGGCTGGTTACGCAAGTTATTTCGGGCTCGATAGGCTTCGATGATTATGAATGGGGAGTCGATCTGTATGCAGATGATCCTGTTGTTTTCAAGAAACTGATCTATGAAATGCGCTTCGATGAAGCTAGCGCGAAGTACGGACACTTTGGCGATTTTTACTCGGGCGTGCAATTCTCGCTCGATCAACTTGAAACATTCTTGGAAGGCGAAAACCTGCCTGCGTTGAACGTACTGCAAACTGCAGCGCCCGCACGACATTAGGCAGCTATATCCGAGCGATCCTGATGCGTAAGATATTCTCCCTTCAGGGTGAATCCTTGCCGCTAGCTGTTTTTAGTGGACGCCAGAAAGTCCGGACATGCTACGGTAACTACCGCGACCTGATGTGACTATGTTCATAGCCACGATGGTTTTCATCAGGTCGGCAATTAGTTGTTTGTCGCCTTCGTCGCTGCTCTTATAAAGTTTGCGCATAATGGCGCTTTTCTGCATTAGTGATGTGAGCGAGACTTCGCCCTTGTTTATCACCACTGTGCCGTGAACAGCTTCAGTACTTTGAACGTTGCGACGAGCGATTCCATCGATTCTCATTTCATCGAAGATAGCTGGCGCGCTTGCTCCAGCTACTAGCTCACCGCCGACACCGCAGTCGAAGATGTGGTCTCCCATTCTTATCTTGACGCTGTCAGCTTGTTCTTCACCGAGGTTGCGAACAAGGATGACATCTTTTCTTGCCACCATGTTCACCTTGGCTCCCGCGCGCAAATGCACGGTAAAAGTATTCGTTCGAATCACCATTGGTTCGCGGGCGATAAATATCGCTTCGCCTTGGGTGAAGTACGGACGTCCGTTCTGTTCGATGTTTATTTCTGAGCTTGCAAATATTCTTGCTCTTCCCTTTGCGAGCCGCAGCGTCCGCAGCTCTTCTGCTTGGCGTGGCATGGCATGTCTTGCCATTGGTAGCGATGTCGGTGAGCTCATTCCAACGACACTTGTTTCGGAGCTGTTTCCACCCTGTGCATTTGCTGTTGTCAGAGGAGTTCCGTCCGCCGGATTTACAGCAGTTCTATTTGCTGTGATGGTGCCTGTTATCGGAGCCCTTCTCGCCAAATTGTTGATCGCGGTTTTTGTTGCAATATTGTTCTTTGAAAGGATTTGTCTTCGAATCGCTTCCCCACGCATTGCAGGCGTGATGCCATAGCTGGCGAACATGCGTGTGTAATCTGACGACATTTTAGGATTATTGAACGGAGGACTGATAGTGGTCAGTTCTTTCAGAAATGTATTCGTCTTTGGCTCGAGAGCGCCAGTGCTCACTGCCAGGCTCGTAACTGCTGTTTGGATAGGAGTTGCATCGGTAATTCTCTGCTCTTCCACTTTGCCGTTTGCAGGACCGATTTCGCTAACTGCTATTTCCTTTCCTTTCTCGACTGTCACTTTGTCGGTTTTGCCATCATGCGCCAGCTGGATTTCAACCGGTTGTCCGGCGAAGTTCACAACGCGCATTTGATTGAACCAGGTTGTCTCAACTGCAGCAATTCCATATGGCTTGACCATTACTGCTGCATCTTTTGTTAAAACGGCCGCAGGACGCGAGCCGGTCATTATCCACATAAGTCCGCAGCGCAGCACCATCGTGCGTGTTGCACAGGCACTGAACATGCTGCCTTGGTTTACCAATGCTAGAGCATCGGTATCACCGGGAATCTGAAAAGCTTGACCGCCTTGATGTGCCACCATCCATGGTACTTCGTCTCGATTCTTTTTATCGATGACTTCCATTTTGACTGCGCCACGTTTTTGATCATACATATTTGGAATCGGTATACTGCGGCGAACAAGGTCCGTCATTGGCAGCGAAATCTGTGGAATGTTTGGTTGGAAGGGAACTGCTGTAATCGGTTTGCCCATGAAGGTTGTCGTATTTAAGAATGCCTTCAATGGCTCAGAGGCTTGATAATAAGGAAATACGGTCATACCTGCAAGTGGATAAGATTGCGTCGCTTTAGGCAAGCCGTAGGCTTGTTCTGCCATCGCGGCGACATTTGAATTCAGGAATACGAATCCACCATTTGCCTGTGCGGCACTGGAAGGATCCGGGTTCGGATTCATCTGCGCGTTTGCGGCTATTGGGATGAGAAGCACACTGGAAAGGCACCAACATAGTACTGTGCGCTTTCGCTCGCTAAGCAATTTCATCGCTCCTCCCTTTGTCGCCGCGGTTTTGATTAGCAGCCACGACTTCAAGAGGATATCATCTTGAAATCTCGCCGGATTGGTAGGAAAAGGAGGCGCAGTGTCAAGTTTGGGCCTGTGCCTGCTATGCTGGGCGGACTACGTTGACTTAAATAATTCTCGGAATTACTGCCGAGCCTTATGTGATGGATCTCATCAGGAAGGACCAGGCGGCTCCCCAGCACCCAATCACGGCTACAATAGCCGGTTCACTTATATTGAAGCCTGCTCCGGCTATTTTTCGTACATTCTGCGTAGCATTAGGAGCAAGGTCTATGTACGTTGTTTTATGCACGTGTGGGGGAATGCATGGCTGACAATCAACAACCGGTCGAGCAGACACTTGAGAAAAGTACAGAGTCTGTATCAGCTAAAACCTCAGATAAAACAGCAAATGAGGCGAATGCTGGTAAAGAAGACCTCGTTCAAAAGCAGAAAGATTACATTGATTATCTAAAAAATGGTGGCACAAGCGGCATTACCGATCAATTTGGAAAGCCGCGCTTCAAGTATTCGGTTGAGCATGTGAAAGCTGCCGCTGACCACAAGGACGTATCCACCTTAGCACAGCCCGAAATGGCGGCAGCACAGCATCGGGCAAGCGAGCCCACAAAGAGTGGCGATAGCCCGGCGGCGAAGGCTCCTGACGCTAGCGCAGATGGTCAAAGTGATGGAAGCCGGCAAGTCACAAATTCCGACGGTTCAACAACTTATGTAAACGATGATAATTCGCAGAAGACGATCGACAAAAACGGCAGAGTGATAGCTATTACGCAAGCCGATGGCAAGTCGGGAAAGTTTGAATATGACAATAAGGGGGAACTGCAGAAGATTGTACTTCCCGACGGTGGTTCTCAGACGCGCAAAGCAGATGGCACCTGGGTGACAGCCGACAAGAATGGCAAAGAATCCGGGCGAATTAATGGCGACATCAAAGTAACAAATGACGGTGATGTCGTTTTTGTCGGCAAAGACGGAAACTCACAAGTAAGTCACCTGGACGGATCAAAAACAGTTATTCATTCCGATCAGTCGCAAGTGACAATGGATAAATCTGGCAAGGTAACTTCACTTACTCAAGCCGATGGCGATACGGCTAAATTCGATTATGACAAGAGCGGCAATCTGACTAAAGTGCATTTGCCTGACGGCGGTGCGCAAACGCGGCAAGCTGATGGTTCATGGACACGCTCTGACAAAGATGGAAATGAAGTTGGAAAACTAAATGGCGACGTGTTCGTCACGCATTCAGGTGATGTTGTTTATGCCCACAAAAATGGTGAAGTGCAGGTGAGCCACCTGGATGCATCGCGCACCTACATCAAAAAAGACCAATCCCAAATTACCTACGACAAGGATGGCAAAGTTACTTCGTTGACGCAGGCAGACGGTGATACGGCGAACTTCCAATACGATCGCAGTGGAAAGCTGAGACGATTCAGTTTGCCTGATGGCGGTTCGCAAACACGAAATGATGATGGGACATGGTCGCGGACCGATAAAAATGGCAAGGAAGTATCCAAAGTCGACGGACAATTGAGTGTCAAAGACAATGGCGATATTGTTTTAGAAAATAAAGATGGTAGTGGCCAAATCACCCATTTAGATGGCACAAGAACAATTACGAATCTTGATAAATCTGAAAAGGTTTTGGACAACGATGGAAAAGTGATTGCGATTAAACAGGCTGACGGCGATAAGGCTTCCTTTGAGTACGACCAGAAGGGACAGCTCAATAAGATAAATCTGCCGGATGGCGGTGCGCAAACAAAGAATACAGATGGGACGTGGACGCGCACAGACAAGGATGGAAACGAACTTAAGCGAATTGAAGCCGATATTTCCGTAACCCCGGATGGCGATGTCGTGTTGATCGGTAAAGATGGCAATTCACAAGTCAGTCATTTGGACGGCTCGAAAACCTTCATCCACCCTGACCAATCGCAGATAACTTATGACAAAGACGGCAAGGTCAAAACTCTTACGCAGGCCGATGGTGATACTGCCAATTTTGAATACGACAAAGATGGTAAGTTGCGAAGGTTCAGCTTGCCTGATGGTGGAGCACAAACGCGGAATGATGATGGGACCTGGTCACGCACCGACAAGAACGGCAAAGAAATAGGCAAAACGAATGGTGATATTTCGGTTGAAGAAAATGGCGACATAGTTTTAAAGGCAAAGGATGGAAGTGGGCAGGTAAGCCACCTTGACGGGTCAAAAACGGTAACGAATAAAGATCAGTCAGAAATGAAGGTTGATAAGGACGGCAAAGTCGTATCGATCAAACAAGCGGACGGTGATAAGGCTAGCTTTGAGTATGACCACAAAGGCCAGTCGAGCAAGGTAAATTTACCAGACGGCGGAGCTCAAACCAAAAACGGTGATGGCACTTGGACAAGGACCGATAAAGGTGGCAATGAAGTAAAGCGCTTACAAGCTGATATTTCCGTTTCTCCAGAGGGCGACGTTGCGCTGATTGGTAAGGATGGTCATTCTCAGATCAGCCATCTCGACGGTTCCACAACTTATATTGAACCCAACCATTCGCAGGTGACCATTGATAAAGATGGGCATGTCACAAATATCGGCTATCCTGATGGAACTCGCAACAAGGTCGAATATGGTGGCGACTTCAAACCGCAGCAGATTACAACAACAAGTTCCGGTGGTGACACATACACATGGAAGAAAGAAGGCGACGCCTGGAAGCGTTACGATAGCGGTGGAAAAGAAATCGATAAGATCGACGGAGACATATCCGTCGACCCAGATGGATCGATCATCGTTAAAAACAAGGATGGAAGTTTAAGCATTCAGCGCCCGGATGGACGGCAGGAATAGCTGCTTTGCGAAGATTGCTGCATGGGTTTCGCCGCTGCATGGGTAGTTGCTGCATAGGTTAGTTTGCTGCATAGATTTAGCTCGGCTAAAGTTCCGAAGCTTTCTATCAACTTCGTTCAAACTCATATCTTCACTGCATAAATCCGCACACTTTTCCAAATTTGCGCATTTGAGCTGATTTGGGAGAGTTCTGGGAGAACTTTTTGCTACTTTGTGGAAACCAACGAGATTGGTCTACGAAACGAGTTTGTTGTGAGGATTGCGCAAATGGCTGAGAATGCACCGGAGAAAGAAACCGAATACAAAAAAGGTGAAGGCGAGGCAAAAGAATCGGTTGAAGCGAGCAATAAATTCATGAACGAGCTAAACTCTATCGACTGGAAATCGCTTACAAAGACAACGGATAATTTGACGAATTCAAATGCGAAGGATAGTAACCCGATTAGTAAGTTAATGGAGCCTGGTCCTAGCAAGCTGCCGGACTTTCAGTTGCTCGATGCAATGAAGAATGGCTCGCCGAAGGGTGACAAGGGTGGACCGGAAAGGCAGCCCGAAGATAACAAGCTTTATGCTGTTGATGAGAAGGGTAATCGCATTGGTGGCGATAATCAGGTTCACATCAAAACGGAATTGCCCGGCGGAAAGGATGATAAGGGAGGGCCGGATCGGCTGCCTGAAGACAATGTGCTCTATCCTGTCGATGAGAAGGGAAACCGAGTAGAGCACGGTGGCGAGGCAGGACCAAAGCCGAGTGTTGACTTAATTGGCACGCGTGATGTCGGTCTACTTCCAAGCGACAGTTTTGATCCAAGTCGCCATGGTGTTAGGCAACCACTTGAAACTGGCGATACCTTTTTTAGATTGCGTGGAACGCAGTTCCTTCATCGTGAGAATGGCGATCATTTCATGCTGCACCCGGATGGACAATGGTTTCTTACCGCTCAAGACACCGTTAATGTTCAATCTGAAAATGGTGTGACCAGGATCTCTTTCAGGAACGGTGACGAAATCGAATTCGATGGCAGTGGGATTAGGCAGGTAACCGGACGCGGCCGTGTGGCTCGACGAAAATAGAGAATTATTAGTCGGCGACCCAAAAAAGACCCAGATATGACCTGGAGTTTATTGCCCTTTCCCGATACCCTGAAGATGTTCAGGTTATTCGGAAAGGGCAATTGCTTATGGCTGATGAAATTGACTTTGATGCAACTGCGGATTCAAACACGGACGAGGCAACAGGAAGCATTTCCTTTCAGGTCTTCGATGTTCGTGGACGTTCTAAAGGCATCAAGAATCTAAATTCAGATGGCTCATCTACTGCCGAATTTAAAGAAGGTGCCAACGTCGTACGGGTGGACCGCGCTGCGGGACAGCTCGACGTAAAGGTATTCAGACCTGATGGCTTGACGGAGCTGCTCAGCCCTGAGCGATTGAATGACCTTTTGGCTCGAGAACGAGAGCTATTTGTTTTGCCGAAACACGCTTACTTATTTAAATGAATAACTCGTACAACTGTGCAATTGTGCATTGACTCTCGGTTGTTCTATACATCGAAAAGATCTCAATCTCGTCGAAGATTAGATTGGCAACGTTTACCGTGGGGACGGGACAATGGCAGCAGAGCAATTTCGAGCTGAAGATTCATTCAGGGCTAACAATGCGGTAGAGGATGCAACTGCAACTTCGTTCCAGAGCGAGTATCTGATACTTGCTTCCACGAAAGCACCCGGCGCAAAACCGGATGCTGGAAAAGGTGGTGCCAAGGAAACTGAAGCTGAAGCAAAAGTGGCCGCCGAAGCGAAAATGATAGCTTCGAAACTTGAGGGACGCGAACCTGACCTTGAAGAATTTCTTTCCGGATGGGAGAAGAAATTGGACAAACATGCAAGGGATGAGGCAGAAAAATATTTCAAGACTTTGAAGCCAATCGAGCAGCTGGCAATTCTGGATTATGCAAAAGCAACACGTGAGAATCCGAAGAAACCTGAGGAAGGTTGGCTCGGTTACGCGGACCGTTTGAAGAAAGAAGGCGTTCCTAACGTCGATGTGGCGATGAAAACTATGGGCAGGATGGCAAGTTCTATCGTTTTCTTCACGACCAGATATTCGTCGGAGCAGAAGCTAAACTTTACTAAGTAAGAGCAAAGTCCATTTCATTCTCAAATCTGAAGAGGTCGCAGAACACGCCGATAGGTGCTGGAACCCGCCACGAATTCAGAGTCGACTAAATTTGGACGATAAGGCATCGATCTTATTGTTGTGGCAGTGTTTTGCGTAATTATGGCGTTGCCCAATTGAAGAACTAGAACTTCCAGTAAGCGTTGAAGAAGTTGATCCAGTTCCAGCTCGTCTTATGCGGACGATAGTGTGATCGTGGCGGAGTGGGGCTTGGAGTCGGAGTCGGAGTCGGAGTCGGAATCGGAGTCGGAGTCGGAGTTGGAGTCGGAGTTGGAGTTGGAGTTGGAGTTGGGTTTGGAGTCGGAGTTGGAGTTGGAGTTGGAGTTGGAGTTGGAGTCGGAGTTGGAGTGGGAGTGGGAGTGGGAGTCGGTTCCGGCGTTGGAAGAGCTTGGGTATTTTTTGCTAGATTTGCGACGAGCACTTTCATCTGGGGGGTGTCTTGACCATTGATAGGTTCGACTCCAAACATATAGTCCTGCCACCACGGACCTGCTGACCAGTATGTATAACCATCCCAAACGTCCTTGTTTGTATATAGGTATTGCAATACGGCCGTGAGAGCGGCTTGTCCCGCTGTGCTCGAAGGAACCCCGAATTCGGTGAGCATCGCAGTGCGCTTATTAGTTCGGAGCCACGAGGTCAGCGTGCTCAACGTGGCCGCCGCCGCCGCTGGTGCCATTACATCAGAATGTTTTCCAGAACCGTCGTAATCGAAATACTGGTGTACATCATACGTAAAATTGTTTTCTGGATCCTTTATCTTGATTAGCTCTGAAGCGTTCAGCGCAACGAATTCGTTTGCACTACCCCAGTAGGCACCTGATACCAGAATGAGTTGTTTAGCGCCTGTTGCTCTTATTGCATCAATTCCAGCCTGTGAGGATGCCAACCACGTCTGCGCTGTCATTCCTGTTCCGACCGGTTCGGTCATTAAGCCGTAAATTACATTGGGGTTGTTCTTGTACTTTGTCGCCATCTGTTGCCAAAAATTGGCGAAGACGGAGTTCGGATGTCCGCCCGGCACCCCAATCTTTTTTCCGAAATATCCACCGAAGTTGTGTACATCGATGATTACTTTCAGTCCCTTCCCAGTTGCATAATTGATTACTGTGTCAACTCGTCCGGCGTACACAGTGTCAAAAGGTCCATTTGGCGTTGGCTGGATTCGTTCCCATAGAAATGGAAAACGAATTATGTTCATTCCTTTTGAAGCGAAATAATCCATTTCGGGCTTCGTGGGGAATATGTAATCATCGTTAAACGTTCCGGGAATCACATGGTCAGCCCATTCAGCGCCCGAGATGTTAACTCCCTCGTATCGCATGCCACCTGTTCCAGCCGGTGAAGGAGTGAAATTATTCGAGAATAAAAATAACAAGAGAACTGTCGTGCGCAAAACCTTCTTGCGAATCATGAGGTCTCCTTTTCAGGGGAGATAACTGCAAGTCGCTTTACAGCTTCATTCCTGATATTTATTTGGTGTTTCCGTCGCGGGATAAAAGTAAATTCCTTTATCGGTAACTAGGAAAATTCAATCAGTGTTATTTCCAACAACGGAATTGACCACCTTACAGACTATCGGTTTCCTTGGCCGATGATTTTTGATATGTGTTGCTTAGATCATCTTGAACAACGAAGGCGACACCATTTTCAGCCTTAACTTCAAAGTCTTTTTTGAGCGTAACTGTTCTAAATTTCCAACCGTCTTTTAGGCTAAGCTTACTTGCCAGTTTTGTCAGGCTGTCTGGATCTTGTTGTTGCTTCTGAATGCTATATGACTGCATAAAGTATACAGATCCATCTGGGCTGATCAGCTGATAAACAGGTTTTCCTGCCAAAAACAACCAGATCGTTTGCCGTGCAACTTGATGTTCAACGTACGGTTTCCCAATACTCAGTTTGTCTTTGATTGTTAGTTTGAGTGTACCTGCGTGGCGCATTTCAATGCCGCCAAAACTCTTCGTTTGTTTATCAACCAACACGCTATTTCTCAGCCCATCGATAGTCCAATAGCGGGGTCCGTTAAGCTTCACTGCTTTAACGCCATTTTCGGCCTTAATCTTTTCCGGGTCAAGCTTGCTCCATAAATCTTGGGGGCAATCATTTAGTCCGATTGTATTGTAGACATCAAATTCGTCGGGACCGACCAGTCCGCCTTTACCGAGGAGCACTTCGCCGTAGCGCTTTCCTCTTAGATCGTTCATATCACCTGCAAGTGCCGGTGACAGGCTGTTAATCGCTATAAGTGAGATGGCTAATGTTTCAAATAATCTTTTCATACTCGACCTAAGTAAACGCCCTGCTGATGTACAACAGGGCGATTATAGATCACTTTGAAAAAGCAAAGATTATACCTTTGCTGCCTCTTGGGCCGGCGGGCACCCCTTCATCATTCGCTCTTTCATTTCTTCCGGCGTCAAATCTTCCATGTGTGTGGCAAGGCTCCATGGCTGGCCGAACGGATCAACGACTCTGCCATACCGATCGCCCCAGAACATCAGCTCGGGTTCTTGCAAACCTTTAGCGCCAGCTTCGATTGCTTGCTTATAGACTTTATCTACATCTTCAACAAAAAGATGCATGGTTGCATGGGCGCTCTTTAGCGAAGCGGGGCTAAGACCACAATCGTATTCTGGGAACTCATCGCTCAAAAATAGAGTGCTCTCTCCGAACTTTAGCGCAGCGTGCATAATTCGCCCGTCCGGCATTGCCATGCGGTTCATTTCTTCCGCGCCGAATGCTTTCTTGTAGAACTCAATTGCTTCGGCAACGCCTTTTATGATCAAGTAAGGAGTTAGAGTTGAAACGCCTGGCGGGATTTTGTTAGTTGACTTTGACATGATTTAAACCTCGATAAATGTATGTTGATTCGTATGTTTTACGATTGCAATTTTGCCGCTTCTTTTCGAATGCGTTCTTCTTGTTCGCGCAGCTCCGGCGTGAACTCAGCACCGAAATCTTCGGCTTCGAAAATTTGGCGGATTTCAATATCGCTTTCTTCGTTCATCGGATTCGGGCATTTCTTGACCCACTCGATCGCTTCTTCCATCGACTTTACTTGCCAAATCCAGTAGCCGGCGATCAACTCTTTCGTTTCTGCAAAAGGACCATTAACTACCGATCTGTCTTTTCCGGAAAAGCGAACTCGAAAGCCCTTGGAGCTGGGATGAAGTCCATCCCCGCCGAGCATGATGCCAGCTTTAACGAGCTGCTCGTTGTAGTTTCCCATTTCGGTTAGAAGTTGTTCTGTGGGCATCTCGCCGGCTTCTGAACCTTTGCTTGCTTTGACAATTACCATTACTTTCATTTTTGTTATTCCTATCATTAATGCTTAGACTTAATTGGTTTGCTGTTTTCAGTTCTGCGTAGCTATCTGCTCGCGGTTTGATTCTTCGGGCAAATTCTCTAATTCGAAAATCGGTCTGATTTCGACTGTTCCCTTTTTTGCTGGCGGAAGACTGCTTGCGATTGCGATCGCTTCATCGAGATTTTTTACATCGATGATGTAGTAGCCACCCAGTTGCTCCGTGGTTTCTGCAAAGGGACCGTCGGTAATTTGCTTCTTTCCGTTGCGGATTCGGAGGCTGGTAGCGGCATTTACAGAATGCAGTGGTGATGCGCCGAGAAATTGGCCTTTGGTTTGAAGTTCATGGCAGATCGCTGTGGATTCGGCCATGCATTCTGCGCGTTCGCCATCAGACCAAAGTTTTTCATCGCTGTAAATGAGCAACATGTATTTCATGACTAATCCCCTTAATTCACTTGCGAAGCCTTACATCGGTCCTCGAATATTTTCATGAACGCTTCATCGACAGGACGAACTTCAAAGGGACCGAATTTGACGCCCGGATGTTTTGACATCAGGGCAATCGCTTGATTGAGATCTTTCGCTTCGAGATAAAGGATACCGCCAATCTGTTCCTTTGTTTCTGCAAAAGGTCCGTCGGTTACTTCGACTTTGCCGCTGCGTTGGCGGACGGTGACAGCATTCGTCGCACTTTGCAATGCGTGTCCGCCAGCGAAATGTCCGCCGCGTCTTAGATCGTCGTCGTAGGAAAAACATTCCTCGACGGCTGCTTCCATTTCCTCTTTTGTCATTGCAGCAAGCTTCGATTCGTCCGCATAACCCAGACATATGAATTTCATCGTTTACCTCCTTGCAAATTTGCGATTTTACTCTTTCAACGATTAGTCGAATGAAGAGGTGCCAGATCGACATGAGAATTATGAGATGTTATTCATTTAGTTCCAGCAGTCGATTCTGAAGAAAACGCCGCTCTGGCTCTTGTTTTGCGAGGCTGAGAGCTAGTTGATAAGAAGCGCGTGCCTCGGCTACGCTGCCCGAGCGTCGACTCAATTCAGCTTTCGCCGCATGCAAGAGGTGGTAATCCTTGAGATCTCCACGCTTGAGAATTTCATCAATTAATTGCAAGCCAATTCGTGGACCATCTCGCATCGCAACAGCAACTGCTCGATTGAGTTCGATAACCGGCGATGATTCCGCTTGCAACAAGATGTCGTACAAACCTACTATTTGATTCCAATCGGTCGCAGCTGCTGTCACTGCTCTTGCGTGTACGGCCGAAATAGCTGCTTGTATAGTGTACGTGCCGAATTCTGGTGCCGCCATCGCTTGTTGAACCAATTCCAGCCCTCTCCTAATTTGTTCTTGATTCCATAACGATCGATCTTGATCTTCAAGCAGGATAAGGTCGCCATTCTTGTCTGTTCTCGCCGTGCGCCTTGATTCGTGTAATAACATCAGCGCTAATAAACCTATTACTTCTGCGTCAGGTAATAAATCGAACAGAACTTCGCCCAGATGAATCGCTTTAGACGACAGGTCAAGGCGCGTGGCAGCCTCTCCTGATGATGCGGAGTAACCTTCGTTGAATACTAGATAAATGACAGAGAGTACAGAATCCAACCGCTCGTGAAGGTCCTCTTTTGCGGGCACCTCATAAGGTATTTTTGCATCGCGGATCTTTGATTTTGCCCGAACTATACGCTGCGCGATCGTCACAGCGCTACTGAGAAAAGCTGATGCGATTTCTTCTGTTGTTAATCCACATGTTTCCCTCAGCGTCAAAGCTATTTGCGCGTTCGGTGATAAGGCCGGGTGGCAGCACGTGAAAATTAAGCGAAGCAAGTCGTCCTTGAAAGTATCCTCATCGAATGCCTCTGCTTCTGTGCTTCCAGGCGCTAACCAATCTGCATATTGTTCGATTGTCTTATCAAATTTTGCTCGGCGCCGAATTGTATCGATGGCTTTGAATCGCGCTGTGGATACTAACCATGCTCTCGGATTTGCCGGAATTCCCTCTGTGCTCCATTGATTTATCGCAGCGGTAAATGCTTCTTGCATTGCTTCTTCGGCAAGGTCAAAATCGCCTAGAATCCTAACAAGAGATGCATAGACTCTGCGGGACTGCTCTCGATATAACTCATCGACAACGTCGCGAATTTTGTCGCTTGTACCGCGGTTGTTCTGCAAACTCATTGATGATTTATCCGCCGACCCAATAATGATACAAGCTTGCCCTTGTATTTTCGCATTCGAAAGCGATACTTGTCACATCGCAAGACGAGGAGTAAAGAAAATGAACGCACAGATGGGTAAGCGACCCGAAATAGTAGCAGGCAGCTGGACCGAGGTGAGCGACCTCTCTCCCGAGACTTTGGATCGCAATTGCAGGCGAGCAGGATTCTTTGCAGTTACCATGTCTGCTCTAATGATGAAGATAAAAGTGTTCGATGTGATCGTCACTGCTATGAAGGAGGACTACGTAGTCCTTGATGACAAAATGATTTTTATCGCAGGCTTCATGTTTTTAGCTGGTGTAATTCTCCTATATGGTGGAAAGCATGCTTCACGGCAATTGAACGTGAATAAGCGAACCGGAAAGCTTCCGTTCGGTGCTTGGGTATTCTTCTCCGTAACGGTATTTGGCGCTATCGCGTTGGATCTATTCGTCCAGGAAGCCGTCCGCGTATGTCTCAGTGGAACATTCTCGTTTCTGTAGATTTGAGATTTCTCGTTGTGTACTACTCATGTGATAGTTCTAAGAAAAACCTTGTTTTTTGACCCAAATTTGCCATTTGCGACGGCTAAACTGAAATAGTAATAAATAGGCGGACCAAAGTATGTACAGCAAAATTGAATATCGGCGCGGGTGGATGGGAATGGGCACTGTTCTTGTCGTCATGTCGGCAGCACTGTCTTTCTATCTGAAAGGACTGCTTTAAGGGTGCCGCATACCTGTGCAATCATGCATAGTAGTCCTAAGTAAGGAAGAATCAGTTGTTAGTAAGCTTTCGCGCTATGCTGATTCGTTAATTGAGTTAGTCATCGTTGATGAGAAATTGGCCAGTTCATGATTCGTCTTTCGTGAAATAATTCACAGCACGAAGCAGCATCGCTGGAGTTCTCAATGGGCAGCAATATCGAAGTTAATGACACGCTGAACTTGACGGAAGAGCAAGGCTTTCCGGCGGAGTTGCTTAATCGCGATCGCCATATCGAAACACCCATCAGCAGTGAGGAATTCAAAGGCAAAATTTTTCCTTTTTGCAAGGAAGATGCTCGGCTTTTTCACCTTGATCCCGTCAGGGTATTTCTTGTTCAGAATTTAGATGGAAAGTGGATTGTCTGGGGACATGCCATGATTCAGAGTCAGGAAGTGAGAAAGCGTAATCCCGGTCCTAATTGGAAGTCCGGGGATTGGGAAACATCAGGAACATTTGTAATCGACAAAATCTATGATCCAGAATTTCAGCAGGTGGCGACAATGAATCAATCGCCGCCTGGAAAAAGTTTCTTTTAGTCGCGCGCAGGATATCGATTTCCATCCGGTGCTAAACCGGATAGCGTGGACTCCAGTCGCGATGAAAGTAAGCATCGTTGTCGACTTGGGCACGCTTCTTTCGCTTATAGCTGAGCGCCGATCTGATAATGACGAGATTGCTCCATAGCTCTGTCAGCGCATCTATTTCTTCTTGGTCCATCGCTCCGACTTTAATTTCATCGTTGCTGGTTTTAACGTATTGTTCGAAAGTCTGCGGTAGTTTTGTCGTGAATATTATCATGTTCGCCCTGCCCCCAACGCTTTTAGGCTAATCTTGTCGCCGTGTGACGAGCGTGCGAATAATGTGGAATTTTTGTGTAATGCACCCGCGAAAATGCCCACACCACAATACTGCCAGGATGGCGCCAATCTGCTGCCGAAAAAGCGCCAAAACAGGCAGAGCATTAGATTCAGGACTTAGAGTGATTCAAAGCAGGAAAGATATGGCACCATGGTCCTTACAGGCTTGAAAAGAAACGAAGAAGTAGTAGCGGCCATTGATTCGTGGTAAGTTGGTAGTGTGACTCATCGGTCCTACTGAACAACAAATGCGACAGCTACCCCAGAGTTTTGTTTCTCTCCTTTTACTGGTATCGACACCCGTATGGGCTGCTGATTCTAATAGCGAAGGAATCAAGGCATTTCGTGCTGGAGATTATGCAAAGGCTGAGCGTCTGTATATTCAAGCTCTAACAGAGGAATCCGATAGAAGCAAAGTTGCATCAATCTACCGTAACCTCGCATTGTTGTATAAAACTCAAGGGAAGGACGGTTCGGATTTTGAGAAGAAAGCCGATCAGGTCGATCCGCCACTCACTCCGATGGTGATTAAAAAGAGTAATGGCGATGTTTTGATTTATCATGGGAAACATTCTTTGCCTGAGGAAGAAACGCCGGCCGTAAAAGCATTTCCGCAATCGAACCCGTTCACGAATTCAAGTCCGCAGATCGACAGGCGGTCGGCGGCAGATTTCACCTCGCAGCCCCCTTCACGGTCCGCCGATCCGAGCGCAGGCAACACGCCACCATTTTTCACTGGTGTCGGTTCCTATTCCAATTTTACTAATTCACAGATTGGAGCTGGATTTGGATACAACCCGTCCAGAGGTGGCTTCAACGGCGGCTTCAATGCACGCTCTACCTCTGCTTCGCCTCTGCCGTTTTATTACGGACCGCAAATGGGTGGTATCAATTATTCCAGCGTTGGTCCGAATGGCGCATTTGGATACAGCGATTCCACGCCAATTGTGATTCCGGTTCCATATGGCTATCCGGTCATCCTTAATGCTCCGGGACCAAACATTTATTCAAATCGCCGCGGTCCTGATGGAAGCAACACGACCTTCATGTTGAGAACGGAATAACAATCTGTGCGACTTTAGTGCAGCAAATTGAGCGCATACAATGCGCTGATGATGGCAATAAAAGCGGAAGCGAGTGATTCGCCTGCGATCGCACCTGACGCGACTGGAATTGTGTATACATCTGCTGATTTAGTGTGCATCTTTTTCCAAATCAAGGCGATTGACGCGCCAAGCATAAATGCGAGTGCATTTTGAAAAGTCATCACCCATGCTAATCCAATTCCCATAGATGAAGGAGTGAATCTCTTCAGTTTTGGAAAAAAATGATCTATTAGCGTGAGGATGAAACCCAGCGCTAAGCCTGCCATGATTCCCATTTGTGCAGATTCGGGAATGGAGTCAATTCCTTTTGATAGCGCTTCTGCAACAGCTTTCCAAATATTCGTTGCTGGTGGATCATACTTCTGAAGTGCTTCTCTCGTCGGAATCATCAAATACCAGGATGGCACCACTGCTACAACGCCAAAAAGCACTCCGGTAAGTTGTGCGAAAAACTGTTTGCGCGGATTGGCTCCTAATATGTAGCCGCTTTTGAGATCAGTTAACAAGTCAGCAGACGCGATAGCAGTATTTGCTGTTACGCTAGCGGTCATCAAGTTTGCTGTGATATTTCCAGGGCAAAGTACAGCAAAAGTCAATTGTGAAACTTTGCCCATTGCTCCTGTGGGTGTAATATCCGTTTCACCCGTAGCCCGACACGCTACAAGTGCAAGCAAGAAGCTCATAGTTGCGGCAAAGATGCCGAGCGGAAGCGAGATTTGGAAAGAAGCCCACATGACTACAGCAAGCAAAAGAGTAAGCGGAATTGCACCAAAGAGGCACCATTTCAGCGGGACTTCCATTTTGTTGAGTTCTGCCAATTCCGCCGCGTCTCCGGTCAAGCCACTTGCGTTATTGACGTTCTGAAATGTTCTAACGATTGTTTTCCATTGGAGTGCAAACGCAGTCAATCCGGAAGAAACCATTATCGCTGTGCCAGTCCAGAGTGCCCACATTGAAACTATTTTGCTGCCTGATTCAATAATATGATTGTTCACCAGCCACGGGCCCAGTCCGCAATAGAGCACAAGTGCGCTGATAAACATCGAAAGAGATACGCGCATGCCGACGATCATGCCTGCTGCTAAAAGCAATAAGCTTGGCTCGAATCCAAAGCCTTTTAACGTCTCCATCTTTACGCCCTGCAAGGTGAAGTTGAATGGAATCAGCTCTGGCAGTTTGAGACCTATTGCTTTCTGCCACCCGAATTCGCCTTTACTGGCGACACCGGTGAGCGCTCCTAGAATGAGAGCAACTACAAGTGAGTAGGCTTGGTAAATTGCTTCTTTCGATCCGCCGTACAAACTCTTCAAAGTTTCAGCTGCGGCGATACCGCTCGGGAATGGTAGTTGTTCTTTGTTGATCATCTGCCGCTTCATCGGCACTGCAAGCATAACTCCAAGCATTGCCGTAACAAAGGTCCAGATCGCGCAGATCTGCCAATCCAGATGCTTTCCTTCAATAAGCAAATATGCGCCAAATGCCATCGCTACCGTTGAGCCTGTTGAGTATCCTGCCGCTGACGCGGTGGATTGCATACAGTTACTTTCGAGTATGCTCATTTGTGTAATCTTCGGAATGATAAGCATGAACGTGCGCCATATAACGAAGGACAGCACGCAAGCCGTTATTGCAACGCCGAATCCCCAACCTAACTTGATATGTGTGTAGAGATTTGAAATGGACATGAGCATGCCCAGAATGCCGCCCATCAGAACTGCGCGTAAAGTGTACTGGGGGACTTGATCTCCTTGATAGATATTTCTGTACCAATGAAGCTCCCGTTCTTCGTAGCTTTGTATTGCGTCCTCTTCTTTTGCTAATACTTCTCGCTCTTCGATGGATGGTGCTTTCTCACGAACCTCGTCAGCTGAACCAGTCAGTTCTGATACCGCCTCGTCTTTGTATATTGATTTACTCGGATCTTGATGTGAAGCCGATTCTGATCGATTACCGGGATTCTCCGAATTTGGCGGATCTGGGTTCTGGCTCACGGTTCGTTCCTTACTTGCTTTGCTTAAGTTATAAGCGATACTTCTGAGGGCGCCGCTGACTGGCTCAATTTTAGCCTGTCAGCATTATCAATTTCGTTAATGAGAGCGGACGTGGAAACACGTAGCAGTGGGAATTACGCTAAGCAAGCCGTTTTCTGAGGCTTGCATAACACGTTGTAAGTAGCATAATTGCATTCGCCATTAAATTTGGTTAAGTCGAGTTTTGATGGATATCACTTGTCTTTGTGTCTGCGGTGATTGCCTGCGCTGCGGTAGGCTTCTGTTCTTTCGGGGAATAATGGCTCTGAGTACATTCGAATTTGATAAATATGACTGATAAATCGGAAAGTTTATTCAATACGTTTGCAGCCAGTGGCGCTGTTTCTAAATTGGTTCTGTTGGAGACTTTCGGCAACGCAGGGATGCTGCGTTCAGATCCTCGTCTCGTTCGTTTGTTCAAGGCCCTTGATGGGATGCCTGAGCAGATCGACTTCGACCAATTTCAAATTCTGCAAAACTGTTCACCAGCGTTATTTGAAAAAGTACTTAACGGGCAAATGGCAGTGCCTCAGTTCGCCGATTTTTGTCATGAGCTGGAGCGTATTTTTTCTGAAACTGCCGATAACGTAGATGGAAAGCTGGCGGATTACATTCCTCAGTTGGCTCGAGTGAATCCGGAAAAATTTGCTATGTCAGTTTGTACTATTGATGGGCAGCAATATTCAATTGGCGACTCATCCGATTTTTTCTGCGTTCAATCTTGCTCGAAACCGATTACCTATTTACTTGCACTTGAGGAGAATGGGGAGAACGAAGTACATAATTATGTCGGCACAGAACCAAGCGGAAAAACATTCAACGAGTTGACGCTAAATTCGAAAGGGCGTCCTCATAATCCAATGATCAACGCCGGAGCAATTATGTCCGGCTCGTTAATAAAACGTGGTCAAACATCATCCGATCGCTTTGATTATGTTATGTCGAAATGGCGTGAACTAGCCGGACAAATGAAGGTCGGCTTTGACAATGCTGTTTATCTTTCGGAGCGACAAACAGGCGACCGCAATTTCGCGCTTGCCTATTTTATGCGAGAGAAGAAAGCATTCCCAGCCGATGTTGAATTACTCGATGTATTAGATTTCTATTTTCAATGTTGTTCAATCGAAGTGACTAGCCAGGCAATGTCTGTAATGGCTGCAACCCTGGCTAATGGTGGAACCTGTCCGATCACTGGAGTCAAAGTATTCCGTTCAGACTACGTGAAGAACTGCTTATCACTTATGTCGTCCTGCGGATTGTATGACTTCTCTGGAGAATTTGCTTTTAGGGTTGGCATACCAGGCAAGAGCGGCGTATCTGGTGCGATCTTCTTAGTGGTTCCGAATCTAATGGGTATTGCGATTTGGTCACCGCGTCTTGATGAGCTTGGTAATTCGGTTCGGGGTGTCGATTTCTGTAAACGCCTGGCTGCCCGCTACAAGCTTCATGCCTTTGACAGTATGGTTGGGTTGAGAGACGATCGTCTTGATCCTCGGCGAAATCTGTACCAATCTCGTTATGGTGGTGTCGTGGCATTCTGCGCTGCAGCTAAAGAGGGCGATCTTGTTGAGATGCGCGGACTAATTGCGCGCGGACTCGATCCCAATACGAAGGACTATCAGGAACGAACGGCTCTGCATGTTGCGGCGCGCTACAAGCGGCTTGCCGTCGTTCAGTATCTCGTTGAAATGGGCGTCGATGTAAATGCGATTGATAGCTGGGGGCACACGCCATTAGATGATGCATCTGCTGCGGGCGATTCTGCGATCGTATCTTTATTGCGTGAACATGGAGCAAGTAGTTCTCCTGCTGAGCGCATCAAAACAGAGTAGCTGCGATTACTTGTTTTTCAAAACCATGATGCCTTCATCGTCGACTGGTGGGGTAAATGATGTGTCTGCATGGCCGATTTCAATGATGCGCTGCCCGTGCGTCATTACTCCGCATCCGTGTTCATCTTCCCAGGTGCAACCGAATTCATATCCGACGTATGCTAAGCCTTCTTTAGCACAAGCGAGAATATGAACGATTGACAAACCCATTACTCGTCTCAATTCGGCAGGGCTGCTGAGTTCGGGCACATCTTTTCCGTACTCTTCCTCGAACTCTTCTTTCTTTTCCTCGCTCATTTCTTCGTCGTAACCGTAGCCTTCTCGAAATAGATTTCGCTCTTCTGGATACTTTTCGAAAATTGCATTTAGCAGGTGAGCTTGAACTACGTTTTGATTTGCCAACACGTAATTGAATGTCTCAATTTGCTCTTTGCAGGGCTCTGTCAGCTCGGGACCTGGAGCGGCGATGTAAAGCTTGACTGTCCCGTCGCTTTTCTTTCCAGGCGAAGCTTCCGAGTTGTACCATCCTGAACGGTCCTGAAAGTTCGCCCAGGCTTTTAAACACAAGCATCCTGTCCAGAAATGTCCGTTCCATTTAAGCGGTGGTAGCGGCGGCAGTTTCAACTCAGTGTCGGGCATAGAACTTTCCTTCGTTTTCACTAAAAGCGTACATTATTTCGCCAAATTTCTCCAATTCTTCCTATTCCTCCATTTCCTCACAAGTCCCTTACGGAAAGTCCATATTCTGACCCTGTTGTCCGAAAACTTTAGCAAAACTCCAACAAGCCGAGAGAGTAGAAGCAAAATGGCTAGCCAATTTATTGAACTAAAGAAAAAAATACCAGTTGTAGGGGTAGGGCTCGGCTACCGAGAAGAAATTTCTGAGCCCACCCTGGCAAGCCGCGACAAAATTGATTTTCTGGAAGTGATTTCGGAGCATTATCTGGATAATGCTCCGATAGATATGGAGAATCTGGAAAGAGCAAATGAATTTCCACTTTTGCCACATGGTATAGAGCTTTCGATCAGTAACGTTGGTGATTTAGATGTGGATTACCTTAAGAAGCTCAACAAGTTTCTGATCAAGACTAAGGCCCCTTGGTGGAGTGACCATCTGTGCTTCACCGGTATTGATGGCAACCGCTTGCATGATTTGCTTCCGTTGCCCCATTCAAAAGAAGCTGTTCAGCATGTAGTGACGCGCATAAAAAAAGTTCGAGAGTACATTGAAATTCCACTCTGCCTGGAGAATATCTCATCGTATATTCAGATGCCGGGTGCAGAGATGACTGAGGCACAATTTGTGGCAGATGTTGCTGAACAAGCTGATTGTGGGCTGCTTCTGGACGTCAATAATTTATATGTCAATTCTGTCAATCACCAGTTCGATGCTGCTGACTATTTGAATCAGCTTCCGATGGAACGCGTAATTCAAATTCACATCGCTGGTCACCGAAAAATCGAAGGGTTGCTGATTGACACACATGGAGCAAAAATCTCGAAGCCCGTTTTTGATCTTCTTGCACTTGCGCTGAGTAAAACAGATGTGAAAGCGATTCTCCTCGAGCGCGATCAGCTCTTTCCAAAGTTCTCGCAGATCCTTGCGGAATTAGACAAAATTAGAAAGGTCGCAGGTGCAAAGCAAGCTTCGCTTGCAAGACCTTTAGAACATAATGCCATTGCAGCCTAAATGAAAATTCAGTGCAATCGAAATTCGATATATACACAGCCTTTACATTTTTCCTCAATTAGGTAGACTATAGTGAGACAATTTGGCACCACCTATGGTTCATTGAGGAAATCGATATTTTTACTGTCGAAAAGTTGAAGAGTAAGTTTCGTCCCGACCTCTATGATTTAGGCTCGCTCAGAGAGCTTATATATACTTTGCACCCCATGAATCTGTTCGGTATCTGCAAAAACATGGTGCAAGTTGCAGTGTCTCATATAGTTAGGTTGTCACCATTCTCATCCAAGATGGACTATGTTGATAATCACGATGCGATGGTCAACCGACTTAATCGCATGAAGGTGAACTTTAGTGAGAAGGAACGACGTTTGCGGCTTGACCCATTTCAGCGAACATTCCTTGAAAAGAGTCGAGAATACTTTGCTTATGGTTTCGGTAATCGGGAGAATTCTCTGAAAGTAAAACTTCAGATGTTTGCAGGATCTGTTTGGTGTCGTGAGCATGCTGACCGAGTAATCGATCAGGCTATTAAGGTCAGGCACAACGTCATCACCAATTTTGATTTCGATTCCCCCGAGGCATTAGATGATAAGTGGGAGCCAATGATTTTCTCCTCTACCCCTGCGCTTGCATCTGATATTACGGCAGCACAATGGAGCTTCGTTGCTGACAATCAAGTCGATGCTGCTGCCGCGATGGTTTCTGCTGAGCATCTAATTACAAACGATACCATTCAAGCTACAGATCTCGTGGTGGCTCAAGTTGCGGACGGGTCGAAGACTGGAATTGATTTTGCGCCTGAGATAAACTGCTCACCTTGCACCGGCGAAATCGCTGTTGTTCCCGTCAACTCCGTTCAAGAAATTTGCAGTGTTTCCGATCTTTTCCTCTCAGCACAGAAGTATTTCCTTGATGCCAACCTTTTCGGTGCTGAGAGGGCTGAGCTTAGCTCGCATCCGAGAAACGGCGATGAGAGCTTCGAAGATCTGAACATGTCTTTCACTCAAGAGGACATGGCGCTATTCAGAGCTGCTATGGATGGAGCGCCTTTTAGATTCGCTTGATTGCTAGGCGACCAATTTCTCTGAGGGCACTGCTTTTAGCAGTTCGGACTCTCTTTCAAGCGGACTCTCAACGAGCGCTGTATTGCGTGCGATTATCTCAACGGCACCGTTGCTATCCAGGCATTCCATTACGCGCACCTTTTGCGCTGAGCATTCCACCGTTACTCCAAGCAGGACGCTTCCATTTGGAATAGTTCCTTCAAAGACTTCGTTTTCGATTACTGGTCTATCGATCCAGTACAGAAATCCGGCAAGCCAGAAGGCCAGATAAGCAAAAATCACTGAGCCTGAAACCATCGCCATAATCGGTGTAATCAGTTGGAAGGTGTTTGTATAAGGAACTGTTGGGGATGCAATTGCTCCGACAATAGCTCCTAAGACTCCACCAATTGTCCCGGCGATTATGAACGGCGTTTTCTTGGTCGGGTGCAGTGTGGCTGAATTATATGCCAGGGCTTTAGAGTCCTTGAGCACGACAACATCGGTAAGACCGTCTGCTTTTAATGATGATAAGACTCTGGAAATGTTGTTTGTGCCTTCGAAGACGCCGTAAATAAAAGTACTCATGATAGCCTCTCCTTTGAGCTGAACTGTTAATGATGTAGGGTTATCGATAATCGATGATTTTATTATAGCTCCTCGATTATCGATAATCGATAGAGCGTAAAGGAATTATCGATAATTTGTTATAATCGGTCTACACCCCAACAACTTGATAGCAATATGAAACGAGCAGCCGCCCGGGACCAAATCAGAGATCTTTTGCTCCAGCGTATCCTTGATGGCTATTACCAGCCAGGGGACCGACTTGTCGAGCTGCAAATTGCCGATGAGCTCAGTACCAGCCAGGCGCCAGTAAGGGAGGCTTTCAGATACCTGGAAGCAATGAAGGTCCTCGTTACCGAGCCATATAAAGGAACGCGTGTTCGGTCGGTTAGTGACCGAGAGCTAAGGGAGTCATCGCAGGTTCGTGCGGTCCTGGAGCAGCTGGCGGCGGAGCTGGCGGCACCAAAGCTCAAAGGAGACGTGAAAGAGCTCGAGAACGAGGCCCGTAAGTTTATGGCCGCAGCTAAAAAGAAGGATTTCGCTGCGTACTCTGAGCATGATATTGCCTTCCATCGCTTAATTGTTGAGGCATCGGGCAACGAGCTACTACAGTCGCTCTGGGAATCTGTCGTGCTGGAGATGAGGTTTCGCAAGACGCTAGACAAAATTGGCGAAGGGCGTCTCCTTGAATTTGGAGAAGCGCATCTACCCGTTCTTGATTGTTTGAAGGAAGGGGACGGTAAGGCTGCAGGTAAAGCCTTGAAGGGCTTGATTTGCAAGTTCCATGGGCTGGAGAAGGACAAGGAAAAATAGCAGACGCTTTATTCAAGCGGCCTGCCCGCTCATTTCGACTGCCATTGCGGCAGTGGGCAAGCAACGTAAAAGAGGCAATTTCTTGAAACTCAGCCGCCGTCAACGTGGCGTCTTGGATAGAACTGTCTTGTGTAGCTGCGGCAGGTTTGAAGTCTTTGAAAGTTGCACGCTCAATTCTCGGAGTTGATCTTTGAGCATGCCCGATTTTGCCGTTGCCGGGATATCGTCCAAGATCACGAAGAGCGTTTCGCTCGCTTTGCCTCGACCACCTTGCGCACGGTACATGGCGTGTTCCGCTGATCCTCTTACGTCTAGTTTTCTCACGAAATCAGAATGGCTATTTATGAATTTTGCGATTGCAGCCTTGTCGCCCGTTCGCTGATGCTTTTCAAATAGACGCATGGCTGTCATCGAATCTGTCGGATCAATCTTCAAGCCTTTAAGAAAGCTTCCATTTCGCTGCTCGCTCTCCAGCACCTTGCGCAGAAAATCCACAAATTTCCCATTCTCTGCGGTCTTTTCCCAGGGGATGATGAATTCTTTCTTGTACAAGAGTTCGTTTCTTTGCAAGGCTTGCCGTCCATGCTGAAGCAGTGTTTTTTCTGGATAAATGCTTGCAGCGGCATCAAGAAGATGAGAGAAGTCACCTGTCATTTTGCGGGATTCCCCTGGCGAGTAGGACATAAGCACTTGCCGCATTTTGTTAGTCATCAGCTGGGCTGGTCCAGTTACAAAAACTGTCTTACCCGCGTATTCTATGGCCGCGACTTCGGGATGATCGAATTTCATTGTCACAGCTTGCATTAAACGGCTGCTGCGATGCTCGCCCACTGCTCTAAGGGCACCATATGCGGTAGCTGGCAAGTCCATGTCAACGCCTAAAAGATATCGTGATTCAAGAAATGTGTTTTTGCCACCATTGACTACGAATGCATCTATATCATCGACCTTTCGGACAAACCTTCCATAACTGCTTGTCGCAAGCTCCGGAAGTGCTTGCGTTTTGCCCGGCGTAATTGAAGGTAGGCGACTCGCGTCCAGAATCGTGACTTTTCGTGCCGATGCTAGTGCATTAACGGCAGTCGAGCCTCCCAGAATCCAGTCTAATCTTCCTTTCTGAACCTGGGGAATGAGATCTGTAACGTGCCGGACCAAGGCTTCATTCGCCTTCAAAATCTCTGTGCGTCCTACTTGCGCAGCAATGATCCCTTTGGATACAGTTGCGGACCCCAGTATTTCGGCCGCCGCTGGATTGCTGATGACCTTGCTTGCCGCGTTCGAACCGACTCGTTCGGCAAGGGCTTCTGCGGCCGCGCCCGCCAATTTCGATGGCAAAGCCTTGGATGCGGCATCCGCAGCCAAACCAGCAATGGTTTCAACTGTTTTTATCGAAGGCATTACCGAATTGATACCAGGCACACGCTCTACCGCCTCCCAGTTTAGGGCAGGGCGCCACCCCTGTCAGTGTGGGAATTACGAAAGAGACCGCCAATATTAACTTTTCAGGCTTCTAGAGTAGTGCTCTTCTGGACTTTCTTCGCGGTGTTTCTTTCGGCGGTTTAGAGAATGTAAAATAGTGCCATCCCCAACGCTTCGCGGGCAGTTTGCTCAGAGCCAGGCAGTGTTTCGTGGTCAATTCTGTAAACATCTTTGGACTGCTAATTTCAGTGGCGATTTTGGGATATGGAATATCCGGTTTGATGGCCGGTCGCATTAGCGGGTCTAGTATTTGGAACAATTACGGCAAGAAGGATGTATGGGGTCCAATGCATTTGCTCTTTCGATTCTGTGGATCATTATCGGTGCTTTAGGAACCGTCGCTTATGGTGGCGTTATGCTTTGTATTAAGGAGGCTTTGCCCCTTTATAACGTAATGCAGAGCTTTTGGAAACATGGGTGAATTTAAATGACAGTTGAGAAAGCGCGAACTATTCTAGAAATCCTGAATGCGACTCCTCCGAAGCCAAGGCTTTCTGAAAGCGCAATTGTTGTTGTTGATGCGCAGCGGGAATATGTCGATGGTAGCTTACCGCTGCACGGTGTTGCGGGGGCCCTTCAGCAATTGAGCGAGTTATTGGAGCGTGCTCGGCGGCTCAATGTTCCGATTTTCCACATCGTTCACCATGCGCCTGAAGGTGCACCAGTTTTCAATCCTTCTGGTCAGTTCGTTCAAATAGCCGATCCCGTTCGTCCTCGCGGTGAGGAGCCTGTGATAGTCAAAAATCTGCCAAGTTCTTTTGTCAACACAAATTTGAAAGAGCTTTTGGAGCAAACAAACCGACAGAATTTAATCGTCGGCGGCTTTATGACGCACATGTGCATCGATGCCACCGCTCGTAGTGCAATGGATCTCGGTTTCGCACCAACTGTTATTGCCGCTGCCTGCGCAACTCGAGACCTTCCTTCGCCCTCAGGCGCGGTCATCCCTGCTTCGACACTACACGAGTCGAGCCTTGCAGCGCTGAGTGATCTGATTGCTGGAATTGTCGCGAAGCAAAGCGATTTACCTGACTGATCGATCTGCTTGGATCAATTGCTCGCGGTCAGATGAATTGTCTCAGCCTTTGCTGTTTTGGAATATTTATCGAGCTTTGTTAGTGAGTCTACGGCTTCGCGATGAAGGTCCTCAAATCCACCTATTTCTGTGGCGATGTCGCGCTCACTTTCAAATGCGGATCTAGCAATTGGTAGAATGCCTTGTTCAAACGCCCATTGTCCGATGAGAGCAAAGCTTCTTATTCCATGACGAATGTCATGCTGGCTGGAGCTAGGAAGGTTCACATATTTTTCCGCCGCACTCATTTCAGCGCGGAGTAGATTTTCCACTTCAGTGTTCTTCTTCATCTTTAACAAGATGCCTAACTTAATTTTCAAGGCATCAAAGCGCCAGTACGGATTTGAAATTGAATTCTCATAAGCTAAATCTGCGTACTTAAGAGCATCTTCGTATTCGCCCCGGCGTCCATCGAGCTCGGCTAAAAGCATATAGGGATCGCGAATACTGGAATTGCTTTTCACCAGTCGTAATGAATCAGGGATTCCTTCCATGGTCACTGGCTTTCGTTTGAGAGTCTCGACGCATTTTTGAGCTGTTTGGAAAGCCTGAACGCCCTGTCCATCGGAATTGAGAGTGCGCGCCTGGTAGATCTCAATGAGTCCAGTTTCCTTTGTTGGCTTTCCATCTTTTGTATACGTCATCGGAAGACACGCCGTCAGTGTTTCGAGCAGTTGCGTGTTTGAAGTGTTCATCCTCTTTTCGATCAGATACTTGATAAAAGTTGCTGCGTACTTTTGCACACGAGAGCACTTTCTGCTCGTTGCTAGTTGATCAAGATCTGCAATGGACGATTTCAGTTCTTCAGGGCTGAAAGCTACCGAATCATTGGCTTTCTCCGCAGCATGAAGCAGGGTTGCGGTAATGGAAACCTTTGTGGTTGATTTGGCAGAAACCTTCTTCGTGGTCAAGACGGGGTCTTTGTGTGTGGTTTTCAAAGCTATGAAACAAGCAAGGAGCGCGCCAATAGTTATCACACATATCGTCGGAAGTAGTGGATTCCTTCCGTTGGGGGGAGCTTTTTCTTTCCTCGCTAATAAAGCTGGTTCGAGAAGAACGCGTTTTAACTCAGCGGCTGATTGTGGGCGATCCGAGGGATCTTTCTCCATAGCCCAGAGGATTACTTCTCTTACCGATTCGTCAATGAAGGCACTTGAAGCTGCGTGCCCATTGGTGTGTTGAGCCATAATTGCATAAGGCGTGTCTCCACGAAATGGAGGGTGTCCATCCAGAACCTCATAGATCAAGCAACCCATTGAGTAGAGATCCGAGCGATAGTCCACTTTCGCTCCGGAGCACTGTTCTGGGCTCATATAAGTTAGTGTGCCGAAGATCTCCCCTGTTGCTGTAAGTTTTTGTGCACCGCTTCCGGTATCACCAGCGATTTTCGCAATGCCGAAATCCAGCAATTTCACAACTTTAGCGTTCTGGCAAAGAAAGACATTGCTTGGCTTAAGATCTCTATGAACAATGGATTTCTCGTGTGCATGCTTTAATGCATCAAGCAATTGGCAAAAAATGGGGAGCGCTTGTTCCTGAGAAAGACGTCCTTGTCGTTTCAATAGATCTGCAAGACTCTGGCCTTCAAGCAACTCCATTGCCATGAACGGAGCATCGCCAATCTTTCCAACCCCAAAGACTTTCACAATATTGGGATGATCCAGGGTGCTTACGGTCAGTGCTTCGCGTTGAAATCTTTCACTTGCGGAGCTTCCTGGGATGAAGTGACGATTGAGTATCTTAAGAGCGACTGGGCGATTAAGTGTTAAATGACTCGCTTTGTAGACGACACTCATTCCACCCGAACCGAGAGCCGAAATGATTTTGTAGCGGCCACCAATAATTTGCCCAGGCGAAATCGAGGCTTGGTCACGCTTTTCTGTGCATGATTCCAAACCGTCGTCGCTCTGCAGCGACGAGACATGTGATTCCGCGTCTCTTTCCATTGGCAAAATTATAAGGCCACAGTATTTCGATCTGCGGACACTAATTGAATCAAAGCTGAGGTTTAACCTACTTTGTTCGGTGCAATTAAAGTCGCTGTTTCTTTCAGTAGTCTTTCGACTCAGAATAGCGGTGCACCGTCCAAGCTCTCTTAAGCTTTAAATGAACTAGCGAAGATGCCACCAGCTTGTTGAATCAAATCGTCTCTTCCCGCTTTTTTCGCAGCCCCTGCGAACCGGTTCAAGACGCGCACCAAGAATGGATGTTTTGAGCCTAACTGATATTGCATTTTCGTCGCGTTATCTTGCCAGAGCCCGAAAAATTCTTCTTCTTCCGGTTTATTATTTGCAACGTCAAAAATGAATGTAGCTCGCATATAATCTGCGTCTTCAGAATCAGTTAGTGCGCCAAGAATTTCTATTGCTGTCGGCAAGATTGCTTGAGCTTTTTCAAAATCGCGCCGAATGACCTTAAGGCCTGCTAGATCGCAGACAGACAATGCTAAATAGTAGGCCGTCGTCACACCATGCTTTTGTAAAACACTGACGGATTCTTCTAAATGTTGCTCAGCCTGATCGATTTGACCTTCATCAAGCAAAGCATTTGCATAATGGCGTAGAGTGACACCAAGCAGTGCATCATGCGACTCGTCTCCACCTTGCCGTGCAATACTGATAGCTTTCTCGAAATGTTTGTGCGCATCTGATGATTTCTTTTGATGCACCGCTACGACTGCCATGCCCAGCTCACAAACTCCACGAGCATAATCGCTTTCCTTGACTTCGCCAGATAATTCATAGGCCCTGTGCAAAAGTCTGGAGGCGTCAGCCAATTTATTTTCGGCTAATGCCATGCGCGCTAAACTCAATTCAGATTTCCACTTCTTGGCGCTAATTTGACTCAAATCCATATCGTCAATTAGTCGTTTCTTTATGGTCATCTTTTAATCCTCGCTTTGTGCGGATGTGGCGTTATTGCTATCCATCATGAGGCAGTGGCTGTGTGAGTGCAGCTTCACGTTGTCAGGTGTGGAATGAGCCATTTGCTCGCTCCTATATTATGCGGTTTACTATGATAGACTGTCGACTTCGCCCGAAGTTACGTTATGTATCGAGCTAGTGCTCTGCGATTTGTCGCCAAAATTCGTTCTAGTGTCCAAAACATTTACTACTATCATTGTTCTCGTTTGCTTCGCGGTTTGTTCTTTGAACTTCGGCGTTTTTGCCTCCGAGCAAACAGATGCAAAGAATGATTGGGGAAAGGCCGGACCTCCTCCCCAGATCGCTCGCCCTGCAGCTCCGCCTGCCAGCACGCGCTCAAGCATCGAGCTGCGAGATCCTATTGATATTCCGCCGGTGCCGTTGAACTCTAGCGTGACGCTCACGCCAATCGCGCCTACCGACTTACCGACTCTAAAGGGCGCAAATGGTCCACTGCCCCCGATTCGATTGGAAGCAAGTTACATCGAGCCAACAACGCTTCGTGATGTTCTGTCGGTCGCGTTGAATAAAAGCTTGCCAATCAAAATTTCGCAAGCAGAAATGCAAGCAAAAAGGTTTAGAGTTCTTGAAGCAATTGGAATCCTGTTGCCCAGTATGGCTATGGGTTATGACCGCAACCAAGTTTGGACTGGCGGAGTCGGACCTGCAACGGCAGTCTCGGGGTCTTTCTACAACGTCATTTATATGCCGGTTTTCAATGGTGGACAAGATGCCTTTCGCTTCTTGCGCAATTTGCACGAATCCAAAGCAGCAAAATACGTAAGCTCTGCCACTACTAATGACGTTTTGCTTGATGTCTTCAACAAATATCAGGACCTGCTTTTACAACACGCGTTGCTACAGGTGAGAGTAAAAGCTGTTGAGGTTTCTAACACGCAGGTTCGTCAAAACGAAGACAGAAAAGCTGCCGGGGAAGGCACTATATTTGAAGTGTTGCAGAGTCAAACGAGATTGGCGCAAGATCAACAATTGTTGTTGAAGCAACAAGTCGCTTTTCGAAAAGCTGCTCTCAAATTAGCAGTAGCGATAAATGTAAGTCCGGCGGTGAACTTGCTGCCTCGTGAAACCATACTTTCCGAAACACAGTTGATGGATCCCAAATTGACGATTGCAGATCTGTTAACGTTGGCGATTGATAGCAGACCGGAATTGAAACAGTATGAACAATTGCGATTAGCGGCGCGGCGCAGGATTCAGGAAAGTCTTGGTACGCTCTATCCTAACAGTAAGTTTTTCTTGGCGACCAACACGCAATCGAAAGGCGACTCTAATAGTTCAGGAATTATCATTCCCGCTGGTAACGCGCTCAGCGGCGGCTTGATCAGCACTGGTTCCGGTGGTGGTGGCACTGCGTTCTCTGCTGGTTTTATTCTTAACTGGCTTTTGCCCGGCTTCGGTGTTAGCGCCTTAGGGGATAGTTTGGCTTTCAGAGAGGATGCCCGCAAAACTACGCTCAAAGCCAATGAATTGTTCTTGCAAATTTTGGAAGAAGTGCGCGCCTCATACATCGATGTGCTTTCAACAAAGGAAGAAATCGACGTCAGTCACCGGGCGGTTATCAGTGCTCGTGAGGAGTTTCGAGTCGCCGACGAACGTGTTCGTTTCGGGGTAGGCACCAATCTTGAGCGATTGGAAGCACAGCGAGATTATTTCGAAGCATTGTCTCGTCAGGCAGAAACTATTGTGAATTATAGAAAAGCACAAGCGCAATTACTGAGAGCGGTTGGTTCTATTTCTATAGCTTCACTCACCGAAGACAAACGTCCATTGAGGATCAGATAGAGGCAAAGATGATGTTGTGGTTTGGTAAACTAATTGCGAAAGTATTTTCCGTCGCACATGACTTGCCGACGAAAATTAGCATGTTTGCAAGCGTCGCGATTGTTGGATTCTTGTCTGTTTCCTTGGCTGCTTGCGATAAGAAAAGTGAGGAAGCTGCTCCGGTAGCGGCTGCGCCAGTCAAGGTTAAAATTGAGATGGTTGAATCATCCATGGTTAGCGACAAAGCTACCCTTGTCGGCAAGCTTGATTCTAGGCATGCGGTATCTCTTTATCCGAAAATTGATGGAACTATTGCCAGTATTCTGGTTAACCCGGGAGAGCATGTTAAACCGGGGCAACTTTTAATCACTATTGATGCGATAAAACAGGAAGCTGCTGTCGCTGAAAAAGAAAGTAATATTGCCTCAGCTAAAGCCGATCAACAAAAGGAAATTGCTCGTTTGGAGAGTCTGAAAGCGCAGCGCAGTGCGCAAGAAGCCTCTGTCGCTTACGACAAGCATGAGTTTGAAAGAAACTACTGGCTGGAGCAACGGGGCGTGGTCGCAGAGGCAACTGTCGATGGCTGTGATCGGATGTACAAAGTGTCCTTGGCAAAATTGAAAGAAATTGATGAGAATATCGCCGCACAGAAGGAAGTGATTACCAGAGCAGCACGTGCTGTTGATTCAGCCGTATATGCCAAGAAAGAGCAAGAAGAACAACTTGCTTATTACCGAATAAAGGCACCGTTCTCCGGTGTCCTTACCGATATCCCGGTGAAGATAGGCGACTATGTTAACTCCGCTGTGAAACTAACTGCTGTCAGTGCTGTTCGCCCGCTTGAGGTAAATGTTCTTGTGCCTAAAGAAATGGCCGCTGGCTTGCGGATCGGAATGCCGTTAGAGCTTCTGGACACCGATGATAAGGTCATAGCTACCTCGCCTATATTTCACGTGGATCCAATAGTTGATCAGGATAACCAATCGGTTTTGGTCAAAGCAATTTTCGAAAATGATAAGGAGCAATATCGCCCGGAACAATCTGTTTCGACAAGACTTATCTTGAAACAGGATAAAGGTATCTCAATACCAACTGCCGCACTTTCTTTCGTGGCTGGCAGAGCGTTTGCTTATGTGGTTTCATCCGACCCGAGCAAGGGACAAGTGGCAACACAGCGTGTCTTGACCATCTCATCACTAAATGGAAATCGCGCTGTAGTAACAAAGGGTGTAACTGCAGGCGAGCAGGTAATAGTTGCAGGCATCCAGAACCTTCGTGAAGGTTCCCCAATCGCAATAGAGTAAGAAAAATGTTTGCAGAATTCTTCATCAGACGTCCAGTTTTCGCTAGTGTTATAGCAATAGTTATGATTATTGCTGGGCTTGTGACGATGACGAGTCTGCCCATTGCTCAGTATCCGAGCTTAGCCCCACCGCAGGTAGCCGTCCAAGCGACTTATATCGGAGCCACTGCCGAGCAAGTTGAATCGGCAGTTACTACGACATTGGAGCGTCAAATAAACGGTTGCGATGGACTCAAGTACATGAGTTCATATAGCGGTAATGATGGCATCAGCAAGATTACAGCGACCTTTGATTTGGAACGAGACCAGGATCTAGCAGCGGTCGACGTACAAACGAAATTAGCTGGTGTTACAGGTAGTTTGCCATCAGAGGTGCAACGCCTTGGGGTTAATATCACAAAGGTATCGACCTCATGGGTTAACGTACTTACGCTTTATTCCGATGATGACCGTTTCGACTCCAATTATCTTAGTAATTATGCGGACCTCTTCTTAATTGACAAGCTGAAATCACTACCAGGGGTAGGCAGCGTCTCTATTGTCGGCGAACGTAAATACTCCATGAGGATTTGGCTCGATCCTGGCAAGTTGAGTCAATACCAAATGAGCCCGCACGAAGTAATAACTGCTTTGCAGTCTCAAAATAAGCAAGTCGGAGCTGGGGATGTTGGCTCTGCGCCTGCTCCAACGGGGCAAATGTATCAGTACAGTATCAAGCTGCTCGGGCGATTAAATGACCCCGGACAGTTTGAGAGGTTGATCGTAAAGCGCGGTTCGAATGGGCTTCTTGTTCACTTGAAGGATGTGGGAAGAGTTGAACTGGGCGCCGAGAATTATACGACAAGTTGTACGTATAAGAAGCACGACGCTGTTGCTCTGGTTGTTTACCTGCGCGTCGGCGGAAATGCAATTAAAGTGTCTGAAGGCGTTCATAAAGTACTTGCTGAGCAGTCGAAGTTTTATCCTGCTGGTTTGAAGTGCGATGTCTGTTTGGATACGACAGACGCCGTCAAGGCTTCGATCGAGGAAGTTATCCACACGCTGTTCGAAGCGATAATGCTTGTTACCCTGGTTATTTTCATCTTCTTGCAGGATTGGCGCAGCATGGTTATCGCCTGCGTCACCATTCCTGTATCGTTGATTGGTACCTTCGTCGCTATGCAGGCGCTCGGCTTCTCAATTAACACGTTGACACTTTTCGGACTGACGTTGGCAACCGGCCTTGTGGTTGACGATGCGATTGTTGTTGTCGAAAACGTCAAACGCTTAATGGAAGAAGAGCACATGAAGCCCTTCGACGCCACTTTATTAGCCATGAAAGAAACTGCCGGTGCTCTTATTGCTACGGCCCTGGTGCTTGTTGCTGTATTCGTGCCCGTTGCTTTTATGCCTGGAACTACCGGACAGCTCTACAAACAATTCGCGCTGACAATCGCTGTATCTGTAACTCTTTCAGCTTTCAATGCGCTTACCCTTTCTCCGGCTCTTGCTGCGATGATTCTTAAAGAAGGTGAATCCAACTTCTTCCTCTTCCGCTGGATCAATTTCGTAATTAACGGCCTGCGATCAGTTTACGAGAAACTGCTTGGTTTTGCGGTTCGTAATGTGATTCCGGTCTTGCTGGCGGCAATCTTATCTGTTGTGGCTGTTTGGTATCTAGCAAAAATACTGCCGACGGGATTCGTTCCGGAAGAGGATCAAGGTTACTTCATGACTTTGATCAATTGCCCTGCTGGGAGCTCATTGCAATATACGGCAGATGTGGTCCAGAAAGTCTGCAATTTAATCGACAAGCAGCCGGAGGTCAAGGGTACCTGCGGGCTACCAGGATTTGGTTTCACGGGCAACCAGCCAAACACAGCAGTGATCTTTTGTCCCCTAACGCATTGGGAACATCGTGAAGGCAAAGAACACAACGTTCAGTCGATCATTGCTCGAGTGCGAAAGCTTTGCAAGGATATCCCTGAAGCGCGTATTGTGCCCTTTAACGCACCGGCTATTGAAGGGTTGGGTACCTTCGGGGGCTTCACATATGAGCTGCAAGATATGTACGGAAGTACGGTTCAGAAGCTTGGCGAGGTCGCTAATGATCTGATTCATCAGGGCAATCAAACGACTGGCTTGACTGGCTTGTTTAGCAGCTTCTCGGCCGATACGCCTCAGATGGTGCTGGAGATTCGGCGCGATGAAGCTGAGCGATTGAATGTCGATGTTGGCGATATTCTCGATACAATTCAAACCCTTTCTGGTTCAGCTTACATCAATGACTTTGACTTTCTGAACCGAAGTTACCGAGTCTATTTGCAGTCAGACAAGATGTTCAGGAATAAACCGGAAAGCATATCCGAGTATTATGTGAAATCGCGCGTGAATACGATGGTTCCACTGAGTAACTTGGTTCGCACTAGTACGCAACTCACAGCCCAGACAATCACTCACTATAATATTTTGCGCTCAGTTGAAATCAATGGAAATCCAGCTGAAGGCTTCAGCTCGGGGCAAGCTATAAGCACGATGGCTGACCTGTCGAAGAAGCAATTGCCACAGGGATTCACGTTCAGTTGGACCGGCGTAGCTCAAGAGCAAATCGAGGCTGGCTCGTCTGCTGCAATTATATTCGCGCTTGGACTTTTGTTCGTTTATCTGGTTCTTGCTGCGCAGTATGAGACTTTTATTGATCCTTTCATCATTCTGTTTTCTGTGCCTCCTGCCATGCTAGGCGCTTTTTACTTCCAGTGGTCTCGCGGGCTGCAGAACGATGTTTTCTGTCAGATTGGTCTTGTTATGCTGATTGGACTTGCAAGCAAGAATGCTATCTTGATCGTTGAATTTGCTAACCATCTTGTTCACGCGGAAAATTACACGTTCACGGCTGCGGCTCTTCAGTCGTCGTCGCAACGTCTGCGCCCTATTCTGATGACGTCTTTTGCTTTTATTGTCGGACTGCTGCCACTTGCAATAGCAACCGGTGCAGGGGCTGCTAGCCGCCAATCCCTTGGAACAGCTGTTTGTGGCGGGATGCTTGTATCGACCTTCATAAGTTTGTTTCTGGTACCAGTTGTTTATATTCTGATCAAAGGTTCCTATGCGAAAGTGAAGGGACTGTTCACTTTCGCTAAAACAAAACCGTCAAATGGAAAAGTTGAGGGCTCGCCGTCCATTCAAGCGCTTTCGACCGCTCCGGATGAAGCTGTTGACTCCGAAGGAACTGAGATACCTGAACCACTGCCTGCGAAGAAGAGCGAATCGGATAATTAGACATGATCCAGCAGTGACCGAAGTGAGGGACATTCGCTGAATCGAAACAACTGATATTTGATGAATCGAAGCAAGATTATTTGGCTTCAATTTGACGACGTCCGGGTCGATCGTGTTTTGAAAGCACTATTTGCGAACTATCGATCGGAACATCTACTGTTACGTCAGAGTTCGCATTCTGGTTGCCATTGGTATCATCAGGCCATCGTCGCATTTGTAGACGCAGTGTATTTATCCCCGCGGCGCCCGCGTTGAAATAGACAAGTCCATCTGTATGATCAAGTTGCAAAATCACTCTTTCGTCAAACATCTCTTGAGTGCGTGCCCGATCTTCCGACCCTCGTCCCAGCCATGCTTGCGGATTTTGTTTCTTCGTCTCGATGTCTCCGACGACCATCGTTCCTAAACCTGCGGTAACAAGGGTTACAGCCGCCTGCTCGTCGCGGACCCTTTGCCACTCTTGTTTATCGGAGAGCTCGCAAATTTCGTTGGCTGGAACCGCTTTCATGTTCCCGAGTACAGCATCTGTTGCATTGACCAAATAGATTTGGGTAGCAGATCTATTAATAGCTGATACTCGTAAGCAGACTATTCCTGGAACTGGGCAGGAGACTTGTTTGGCTGATATTTCTAAATCGTTGGGCGTTTGCGTGACGTTTTCCGCTGCTCCGGCTTGCAATGGTGAGAGTAAGGTGCCAACGATTAGCGCGGATTTGAGAAGTGCCCTATGAGGAAGCATTCAGTAGTTTCCTGATTCTGTGTGCACTACTATAGCAAACTCCGGGTGAGGCGTTTGAAGTGGAAAGCTCACCTATGCTCTCGTTTGAGTCGAATTTGGCAGGCGCGCGCAAGCATCCTGCCAAGCGGCATGCAGAAGCTAGCAATTTGGGTTGAATTTGCTAGCGTGCTCGCGGACGAGTTGTCAAGCTTGTGGTGTATGTCTCCAGCTCGTCTGATTTAAACATTCTGAAGCTTCAATACCGACGCCGTTTCCTTGCGAATGCTGCTGCAAAGTTTTTCATCATCGATTAGTGATCGCCCATGGGACGGAATCATTTCTTTCAGTTGCTGTGCCCATGCCGTTTGCAATTCATATTTAAAGCAACGCTGTAAAACATCGAGCATAATCCAAACGGTAACCGATGCTCCGGGCGATGCGCCTAGGATTGCAGCAAGCGACCCATCGGCAGTGCTGACGATCTCGGTGCCAAACTGAAGAAGTCCGCCGCGCAAATGATCCTTCTTCACTATTTGGACCCTTTGTCCGGCTATTTCCAAATGCCAATCTCTCTCTTGTGCGTTCGGGAAAAATTGCTGGAGAACTTCGAAGCGTTCCTTCGATGATTCAAAAACCTGTCCAATCAGGTACTCGGTGAGCGGAACGTTATCTCTACCAACTGCTAGCAGAGGCAGTATGTTTTCCGGATCTATGGAATTGAAGAGATCAAGTAACGAGCCATGTTTGAGAAACTTTGTAGAGAAGCCGGCATATGGTCCAAAGAGCAGGGAAGTTTTTCCGCCAACATGGCGGGAATCGAGATGCGGCACAGACATAGGTGGTGAACCCACGGCGGCCTTCCCATAAACTTTACCATTATGCCGAGCTGTGAGTTCTGGATTATCACAGCGAAGCCAGATGCCACTCACCGGGAAACCGGCATAACCGCTAGCTTCTGGAACGCATGCTTTCTGCAATAGGGGCAGAGAACCACCACCTGCACCTATGAAAACGAATTTCGAATATACAGATCGTTGCTCGCCTGTCTTCTCATCCTTAACAACTACTTTCCATATTTTTCCGGCGCGATCAAGATCGAGAACGCGCTGGAAAAACTCAATCGAAAATCCTTCGCTATTTTTCAGCGAATCGAGAAGATGATTCGTCAGGGAGCCATAGTCCACATCTGTGCCAGTCGCCATGCGCGTGGCCGCAACGACTTCCTTTGGATCACGTCCTTCCATAACTAAAGGAAGCCATTCTTCAATCTGCTTTTTGTCATCTGAGAATTCCATGCCTTTGTAGCAATGGTGGCGGGACAAAGCATCAAACCGTTTCTTCAAATAATTTGCGTCTTTCTCTCCACGTACAAAACTGTAGTGTGGAACTGGATGAATGAAGGAGCGCGGATTATCGATGCGCCCTTCTTTCACCAAATACGACCATAATTGGCGGGATAGATCAAAGTCTGTATTTATTTTGAGTGCGCGATTGATGCTCACTGTGCCATCAGGTTGCTCGGGCGTGTAGTTCAACTCACAAAGTGCCGCATGTCCTGTACCTGCGTTGTTCCAGGCATTGGAACTCTCTTGAGCTGGTTTACCCAGCGTTTCGTAGAGTTTTATCCGGAAGTTAGGTGCAAGTTCCTTCAACAGAACTGCGAGCGTCGCGCTCATGATCCCGGCGCCGATCAGTACAACATCATAGAGCTCTCTGTTTTGCGCATTGTTCATATCGAAGGTTCGCTCATCCCTGTATCTTTGCGGTCTCAAATCATAGTAGACTGAACCGAATTATTCGATAGATTTTGCGAAGTTCATAGCTTATTTTTGTGAGGACTGCAGCCAATTCGCATCATATTGCAGCAAATGAGCGAACCGTACCATCTTGATGCTTGATTAATCCAGGACTAGGACGCTCTGTAGTTTTGGACGTCGTCTTCGACTGCTCCACCACGCATCCAAAACTTGAAGTTGTTAGTACCACCGAAGCCGTGCTGGTCGTTTGAGGACTCGGCGAATACCGGAGTGAAACCCGTCGCTCTTGCGATTTCCAGCACGCGAGCCTCTTCTTTTACAGCCGCTTTGCCGAGTGATTGATCGCCGTGTCCGACTCTAATTGCACCGGCAATGGAATGATTTACCTTAGCGTAATTGTAGCTTGCGGACGCGCCTTTGTAAGTGCTTCGCAGTCTCGTCCTTTGCTCCGTATAGTCGCTCGCTTCTTGCTTGCTGTTATCTTCGCCGAACAATTGCTGAATTAACTGCTTGAACATTGCTTCTATCTCCGAAATTCCAGTGACCTCTATGTCCATAACTTTAAGGTTTGGATGTTTCAGATGCTTGGCAAGAATGTTTCAGATTTGTCGCACGGCGGAAGCTAGTGCTTTTTCGCTTCGCCTGATTTTGTCTCTTGCGATTCTTGTGCTACCAGTTTTCCTGTGCAGTAAATTGCTGCCGCTCCGGCGAAGGTGAGGGCAATGTAATCTTTTAGCTTAGTGGGCTCGCATATGTTTAGGTCTTTGAAAAATTCCTGTACGTATGAGGATGAAGCTGCTCGTGCGCCCGCTTGTACGCCACTCTCGACTGCCGGGTTAATCCGATCTGCTGTGATTCCGTTATAGATACTTTGCAGATCCCAGCCGGAGCTTGATCTGGAGTCCTCAGCGGATACATCAGCAGATTTAATGGTTTCTGCGCCTCTAGTTGTGTTGTTTTCCGAGAATTCAGCCATTTCTTATCTCCCATGCGTTACTCCAATAATGGGGATGACGGCGTGCAATTCTCGTGCAAACCGGCCCAGCTAGGTGCAGTGAAGCAAACCGGACTTATCCGACCCTTTTGCAGTACCTTGAAAAGTGTGATCACTTGTGAGCAGAGTGATGCCAATAGCTACTAATTCATATTTAGTTCACCCAGAAATTCGGTGTCTCTTTTAAGATAAGCTTGTCGCGTCAGAGTCTCTTGATATGCTCGGGGCAACCGTATTCAATGCGGATTGATAGTGGTCTGATTACTCGCGGTATCCAATTAGAAACTAAAGGAATTCCAGCATGATGAAACGAATAACGAATGCATTGGTTATTCAAACCGCTGTTGCTTCGATGATTTTGTCTGGCTTGCCCGCTTGGGCAGACGGAGCACCACGGGCGAATCAGTTTTGGTGGCCCAATCAGTTGGACCTTTCGCCTTTACGCCAGAATGCGATTGAGTCTGACCCGTTAGGCAAAGATTTTAATTATGCCAAGGAATTTCAAACGCTTGATCTGAACGCTGTGAAGAAAGACATCGAAACTGTAATGAAGACATCACAGGATTGGTGGCCGGCTGATTTTGGTAACTATGGTCCGTTTTTCATTCGCATGGCTTGGCATAGCGCCGGCACCTACAGAATCTTCGATGGACGTGGTGGCGCCGGTGGTGGACAACAGCGCTTTGAGCCCCTGAACAGCTGGCCCGACAACGCAAATCTGGATAAAGCACGCAGGCTTTTGTGGCCGGTAAAGAAGAAATATGGACAAAAGTTATCTTGGGCAGACTTGATGGTTCTTACCGGCAACGTTGCTCTTGAAACTATGGGATTCAAGACTTTTGGTTTTGCTGGCGGGAGGCCCGACGCCTGGGAAGCTGACCTGATTTATTGGGGACCAGGTGCTAAATTCATGTCCACAAACGTAAAAGATGGTCAGCTCGAAAAACCCTTGGCGGCAACGCAGATGGGACTGATTTACGTCAATCCGGAAGGTCCAAATGGCAATCCTGATCCAATGGCTGCAGCCAAGGATATTCGTGAGGCCTTCGGACGCATGGCGATGAACGATGAGGAAACCGTAGCGTTAATCGCTGGCGGCCATACATTCGGAAAAGCTCACGGCGCACATAAAGCAGAATGCGGGCCGGCACCGGCTGGTGCATCGTTGGAAGAACAAGGCTTTGGTTGGGTGAGCAAGGCTGGTACTGGATGCGGTGCAGATGCAATCACGAGCGGACTAGAAGGTGCTTGGTCCGCATCGCCCGTGAATTTTACAATGCAATACTTGAATAATTTGTTCAATTTTGACTGGGTTCAAACAAAGAGCCCAGCCGGCGCTACGCAATGGACGCCAAAGGATAATGCTGCGCCCAATATGGTTCCGGACGCATTTGATAAGAACAAGCGGCATGCTCCGATGATGTTCACCACAGACATCGCTTTGAAAATGGATCCTGAGTACAGCAAAGTTGCAAAACGATTCAAAGAAAACCCGGAAGAGTTTAAGTTAGCATTTGCCAAAGCCTGGTTCAAACTAACGCACAGAGATATGGGTCCTCGTTCTCGCTATGTCGGGGCAGAAGTTCCGAAAGAAGTACTCATTTGGCAAGATCCAGTTCCTAGCGCCGACTATAAAATGGTTGATGACGCAGACATCTCTTCGCTGAAATCAAAAATACTTGCTGCCGGACTTTCGAATTCTGATCTTGTAAGGACTGCTTGGGCCTCTGCTGCTACGTTTCGCGGATCGGACAAACGGGGCGGTGCAAATGGAGGCAGAATTCGCTTGGCACCTCAGAAAGACTGGGCGGTAAACGATCCTTCCGATCTCGGAAAGGTATTGAGCAGTCTTGAGAAAGTTCAAACTGAATTTAACAGCCAGAATTCTGGAAAGAAAATTTCAATGGCTGATCTGATTGTTCTTGCTGGAAATGCGGCCGTTGAGGATGCAGCAAAGAAGGCCGGACATTCAGTAAAAGTGGCATTTGCTCCAGGACGAACCGACGCAACTCAGGAACAAACTGATGTTACTTCGTTCGCTGTATTGGAACCAACTGCCGACGGTTTCCGCAACTATTTCGCCAAGTCAAATTTGCGCTCACCGGCAGAGATGTTAGTGGATCGTGCCAATCTATTGAATCTCACCGTTCCTGAGATGACAGTTTTGGTTGGAGGCATGCGCGCGCTTGATGCTAATGAAGGGCGTTCAAAACTCGGCGTGCTCACTGAGCGCCCCGGCACATTGAGCAATGATTTCTTTGTGAACTTGATGGATATGTCGACAAAGTGGACTAAGTCTGCCGGCGATGAGACCGTGTACGAAGGACGCGATCGGAAGACCGACAAGGTCAAATGGTCAGCAAGCCCTGTGGATCTGCTCTTCGGCTCAAATTCCGAGCTGCGCGCAGTAGCCGAGGTCTATGCTGCGGATGACGCCAAGGAAAAGTTTGTGCAAGACTTCGCTAGCGCATGGGCCAAGGTCATGAACAATGACCGTTATGACTTGAATCGCGGGTAGTATATGTAATCCAATTCTCTTCGCGTTCCATTCCGATTTTCCCCTTACCCTGCAAGAACGATTTGGAGTTTCGGGTGCAAACGAAGTGCAAATAAACTAAGCTATTTGAGTGGAATGCTTGGCAGAATATACAGTGAGATGAACGGATGGCAGTCCATTACTAGCATTGCGGCAATAAGTGCCAACGGAATTCCAATTATTAGCCATGCCTTCTTATGCTTGGCGTTGACCCGTTCAAACCAAGACAGGACAAGCGAGATGCTGGCGACGACTGGATAAAGCAGTAGGCTGATTTCACGAAGGTGCTCCACTATCGTTTCTTCATGACCGCAAATCATCGAGATTAGGCTGATAACTGCTGAACCTGCACCCGGTATCACAGATAGTGCTATGAAAAGATAGACGAGGGCAAATAGCAATAACTCGATCTGTTTTCTGAAGGGATCTTCGCGGCGGCCTAGTAGTGCAGACATGGTGCTACTCCTGTGAATGGAGAATCAACTCTTGTTTGTCTCAGATTAGACTTCGAACTAGAACACTTCATCAACAGTCACGTGTCAAGAGAAGCAAATCTTGCGGCGAAGAGTCTTAGAACTTAATGCCTTTCAGGGTCTTCGGCTTCCATTGGTTCTTCGGACGCACGCTACTTTACTTTTCAGATTAATTCACCGCTCATCCGCCAATACCTGCTATTGCTGGGTTATGCGTTCAGCGGATTTGGCGAATGTCATCTATTCATTGGACGGATAACTCTCTCCACTATATAGTCTTACTTACGTTCTTCGTCTGATGAATAGCGCTCCCCCGTTTTTTTTACAGGTCTTCCAGTCGTGTTCAGTCTTGCCAGAACAATTGAGTCCCCACTGCACCTTTTGCCGGAATTAAAGCAGCGTGTTCGCAGTCGATTCAAAACTTGTCCAGTTCGTGCTCTCTTAAGCACCTGGAAACAAGCTGAACTCATCGTCAAATCTCGAGCTTCGGAAAATGATGGGCTCGGACAGGTTTTGAACTGGATAACAAACGTTGTGGCAAAGCCCCATGCTGAGCTCGGCAGACAAGGTTCTGTCTGCCCATTTCTTCCAAGAGCACTGAAAGCCGAGTCTCTGTTTTTTCACGAACTGCATATCGATGGCAGCACAAGCATTGATGAAATCGATGAGATGATTCAGGATTACGCTGAAGTTTTTGCAAATACAGCTCCGACTTCAGGCAAAGCTCGATTGAATAAAGCTATTGTGCTGATATTTCCTAGCCTGGCCGATGAAGATGCGATCCAACTGATTGAGGAAACTCAAAGGAGACTGAAGCCCTTTTTTGTCGAACGCGGGCTTATGCTAGGTGAGTTTCATAAAAACCATCAGGGCGAAGGTATTCGCAATCCTGCGTTTCGCCCGTTGCAGAGCCCGATGCCGCTGCTTGTAGTACGTCATCTGATTCCATCTGACTTGCTTTTTCTGGTCAGAAAGTCTGATTCTGCCTCTCGACGTGTTCACTTCTTACAGAGCTTTTTGAGCATTTATCAGGATGACTTGCTTGCACAGACAGAGCAGGAAGCTCGGGCGGCGCTTGACGAAGCGTTGGAAGAATTGGCTCAAAGTACCACGAAGATGGCTTTGTAATCCTAAAAAGCCTCTCGACCACGCTCTTTCGATTTATCAAAGCTCGGATAGACCGGTCTACCTCAAACAAAACGCCGCATTAGAAGCCCGGTGAAATATTGTCCGTTATATTTTGTGTCGCGATCCAGCACTGCAATTGTTTCGAAACCGGAAGACTCATAGAGCCGAACAGCAGGTTCGTTATCCGCGCGCACGTTCAGATACACAATTTCGATGATGCCATCACTGGCAATTTTTTTTATCGCGGCTTCAAGCAACTTTCTGCCGAGTTGTTTTCCCCGTGCGTCTGAAGCAATACCCATATTCAAATACGCAGTGTGCGCCAATTTTGACTGTCGCAATGGTTTTGCGCAGACGTAACCCGACAGTTTTGAATTTCCTTCCGCAACCAAAAACAATGCTCCAGGAAAACTCGCGTATTCTTTTAAGTCGTCTTCCAAAATACTCTGGTCTGAATATTTTTCAGAAAGAGCTTCGCACATCATTTCAGTTGTCTTGTAAATCTCATCCATCAATGCGAACAAGTCCGCGCTGTCTCGCTCGGGAATGGCACTGCGGATGGTGAATTCACTTTCCATTTTTGTCCTTCGGAGCTCGGTAATCATTGTCTCTGCGCGGCCACATTATCGTACTATCCATGAATTCTTCAGTCCTTTCATTTCTCTCACTCTCTAAGTTTTTCTGCGCAGAGGAGCATGTGATAAGCTGATGTCATTCTAGGCTGAAAATCGTGCTTAGAAGGAGTGTGTGGGAGCCTGTCAAATGTCAAAGTTAAAGCACCTGATATGTACTCTTTCAGGACTGCTGCTGACTTTGCAACCTGTGTGTGCTGAGGGAGAACAAATCCCTACAACAGCGGCAAATAGCAATAATGCCGAGGCTTCGCTGCGATTGGAATTTGTTGTTTCCGAACCGCTTGCTCTCTTGAGGTTCATGAATGGGATAAGCAAACAGTCGGACGAAGGTACCGCTTATTACGATTTCCTGATCCAACATCATAAACTCGGCAAGACCGACAAGGCTCTGATATGGCGCTATGTCCGAATGCGGAAGTACAACAAGTCTGAATACGAGTTGGCTTCAGGTCGAAAGCTAAGCTATCATCAGCGTCTAATGGCGACGGCATGCAACACAAAAACATTTGATGATTTCTTTAAGGAGGCAAAAACATACAGCGAGCCGGGTGATTTTCAAACTCTCTTAGTTGTACTCAACCACTTTCGACCGATTTACGAGGCGGTTATTTGGAAACCATTTAGTCCGCAGTTGATGAGGGATCTGGCCTGGTTTCGAAAGAACGAGCCATTATTCGCCCGACCACTTGAACCAATCGCGTCGTTGTTTCACTCAAGCGCAGGACGGAAACAGCCGCTGAAAGCCGTCTTGGTTCCAGCGCCAACAGAAGTGCGCAAAGAGGGCAACGGTTACCACTTCATTTCCTCGGCATACTCAGAGAATCTTGATCTTGGTGTTGCGCAGTCCATCGAGATTATCCCGCCGGATACGATAGCGGCGTTGGACGATCCGCGTGTTAACAATGATCGCACACTTGCTGATAATGATGGGTTGATTCATGAATTTACTCATACAATTTGGGCATTTCGAGATCCCGAGTTTAAGAAAAAGCTGATCGAATATTTCGAGAAGAACAATAGACAGTTCAACTACGATTTGTTGAATGAATCACAGGCGTCTGCTGTTGCCTCATGGTTTTACAAGCAGATCAAAGGCAAAGACAAGCCTGGTCGATGGTACGACAACACATACGTTGATAAGTATTCAAAAGCGATTCTGCCAGTTCTCGAAAGTTTCGCGAATGCTGGAAGCAATGCACAGTCTCTTAACGCGGAGGAGTATGCGCAAAAGGCTGCTGACGCCTTTGACAAAAGCTTCCCTGATTGGCGCGAAGATCCGCAAGTGATGCTGTGGAGATCGCAGATAATTCAGTCCCCGCTGTCGAGCGACACCCTCGTTGATGAGCTTAATGACGAGTTGTTCGTATTCTCAGGTGGTGATCACCAGGTTCGTTTAGTGAAGGGCGAATCGTGGTCTGACAAGTTCAAAAGTTATTCATCGAGACCCGGCATGACGACTATTTTCTTGCTGGATCCCGGTCAAATCGGCACTCTGCAAAAACACTTTGCTTTGAGCTCAGAGCTGGTGAAAGAATTGAATTCTCTCGTCAAGCAAAACAATGTTAGCGAGAAAGCTGTTGTGAAGGCGCTCCGTAGCGGAGATCGCGATCTGATTTTTTCAATATCATCAAGGCAACCGTTGCAAAAACAAGGGCTAATTGACTTCGCTCGGCGGGGACATTCGGCTCAATCTAATTCCAGGCATCCGGGCTAGAGGCGCTATATTAGAGCGATTTCAGCCTCGTTAGAATAGACTCGCATCGTCGATATTCATCTTGAGAATATGCTAATTGCACGTCCTCATGCGTGATTTACGCATAGGCTGAATGCGGGGGCGCAGCGTATTCTGCGTATATGACTGGGTCATGCAGAGCTGTAATGCTCTATTCGTTTGTCATTGAGCCGTGTGAGGCAGCCGCTCTCAATGTTTGAAGTTCAGAACACAGCCGAATTACTTTCTGCCGAAACTAAACCTTCGTCGAATGCATTCGTTCGTGAGGCGCAGCTAATCTGGCAAGGCGTTTCATCGGCGCCTGATCACATTCTTTCGTCACTTGATGCGGAGAAACGAGCGCACACAGTTCAAACAGTTCTCATGTCGGCCGGTGTCACTTTGGCGCTAACTGCTATAAAGAGATCTCCATCATTGTCGTGGACCGTAGGACGAATCGCCGCGCCGGCACTAGCGATACCAATGTTGAATGATATCAATTCGCGCGTTGGAAATATGCGCGAAGCTATGTCCGACACGTGGAGTTCAGCAGACAACTGGCAGCGAAATGTTCAAATCTCAAAAGACAACCTTGGGCAGTTTACGGCTGACTTCGCCATTTCGGCGCTAGCTTCCGGAGCTGCTGAAAAATTAGGTCGCGCTTATTTTGCTTCCAGAACTCCTGGAGTTAATAAGTTGCCAGAGCTGACCAAGGAGAACGTTCTTTCCAATTGGCAAAAGCATATGGATGGCGAGACAGTGCCCTACAAGATGTTTTCACAAGAAGGTGGAGGCATGAGGCAGGTGGATCTTTTTGTTCCGCACAATGCCAAGTTGGCTGCGGAGGCGGCAGGAGGAAAAGGTACAGGCCTTCTTATTGCTCAGGATGGACTCAAGGTCGATACAGGAAAATTGAAAAATCTTGAGTTGCCCGATTCTGGATTGGTGAATTTGCGATCGGATAAAACGCTCGACTTTGTTACTGCATACACGCATCCTGAGCGCTTTCGAGTAGTACCTGGACTCAACTTGTCAGCCTGGAGGCATGAGACTGGTCTCATCAAAGATGGCGGATTCTTTGCACCTAAAGTTGGCAATATCGACAGCGCCTACGTTATAGACGTGGAAAAGACTTTGACAAAACTGTTCAAAACAGATCGTACTGTTCTTGCTGGATATTCCAGCGGTGCAATTCTGGCAAATGAAGTAGCTGCGAAGCTAGGACCTTCACGTGTTCAGGGTGTTATTTCCGTAGCAAGTACAGTGACGGGCGCGGAACCGGCAGCGGTGGCTGGTCAATTCAGGCTCATTGTCCGGGACCTCGGCGATCCCACACTTCTGCAACAAGGTGGCGCCGGTGGAAAAGCAAAATATTTGGCTTCTTTGGGTCACAGATCTGTTTTGCATTCCATGCCAGAAAATCAAATTGGTTATGCGTTGCAGCCCTACCAGGGGCAGCAGTTCGTCACCAAATTCAACGAGCCAACACCGGGCGTTTCAGTCAAGCAAATCACGCTTGCTGATGGCACTCCGATTGTGACGCAAGTGAAAACGAACAACGGCAAGCACGCCTGGATGATCAAAGATCTTGAAGCTTCGCCCACTGCGAAGCCATCCCTCCTGCCAGCGCATCTGCAAGATCATCTAGAAATCAATCAGCTGGTTAAAGATGTGGTCAATGGCAATTTGAAAAAATTCTCTCGACCATCTTAGTCGATTGACGCGAAGAATGTCTTTGCGGATTTAACAAAAAGGCTTTGAAGTTTGATATTCTGAAGGGCGTCTTTATGGAGCTCTCGTAGTGCAAGACAGTTGGTCTGCAGGTTTGACCCGCGCCCTTGAACATATCAATAAAGCGCGCTGCCTGGGCTCGGGGAAAGCGTACGAAAAATGTGTTGAACTGTTGAATGCTCTGGATGCGATTCTCAAAGATTATTCGGAGCGTAAGAACCCGACTTCCACTGAATCCCTAGAACAGTCGAAAAAATTGGCAGCATCAATGCAAGAGCAGCATTCAAAACTGACGCCTCAGACGGATGCCAATGAAATCAACGATGCAACCGAAGTATTAGAAGAGCTGATCGAAGAAATTTTTCAAAGACCAGAGAACAGGCTCGCTGCTTATGGAACACTGCGGCCGGGTCAGAGCAATTTCAAAATAGTATCTGAAATCTCAGGGCAATGGCTGCCCGGTATTATTCGAGGCAGCGTTCGAGAAGTGGCTGGTTATCCAGCGTACACGTGGAACCAAGAAGGCGAAAAAGTTACTGTAGACGTATTGATATCTGACCAGCTTGTGAAGGAATATCCGCGAGTCGACGAGTTTGAAGGCCCCAACTACAAGCGAACACTTGTTCCTGTTCTCATGGACGATTGTTATCATGTATGCAACGTCTACGAGACTTCGGTTCTTTCATAGTCGCAGCTAAGATTATTCGGCTTTATATCCGCTGCCCGCATTAATCTAATGAAGCATACTGTTGGCTATGGGATACTCTGATTGAATCCTTTTGATTGGGACAACTTGAAAAGAACTTGCTTTGGATTTATGTTTCTTTTCTTCGCGGTGGCAATTGGATGCTTTGCAATAACTTCTGTTCGTGCCGACGACGATGATGACTACGAGTTGCTGTACACAACGCCTGATAAATGGCTACAAGTCTGGTCCGATCATGCAGTCGACCAATCTCGTTGCAAGATGGTAACTGACCGCGTTCGCAAGGCATATTCATTCGTTGCCAAAGAGGAAGGCTGGTCGAATCCTGAGCTTTTGTACAAGAAACCGCTCAAAGTGCGGCTAGTGCAAGGATTTAAATCCAATATTTTAGGATTTGCTCGTGGTCCGAATCTTTTCGTTGTTCGTGACGAATACATGGATGATCCTCTTTCGGAGGGAACTCTTGCGCATGAATTGACACATATTCAGGATTCAAGACAGTTAAAGGGAAACAAGGAGCCCAGTTTTTTTGCGGAGGGGCGGGCACTTACCAATGGGCATAATTACAGAATTTCGCTTGGTCAAGATCAAAATCAATACGATATGAATATGGCAAAGTCAGCCATGCGCTTCACTTCTGAGGATGCCTCTGAACGTTTGTATTTGCCTCACGACGAAGGCTGGGATATGGAAGCCATTGGAACCTTTTTTGTTGAGTATTTGCGTACCCAATGGAATGGTGGCATTGCTAATATTCATCCGAGGACTGCAAAAGTGGTTGAGAATATTGCAAATGGTTTGGAATTCAAAGCCGCCTTTGAAAAGGAATTTGCTACGCCCTTCGACTCGGCAGTCAAAGCGTTTATGAGCTATCTAAACAAGACAGCCGAAACTCCGCAGGTAAGGTTGGAGAAAACGATGTGGCAAGATGTCAGTCCGACAAAAGGACCAGGCGCGGCAATGGACGATGACGATGAAGATTGAGATAAAGAGCAGGGGAAAGGAACGAAAATGACTTCAGATATTTCGGTTAATTTGACTAATGAGCAGATCTGCATCGCTTTGCGCGCAGCTAATGAGGTCGCAAGAAAATGCATCGAGTCCGGGCATCATCCCTTTGGTGCCGTTCTCTTGGCTCCGGATAACCAAGAGATTTTGCTTACCCACGGCAATGTGAGTGTCGTCCGCCATGCTGAAACTGAGATCGCTCGTGCTGCTGCTGAGAAGTACGATCCCGAATTTCTATGGAACTGCACTCTTGTTACCACGATGGAACCTTGCGCTATGTGTGCTGGGGCAATTTATTGGTCGAACATTGGGACCGTCGTTTATGGCGCCGCTGAAACCACTCTCAGCAAGCTAACTGGCACCAGCCAGATGAATCCCACTATGAATCTTCCTTGCAGAACTGTATTCGAATCAGGACAAAAGCCAATCAAACTGATCGGACCAATTCCTGAAATGGAAGAAGAGCTAATCGCCCCGCACAAAGATTTTTGGAAGTAGCCTTATCCAGCTTTGTTGATTTTTCTTGGTGGCGCGACTCTGATACGCGCTGGTGTGTCAGTGTCCTTTGCTGTGGCGGAAGGTGTTACGCCAACATCTGCCCAGGCTTTCTGTAAATCGGCGACCAAAGTTGTGTGACCCTGTTTCTTCGCTTCTTCAATAGTGTGATGGGCGAATTGGGCGAAGCTCGGATTGCTGCCAGCTGCTTTGCGAGCAGCAAACCAGATCTGTCCTGGTTTTTCCCAAGCATGGCCACCTGCCGCGATGGCGAAGAGTGCGAACGCGCGATTTGGAATACCAGAGTTGTAGTGCACGCCGCCGTTGTCGCCGTACATTTTCTTGTAATCCTTCATGTGCGCAGGCTGCTGATCCTTACCGACTTTTGGATCGTCATAGGCTGTTCCCGGATTGAGCATGTCGCGCAATCCTCTGCCATTGATGGTGTCTTTCCAAATTCCGTTTCCAATTACCCAATCAGCATCTTTCGCCAACGTGTTGTTAGCGCGCTGCTCAATCAACTCGCCGAATACGTCGGAATAACTCTCATTTAACGCGCCTGATTGTCCGTAATATCTGGTGCCTGATTCTTTCTCGGTGACACCGTGGGTGATTTCATGCCCGATGACATCTAGAAGCACAAAAGTCTTGAACGGACTATCCGCTCCGGGTCTTCCGTAGGTCATTTGTTTTCCGTTCCAGAAGGCGTTCTCATAATTTTGCCCGTAGTTGACCGTGGACGTAAATTTCATCCCGTTACCGTCAATCGAATTGCGATTGAAGACATCTTTATAGAACTCGCGCACTTTTCCTGTGTAGTCGTAAGCTTTGTTTGTCTCATCGTCGGTTGTTGCGGGGTCGCCTTCAAAGCGAGCTTTCGTGCCTGGCAAGCTTGTTTTGGCATTTGCATCATAAACTTCGCGTTCGCTCTTCCCTGGTTGTGAGCCGCCCCAGGGAAATGGCCACCACCACACGTTTTTCATCTGATTCAGTGTGTCTTGTGGACCCCTGAAATTAGGATTGCGCTTGGCTATGTCTTGCAACATGTGAGGCGGAATCGCGCCGGTAGGTATTTCGTCATTTATTTGGTTGACTGTGACGTCGCGCCGCTGCACGCCCTTTTGTCCAGCTAGAGCAACTAGATTTACTTCTGGTGACGCAACACTGTTGGAAGGCTCTCTGCCTTTTTCAATAGCTTGGTCTGAACCGGATTGATTCTTATCCATGAGAACAACCTCATCCAAGTGTGATACGCCCGCAGCAACCCACCGTTAACTTTAGGATCGAAGGGGATGACTAACAATCGTGTTGCTCCCACTATTCACGCCCGAGTGCCTAAGCTGTGCTTAATTTAGGGCAATTAACGCAGCGCTGATTTTCGAGCTTTCAACTGATTTTCAGAGCGAAATGCTATTGTGATACTCAACTTTGATTGCGGGAATTTAAGAATGATTCGAAAGGCAATTCTATTTGTTTGCATAACTCTAATCTTGGGCTTCGCAACGCCCGTCTTTTCTCAGCCCGCGATGAATGGACAATCTGCAATGGCAGAGAGGCGCTTGGCGGAGGCGGAATCATTCTTTCAACAGAATGATTACCAAATGGGAGCTAATCGAGTCGTTGAGGCGTGCCACCTTCTCCGCTCATCACGCGGTGCAAATTCCTATGTTCAAGTTGCGACTGCCAAGGTCGATTTCATTGATGCGAAGTTAAATGCGAGCCTCCAGCGAAATGACTTCGATACAGCCAGGACCTTGTTGGGTGCTGAGCAGACCATACTTACACCCCTGACAAATTGGGAACCGCAGAATCCCAGATGGCACTATCAAAAAGCAAAGCTTTACCAAGCTGAATCACGCATTCCGATGACAGGCAATGGAGCAATATTGGCTCAGCGGCTAGGTGTTCCAATGAATTTGCACAACGAGGTCAATATGCAGCCTCTGCGTAATTCGATTCAAGAATGCGAGCAAGTGGTCCGGATGGGTGATCCCTCGTTTCGCGATGCTGCATTGAAGCTGAAAGCTGCATGCGAGACTGAGATACAACGAAGAACCGGTAACATGAATAAAGTTCACGCCGATTATTATCGCAAGCTCAAGAAAGGCGTTCCGCCGCCAGGGATGTATAACAACACTCCGACGCCAACTGAGCACTACTGCTCAAAATGTGGCGGCGGTCATGAAAGTTGGATTTGCCCGAATACGCACGGTGGCTAGAGCGTCAGATGCTGGGCTCTCCGGGCATTTGCTTCGACGCTATTGCTGCAATTTCTTTGCACAAATGCATAGAATGTCGCTGATTTGCCGTCAGCCGGTATAATTAGGCAATGTCAATAGTAAACATAGCCAGTTATAAGTTCGTGTCTGTGCCTGAGCCAGAGCTTTGGCGCGAGCCGCTCAAGGATCGCTGCATAGCTCTGGAGCTAAAAGGTACTATCATTCTTGCACCGGAAGGACTCAATATGTTCCTGGCCGGTGAGCGTCCCTCTATAACTGCTTTTCTTGAATATCTCCAAACAGATCCGTTGTTTGAGGGTCGCTTCGAAGAGCTCGAAGTAAAAGAAAGCTTTTCTGAAAATCAGCCATTTGGAAAGATGGTAGTGCGTCGTGCCAAAGAAATTATCACGATGCGCCATCCAATGACACCCTGCCCTTCGAAGAAGCGTGCGCCAGCTGTCAGTGCCCAGAAGCTGAAGGAATGGCTTGATAAAGGACATGATGACGACGGACGAGAGATCGTAATGCTAGACACTCGTAATGGCTTCGAAGTCGAACTTGGCACATTCAATGACGCAAAGTCACTTGATATAGAAATGTTCAGTGAGTTTCCTGAAGCTGTACAGAAATTGAATGCCGAACAGCAGTTGGCGGAGAAGACCGTCGTTTCGTTCTGCACGGGAGGAGTTCGCTGCGAAAAAGCGGTTCTTTTCCTAGAAGAAATGGGATTGCCTAAAGTGTTTCAGCTCGATGGCGGGATCCTTCGGTATTTTGAAGAAGTTGGCGGCGCTCATTGGCAAGGTGAATGTTTCGTCTTTGATGATCGTTATGCGCTCGATCCTGCCCTGCAACCAACTTCGAAAATACGTCCGAAAGAATAGTTGATTAGTTCCCCAAGTTTTGAAGCTGCCAATCTATCGGTGCGCTGGAACATTCTTGAAGTGCTGCGTTGATCTTCGAGAAAGGTTTGGAGCCAGAAAACTTTTTCACAGACAGCGGCGACGGATGCGCGCATCTAATGATTTTGTGCTTGGTCTCATCGATTAATTTGCATTTCTTTTGAGCGTAATTGCCCCATAGCACGAAGACCACTGGTTTGGCTCTGCCGTTCAGCACTTTGATAATAGCGTCGGTAAATTCTTCCCATCCCTTGCCGGCATGAGAGTTTGCTTCACCTTCCCTGACCGTAAGGACAGCATTCAACATCAACAATCCCTGCTTCGCCCATCCCTCGAGATAGCCGTGATTTGGAACGCTGCAACCAAGGTCTTCCTGCAGTTCTTTGAACATGTTTCGGAGTGAAGCCGGATGCTTCACCCCAGGTTTTACAGAAAAGCACAATCCATGCGCATGTCCAGGTGTCGGATACGGATCCTGTCCCAATAAAAGCGCACTAACCTGATCGAAAGGGGTGAGCTGCAGTGCTGTAAAAATTTCGTTCTCCGGCGGAAAGATCGTGTATTGCTGCCGCTCGATCGTAAGAAAATCTGCAAGCTGGGAAAAATAGGGCTTGGTAAATTCCTCTTCTAAAACCGCTTTCCAATCCGCAGGAAGTTGTGTCAGTGACGACTGCATCGCGATCTCATCCAGTAATTGAATTCGTATCCGCATATTATATTGCATGGGAAGTCTCGATATTCAGCTGTGCTTGAAATCTCTGATGATGTGTGTTAGTTTTAGAATGTTGAGCGATCGGGAAGTACTCCGATGATTTACAGAGCCGCTAATTAAACACTTAGGATCCACCAGCGTCGCCGGTCTGTGGTGCGCACTCATGTATGAGGCTCAGGTGATCCTGGGCTTTTTTATTGCTTTTTTCTGCAGGAGAAATCTCCATACTGCGGCTCATTAACGTGCGAAAAAAATGATCGTACACTCTGCGCTGAGTTTCTCACATGCTTCGCTGTCACAGCGCGAGTATGGTCGAATTACCTTATGCGCTGCCACTCTCTGTGTTGTGACTGCCTGGTGGATACGTGCATGCGTGCTCTGCCGTGCACGTATCGCGTCCTGTAAAGTGAGCCCAACACCGCACGCCGTGCAAGGTTCAGCGAAAGAGATTCGCAAAATCCCTTGGCCAAAATCTATCCTTGTGAGAGAATCGCAAAAGAGTTCAATCAAAAAGTTGAGCAGTTTGTTAGTTCGATGCGGCAAGTGCCGTGGAGGAAAATAATGGTAGACCAGCATTTAAGACGCCTCCGCACTATTGGTGGTACAGGACTCCTGCCCATTTTTGGCGGGATGAAACTCCACACTAAGCCGCTGACTTTACGAGCTGACGAGCCCGTCAACAGACATTGACGACAGGTATTAATTTGTAAAACCAGCGGACTGTTTGCGGAGTATCAAAACAGGCGCTCGAATCCTGCTTGCGATTCGGCGTTTGCATTCTCTCCAGCACTCATGTCGCTACAGCATATCCGTTTGAGTGTTACGTGGAGAGGTCCGCGAGCACCGCCCCTGCTGGGCGGAAGTTTGCTTACGCTTTCAACGAGAAAACTCCTATGTTTATGAAAAAAAATGCTTTTGTTCTTATGTTCTCCAGAGGCTGGCAATACGCCAGTAAGTCAAAAAATCTGGTAGTTGTGTACATGCTGATGTTCGTTGGTGCGCAGTTCTTAGAACTTGTCGAACCATTTGTGATTGGGCATATGCTGAACGATGTGCAGGTCGACCTTGTCGGCGGGCTTGCCAATGGCGATAAACTTCGGCACGATGTGCTGCGCTACTTGCTGATGATTCTAGCGATTTCTCTGGGTTTCTGGGCTCTGCACGGACCAGCTCGTGTAATTGAAAGATTCGTCGCTTTTCAGATCCGGTCGAACTTCAAGGCAGAGCTTTTTCGCCGAATTACCTGTCTGCCGATCCAATGGCAGCGGGAGCACCACTCCGGCGAAAGCATCGACAAGATTGACCGTGCTACTGAAGCTATGTCCGGCTTCTTCCAAGACACCTTTGAAATCATCTACATGGTTTTGAAACTCGGTGGCACTCTGGCGATTTTATTTTGGTTCATGCCTGTTGCGGGCTGGGCGGCTTTAACAGCGACAGTTATGGCGCTTGTTATCATCGCTATGTTCGACAGGGTTATGGATAAGCAATACGACTCCTTAAACAAAATGGATAATGGCGTCGCTTCTGCAGTCCAAGACTACGTGAGCAATATCATCAGTGTGATTACTCTCAGGCTGGAGAACCGAACGCTTGACGAAGTGAAGCGTCGGATATTCAAATCAGAGCCTCTGTTTACACATAACATCAAGCTCAATGAAGTGAAGTGGGGGCTTACCTCCATTCTCGTTTCGATTATGACCGTGCTTGTTATGTTCTGGTATGTGCACAGTAACCTGTGTGCAAAGCAGCTTATTCTTGCAGGTACTTTCTTCACGTTGTTTGAATATCTGCGCCGGATTGGTGAATCGTTTTACGCATTCGCTGCATATTACGGCGTGGTCGTGCGGCAAGCTGCTGATGTACGCGGTGTTGATTCAATTAACGACGCTTATAACGCGCTTGAGCTTTCATCGCCCGATGCGAATCTTCCTGCAATGTGGAAAAACATCATTGTGAAAAATCTCAATTTCACCTATCAGGATGAGAAGCATCGGACGCATCATCTCCATGATGTGTGCGTTGATCTGTCGAAGGGCAAATCAATAGCGCTAGTCGGCGAGAGTGGTTCCGGCAAAAGTACGCTCTTGACCTTGCTGCGCGGATTGCAAAAAGCGAAAGCAGTCGATGTGGTCGTTGACGGATTGAAACTTGACCGAGGGCTCAAGCACCTTGCTCACTCGACTACCTTGATGCCACAAGATCCTGAAATATTTTCTGACACGATTCGCTTCAACATTACCTTTGGAATGGAAGCGAGCGATGAGGATGTTATGAATGCGGTCCGTTTGGCCAAGTTTGATACTGTGCTAGCACGCTTGCCGCTCGGTCTTGATACAAACATCGCAGAGAAAGGTGTGAATTTAAGTGGCGGTGAAAAACAGCGATTGGCTCTTTCGCGAGGAATCTTCTTCGCAAAAGATAGTGACATCATTCTTATGGATGAGCCTACAAGCAGTGTTGACACAGCTAATGAGCGGTTGATTTACGCAGGTTTGTTGAAGCAATTCGGTGATCGATGTTTGATTTCGTCGATACACAAATTGCACTTGCTGGAACTCTTCGATCACATTTATGTACTTCGTGATGGACGAGTCGTTGAATCCGGCAATTTTGAAGCGTTGATTTCTGAGGGTGGAACTCTGTCCAGTATGTGGAGAAACTACCAGATTGGTACAGATCCCGTGCTCGATTCAGCGCAGTCTACAGCAGCTCAGCCAGCTCTTGATCCGGATGTACTCTGTCTAAGTCCCACTTGAAGCTCAACCAGTGAGCAGCGAATGGAGCTGCCAAGCGCCAAAGGTCTTCACAGCCGTTGGCGCTGCTCTATTAGGTCGGATCCAGCCCTTTTCTCTTTTCCAGATCATCACGGACGTTCTGCAAAACGAAGGGTGTGATCTGTTCCGTATACAGTTTGTGCCCAGCTGGTGTGAAGTGGATTTGGTAGTACAGCTTACTGGCTGGTTCTTTTGCTAATCCAGCTGTATTGTCTTCAAAAGGAACTCCAAGCCGCGCCGCTGTTTTGCCTAACATTTCCGTTTCAAGCGGGTTGCTGCTGCCGCCGGCTCCGGGTAACTGCACAATAACAAGTTTGCATTTGTTTTGGTCGCATTCCTTTTTGATTGCCGTAATGATTCCGTCTGCTATTGGCCAAAAATAGCGAATTCCTTTATCTCTGGCAGAGTAGTAATCGTCGCTACTTACTTCGGTATTGCCTATCATAAAGGTTTTCGGCCCGGTAGCCTTAGGCGGGGGAGCCGTGCAACTTGAACTGCTCTCGGCAAATGCCGTTTTCTTATTAGTTACGGTTGCCCCCCAGCCGTTTGTTCCTATTCCTTGATACCAGATAATCAATTGTTGTGCAGCAAGCGAGACCACGCCCCAAATTCGGCTATGCTCACGTAGCCAGCCCGTCAGCTGAGTCCGTTTACCAGACGAAGTTTTCAGCCATGTGTTATACACCGTGTAGTCTGTAAGAAGTTTGTCGCCTGCTGCGAAGAAATATGGGCGTGCAGTCGTAAGACCAATCGCGGGCGTGGGTTGAAGGACGAACGTTGTGTCGCATCGAACAGGCAACAGCACCATGTCTGGTTGAAACTGGAATCCCGATTGTTTGAGACGCAAATACATCTGCCCCAAGTTATAACCAGCTACCCCAAAGTTCATAACTTCGAAATGTGTTGTAGGGTAGTTCTTATTCAATGCTTCTTCTAGCAAATAGCAAAAATTTTCCTTGCGTTCAACCTGCAAAGCTTCAACGAATGAATCGCCAATCACGACAATTCTGTATGTGTTAGCTGGTTTGTTTAAGGAGCGCTCGGGCTCGGGCAGTGCATATTTGTTGTATTGAGCTTGCCCAAGTCCTTCGTCTGCTTTAGTGACGTGCTTGTTTGGCATCGGGGAAAAACCAAGAACAGGATCTGGTTTCAGGTACTCAGCTTCCCCGATGTGGCCAAGTGAGAACAGAAATTCAAGACCGAGCACCACGCAGACGACAACCACAAGTGCTTGAAACGCGCAGAAGTACCAGGTTGGTTTTGCTATCCCTTTTTGTTCAGGGGAGTTTTCTGTTTTGTCTGCGGTCTTTAAATCCATCATTCTTTTGTGCTCAGAATTGGAAGTAAATGAATGGCGACGGAGCACTAGGGGCAAAGCCGATCGCGGCAAATAAAACGCCGGCATACAAAGCGGCTTTTGCTGGCGTCGTCAACACTATCCGCTGGCTTAAGCTTGCAAAAATTGGATATGCGCGAGTGCTGTTTAGCAATGCATAAATTGAGTAGGCTCCCAGAGCTACCATCAATGGGGCCCATGTATTTGTGCTTGAGACAACAGACGGTTCGAAGCTCAAGAACATGCTCTTTAGCATCTTTAGCGCATGAGGAATTGTCTCGGCACGAAAGAATACCCAGCTGATCACTACGAGAACAAAGGTGACCAGTCCAGCAAAAAGTTTGCTCATTGGCTGCGCGTGGATCTTTTGAAGTAAAGGCTGCTGCTTCACGAAGTCATCATACTTGTGATTTGCGACTAGCAGTCCTCCGTGTAATCCACCCCAAGCTACAAAGTGCCATGCCGCGCCATGCCACAATCCGCCCAAGAGCATGGTGACCATCAAGTTGTAGTACTTACGAAGTGGGGAGCAACGTCCACCACCCAGAGGAACATACAAATAGTCGCGCAGCCACGTAGATAGCGAAATGTGCCAACGCTTCCAGAAATCAGACATGCTGGTTGCCAGATATGGAAAGTTGAAGTTGTCCGGCAGTTTGTAACCCAGCATAAGTGCTGAGCCTCTACCCATATCGGTGTACCCGGAGAAATCAAAATAAATTTGGAATGTGAAAGCGAGAGCGGCGATCCACGCATCTACAGTACCAGGTGCGGTGGCGAGTGTATTGAAGCCTTGATTTGCAAGTACTGCTAAGTTATCCGAAAGCGCTATCTTTTTGAACAAGCCCTGCAGTAGAAGCACTATTCCTTGATTGCACATAGCCGGCTCAAACTTTGCTTCATTTGGAAGCTGTGCCATGAAATCTTGATACCGCTTAATTGGTCCGGCGATCTGTGATGGAAAGAAAGCAGCAAACAATGCGAAATCGATAGGAGATCGAATGGGCTTTGAGCCCTTGTATACATCGCAGATGTAGTGAATGAACTCAAATGCGAAAAATGAAATACCCAACGGCAAAATAATGTTTACCTGCTGGATGCTGTTAGCATCGAAAGTGAATGGCAGCCAGGGAGCACTTGCCCGCAAGAGATCCACTACGTTGGTCAGCAAAAAGTTTGTGTATTTGAAGAAGCACAGCGTTCCGAGGTTTAAGATCAAACCCAGAAGCAAGAGCGCTTTTGCCTGATTCCGAAACGAATCGACCATCCACCCCAGTAAATAATTCACTGCCGTTAGAAGCATGATGAGGAGCCCATATGCCGGGATCCAACTCATGTAAAAAACATAGCTGGCAAGCAGCAGCAATGCGCGACGAGCACGAACAGGCGAGATCCAATAGAGCGCAAAAACTATCGGAAAGAAAATGAAATAGGAAATGCTACTAAACAGCATGTGTAGCCTGCTGGCGGGTTAAGACTAAGGCTCAAAAGACTTGCCAATTTTATCAAAGGAGCTGTTTTCAACCATTAGGGTCGTATAATGGTTGAAAAGAAGCTCATATTACATCTCTCCAATCTTTCGCACTAATCTTGATCCAGCTTTCTGTAGGCTCGTCGCGTTCAAAATATGGAAACTGGCTCAGGCTCGACTGGGCACCGATACGCCATCATTAGAACGCTGCAATACATGCAGGCGCCGGCCATGCGATCATTGTCAAGTTCCCGCATGAAGCCAGGTATCTTGTCCACAGAAGCGATTGCCGAAAGAACGAATAACAAAGCTGAGGCCGCTAGTCAAATTGGCGCCGAAGCTTCTGGCGTCAAGAAATCCGAAGCCGATAAGTCGGGTCAATATACGCTTGGCTATATTCCGGCTCTGGACGGTTTGCGGGCAATCTCGATCTTACTTGTTATGTCGGCACACGAGATTGGCCCTGTCACTTCAGCTATCGGGCATCAATACAACGGTTGGATCGGTGTCGACGTATTTTTCGTCATCTCTGGCTTTTTGATCACATCGATTCTGTTGAAAGAGTCGGAGAAAAAGGGCGGCACTGTAGATAGTGGCAGGTTCGACCTCGGGAAGTTTTATTTGCGACGCTGGTTAAGACTGTGCCCGGTCTACTACTTATATTTGTCCGTGGTCGCCGGTTGGTATATGCTCGGTGGCGATCATCATCTAAAGCCATTCATCTTCGCGGGATTGTACCTGACGAATTTAGATATCGCCTACGGTTGGGGGCTGATTCCAATGAAGCCCTTCTTCACTCATCTTTGGTCTCTAGGACTGGAAGAGCAGTTCTACCTTGTCTGGCCCGCGTGTTTGAAGATGCTCAAGAAGCACGCTACCACATTTGTTGCCCTTACTATTGCAGCGGTATGGTCATGGCGCTTTTATCTGGTTGGACATGGTGGGGAGTGGTTCCGAATCTTCAATGGCTTCGATACAAAAATCGACGTTCTGATGGCAGGAGTTCTAGTTGCTCTGCTCTTGTCTAAGGAGTCAATACGAAGTACTTGCGGTAAATTCTTGGGAAATCCGATCGCGCAAATAGTTCTTTCAGTTGTGACCATCCAAACGTTTCAATGGTTGGCTCCGCCCTTCGGTGTCAGCGTAAACGATCAAATATATTTTTGGTCAGTAAAAATGCCCGTGACGACACTGCTCATTTCCCTTGTCCTCATTTCGATTGTGACAGGAGCAAGGGGGCCGGTGGCGAGAGTGCTTTCAAATCCGGTGCCGGTCTTTGTCGGAAGATTGTCGTACAGCCTTTATCTCTGGCATCAACTGGTGCACATAATCTATTGTTCCTTTAACTGGGACTTTTTCAGTAAGCATGCCAAAACCGCAGAGCTGTATCAGTACTGCATAATCTTCGCGGTCGCAGCCTTTTCCTATTTCTTGATTGAGCGCCCATTCCTCAAGTTGAAATCCCGTTTTAACTAGAGGCGCCAACGCAGCAAACGGTCATCAGTTCTTCATAAGGGATGCTTACTTATCAAAACGGAAGCTCTCGTTCGCCTGTTTCACCTTATTTGCTAAAGCTGCCTGCGAGTCTTTGCTCAGCAGTGCTTCCAACTCCGCTGCAAGTTCATCACGCGATCCGAAATAGGATGGTCCTAGGCTGGGGCCCGTGGCTTCGTGCAAGATACGCAAATAACTAGTTGCTATACTGCGCAACGTTTTTGGATCGATCTTTCCGTCTTTAGCCTCGCGGATCCGTAAGTGTAAAAGTTGCTGTAGGGATCGCATGCGCAAATGAGTGGAAATCTCTGGAAACATTTCAGCTGCTCGCCAGCTTGTTGTGATCATAGGACCAGCTACATCCACAAGTTGCGGAATATCTAGAATGTTGTCTTGGGCTGCAAGCATCGACCGCATCATTCCTTCCGAATTGGCAGAGTTGAAATGTTCCTCGAAAGCCTTGGAGTATTCGTCTACTAATTCTTTGGCGCTGTCTCTGTCTACCTTCCCTATGCCGAGGTCGAAAAATAAAGAGGGATAAATTGAATGCATCAAATCAGCCCCATCCCCTTTCAATTCTTTGGCAAGTTTCAGTGCTCTTTGATCTGTGGCTACTGCTTTGTCGTATTGTTTGGAATTTCTATAGGCGTGACCGCGGCTGATCATAGTCAAAACAAACTGAAGCTTTTGCTTTTCATCCTCCGGCGTTTGATTGTGCAATCGTTCAAACTCTTCCGTCAATGCAATTGCCAGAGAGTGTCTACCTCTTGTTTGATTGACGTTGGTCGCCAGAAGCAGATAACTAAACTTCCAGTTCCTTTGCTCATTGGTCGGGAGGCAATGTCTATTTTCGGACTCTCTTACAAGTTCGCCCAGTTTTTGAAGAGGCGGTTCAGGATTTGCCAAACCTGAGAAGTTTGCTGCTTGTGCCCACATTCTGTAGGCACGAAGCCTGACCGGCATGTATTCGCAGCTGTCATTTTTGATGTCCGCGCATTCTCTGGCCAATTCTATGGTCTTTTTATAATTTTGTGCTTCCAGTTCTTGCTGGACGATCTCGATCAGTTCAGAGCCGCGCGTGAAATTTTTTTGCTCTTCGACTGCCTTTTTTGCACGCTTGCGATTCTTCTCCAGCTTGTTTTTCTGCACGCTTTGTTCGTGTTGCAAGCTCACAAAAATTGCTGTTCCGGCAGCAACAAGAACTGTAACTGTTAGGAAGGCAGCAATCGCTAGTGATTTGTGCTTACTTGTGATCTTTTTCGATTGTGTTGAAGAGACTCCTTCCTTGAGTTCCATTTCTGCTTTGACTAAAGCTTCGCGAACTGAAGCCATGCTTCGCGGCCGGCGTGACGGAGCCTTTTCCAACATCTCGGAAACAAGTCCTGTCAAAGAGGGCGGGCAGAATGAACACAATTCATTGATTCGCGCAGTGGGGTCCTCATTCAAATGTTTGTGTAATGCGGCCATCGGCGTATCTTCGTCGAAGAGTGGCTTGCCGGTGAGGCACTCGAATGCGATACAACCTAGTGCATAAATATCCGCTTTTGCGTCAGCACGCCCGCCTCGACATTGTTCCGGGCTCATGTATGCAGCTGTACCGACTATGTCGCCAGTTAACGTGAGCTTTTGTGATTCTCGTTCTTCTGCGATGGAACTCTTAGATAAGCCGAAGTCAAAAACCTTCATCCAGTTTGTGCCCGGTCGCTGACTGACCATGAGGTTCTCTGGCTTCAGATCCCTATGTATGATGCCTAGTGCGTGTGCTGCTTGCAGCGCTTCTGTAGCTTGAATTAGAATTTTGATGCTTTCAGAGACGCCTAGTTTTCGATTCTCATTCAAAAGTTGGCGAAGAGTTTGTCCGTCCAAGTATTCAAACACTGCGTAGGGATATCCTTGTTCGCTAATCGCAGCATGATAAAAGGTGATTATGTGATCATTGGAAAGTTGGGATAGCAATTTGCATTCCCGAAGAAATCTCTTTCGGAATTCATCAGTCTCAATCAGAGAAGGATGGATGAGTTTAAGCGCAACGATGCGATTGGCATCCAGTTGCTTTGCTTTATAGACGGCACCCATGGCACCGCCACCCAAATAGCTTAGGACCTGGAAGCGGTTCTCAAAGGTTAATCCCTCTTTTAATTGCTCCAACCTTTCCGGCTCCCAAGATCTTAAGACAAAGATAGCACTAAGTCTTTCCGTCTAGTTGAAAACTTTCCGAAGCTCGCTTCACTTTGGCAGCCACTCCGGTCTGTTTATCTTTTAGTAGGAGAGCTTCGAGTTCCTCGCCAAGCTCTTTCCTGCACGACAGATATTCTTTCCCCATGCTAGGTTTTTGGGCTTCTTCCAAGATTTGCAAATAACTGGAAGCGACGTTGGATAGCACTTTAGAGCTTAGTTCTCCAGAACGTGCTTTCCGAATTTGCAGGTGCAGATACTGCTGTAGAGCTCGCATCCGCAGTGCCGTAGAAATTTCAGGAAACATTTCTGCTGCCTTCCACCCTTTTAGGATCAGGGGCTCCGCGCCCGGTGCGAACTGGGGACGATCGAGCATGTATTGCTGAATGGAAAGAATTTGCCTCATCATTCCTTCAGAATTACTAGAATTGAACGCTTTCTCGAAAGCTTGGGCATACTCGCTTTCTAGTTGAGCTACTTTTGTTGGATCTTCATTTACTACACAACAATCAATAAGCACTGAGGGATAAACTGAATGCAATTCATCAGCACCATCGGCTTCCAATTTTTTTGCAAGTGCCAATGCGCGCTTATCAGTTTCAAATGCCTTTTGATACTGGCGCGTGTTTCTTAGCGCATTTCCCCGCGCAACCAGAGACAATAGGAATTGGCGCGCTTTTCGTTGATCCTCAGGGGCCTCTTGGTAGAGCTTTTCATACGCCTCGGAGCATGCGATTGTTTGCATCAATCGGTTCTTATTGGCGTGAACATTTCCCGCTAGTATGTAGTATGAAAAAGTGTATCTGTATTTATTGGACTCGGACAAGCACTTTCTTGACTCGGCCTCTTTCAAAAGTTTGCCCCAGAACATAAGCGGTACATCAGAATTAGCTAGGCCTGAAAAATCGCTGGCTTGAGTCATAATCTCAAACGCTCTCATCCTAATAGGGATGTATTCGCAGGAGTCGTTTTTTAAGCTCGCGCATTCTTTTGCTAATCTTATGGCTTCTTTGAAATCTTGGGCTATTAGCGCGGCCCCAGCCAAGTCTGCAAGCTCTTGTCCGCGCAGCAAATTGTGTTCTTCTATTTCTATCTGCTGCGCTCTTTTGCGATCCTCCTCTACCTTTCGCGCATCTTCAAGTCCTTTTTGGTATTGAAGAAATCCGAATATTGAACTTGCTGCAATGGCGAGGATGACAACTCCTAACACAACAGGAACTGCTGATGAACGGCGCGTCTGTTTGTTGCTCAGGGGTGTTGAAGATCTAACTCCCTGTTTAAACTGAGTCTCAGCAGTCGCGAAGGATTCTTTTACAGAATTCATTGAGTTTGGACGCCCGGACGGTGTCTTCGATAGCATTTTCATAATCACTTCGGTCAAAGCCGGGGGGCTAAATGAACAAAGTTCGTTGATTGAATCTGACGGATAGTCGTTCAAATGCTTGTGCAATGCCGCCATAGGTGTGGCTTCTTCAAAAAGCTGCTTGCCGCTTAGGCATTCAAAGCTAATGCAGCCCAGTGCGTAGATATCGGATCTCGCATCGGCGCGCCCACCTCGGCATTGCTCTGGGCTCATGTAGGCGGCTGTGCCGACGATGTCACCTGTGAGTGTGAGTTTCTGCGATTCGCGTTCGTCTGCAATTGAACTCTTGGATAGTCCGAAGTCAAACACTTTTGCCCAGCTCGAGGCACTGCGCTGGCTGACCATTATGTTTTCTGGTTTTAGATCTCGATGGATTATGCCCGCTGCGTGTGCAGCTGCCAAAGCGTCGCTTAGTTGAATCAACAGTCTCAGTGATTCAGGTACGCTGAGTCTTCCCCTTTCTTGCAGAAGCTCCCGTAGTGTTTTGCCTTCCATATATTCAAAAACAGCATAAGGAAATCCATTGGCACTTATTGCCGCATGATAGAAGGTAATTATGTGATCGTTTGATAGTTGAGAAAGAAACTTGCACTCCCTAAGAAATCGCTTTCGAAACTCATCCGTTTCAATAAGGGATGGATGCATAACCTTGAGTGCAACAATTCGGTTCGCATCCAGCTGTTTTGCTTTGTAGACGGCGCCCATGCCGCCACCACCCAAGAAACTGAGAATCTCGAAGCGGTTTTCAAATGTGCTGCCTTGTTCGAGTCGATCCAACGCTTTGCTCCATTTTGAGTCGGCATTCCGAAACTCAATCAATGGCCAACAATATCCTGAATTCTCACTCAAGTAAAGTGTGTTCTTCTGTTAATGAGCTTCTTGGTCCTTGTCTGCTCACTTGATATGGGAATCCTCCGTTGCTAAGATGGCTTGGTCTGGACATTCCGGAAGTTCTATTGGTGATTACACCGTCTCTGTTGTGCAGAATTCTTCGCATGGGTGCGTTTAGCGCAATAACTTTTGTCGCATCCATATCTGATGTCTCTGCCGAAAGTAAAACAGCCGAATCATTGGTCGATCAGTCCGAGCTTCGGATTCGCGAGCGGAAATTCGGTGAAGCTGAGCGGAGTTTGAGAAAGGCGATTAGGCTCAATCCAGATCTGGCAGAAGCACATCACAATTTAGGACTCGTTTTTGCGCGGCTGGGCAAGAGTGATGAGGCCTACCGTCAGTTTGAAAGCGCGGTGAGACTCAATCCACAATTATCCCAGTCTTGGCTAATGTTGGCATCCGTGCAACAAGCTAGTGGCAATCTAGCATCGGCCATTAGTAGTTACGATCAGTTTTTGATGAAATTTCCGAAAGACAAACTTTTCGATAGGATAAAGAATCTTCGAGACGGTTTGCAACAAGAACAAGACAAACTTTCCAGTCAGGCAATCCTTCCTGATCAATCACAATGGACGCGCACTCGAATGCCTCTGTCGGTTTTCATTGGATCTATACCCAAGGAAAGCAGTATCGATACTGTTTCTAAGGTCTTTGAACTAGTCGTAATGAAGGCATTCAAACAATGGCAATCAGCTTCCAAAGGCATAGTTGAGTTTTCTTTTGTCACGGAACCAAAGAACGCAGATATTGAATGTCGCTTTGTTCAAGAGCCTATCGAATTCGTAAATTCAGCGGAGGCTGGGCAGTGCGAGTTTTATCTCAATGATCGGAATGAGAGGCGTTGTCTAATCAAGTTCCAAATTTCTCCCTTTAGTGATGGTTCTCTTCGTCTTGATCTCGACGGATCTAAATTCCAAAGAACAGCGCTTCATGAAATTGGTCATGCGCTAGGTCTTGTTGGGCATACGGCAAATCCAAAAGACATTATGTTCTACTCAACGCAGGGCGCTGGAACGATTAAGCTTTCAGATGCCGACATCGAGAGATTAAGGCGTTTGTATAAGAAAAACCAAAATCCTTGATATAGACAATGATGTGGTGTGCGCCTTATACACACGCAGGATGCGTGCGCTCTTATGCGCAGAGCTTAACTACTCTGCATTGGTGCGCTCCGCTAAGCTCATCAAGCCAATCCGTTAATGGTCCAGCATTGATATTTTTTCTGCTATTACTTTGCTCTGCAAGGGGCTTGCTGCTGTCGGAGTGGCTGTGGCGTTCTTAAAAGGACCACCGGATTTCTGCATGTGCATTACTGCAATGGTGGTTTTCACTAGTGAGCGATATGTCTTCTTGTCGTTGACGTCATTTGAATGCGCCAAATCCTTCAAGCAAGATACGGATGCTAATGCGGATACTGGAGAGAATTCACCAGTGTAAATGCTTCCGTTTTTGGACGGTAACTCTTTTACGCCTCGGCAAGCAATCGGTGGGGCTGGGTTTATTCTTTCGAAAAGCTCGCCCGGCTCAGGGGAAATTACAATGAACCTGCCCGGTGAGGCAGAGATCGCGTTTCCTTCATGTGAGATTGTGACGTCATCGCGATGATTGTCGTGCAAATTGTAGATGCCGATACTGTGTCCGCTGTTTAAAAGAAGAACCTTAGACCCTGCGGCAATGGAGATTTTGAATTCGTTCGCCTTGATTTCGATTTTCGAAGTCGGACATAGGAAGAAATTTTTCGGCGTCGCTGTTGCCTGTTCGACACTTGCGGAATCTGAACCGCGCTGTTGAAGTGCGGCCAGATACTGTTTCTGCTTTTCTGAGGACTTCAATTCTACAGCTATTATAAATGCTTTTCGACGAAGCAAAGGTGTGCGAGCAAGCAGTGGGCTCACTTGCAAATCGGCGCTGCTGACGCCGCCAGCCATTTCTAGCCCAGTAATCGCGTTCGCAATGCGTTTTTGATTTTGCACTTCTTTTAGAACAGTGAATTGCTGGAGTGATAATGGCTTTTGTGCGAATGCTCTGAGTCCGCGGCTCGCATGAGTAGGCTTCTGTTGATCAGCTTGTTGAATTCCTTTGGTCGCTTTGCGCTGCCCTGTTTCGTCGATGGATTCAGCGAAGTTCATTGCGGCTTGATCCACTGCTGCATCAGCAATCAATCTGTTCATCGATAATGCTTCAGCAAACGGAAGATCATAGATCGGCGCTGGTGGTGGCGTGTTCATTCTGTTTACTTCGTCAATAACCTGCTGAGTTTCTTCAGTCGGTCCTTGCGAGTTTCCGTTATTATTGTTTCCCGGTCTTGGGCCGGTTGACGTGTCGATAGGACCCTTCGTCATGTTTGCGGGATCTTTTAGCGTAAGGATAGGCGCTCCTGATTCTGATTTTATTGCGCCGCCGCCTTTCGGGATGTGGAATGTCTTTCCTCCAGGTAGTGTCAAATTACTTCCTTGACCCTGTTTTCCCGGACCGATCTGAGCCCCTGGAAATGTGTATTCCGAGCCATCCTTTGACCAGGTTGCAATAACACCAGTTTCGACCTTTCCGTCTGCGGTGGTTTTTGTGTAGGGAGTGAACTTAACTGGAACACCGTTCCCAGTTCCTTGAGTGGATCTTCCAAATTTGATTGAATCCGAGCTACCGCCACTTCCGCCAGAGGGACCTTCGCCTTCCCCACCCATCAGTTCGAGTATGGATGTCTCTCCGCCTAGTATTTTCAGCGCCAGCTCTGCATTTGTGCCTGCTGTGAATGTGCTGTTAGTTGGGCGATTCTGCCAGTCGCTGTAGCTTTCATTGTAGGATGCTAGCGAAACGAAGCCGTTGCCACCATCATAAGTTGGCAGGCTGCCAAATCCCCCATCGAGATATGAACCCATGCCGGTCCAACTGTAGCGTCCTTCCAATGCGGCTTGCTTCGCCGCTAGATCATTTCTGACCTGGAGAAAGGTGAAGAGCGCGTTGATCATCGAAATCGTAATTGGATCCGTGAGGCTTCCCACCAATGGACCACTTTGCGAAAGTCCGCTTGCTTCATGACCTGGTGCCTTGTAGTTTTCTCCTGTTCTACGAGACAGTGCAACATAGATCTGCCCGATGTCAGTATCCAAACTGTTCATCGCCGATGACAAGGAGTTGCCGACGCTTGAGACGCCCGTGGCTTGAACTGCAAGTATACTTGCAAGGCTGTTATTGTTTTTTTGATCATTTACCAAAATGATTGAACCCGTCGACGACAGGTTTAGTCCCCAATCGGTGACGTTCTGAATTCCACTGGTATCAAAATTGCGCACGCTGCCCGATTGCGATCCGTCGAGGGAAGTTAGTCCGCCGAACAGAGCTGCAATTTGCGCACTGGTTAATCCGACGGTCGGAATGACTTGCTCTCTTGGGAGCGGAACGCTGCTTGGTGTATTTGTTGGAGTGACGCCTCCGCTGGGGATATTTACCTGGGGACCGGAGTAATTACCGAATACTGTCACGTCAGCAAATGGAGAGCTAGTGAAGCCAGCGCCCGGGAAGAATTGGCCAACGGTGGAAGTTACTTGCACCGACTTTACCGTCATATTGATATTGCCGTTGGTACCGGGTGCGCCACCAGCGTTGCCGAAGCCCTTTTGGTTTACAAAAGTATTGTTGATCAGATTGCCATCGCCGCCAAAGCTGCCTTGACCGCCACCGCCAGCACCGAAAACACCGCCTGTGAAGAATAGAGTTTTGCCTTCAGTTGAGCTGCCTCCCATTCCCAAGCTTCCACTTGGTTGACCGTTGTCACCGCCACCGCCGCCGAAGAATCCGCCGCCTCCGCCAGATCCGAGACTGAGCGATCCGCCGCCACCGTAGAAGCCACCACCGCCAGCGCCGACGTCTCCGCCGCCGCCTCCTCCTCCGAAGCTGCCACCGCCATTCCGGTATGCTTGCGGGCAGCAAGGAGGAACTGTATTTCCTGCTCCGCCGCCACCGCCTGCAGAAAGTAGAGGACCAAAGGACAAGAATGTGCCCGGTGTATTGACGATGATGTTTCCAGCGTTACCACCTTTGCCGCCGGATGTGCTTGCTATCTGAGAAGCCGAGAGTCCGCCACCGCCGCCACCGGATGTGTTGATTTCGCCCCCGACTATGATGTTGGCATTCGATGTTAGCTGGACCAAGCCTCCGTCACCGCCTGCGCCACCGGATGCTGCGCAGCAATATCCGCCCGCTCCACCACCTCCGAATGCTTGAATCGATCCAGTTGAGATGCCACCAGGCGCATTTATAACGATATTTCCTGCTTTCTGTCCTGACTGTGCAGGAGTGCCGCCGGCATGAACGCAGCATACGCCCCCTGCTCCTGATGTATTCAATATGCCCACAGAGACTGTGCCTGCGTTTGTGCCTGATGCGTTAGCTGTTATTTGGATAGAGTTGCCATTCGTTTTGAAGTTCACAGTCGGGAGAATTACGCTTCCACCATTTGGCCCTGTTCCTGCTGTCAATGTTATGGCACCACCTACACCACCAAACAGGCTGGCATCGACGGTTCCAGCGGCACCATTCAACGCGACAATGTCGCCTCCGGCACTAACATTGAATAGCGCCCCGCCTGTGGTGAAGACTGGACCGCCACTAAAAATGTTGAATGAGGCGAGTCCGGGTGTTGTAGGCCCTGGACCAAGATTTACATCGCCGGTTACATTCGTGAAGCTAGGGTCTCCACTGAGATCTAAACTCGTGATGTTGAGGCTACCGCCTTCGACTTTAATGTTGGCATTTTTTGATTTGATGCGCAGGTCGCCGTTGATTCTATATAGATCGAGATTTATATCCCCGTATGGGCTGAGCATTGCCAACGCACTTGCTGACAGCGTTCCGCCTTCTATCGAAAGAACTGGAGGCATGGAAACTGCATCATTTACGATTTCGCTTGCGCTGAAATTCAGCACGTCTCGCGCGGCTATTTCGCCTAGCGTGTTATTGATTGTTAGTGTGCTCCCCAAAAGATTTTGAATGCTTGCGTTACCGAGCAAGGATTGAATTGTTCCGCTATTAGTCAGGGTTGCCGTAGATAGATTCAGGTTGTTTGTCAGCGATGCCATCACACCCTGATTCACTATATTTGATGCTTGCATGTTCAGTGCGCCAATCGCTTGCATGAGGGAAACTGAATTGCTTCCTGAGGTCAGCGAATTGATGATGGAATTGCCTGCGTTTAGCGAGAGGTTCGCGGAGCTTGTAATTGTTCCGGCATTGATAATGTTCTGAACTGCCGAAAGATTCAAATTAGTTGCAGAAGTGATATTCGCAATGTTGGAACTTAGTGCCGTCGGCAGCACACTTGAAAGCACTGCTCCTGATTGGTTTATTATGTTGAGTGCGGAGATGTTCGCGCTGCTTACTTCGCTGTTTGTTGAAAATGCATAGAGAGCGCCAGCGTTGGTAAGATTGCCGAGAAGATTCATTGTTGGATTTTTCGCCGCATCGAAGAGAACACTTACCCCTTGCGGGATGCTCAAGCTCGATACGAAGTCGCTAAATCGCGATCCAACGGTTAGCGTTCCACCAGTGGCAGTTCCATTTGCGCCTAGCATGATCGATTGATTGCCGGTAGATACCACCTGGTAAACAGCAAGTCTTTCTGCCGGAGTGAGACTCGTTCGTCCCGTTACTGCGACCGAGCCTCCGTTCACCATTATGTTCACGGTGCCGGCTCCGAGTAAGTGAGCCGCGGTCAAATTTCTTTCTGACGAACCGAGATCCAAATTGATCTGTTGCGGAGCTGCTCCACCAATCGATGACTCGCCTGCACTCTGTGCCAAGCTTATGGATGAAGCCGTGAGGAATGTTGCGAACGTCAGTAACGATACTGACAACAATTTTTTCTGTGACATATCTGACCCCCAGATTTTAGCCTCGTTCATCGTATTTCTAAAACCGGTCTCTTTCGGGTCCGTTTCGTTCCATACGCGTGGCTGTTCTGGGTCTTTGGATTAGATTCATCAAATTGCATTTGCTTGAAGGTGTGCCTGTGCTTGGGAATATGCGTTCTGCATTTTCATTTTTGCGAACTGTCTGCGAAGCTGCTAAATATGCTCAGCGAATGGTTAGCGGATGTTGAGCTGAACAACTCCTGGATTGGAGTGTAGCAAAATAGTCTGCAAAAGCAAACAGGAAAATCGTGGAGAGCTGCTACTGGTGGCAGTTAGTGACAGGTGAGCTTTTCGAGGACACCTTTGTTGAAAGCTCTTTGAAACGGTCGGGAATGTTTTCGACATGGGGCTTTGCCGGATGCTACCATAGCCTAGACTTACCGTTTGGAAACTGGCTTGCCCGCGTGGCGGCATTGGAGATCTCTTGCAGAAACCTAAGAATCAATTGACAAGTTCGGTTCTCTTATCCATGTTTGTGGCTCTGAAGTCGGCATCAACAGCGCTAGCCCAATCAACCGACCCAATGGCATTGCCTCCCACCTCACCTTCCATCAATCTCGATCTTTCATCAACCGTCCAGAGTTCGACTGTTAGCCAGCAAACATCTCCAGTGACAATAACTGTCGGCGGGCAGCAGCAAAATGTTCTTCCTGGGCAGATGTTAACGCCTTCGCAAATGGTTGCTGTTTATCAGGTTATGCGAACCGGCGGTCAGAACATCGTAATCGATGCAAGTGGTGCTGCTATCAGCGGAAGCATGGCGATTAGCCAAAATTGGGCTGGTCGCATAGCCAGCATCAATATCCCTTCGGGTGTTTCAGTTCTGAATAACGCTTCTGCGCTGAACCTTACAGGTAACTTGACGAACGCAGGGTCTATCCTCGTCAATCTAATCAATCCGGCAGTAAATACTGCCAGCATCGCGGCGCTGAATATTTTCAACCAAACGGGAGGCCTTATCAGTTCGAATCTGAATTTGAATCTCGTAGCCGCAAACAATATCGTTAACGCAGGAACAATCATTAGTTCTGCCAATCTTGGTCTCACCGCTGGTGGTACTATCACTAATGCGCTGCCTCAAGGAATTGTCGGAGCATCTCCGGTCATGCAGGCGGCGAATAATTTGAATCTTGTGACCAACAATATATTTAATAGCGGGCTGATTGCCGCTGTTGCTGGCAACGTTTCGATACTTCAACCGCTTCTTGCCTCGAACATTGCGCAAAATCTTACGATTGACAGCACAAGCGGAATTATCCAGGCTCTCAATGGCGTAATTGGAATCGGAACTCCAGGTGTGAATGCCAACTTGAGTATTACGGGCGGCGACTGGCTTTCCAAAGAACTAAATTTGGACGGCGGCTATACAGGACGTGTAGATGGATGGGTTCGTTCAGTCTCTGGCGGCGTTAATATAGAAGCTGGCGAGGCGGCATTTGCAGTCAGTTCAGGTAATCTCGTGCTTTCATCACTAAATCTCTTTGGGGATCCGATCTTTGTTAATGAATCAGGAGATCTCACTCTACCGACAAATTTTAATCCCGGATATCAAAGTGATTTCATCGGACTTGCTAAAGGCAATATTATTGGTGGACCCATAACGGTTAATACCAGTGGCGGACAAATCTTCCTCTCGGCTGGCTATGAATTCACCTATAACAAAGCTAATCAGAACTGCGACAACTGCACAGGTTCATTCACCACAAATACTAGTGTCGTCACCACTCCTGGTGCGTCAATTAATCTTGGTGGATCTGTTTTTACCACAACAGGCCAGGCCCAATCTGGAAATATAACCGTACAAGCTCCAGGCAGTATCACACTTGGTACCATGAATACAAATGGCTTTTCTAATGGTGCAGCTGCTGGAAATATTACAATTGCGGCGGGGGGAACATTAACGACGGGCGATATAGCAGCCAATGGGGCTTTTGGTTCGGCCGGAGCTAATGGAATTCCTGTTATGCCGTTACCTCCAGCAGCCAACGGCAGCCCTGGTGTTGGGGGCGGACCTGGTAGCCCTGGAGCTTCTGGTGCGCTCCCTGGACAGGGTGGCGGTAATGGCGGTACCGGTGGTGCAGGCGGTGCCGGTGGAAATGGTGATCCTCTCGGAGGTGCCGGCGGAAATGGGGGCACAGGCGGCACCGGTGGGATCCTTGCTGCTGGTGGCATCGGCGGTGTAGGTGGTGCTGGAGGGTTAGGCTACAATGGCGGCTCCGGTGGCACTGGCGGTTCCGGCGGGAACGGCAACGCGGGGGGCGATGCCGCTGTTCCTGGCGGTGCTGGTGGCAATGGTGCGTCAGGGGGCGTAGGAGCCGCTGGAAGTACTGGTGGTGCCGGTGGTGCGGGTGTTTCAGGAAGCGATGGTGAGTTTGGCGGTGCTGGCGGCAATATTCAGATCTCGGCTGGGGGCTCAATACAATTAGGTAATGTTTCTGCAAGCGGTGGTGCTGGCGGAAAAGGTGGCAGCGGAGGCACTGGTGGTGCCGGCGGCAGCGGCGGTAATGGTGGCTCAGGTGGAAGTGGTGGGACCGGGGGCTTCGGTGCTGACGGTGCCAATGCGCTCTCTACAAGCAGTCCAGGGCAGTCCGGTGGCAAAGGTGGAGCCGGTGGCGCCGGTGGTGATGGCGGTATCGGTGGCACCGGTGGAGCCGGTGGAGTAGGAGCTGTAGGTGGCAAGGGTGCTGGAGGCGGAGCGGCTGGCAGCGTTCAAATCAAAAGTACAGGCACTGTTCAGTTGGGTAATGTCGTTCTTACAGGTGGTGCCGCCGGAGATGGTGGCGCAGGCGGTGCTGGTGGGACAGGTGGTGTCGGCGGCAGTGGAGGTTCTGGAGGAGCCGGCGGAAGCGGTGGCGCAGGTGGGCAAGGCGGAGCTGGCGCTACCTCCTCCGGGACTGACGGCTCAGGCGGTGGCTCAGGTGGTGCTGGCGGGACTAGCGGGAGCGGTGGCGGCGGTGGCTTAGGTGGTTCAGGAGGAGCCGGCGGAAGTGGTGGCGCAGGTGGGCGAGGCGGTGACGGAGGCAGCGGCGGTACTCTTGACGTGACAGCGGTGAGCTTGAAGTCTGGAACTGTTGATCTTGCTGGGGGAACAAATGGATTTGGTGGCAAAGGCGGCTCCAAAGGATCTGGCGGTAGCGCTGGGTTCGGTGGCAATGGTGGTGTTGTAGGCGTTGGCGGCTCTGGCGGAGCCGGAGGGAATGGCGGGACTGGGGCAAACTCATTTGCTTTGGGCGGTGACGGTTACAATGGTGGTGCCGGTGGTGCCGGTGGAGATGGCGGCGCTGGAGCTTCCGGTATCAGCGGTGGCGGCGGCGGCGTGGGCGGCAAAGGCGGAACTGGTGGAAGCGGCGGGGCCGCTGGAGCGTTTGGAGATTTAGGGGGCAAAGGCGGCGTCGGTGGATTCGGTGGAGCCGGTGGCGCCGGAGGGAGCGGAACTTTAGGTGACGGCGGTGCCGGCGGTGGTGGTGGCGGTGCTGGCGGCGGTGGTGGCGGCGGAAGCGGAGGGGGCGGTTCTACTCCAGCGGGAGGCTCTGGCGGCGCCGGTGGAGCAGGTGGCTCCGCTGGTTTTGGTGGAAGCTCAAGCTTCGGCCTTGCCGGTGCTACGGGAGATGGTGGCAATGGCGGTGACGGTGGCGATGGCGGTGACAATGGTGGCAGCACAGGTCTTTTTGGAGCCGGTGGCGCAGGAGGGAAAGGAGGCACAGGCTTTTCGGTTGGCGCATCAGGGCAAACTGGTACTACTGGCAGTGTTGGCACCAGTCCCGGTGCCGCTGGGTCTTCTGGGGGTTCTGGTGGCGCAGGTAGTTCCGCGGCTTCTGTTACTGCATCTGGCGGTACAGCTGGGAGCTCTGGCGCTGCTGGAAAGGGTGGCACGCCGGGGCTTGCTGGCGCGGCCGGGACTGAGACGTTCACTAAGTTCATACCGCCGCCTGTAGTGACGAGCGCTACCCAACCGACGACGATCCAGTCCGAGACTGTGCAGGTGTCGTTGCCACTAATCGCGACTCTTCCCAATCTGTATATAACGAATGATTTGGTGCCCACCGATTTAACAAAGTCTCGTGGCAAGTCCGCGGCTACATCAGACCTTGAACAGGCGGATGAACAGCTCATTTATAGAGGTGGGGTTTCGATGAACAGCAATAATAACAATGTTGCGATGTTCTTTGATGCACAGTTCGATAATCAAGTTTTAGCCGGCTTGGGCGGCCAGGGCATTTCATATGGTAAGGCAAGTGGTGGGCAGCATTTTGTTCTCGATAAAGGTACTGTTTTCTTTGCGCCTACATCCAACATTCTAGTAAGCACGCACGAAGGTGATGTGAGTATCACCGCAGGTTCAGCCGCTCTAGTATTTGAAACTGGCAACGATGTGGCGGTTTTGAACCTAACGGATGACAGCACTGGTGACGTCAAATTTGTTTCCGGCAGCCACTCTGTTGCACTCGTTCCAGGACAAGAGATTGTCTTGACTCGCAATGGAAGTGCTTCCCTCAAGCAGATCAATCCGGCAAGTGCGGTAGCGCATAGGCGTGTGGAGAAGACTCATTTTAACAACGGAGTAACTGCATTCGTGACTGATTTCTCAATCATGTCGGCCTTGCAGAGTACGCCGCTCTACAATAGCCTCAGAAAAACTGAAGAAGGCCGGGCGACGCTAGATAAGATTCTGCGCGCGGCAGCAAGCCTGCAAATTGTGACCGCTGCCCGCGGACCTTACAGCGTCAACCAAGAAACGCAATAGAATTTCTGCCCCTCCAGGGTTCAAATATTTCACAAGAAAAAGATAGATTTCATGTTGAGGCTAACGAGGGTTCGACATGGGGTCCGAACAAGATACTTTTCAGCGCATTCCTGATGCACCCGCATCGGCGAACGATGGCGTCAGTGTGTCGAATTTCGGCGCGCCCATGGAATCCAATTTCGGTAATCCAGCTGCACTTTACCAACAAGGACTTCGGTCCGGCGTCTTCCGAGGTTGAGGGCCTGTCCCTTGCACTCCAGGTGGAGAGCCAAACGATTATAGTCCCAGACCAACTGACCAATATCCGCTTCCTAATCTCCACATCGAAACTGGCGGCGTAATCAAGCCAGAGGAAAATAAGTGGGGAGTAGACAAGCAAAAATATCAGGAGTCTATCGGTAAAGCCGGTTTCGCTTATGGCAATGTTGCGCTTAAAGGCAATCGTGCCCCCAACGCAGCCGTAAGTCGTGTCGCCGACGCCAACGCCAACGCCAACGCCAACGCGGAAGACGAGAAAAACCAAACTGAAAAAGTTGACGATCCTTATTCGTTCCACCAGGGCGGAGATAAGAACAATAAGCCGGAGGATCCGTATTCCTTTCACCAGGGTGGCGGAAATGACAAGCCTGCTGATCCCGCTTTTGCAGAGAAAACACCTGAGCAACAGTATCAAGACATACTAAATCAAGCTGCTCAAAAAGGATTGCCTGTAGTAGTAGTATTTGGATCCCAAAGCGCAAAAGATACAGAAAAGCAAGCAACCCAAACTCTCAAGAACAACATGAAAGAGGGTGAGGCAATGTATCTCTATGTGGATACTGACAAACTTGATCCAAATTCAGATCTCGGCAAGGTTGCAAGACGTAATGCCGGCGCCGGGCAGGGACTTGGCGATACAGGTAAGTCGGATTTAGCTTTCACTGGCGTGTATACAGTTGAGAAGAAAGCTGATGGATCTCTCGGTCTCGGAAAGTCCACCGCAACCTTCTGGGGCGGACGTGAAGAGATCTCCGCGATCATGAAGGACCAACTGCGTTACGCCAAGGCAGCGACGTTGAATCTTGGCGGCGGCCAAACCAAGCCAGAAACAAAGCCTACAGATCCGAGCACCGATAATCCAGATCAGCAACCTTCGGACAACCGTAATGTACGACCGAAGCAAGACGTTCCCTCGGATCTGGTGCCACCACCTCCGCCGCCGCCACCCCCTCCGGATAAAGATTCACAAGAAAAGCAGGAAAATAATCCTTCCGCTGATCAGAATAAAGAGACCGAAAAGAAAGAACAAGAAGAGCAACGGCGCAAAGATGAGGACGCTAAAAAAGAAAAAGACGAAGAGGAAGCCAAACGACTTAGGCTGAGAAAAGAACGCGAGAGGGAAATGCATGCCGCTGGCGGCAAAAATTATCCAATCGAGCAGTACGCTGATGGCTGGGACCGTTTTCTCGAACGTAATGAGATGGAACCTGGTGCTTTGCGGAATGCATTGAATGAGTTCGGCAGAGAGATGATTCTTGGTGATCTCGATGGAAAGAAACTTTCCAATTTGATGGACAAGGTCGGTCAAAGCGATCAAAATGCTATGACTGCTGCTTTGGATCGCGCGAACAAGGAACTCTTTAGCAGTGGCATAAAGCTGAGTGTCGAACTTGATTCTACGGGGAAAGTCTCCGCGATGGAACTGGCTGAAATTGCAAAGGATGGAGTCAAAGTCCGTGCTTCAGCAAATGGTACTATTAAAGGTGGCGTCGTTTCCGGCCAAGAACTTCGGGAGATGCCATTGAGTCTTGCGTCGATTAGACTCGCGAAAAGATCTGAGCCGGCGGCCTGTCCGTGAAACGGCTAGAACATTGGAGCCGGGCGCTCCAAAACTTAAATACAAATAGAATAAGGGATGCGTTGTAGCCTATAATAAGTGGAGCCAAGATTACAGAATTGCTGTAGTATTTGCTGCAGCAATCGTTTGTCCCGCCCGGTAGACTTCTATGTTCTCGCGCTATTCCCCATGTTCAAAAGCCATTGCACTGGCTATCTTGGCTTGTGCGCAGCTTGTACTCGGGTCGGCCTATGCTTGTCCGTGCGCTTTTGATCCTTCCGGTCCGTACACCGCGGCAGCCAATGCTGCTATGGCAAGTAAGGATTATGCCGGCGCGTTGTCGTATATGGCACAAGCCTTAAAGTACGACAAAGACAATCCGAACATTATTTACAATATGGCTTTGATGTATCTGGCTACTGGTAATTACCAGGATGCTGAGGCCAACATGATCAAGTCGATTGATATTTTGAGCAATAACTATGGGAAGGCACATCGACAAGTCGCGCAAGGTTACATAGATTTGGGTGCGCTTTATGAAAACCAAGCTACCGATTTCAACAAACCTGAGCTCAAGCAAAAAACTGAAGACTGCTACATGAAAAGCATCGCCCTTTGCGAAGAGATTTATTCTGATGTGTCTGGCAAACCACCTGCGCAATCCAAACAAGCTTTGCAAACGAATTCAAAAGAATCCAATTCAAAGCATAAGAGCAAGAAGATCTGCGATATTGATCTGAAACAAGCGCAAATCGATCTTTCCGGTGTGATGAGACATCTAGCTGATTTTTATAACACGGACGACAATTACAAGCAGGCCGAACCTTTGTATTCGCGCGCTCTGGAATTGGAGCAAAAAGCATACGGACCTGACAACAAGGAAGTCTGCAAGCATAAGGCTGATCTAGCTAAGTTTTACTGCGAAGCATCCAAACCTCAGTTGGCGGAGCCCTTGTTTAAAGAAGTACTGGCGTCTCTCGAGAAGAACAATGAACTAGATAGCAGAGCCGGTGTGCAAGTACTTTATGAATACGGCAATCTCTATCGTGATCAAGACAAGTATAACGATGCCGAGATTATGCTTAAGCGATCTGTTGATGTATTGAGCAAATTGACGCCGGACGAAATGGATTTTGCTGAAAAAACAAGTGCTTTGGCTGACGTTTTAGATAAACAAGGAAAGAAGGCTGAAGCTGAGAAGCTCTGTGAAAACCTTGTTGCATCCCTCGAGAAGGGCGGCAATAAGGAAGCGCTGATGGTTGCTTTGAAGCAGTATCACAAGCACTTCCTTGTCTTACACAATAAAATTGAGGCGGAGAAAATTGCAGGTAAGATCAAAATACTGGCAAGCCAGGTAAGTAAGGATGATCGGTAGCTTAATCTTAAAATTCTCCTGTTGCCGGAGTTAGATGCCATGAGGCGATCCTTCGTCTTTAACCGCCTGTTGTCCGCTGGCTCTTGAATTATTTCCATTTTTTACTAAGCTGTTATTGAGATAGGGGAACCCGCTGTAATGACGTCGGCGCAAAGAAAATTATTTATCGCGCTATTCATTCTCGCGTTTTGTTATGGACTGGCTCTCATTCATGCTAGCAGCGCAGTCATCGGCAACGAGCGATATTTCTTTTTGACCGATGACGAAATGATTTCAATGCGCTATGCCAAGAACTTTGCGGCTGGTCATGGACTCGTTTGGAACATCGGTGAGAAGCCTGTCGAAGGATTTAGCAACCCGCTTTGGGTTTTTCTGATGGCTGGCGTTCATATGCTGCCGATTGTGGCGTCGAAAGTGTCACTTGTTATTCAATTGATTTGTCTTGTTTTGACGCTAGTTACGATGTATTTTTCAAAGAAGCTGCTTGACGAATTTCCAAGACCAAGCTTTGCTGCAGGCTTTTCTGCGGCATTGCTTACTGGCTTCTATTATCCATTTCTAGCGTGGTCATTGCTTGGAACTGAGTTTAGTCTGCTGGCTTGCTTATACACAGGAGCTGCGTACCTGGCCGCGCGTTGCGTCAAGTCAGGCGTGCTGAATTATTCTACGTACATAATGCTTGGACTGGCGCTGCTTACACGCATTGATGCGATTGTTGTCTTCACTGTGATTTGTGGTTTTCTTATTCTCTTTGATCGAAGGAATTTGAAAGCGCATATTCTTTTAGGCATTGCTACATTGTTTTCCTGTCTGGGAATTCCAACGCTAGCGCGGTATCTTTATTATGCGGATATTTTGCCTAACACTTATTATCTAAAAATTGGCGCAGTGCCGATCGTAAATCGGATACAACGAGGTCTATGGCTCACTCTACAGTTTGCCTTCAGACTCAACTTTATATTGCTGCTTTTTCCATTCTTGGTTTTGCTAAGGCATGGGGGACCGGCAATTCTTTTGTCCAGTCTAATATTTTTTGCTGAGCTGGCGTACAACGTTGCCACCGGTGGCGATGCCTGGGAGCCATTCTGGCCTAGCCGATATGTGACGGCCGCCATGCCAATTTTCTTTAGTCTTTTTGCCTACGCGGTTTTTGCTTTTAAGTTGCCAGCTGGGAGACAGGCTGGAGCGCTCTCAATGCTTGCTCGGTCCAGCATTCTCGTAATTGCACTCTTATCCTTTTCGCTGCGCTCAAGGCTCGAATTCTTTCCTTGGATAACATTTCAGAAGAGCCCGTATGAAGTCACTGATGGCATGGAATATGCCAACTATGGCTCTCTGGGCAACTCTGTTTATATACAAGCGGCAGCTTGGATTGATTCAATAACAGACCCGAAGGCAACGGTTGCCGTCGTATGGGCTGGTATTATGCCTTATTTTTCCGGCAGAACCTATATTGATCTACTCGGAAAAAATGATCGTGTTATTGCACATGGTCCGTCAAAGGTTGATCCGCTCGATCAAAGCGGTGCCGGTTTTCGTCCGGGACATAACAAATGGGATCTCAATTACTCGATTCTGACTCTCAAGCCAGATGTGATCGTACAAACTTGGGGCAATGCAAACGAGTGGGCGTCCGCTACTCGAGATTACCTGCCGTTGAGCATTGATGGTTACCAATTCTTGGTGAGAAAGAATTCTCCGTACATTCTTTGGCAAAAACTGAAAATGGAACGAACACCGTAATTCATCCAGTCTTAGCTGTGTGAGGCAATTCTGAGCATGGAGGAAGTCATTTACGTGCCAATGGATGTAGACGATGAATCACGTCCGCTGAGCCGCTTTCTGCTAACTTTGCGTGATGTCAATGTGGCAAAATATCGTCATTGTCGTGTTTGGCAAATCCTGGAATTCTATAATGCGAATCACAGAATCCATCAGCTCATATTCAAAACGTCTGATGGCGCTACTTCTATGTTTCTTATTTCTACTGCCTCCGTCATTTGCGATTCCGTCGTCAAATTTTTCTTCGGCGTTGGAGCCAATGAAGACAGCAGAAATTCTTGGTGTTCGTGCTGAGACAGAGCGGCTCTTGTCTTTAAGAAATGGAAATGGTGCTAACGTAGCTGAGATAGTTCAGTTACGGACGCTTTGCCTTCGCCGAATTCTCCGTGCTGTTCTGGAAGTGCGGCAGTATTGCAACATTCTTGATCTGGAAAGAGCATACGCTTATGACATTATGCAGAAGGAACAGCGGCGACAGGCTCTGGTTGGACAGTTGTTTACTCTTGCAAGCTTTGCACAATTAGCTACGTTCTATACGATGGAACCGTACATGCGAATGCAAAAGCAGTTCGTTACATCCGGTATTTTTACAACTATTAGCGGATCTCTCAATACAGGAATCTCGACGCTGTCTCGCCTTCATGGCTCGATTGCCAAAGCCAGCCATGTTGCACCGCCTGCAGTGCTTGGTAATCTGGTCACGGCTGGACCAGTAGACGCAAGAAATATGCCTCCGTTGCTAAATCGCTACTTCGATGCCAAGCTCCCTGGGCAGGAAAGATCAAGGCGAGAAGCACTACTTGCACATTGGCAGCAGCAGTATGGTATTGATGCATCTAATTCAGCCAATTTCTTCGCTTTGGCCGACAAGAAAAAGGCAAGCTTGAGCATGCTCCGTTCTCGCATACTTCTTCTATGGTCCCTTCATACTGCCGTTCTTCAATATGATCACGATTTGCTTGCACTTTTGAGATTAATTGACGCAAACCCGCCAGGTATTGAGATCGACAGCACCAGTGATCGGGGTGCTGATAGTCAGGTTGTACAGTTTCTCAAGCTCGGTCCTTATCTTCAAGAGCTAAATCGGCTCAAGAAGATCGGGACAAATATTCTGCGTATCAATGAAATCGAATCATTTGTTTTGCAAAAAACCTTAGAAGGTGCCCTCGAAATTCAAGCTGCTGCCGATAAGGTAGATGAAGATCTTTACTACAACTACCACATAATACTTGCGGATTTGGAAACTAGCAGAGCAAAGTCGTTACAGCTCAACTATGACGCAAACTTTCTCCAATCGGGAATACTCGGTATCGTTGCAGGCAAATTATATCTGAGCCGCCATGGATTTGCTGGCAATCAAATGTTTGTCATATCCGGAGCCACGGGCAGTACACTGACGCTGCTTGCTGCTCTGCAACAACACGGATTTTGGAGAAGATTAGATACTGGTCCAAACTCCCTTGCACAACTGTTCAACCTTCACCCTTCCGATGAATACAAGTTTTCTGCTTTCATTTCTGAGTTGCTTAATTCGCCTCCACCGGGATCAACTGATGGAAAGTCAAGGCGCGAGCTATTAAATGAAGCTTGGAGGCAGAATCACGTTTCAACAATCGACCTATCGTCTCAGAAAAATCTTGCCGCAGTGGCAGCGATGCCCACACACAAGTATGACACCATTAAGGTGGTCAAAAATCGAATCACGTTGCTTCATTCTTTAATGAAGGAACTTGAGTCGTTCCAAACCCAAACCCTTGAGGTGTTGAGGGGCACCGATAGCGCGGAAAATGATCAAGAAGTATCAGCCTCCACGGAGCACGCTGACATTGGCGGCCATGCATGGGAAGCCGCCAAACTCCTGGGAATTGAAAGTGATTTGAAGCGCCTGCTCCAACTGAAGAGATTGGGAACGTTGAATGAAAATGATGCGGTCAGCTTGCAGCTTAAACTGGCTCGCAAGGTGCAGACAGCTGGACTAGAGCTGCGAGTCCTATCGGCACGGTTTGATCGTGAAATTACCCTTGAACAACAAGCTCTTGATCAAGTTACCCGAGAGCGCGACCTGACTGTATCGCTATTAAATGATGCCAACTTTCTTCAGTTGGGCATACTCTCCACAATTATCGACGGACCTCTTGGTCTTACAAAAATTGAGCGCCGCAATCTTTATGGCGACCGGCTAAATATTGTATCTGGGTTGACGGTTGCTGGTTTAGCAGGCTTATCTTTGGTCGCTCAACGCGGAGGCTTCCGCCACTCTAAATCATCGCCAAACCTCTTAGGTCAAACATTTGGTTTGCAGACACCTGCGTCGGAGCAATTGCCCACAATTGTTGCGAAGTACATGCGCTCCGTTCCACCGGGAAGTACAACATCGCTAACCCGCCAAGAGCAGCTGATTAAGTACTGGCAGAACGCAAAGATACTGCCAGTTAATGTCAAGAAAGCTGCCACGATTGAAAGGGTGTCAGCATTTGGGCCTAGACACCATAGATGGTGTGAATCTATCAAGCTGATGACGGCTAGGATATCCATGCTGTTCGATCTGCGGGCTATGGTAGATCGCATGAACACTGGTTTGGTAGAGTTGCTCCAGGCTCTGGATTAAAAATATTTTTTGGGTTGATCTGAATTGTATAAACTGGGAATAAACCCCTTACAGGGCTGTAGAGTGCCGTTCTGCGAGCAAAAACAGCGTTCCATTGCAATCCCCTAAAGGGGTGATTTAGAGGAAGCCCAAATGCAAAAGTGTGATCTATTTGTTCGTCCTTGGCGATTGAAAGTTAGCGCGATGTTATTGCTGAGCGCATTTATTTCCGTGAATCCGGCGATGGCAACGGAAGCGTCTAATGAATTAGTTGCAATTGCCAACGAGCGGAAAATCCCAAGCAAAATTCTCCAACGAATGTATGATCACCCTCGAAAGTTATCCGACGGCACCTTTTATGCACCAGCAGCGCTGAACACTATGCAATGGGGGTTCTTGCCAAATAAAAATTCCAGACCAATCTTGACCGTGCCCTCGAACAGTCTTGTCACTTTCGATAACTTATCATCAGAAGGGATGGTGGAAGATCAAGGGCGCGATCCTGTCAGATTCTTTGGCAAGTTTGGAGTGCCCAACTCTGATGTCTTGGCCGATGCAATCGAAATTTGTGCTTCAAAAGTCGAACACAACATGGTTACGGACGGACCTCATATTATCATCGGTCCGATTGCAATTGAGGGTGCGCAGCCCGGCGATGTGCTGAAAGTGGATATGATATCGATGACGCCCCGTGTACCTTATGGCATCGTAGGCAACCGCCACGGCAAGGGCGCATTGCCTGGCGAGTATCCGCAAAATGATGGTCCCCAGCCCGGTGCCGATAAAGACCATCCCGACTTATTTGGCAGTGTCTTCACTTTCATTCCGATTAGTACAGTTGAAGGCAAATTGTATGGCAGCGTAAAAACTAGCAATGGAAAAGAAGTTCAATTTCCCATCCATCCATTCATGGGGACAATGGGAGTGGCGCCGGATACCACTAATAAAGTAAATTCGATACCGCCATCGTCCTTTGGTGGCAATCTCGACCTCAAGGATTTAACCGTCGGCACATCGCTATTTCTGCCGATTCAGCTGGCAGGCGGAATGTTTTTCATGGGTGATCCACACTTCAATCAGGGCGACGGTGAGGTGGCATTAACAGCCTTGGAGGCATCGCTTAGAACTACAGTGCGGCTCACGCTGCTAAAAGCAGGCGATCCCGCCATTCCAGTAAAGGAGATGAAGGAGCCATTTGCTGAGACACCGGATTACTGGATTCCTATCGGACTGGATGCAAATCTTGATTCTGCTTTGAAAAAAACGGTGCGCACAGCTATCCAATTCCTGTCTGAACGAATGGGCATGGACAATGCAACTGCGCTGTCTTATCTGAGTGCTGCGACAGACTTCGAAATTACTCAAGTGGTAGATGAGACAAAAGGTGTGCACGCGCACATTAGGAAAAAAGATTTTTCATCCGTCACGGGCTCAAAATGACTGGCTTAGTTTAGCAGCGTTCTGAAGGTGACTATTTCGATTTCCCTAGTCCGTTTAATTCAGATTCAATGCGGTCATAAACTGGCAACCCACTGTTAGTCCACCATTTCCAGTCATTCATGAAACCGCACCAGCTGTAAGGATTAGCTCGATCTTTTTGTCGCACTCCAACTTGTAATTGGAATTCGATTGTTGAATAGCCATTCAGGCGGATCCCCTCGGGCATCCTAAACACCCTTGTGTTCCGTAGGTAATTCAGGAAAGGGTCCAGTTGCATTAGAAACGGTGCTTGCTCAACTGGGACATCGGGTCTGGCTGAGTAATAGCGATGGTTGCCTCGTTTAGCTTGAAAGCTTCCATCACGATTTAGCGTAATGTCAATTTCCGCACATCCAAATTCCGGCAACGCGTGCTGCCGCCAAGCCGTCCATGCCGCCATCGCTACATGGTCAGCCCAGGTTTGCCATAGACGGACATTTTGAGGAGACTCTCCGAATCCTGATCCGGGGTTGAGGATCTCGGGATTTGGTACCAGATACGGTGGATGGAAATTGGGATCATCCTGACAGATTGTAAGATCATAGGCTAGGGGGCTTGAATCGTTAAGCAGCCCTGGTCCGCTATGACTAGCCGCTGCGGCACTGAACACCCGGGTTGGCGGCATCAGGACTTGCCCTCTAAATTGTGGGCTGTTTTGATTTGCATATTGTGGCTGAGAAGGTCCCGCAAATTGTGATTGATTTGGCGGCGCAAACTGAGCATGGTTGGGTGTTGGCGGAGGCTGCTTATTTTGAAGGACGTTGCTTTGAGTTACAGATAGTTGAAAGGCTTCTTGATTCTGTTCTTGTGCGTATCCATCCACGTTCGGTAGCAAAACTAAAACGGCAGAAAGAGGAAACGGCATGATTCTATGCCATTTAGAAATGAAGCATTTTGATTTCAATCCGTTTATGACAGGCATTCAAATCCTCTGCGAAACACCAAGACAATTTTTGACTAGTTATATTTATGCCGAAGTCTTAGAGTCCCGGGCCTCCACGGGCCCCGCGTCCTTGTCCGGGGGCAGCCAATCGTGTTGGATCTACCCATTCTTCATTTACGACGCCGCCGACGTCATACCGCACTTTGTACTCGTCTACGCCCTTCTTGTCGATGATTGTAGCGAGATACCATAAACCTGTGCATAGTGCGTCTACTCTATCTCCAATGTTGCGCTGAACCACCTGTGCTGCGCCTCCCGCGGCACGTAGGCGCTCGACAGGAACTAGCAGACCGTGAGGTGTGATCGTGTAACCATCGATACGAATGCGAACCATGCTCCCGTCTTTGGGATCCCTATCTTCGAAGGGAATAACACTGGCACCTTCCCATGAATTAATGCTTGCCTTGTCTATCTCGACACGATCGCCTGGATTGAACTTTTGTTTTGCACCTCTGGGTGCTGCAGCTGCAGGGGGATTTGCAGGGCGATTAATTACTGGCGGTGCAACCGGGTTTTGCGCCGGCTGTTGCCATGCTTGTGGCGGATTATTGGCTGCTGGAGGGGGAGCTTGGTTATTTGCGCCTGCGTTGGGCGCTTGAGCGGGAGCATTCGCAGCCGGACGCATGTGAATTTTTTGGACCAGCATTCCATCAGGATATAAGGAGTAATTTGGAACCTTAACCCGGACGAGGTATCCATCTTGGCTATCTCCGGGAAGAAACGGAACAACGGTTCCCGCTTCCCAGCTATTAATGCCGGCCATGTCAACTTCTACCGCTTGACCAGGCGTATATTGCTGTGCGCTTGCGGTTGGGCAGGCAAGTAAGCCCGCGATTAAGAACCAGATCGCAATACCGATTGAGTGTGAGGTTTTCATATGCATTCTCCCTGCCAAGAGAAGTTTAGTCTATTTCTTTGAATTAGTCCTCGAATGCAACCTATTTATTCTGGAGCGAAAATATGCTTGTATTGAGGCGGATTGGGTGCAGTGATTGTGCAATCAATAATTTTCAGTGCATTAAAGAAAAGCCCTCCGTTAAGAGGGCTTTGGATTGCTGCAATGCTTATTAGGCTTTTGGTACTTCGATTGGTATTCTTACAGGGCTCGTTTTTGGAAAGAATACATCGAGCGTTGTTACGTCGTCTGGAATTTTGAACCACGCATAGCCATCGCCTGTTTGTCCTACTGTCCAGTTTGTTGTATCGACGTCTTCTGAACGAGTGCTGTGTTCGTGACCGGCTCCTGAAATAACTTCATAGGCCGAACCCAGCGATGCGTCTTTCACTTTTATTTCCAGCGCTATGAAGCGCGCGTCACCAAAATACTTTACTGCGCCTGTATTCGGTCCGACTTTCTTCAGTCTATATTGCAAAACAACCACGTTGTTTCTGCCGAATTCGGCAACATTTGCGCGTACGCAACGAAGTACTTGCACTGTCAAATTTGTAGGAAATCCAGTCAGAACTGTTGGTAATTCAGCCTTCTTTGCTGCAGAAGCTGCTGCTTTCTTCGGCGCGGCTTCACTGGCTGCTGGTAGTAAAAAATTCGCTATAGAAATTGCAAGAACTCCTGCAATCATGATCTTCTTATTCACTTTCGTATCCCCCTAGAATGAATCCATGATTCATAATATTCACTACCCCCTCTCTCTAAAAATTAGCCCCTTGGCAACCGAAATTCATCTGCTAGTCTGAAAATATCCCGTGTTAGCAGGCGTTTTGCGGTTTTCTCATAGGCTCCCGGCCAAAGCCCAAGAGGGCTCTAGGGGCTAGATAAACTGCCCGGAAGGAATATCTATAGTCTGGTCTGAGCGAGAGAGACGGATGACTTAGTCGTCGTTTTTGTCGGTTTTCTCGTTTTTGTCATCGTCCCGTTCTTTTTTAGCGTGTTTCGCCTGGTACTCTTCTTCGGTCATCCATTTGTTTACGAAGGGGGCCTTGATGTGCACCTTTCCACCAACGTGTTCAACTTTGACGAAGGGAGCTTTAACTACTCTGTCGCCGTTGGCGCTCTCCTGGACTTTAACGAATGGAGCCTTTACGGTTTCATTTCCCGATCCGTCTTTTACTACTTTGGTGAACGGAGCCTTAACCGTTTCATTGCCGTTGGCTTCCATCCTGACTGATGTGAATGGTGCTTTTACTGTTTCGTTGTCGTGACCGTCTTTCTTCACTTTGGTGAATGGCGCTTTCACTGTTTCACTGCCGTCGGCGTTCTTGATCACTTTAGTGAAGGGAGCTTTCACTTCTTGGTCTCCCTTATCGTCCTTTACGACCTTCGTGAATGGGGCTTTCGTCGTTTCGACGGCATTCTTCTCAATGGCTTTCTCATTTGCTTTCTCATCGCTTTTTTCATTGGCTAGCACTGCTGGCGATACCAGCATCAGGACGGCGAAGAAAATGCCTGCGGCGAACTTATTATGCATTGCTTCCAAACCTCGTAAAGTCAATCAAGATGCTAGCAGATGTGCTTCTAAGACATCTGAAGCGCTGCTAAAGGTTCCCATTGCTGGGACTTTGAGTTGAGGCTCATCTGGGGCGAAATTGGATGTTTTGGCTTGGAATGACATAGGCATAAGGCGCTTTAGCCAATCGCTCTGCACGAGAAGGGGTTGCTTGAAGGGTTGCTTGATTGTTTTCGGGTTGCCAAGCTTGTGGGAACTTCCGCCAGCCTGGTGTAACTAAGCGCCAGGTGGGGAAGGTGATAAATAGAACCCAAGAAGAACAGTAGAATCCATGTGCGAACATAAAGCCTATTCTAAAATTCTTACCGCTCCATTGATGCTGGCGTTGTTCGCTTCATCAACCATTTGTGCTTGCTTTGGCGAGGAGCCTTTGCAAGGAGGGCTGACCGAGAATCAATATCTGAAACCCGAACGCAAGAAAAAACAACGCAAGTTAGAGGGAATGACGGATGCGGACGCGGCTCCGCTGCAAGGCGGGGCGCAGGATGGATACGCACAACCACTTAACGGTGGTTTGGAATCCAATGTTTTTCCAATAGGAACAATGCAGGCCGGCGCTGCACAATCGGGTCCAATGGGTTCGATGCTGCAAGGTGGAACGAATCAAGGTCCTCCCATGCAAGGCAATATAGATCAGGATTCTGCCAATCAAGAATTGCTTGTCGAATGGGATCGCTGGCGCAACAATTTGCAAAAAGCAATTCAGAACAATGTAATTGCGCGCATTAATGTGCACAACAATGTCAACTTCTATTTTGATCCGCGTCAACAAATGATGGTGAGCCGTTATCCTCTAGGCATTTCAGCCTGGTATTCGTGCGATGTTCTTCCCAACAAAACAATCATCAATATTCGAATCACGCAGTCATCAGGCATTCAAGCCTATGATCAAGCCGTTTACCAAGCAATCGCTGATCTCAACGGCACGAGCACGTTGCGTTATCCTAAAGGATCCATGCGGCAAATTGTGAATCAGCAAGCTAGCATCGGCACCGCCACAAGCAATCAATATCAAAATTTCCAATTTGGCGATGTTGAACGTCAAAACCTACGCCGTTAAGGCAAGACGATGCCTTGTGTAATGCGGCTTGCTAGGCGGCTAAGTTAGACGATGAGGGAAGCTAGCCAGCTCCCCCCGCAATCATTCAAAATACTCTAGCAAACTGTTTGACGCTGAGTTGCGCAGTAAGGTGTGGTGCAATTCTCGATCGAGATTCCTGTGACTTGTCCACCGCCAGTGACCAAAGCTTGTTGAAATGAGTTTTTCAATACTTTGAATTTTGGGAGAGACTTTCTTGTTCTTGAAGCTGTTACGACAGTGTCAGACTTTCTTGTTTCATTCATGATTCATTACTCCGATAGTTTATTGGTATTACGGTAAGCGGAAAATGAATCGTGCACCTCAGAGCTACAGATGCTCTGCTAGCACAATTCATTTTGAAATGGCTGAACCGTTTACCACAGATCGGAGATTACTGCGGCGTAGATTTCGACTTTTGTTGTGGGCACAAGCTGAGTTGAATGCACTTGCTTCCTCACATCATTTGAATTTTTTGCCGAAGTCATTGCCGTCTCTCATTTTGTGTTGATACAGTGAACTTTAAGCCAAAGGAGTGAGGAATTTGTGAGCGTGAATGTGAGCAGTTGTGATTTTGGATATCGCGCTTAGGCTTACAAGGAACGTACTGCAGCGAGCTGGCTGATCGCGTGGTCGTCGTCCCAGCAAACAGCGGCTTCCCATGCGGCGGACGCTTGGGTGGCGAAATCTAATTCTTCGCCTTCAAGACCGGCGGCGTTATGCGGCAAGACCAGGTCGAGATCGGGAATATCGACATGCGCTTCATCCCAATCGATCAGTGCGACCCTGTCCGCACTTATGCGAACATTGGCCGCAGAGTTCGGATTGCCGTGCACCACGCATGTCTGACGTCCCCTGAATCTCGCCCAGGCTGCACGGCATCGAGCAACGCCATCGGGCGGCATCGCGAGGAGATCAACTTTCGTTCCTGAATCGGCTTGCAAAAGATCGATTGACGACTTCCATCCGGGGCGTTGCGGCCAACCTTGCGTCAGAAGGTGTAGCTCGCGAAGCGCATCTGCAACGCGTCGCCAATCGGACTCGGTTTCTGGCGGTCCGCCTTCCATAAAGCGCATCACCGTCAGTCCGTTAGCGAAAAACCGACCGTCGTTAGTCGGGATTGCCACAGGCACGGTCAGTCCCTTACTATCGAGGTATTGAAGAAGCTCTGCCTCCCATTGGAGATCCTCGTCGCTCCTTTTGCCGAGGCGGCCAACCGCGAGTTGCCCATTGATGCGCACGCTCCACACATAATTAGCGACTCCACCGGTTAGGCGTTCGATGCGAGTTGCATCCTCTCCCCACTGGGCAAGTGCTTCCCATCCTGATGCTGACATGTCTTCTCTTCTCCTTGAGCAAGCCAAACTCAGTATATCCGCCATCGAGTTCCAGTGAACCGTTCCTAGCGATGCATAGACCGGTTCATTCAGAGCCTGTAGTGCATCTAGCCATTATGGTGTATCTTCAGCAGGACTTAGAAGCCGCATAGGCAATAGATCTTATCTGGAGAGGTTTTCATGAGCGAGCGCAAATGGTTTTACATGAACAATCAACAGAAAGAGGGACCTATTGCGGAGAGCAATCTGCGCCAAATGGTGAGCAAAGAGATTTTTGCGCCGACAGTGCTGGTATGGACTGACGGGATGACTGATTGGCAGCCTGCTTCAACCGTATTGTTGGATAATGCTTCTCCGTCTGCCTCCGTGCAGAATGGGGAGGAGTGGTTTTACGGACTGAATGATGAAAAGCGCGGTCCTGTTTCTGAGGCTCAGCTGAGAGCGCTGTTGCAGAATCGAACTTTAAACGCTAAGAGTTTGATATGGTGCGAGAAATTTAGCGATTGGAAAACAGTAGAAACTGTTCCTGAGTTTAATGATGCAAGTGCTCCGCCGCCGAGGGCATCATCAATGAAGTCTGCTGGCAATGAATTATCAATGAAGGCGCCGCCTCCTTCACGTGTGTCCACCAGCAACAATACACAGAAGTCTGGAACTCCGGTTGTGGCTATCTTAGTGGCATCCATCGTTTTGCTCCTCCTTGTAGGAGCTGGAATTACTGCGGCTGTATTTTATGGCAAAGGCATGCTAACAGGAACTGGACAGAATCCTTCTAATGGTCCAGGCACACAAACAGGACGAAGCGTTGACCCGGGCGTTCAAGGGACTCCGCAAGGGCCTCCTGAAGAGCCGGCTGGCTCTTCAGTTGCTGTAACTACGCCAGTCGCGCCGGATTCAAGTAGTGTTCCTGTCGGATTGCCGCCACCTGCGTATGTAGAGGAAGGATCAAAAGCAATACTTGCGAAGCTCGCTTCGTCAGAAGCATTGACTAAGACAGATTGCGCCGGTGTTCCTGCTAAGGACCCGAATTTTGAGCAGAGCCTTGGTATCATGAACGGTACCATAGAAAATCGTACAGGAAACACCATTTGGAAATGCCAGATAGGGAACGACGACCTGTACATGATCTACGACCCTACGTTTTCAAAAATGTACGCGTATGAGATGGACGGTGACACAGAATTGGTCGCTGATTTAGTGCCGTCGAATCAGAATGCATCGTTTCCAAAAGAAGTGTACATATACAAGTATCCCAGCGGAGAAATAGATAAGATCGGCATTCTTGCACGAGCCGATGCCTTGTATGCGTTTCAAAAGGACGGAGCCTCCAATGGATATTTCTCAGGAACTGAATTCATTTCAGAAGAAGGGAAATCTAAAGGACCAATCACTATTTTTCCGTCAAAGTAGCATCGATGGGTGCATCCTCCTTAAAGCTTCTGAATTTTGTCCACGAGTAGATGCTCTCTAGAAGAATTGTGGACTGCTCAGCTAAAGAATAATGGTGCCATGAACAGGTTCTCCTACCCCCCAATGCTGATTTCTTTTCTTGTATTGCAGTTGAGAAGTCAGATGTTTGCAAATTGACCGAGATATTGGTAAAACCGCTGCAAGTTATGCGAGAATGCGTCTTATGTTTCTAAAAAAATCCCATCAGTGCCTTTTGTTTAGTCTTGTCTTGTTTGTCCTGGCGGCATCAACCGCGCGGGCAGATGATTCTCCAGGCATCGGTTTGGCATTGCCAAGTTCCATCGCGAATGGTGACGCATCTCCTTCGAATGATCCACAAACGGCAGAAGAGCTCTCCTCACTCGAAAACAAATTTTTTTCCCACGACTTTCCTACTGATTCGCCGCAAATTAGGCTCGATAGAATTGAACGATTTGTGTATGGTTCAGCAAGATCCGGAAGCGTACATGACCGGATGGCACACATTCTTTCAGAAGTGCATATGAGCCCCAGTTCTCCTACTCCCTCTCCTGCGCCACGATATGCCGCATCGACAGCGGATCAAAGAGAAGGTGAAGTAAATACTGCCTATCAGCAGGGTAGTGGACCAGTAGCGTATCCACCGGGGTATCCAACCGTGGCGAACCCATCCGGATATCCAGTCGCTGTTTCGGATCCCTCTGCTTATCCGTCCGCTGCCTATCCACAGGGCTATCCGGCCGCTACGTATCCACCGTCTGCAGCGTATTCATCTGAGAATGAGTACGCTGCCTATTCAAAAGACAATGAATCTCCGTCTGATTCAGCCTCCATAAAAGGTCCGCAAAAACCACCGTCCTTGAAAGCGGAGGTTTCATCAATGGAACAACAAGTCTACGGAAGAACTTATACTGACTCGTTAAATAATAGAGTCGCCCGATTGGAGCAAACAGTCTTTTCCACTCAGCCAACTAAACACTTTGCGCCGCTGCCGACCAGAATTAGTAGTTTGATGGCAGCATTGCAGCCAACCTTCTCGCAAACACACAATCTCTACGCAAGTACGCCTATATTGGCAAGTTCAAAGAATTCCAGATCCACAGACGAAGAGAAACAAAAGCAGGGACATCCGTTTTTGAAAAAACTAGGGCAGGATTTGGGCCGCACCGTCATGGCGGCTGGCACAATGGCTGGCAGTATGGGAATGAGTAGCATGATGAGTGGCGGATTGAGCAACATGATGGGTGGTTATGGTGGCGGTTATGGTGGCATGCCCGGCAGCTATGGAGGCTACGGGGGCTACGGCGGTTATGGTATGAATTCAGGAATGCGTTGGTGAATTCTCTGGCTATTTAATACTAACCTTGCTGAGGTTCTGTCCGGCAGCAGATTCTGGTCGGGTATTTTAGACCGTTTCCAAGAAAGACAGATGGGGGTATGGAGAGGCTTCTCTGCTAAACTATTCGATATTCATTGAGCTTTGATGGCCGCTCTTGATTTGAGAAGGAGCTTGGGGCAATCGGCACAAGCGCTGCGGAGACTTAGCCGGGCGACGTAGTTAAGACAGGCGAGGAAGCAGGATTGATCATCCGAGAATACATCGCAAAATTGGCACTTACAGCTATTCTTGCGCTTAGCTTTGCTTCTTTCATGCTTGAATCAGGTGCCCAGGATGTTAGCGGCGAGAGTCAAGCCTCAGGCGATAGCGACGAATCTGGAGCAAAATCAATTCGCATTCCAAACGCCGTAGCCAAAAACGCTCCCTGCGTTTCATGGCTGCCATCCGATGAGAAGCCTCGCGTCGCAATGCTTTGTATTCACGGATTTAGCTTGCATAAAGGCTGTTATGCCGCCTTTGGCAAAGAGATGGCCAAGGTAGGCATTGCCACTTACGCAATGGACCTGCGCGGGTTCGGCGAGTTGAAGGATCCAACACAACACACAGAGTTGGACTTCGACGGCTGTCTTGCAGACATCAAAGCGGTGCTAGAGCAAATCCACAAGAATCATCCCGATTTGCCCGTAGTCATTTTAGGTGAATCGATGGGAGGGTCAATAGCGCTGCGAGCGACGGCTTTTTATCCTGAGCTGGTTTCAGGACTGATCACGTCGGTTCCGGCGCGCGATCGCTTTGGCATGAGTGGACGCGAATTGGGGGCTACTGTAAAGGCTGGATTGAGCACCATATTAGGTGGCTACTCCAAGCCGATGAGTAACGTCGCAGAGGCAGCTGTGCAAAAGATTTCAGAAAAGGAAGAAGTGCGCAATGAGTGGAAAAACGACCCGCTAATGCGAAATGACTTCTCGCCGAAAGAGTTTTTGCAGTTCGACAATTTCATGGCTGGCAATCTGACAGCTGCCGGACTGGTAAAAAACACTCCGGTTTTGTTTGTACAAGGAACTAACGACAAGTTGATCCGTCCAGCTGGAACCTGGAAGCTTTTCGAACGGCTAATGACGCCGAATCGGCAACTGGTCTTGAGCAAGAACGCCGAGCACTTGATATTCGAAGAAGGCCAATTCAAACCAGACGACTTGAGCTTCATTACGACGTGGATCGATAGAAATATCTCGCCGCTGGGTCCCAAAATCGCCAGATCTTTATCGATACTGTCTGTGGTGGCATCTAAAGATGAGTTTTTGGGCAGTGAAATGGCAAAGATTGAAAGTGATTCCGTAAATGAAACTGCAACAGCATCAGCAGCAAAAAATGAAATAGCTGCACTTCCACAACAAGTTCCCAAGCACGAATTCAAGAATCGTATAGGGACGACACCCCGTCCTCAAATCAATTTTTGGATTGAGCTTTTTAGAAACGGAAAGATATATCGCTGCAATAATAAAACGGCATTTAAATCCGGTGATCAGATTCGCTTCCATTTGATACCAGGTAGCGACGGCTATGCCTATCTCGTTATGAAGACGGGTACCACCGGTAAAAGCTACTTTTTATTTCCCACTGCCGAATACGGCACTCGCAACTATCTGACGAAAGGTCAGGATTATGCGATACCATCCAAGAGCTGGATGAAATTTGATGAACATCCAGGAACTGAGCAATTGGGTCTTGTTTTTGCAAATGAGACAGTTGCCGTAACGCCGCAGTCGTTTCAAGATACTACTCGTACCGCCTTAATCTCAGAGGAGCGCTCTGGGGCCAAAGACCTATGCCCGACACGCATGAAACTGACTTGGGATGATCCAACCCCGGTTATGATTCCTGATGATTTTTCGGGGGTTTCTCAGCTGCAAAATTCTGGCGACAGCAGCTTGGTTCGCTTGATGTCTGGTGCCGATGGAGTGGTTTCGGCAAGTATACGGCTCTTGCATGGTAACTAATTTGAGGTCAGCTTGATGCGACGTCTTAAGTGGCTATTTCTCTTGATAGCGACGTTGACGTGCTTGCCTGTGTGGTCTCAAGCGGCGAATGAGGTTTCGCGGAGCTCTATACCCGGCGTTGAATTCACCAAGATTCAAGACCTAAATCCAAACGCTATCGGTAAAAATAGACCAATTAAACAAAAATGGGCTGTCGTCATTGGCACATCGAAGTTCAAAGAAGCGCGCTTGACCCCAGCTGACGCTGGCGACATGGGCCAGTCTGCCAGAGACTTCTGCGAGTATTTGATTGATTCGCGTGGTGGCCGTTTTGATCGCAATCACGTGAAGTTACTCGTCGACGGCGGCGCCACGAAGCAAGGCATAATGACAGCGCTGGGTCAGAGCTTCCTGGGCAACGCTGTGGGTCCTGACGATCTAGTTGTCGTTTTCATTGCTACAAGCGGCTTTCCCACAACTGACGGCAATACCTATTTATGCGCCTACGACTGCGCTCTCGATAACATCTATGGAACCTGTATCTCAATGCAGACACTGATGAGTACATTAAAGCAGAACGTTCACAGCGACCGCATTGTACTGATTTTGCAAGCAGCATACAGTGGTGCCGCAAAACTGGAATCAGGCGCCAAATCTCTCGTTCAGAGCTATAATCTCGACCTTGGAAAAGTCGTTTTGGGCAATGGCTTTATCATTTTATCCTCCAGCCAACCCAATGAAATCACCTGGAGTAGCGCGTTCTCCAAGAATCTCACCAATGCTCTGCGCCAGGAGAATGGACTGATTTCACTCAACAAGGCTTTTGCTATCGCTAAAGAGAAGACCGAATCTGATACGGCTTCTTTAGATTGGAGAAAGAAGCAGGTTCCTGTCATGAAATCCGCATGGACAGGGACAGATCTTGTTCTCGGCGTCCCACCGGCGCAGCAGGTTGCCAATCTTCCGTCGTCGGTCAGTTCCTTTCTTTCCGCGGAGGGAGCCTACTTGAAAGCGAGCAATTTGATTGCTGACGGAAAAGCAGACGAAGCTCTGGAACAGTATCGACTGGCCATCGCTGTCGATCCGAAATATGCGGACGCCCTTGCCGACTTCGGTGCTGCCTTGACTCTTAAAGATGATTGGAAAACTGCAGCGGACATGTATAGAAGAGCAATCGCTGTTCGCCCAAACGATGAGCTGTTCCACTTCAACTATGCGCGCGTTTTAGATAAACTCGGGCAAAAGGAGAGCAGTTTGCAAGAATTGAACACGGCATACAGGCTCAATCCGAAAGACATATCGATACTCAATGCGCTTTCCGCTAAGTCTCTGGCCGCCGGGCAGACAGAGGCGGCTCTTAGCTACATGGAACAAGCTGTTGACCTATATCCTGCCCGCTCCGAATTGCGGGAGCGGCTCAGCTACACGCTTATGAAAAGTGGTGATTTGAATCAAGCCGCGGAGCAGGCCAAGGAAGCCGTGCGCCTTGATTCAAATTCGGCTTCAGCGCGTACCACATTGGGCTCGGTATTGATGGTGCAGGGTTATGTGGTTCCGGCGATCGATGCCTACAAAGAGGCAGCCAAATTGACGCCAAAGGATGCAAATGTGCACTGGTTATTGAGCAGGGCCATGGAGAAAAACGGCGACCGCGCAGGCGCCATTTCAGAATTGAATTACTTTCTGCAAGTTTGCTCCCCCGCGGACCCTCATCTGCCGTCAGCCCGAGAGCATCTGGAAGAGCTCAAGGCACGCTGAGAGAACCTGCGAAACGAGATGCTCGATATGATGGGACGCAACGATTTGCGCGAATATGGGCCACGACTAACAAGAAATTTCTTTTGATGTCTGCGAGGGCTCGCTTGCAACGGCCCAAACGTCCCAGATATTCACAACGCACCACCCACGATGACAGACGGGTCGGTGGAAGAAAAATTCTCTCCTTAGCTTTTCTCCTCTTATCTAAAAACATTACGCACGCATTACACGGAGTCGATTTGCCTACCCCAAAAGAAAAGCGACCCTGCCCTGGAGAGTCGCTTTTCATCTGACTTACAATTGGCCTGCCCGAAGAGATTCGAACTCCCGACCTCATGGTTCGTAGCCGTGCGCTCTTTAGTTGTTCGTTCCTTCAGCGAGAGCTGCTTCCATCAACTCGGTGATCCCGAGTTGCGCGGCCATCCGACTTAGATAGTCCGTATTAAGACTTGGGTACTTCGATTTAACAACACCAAGTACGTCACGCCATTGACGTTCTGAGGCGCGATTCCCATTGTTATACCATTCAAGCTTTGCGAGAATGATATCCTCAGCGCTTAAGATCCAAACCTTTTGATCGGATTCAGGCGCCAACAGCTTTTCGACACGATGTTCTAACTGGGCCGAGTCGAAGATTCGTTTCTTGGGAAGAAAAATGTCAACTTTGAACATTGTTTCCTGATGCAGTAAGTTAAAGCTACTTCTATGACGTATGGCGTTCTTTATCATTTCAGGCTTAATATAAAACTCAGCCTCCAAAGCTGCTTTGAGGTCAGGAATATGGTGGAGTTCAATTTCAGCCAGTATGTCGGCATCCAGCGTTGATCGCGTTGTTCCATGCAGGATGCTTGCAATAGAACCTCCTATCACGTACTTAATTGATAAAGCTTCTAAGACTTCGATGACTCTATGTGTAACAAAGGCCCATTCAGGAATCTCCAAGATTCGACTCCTCATGATGCGGGTAATCGCAGGGACCATAAGCCTTCAGGGCAAGCTCTTTTCCCAATATTTTGTCAGCCATGATGCGACGAATTTGCTCCTCCGTTGCATCGGGATATCGGTCGTGCAGACTCACAAGAATAAGGTCTTTAAGAGCCTTGTTCATTTGACCAACTATTTCGAACTTACGCCAAGCCGGCATTTCCCGCAATCGTTGGAACTGAATTTCTTCAATTCGGGGGTCTGTATCGGCATGCATTTCTCGCCAAGTTGGTGGTCGTTTTGGCTTTTGGCTGGAGTCGTGCATTTGAAACTCCGGACTCACGTCCCATGTAAAAAACGACCCCCGGAGGAGTCGTTTTTTGTTTTAGTTTGGCCTGCCCGGAGAGATTCGAACTCCCGACCTCATGGTTCGTAGCCATGCGCTCTATCCAGCTGGGCTACGGGCAGACGTAACCCCGGGACCTATAAGATCCAAGAGAAAGTCATATTAACATACTTGGCAACGCTCTACATCCCTTCAATCGTGGCCACTTTACGATCTTTAGCAGACCTGTCATCGTCCGAAAAGTATTGTGGGATCGGTGCTTCGGCGAGTTTGGAGCCTTCAAGAGTGTAAATTCGGCGCCGGGATGAACCTGAAATTCAGGTCAGAATTGCCTCGACAAGAGCATCTACTAATATCAGCTAGTAGCACTGCCAAGCCATCGTCCACGTATTCTCGTGACCAGGCGCTGTTCCCCTGCCAAAGTAGCCGACCCCGCCGTCTCCCCATTGCCATTGACCTTTTTCGCAGGAGTCGATCTGGAAAACATATTCTGGCTTAGCCGGATGCTTGTTCCATGGCGCCCAATAGATCTCGCTTTGAATCAAATAAGGCCATCCGCCAAGTTTAAATCCCTCGACAGTCTTGAAGTGATCCGGATAATTGTCATCCAACTCTTCAGGCAAATCGATTTCGACGTCCTCGTGGCATGGAAAATCGGCTTCAACAATTGCAGGCTGTAGAGGAAATGCTTTGAGATCTGATTTTAGAGCCTCAGGTCTTTTGAGTGGTATCAGTTCGGAAATTGAACGATAAGCTCGGAGGCACCATCCTTTACCATTTGCTTCATCGCTTGATGGCAAATCAAATTCGTTGATGAAGACTGTAAGCAATTCAACGTCTTGCAGATGTGGAGGGCGAAATGGAAAATGTGTCAGGTTTATTTGTGCGAGCGGGCTGAGAAAGTCGTCGTCTTGGGTAGGCCAAGTTTCGCCTGGTAAGCAGAGATCGACGTTGCCGAACCAAGACCAATTGGGATCTTTGATTCCAGGTTCACAAATTGCATGTTCGAGAATTATCGCTCGACGTTGAAGTTTGTTTCTGATTTCTACGAGTGAAAGCATGATTTGAGCTCGAATTTATTTAGCGAGATCATATCAGCAAGTCCCATTCTTTTCGAAGCAGGCAGGAAGCCTGCGCTCCGATTAGGACATTCGAAGCAGTCTGTAACCCGGCGCTCTCGCTAGGAGCTTCGAGGCGGCCGGTATTCTTTCGTTTCCTTGTAGCGACGCGGGGGTAGCAGTAGCGTGTTTTTACGTTTTCTATTTGAACTTGACTATGACTTCGAATTGGGGAGGGGTTTCGGGACCTTGTGCTTGCGATTGCTGAACCTCTATCTTATATCCTTTATTCTTGAGTGCTTCTGTTACCGGTTCAAACGATCGCGGAATCTCGTTTGTATACAACGTTTTCACTACGAGTTCGTTTTTACCATTTTTTGCTGTTTTCATTATATCGGAGTTGATCTTGTCGAGGGCCGTTCTTGCCTCTTCGCGGTCTATGCTTTCGGTCATCCATTCTTCATATTCGCCGCGTCGCTCCTTTACGCAGTCCGATATGAAATCTGCTTTGTCGGCAGAGATGAGCGGCGTGCTTCCACGCGGATTCTCTCGTCCGTAGTCATAAGTTGGCAACGCTTGATCAGCTGTTCTGATGCATTGCTTCTCGATGACGCCTTTGAGATAGTCAATGTTGAATTCCAAGCCAGAAGGCGACACGTGCTTTTCTGCATCCCAATCTACTTCTTTCATTTGTCCGCTCCCTGCATCTGTACATGCAGGATTCTATTTCACTATTCTGGCGTGAACTTGTCACGCCTTCTGCTGCGATGATGAAATCACGAATGAGAGCGGAGATTACATTGTTCTAGCCGAGCAACAATCTGGGAAGATCGAGCGAGCTTTGTTTATTATCTTTGCCACCATTTCCTTGCTTGAGATCGTTGAAGCGATCTATGAGGATTTTGGCTTTGTCCATAATTTCAGCTGGCTTGATGCGCGTTTGAGATCGGCTGAATACACCAATGCCGCCAGTTGATGTGACTTCGGTTTGTCCGTCTTCGCCTTTTCTTATCTCAACGCGGGAGACGTTTGCGTCGCGCCACCGGCCGAGTGCTTTTACTTCTGCTTTTAAGCCCTCAATGTTATCGAGTACGATGGTTCCGTCTTTTTCGACACTGATGTCGGCTTTGAAAGTGGTGTCAACTTTTAGTTTTCTGCTTCCGTCCTTTTCAGGATCTTGCGCGATTTCCAGTGGTTCTTTTAGTGTCGCGGTGACTGTGTCGAAGCCATCTCCAGGTTCGATTTCAATTTTACTGACGCCTGCGCCTTTCATGACCTCGGCAGCTTTGGGACCGATTTTGCCGAAGTCATCTTCTTTTAGGTCGATTGGACCTTTTGTATCTGCTTGATGAAATGCCAGCTGATCGCTAGATTGCGATCCTTTGTCTCGTCCGCTTTCGCTGAATATCTCTGCGCTGGTGCTTTGCCATTTATCAGAACTGGTGTCAGTTGTATTGACTGTGTTTGATTCGACTGGCGCTTGTTTTTCTTGTGTAAGTTCGGACATGGAAACGATCCTTTGCTGCGGGTGTTGAGAACACTCTGTAATGGGGCCGAACGCGGCTACGTCAATTGGGGGTGGACGGTGCCTGATTCGAGCAGATTATTGGTAAATGCTAATGAGCGCTTGTGAAATTCTGGTTTCCTTGTTGGAGTTTTGCTTCATCGAGATGCGCAAAGTTTAGCGCAGGCGGGAGTCCCGCGGACCGGACGCTTCGCATGAAGAGAATGAAGCGAAGAAATTCTCTTTTCGGAGCCGGCTGGAGCCTGCGCCACCATAGAGCAGCGCTTCTAGAGCTTCAATATATGTGCCGGCTGGACGTCGGCGGTCCCAGTTGCTGATGCTCACATAGGTTCATCGTATGTGGGAAGGTCCTAAGTTTTAGATCTGGTTAGCGGGCGCAGGCGACCACCGGAACTCCGCCTTTCGGTTCCAGCGAGATGATAGGATTCACTTCAATTTCGCCATCGTAGTTTAGTTTGAAACGGAATTTTTGCGCCACTCGAATCAGGACCAGTTGCATCTCCATTAGTGCGAAGTCTTTGCCGATACAGGCGCGGGGGCCGGCTCCGAACGGGACCCATGCGAAGTTGTGAATCTTGTGTTCGTTGTCTTTGGAAAATCGAGATGGAATGAATTCATCTGGGCGATCGAAAAATCGTGGATCACGTTGCAAAATGTAGGGGAACATATTCGCTAATGCGCCCTTTGGAATTGTGTATCCATCAAGTTCGGTTTCTTCGTTCGCCTGGCGCGGAACAGTCCATGCTGGAGGATAGAGACGTAATGTTTCTTTCGCGATTTCCATAGCCATTGGAACTTTTGCCAGATCCATAAAGTTCGGAGGTTTACCTGCAAGCATGTCAACTTGAGCCACAAACTCTGCGTAAACTGCTTCGTTTTTGCATAGCAAATACCAACACCATGCAAGTGCTGCCGCGGTAGAATCGTGCCCCGCATTGAACATCGTTATTGCTTCGTCGCGGGCTTGCTCGCGCGTCATGCCCTTGCCATCGCCTTCAGTATCTATTGCTGCAAGTATGCTGGCGATGATGGTATTGTGTTCGCCTTCTTTCTCGCTCTTCTGCATAGCGCGCTCAATCATGTCGTCAAGCACTGCGACTGCTTTATGTTTCTCAATCTTAGAAGGCAGTGGAAGCCATTCCGGGAAAAGGAAAATATCGCTGAACTCTCGATACAAGCAAACTGAAATTGTATTGACTGCATCACCCAAATTCTTCGCGTCGGCACCCACATCAATTCCAAACAAGATCTTGGAAATGACACCTAGCGTGGTGTGTGTCATTTCTTCCAGTAAATCGAGTTTTTGATCATTCTTCCAGCTTTCAATAATTTCGTCTGTCTTTTCAACCATGATTCGGCCGTAGTCCGCGAGCTTTTCGTGATTGAAACTTGGTTGAATGATTCGGCGCTGCCGAAGCCAAAACTCACCTTCAGACAAGACCAATCCTTGGCCGTCGACAGTGCTCAGAATCTTCTTGAAACGATCAGTCTTGCCGAAGATCTTTGATTTTGTGACGAAAACTTCCTTGATTAGTTCAGGTGTGTTGACCTGATACCAGTCGATTGGTCCCATGCGTACATGCGAGATATCGCCTAAGTCTCGCATCATCGCAGCCGTGCCAAGGGGATCCGATTTGAACTTCTCCGGAAAGTCCAAGCCCAGAGGCATCGTCGTTTTTGGACCGGGTGGAAATGTAGTCATATTGCACCTGTTTGATAACGTTTCAATTCTAGTGTTTTGTTAGTCGCCGATTCCTTGTTACATACATTGCCCAAGTTGATTCGTTCAAGGTCTAAGCGGTGTCCTTTTCTTATGCGTCAGTAACCAATAGATAAGCAGCCCTTTCAGCTCACTCGATATCTGGTGATTCTCGAATACAAGGTGCTCAGCATTCTTGATTGTCGCCATTTTCTTGTCCTCTGCCGCGACCTCTTCATACAATTCCATTGTGCCTTTCGGCTTGACGAGCTTGTCTTCAAGCCCGACGACGAATAACACCGGTGTATCGGTGATGCGTTTTGCTGTTTCATGATTCTCATTCATGAATTTCTGGAAGTGCATAAGCTCTTTAGATGAAAGTTTGAGTCGGTTCAGTGGATCTTCTTTCCATTTTGTGCGCTGCGACATATCGTCAGTCGCGTCTTCGATGACGCCACTACCGACATCGATGTCTTTGTTTCCGCGCAATGTGATGAGGTGCAGTGCGACGCGCAGTTGGTTCTTTGTTTTGTGAAAACGATCGCCAGATGGAACGCACGATATGAGTCCATCCACTAGCTCAGGATGATCAGCCGTGACGCGCATCGCAATTGCACCGCCCATCGATTCACCCAAAACGAAAATTGGCTTGTTGGGGTACACCGTGTGCAGCACTTTTAGCGCTTGTTGAACGTCCGCGATGCAGGATTCGAAATCACACTTTTGCTCTCCTTTTAATTGCATCCACGTACCAAAACCGCGAACATCTACTGCGAATACGCCAATGCCTTCCTTCACCATCTGCTTTGCAAACTCGGTGTAGGACGCGCTGTTCAAGCCGAGCCCGTGCACGCATAGCAGAACAGCTTTGGGCTGAACATTTTTCGGCGTCCAAGCGCGACAAGGCACTTCGATCTTCAAACGAACGGGCTTTCCCGCCTTCGCCGCAGATGTCTTTACTGCTTTTAAATTCTTTTTCGCTCCGCTCACGCCTTTTAAGGCCGCGGCAGTATTTGTTGAATGCGGTGTCGTTGTACCTTTGGCTGCTGCTTTCTTTTTAGCAACATCATTTGTAGCCGCGATTGCCGACCCGAAGTTTGTGACGTACAAAATTGCAAATGCAAGAATTGCACTTTTCCGAAGCGTTTCAAAGCTCATACAGGAATCTCTTTCGACAGCGCGCTAACAATCGCAGGGGTCGCAATACTATACCTGCTCTTTAAGGTTCCATTGTGAAATATCGGTGCTGTCTAAGATAAATTGGACGCGCTACTAGCTGCCTTTGCGTTTTATGGCGATCCAGAACTCGTTTTTATGCGGATCCATTTGCTTAACCGCTACAGCCAGATGCGTGCGAGCGGAAAGCGCGTCGACGATACTCTTCTGGCGGTCAGATAATGCCGGCGGTTCATAGCAGAGGACTCGATTGGCAAAGCGCGGAATGCCGGTGCCCAGTCTCAGTACAAATGACTCGGACGAGCCATGAAGTACCGAATCCGCTAGCTTTCTTTCAAATCCTTCGACGAGTTCTTGCATATACTTATTGTCCCTGTTTTTGAGAACTTTCGCAGTAGGTCCTTGCGACGCGACAGCCATGTTGGATTATCGCTGTTGTGGGTGCCGAATTCCTTAGCTAGTTCTTTGTTTTAGCAAAATATTGTGACTATTTGGTGAACTCAATTCGAGTGAGCGCGAGAAATTTGCCATCCATGCCTTAATTGCAGGTGTGGAAAGCTTTCTGGAATTTTGAACAAATTAAACTGTTTAACATAGGCGCCGTCTCGAAAAGACAAACCGCGTCCATGCCTAACCCACGACTAATATACCTTTGGGCTGTTTTGCCTACAAGGGGAGAAATACCCCCGGGACAAATTGAAGTTCGCACTTGTGGTTCCCTGGCAGGAAGAGCAGTGGGACTGTCTCCAACACCCGGGTATATATTTATCATGACAGAGCCTGCCCGTGAAGCAATCCAGCACGAAGAATTATTCGAAAGCCCCCAAGATGCTTTTCTCGGAAAGGTGCTAGCGGGACGCTACAAAATTGAAAGTATTATTGGACATGGCGGGTTTGGGTACGTCTATCGTGCAACCCATTTGAGTCTGGATATTCCTGTTGCCGTGAAGGTTATGCACTTGCACATCAAGGACGAAGTGGAGAAATTACGTCGATTCGAAAATGAAGCGAAAGTCTTAGCCAAAATTGAGAGTCCGCATGTCGTCAAAACGATGGATTACGGGCTATCTCCCGTCGCATTCATAGTTATGGAATTTGTGCACGGCAATACTTTGGATAAGATGTTGGTTGATAAATCTGTGACCGTTTCGGAATTGATTGCTATCTTCCAGCAAGTATGTAGTGGATTGAAAGCGGCTCATAGCACAGGACTCGTTCATCGCGATCTCAAGCCTTCAAATATAATGGTTTGCCGGAAAGAAAATTCCGTGTTTGCGAAAATCCTCGATTTTGGAATTGCAAAACTCAATTCCGATGAACATACAGAGGGGGATGCCTCTAAGTTGACCATGACCGGAGAAATCATGGGAAGTCCTGCTTACATGAGCCCCGAGCAGTGGATGGCTAGAAGCATTGATCATCGCAGCGATATTTATTCATTCGGCTGCGTTATGTATGAGGCATTTGCTGGGGCTCCTTTGTATAAAGCACTGAATGCTTTTGATTACTTGAATTTGCATGTGAATGGCGAATTCAAGCCGTTTGCTAAGTCATCGAGGAGCCCACAGAATTCTCTGCTTCTGGGCTTGGAGAAGATTATCAAAAAGTGCACGGAAAAGGATCCGGCAGATCGCTATCAGGATATGAGTGCGATCCTGGATGATTTACAGAAGGTCTTGGCCGGTAAGAAAATCTATGTCAAAAAGCGGTTGACTATAAGTAAGTCAATCGTGCCAGCAGCGGTGATCGGACTTGTCCTCGCTAGCGTTTTCACTTTTGCTGCATTCAATTACAAGAGTGTTTTGGAATTGGTATTGGATGCTCAGGTTAAGTCCGCCGACTCATTGGTTAAGCGAGGTCGGACCAATGAAGCGATTGATTCGTACAAGTTTGCTGCGGCGATCGCTAAAAACTTGCCTCCGCCAAACGTCAGTTATTTGCATTCACTGGAGCAGCTTAGCAAGCTGTTTGAGAAGAACGGACAATTTGCTGAAGCACGAGCTTCTTCTAAAGAGCGCAAAACAGCAGTGGGGGATTTCGATGACCCGGATATCACAAAGCAATTGAATCAGCTTTCTTATATTCTTGATACGCGTGGTGATGGTAGATACATCGTGAAATCCTGTAAGCAGGCGGAGAATTTAAGCATCTCTCGCCATGGAAAGGACACTATTCAACGAGCAAGAATTCTTAGTCTCGAGGGACGCGCGCTTCGTGATGGGGGTCAATATCCAGCGTCAGAGCGAACGCTTAACGAAGCCCTCGCGCTTATGGAAAGGCTCGACTTTAAGGACGAGGAATTGTATTCACTTACTTTGTATGCGCTGGGAAGCTGCCTCGATAGTTTGCGCAGGCACGGAGAGGCTACGGTGCTCTACGAGAGGGCTTTGAAAATCGCCGAGGAAAGAAAAAGCGTGACGACATCGTTGATCTTGAACAATCTGGCAATGAATTACTATCACCTTGGTAATTTCGATAAAGCTGTTCCTCTGGTTAAGCGCGCGATTGAGATGTCCAAACTGCAACAGTCTCCTCTCACTTCCAACCTTATAAACAATTTTGGTGTCTTGCTTGTCAAAATGAAACGCTACGATGAAGCGATCGAAACTCTTCAGGACGCTCAGCTTGTGAGTAAAACAGATGGCAGAAATCATCACCTCACAGGCGAAGACATCTTAGGCAATCTCGGGGCGGCTTATGTAGGGGCTGCTCAGCTGAAGAATGCTTTGCAGGCATACAAGGACAATTATGCGTTCAAGTTTTCTTACAATCCGAAGGATCCATCGCTTCCGGGACTGCAGCAGACAATAAAGGATTTGGAAGCGAAGATCGCTTCCTCGGCAAAGTAAGCGGACCCACTACTCCTTCGGAGGCGTGCTAGCCTACCGGGTGGACCAGAAATGGTGCTGCCGAATTATGGCTTTTTCTGCAACTCGTCGATTTTGTCCACGAGCGCACCGGCTTTCTTCAGAATTTCGCCCTCTTTCACAGAGCTTTGCGTTTGGCTGAACAACCCTACTTGTCCGGTCACTGTGATGCGTGTCCGTCCATCCGCAGTCGGCGTTAGCACCACCCGTGTTATCGGCACGTTTTGCCAAGCACCAAGCACGTTAACAATGGCGGTCAGACCTCGAATGTTATCCATATAGATGGATCCATCTTTCTCGCGATGTATGTCGACGTCGAGCCTCTCACCGATTTCGATCTTTCGCACATTATCACTTGGTGGATTTGGCGTAATATCCAGCGGCTTCTTCAAATCGACGCCTAAGTGATCAGATGCTCGCCCTTCTTGGACGGAGATCCTTTCTACCCCTCCGTCGCGCAGTGCTTTTGCCACCTCGGGTCCTAGATTATCAAAATCCTTCTCGTTAACTACAACTGGTTTTCGCGCAATCGGCTCGAACGGCTGTTCTGGAAGAAGAGTCGGTAAATCACGGCAGTCAGGATCCACGTCTTGCTGATTGGCCGGTTTTTCACCAGGCTTGATCGTTTGGTCGCAAACAACTTCTATGGCAACTGAGCTCTGTTGCTGCTCTTGTTTGCTTTCGGCATCCCGAGTCGGTGCTTTGAAAAATCCCTCAGAGTCTTGCGCCGCTGTTAGAAGCGCAAGCTTTGCGTCACGCGACTCTGGTCCCTGAAATCCAGAGCTGCTGGTGTCCTTATATAACTCTGTCATTGGCGCGGTCCTATATTGGTTTTGACTCCGCAGTGCGATGCAAAGAAAGAGGGGGTTCTTTGTATTCGAGGTGAAAGATTGTCAGCCCGTGCGGTCAGTCATTGCAGGTCAGGACGAAGCGGATGAAGGATACCTTGGTTAAAACCTGAAATGACCAGGTGGAGTATAGGATATGCTTTGTGAAATTTTTGCGAAACGAGCCCGGCTCTTTATGGGAAGGCTACGAAATGAAGATTGGTATTAGTTCACAATCTTGCAGTTCACTAAAATCCACGTTTCATTGACATTGTTGTCTTTAAATAGAGAATGGAATTATGCGAACGTGAGTTCGATTGGAGAAACAATGCGTAACCAGCAATACATGTGCACAGAAATTTTTGCGCTTGCTGTCAGCAAGGGCAGGATGCTCACGCACGTGGCTGAACGATTCCGTTAGGAATTCCGTTACTGTTCGCGATGTCTTCGAGCCTCCTGCATCACAACAGGGGGCTCAATTTTTTGTCTGAAATTCATGCGGCGAAGGAGCGTGATTAAAATGAACGCGGTTGAATTGAATGGCTTGAGAAAAGTATACGAGCTGAACGTCGGCTCTGGCTTCAAACGAGAGAAGCGAGAAATAGCTGCCGTTCATGGCGTGGATTTAGTCGTGCCTGCCGGACAGTCACTAGCATTGATCGGTCCCAATGGTGCGGGCAAATCCACGATCATAAAAATGCTCACAGGCATACTGCGCCCTTCTGACGGAGATGCTAGCGTGCTTGGTTTTCGTCCTTGGAAGGATCGAGTCAAGCTATCCTACAAGATCGGCTCTGTCTTCGGGCAGAGATCGCAATTATGGTATCACCTGGCACCGAAGGATAGCTTTGAACTGCTTGCTGCAATCTATGATATACCTAAGACCGATTATAGAAAGCGGCTTGATGAGTTGATTGAAAGGCTGAGTCTATCAGCATTCATTGATCAACCGGTTCGAAAATTGTCGCTCGGGCAAAGAATACGTGCTGAAATTGCAGCAAGCTTGTTGCACCGTCCGGAGCTCTTGTTTCTGGATGAACCTTCAATTGGACTGGACGTGGTGGCGCGCCAAGAATTACGTCAACTCTTGCGTGATTGGAACCGGCAAGAAGGTTTGACAGTATTTCTGACCAGTCATGACGCTGGCGACATTGAAGCTGTCAGTGAGCGAGTCGTTGTGATCAATCATGGGAAGATCATGCTTGATGATTCGGTGGAAAATGTTCGCAAGGATTATTTGTCGGAGCGCATCATCAGCGTAGTGTTTCACAATGATGTGAAAGCGCTTGATCTTCCAGGGCTGAAGGTTCTGGCTAACGGTGGTAAGAAACATCGATACGAGTTGGACGGACGAAACTTGAGCGTGCCTGAGCTGGTCTCCAAGGTTCTTGCTCAGGGTGACGTGGCTGATATCAGCATCGATGATCCGCCGCTTGAAGATGTGATTGCGCACATCTATTTGCAAGCTCCGTCTGCTTCGTTATAGGAACGGATACCCGATCCTCTTTCGAAGCAGGTTGGAAGCCTGCGCTTTCATACAAAGCTCCGATGCGGCGAATAGGAGCCAAGCCCAGCTAGAACCAAAGCTAGAGGCAAGCAACGCGAGAAGCAAGCAGGCCAAGCCAGCAAGCCAGGCGTGAATTCCATTTAGGACAGCTGATTGAATTGAATACTCTTTTGATCAGCGCTTTTTGGAAGGAATTTGAGATTCGAAACAAAACTAACTCTCTGAATGTGAGGTGATCGATCATGAGAGTATTGAGAAAATATGTTTTAGTCGCTCTCTTGAGCGCGCGTAGTAACGTCGTCTATCTCTCTGAAGTGGTAGGCCGGCTGCTCTTTCTTGGAATCATACTCTACATCTTTTCGCGGCTTTGGATAGCGGTTTACAACCAATCCGCTGCTGAACATGTTGCTGAACTTTCCATTGTCCAGATGATCTGGTATTTGGCCGCAACTGAAGCTATGGCGCTATCCGGACCACGAGTGTCAGCTAGTGTGGATCTCGATGTGCGAAGTGGGACCGTTGTGAATTACTTGCAGCGCCCACTGTCGTATCCCCTCTACTGCCTTTCGCACAATCTCGGAGAGCGCTCCATCAGATTCTTCATCAACCTCTTTGTCGGTGCTCTAATTGCGCTGCTGCTAGTTGGTCCGCTTTCGGTAAATTGGAATTCGCTTGTGTTTTTTATGCTGGCGCTTCCACTTGCCTTTGCGGTCGACTTCCTTGCTGGATTTCTGATCGGATTAGGCGCTTTTTGGTTCGAAGACACAAGTGGATTGAATCTCATCTATTCGCGCTTGAATATGATTTTTGGCGGAATGTTATTTCCATTGAGTATCTTTCCGGAAAACGTAAAACCATTTCTTGAATGGTTGCCGTTCTCTGCTGTTCTGTATGGGCCAGCAAAGCTCTTGGTAGCACCGAGTTCGGGAGAGTTCATTGCGATTCTGGCACGGCAGTTGCTGGCAGCTCTAGTTTTTGCAATTTTGGTCTATTGGGTTTATGGACGTGCTAGCAAGCGCGTCTTCGTAAATGGAGGGTAAGGCCATGTCGAAAAGTCTTTTGAGCTTTCTTCGGCTCGCAGCCTTCTATATAAAACTCAATTTCAAATCGCAAAGCGAGTATCGGGTTGCTTTCTTCTGGCAAATAGTCTCGATGGCTGTTAACGATTCCATATGGCTGTTTTTCTGGTTGTTTTTCTTCGAACGATTTCCCGTGCTCGGAGATTGGAACCAGAAGGATGTGATCGCTATGTGGTCGGTGATTGCTGCTGGCTACGGGTTGGGGACTGGGCTGGCTGGGAATTCCAATAACATCGCGACCTTGATTTTGAAAGGTGAACTCGATTCTTGGTTGTCTTATCCGCGTGCGGTGCTGCCGCATTTGTTGTTCGGCAGGATGAGCGTTTCATCATGGGGAGACTTTCTCTTCGGCATTGTTGCCTACGTCCTGCTAGCACATCCATCAATTGAGAACTTCCTTCTCTTCGCATTCTTGTTGCCTGTGGTTGGCTTGACTGTCGTTGGTTTCAGCATTGCTGTTGGAAGTCTAGGATTCTTTCTTGGAAGCGCTGAAACAATTTCGGAGAACTTGCGATTTGCGCTCATCACATTTGGAACTTATCCTCCTTCGATATTTAGCGGAGTGGCGAAGATCCTTCTGTACACGCTTATACCGGCGGGAGTATGCAGCTACATTCCTGTCGAAGCGCTAAGGCAGAATTCCTTCGAATTGGCTTTGCTCGCCGCCGGGGGTTCTGTGCTCATATTTTTGATCGGGTCCGCAATATTCTATGGCGGGCTGAGCAAATATGAATCAGGAAGTTTGATCAAACTAGGCAGCTAGTTTCCTTGAATTTCAAACAAGAGTGCTTCACACGAGGCACTCTTGTTTGCATTGAATTGAATTTGTGCAATTGGCTGCACGCCTGCTCCATCGCCTGCATTCATCGCTATGGAATTGACTGTGCATTGGCCTTTGACTATCTGTACCCATGCTTTTGCCGAGGGCTGCATTTTGAATGTCGCCGAATTACCCGCGTCAATCCGCACCGCATAGAGTTTCACATTTTGGTGAATGGAAACCAATCCCTGCCCGTCCGGACTTCCGAGCAACTTAAATTCGCCCGGCTTCAAATCAAACTTTTGCTGCTCGTAACTCGGTGCCAATCCTTTTATGTTGGGCATAATCCAGATCTGCAATAAATGCACCGGCTTCTCGCTGGAAGCATTGAATTCGCTGTGAAAAATCCCCTTGCCCGCCGACATTTTTTGAATTTCGCCAGGACCAATAATTGAACCTGTGCCCATACTATCTTTATGTGCGAGTTGTCCTTCAATTACATATGTAATGATTTCCATATCGCGATGTGGGTGGGTTCCAAATCCGCCGCCAGCTGCAATGACATCCTCATTGATTACACGCAATGGTCCAAATGACATGTGCTGAGGGTCATGATATTGGTCGAAGGAAAATGTGTGGCGGCTGTCCAACCAGTCGAGCTGACTGTGTCCGCGTGCGTCAGAAGGTCTTACAGAAAGCATGATGCATCTCCAAAAGTCAGGAGGAATGGGGGTGCCGATAGAAGCATTCGGTCCATCTTTAATTATGCAACTAATTGACAAAAACCGCATTCGATTTAATCAAATGCCACGTCCATTCTAAGTTCTCAGCAGGAGGACTTAGAACATTGGCGGCAAGCAAACACCTAACAAAGTCTAAAAAGCTATGGACTTACGAATCAATTAGCTAATCCGCAAGAAAATTACTTTGAGATAGCCGCCCTCAGGAGCTATAAGATTGATTGGATGATCGGATCCGTGTTGGAATGTTTGAATAACTTGCGCGGAGCGTCCTGTGTGACCCACGACCTCAATTATTGTGGAAACCCATTCCTGCATATCGACGGCTCCGCTGCATGAACAGAGCGCTAGAATCCCATCGGGAGCTGTTGCCGTAACGCCTAGTCTTGTCATGCGTGCATAAGCTTTTAGCGCTTTTGCTTTATCTTTTGCAGATTTTGCAAATGCAGGCGGATCCAAAATCACCACGTCGAATGTTGTGTTCTTTGCATTTGCACTTTCGAGAAAACTGAAAACATCTGCGCTGTGAAATTCATGCTTCTCCTCATCAATTCCATTGAGCTGAAAATTCGCCTTTGCTTCGTCAAGCGCGCGTACGGATTCGTCCACGTTGATGGTGCGTATTTGCCAGTTTGCCGAGGCAGCATAGATTGAGAATCCTGCGGTGTAACAAAATCCGTTCAGCAAGCTGCTGCCTTCCGGAAGCCTACGCACAATTTCTGCAATTGCCAGGCGCTTGTCTCGTTGATCTGTGAAGAATCCCGTTTTTTGTCCTGCCAGTGGATCGACTAAGAAACTGTGTCCGTTCTCCTTTACCTGAATCTTCTCATCAATGTTTCCATGAATTACGCGCGCTTCCTCGGGTTCCAATCCCTCACGCCTTCGCACTGATAGGTCGTTACGCAAGACAATTGCTCGCGGTTCAATTATCTTCTTCAAGGACTCGATGAAATCATTGAGCAACGTGTCAGATCCTGCCGTGTGGCTTTGAACGGACAGGACGCGGTCGTAGTAATCGACGATGAAACCAGGAAGAAAATCTCCTTCTGCATTCACTAGCCGAAAAACGTTAGTCTCGCCGATATTGATGCATTGCTGCCTGAGCGTCCAGGCGGACCTGACCCGCTCTTCCAAAAATTTTTTGTCGATTTTTTCGTCTTGTTTTCGACTGAGAATGCGAACGGCAATGTCGCAGTTTGGATTAAAGTAGCCGGTTGCCACGTACTTGCCATCAATATCCAGCAATTCGACAATGGCGCCAGGCTGAACCTTTGAGGGCGCTTGTGAGATTCCGCCTGAGAAAAGCCACGGATGTCCACGGCGAATGTGCCATTCGCGTCCTTTTTTTATAGAAACTCGTGGAATGCGTTCGCTCATCGTAACTCTCTGGAGGGACCCGGTATCAACAAACTGGATGCTAAAAGCCCGCCAGTGCTTTATTGAAGGGGCTATTTTAACTTGCCGGCGCCGTTTTGTCAGAGATCAGCCGGAAGGTGGATAAAAAAATCCCCTTTGAAACCGATGCCTGAATTGGCTCCCATGTTGCATATTGGAAGTAATGAACGCGAGGCGTTCTGGTTTTTGAGAGGAGAGAGGGAAGTCCAAAAGGGCAAACTGCAACTGTTAGAGGTATACACTTGCGGAATGTCTGATTAATGCGGGGAAGTTAGGGGTGAAAGCCCGCGAACTCCCCAGGCTGACGACCTGATTCCAATAGCCCCGGGACGGTAGAGAGCACAACCCGGGGCTTTTTATTGTCTATAAATATGATTCTTCGTTGCATTAGGCTGGGCGAGGGCGTTTCGCCTGAAGAGATCGGCTATCATATGTCCGCAGGCTTTTCCGTGGGGCGAAGATGGGCATACTAGATTTTTTCACTAAGAAATCACCAGAACCAAAAGCAACAAAACCGGTTGCTGTAGAAAACGTCGAGGAATTGCGCAAGCAATTGTTCGAGGCAATCGATCGAAATCACATGACGGAGTTTGAGCATCTTTGCACAGACAACGCCGATGTAATTTTGAAGCAATTCGCAAACTGGAAGAAGCCGCCGGAAGAAATTAAGAACGACAAAGATCTCTTCAAAAAATATGCCTACTGCTTGATGATCATTGCATCGTATTTTCAAAAGCAAATGAATCGCGGCGAGCTTATGACCATGCTCACGGGGATTGATGATTCTGAGCTTAGCCGCTCATGGCAAACGGATCTTGGGCAAGCTCAGCAGCTGATGCAGGAACTAAAGCTTGAAGAAGCTATACCGATCTTGCAACGCTGTTTGGATCGTGCCGCTGGGATATCTGGTGCAGGTGTTGAGAAGTTTTTACCGCTAACCTTAGGCTTTCTCGGTGAATGTTATTTTCACTCGAACGAAATGGATAAAGCTGCTGAGTACATGGAAAAGGCGTACCAGTTGTGCAGCATGTCTGGAGATGTTGACGCGTCACTGGCCTACAGATCAAACCTGTACGAAATCTATCGCTACACAGGTCAGTTTGATAAGGCTATTCAGTGCGCAGAGGAAATCGCTCAAAAACAATATGATCGCGGTGAGCTTGTTCAAGCCAGTAACTGGCGCGAGCAGTGTAAGGCTGTGAAGGCGGGTGAGCCGAACCACAGGGTAGTGGTGCGCATCGCCGAAGAACTTTTCGAGCTCAACGAGATTCCGAAAGTAGAAGGTGAGAAAGTCGAGTTTGTTCTCACACGCAATCGGATCGAACTGATGCGCTGCACGCACAAATGTTTTGAAGCCAGGGATCTTGCGCAGCAAGGCAATTTTGATCTTGCGCTGGAGAAGTTAAAGGAAGCTATGCAGTACGATCCCTACAGTCCGCAACCGCATTTCTTGGCGGGTGCCATTTGCTTGGCTGGGCGTCGATATGCAGAGGCTGTTCAATGTTTTGAAAAGGTGCAGGTTCTGTGTCCTGGTTTTGAAACTACGCTGGCAGATCTCTGGCTGGCTCGTCAGCTGAATGAAGGGAAGATGGAGCACGATGCTTGCATGATGTCCTTCGAGGTGAACAATCCAGAGACGCCTGTGGAAGAGCGTCTCAAAATGTGTGAAGAGCTGATTGCCAAATATCCGCATTTCACAGAGGCTTATTACAAGCTGGGGCGCCTGCATGCGGAATCCGGAAATAAGGAAGCGGCGAAGGAAATTTGGCTAAAAGGTGTTGAAACCTTTAGCGGAGAAAACGATGCCTTTTCCCGCATTTTTAGGGACCTGGCGTTAGTTACGGATGCGCCAGAAGAGAAGAAGAAATATCTCGAGTACGCGTTGAATAAAGAGAACGCCAATCCTCTAGCGCAGGCAATGTCCAACTTTATGCTGCGGCAAATGGCTAACGACTAGTTCGTCATTAAAAATCGTCATTACACGACTTTTCAACGACTTGGGTATAGGATGTATATCTAGCCGCCCCGTGTAGGTGCCGCCGCCGGTGACTTGGAATACGTTTACTAGTCCTTTACGAATTATTCGGTCCAACCTGTTGGCTCGAAATGTCTCGTTTTCTCTTCGTCGCGCCATTTCTATGGGAATGGCCATGTTCGCGCTTCAGAACAGTGCTCCTGCTGGCGCTTTGGAGCCTTGCATCGGGGTTGACTCCGTCAAGAGATCTGCCTCTGCTGCAGGCAAAGCGCTGGAAGAGGCATCCTGTGAAATACTCACAAATAATGAGCGGGGCACGTCTACAGAATTCAGAGTTAATTTGGCATCTGATGGTGTTGCTGATGAGATCCGTCTATCGGAAAGGGAAATTCCGAATGATGCTGATAAAGTCTTTGGTGGATTAATGACGGAGGCTCAGAAGCAGAGCTGTGCTCGTCAATACGAAAAGTCTTTTGAATCGCTTAACCAGGCACTTGCAATTTTGCAAAATTACCTTTCTCCGACTGATACCCGTGTTGGGAAATGTCGAATGCGGATGGGCGCCGTACAGTTTCTAAATCGCAATTTCGGTGAGGCGATCGTCCAGCTGCGCGCATCGGCAGACGCATACGAAAGCCATGAGCTTTATAACGAAAACTGTATGTTGGTGTATCAACTTCTGAGTGAATGTTACTACGAGTTTTTGAATTTGTCGGAGGCGGAGAAGTACGCTTATAAGGCGTTTTCCGTGTCCTCCGGTAGTACTGCCACCGCTTCTAGCAGATACGAAATTCTCAACTTGCATTTCAAGATCGTTTTTGCGCAGAATGATCCCTCTAAGGTCTTGAGGATGTGCGACGAGCACTTACAACTTTTGCCATTGCTTAACGAGGCCAAGATAGCAGATTGCAAGAATCCTCGTGAATACTATGAATGGTTTCTGCGCGAGAACCGAGTTTGGGCACTGCTTTCGCTTGCTCGTAGGGACGAGGCAATACAAGAGTTTGAGCTATTTAGCGCACTCAATGACAGAATTGGGCAAAATTCCGAGACTGTCAACAGGATAAAGGAATCATTGCAGAGTGCTGGTTCGTCAAAGAATTATGTTGATCAATGTGTCGCGCAGAAGGGCATGTTCTGGTCCCGTGCGCGCATGCCTATTAAGCTATTTATCGATGATTCTCTTGTCGCTCCAGAGATTCTAAGCGCTGTTGCAAGAATGACAGAGAGCGCCTTTTCAAAATGGAATGAAGCCACAAATGGTGCGCTACGCTACACATGGGTGCGCAACGCTAATGATGCCAATGTTGTTATCACTTTCAAAAAGCAGTACAAACCTGACGGTACACTGGCACGAACAAACAGCCAGCCCATCTTGGACACGGGATTAATTCCAAACGTTCTCAAGGCTAAGATCACTATCGATCTCTTTTTCCAGGAGACTCCTATTCCTACGGCGCTCGCTTCCTTTGGCAAACCCGTGCCAGCACATATCTATCAAGACGCGTTTGAGACGCCATCCAGGCGGCGCAATCTGTCCCCGCGAGCAGAAGCTGAGCTTGCTCCCGTAGTTTTGCATGAAGTGGGGCACGCTCTTGGTCTTAGGCACTCGCACGATCCACGCGATTTGATGTACTTTTCGCGATTCTGCACCAAAGAATTGAGCGTTCGAGATATCGCTACTGCTAGGCTTTGGTATAAGGAAAAAGCAGCTTTGATTCAAAAAGCCAAGGACATAGAAGCAAAGTCAGCTTCACCGCCCACGTTGAAATACCTCAAAGAAAATCCCAATGATTATTTCTGTTTGACAGAGTATGGTCGGATTGCTTTCCAGTTGCGAAATTATACTGAGGCAAGAAAGTGTTTCCTGCGTGCAATTGATTTGGCTCCGAAAAATCCGAACGCGCACTTTAATTTGGGATTGCTTGATATGTCAACGAGTCACTTCGCTGATGCTATTGAACATTTCAGTGCCAGTGAATATTGTGATCCCGTCTACGCAAGCGCCGATGTATTGGCAAATATTGCTACATGTAATTATCGATTAAAGCAATACGACAAGGCTTGCCATTATTTGAATCTTGCGCTGAATAAGCAACCGAATTTTGAAGGGCTACATTATATGTATGCTGATTCTTTATTTGAGCAAAAACGTTTCAAAAAAGCGCTCAAAGAGATAGCTAGCTATCTCGAAGTTTTTCCATCTTGCGATGATGGCTACGCGCTCAAAGGAAAGATCCTGAACGAGCTGCACGATTATGATAAATCGGTCAAAGCTTTTGATCAGTCGTTAGAAATAAATCCGAAGAATAAGGTTGCAAGACATCATCGCAATTTAGCTACTTCGCATTTGCATGGGCAGGCTGGGGCGACGACACTTAAGTCGTGGACAGAAAAACCTTCTACTCGATTTCGAGCTCAATCTTGAGCTTGCGAGTACTTGCAACGGGGGTGCCATCGAGACTTGCCGGTTTGAATTTCCATTTTTTCAAAGTTGTGATTACGAGACGATCAATCTCTTCATTTTGCGTGCTTTCAAGCAGCTTAACTTCGAACTTGCCGCTTGGTTCTATATGAAAACGCGCTGTGCATGTCGTTTTGAACGCTTCCGATTTCATTTCGGATGGTAGTTCCGGTTTAGGGTTTGCCAAAATAACGGCTTCCACATGCTTCGATTCGCTTTGAAGCCCAATTGCGAACTCCTTGGCGGTTGCCAGGGGAGTGATCACGGTAAGGAGTCCAAGCAGAATTCCGGTTGCGAGGAGTCTGTAGCTCATCGTAGTCGCCTCAAAATGAAAACCATTATCATTATAGTTGACCACGCCTCAAACCTACAAGACCGGCGGGCGGCGCCTTGCTATTGAGCCGCAAGCGATTCGGGCGCTTGGAAATTAAATCGGATTATGTTTAGATTAGCTGGACTTCATTTGAAATGGAAATCGTTTCCATTTAATATTCCATGCACGAGCCGTACCTTTATAGCTGGTAGCAATAGAATCGGATTAGCAGGAGGTCGGCTCGCCTGGAGTCCGAAATCATGTTGTCTTACAAGAACGCGATCGATGATCTCGTGGCTGGCGGTGTGCGCATAGCACGGCAAAAGTCCAAAAGCAAAACCACATCTACGGCCGGGTCCGCGATGTACGTGCCGGGACGACTGGTTCCGCAAGAGGGCGATCAGGTATTGGGAGCGCAGGCTTCCAGTCTGCTTCGACGAGAATCTTCTTTCAATAATGGTGTCTTACTGTCCTTAGTATTACTCCTGCAAGTTTCTTGTTCTTCAGTAGTCGCTGAAGAAACGTCTTCACCAGCCAACGCCGTGCGTAAAGAGGGGACCAGCAACAGTAGTAGTAAGTCGCCAGCTGTAAATTCACCTGCAGATACTATTGACAGCACGCAGAAGTCTTCACAGCCTGAGGCGAAGTCTCCTCCGGCTGACCCTGCAAATAATTCGGCCAAATCGAACGCGCAGCCAAACTCTAAAGCAGGCCAAAATTCTTCGCCAGCAAGTAAGTCTCCGAGCACAACTGGCAATCCGGTACCAACTGGCACTACGCAGAGTTCTGCGCCGAAAGTCCCAGCACAAGCTCCTGCAAGTTTCGACGGCAAGGTTTTCAATGCCGAAGGTGGCGCGCCGATATCGGAAGCTAAAGTAGTTGTTACTCGAGTCGATAAACATTCCGAGCGGCAAGAATACGAGACGGAATATGATGGCAAATTCGAATTTGAAAAGCTCGTTCCTGGTGAATACACCGTAACCGCCACTGCGCCCGGGAAATTCTCGCGCACCGACAAAGTTATATTGAAAGCGGGAGAGACCAAGCACCTTGATTTGTCTTTAGAGAATCAGGAGACCGTGGATGTGCTGCGCGTGACTGGACAGCGCACCTTGATTCACCCTGACAGAATTGGAAGTACCACTCGCCTCGACCGAAAGTTTCTCGATCAATATAAATCTGGCAATGACCTTCGTCAGATTATTGAAAGCACGCCGGGCGTGTTGCCTGATAGTTATGGGAATTTGATTACGCGCGGTGAGCACAATGCCGTCAACTACGAAATCGACGGGGCGATTCTTCCTGAGACAGCCGGTGTATTGAACCAGGCGCAATTTGCAAATCCCCGGTCATTACAGCAAGTGGATGTTGATATCGGAGGCTATCAGGCGAGCGATGGTGGCGGTCCTCTTGGTGCCGTGGTGCGAATGAAATCATTGCCGATTCAATCAAAGCCTACCTTTGAGTATGGTGGACAGCTTGGTGGACCGCTCGCAGGCAGCTTGCATTATTATGCAAGTAGCGCAGCCAGTCAGGATAAAAATAGCATTTGGAACAAGGTCCGAATGGAATCCCAGGGCAATGCCGTTCCTACATCTCTAGGAATTGCACCACCTGTAAAACACTTCTTTCGAAATAACCGGCTCGATCTAAACTTCTTGAATAAGGTCGAATTCGAACCGACCGAACATGATAAATTCACATTCACTGCCGGTATTAACGAAACATTTTTGCAAATTCCGACTTCCGGAACATCGCATAATTATGGCGTGCGTCTTAGTCAGCATGACCGCGAAAACTTTTTGATCTTGAGTTACAAACGCCGCGGCAAGAAGTGGATTGATGAGGGCAATTTCCACGTAATCAATTCCTTCTATTCGCAAACCTTGCGCAGTTCAAATGCATTTGATCCCATGCCGATACTAAATGGCGAGGAGCCACAGTTGACCTCTGTTGCGCCTCGCGCTCAGCGTCGCAACTTCGTTGTATCGTTGCAGGGGAACATCAAGAAAACAGTCTTCAACACACATCATTTAGAGACTGGAATTCTAAGCGAATTGCGTCCTGTGCGCACTAAGTTCGGTGCGATATATAGAAATGCGAATCTAGGATTACAAGCTAGCTCAACGCAGGAGTACGCAGACGCGCAACAAGCTGCGGCAGGCGAAGCACAGCAAGCTTTTCTTGATTCAAGTTTTCAACAAGCTTTTAACGAGGCAATCGCTGCTGGTGCTAGCGAGGAAGATGCGACTGCCGCAGGCGAAGCCGCGGCCCAGGTAGCAACAACTGCGGCTCAACAGGCTGGTATGGCCGCCGCCGGTGCCTTGCCTTCAACTGTTATACCTTACGGCGGAATCATCAGCCCGTTTACAGGGACTACGATGGGCCCGCAGTTTTCCGGAGAAATAGGCAAGTATAAGGGTTTCCGCTATCTGCAAAGTGCATACATTCAGGATGCATGGAAACCACAAAAGGGATTTTTGAAGAGACTGACTGTCGATGCTGGTGTTCGCGCCGACGTTTATCGTGGAGTCTTCGGGAATACATTGAAGATAGCTCAGACGATGCAATCAATCCCCGACATTCAACCGTTTTCCGTGGCTCCCTTCTTGGCGCAGACAGTGACAAATGCACAGGCAAGTGGTCGTTACGGAGCATCCTTTGTCGTCACGAAGAATACGGTTCTTCGTGGTTCCTATTCGGATATTTTCCAGCCACCCCCGGTTGACGTGTTCGCTCAACCACCATCCGTAGCCGATGGGCCCATCAATGGGATCTACAACGGTACGATTAGACCTCTGATGGCAACTCGCGGAAAGCTTGTCGATACCAGTGTAGAAACACAGATTGGACCGAGATTCGCGACGAGAACCAATCTCTACTACAAAAAGCTATATAATTTCGGCGATTCCGGCGTCATTGTAAACACGCCACTCTATAACAGAGTCAGTCTTTCGGCTCTTGAGTCCTACGGGGTAGAAACGAGGATGGATCTTAAGCCGTCCAAAGAAGGCTATGGATTCTATGGATTTCTTTCCAACACAATTCAGATCGCGTATCTCAAAGGAAACAAAGGTGTCAACGGCGGAATTTATGAGATCGAGGATGGTCCAAACTTCGCCAAATACCCGGACCATGATCGTCGTTATGCGTTGCAAGCTGCGCTGGGATACAGGACGCGCCGCAATATGTGGTGTTTAGCAGAACTAACTGCGCAAACAGGTTTAACTGATGGTCGAGCTGTGGATATCTTCGGACCGCATCCGGCACGTACACCACCGCTAACTCTTCTCGGGTTTAATGCCGGATGGGATCTTCCAAAGGAAATGCGAAAGAAAAACAGAATGATGCCCTCTTCGATGGATGTGCGGATTCAAAATATGCTTAATCAGCGCCTTCCAATGAATCTGGGGAGCCCATTTCAGGGAACTCGCTACCAACTACCGATCCGCGTCCTTGCAGGTATTAATTGGGAGGTCTAGGTGATGGTGTTTCGAAAGATTCCTGTTGATCAACTCGGCATAATTGCATCCACCATTTGCATTCTCCACTGTGCAGCTGCACCATTTATTGGACTTGCTGTATTGCCGCTGCTTGGGTTGAAGCATGACCTTACCCATATGATTCTTGCTGGTTTTGTGTTGAGTCTGGCGTTGCTTTCCATCATCCCTAGCTATCTAAAGCATCGAGATAACTCAATGTTGATCGCTGCGACATTCGGTCTATCACTCGTTTTGATCGCCAGCTTTGGCGGCGAATCTTTAGGTGAATTCTGGGAGATTGCTCTGATTTCGATGGGAAACATCATCGTCATTTACACACACAGCAAAAACAGAAAGCTGTGTAAATGCGAGAGCCGCTAATCTGCTATTTAGTCAGTAAGAATACTTGCGTCAAGAGGGTGAGTTTATTGCCTACGTACCTCCGCAGAACAATGGCCTTTAAGCGTGCCGATTATGATTGATCTCTAGCGATGTGGTTTAGAGTTGATTGTATCCCCTGTTAATGAGATCAAAATATACATAAGAAAAGTTCAGCGTATAGCTAGCGAGAAGCTGCGTCGATCCCTTCCGGTGACAAGATCGCCAAATTACACGGCAATTTTTCAACAAGGATCCTAACTGTATTTCCTAGGAACAATCGCGTACTTGGACGAACTCTGGCACCGAGTACGACAAGATCGATATTCTGTTCCCTTACTACCCTGAGAATTTCTTCCGTAGGATCGTCCGCCACTTTCACTATGGTGTCTGCCTCTACTCCGAATGCTTCGGCAACGGTTGAGACTTGCTCGACAATATTCTTCGCGACGATATTGTTTTGATCCAGATCTTCGAGCAATGACTTGTACGAAATGTTCTTTTGCTCCACTACAAAAAGCGAAGTAACCGACGCACCAAAATCTTTTGCAAGCAACACTGCTAGCTCCGCTGCTTTACCAGTTTGCCAGCGCCCGGTGGTTGGAACCAATATCTTTTTGATATTCCAATTGGCATTTGCAGCACTTTCGCGAACGATAAGAAGCGGGCAAGGCGACGACTTGGCTACTTCGTCGATTATCGGGCTGAATACTGAACTGTGGCTAGGCGCGCGCGTCGATTCCAGTACGATGAGATCATAATTTAGCTTTGCTTCCTTCAAAATTTCTGCAGCCGCTTCGTCAGACTGAAGAGACCTATTAATGAGCGTTACGTTTCCTTCCTTCGAGCTTGATGCAAGTGTTTGTGAAATGAACGCTTCGCTGTCACCTGTTTCGCTGTAGACAGTCATTGCTGTCGCTTCGATAGCATGTTGTTGGCCGAGCGCAGAAATCAATCTGCTACTCAATTGTTTTCTGCTTCCTTGTTTTACCGGGAGAAGCAATCGGTGGATGCGTTTGACAAAGCTCTTTGACTGCTTTTCCTCGCGCTCCAGTCGTTCTATTTCATCTGGTGATGCGGCTATCTTAGGCAGCGAGTAGCGCAGGAGGAATGGAGCTATCGCTGTTGACACAAGTGACATTAATACGATCACTGTGAAAAGATTTACGGTCAAGATTCCTAGCGAGAAGCCTAAGATTCCAACAATTAGTCCCATGGCTCCGCGGGCGTTGGTACCAAATGCGACGCTAAGAGACTCCCATCTTCCCATTTTGACTGCGATGCCACCGACATATCCTCCTAGAATTTTGGCAAGACAGGCGATGAGTGTAACTGCAATTGCAATGCCTAAAAGCTTTGGATCGCGTAATAGGGTGAGATTGACATGCAATCCTGCCGCGGCGAAAAAGACTGGAGCGAAGATGCCCATCGTAACCGCTTCCAATGGATGCAAGACCTTTTCACCAACCAAGGGTGATTGTGCCAAAAGTACGCCGACTGCAAATGCGCCTAAGATAACATTGACGCCAATAAATTGTGTGATTGCCGCGCTCAACATCAATAAGATCACAACTAAGCTAATCGCTGCGTAATCAACATGTGATCGATCTTGAACCCAGCGAAACAAATCCAATACAACACGGCGTCCGATCGTGGCGCCGATTAATACAAATAGTAGGATCCCAATCGGCATTTTTATCAAGGACATCGGTCCGCCACCTGAGCCTGCAATAGCTGCGACAAGAGCCAGCAGTACGCAGCCGCCTAAGTCTTGAACCAGCGCCGACGCTAAAATCGCCTGACCGATGTTTCGGCGAAGCAATTTCATCTCTAGAAGAATTTTTGCAATAACCGTAACGGAAGAAACGGAAAAAACGGTCCCGAGAAATGCGCCAAGCACAAGGCGCTGGTCGGGAAGTACGAGCATGTCTTCCGGCAATAAATATGAAACCAAGAATCCCGCCGCCAAAGGTAGGATAGTGGCACCAAAAGCCGTTGCCATCGCGACCTTGCTTTGCTTTTTAATGAGCGCAATGTCCGTTTCCGTGCCGGTGAGCATCAGCAAGAAAATGACGCCGAGCCAGGAAATGATGTCGATCAAATATTGCTGCGTATGTTCAATTGGAAATATCTTCGTATAAGTCTGAGGGAAGATCGCACCCAATACTGATGGACCTAAAATGATGCCGGCAAGCAGTTGCCCGATTACGGCAGGTTGTCCCATTCGCGCCAATACTTCACCGCATACGACAGCTGAAGTCAGAAGGATCGCGATTTCAATCAGGAATAGCATTACCTTCTCATCGGCCAGCGGTTTTGTTGGTGATGAGCTAGGGCCTGTGTGTTTGCCGTGCTGCAAGTAGAGTGGCTTGAGTTGCGTCATTCGCATGCGCAAAATTGATGACCAATCCATTGCAAGCTCAGTTTCACTCTTGCCAAAGATTTGAGCGTCCTTTGGCGACAGTTGCAGTATGTTATCGGTGCCAAGTGTGATTACCTGATCACCACCAGGAAGCGTGTGCGCATCTATCGTGCTTGGATCTTTTGCTGGATCTCGAAGCAGTTCAAGTATCTTCTTGTTGGTCTGGACCGCACGCTGTTCAGCAGATAAAGTCGGGCTGTCGGTAATCTCGAAGGCATTGGTGTTGCCGATTTTTACTTCTGCAAAACTGAAGGACTCCGCACTTAGTGTCGGATTAAAAGAGTGAATTATCCAGATAATGCTCAGGAAGATGAATACAAGTGCATTACGATGTGACAATTGAACCTCTTCTTCAGGTAGTGGATTCCAAATTTTGTTGGGGCTTTTCTTGAAAATACGGTAAGACTTTCTCTGCGATCAAGTTGATTGATTGCATCACAGCAGTATGTGGCATTCCACCAAAATTCATTATCATCAGAAAATCGGTCAAGCCACATTCTTCGTATGAACGTGCGACGCGGATTATCTCGTCGGTATCACCAATGGCTAATAAGTTTTTCTCGATCAGCTCTTCAAATGATCTTTGCTTGGCATACAGACGTGTGCGTACATAGCGGTCCATAAATGGGCGAGCAAATGACCGCGCTATATCAGTACTTTCTGCGCAGTATGTGTGCAGTCCGAATGAGACCTGTTGGCGCGCATTCACGGCTTCTATTGCATAAGTCGTTCCTGCACTTTGGCTAGCTTTTGTGAATGCGCTCTTATAAGAACTGCAGGTTTCCGCCAGTTGATCGAATGAATCGGTGGTCGCATACGGAATCAGCATCATTCCAACTTGCTGCTTTCCAACGAAAGGCGCGACTTCGTTTTTCAATACTGCGATATGCACAGGTGGCTCAGGCGTTTGAATCGGCAAAATGTTCAACTTTGTGTTTGATATCTTGTTGAACTTTCCTTGGAAATCCACTGGCTTGCCAGTCCACGCGTCTCTAATAATCGCAAGTGCTTCGTCAAAGCGTTCTCGGCGTTCTTCGACGTTCATGTTGAATCCAGCAAATTCGTGCTGCAAATAACCCGAGCCGACGCCAAATTCAAGACGTCCATCGGACAACACGTCTACCATGGCGAAGTCTTCTGCTGTGCGAAGTGGATTGTCAAAAGGAAGCACTGCTACAGCAGAGCCGAGTCTGATCTTCTTTGTGCTTTTTGCCAGCGCCGCCAACATGATCGCCGGGCGAGGAATGAAGCCATATTCGTGAAAATGATGTTCAGCGATCCAAAATGAGTGGAAGCCTAACTCATCTGCAAGTTCGGCTTGCTCGCATAATTCGGAGACGAATTGGGATTCGTTCCGATTCATTTCGCTGGGGTAATGATCTGCTACTGAGAAGATGCCAAATCGCATCTTTTGTCTCTTTGAAAGTTGGTGGAATCTAAGTGAAGACAGTATTCTATCAAAGTTGCATGGCTTTGGGTAAAGTAGTTGTTTACATTGGGAAGCGGGCGCCGAAGCCAATCTCGCGGGCTGCTGTCCGCCGGTGATTCCTCTTTGCATTTCGCGAAAGCCGTACTGTTCTATAATTGCAGCGTTCTTATCGTGGAGGTCTGGAGTGCTTCGAGCCGGGATCGTTGGGCTGCCAAATGTAGGCAAGTCTACTTTGTTTAACGCGTTGACAGCTTCGTATCAAGCTGAAAGTGCGAACTATCCATTTTGCACAATCGAGCCAAACGTTGGAATCGTGAAAGTTCCAGACGTCAGGCTGAACAAGCTCGAGCAAATGGTGAATCCACAGCAGGTCGTTCCTGCGGCATTTGAATTCGTGGACATCGCAGGTTTGGTGCGTGGCGCAAGCAAGGGCGAAGGTCTGGGTAATCAATTCTTATCGCATATTCGTGAAGTTGACGCGATTGTGCATGTGGTGCGTTGTTTTGAAGACGAAAACATCACGCACGTCGAAGGCAAAATTGATCCGATTCGCGATTTGGAAACAATTCAAATTGAATTGTGCTTGGCAGATTTTGGGTCCATTGATAAACGCATGGATCGTCTGGCAAAGCAGAAAAAACAGGGCGACAAACGCGCGACTCTGGAGCTAGGCATCTTCGAAAAGATTAAGCCGTTCATTGAGAACGCACAAGCAATTGATGTGGACATTCTCAACGATGAAGAGAAGGAAGCACTTCCCAGTTTGCAGTTGCTAAGCACGAAGCCGATGCTTTATGCAGCAAATGTCAAAGAAAGTGAGTTGGCAAATCCTGATTCTAATCCTCTGGTGCAAGCGTTAAGAGCTAGGGCGGCTGAAGAGCGACGACCGGTCGTTGTGATTTCCGCGCAGATTGAAGCCGAGTTGGCTACGCTGGAAGAAGCTGACAGAGCAGATTATTTGAACTCGCTCGGGGTGAAAGATTCCGGCGTGAATAATTTGATCAAAGCTGCTTTTGATCTGCTCGGACTTGTGAATTATTTCACGGCCGGTGAAAAGGAAGTTCGTGCCTGGCCGTTTAAGAAGGGCTTCACAGCACCGCAGTGTGCCGGCATCATTCACACCGATTTCGAAAGAGGCTTTATTAAAGCCGAAGTAATTGGTTACGACGACTATGTTAGTTCCGGATCCGAAAAGTCAGCAAAGGAAAAGGGATTGGTACGTTTAGAAGGAAAAGAGTACATCATGAAAGATGGTGATGTGGTTCATTTCCGATTCAACGTTTAGTGTTCGAATGCGGTAGTTCTCGAAGGAGCCTTCATGAGCAATTTAGTTTACGGTTCAAACAAATCACGGGCATCTATTGGCAAAATAGTTATTGGAGGACTGCTCTGCGCTTCGATGTTCACTTCCAGCCCGCTGCTTGTTTTTGCTGGTGACGATAAATCTAGTGCCCCGGCTTCATCGGCCCAAGGCTCTGCAAGTTCTACAACAAGTGCGCCAGGCTCGGCTCCAAGTTCGTCCATGCCTGTAAGTGCCGGCGGTGCAGACATAGGAAATCCAGGCGTTGCGCCATCCACTCCAGCTTCAGCAAGCGGAGGAACAGATACTGGCAATACTAGTGCAGCTCCAATGCAAGCTGGGGTTCAAATGATTGAACTCAATCTGCAAATGCTAACTCACGTTGGGCTGGACATCAAAAACTTGTTGAAGTCAACAGACAGTCTCTACGACGAAGTTACTATTCAACCTGTATCTGTCATTACCGAGCCTGAAGTTGTCGGCCGTGGCATTGTTATCAATATTCCTGTAGGTACTCGCCCTGTTGGACCGCCCGCACCACCGAAGAAGGCGCGTGTCGATCTGGCTATGAACCAGATCCGTCCGATCGTCACCACGCTGAAACAGGACGTGGATGAGTTTGAATCAGGAAAGGCTCGTCTTGATATTTCTGATGACACAAGACAAGACTTGCATCCGTATTTCGATTCATGGATCAAAACGGTCAACGACATCAGCACCAACATGAAACAGCTTGAATCCGTAACAACCGGACCGCCCTACGACAACTCATCGATAGCGCAGGCGGCTGGCACCATCCATCAAGATGCTCAACGGTTGGACGAAGTTCGTCGCAAGATATACAAGTATCTGCAAAAAGAAGGCAAGAAAAAGAAGAAAAACGCCTAGTTCAGTCCGGCGCTCTCAATGCTTACTGCTCTGTGAATACGATAACGTTTTTGTTCGTATCGATGGCGTATTTCATGCGCCCATAGAAGCTCATGCCTAACAGTTTGATTGACTTTGGTGACTCGATGACGCTGATCGGGAAATTCTCGTTGACGATCTTTCCAACTTGCATTTTTTCGATTGGAAACGTGTAGGTTTTTGATTGTCCCAGAACTCCGTTGGAGTAACCTTGTCTTGCATCACTTGGGACTTGGATGCCGAGTTCGCGGCAATCTGCAGTCGTGAAGCATGTTGTTTCTGCTCCAGTGTCGAAAATCATTTTCGTTTTTCTGCCGTTAACAACAACGTCAACCAACATGTGACCGCCAGCATTGCGCACGAATGGAATTTCATGGGCAAAATAAGAGCGGTGTGCAACGCGTGAAGCCGCGCTGCCGCCCTTCTTCGCTAGTGTTACTATCTTAGACTGGTCGTCGATGGATACGTTGAATGACTTCAAGAATGTCTGACCAAGCAAAGGCTCGGTTGGCAAATTATCTTGAATCATGCAAGGAAAATCGCGGCGATAAATTTGCCCGACCTTCAGGTCTAAGTTTTGCATCCATCCTGCTGCAACACCGTCTCCGACGCCGCCAACGGCAAATTTGTTCTTCGCTTCGCCTTTGACGATGCCCCATTCGCGCAAATGATTTTGCCCCATCACCACTGATGCGGCGCCGGTGTCCAAAATGAATGGAACTTGTCTGTTATTGACGGCTACTTGAATTATGATGTCGTCGCCATGCTTTTCAAAAGGGATGCGTACTTCGTCTGGCACGTTGGTTAGATCGGTATCAAGAGCAGCTCGTGAGCTGGCTGCTGTTTGCATTTGCCCTCCACTACTGCGTCTTTTGAATGGGCTGAATGCTCTTTCTTGTTCCATGCCCACGGGCTGGCTGAGCGCGGAAAGCTGTTGTAATGCTGTTTGGGCGCTGGGTGCCACGCGAGAGGTAGGAAATCGACTTACCAAAAATTCGAAGAGTTGTTTTGCCCGAATCCGATTGTTGCTTAGTTGATGGCAGAGAGCGCAGTAATAAATCACATCTGGATTGTTCGGACTGGTTTTCATCGCTGTCTCGAACTGTGCCGCAGCAGCTCGGTAATTTTTTCCCGAATAAAGTTTGACGCCTTCGTTATAGGCCGGATCAGAGATAGCAAAGCTTTCTTGCAAGCTGCAAAAATTAAAGGCTGACAATGCCGCAATAACGACTGTTGCCGTATTTTGCTTGAGCAGATTCTTCATAGGGTCGGTAGCTCCGGGGGCGGCTGGACCATAAACAAAGGTACCATTTTGGCTACATTGGGCGCAACAAGGCCGCGTCCAATATAAATGTGCCCTTTTTACAGGCAAAATATGAGTGACCAAGGATTAGACCTGGGCTTAACGCTAGTTGCGCAAGGTCTTGCGGCGGCAAGACCGGCGGTCGGCAGGCGGATCAGGCTATGCCCGCCGCTGACGCAGCCTGGAAGCCTTTCTGCTCTTCAGCTGGCAGCGTTTAATCATTTCTATGAAGGCGGCAAACCCCTCTAGCCGTTTTCGCTCAGATTCGCCGACCGATGAGTCTTTCGCGGCGCGATGGAAGGCCGCGCGGACTAGTCGACGCTTAGCTCTAGGGATATTGACCTTTTGGTTTACGGCAAGGCCCGTAACTATCTGACAAGAGCGGCGCGTCAAAATTCTGGTTTTCTCTTCGTTAACGGAAAAACCCTCTTCCGCAATTATTCGTTTGACGAAGGAGACAAATCCTTTTGCGATGTTCTCATCACTCGAAAGAGTGATATCGTCGCAATAACGTGTGTATTGCATGCTGCGATTTTCTGCTAAACCATTGAGGCGTCGATCAAGCTTGTGGCAGATGATATTGGCTAAGCTGGGTGAAGTTGGTGCGCCCTGCGGCAAGGCATGCTCAAAGCAGCACAAGCGAGCGAGCATAATCGCAACGTCTTCCGAAAATCCCAATGCAGAAAAGAGTCCGCTCACTCGTGGCATTGATATCGAAGGGAAAAAGTTTTCGATGTCCAAGTTCAGTAATACGCGTTTGCCTACATGGACTTGTGCGTTATCAACGATTGAGCCGCCCCTCTTGTATCCTGTTGAACAGGCGTGCACATCGACCAAATCAAGAATTTTTGCTTTGATCAATTTCTGAACTGTCTTGAGCTTTTCACAAGGCGCATTTATTTTGCGCGTGCCCTTGCCTGATTTTTTTGCACGCTCGAAGGTGTTGTAGAACTTCTTTGGACGCAAGCAAAAACTCTTAAGCTCAAATTCTGATAAACCGAGGAAATCGGCGAGTTCAGTGATGTTTGCAATAGTTGGAAGCGATTTGGAGAGTGATGGCATCTCTGCTAATTCCCCGATGAAGAGGAGGATTGTGGTGTGTGGTGGAAGGGCAGAGGAGCCTAGCTGCAAAGCAGATACGGGCCGAAGACCGCATTTGTAAGCAGACTCTGCGGGTTGACGAAGCATCAACCGAAACCGCAGGGTGCGGTCCAGAGACGCCGATCATCTCCTTAAGAACAATTGCTGTATATCACTTTAGGTTGCATGAGATGCGCTGTCAATGCGGTTTCTCCAAGCTTAGAGAAATATCTGCGCGGATATATGGTCTGATCACTTTGCGAATATGCGATGTAACAGTCCCGCATTTATCAATGGTGTTCTTAGTTAGCGATCATCAAGTTTTGCTTCGTCGGCGATTGCTGATCTATATACATTTGGCTAAGAGCGGCGCATGAAGCGGCGCGAGAGATCCTCTCGATATTGCATCAGATCTTTCCATATATCGCCTTTGCTCAGTAACCGATCTCTAATCGTGTGTTGATTGAATTCATCTGGATAAATGTTGTCCAGCTCATCCCACGTAATCGGAGTGGAGACTGTTGCTTGCGCACTCAAGCGTGGTGTATATGGAACCGCTATCGATCTGCCCTTGGAATTGGCATGATAGTCAAGAAAAACCTTCTTCTGGTTTCGCGCCGCGACTGAGTTAGTGTTGATTAACGCGCCGGCATCTTTCTCGATGTGTTTTGCAATCGTTTCTGAAAGAGTCTTTACGTCATCGAAATCGAACTCAGTTTTGATTGGTACGTATATATGTAATCCATTTCGACCGGATGTTTTTAGGAAGGCTGTTAGTCCGAGCGATTTTAGGGTCTGGTGGACGATATGCGCAGCCTCGCGCGTTTTCTTGAATGCTTCGCGATCCAGTTTGTCTTTTACGTTGTCATCTTCTTTGTGATAGTCGATATCGAATACAAGATAATCCGGCAAGTCATAGAGGCGCATGTCCGGCTGGCAACGCGAAAGAAAGGTGTGGTACTCGATGATATTATGCTGCGCCAGAAAAAGCAGCGTTTGCAGGTTGTTGCAGACGATGTAGTCTTTCTTTGCTGGTTGCTCGTCTTTGAGCTGCACTGTTTCGAAAAAATCGGGTAAATCAAGATGCCAGTGCTTTTGGAAGAAGTTGCGCGCGCGAATTCCGCTTGGTGCGCGAATCATGGTAAGTGGACGATGCGCAATTTGAGTAAGAATTAGTGGGGATAGCGTAGCGATGAGTCGGAGGAAGTCTCGCTTTGTGACAGCTGGATGTCCATCTAGTGGTGGGAAGAGAATCTTATTAAGATTCGTCAATGGAATGTCATGCTGCGCGGATCGCAGTGTGAGTTTTAGTTCTTTGCCTGAAAGCTGATTTAGCACATTGTCTATTTGTACTTTTAGTTCTGGACCGAGGAACTCAGTTTGTTGCCTCGCGAAAATCTGTTCGTCAGGTTCGTCGAAGTGGCAGCCTGGTTCTGTTTCGCTGAAGGGGATTGATTCGTTGGATGTGCCTTGTGGGCTTGCGTCGTTTTCTCTCCGGAGCAGGCTGGAGGCCTGCGCTCCCATTGTTGCGTCAGACGATGAAGGCGCGCTTCTCAATTCGTTTTCTTTTCTGGAAGCTTGCGCACCCATTGCTGCATCTGATTCGGTGGTCACTGTGTTCAGTTCGTTTTCTGCTTGCACTCCGGTGGTGGAATCTTCATTCCCTGAAGTTGACTGTGAGCTTGGTCCGCTTTCTTTTCGAAGCAGGCTGGAAGGCTGCGCTCCCATTGAGGGATTCGATTCGGCGATTCTTGGTATAGCGGGCATGCTGCGCTTACTTGCAAACTTTGCTTCTTCGATCGCACGGAGTTCTTCCAGATTGTCCAGTTCCACATTCGATATTGCATTAACAACTCGGACAGTTGACGGTTCGATGTCTGTTCGCAAGTGAAGAAAAACAGGATCGCGTAAATGCTTATCACCTGTCCAGTCCATAAATTTGATTTCTGCGACTAGATCCGGCTGAAGCCAGATCGCATCCTTTTTATCCTCTGGTCTCTTTTTGAAAGGACATTTTTTAATTTCAAGCGGCTTCATCACCCGAACCAATTCGTTTAAAGTTTTGGTATCGAATCCGGTTCCGACGCTTCCGGCGTAAGTTAGGTTGTTGTCATCGTCGTAGTATGCAAGAACTAAAGAGCCGAACCACGCCGAGCGCGATCCCTGCCCCGGACTATATCCTGCGATCAGAAATTCACCGCTGCGAAGCGCCTTCACTTTCACCCATGATGGTGAGCGCCTGCCTACTTCGTAGTGACTGAGTGCGCGTTTGGCAACGATGCCTTCGAATCCGATTTCTACACTTGCTTGATATGCACCTATTCCATCATCTTCGAAGTACTTGAGTATTACGATGTTTTTGTCTGGATGGACATGCTTGCGTAGCAATTCTTTCCGTTCAAGAAGTGGGCATCTTAGGAGGCTGTGACCATCAGCATGAAGAATATCGAAAACGAAAAAGTGGACAGGTATGCGTTCTTCCATTCGCTGAATGTCGGATACTTTTAGCAGATTCATTCGCTGCTGAAGCATTTGCAACGATGGACGTCCGTGAGAGTTGAGAGCAACTATTTCTCCGTCCAATATAATGTCGCCCGTGACTTGCTGCGGAAGTGCAGCTGCAAGCGCAGGATACTGTGCTGAAATTCTTTTGCCTGTTCGCGAAAACAACTCAGTGGATTCAGCTGTCACATATGCCAGTGCACGAATGCCATCCAGCTTTGGTTCATAGATCCAACCATCGCGAGTGAAGGCTTTTTCCGTCGGCGTCGCCAGCATGGGACTGAGAAACTGTGGCAAGTAGAGTCTCTTGGCGTTGCTGGCAGCGCCCGCCTCTTTGCTCTCTTTCTTCTGTTCGTCTTGAACCAATGATTATTAGCCGGTAGCGGCTGCCTTCTGTTTTCCAGTTTTTTGAGCTTTCTCTGCTTTTTCCGCCTTCATCTTTTCCATGCTGGCAGCAAGCGCATCCATCAAGTCCACAACTTTTCCTGCTGGCGGCGCAGCAACTTCTACAAGTTCCTTACCTTCCAACTTCGCTTCGATAATCTTCAAGAGAGCTTCACGATAGTGATCGGTGTAATTTTCTGGAGCAAATTCTTGGGTCATCATGTCGATCAACATCGATGCCATTCCGAGTTCCTTATCTGAAACAGCGACGTCCGGAATTTCCTTTCCTTTTGTCACGCGAATTTCGTCAGGATAAAGGAGTGTACTGCAAAGCAAAGTTCCATCCATCGGACGAAGCGCGACGAGCCTCTCTTTTGTTCTCAGCGTCAATGTAGCAATTGCTGTCATACCTTTCTCTCTGATTGCTTTCATGAAGAGAGCGAACGGCTTGGTTGCAGCTTCTGTCGGCTCGATGTAATAAGTTTTTTCGTAGAACACAGGATCGATTTCGTCATGTTTGATGAAGGAAGATATTTCGATGGTGTTCTTGTTCGGCATCGGTACTTTCTCCATGTCTTCCTTCGACATGATCACGTACTGCCCTTTGGTGTATTCATAACCTTTCTCGATTTCTTCAGACTCGAGTTTGCGATCGCAAGTCGGGCAGAATTTAAATTCGCGAATGCGGGATTTGCATTCTGAGTGCAATTGATTGAAAGAAATGTCTTTGCTTTCCGTCGCAGAGTACAGTTTGATTGGAATGCTGACCATTCCGAATGTGATGACACCAGTCCAAATCGCTCTTGCAGCCATGTGCTTTTCTCCGCGTGTTTTGCTTTCAGGATTGCGTGGGAGGCGGATCGCCTTAATTGCTGTTTGCTAAATCTCGCCCTTCAGCGTCGCTTTTCTTCGAAATTCGACTCTTATCGGACGTGCAAACTGGCTTCAATCGCGCAATGCCGCAATTTTTATTCCACTCTATGGGCATGTCTAATCAGTATACATACGAATGTCGCTGTACGCCGAGCGTATATCCTCGGTGCTAGTTCTAGGCCAGTGTCAGGCCCTGCGAGTCGATTTCCGCCTAATCGAAGAATCCGCTGAGGGAACAGGAAAATGCTGCCTGCCCGAACCCCTGCTGATTTGCAGCTCCGGTCGAGTTTTGCGTATTATAGGCTGTCTAGGAAGTCTTGGACTTTTTGCTGGCAACGCGAGTTTTTCCAGCTTCGTCAGCGGGCTCGCCATTGGTGTACTTGCCGTGGCTCTTATCGAACATTGTATTTACGGCTGCTGCTGTCTTTATGATCTCTGACAGCAAGACTTTATCAACCGGAGACTTCGATTCTGTGAGCTGTTTGAATATCAAACAATTCTTGAGGGCATCGGCTAGCGAAAATTCGAATATGACTATGTTGTAGCCAGCGGCTTTTGTTGTTGTCGCCTTCCGATAACGTATCGATTTTTCAGTCGCGATTTTTTCTGGTTCTTCGGCTTGCGAACCAACTATTCCAACCTCTTCTCCTGGATTTAAAGTTAGGTGATGTTTGTCGAGCAAGACTCTTACGCTGTCACGATGCTTGTCGCTGAGATTCAAAACGCGTGTCACGTCCTTCCGCGTGCAGATGACGATGCTGGCGCCTTCTCGAATTAAGATGCTGGTCTTGCAAGTCTCGATTCGCATCGGTCCATCCGCATGAATCAGGCACGAGCCGCATCCCATCCGATAGTGCGAATCTGCGATCCGATAAAGTTTGGCATCACCACTCATGCTAATCCCTCGTGCAAGGGCATCGGCTGGGATGATCAAGGGCGTGTAGGAAGTGTTCGGTGGCGAGCTGTCCTCAGATGTGGGTCCTCCGGCAGTGCAATTTTGAGCCCAACCCAATTGGACCGAGATAGTTGCTGCAAGCAGGCACAGAATTTTTTTCGTAGTGAAACGGCGTGGATTTGTCTGCATAGTCGATCCTTCGGACTGCGTCCGACTTGAGCTTCAGCATCCAACTCCCTACGTCTTATTTTTATGAATAATTGCCAAGAGGTCCAGTTAAGACCCCTTAATCTATCGGAAGCGCCAACTGGAAGCCATTTGAGGACTCAGCAACCAAGAGTCGAAATCCCAGCTAAGATACCCTTTCGCGAGATTGTTGCAGGATTTTAAGCCGCCGCTCTTCCATCTGGCATAATTTAGATCGGAAAGAGTTTGTGGACGGCTAGTCTGTCGAGCTGCGTGGCAAATTATCCTTAGGAAAGCGCCGGAATTTGCCAGAAGCTCCCAGTGCTAATGATTCAAAACTCTTTGCTTTTACCTAGAACAGATTGGAACGAGAATGCCGGATTGGGAAGATGAGGACGACGATGATGATTCCGAGGGTTCCACTGGTGTAGCTACCGAGACTAAAAAAAAGGTGGAGAAGCCTCCGCTTTTCAAAGTACTCTTACATAATGATGATTACACCAGCATGGAATTCGTGGTCTTCATTTTGATGAGCGTTTTCCACAAGGACGAGCAGGTGGCGCAGCACATTATGATGGAAGTGCATCATAAGGGAATCGGTGTTGCTGGTGTTTTTACTTTCGAAATTGCCGAGTCCAAAATTAACAAAGTGACTGCGATGGCGCGAGCCTACCAATTTCCGCTACTGTGCACCATGGAGCAAGAATAGCCATTGGGATTTTTAAACAGCTCCGATTGTGGGCGAAGAGCCTAGGAAAAGCTTTTACGGGCAGTGATAAGAAGCGAAAGCTAAGAGAGAATACTATGTTAAGTGCAGAATTTCAGAAGACTTTGGAAAGTGCGTACCAAGAAGCGCAAAAGCGGCGGCATGAATATGTGACGCTTGAGCACATTTTGTATGCATTGCTTTCTGAAAAAACCGGTTCGGACGTATTGCTGAATTGTGGAGCCAGGCTTGAGCCAATAAAGGAAGAACTCGATGAGTTCATGAGCTCCCGATTGGAGACGCTCCCTGCCGGAGTGACGTTTGATCCTGAGTCGAGCGCATCGTTCGAGCGCGTATTGAATCGTGCCGCGACGCAAGCCGTGTCTTCCGGACAGTCCACCATAGATGGTGGCAATATATTGGCGGCGATTTTTGATGAGCCGCGTTCATTTGCAGTTTACCTGTTGCAAAAACAAGGCATCTCTCGGCTTGATGTGCTGAATTATATTTCGCATGGAATCTCGAAGCTGGAAGGCGAAGCTGATGAGCCCGCTGAGGTTGGCGGTGGTCCAGGTGCGGGCGGGGATGAGAAAGTCACTGACCCCCTCAAGAATTTCACTGTCAATTTAATTGATCGGGCGAAGGAAAGCAAAATCGATCCGCTCATTGGACGTGAGAATGAAGTCAAAAGAACAATTCAGATTCTGTGCAGAAGGCGCAAGAACAATCCCGTTTATGTAGGCGAACCTGGCGTTGGTAAAACGGCGATTGCAGAAGGATTGGCGCTGAAGATTTGGCGAGGCGAAGTGCCTGAACCCCTGAAAGGTGTGGAAGTTTTTGCGCTCGACATGGGGTCGTTGATCGCGGGCACCAAATTTCGTGGACAATTCGAACAACGATTGAAGGCTGTGCTTAAGGCGTTGAAGAATAAGCCCGGCGTGATTCTCGTTATCGATGAGATTCACACGATTGTAAGAGCTGGAGCAGTTGAAGGCGGCACGATGGATGCGTCGAACCTTCTAAAGCCGGCGCTTGCCAGCGGCGAGTTGCGTTGCATCGGCTCGACAACATATGCGGAATACAAAGCATCCTTCGAGCGTGATAAGGCTCTTGCGCGTCGGTTCCAAAAAATTGAAGTGCACGAACCAAGCGTCGAAGATACCTTGAAGATTTTGAAGGGGCTTCAAACGCATTACGAAGAGCACCATAAAGTTAAGTACGAAGAAGATGCACTCGCGGCCGCAGCCGAACTCTCGGCTAAGTACATTTTTGATCGTTTTCTTCCAGACAAAGCTATCGATACTATCGATGAAGCTGGAGCGATAGTGAAGTTGCTGCCGGAAGAGGAGCGACCCGTACGCAATGTGACTGTGGCGGACGTGGAAGCGGTTGTTGCTGGAACGGCAAAGATACCTACTGAAACAGTTTCTGCATCCGACAAAGTACGTTTGCAGCAGTTGGAGATGGAATTGAAGGCTGTGCTCTTCGGGCAGGACCACGCAATCGAGCAAGTTGTTCGATCAATAAAGCTTTCTAGGTCCGGTCTTGGAAATGAGAATAAACCGGTCGGCTCCTTTCTTTTCTCGGGACCAACTGGTGTTGGTAAAACAGAACTCGCGAAGCAATTGGCTCGTGTCTTGGGCGTGCAATTCCTGCGCTTTGATATGAGTGAATATATGGAGAAGCACACCGTATCAAGATTGATTGGTGCGCCTCCGGGATACGTGGGATTCGATCAAGGCGGGTTGCTCACGGATGCGATTATTCGCACACCGCATTCGGTGCTCGTCCTTGATGAAATCGAAAAGGCTCACCCGGATCTTTTTGCAATCCTTTTGCAAGTTATGGACCATGCAACATTGACGGATAACAATGGTAAGAAAGCCGATTTCCGCAACGTCATCGTAATCATGACGACGAACGCGGGAGCAAGAGAACTCACCAGCGAAGATATTGGTTTCAAGGGAAGTGTTAAACCAACTAGCTCAGCAGATACTCCGAAGGTGGCAGAAACGAAAGCCGGTGGATTCAGCGCCTTTGGCGCGGGAAAATCCAAATCCGCTATCGAGAATACTTTCTCACCCGAGTTTCGCAATCGCCTCGATGCGTGGGTCGCATTCAATCAATTGAGTATGGACAACATCAAACACGTTGTTGATAAGTTCTTGAACGAACTGGAAATTCAGTTGAAGGAAAAAGAAGTGACGATGGAAGTCACTGATGAAGCAAGAACCTGGCTCGCAGAGAAAGGCTACGACCGTCTCTACGGTGCTCGCCCGATGGCGCGCTTGATACAAAAGAAGGTCAAGGAACCGCTCTCTGAAGAACTTCTCTTCGGTCAGCTAGAACATGGTGGGCATGCGACGATCGTTGTCAGAGACAACGAAATTGTGCTTGATTGCGTTTCTGCTGAGAAGAAGAGTCCAAGCTAGTATTCGAGAATCTTTGACGCATTCACAATCAAGTCGCCTACTTCGTCATTGTCACAGAGTTGTACACCCTGGATGAGGTTCGCTTCGGTAACTCCGAATGCCTTTGCCCACTCGCGTGAAGCTACTACCTGTCCGCCGTTCTGGATAAAGGAAGTTATGAGATCTGAAAGTTTGTGTGCCGTTTTTTCATTTCGCACAATCATGTGAGTATTTTGTTCTTTGTTTGCGCATCTTGTTCCTTCTTTCTCCAGAAGAACGACAATATCAATATTAGTTTGATGCTTTTTTTGCAGTTGTTCCGCGAAGCGGAAAGCATAGAACGGATTTTGTTCATCAAGCATGTAGTAGGTAAGTCTGATTACAATTACCTGTTTTGTGGCTTTGGGCTGATGATGGATTGGATTTGTGGCGCTACTAGAACTGTCTCCAGTTGATGGAGGCGCTTGAAGATTAGTCTTGCTGCTAAATGACGGTATATTCGATTTGTCTTGAAGAGTGCCGGTGAACGGTTGTGACTTATCTAGGGCTGGCAAAGCAAGCGCGGGCTGAGGAATGGAGCTGCCGCCAGAGGATTTCGGAAGTTGGAAATCATTGCGTTCGAGAAATGAATTCAGAGAATGTTGCTGCTGCGCACTTTGTTGTATCGCACCCTTCTTTGCTTGCGAGCTTTGTGAAAATCGCTGGACACGCGTGCTGCTATTTCTTGTTACATTTCCCTGAAGGGCTTTATTCTGCTCCTGACCCATGGATGAGGTGAAGGTTGCAGAAGTGAACAAGATTACGCTCAAGAAGAGCTGTCTGAAAGTGTATCCACATAATGGCTTCATGCGACCATCTTATCAGTTATACTCTCGCCTTGGCGCACAGCAGCAGTTACTCGCTCTCGTCTGTCTTGCGTTAAGGCTAGCTGCTGCCCGAACAGTTCTCGGCGTATGGGAGCATGCGCTAATTCTAGACCTTAACGATGATCTTACCGGTTTGTTGGTTGGACTCCATATAGTCCTGCGATTGCGCGATTTGATCGAATGGGAAAACCTTGTCGATTACAGGTTTGAGCTTGCCGCTCTTCAATCCTTCATAGACATATTTCTTGCCGCGGTCTTTCGCTGCCGGATCGCTTGTGATTTGGAAAAGCGTATACCCGCGAATTGTAAGCCCCTTGTCTAACGCCAACATCAGGGGAAATGGTGTGGCTGCAAGGCTCAACGCACCATATTCAAAAATGGTTCCCTGGTAGGCGGCTGCCTGCGCAAGTTGATTTACTATGTCGCCAGCTATAGCATCGAATATGATACGGCAGCCTTTCTTGTCCGTGATACTCATGACGCGATCAACTAGATCCTCATCGTTAGTTACGATAACATGCTTTGCTCCGGCATCGAGAAGCGTTTGCTTCTTTGCAGAGCCCCTTGTGCTGGCAATCGGGATCGCACCCTTCTCCAGGCAGATTTGGATAGCGGCAAAACCGACGCTGCTGCTCGCCGCGGTAATGAGAACATAATCGCCGGGTCCGATGTTTCCGTATTCAACGAGTGCACCATATGCGGTGAGATACTGCATCCAAATGGATGCTCCTTCTTCCGGCGTCAAACTGTCAGGATAATGTGCCAGTGAGCTTGCAGGAACTACCACCTGGTCACCGTAGACGCCGTACTTGCTCATCTTGAAGGATGGAATCGTGCTCACTTTGTCGCCAACTTTGAACTCGCTCACTGCCGAACCGAGGGCTTCAACAACGCCCGATGCTTCGTATCCGATGCGTGCTGGAAAGATAGGCTTCTCTAAATACCTTCCCTGACGAAAGAGCACTTCCGCCCGATTCAATCCAATAGCTTGAACGCGGATACGCACTTCGCCTTCTTTCGGTTCTTCCACCGGTTCATCAACCAGTTTCAAAACACTGGAGTCGCCGACCTCTGTCAGTTTGACTATCCTTGCCATGGGGCTCTCCTTCAAGACGGGACTATGAGTCCAAGAGAATAGCAGAGGACCGGACGCAGTTCAGCTCATAATGCTAGATGTTGAGCAGAGATTCAATTCAAATCACCGCTTTTCACCAAGAGGCAAGTGTATGTGAGATCAAATCTTTCTCAATTTCCGATACTCAGTTATGAGATGAGAGCACGTTGCCTGAGCTCATCTGGTATCCAATAGAAAAGGGCGACGCATGCGCCGCCCTTTGACAGTTGATTTGTTCGTAGATCCTAAGGAACGACGACTGATACGTCCGCCACTGGGAATGCCAGGTCTGGAGCCATTTCGGGCTTCTTTGGCAATACTTGTTGCGGTGTCGGATCTGGGCTGAAGTCTTCTGTTGCGACTGCTTCCGTGGATGGAAATTCTGCAACTGTGACTCTGTTTCCGCCCGCGGAAACTGCGTCTTCGATTGCATCGAGGGAGCTGCAGAACAAGTCTTCTGGACTGTCCGCGTGCTCTGGATATGATGCAACACCGAAACTACAAGTTACGCCGACATTGAGTCCGACCTGGGTGAATCGCGCTGCGGCGACAACATGTTTCAGGCGCTCAGCTTCGATAGCTCCTTCACCGGATGAAGTTTCTGGGCAGATCAAAAGCAAGCGGCTATCACCGATGCGTCCAACTACATCAACTTCACGGATGTTTTTGCTCACAATCTTGCAGAACGTCTGGAAGACTGTGTCTGCCGCTAGTGGAGCGAGATGCTCGAGCTTTTCCATATTGTCGAGCTCGACGATGATTGCACTAAAAGGATGTTTGTAGCGGCGGCTTCTGCGCCATTCAACTGCTAGCTTTCCGAGAATAGCGCGCATGTTCAGTAATTGGCTCTTCGGATCGAAGAAGGCTAAGCGCTCAATCTCTGTGATGTCCTCATCACTTGGAGGATGCGACAAACGAGAGTCCATTGATGGGGTCTCGAATTCTGCATTTGGATTTTTGACGTACTGCAAAGCTTTTCGATTTGGCTTGGCGAACTGCCCGGTTGTCCGCAGTTCATTCAAGCGCTTGTCAAACACAGACTCCCGTCCGCTGATGCCGACTCGGGGTGTTTTAGGATCGAAAGGTTTCTCGGGCATTGTGCACCTCTGTTCTCTGTCTTGACAAGTTCCTTCAAGGCAGGCTGCTCTTGGGAAACATTTGTGTTGACATTATGACAAGTTTGCCTTACTCGTCCAAATTAACGCTAGCTCATAACTTGCTTTGGGTGCGAAATTTTCATAATCAATTTCGCCTTTGGAGATTAGCTTCACAAGCCGAATTCCACAAAAATGGCAGGCGTAATTTTTGGGGTTGTCAGGAAAAAGCCCCACCGGTTTCCCGCAACGCAATACCGTTCTGATCGGCATCCTTACGATGATTGATCACCGCTTTTACACGGAATGGGTCTGTACAGCGGGAAAACCCCAGCAAAATCACGCTCTAAATCCCTGTAAGCCTTATCCTTATTGGGCTGGGCACGATCCATCCTGATTCTCTACAATGGCGGAAGGTTTCGTTCGTGGAATAAGGAAATTGGGACGCTTCGCTGGTGTAAAGACTCAGAATTAGAGGACAGAGCATGGGCTGGAAAAGAGATCTCGGCTACATCGATTTGAACAAAAACGGTGAGCCCAAAAAGAAGAAAACAAAGCCTGCGATCAACCCATTATTGGACTTTTGGATATTCTTCGGTGGAGTGGTATTACCTGCGGCGGCACTTTGTATTGAAGCAACTTCGCATGTCTGCGCCCACACTTTCTTCGATCCGCTGCCGAGTGCAGCCCATACTGTTTTATGGGCAATGGTACCAATTGCCAACTTCCTTGCCTGGCTGAGCATCCATCGTGATATGAGCCAACATTATGGAGTCACTTTATTTGCCAATGGCATGGCTGTTGGTATTGCCATACTTTATTCATTAATGTTTCTGCCTCTGACCCCGATTCTAGCGATCGGCGTGTTGTTCTTTGGTCTCGGTTTACTTGGCCTCTCACCGTTGCTTTCGTTGTTGCCACTATGGGCGGGGGCAAATCATGTCGGCAAGCTTTCGAAGCAAGACGGCTCGCGATTCCATCCGGAGCAAGCTAAGAATCTTGGTCACATTATTATTCTGGTAGCTGTACTTGCGGTGGAGCTACCCTCAACACTAACGCGCATCGCCATTTCCATGACCAACGAATCGGAAACGCGCCAAAAAGGAATCGACATACTGCGTACCTTCGGCAGTCAGGATGTAATGCTGCGTGCTTGCTATGAGCGTTCCGGGCGCGCAACAGATATTCTCGGTTCCCTGGCCGAAGCAGCGCATCCTACAAATGTGGATGTAGTTCGCTCGCTATTCTATAAAGTTACCGGACGTACTTTCAATTCTTTTCCGATTCCTGAATCTGCGCGTGCCACCATGCAGCACGTCGGTTTTCTCAATTCGGATTATATGGATGCGCAAGTAGACGACGAGTTCGATCTCGATCCGGATATGGCGGGCGAAATGGTCAGCGGTGTTTCCCGCGGACTAACCGCATCGAAGTCGAATATGAATGCGCAAATCGATGCCGATGCCGGTGTCGCTCAACTGGACTGGTTTCTTAATTTTGCAAATAAATCAAAGTACGATCGTGAAGTTCGCACGCGTATCAAACTGCCCACTGGCGGGGCTGTGAATCAAGCCAGTTTGATTGTTGATGGCAAGGAATATGAATGCCAAATTATGGTCAAGCAAGCTGCTCGCGCAGTTTACCAGGCTGCCGTGAAGCAGAAGAAGAATCCGCTGCTGGTCAGTGTTTGCGGTCAGGATACAGTACTTGTGCAGTGCTATCCTGTTCCTCCGGGTTTGGACATCAAGCTGCATCTGGGCGTTGTAGCACCACTGACACTCGATAAGAATGAGCAGGCAGTTTTGAATTTACCTCAATTTGAGGAGCGAAACTTCCAAGTAAACGTTGCCCACAGTCTGTCATTAGTTTCGAATCACGAAATCAAATCGAAATGGGGTCAGTCCAAGAAAGAGAAGGATCAATTCGTTCTTTCTGGTGAAATTGATGGTGCTTCGCTAGCCACCGGTGGCGGTGTTATCAGCTTATCCAGAGATACAAATTACAAGCATGGCAGCACTATTGCTTGGGCAAAGGATAGTTTCAAGCCTGGTGATTTTGTTGTTCTTGAGAGTTTGCAAAAGTCTGAGTTGGCTGTTCCGAAGACTTTGTCCGTTGTAATTGACGGATCTATATCGATGAAGGACACACTGAGTCAAGTGACTAAAGCGCTGAGGAAGATTCCGAAAAACGTCTCAGTCTCGATTTCGTTTGTCTCCGATACAGGTCTGAAAAAACTGTGCACTGCCTTGCCTTCCACAGATCCTAAATTCCAATCTGTATTGCAGGAACTGGAGGCACAGCAATGTATCGGTGGTCAGATGGATGGTCAGGCTTTGCTGGAGGCGACCACCGAAGCAACCGAGCATATCTATTTGAAAGAACAAAAGCCTGATGGCGCCGTTCTGTGGATTCACCCGTCACAGCCAGTAAAAGACGGTGCTTCCGGACAAATCAAACAACGTTTGGCATACTGGCGATTGAAGTATCCACTCTTGTACGACATGCAGATTGCATCCGGCCCGAATCAATATATAGATGGGATCAACAATTATTCGATAGCAAAAGTAGAGCGCTTTGGTAATGCCAAAGAAGATCTTGAACTTCTTTTCGATCAATGGGCGACGCCTGGTTTGTTGAAGAAATTCAACTATGAGCGTTGGCCTCTTGCGCCTATCGGTACGCACATAAGTAATGCCCCGCACTTTACTCAGATGCCTCATCCTGGCGCGGTTCGCCCTGTTATGGAATCTGCTGCTTCCGCCCCGGTGGCTTCAGCAGAAGTAGTGAATGCGTCAATAACCGATGCCGCTGCCGGTTCCATTGCCGGAGCCGCTGCTCCAGCGGTGTACACTACCGAGAATTTTGAACCACAAACCTACGCCGCCGTTCCCGCGGGAAATTCTTCAATGAAGCAATTGGCGCAGCTTTGGGCTTACGATCGTATTATCAAAGATCTGCGTTCTCGTAAACGTGGAAAGCGTCGCGAAGCATTGAAATTGGCTGGCGCTTATCACCTGGTGACTCCCCTGTCGAGTGGAATCTTGGCAGATACAGTTCCAGCATTGGATGCAAGTTCAAGACCGGCGGAGGCTATCGATTCAGCTTCGAACTCCCCGTTAGCTTTCTTGAATCGCAAATCGCTGCATACGATGCATAAGTTAGAGGATGTAGCGCCAGCAAATAACGAGGTAAGCAAACATCAGTATCGTGCTGAGAGCAGACGAATCTACGAGGAGTCTTTACGTCAGGAAGCCGTCCCATCTCGCGCAATTCCTGTTGCACCAGCTCCAACGCCTGTGCCGATGGAAATGGCAATGCCAGAAGCAAAAATGCAAGGTTCCGCTATTCCGGTGCCAGCACCATCTTCGGCTGCACCTGCCCCACCAAGTCTTCAAGCATCTAAACCTAGCAGCTTCCCCATGACAGCTGGCGCCCCTGCCGGTGGTGGCGGATCGCCTGCGGGCGTTTCGGGATCGTTGGCATCCGAGAGCATAAGCAATGCAAAAATTCTGTCTGATGACAATGCCAGCGCTGATTCATCGGCCGCCATTGAGTCAAAGAAAGAAGTCGCCGAGAGAGCTAATATTGCAGGTTCTTTTGTTAGACGTGCTGACGGCAGCATTGAGGATTTCTCAAGCGTGGCAAAACAGAAAGCCGCTGATGCGGAAGACATGAGCGACGATGAAATTGCGATGGACGAACTCGCTTCATCAAATTCAGAATCCGAGCCGAGTGCCACCGCTCCCAAGAGCGTACCGGGTATGCCCGCTGGATTGAACGTCTTCCAACCAGCGCCAATGGTTCCTGAATCCGATAGCATTTGGCTTTCTCTTGCCGCCGGAGTTCTCTTGTTCGTTGGTATCATGAAAAAGAGGTTCTCCAGAAAATCCGCGTGAGTCGAGCGTACAGCACGGCGATATTAGTCCTGATTGCGTTCTGGCCTGTTTGGAGCTGGTATGTGCAGCGGACTTTTGATCGATCCGACGAGCCGCTAGGGCTGCTTGCGTTGTTGACCTTGATTGCACTCAATTATTTTCGTGGCGCTGAATCTGCTCCGGCAAGTTCGCACCAACACATGCCCAAATCCGCAGCAACTCCAGTTGCCGGAATTTCACCGGCAACCGATTTGTCTTCGCAGATCTCACCCTCGGCATCCGCATTGGCTCCAACTTCGCTCAGTCTGATGATTACCGCGGTCATGCTCGCAGTCTACATCTTGTGTTTTCCGTTCATTCCGAAAGTATTCTCTGCCGCTATTGCCGTGCTGTCGACGGCGTTTGTGGCAAGCAAAGTAATGAGGCTCTGTCGCTTAGTCTCCGGTGACTGGCTGCTCGCTATCCTGTCGTTGCCCGTGGTTGCATCGCTCAACTTTTTCTTTGGTTATCCATTGCGCGTATGCGTTACTGTTGTGGCATGTTTTCTTCTGAGAGTCTCGGGATTCGCAGTCGATGCATCAAGTACCGAACTGATTTTTGCTGGGCAAACTATCGAAGTTGATGCACCCTGCAGTGGGATCAAAATGTTATGGTTCAGCTTTTATTTGGCGGCCGCTTTTTCGAGTTTCTATCTCCTGCCGTTGAGATCTACACTAACATTGCTTCCCCTGGCACTTGCTGCTGCGTTACTCGGAAACATAATTCGTGTTACCTCGTTGTTTTATGTCGAGACCGGAATTGTCTCCGTACGCTCGTTTGGCGCTGACCCACATTTCGTTCACGAAGCTACGGGGATTTCCGCGTTTCTGTTTCAAGGACTTTTGATTTTCTTCGTCGCCCAATACTTGTCACAGAGAGCATTGCAAAATGGAGCCGTGCAGCTCAGTGGCAGCATTCCTGTAGCGGATGAACCCGGCGCGCATTCCGGAGCCTCCGAAGGTGTAGCTTCTTCGCCAGTACCGACTGCTAGTGCTTCTGCGACCGCATCCAAGCTTAGTCCTGCTCAAACAACGCTGCATTCCGGTAAGTCAATTTTTGTGATTGTCTCTATACTTTGTCTAATCGCGGCCTTTCTCCCCATTTTTCAAGGCACCGCAAATGGTGCCTTGCATGCTTCAAAATTCCCGGGATGGCCTCAACAAGTCTTCGGAATGAATTTGAAGCGATTACCAGACTCGCCCCAGGACCAGATCTTCCTGCAGGGCTTCCCTGGAAAAGCGGCTAGATTCCAAAGCGATGGCGCACAAATTGTTCTTCGTTGGGTCAGCCATGAAAGTCGGCAAGTGCATCCTTCTTCGGATTGCTACCGCGGGATCGGATACGACATTTCGTGGCTGCCGGTTCTCATTGACGGAAAGGGCAATCGGTGGCGCCACTTCACGGCAAAGACGGGCTCGGAAGAGCTGGAAATCAAAGAGTTGATTTACGACGAACACTCGCGAAGCTGGTCGGATGTGTCGTCCTGGTATTGGGATGCAAATACGCATAAGACCGTTGGACCTTGGTGGGTACTAACTATCATCGAACCTCGCAATCCAAGAATCGCGGAACCATAGAGATACGATCGGAGGAGCTACACTGCCGTGAATCCGCCGAAGCAAGCTGTAAGCCTGCGTTCACAACAATTCTTTTGAACGCAGAGCGATCTTGGCGTCAAACATGGACGACCGCAAGCTCCGCATCTGGATCCTCGGGTCATCTGGTAACTTAAGCCACGCTCCAAAAGCGCCGAAACTAGGTGAATTTGAATTAAGGGAAGGGCGAGCAGAACATGGTATAAAAAGTGGCTTAACTATAGTCACTCGCCCGTCTTGGCAACCGGCGGTAGCGAGGCATTGGAGAGGAAAACATGAACCGACTTAATCCAGTCACCCCGGAAAACGCAACCGGCAAGACAAAAGAATTGTTTGACGGCATCAATAAAAAGCTTGGCCGCGTGCCGAACTTATTCCAATTGCTCGGTAATTCACCGGCAGCTTTGGAAGGCTATCTCAAGTTCAGCGAAGCACTCGCTGGTGGCATGCTTGATGCTAAACTGCGTGAGATCATCGCAATTGCGGTTGCTGAAACCAACGTCTGCGAATACTGCTTGTCCGCTCACGTTGCAATCGGTAAGAGCGTTGGCTTGACCGATGCTGAGTTGGAACTCGCTCGCGAACAACGCTCAGAAAATCCGAAATACAACGCAGCCCTGCGCTTCGTTCGCATCATGGTCACAAGCCGCGCAGAAATGAACGATGGCGACCTCAGCGATTTGAAGGCCGCTGGATTCAACGATGGCGAAATCGCTGAAATCATCGCTAACGTCGGATTGAACCTGTACACCAACTACTTCAACCACATTGCTCAGCCTGAAGTTGATTTCCCGAAAGTAAAGACAGCTTTCCCTGTCTAGTCTTACCTGCATTGCAGTTTGACCTTTCAGTTTGAAGACAATGAAAAGGATCCCTTTATTAGTCAAGGGGATCCTTTATTCTCTTTGGTTTTATGCACATCACAGAACGACGTCTAAGAACGAGAGAGATTTCATCGACGCAAATTCGAGCGGGGCCCAGACCGGGAAATTCTCTAGATGCTATTTTCCGCCTACTGGCGCATCTATAGGTTCAGTCCTGTGCTTGCTGCTTCGGTCTGGATGATTTGGAGCCTTAAACTAGAGCTCTGATTACGGAGCGCCTTTGTCGTGCTGCTCGTCAGCATTTCCACCGCCGGCCGGAGCCTCAGCTACGAGCACAGGCGGTGCTTCAGTGCCGGCTGCAGGTTCGCCTTCAGCTGGATTAGCTTCAGCGGATTCTGCGGTCTTCGGTTTTGGCCTGTCATAGTGCACGATCGCTTTGCGCGGGTCGCCCTCAACTAGCGGCATGTAGTGCACTTTGTCTTCCTTCATCGCCTGTCTTAATCCGCAATCCTTCGGACCTGGATGTCCTGTGGCGCCTGTCAGTACGGCTGAGCATCCATGGCAGGTTGTTTCGAGCATCCACTTGTTCGTGTAGGCAATTGCTTCTGCATAGTCGCTGTAGAAGTTCTCTTCGCCGATTTTTTCGACAGCTCCCGTTTTCTTGAGCAACTGAAAAGGTTCAGCAGGAAGCTCAGCTATCACAAGTCGAACGCTATTTCGTTTTAACTGTTCGTGGATCGACATCAACGTTTCTGCGCCGGTCAAGTCCATGATGTGTACCGCACGCATGTGCAGGACGATTCCTTTTAAGTTCTGTGTGAACAGAATAGTTTCCGTGAATCTTTCGGCCGCGCCGAAGAACAGTGGTCCGTCGACCAGGAATGTGCGAACCAATTTGCAAGTGGGCATCGGTTCTCGCACGTAGGCTCGACGGTCCGGATCGTCGTCCGGCAAAATTCGCACTGCCGACATCTTCTTTATGAACATACCGCAAGTGAGAACCAGACCGGTAACGACGCCGGCATTTAGGTCCATCAACACCGAGGCTGCCGTAGTTGCCACCACGACCCAAGCTTCGCCGCGTGATGCCCGCCACACCTGCTTGAATGCGTCTGCCTCAATAAGACGGAATCCTGTTAGCGTCAGAATCCCTCCCAATGCAGCAAGCGGAATTTGCTCTGCATGTTTTGCCAGCAACATAACCAGACCTAAGAGCGTAAAAGAGTGAACGAGTCCAGCGAGTCGCGTCTTAGCGCCGGATCGGATATTCACAGCGGTTCTTGCGATAACCCCTGTAACTGGAATGCCGCCGAAAAATGGAACGACACAATTGGCAACGCCTTGTCCGATCAATTCCTGATCGGAGTGGTGCCTTCTGGACATGGTCATACCATCAGCCACTGATGCAGAGAGCAACGATTCAATGGACCCCAAAAGGAACACTGTGATCGCGCTCGAAAAGAGAACGTCAATGTTTTCCCAGGGCAAAGTTGGAATTTTCGGGAATGGGAGCGCACTAGGTATGGTGCTGATGTCGATGATTCTTGGAACGTCGAAATTCAAGTAGTGTGCTACGAATGATGCAACCACAATTGCGACCAATTGCCCTGGAATCATCTTTGTCCAGCGCGGAACGATAACAGCGATGGAAATTACAAGAAGACCGATTACGATTGCTTGCAAATTCGCTTCTTGGTGGACAATTAAACGATGAACAAGGTGGCTGATGTCTTGAATAAACTCAGGTATCAGTGGATGTCCAGCCAGTGGAGCGGTCGCCGCATTGGCGTGTGCGATTGGCTTTGTCGGCAAACCAAGCAGGTCATCTAGCGAATTGAAAATAACTAGAATGCCAATGGCATTTGCAAAGCCGATAATCACTGGCATCGGGATGTACGAGATCAGTTTTCCGAGGCGAAATGCACCGGAAAGAATCTGAAAAACTCCGGCGATAAGACCGACCAGCCAAATAGCCTGGATGCCATAGCCTTGTGCGATTTCAATTAGAACCACAGCCATCGCTGCTGCTGGTCCGGTCACCGCGTATCGCTGCCCGCCGAGAAGCGATCCGATGACGCCTGCAATGATCCCAGTTGTCACGCCGACGCCAGGCTCCACACCTGCGGCAATAGCAAGAGCCAAGTTGAGTGGTAGAGCTACAAGTGCAACTGTTACACCAGCCCAAATGTCAGACACGAAAGTCTTTTTGTTGAAAATGTCTTTCCATTCCTGGAGAAGATATTTGACATCAAAACCGAGAACGCGAGTCTCACTGCTCGTATTCGTCATGCATGCTCCAAAATACGGTCGAGGAAGCCAAAGATTCTAATGGCGAAAGAGCGCTCGAAAGACTCTTTACAGCGCTTCCAAGTGCTGTTGAAAATAGTAGCACAGTCATATTGCAGATGTAATAATGGGAATAATTGAGAGGGTGGTAGCGGTGCCACTCATGGGGAGAACAGCTTTAGATGGCAAGCGGCGAGCAATCAGGGAATAACCAAGAATCACAAGCGGTGGCAGCATTTTCCGGTATGAATCACGACGATCCACTGTTTCTCGAGTTGAAGCAACTTTTGCTACTTGGAAAGCGCTCCGAAGCGATAAGGCTTATCCAATCAAAAATGAGTTTAGACACGCCGGAGGCGCAAGAACTCACGAAGTTGATAATGGGGACATTGCAAGATACGATGATCGATCCGTAGCTTGCCCTGTCCGTCATCGATGTGGAGCTGGTTTTCAGAGGACGAATTCTAATCGAGCTGGAACGATGTGATTGGCTGGTTGTCCAGGAACCCTTCTATGACAGCTTTTCTCGGCTTCGTTGTATTTGCATCCTTGACCAAATAAGCAAAATTGAACTTTTGCTCTTCCGGATCTGCTGATTTTTCTCTGGAATAGATTTTGACCACACCCTGCACGTCTACAGCGATTCCGGCTCCGTCGGGACTGTTTCTGATCGAGAGCGGAGAAATATTCACTTCTAATTTGCCGATCTTTGACTTTTGTGGCGAATCTTTCTTGAGGCTTTCGTTGTCGTACCATGGAAGCCTTGCTAAAGAGGACTGAGCACCTTTGCTGCTCAACTCATCTTTCACCAGGCTTCCCATTTTTTCCTTCCAGTTATCTGAACGATATTTTGCCGCAAGCAAGCCGTTTGTGACGGTGGTGCAAATATCCACGAGTGAATCTTGCTGTGCAGCGTTAAGGTTCAGTGTTCTGCTGTGCTTGTTACGCAGTGCTTCCGCTTTTTCGCGGTACTTCTCTGATTCTTTTGTTTGTCCCGCCTCTGCAAGCATCAATGAGCACACATCTAATTCACGCGATGCTTCTCTAACGCCGAAGTCTAGCTCATTGCCAGGTCTTTCGCTGAGCTGCTCCAAACTGTAACTGCGATCGAGAAGTTCGCAGATTCTCTTTTGTATCAGGAGCGCTTTCAATGGATGATCCAATTTCATTTCAATGTACTGCAGTTTGTGCAGCTTGTCGATCAGTTGGATGGTATCAACAACTTTTGTCGCGTACACCACTTTGTTTGACCACGGTGATTCCGGTTGATTCACCTTCGGCTGTGCTGGCGTATTTTCGTTGTTTTGAGTGGTATCAGTGCTGACCCACGACATGTCAGCTTTCAATCCGCATGCTCTTAGATATAGTTCTTCTGCGCTTTGATAGTTCCCTTCAAGGCGTTCAAGTTCAGCAAGATGGAGCTCCGCTTTTTCCTTCTCTTTTCGAATTTTGTATTTTCGCGACCAGCCCCCAACACTAAATTTGGAATCGGACAAAGTGTTTGCTAATTTCATTGCCGCAAGCAAGCCTTTGCGGGCTTCCTCAGTTTTGTTGGTGAGGATCAGTCCCAGCGCTTTTTGATTCAGTAGCGTCAGGGTTAGGACAGGCTCGGGATCGTGGATCTTCTGCAAAATTTCGATCGCCTTGTTGACGCACCAAGTCATTTCTGCGTATTGGGTTGCGTCCTCAAATGCGCTTGCGTAGTCGGCGTAAACAAGCGCACTGGCGTTAGGACCGAGTACTGCTGATTCCATCTTTGCCAATGCGTTGATGCCCTTAAGCGATTCCACCGCGCGCATTTCTGAATTCTTTTCCGATATTTGCGCTTCCAGGGCGTGAATCGAAAGCATAAATACGATCGTCGGCACTGTAATTGCGAAGGAGAGAGTTCTCTGTCCAATGAGCCAGCGGCTTGTTTTTCTTAGCTCGCTTCTGATTTCTTGAGCTAGTGCAGTTTCATGTTTGGACGCAGAAGCAGGCAGGATGCCTGCGCTGCCATCAGCGGCACTCGAAGCAGGCAGGATGCCTGCGCTGCCATCAGTGGCGATCGAAGCCTTCCCGATCCCCGCGCTGGCACTAGCCTCCAGCAGTTGTGCGTATTGGCTAAATGATGGATGAAGTGGTGGCAGTTTGAGTGACGAATTCTTATACTGCTTCCAAGCTTGGTCAAACTTGCTCCGCGCTTCTTCTTTCTTCTCCCAGTCATAATAAATATCAGCAAGCATCGCCGTCTTCTCCGACATGAATGCGTTGTTTTCGCCGAAGAGTTTCTTATGCCAGGTAATAGAAAATTCCAGCAGTTTTACTGCGAATTTTTCTTCGCGTACCGCCGCAAGCAAGCGCGCCCAGAGATCCACAACGTGCATTAGCAGCGGCAGGAGAAAACACATCGAGACGATGACTGCTGCCACCGCCTGTAGTTGCGCATGGTAAAGTTCGTTGACGGATACGGCGATTCGGCAAAAGAAGACTGCAAGAGTCAAGTGCAAAACCAACACTATGCTCTCATTGATGAAAAGCTTCCAGTTTGTCTTTTTAGCTTGTGCCATCGCTGTTATTGGGCTCCTGAAACTTCATGCCCAGATTGGCGCTATGGCTACCGGTGGTCCTACATCTTTTCGTACCAGACCGGACCGTCATTTGCCGGCGCTGCCGATGGTGCTGTGGCAGCTTTGACTTCGTCAGGCGACGCTTTCATAATGGACTCAAGCACCCGCATATATGTATGCGAAACTAGTTGGCGTTCGGCATCCGTCCATTGGCCCTTACGAAATTCAGCCAAAATCTTCAAAAGCGCGGCGGATGACCTCGTCTTTTGGATTTTAAGGACATAGTCGTCAAGTTTTAGTTGCGTTTCAACCATAACCCATCCTCGCAAAAGACAGTTGCCCAGCCCTTCATAATAATAGGGGCTGGGCAATATCGCAACTGTTTTTAAACGCTCCGGAAGTTCGCCTGGCTGTCGCCCTTCTCACTTCCTCCGCTATTTTTTAAACGCTCCGGAAGTTCGCCTGGCTGTCGCCCTTCTCACTTCCTCCGCGTTGTCGCTTATTAGTTAAGGTCGACTCTTATTTGTCGCCGGAGTAATCGGAATCCATGGAGAAGGATTGGTGTGTGAATGGATTGCTGAATCCATCTTGCATACCGTTCTTAATTCCATAGTACGGTCCGGTTACGCCGCCCCATACAATTGCTGCCGGCAATGTGACCAGGCTTACTAAACCTGCTGCTGGACCGCAATCTTTTCCGCCGATCTTGTCTGCCAAATCTGGCGTCCAATCTCTATATGCCTTCATTGTTTGACGCACCGCTGCAATTGGTGTGCCAACTGTTGAACCGGCTGCAACGCCACCAAGTCTGGTGACCCAAACCGATCCGCCTACCACCTTATCAAGCGGCTCATCGCCATCGGCGAATGCTGGAGCAACAAACCCCAGCGATGCCACGAATGCCAACGTTGCGGCGATCTTAGATCTCTTCACAACCATCCTCCTCGCTCTTCTGGATCCCTTGCTTTTGTGCCACAGAATCCGGTTGCCAAAACACTAGTAATCGCTACAATCCTACTGCAAAAGCGTAATTTTGTATTCGCCAAATTTTATCTGGCCAAGAAATGATGCAGAAAGTTTGTGCGCGCAGTCAAATTCCCGCCCTGCTACTGACTTCCTTGATGTAGGCTACGACACGGTTTTCAGCCCAGAACTGATCGAAATGATCTTCTTCTTCATGTGAGTGTTGGAAAAATCCGCCGTGCCCACCTTCATTAGTTATCAGAAGCTCGATCATGTCATTGGATATATTCAGTGTTGCGAAAGATTCAAATGGAACTAGAGGATCGTCCTTCGATGCGATTATCAAGCACGGGATCTTCATGTTGACTAATCGATCTCTTGAACTAGCTTCGCTGTAATAGCGTTCGGCGCTTCCGTATCCGCCATCGGGCGCGGTGAACTTGTCATCGAACTCGCGAATACTTTTGATTCCGGCGATCGATTTGATGTCAAAGTCGCGTCTTTGTTGTTTCGCTTTTTCCATGATCTTTTGCTTCATGGTGCGCAGAAACCAATTTTGATAAAGCTTGTTTTCTGGCCTTTCAATTGCATCGACAGCCGCTGACAAATCTATTGATGGAGACACTGCGCAAACTGCCATTAGGCTGTCGCCTGCGACCGGGTCGCCTTCACTGGCTGCAAGGGCCGAGTTTAAGAGGAGGTTGCCGCCCAATGAATAGCCAGCAAGTATAAATTTGCTGGCTGGATGTTCCGCCCGCAGAATCTCAACCACCTTTAGCGGATCAGCGTGAAGCCCCGCGTGGTAAAGCGTTTCGGCGTAATCGATGGAGCCACCGCAGTTGCGCATGTTCAGGCGGACAACGTTAAAACCGTTCATACAGGCTTTGTAGCCGATCCCCAGGACGTGGCTGGATTCGCTCGAACCTTCAAGCCCATGGAGCAGAAGCAGGGTCGGGGTCGTCGGTTTTGCGCCTTCATTGAAGTGATAATAGCCCAATAGGCTAGTCTTTTCGTCGATTTTGAACAATCGCCGCTTTCCCGTGCGGGCAAAGCGCCTTAAAGGGCGGGGAAAAAAGCCCGGGAAAATGGACATTAAATGTGAATCCTTAAGCCAAGGATGTGGACGGAAAGGCGGTCCCATCCAGGAACTGGCTTGAAATTCGTCATGAATCCTCATCTACGTATTCTTTCCCTTGCCTATTTGGAGGAATGGTATAGGATGTTATGTGGTATTCAAGCCATTTTAGTTGTTTTTATTCAGGTAATATCAATGCTAAGTGAAGGTGAACCCGCATTTTTTGCAATATTTGTGGTTTTTGCCTTGCTGATACTTCTGGGCATAGGCGCAAACTTAGGTTGGTTCGGACCAACCATTTGACCCGGTAGGAATTGAGCGGCATGACTTATTTACGATATCGGCGGAGTTGCGCTTGATATTAGGAATTCGGCGTAGAGGAATACTAAGGTTCGCGATGCTGGTTTTTCTGTCCGGCATCTTTTCGTTCGCACTGACCGCATGCGATCCAGTTGATCCCGAGCATGATCTTCTTGTTAGTAACACAAAGCTGGAGCTAGTGGATTGGCACGTCTCGGGACTGTGGGTGATCAATTCGCCTGTTGCGTGGATTCGTGTGACTAACTACAATCCGGTTCCTATTCATGACATAACATTGGAATACCAAACTTACGCGTCCGACGGCCGCCCTCTGGATAAGGGCACCTTCACGATCGAAGGAACTGTTCCCGGCGACGGGACGACGAAGAATTTTATCGAACTATATTTGGGATTAGTTGATCTCTATTCAGAGCGGCTGACTTGCAAGTTGATAAGCGTGAAGAGAGTAAATCACTAACATTTTGTTTGCCGAATTCTGCATCACGGCAGCTCTAAATTGAAGTGCTATATTCAGTTTCACGATGAGCACGAAATCGGGCTTCCTGTTTCCACCACTATGAGGATAAACCTCGGAATCCGGCGCTGCGTGCAAGTATGTGGCGGTCTCGATGGCTGCCACAACGATAAAATGGCTGTCTGTTGAATTGCGTACAAAACTTTTCTGGCTCTATGGTTGATGCTATGCTTTTAGCCATCAATAATTGAGAGGTCGGCATGTCAACGGAAAGGCGAGTTGCAACATTTGGTTTCGTGCGTTCGTTGAAGGTATCGTCTTTCATACTTGCGTTTGCTATCACGTTTTTGGGAAGCTCAAACTGTCTCTTAGGCAATGCTGCTTATGCAGAAACATCAGCGGCACCGAGTAAGAACACTAAAATTGAAAAGCTGTATGAGTTGAGCGGTGCAAAAGAACGCATAAATGCCGCGCTTCAAATTGGTGCCATCATGCAGTCACAAGAATTCCAAGGTGCTGTTAAGAAAAAGCTTCTTGAGTTGAAGCGCCCGGAAGCGCAGGCGCAGCAGATCGCGCAACAGAAAGCAGACTTGTTTAAGGCGAAAATGAAGGAGCGTATTGCTCCATTGGTGAAGGAAGCCTATTCGACTTACGCGACCTACACCGACGCAAATGTGACTGAACCTGATATAGATTTTCTGCTGGAATATTATTCATCCGACGTTGTTAAGTCATTCGAAGGTAAGTCGAAGTCTCTGAGTGAGGGCATCACCAAACCCCTTCTGGAAGAGATTACGAGTTTCTTGAAGACCGCGCAAACCGAGCTGCAAGCTGGAAAGCCTGAGCCGAAATTTCCAGTGCCGGATTACTCAAAGGAAATGAGCGCGATCGAGGAGTCGAAGCGTGGTGTTATTCGATCTGTTATTGCATTGAGTTTTGTCGTAGACAATATTGCTGACTTCTTCAAAGAATCATTTGACTCTCTTGTGGAGAATTCCGGCTCTGAGGCAGAGAAGAAATTGCGTCATAAGATGCTGAGCGGGATTCCCTACAAGACGCTGGTAAGACCGCTGGTCATTATTGCTTATGATAAGAACTTCTCCGAAGAAGATCTTACCGATATCGACAGCTATCTCTCTGATCCTCGAATGGCTGCCGCCAAGCCGCATATAACGAAAGCAGAACAAGGCATCATGGAAACTGTTCTTCCGAAATACGATAAATTAGCTGAAGTAACAACTAAAGAAGTCACTGCTGATTTGATGTCGAAATCAACGCCGGCAGCCGCTGCAAAACCAGGAGCTAAGCCAGCCGTAAAGGCGAAGGCGGCGGTGAAGAAATAGGCGCAGTACTACACGTGATGCGCATGGCGCCATGTGTTGATGCGCATTGCGTGCACGGTCCTTTCGGACATTCTTGGATGAATCGATATGTGCCGGAGCTTCTTAGAAATGATCCGGTTGATGCTCGGTGTTCCATGCGGATTTGAGCACGATGTACGCGATATAGCCGTAAAGCAGAATCATTAGTAGCAGCATAATCGCAGGCATTTTTTCGAAAATCTTGGCAAATGGTCTTGCCACGAAATCGATTATAAATAGTCCAACAGCTGTTCCAGGCATTGAAGATTGGCCTCATTAGGTAAGCCTAGCTTACGTGCGGCAAACGACTTCCTCGTCGTTCTGAATAGTATTTTCAGAATCTTCTTGACTTCTGGCAAGTTTTCTTTATCTCATCGACCTTGATCGTGAGAGTTGTAATAGAAAGTTTGTTTCTTCCATAGCTTCGAAAGAAACGGCAAAACTAGTTCTGGCATCATCACTCCAACGATCGAGAGAACGAGCGCCAGACAAAGCACGAGCGATATTACGAGCACCATGATTTATGTGTTTGTGTGTGGGGGGAGGACAATCAGTCGAGCTAAATATTTTTGCTTGAAGCGTTTAAGAACAGGTTAAGGGCTATCTTAACATACCTTATGTATTGCTTAACTCAATTCAGGTTCGGCCTTGGTGATCTCCTGTAAATCCAGTGACTGCACGGCTTCCAGGTTTCCGTCCTTGAACGTCCAAACGAAGGTACTCAAGAAGGCGGTCGTTTGCGCCGCAAGCTGACGAGCCAAAACGCCCAGCTCTGCCACAGATTGCTCATCGGTATCAATGCTGACAATCAATTGATCGGCTGATGGAATGATCGCGATTAGGCCGTTTTCACCTTTAAAAGTTTCTTCGAGAGATTTCATTGCTTGCGAAATACAAGTCAACGCCGCGATTGATTGGCTAAAACGGTCATCACCAAGCCCAATGAGCCACGAGCGCGCTTTTAAGTTGTCGAATTGAAGCGGAGTTGCAGTCAGCCCTGCCACTTCAGTTTTGATCGCCAGATTGTTCAAAGATAGACGAATAATGGTGGACGGATCCGGCATGCATGGAAGAATGTCACCCTTCCTCAACGGCACATACTGGTCGTCTTTCAATATGTGGAATTGAAGAATCAGAAACTCAGTTGGTGCCTTCAATACCTGCTCAAAAACGATTGGACCTTTGGGGCAAGCCGGATCGCTGCTAAGTTCAGAATCGCCTGGTGCTTTCGAATAAAAATTTCTCAGAGTCGGTAATGTCAACTCGTAGAGTTCTTTCGATTGGTAGCGTGGTGGCTGCACCGTCCAGCCGAGGTCTTCGACAAAAGGGCGCATCAGCTCTTCTAATTTGTCAGGCTCCGCCTGGTACTGATTGAACGAGTCCTTTAGTGACAGGGTCAGGGTCGGCTCGCCCTCACCATAACTAAGTTCTACAAGGAGTGGCTCTTTGCATCGTGGCGAGAGTTCATAACCCTTGATCGCTTCTGTGAAGCGCTCTGTAAACTCCTGTTCGCTTAATAGCTCTGGCATTTGCAGCTCCTTGCCGACTCTTATCTTCATGTGCCCTGAGCTTAACAGGATAACCCGTATGCAGAGCAGTGCAAAAAAGGATAAGATACAATCACCACATTCGAGCGCCCGTAGCTCAGTGGATAGAGCATCCGCCTTCTAAGCGGAGGGTCGTTGGTTCGAATCCAACCGGGCGTGTATAATAATTTGTCCGAGGAATGGGTCATTAGCTCAACGGTAGAGCAGTTGCCTCTTAAGCAATTGGTTCCGTGTTCGAATCACGGATGACCCAAAATTTTCTTTCTAAATTTGAATTCTCAATTCTTAGTGCGGATGCGTTTCAGGAATGCGAATTCTGTCGTATCTAGAATTTCTTGCCAAACCAGAGCGTCAGGCTCATTGGTGGTGGTGCCAAATTCTTCTACTATGAGTCTTATTGATGCTTCGATTGAGCTTCTGAGTACCGGTATATGGACTTTTGACAATGGGCGTTCTTTCTCAATCTCTGGGACTTCCCACTTTCCATAAACGTGAACATGCGACGACGGATACTGATTGGAAATTTCTTTTTCGTAATCGAAACGAAATAGTTGTTGGTGTCCTTGTACGTCGAGCTGATAAGCAATTTTGGAAGACCTTATAGACAATCTTTTGTCATTCTGGTCGATTCTGCAATCAAACAAAAGATGTAAAAAACGCCCATCGTTCAATGCCATTGGAGCCAGGAATTCCGGCCTTCCGCTGCATTTTTGTCAAAAGATTTTTTTCTTCCACTGATTATGAAACCGGACTTCTTATCCGTGCCAGGATGGATCATTACTGCTTCCCCAGCGCGCATAATCGTCTGAGATAACAGTAGTTGAATGAGGTCGCGAAAGTAGTAGGCAGCCACTGCTCCGCCTACTGAGATAGCACTCAAGAGAGTCTTCGCTTCAGAAAGTTTTGGGTTAGGTTTCTTTGAAGACTGGGTCATCTGCAGGCAATAGGTTAAGTAGAGCTATCATTTCTGCAAAGTCACAGCGGTCAAGCTTGTCCGACCGAATGGCATTTATGAACTGCCGCAAGTCCATGTTTAGCCGTTTTTTTGAGGAATGGGTAAGTACCTCAATAATCTCGTCTCTAGTCCAGCTTTCGGTTGTTTCGTGAGCAGCAAGCGCCATAAAATATTACCTCTAAGTACATGATAACATCTAATGGTGTCAAAGGGCCGCCCTCTTGCTTCCTCTTTGCTTTCACGAGTGATTGACAGATAATTTCATTAGCAGAAAAGTCATTAGCTCAACGGTAGCGCAGTTGCCTCTTCAGCAAATTGGCTTCAAGTACGAGTGGCGAATTTATTTTTAGCGCCAGAAGTAGTTCCACGTGTAGTGAAAATCGGCAGCTTCTTTGGGTTTGATTGTTTCTTTCCAGCTTATTTTCCCTACGCCGTTGAAGCGACTCCACCAGCTGGGCCAGCTATACCAGTTCCACCAAACAGGAAGCTCTGGCGTGCCATTTGGCAAGAATTCGTAGTCTTCGAAGATGTTGACCATCTCTGCCTTGCCGTTGCGGTCTGCGGTGCCCACTTTTCCTAATACGTATCTGACGATTTCTACGTCGGCCGGTTGCGTTCCGTAATTGGTGGCTGTGACCGTTCCTTCCAAATCGATGCGTCCGTATTGGTCACCTTGCCACGTCGCTGCGTTCGGTGTGCGCTTCACTTCCTTGTCTTGTTTCTTGACTTTGAGATCAATAGCGGTTGTTAAATCAAGATCGTTAGGCGCACCAATAGCGGTGTATGTCATCATGCCTTGTGCGAGAACCTTGTCGTTCTTAAGTAAGAGCGCCGGTGCCGTCGTAAGCGGGTATTCAGAGTTGTTGCTTATTCGGATCTTGTGCATAAACTTTGGTGCTTTCAGCAGCTGTTCGATCTGAGATTGCTGCGTGTGGTTGAAGTGCTGAACTACTTCTGGTGGCGGGCTGAATGGGAGTGTTAGTGTATACACATCCTTGTACTTCAATTCAGATTCGTAAACCGGCAATACCATTCTTTGTCCTTTGCGGATTGAAACGTGTTTAACCGTGAATACAAAGAGATCTTCATTCTTCGCGCTGCCGCTTACTTCTGGTCCCTCGGACATGGGAGGCGCGCCCGCTTCCTCGAATGAGGCGACTTGGGACATGATTGCATTACTCATTGAATTGCGGAAATCGCTGCGTATCGCGCGCCGTGATGTTTCAACCAGCATCTGTTGGAGCGCAATTGGATCTGTATCGTCCTTGAATGAAAAACTCGGAACTCCTACAACAAGATTCATCGTCACGTCATTCAGATCTGTAAGGTCATTCACAAGAGTTGCTTGTAGTTTCAAGTGAGCGCTTCCCTTACCGTCTATACTTATTTTGTATTCAGGAATCCAACGTAATCCGCGCTGCAAGTACATCATTCCAACGTCAGCTTCTTTGGCCGGCTGTCCTTTCCAATTCATTTTCAATGTAAGAAGATTTCGGAATTCGGTCGACGAAACCTTCGGCTCGAAGTTGTCTTTGAACGTGATGTATTCAATTTTGTGCAATGGAACTGTAGCGGTTCCGGAGGCTGTCTTCAGCAGGACGAGATCCGCATATTCAGGCAAGTGTTCGCCGCTGTTCGGAGGATTCGTCGATTCTAATTCTTCCGATGTTCGAACTGGGATGCCGATGATTTGCGCGTCGTAGGTAACAGTGCTCGCGGTTTGGCTGCCAGGATTCCTCAGCTCCGTCACCTGAACTTGTGCGCCGGGGTTCGCCTGAATGAATTGCTTTACGTTTAATGCTGTGCGCGGAATTAGAACCTTCCTTTGGCTGGCGACCACGGCGGACAATTTCGCATCCTTATCGCTCGAGAATGGCCAGAAGGTGCCAAGCACTGGAGTCGGCAGATAATCCATTACCACGTTGCCCTCGGCATCCACTGGCATGCTGCCCTCGTGCAATACAAATGAATGCCCATCCTTGAATACCGTCAATTCTTTCACCGGCATTTTTGCTAGGGCGCTTAAGGGCTGCGCTTTGGTGTACGATGTGTCCCGAGTGCTCTCGGAAGCGCTCTGCGCGCTTAGCGCCGGTGTGAAGAAAAGAGATCCGGCGAGGCAAAGGGATAAGCAGCGGGTAATTAATGACATGACTATCTCTCGTTGTCTGAAATCGCTATTCAGTTTAGCAGGCTGCCTATTATTGACGTCTTCGGTATTTACCCTAGATTTGTAGATTGCCCCTGTTCATCGAAGCTTTGCCAGCTCGCCGAAATTTCGTTCGGGAACAAGATAAGACTTCCTCCGTCACAAATCATGCATTTCAAAATCAGCTCCGATGCTGATCCCGCTGTAAATGCAATTAGAAGATTCAATTTTTCCTGAGTGCAAAGCGCATTTGCTAGTACGCTGTTTGCGCCTGCCCAGGCTAAGGAGGTTGGCTTTATGCAGAATGCCGTTATAGCAACTCTATCTGGTGCGGAGCAGTGTCAAAGAGCTTGCGACGCGCTTAAGCGAGCCGGCTTCACGTCTGACGATATTTCGTTATTGATGCCCGACGAATACGGTGCATCAGAATTAGGTTTCTTGAAACGTACGAAACTGTTGCAAGGCGTGGCCATCGGTTTGACGCTCGGTTTGATCGTCGGCTTGGCTTTCAGTTATATCGCAGCATCGCGATACATCGGAGTGCCGGAGATCGAAAACATCTTCACTAACTCTCCAGCGTTTGCATCACTTGCAACAGTAGCATTGTGTGCTGGTATTGCTGGTTTGTTCGGCATGTGCGTTGGTGCAAGCATGATTGAATACGTCGTCAAAAAATTCGACCGACGCGCAGTTTTGGCTAGCACTTTGATGTCAGTGCACGTAGATAACATGACTGAGCTGCGCGTTGCTGAGAAAGTTTTGAAGAGCGAAGGTGCCAACGAGCTTGGCGTAATCGGCGAAGATCATCGCCTTAAGAACAAAGTTCGTTTCGCGCCGGCTGCGGGCTAAACAACATTACTTTAGCGCGATAAGCCCTGTTGAAGCTGTCTCTTTGTGAGGCGGCTTCAACTTTTTCTGTGATTCCTCTTCGATCAATCACTCGCACCTTTTTTATGATCCGTCGTTCTTCTTCTGTAGACGCCCAAATTGGATGGAACTTCAACGGATCAGTCTCGTCGTTAAATTCATATGCATGGAAATAAATTGGGCGCCCCTCAATTTAAAACTAAGGGAGGAAGAGCGAATGTCTTTTCTGAAAATAATCGCAGGAGCGAATGTTCTCGCTTTCAGCCTCGGACTTTTCTTGGCGACCGATGCAAATGCACAATACTTTGGCTTCGGAGCAGGACGTAATCACCTGAGTGCTGTACAAGAACAAACAAGAGCAAATTTGGATAACCAAAGAGCTGTAATGGAAAACAAAATCACAGCTGCTTTGAACGCTGGTCAGATCAATCTCAGCCAAGCATCCTCGATGCGCGCGCAGTTGCGATTGAACCGTGACGCACAGTTTAACGCTATTGCCGACGGATTCTTGAGTGTTGCTGAAACACAAAATCTGATCAATCAAATGAACACAATCGATTCCAGCCTGTCATCATTGGCGACTGTCGGAGTGACCAACACCTATGGTGTCACTTACGGTGGTGGTTTCGGCAACAACTTGAATGCACGATTGAGCAACCTGTCATCGCGCTTGGAGCGTAATCGCTCGAATGGGCGTCTCTCGTCATTCGAGTACAGTGCGCTTCGTCGTCAGCTAGACAGACTCAACACGCGACTTGCCCAGATGAACATGGGTGGACTAAGTCGCTTTGAAAGAAACCAGCTGAATAACCAAATCGACCAATTCCAAAACCATTTCAATGCTGAAATGAACGATCGAAACGGTATCGCCACACGCGGCTGGTACTTCTAAAAGCGGAAGTTTTATTGAACTACAACGCGAATAAGAAAGCCCTGGATCGAAAGGTCCAGGGTATTTTTTGACACGAGTCGTTGTGTATCGTGGCTGGCTGCCGAAATGGACGCCCGGGCTGCCCGCGTCAGGAGCACTCACTTATCCTCCCTTCCATCAATCCATTTAACGGTCATCCTTCTCTGCCAGTGAAAGTCAGGCTTTTTGCTGCCGTGGCGGTTTATATACCGCCAAAAATAGAGAAAAATGGCGGTATATAAACCGCCGCCTGCCAAGTGACGGCTTGCGAACCGTCAAAAATGGAAAGGAATAATGGTCTGTGGACCGTCACCTGGCAAGTGACGGCTGGCGAACCGTCAAAAATGGAAAGAAATGATGGTCTGCGGACCGTCACCTGGCAAGTGACGGTTTGCGAACCGTCAAAAATGGAGAGAAATGATGGTCTGCAGACCGTCACCTGGCAAGTGACGGCTTTCGAACCGTCAAAAATGGAGAGAAATGATGGTCTGCGGACCGTCACCTGGCAAGTGACGGTTTGCGAACCGTCAAAAATGGAGAGAAATGATGGTCTGCGGACCGTCACCTGGCAAGTGACGGCTTTCGAACCGTCAAAAATCGAGGAAAATGATGATCTGCCGACCGTCACCACTGCCAAGTGACGGCTTGCGAACATTCCAAAATGGAGAGAAATGGCGGTCTGTGGTCACCTGCAAAGGTAGCCGCTTGCGAACTGCCAGGCTCAAGCGATGGTGTGCTAACGGTCAAAAGTGGTGAAAGATAATGCTTTGCGCAGCTACCTCTCATCCACGTGTTGTCGTCGTTGGATTGGACATGGATGATCGCATGCGATGAGGAAATCGTTTCTAGAACCAGTCTTTGATCTTCTTGAACAGCTTGCGAATCGGACCGGAGCGTTTGATCTCCTTTTTAAATTCCTGGTCGATATTGTGGTCGAAATCGCGATTGTGTTTCGGACGATATTGCGCCTCTCGTCCGACTTCGTACGAGCGCCGCACGCCTCGCTCCTCCCGCCCGCTGCGACCGAAGAACGGAAGCGATTCGATGATGTTGCCATCCGGTTCGATGATCTCTTCTACAAACTCCCCAGCGTCACCGAAAAGCGATGACCCTTGCGGAATTAGCAGAAACGATGATGAGTCATCCATCAGCGGATTGGCTGGCTCAGCGAATCTGCCGGCTGGCGTGGGATGCGCTTTGTAAAACGCTTGCATGTAGTTGCGCCAGACACCAGCTGCAACTGTTCCACCAGTAACCGACATCCCTGGGATGCGTTTGTTGTGATCGTTACCCATCCAAACCGCGGTGACAGTGTCAGGCGTGAAGCCAACGAACCAGAGGTCGCGCGCGCCATCGGAGGTGCCTGTTTTCCCGGCGACGGGGCGGTCGTAAAGCCTTGCCCGCGTTCCGGTGCCCTTCTGAACGACATCCTGGAGCACATCTACCAATTGCGCACAAGCTTCCGTGGAGAGAACCTTCTTTCCTTCCGGACTGCGTTCGAAAATAGTTTTGTCGTTTGCGTCGGTTACGCGATTAATCATCGTTGATTCGATGTATGTGCCGCCGCGTGCCAAAGTGGAATAGGCGGTTGCCATCTCAAGCGGTGATGCCGCAGATGCTCCAAGTGCAAGTGATGGGCTTTGATACATCTCGGATTTGATACCAGCTTTAGTGGCTGTTTCTGCTACCTTGCCAGCTCCGACAAGATCTAACACTCGTACTGCGCAGGTGTTTCTCGACAAAGCCAGGGCTCTTCGCACCGACATCCAACCCATGTAGTGACCATCGAAGTTCGCTGGATCGTACGACGCATTGCTGCTGCGATCAAATGGCGCATCGAGAATTACCGAATCTGGCTGAATCTTTTGCTCTTCCAACGCCGCGAGATAAACAAATGGCTTGAAGGAGGAGCCTGTCGTGTGGGGGGCGATCGCTCGATTGAACTGGCTACTGTTCTTGCTGCCGCGCCCACCAACCATCGCGAGCACCGATCCATCTTCCACCGAAAGTGATACCAGCGCTCCCTGTGTCACTCCGCCCGGTGCTTTTCTCACGCCCTCGGTGAGCTGTGCATACGCTGCTCTTTGCGCTGCTTGATCCATCGTTGTATAAACATGCCAGCCGCGCGTCCAAGGGCTATTTGTCTTTGTCACGCGTTCAAGCTGATTGGTCACACAATCTAAAAAGCTCATATAAGAAGGAGATGAATTAGCAGCCAACTTGAACTTCAACTGCTTCTTCTTCGCTGCATCCGCCTGAGCTTTCGTAATTGTCTTATCCGAAACCATTTCGTCAAGAATGTTGTGTTGTCTTTGGGTCAATTCTTTTCTGTGATCAGATCTGCTAAGCACAGACGGTGACGTAATCATCGCCGCCAGGCAACTCGATTCAGCCAAATCTAGCTGTGATGCGCTTTTGCCGAAGTACGTCCGCGCGGCACGTTCAACACCATAAGCGCCTTGTCCTAAGTAGATGTTATTCAAGTAGGCATCGAAAATCTTGTCCTTCGAGTACTTGCCTTCAAGCTGAAATGCCAGTATCGTCTCGCGAATTTTCTGCGGGATTGTGCGTGCGCTGGTCTCGAAATAGAGCACTTTCGCCAATTGCTGCGTTATCGTCGATCCGCCTTGCACCATCTTCTTCGAGGAGATGTCCGCGATTATCGCGCGCGCGATGCCGCCTAAATCGACTCCGTTGTGTTTGTAAAAGCCGCCATCTTCCGCAGCGAGAACTGCTTTCTTAACGAATGGCGAGATGTTCTTTAGAGGAATCGTTTCTGAAATGCGGTTCTCGTCAAGCATCGTGCAGACGATTTTGCCTGCGCGGTCATGCACTATCAATCCTTTGTCGAGATCCGCTGACGGAAGGCTCGCCATGAATTTGATAGCAAGAATGCCTCCAATTGCAACCGGTACCCCAATCAATCCTATTGTAAGCAGTTGATTGCGTGTGAACTTCGGTCGCGGCGACTTGCCAAGCAGTTTGGCGATTCGCGCCTTCGATTCCTGAACGGGTTTGAGCAGGGTACTCATTTGCACTCCACTTGTCAGATAAAAGTAGCTTATTGGTGCTGGAATCATGTGCAGACTCGCGCTCCAATCGGGAAACACAGATTTTTTTGATTCCGGGGTAAGCTTGTCGACGGCTATGATCGATGTAAGGTTCCGACTTCATCCGGGAACTTTGAACAACATAACCTGTCTACGACATTGTTCTAACAGTTTTATTACGAAGCTCGGAGGAGCAACGATGAGACTTATATTACGCTTACTGCTGACGGCTTTTGCATTTACAACTATATTGCCGATGATACAAGGCATTGATTTCCACGGCAATTTTGTGGCAGCGCTCATCATGGCAGTCGTATTCGCTGTTTTGCTGTGGGCTGTAGAAGCCGTAGCTGTCGCAATCGCAGCGGTCTTCACGATAGGTTCGTTCGGGCTTGCGCTCTTGTGGATTATTCCGCTGTGGATAGTCGGCTTTTGGATGTTTCCCGCCATCGCATTGATGTTGGCGTCGGACATCATGCCGCAGTATCTTAGCGTAACGGGCGCCTTGCCGGCGGCGATGGCTGGATTCGTGATGCTCGGTATCGGATTGCTGACTAGCGAATTCCTCTGGCCCGAGCGTAGAGCCGCTCATTAGATAGCGCGCTGCGTTAGTGCCTCTGGAGAGAGAGAGACTCTTGAAAATCTAAACTGGGGGCGAATTGCCTACGCGCGCCCCCAGTTTGCTTTTGGATAATGCTGCAAAGGCGGGAACCAAGTTTGCGTGCCAAGTGGACCTTATAAGACCCCAATTTGAGGTCATTTTGGACTTTATAAAGTCCACTAGCCTATTTAGCTATAGTCGGAGTAAGTTTGCGCGGCCAAGTGGAATTCAGAAGGCTCCAAAAAGTGGTCGATTTTGACATTTAAGATTCGATCCTACGCTTGGCTCAAATCTTGGGTAGCCCATAATGGTACGACTTGAAATTCATTCTTTGCGCTCAGTTCGATGCCATGGATTGTCACTTGTATGTGAGATCAATAATCTTCCTCGATCTCAGTTGTGAGATCAAATTTGGCAATTTTGATCTCAGATCTGCGATCAATTCGCTCAACTGATCTCAGATCTGCCATTCCTATGATTCATGGAGCACAGCTTTGGAGGCGCCCATTCGAATGATTGGATTCTGAATGTCGCCCCTCCTAAAATAAGAACAGAGGCCGTTTAGCCTCTGTTCTCACCAGGTACGAGCTCTTTTCAGAGCCGCCCTGAGCTCCCCGCGCAAAATTTCAAAACTAATGCATAAGCCGCTGCAACGTCTTTCGTGCTCTACATTGCACGTACGGATTTTCATCCTCGGACAGAGCCAACAATACCCAAAGCTTCGCGTTCGGATTAGACGCGAGTTCGTAACGCACCGTCGGATCGGCGTCGTTCAGCACACCATTTAATAGGTTGTCTGGAGCGGTCTCATTACATAAGGCTGCGATGCGGACTTCGGATTGATCGTCACTTGCAAGCATGCACAAAACATCGATGGGGGTATCTATGTTTTCAGCGATGCGCAATCTCAGGTTGCTGCTTTTACTGTGAGCAATTTTTCTCGATGCTGAATCTGAGAGCCCTGCTTGTCCTGCAAGCAAATATGCCTCGCCTTTTCCCATCATAAAATAAATTCCTCCCCGATTGATTCAGCGAACCAATCTTAGTCTGCATGAGTTTCCGTAAGATCCAGCTTTGCGAATTCCGCACCAGCCCCGCGGAATTCCTGGAAATAGTTGTGGCAGCACTTTATCAATGCCATAGCTTCAGTGCAAAATTTGATTTTGCATTCTCTCCTCCACTTCGCTCTCTTTAGGCTGAAAAGCTGGGCGGAATCCCCGGAGAGATCTCAAGCTGCGGTAACCACAGACGGTATCAAGGTGATCCGGTTCCCATGTCAAGATTAAAAATGCGGTCTCGCTGGAACTTTTCTAGGAATCCAGGGAAATGCAGCATTTTGGCGATCATTTCATCGCCTGCGTTTGCGTAATGTGCACGTTTAACTGGAGCGGATCTGCGACTCTCGGGAGGCGCAATTTCCAATTGTCTTGTTGGACGCTCTAACATCAATATGGGGGTGTTGGCACAGCCTCAGCTTTTGAGGCAATTTTAGAAGGCGGAATCCATACTATGAATATCGTCCCCCTCAACCTATTCAAGCTGCTGAAGCCGAAGCGCTCCAGAATGGCAGCCATGCTTGATAGGAAAAATGAGCAGCAAGAAGAAAAGGATGCACAGCAAGCCGTAAATGCGAGTGGATACACGCTCGTAGATATGGCTATTCCTGGCGGTCGCCGCCTGGACATGATGACCAGCGGGCATTCCTTGGCCAAGCATATAGACAAGAGTCGCAGCGCTCAGGGCAATGCAAAGGCGCGATGGCAGCCGATGAAGAACGAGCAACACTACAACCCAAACATTATAAAGCTTGATGCGCAGCTGGAATTCAATGTTAAGCGGCAGGGACTGATTGAGATACCTAAGGAACTTGTACTTGAGCAGCTCGATGAAATTTCTGAAGAGGATTGGATCATTGGCGAGCCAATTGTAGCAAGCACGCAAAGTTCAATTTTTGAAGATAATAGCCTTGCGGAGCTAGCAGTAGCGAAAGAAACTGTTGCCGAATCTGCTGAGCAAACGAATACTGAGGAACGCGCTGCAGAACCTGCTTCTGAACCTGCTGTCGAACTGCCAGTTGAGGAGGAAGCCGCATGTCCTGAGCAGCCAGCTTCAGAAAGTCCCATTGAAACACCGTTAGCAGGACTGATCGTCGAGGACCAAGTTTTTCAATCGCTTTAATTCAAACTTTACTAGGGTCGTTCCTGTAAGCGTTCTAGAAAGGAGAATAGAGATTACGAAATTTGTTTGAATTTTTTGACGATAGCTCATGTGCAGCCGTTGGCGGTGCACATTGTTGAGCAAGGTTTGCGTAATAGACAGCGTGCTTGTGTAATTGGCGTTCACAAGCCGAAACTGTCTATACGAAACTGATCGATTGGGACGAAATTCGCTTGGCCAGTCGTGCTGCGAATTGCAATTTGCACGTTGCTCAATCACTTTATTGGAATCCCAATAGACGAATTGTTTCACTTCTTTTGTTGTTGAATTTGATTTTTCGTTTAGCGTTCAAGTTTGATGACGCTCGTTGTTTATCGTCCTGTTTCACACTTCAGCGCAATCGGCGCGCACTTCCTCCGTCGGCTTCGATTCGACATGCGATTTAGTCTCTAGAAGTTTATTGATTTTGCGTGGGAGCGCAAGGGCATAGGCACCGTTAGCGGTGACCTATGCCCTTTTAGTATCACTCCGGATCTTTGACTGCACGCACTTGTTCTGATCGCTTTTCGGCAACTTCCGCCTGTGGAATCTTATTGATTTTTCGAAGCAATTTCGCTTGCGGGTCGAGAATGTCGCACATGAATGTGTTGTACTGCCCGCCGAAGGTGCTCGACTCGCAATTCTTCACTGCTATGGAATATGTTTTGGCTGCATGCTCTTCTTCCATTGCTTCTTCAAGCAATTGCGCGAGCAAATTGAGCACGACCACAGTTGGCGCCGAACTCTTTTCGAGGTCTTGTGGTTCGGTGCAAATTTTGTAAGCGCTTGCCATGTCTGCGTAGAACTCGGTAGTTTTGCCCATCGCCTTCGAGATGTACGCGCCTTCGACTATGGCGGGCAGGCGTTCGAAGCTGGATTCCGGGACCAGTTTGCGCATCATTTCGTCTGACTGATTGATAGAGGCGAGTGCTTCGTCGAAGCGATTTTGTTTGCAAAGCACCCACGCATAAAGCGCCAATGTCCGGGCGGTGTCGAGCTCGTGTCCAGGCAATGATCTGTAAATTTTGACTGCTTCGGCGTAAAGATCCTCGGACTGTCTGAAGCGTTGCATCTTGCGGTAGGCGAGAGCCATTTCCGTAAGCGCAAGTGCATACTCAGGACTCTTCTTGCTCCATGTCTTCTCTGCAAAGCGCAGCAACTGTTCGTTATAGACAAGCGACTTAGCAAAGTTTCGCCGACACGCATAAATCGAAGTAAGCAGGCGGAGGTTCGTTTCGTACGCTTTCGGATCAGGAAGAAAAGACATCACTTGCAAAGCGCTTTGGGCTTCAGTCACAGCTTTGGGGAAGTCGCCCTCGGCAACGGCATCTATGCTCTTATTCGAGATGGACCACCAAACGAAATACCGTATGCCAAAGCCCGCCAGCACAATTAATACAAGTCCGATAACGGCGGATAAAACGACGAAAAGCTTGCGCTGCGATGGTTTCGGCGCTTCGGAGGCTATTTCTGTTGGGGCGGGGTCAGTCATAAAATGGGCTGCCCGTGGCATATTAGAGGTAAGGAGAGAAAACAAAAACCAGTTATACTGGCTTTGACTATAATACCTTACTACCGACATGCAATCCGTTTCTTCCAAAGCTCAGAGTATTCGCTTTGACTGGATGTTCAGTCCATGGCAGGATTTGCTGTTCTTTTTTCTCCCGATACCGTTTGCATTTTTGGCGTTCTTCGTTGCACTGCACTTCAATGCGACCAGTGCGTTGCTATATGCAATCATCACCCAGGAGATATTGGGGCTGGGCACGTTCCATCAAGGGGCGACCTGGTTCCACTTCATCGATAAGGTGAACCGCAATCATTACCTGTCGACCACTAAGGGGAAGTTCCTTTTCATCGTTGCGCCAGTAGCATTGTTTTTCGCCACCGCATTTGGTAGCTTGGTATTGCCGGCGCTGACGTTTTTCATTTACGTTTGCTGGTCGCTGAATCATGCTGTTCAGCAAAACATTGGCTTGTTGCTTTTGTACCAGAATGGTAAGGATGGAAATGAGGCACGCATTCCACGCGAGATTCAGGCTTGGAGCCAGCGGTGGATGGCGCTGTGCTTTTCGCTGATGTATTTCAGGAAGGCGCTGCTTGGTGGCACGCCGCTGTTCGACATGTCATTCTATGTGGTGGCAGCCTGCGGATTGATCGGAATCGGATATGTGATAGCCTACTTCGTGAAGATGGCTTCGGAGTTGCGGAGCGGGAAGCATATGAATTTTCCTGCATTCGCATTTTGGCTGGTTTGCGTGAGCTATTTGGTGCCGTTCGGTTTTCTTTCCGAGAATTATGACTTCGCGTTGATGATACCGCTGATAGTGCACTGGTGTCAGTACATTGGAATCAATTACGTTGTCGTGCAGCGCAAGTACGGACCCGAGCGCATCGAGAACTTGCCGATGGGTAAACCTGTTCTGTTGTTCGCGATTGTTGGATTATCTGTTGTGGGGCTTGGACTTGCGATATTCGGATTGGAACAAGTATTCGCGCAAGACCAGGTCGCGAAGAATCTCCTGCGCGGATCGCTTCTGGGCATGGGAATGGTGCACTATTACCTGGACGGCTTCATCTGGCGCTTCCGCGATCAATTCCCGCGCGAAGCCATGCTCCCCTACCTAGTCCGCCGCAAACCCTAATGTCTATTTTTTATCAGCAGCCATAGGAGGCCGGCGGGACCCAGGGCAGCCGCCTTCCGTACCCAACCGCTTTTGGATAGGCAAACATTTCGTGGGTTGACCATAGGGGCTCCGCCCATCCAAACAAGCTCTATGTTCCGAATTGAGTTGAGGCTGAGTAGTTGGGTGCAATGGATGCTATCGCCGCCGGCTACTTGATGTGAGGGTGCTGCGAATGCTGGTCGCCGACCCACTCTTACGTGAACTGCGAATGCTGGGACCGCCGGCACATGAACAGCTACTGCGTAACCTGACTACTAACCTGCTGCTCGATTACGGCATCTGGACTAGCCGACGGCACCGCGCGATTACGCCCAGAACGCTTCCCTTCGTAGAGTCGACTATCCGCAAGCTTGATGAGCGATTCGCCAGAATTAGCCTCCTTCGGATAAGATGCCAACCCTATAGTAACCGTAATCGGTCTATCCTGCGCCGCACCATCGGATGTCTTTGCCTCGGAAGATTTCCCACTCACAATGCAGGTTGACGGCACTTCCGCACAAAGACGCTGAGCCAGAATGATCGCCTGATTCAAATCACTCCCCGGTAGCAAAACAGCGAACTCTTCGCCACCATATCGGCAAAGGTACTCCGATTGGCGCACCATCGACTGCAAGCTCTTTGCCACCATCATCAGTGCGCGGTCCCCTTCTGCGTGACCAAATGTATCGTTGATTGACTTGAAGAAATCCACATCGATCATTAGCAGAGAGAGTGGACGATCCGAGCGATCGGACAGCGCCAGCTCCGACGCCAAAACTTCGTCGAAAAATGCGCGATTATAGACTGCTGTCAATCGATCACGAGTAGCTTGAATGCGCAATGCTTCGTATTTCTGCCTGTATGTGAGCACCCCGAAGATATCCCCGAGCGCGTGCTGCGTACCTTGCGAATGATGCTGCAACGCGTTCACATCAAACTTTGCAAGATAGATTGTCAGAATCGTGGAATACAACGCGCCCGCGATGCACTTCCCGAGCAGCCCGGACATCAAAATCGGAACATACTCCTTTGTATCGACAAATGCGCCGGTCACGAAAAAGACGGTATCAAAAACGAGCACGAATGTCATCGATAAGAAGATGGGCAAGAACAGGGAGCGCTGAAACTTTCGCGCAAGATACTCATACACAAGAATGATCAGAATAGTATCGGCAAAGAGCGCAACCGAGCCAACGAAATCCATTCGCGGCATGTGGACGAACAGTTCCGGATTGAGATTGAATCGATTAACGATGCCCGGATCGCGAAGATGACTTACCGCCATGAAACTCAAAACGGAGCCGACAAAATCCGTGGCAAGAAGTGCGTAGATCAGCTTGCGCGCCTCTGCCGCATCCTCGCGAATATAGATGAACAGCACCGCAAAAATCGCCGCCGGAAAGAGCACCACAGAGCCGGGGCTCATCAGCAACTCGGGCGTGAACTGGACATAAATCGAGGCGCTCCAGAGATTCGCCATCTGGAACATACCGCCAAGCATCGTATAGATGGGCGCCAATCCGAAGGTGTTCCTGAACCGAAAGAAGAGCAGCAGAATCGAGGAAATCAGAACAGTTTCCTGCAACATCAGTGACAGTTGTGTGAGCACCCCGGTTGCCATTAAGACCCTACGGTTCCTCGCCCCGACAAGTTACATCATACACCCTGAGCCCAAAGAGGCTAGTATATTCTCAGGGAGGCGCAGATCGCTCGTATGTCTGATTGGGTCAAGGAATGTTTTCGCTTGCAGTTCCGGATTGTGACGTTCCGGGCTACGGCTGAGGAGCTCTTTAATATTGGCTGGAAGCATTTGCCATTCGGTCTTTTCTGGGCTTTGCTCGCCGGAATCGGTCGCGCCTGGGATAATCCGACCGCTGCTGCTATCCTTCGCTCGGGTATGCCTTCCGTAGCCTACGTTTTCGCACTTTCCCTGTTCTTGTGGCTATTCATCGCGCCGCTCAAACCAGAACAATGGCGTTATTCGAGGGTGCTTGCTTTTGTGGGCTTGACTGCTCTGCCAGGTGTTCTTTATGCAGTGCCTCTGGAGTTAATGCTGTCACCTGATGATGCGATTATCGGAAATAGCTTCTTGCTTTTGATCGTCGCATCGTGGCGTGTTGCGCTGCTGACTTGGTTTCTATGGAAATCGAGATTCGGGCGATGGGGCACGGCTACTGCAGTGTGTTTGCCATTGTCTCTTATAATCCTGGGCTTGGTTGCGACCGATCACTTGGTGAAAACTTTTGCCGTTATGGGTGGCTATCGATATTTTGTTGTCGAGAATGAAACTCTCGCGAAACCTTATCTTGAAGAACAGAATAAGATCCCGACCTTTTCAACTGGGTCGATGAATAAGCTAGATACGCGTGGTGCTCACGGGCATCACACCGTGTATAGGCAGGCGTGGAGGATGGGACCTGATGGGTCGGGCAATAAAAATCCGCCTGGGTTGCGTGAAATTAGTTGGGATGATCCAGAATATATGGCACCAGATCCGGTGCTCGCAGTAGCGCGCGGGTTGACATGGGCGAGCATGATTGCGGCGCCGTTTTTCGCCGTTGTTTATGTGATCATCTGTATCAGGAATCTAGTGCAGGGGATACGAAGCTGGCGTAAGGCAACACGAGAGCAGCGTAAGTCCGAGAAAGATGTTGCTATCGATGGTCCAAAATCGTAGCAAATGCTGCTCGCTGAAGTTTGTGAGGCGCGTGGTCAATTCTGAATTTGCCTGTGCCCGAAATAAGTCACATCCTGTCGCCCAGATCGTCGCACGTTACCTCTGTCTCTCATCTCTTGACTTTGTGTCTTACGCGTTTCTTGGCAAGCCTGTGAATTTTCGTTTCCGATTTTAGATTGCTCAACCCGCTGATATGGCGTCCTTTCAAGCTCCCCAGAGAGCAACCGTGTCTCAGAACACAGCCCAATTCCGTCGCCGTATGCTATTCTGTTTAGTCCTAACAACCAGCCGGGCGAGTGGCGGAATTGGCAGACGCGCTAGACTTAGGATCTAGTGGGAAACCGTAAGGGTTCAAGTCCCTTCTTGCCCAGATACTGAGCAATCCAGCGAAAGCTGGATTTTCTTTTTGGGGGAGCCAAAGTGGTGTCAGCGGCCTTATAGCGGCCTAGCTGGGGAAACCAGAAACAAGAGTTAGATAATCTTGGAAACAAAAGAAAATTTGCCTTCAATTCTTAATTCCGCGATTTCTAAAAAAGAAAAAGTACAATTGTCCCCATGGCACTAGAACAGCTGCAGTGAACGTTCACGATTTGCTCCTTCTTTTGGACGTTTCGAGAAATTTAGATGGCAGATACTCACAAAGCGCGCTTTAGTAGAGATGGTGATCAGTTTCATTACCTATGGGCTGCTCGCCGCTGTCTTCGACTACTCCAACCTGCATCGGGGCTGGTAGCTGTCTCCATTGAAGGACCTTCAGCTCAAGAGCTTCACACATCACTGGAAGATGGTATTGAAGTCATCGATGTCGGCGAATACTACGGAGCGGAACAGTTAAGTCATTGCAAGCTGCTGCACTATATCCAGCTTAAGCACTCAACGCAGAATGCTGATGCAGAGTGGACTCCCAGTGGACTAAGAAACACCATTTGCGAATTTGCTAGCAGATACAAGAAACTCAAAGAACTTGGTAATGGTTTTCCTGGCAAGATCCAATTCTCTTTTGTATCTAACCGACCTATTGCAGCCAATGTAATCCAAACGCTTGAGGATATTGTTGGTTCAAGAACAATTACCCATACAGTAGTTTTTGAAAAACTAAGATCGTTTGTCTCTCTTTCTGATGAGCAATTTATTGACTTTTGTACCAATCTACGACTCGCCGGAAGCCAGTGCTCCTATGAGAAGCAACGCTTCGCATTGCAAATGGAAACACATGCTTACCTTCCAGACAATGATTCCTATGCTCCCGTTCAGCTCAAGGAACTTGTTACAGCTAAGGCCCTATCCGAAAGTATCAACAACCCCTCGATACGAAAAGCAGATGTGCTTCGAGCGCTTGGGACAACAGAGGATAGGTTGTTTCCTGCTCCCTCTCGGATGGAGAATATTCTGGTTCCTGTCCCCAGAGCGCAAGAACGCCAGCTTGCAAACAATGTGATCGATTCTAAGGATGGATTGATTATTCACGCTTCTGGAGGAACTGGAAAGTCGATTCTTGCACAGCGGCTTGCATTGCATTTGCCTTCCGAATCAGTCTGTATTGTTTATGACTGCTTCGGAAATGGAGAATATCGACAACGCAGCCGTCCCCGTCATAGGCACAAAGATGCGCTCGTACAAATCGCGAATGAGTTGGCAACCCTTGGATTGTGCGATCCACTAATTGAAAGTTCCAAAGCTGATGCCGCTGCATACACAAAAGCTTTCATCCATCGCCTGAGGCAATCAGCAGATGCCGTGAGAAGCAAAGCAATTTCCGCGCTATGCTGCATAGTCATTGATGCAGCGGATAACGCCCAAATGGCGGCAGAAGAATTCGGAGATCAAAGAGCATTCATCTGCGATTTGTTTCGAGAACAACTACCAGAAGGAGTGCGCTTAGTAGCGCTTTGTCGAACAGAACGAATTGATAAACTGGATTCTCCAATAGAAATCAGACGTGAGGAGCTATTACCATTTGAACCACTTGAAACGGCCAATCATCTACGGACACGCTTCAAGGAATCCTCCGAACATGACATAGAGGAGTTTCATAATTTGACAGCCGGAAATCCACGCGTTCAGGCAAATGCGTTAGCTGATTCCAAAACGCTTCGTGAGCTGCTGCGTTCCCTTGGGCAGACAATCTATACAGTCGACTCGATGATCGAGTCTCAGCTGGAGCGATCATTGGGAAAATTGATCGACCATGCGGCTAAACCTGAGAAAGACCAAATACATCTCATTTGCACAGGACTTGCTGTTCTCAAACCGCTTGTACCAATCTCAGTTTTGGCAACTATTTCTGGAGTTCACGAATCCGCCATTAAGAGTTTTGCAAGTGATTTTGGCCGTCCCTTACTACTCACTGGTGAATCAGTACAATTCAGGGACGAGCCTGTCGAGACGTGGTTTAGAAAGAGGTTCAATGCTGGATCCGATCAATTAAACTCATTTGTTGACAAACTCGTTCCTTTCTCAACAAACGTGCCATATGTCGGAGCGTGTCTCCCTTTTCTAATGTTGGAAGCAGGTCGATTGGATGAGCTTGTGGAAATGGCTTTGGCGGGCAAAGGATTGCCGGACAATGACCCTTTGGATAAACGTGAAATAGAGCTTCAGCGTCTCCAGTTCGCGCTAAAAGCGTGCCTTCGAAACGAACGCTATTTGGAAGCATCCAAACTAGCTTTCAAAGCTGGTGCAGAATGCGCTGGCGATACGAGACAAAGAAAGCTCATTCAGAATAACACTGATCTTTTAGCAACGTTGCTAGATCGAAACACTGTTCAAGAGATTGCATTCGGTAGGCGCTTCGATACCGAATGGCTTGGTGGACAACATGCATATGAAGCCTCGCTTCTTTCTTATCTAGATCACTACAAGGGTGATGCACGTAGTCGGTTACGCATGGCCCACGAGTGGTTGCGAAATTGGGCTACTCTCTCTCCCGAAGACAGGCAGAATCATGATGTCACCTATCAAGACATAGCCGAGCTTGCCATTACTCAGTACAACGTACATGGAAAAGAAGCTTGTATCAAAGAATTCTCTTTGTGGACGAATCGACTGGTTTGCTTTCATGCAGGCAGAATATTGGCCAAGCGATTTATCGATGTCGGGCGATATGAGGATCTAAGCGCAATTGCGGAAAGCGCAGGCAGCAATATCTGCCTTGTTCTTGCCATTGCGTTAGAGTTGCGGTTCATGGCGCATTTACTCCACAGAAAAACCATTGAACGCGCAATTAGATTTCTTAGAAAACTACCAAATACTAGTCTAGATTCAGACACGGCTGAATTGCTCCTTCTTGCTCTAGTTTCATTGATTGAGCAAGCTTGTGTTCTAAAACTCGACTCGGCAGAGTCTTTAGCAAGCCTTTTGGATAAGTATTTGCCATCGCATCCGCCACATGGTATGGCTTCCCACGATCCCATTAGGCGTTTGTCCATTTTATCTGCTTACGCTCTTCGTGCCGGCCTCCGAAGACAGACACTAGAATTGGCTGATTTTGCATATCCGCAACTTAGGAAGCAATTGGATCCCTCGAATACTTCCAGTTCTGAATCCAGGGAGCTCCGCGACTTTCGAGCGTGTATCGGTTCGTTACTACCTTGGCACATCTTGCGTATAGAAAATCTAATCAGTGACTCAGAACTAGATATATCAGCGTTGCTGGACGAGGCTCTAAAGCAATCGAACGCTGCAGCGAATTCAATCTACCGGGAAAACTTCGATACCTCGAATGAAGTTGCTAAGCTATGGTTCAGCATCATACTAACAAGCCCGGAACAAAGTTCGGACCTGATTACAAAGTTCACAGCTTGGCACAAGGCGTTACGCCGTCCGCTTTCAATACCTACATGGAACTACCTGGCTCGCTGTGCGGCTCGTGTCAATGTGTTTCACTCCTTCGCCTACGAATTCACGTCTGCTGCTTTTGAACTTACAACTAAGGAAAAAATGGACTCCGAGTCCAAGGCCGCCAGTTATATTGATTGTGCGCGTTCGTTACTGACCTTGGACAAGCACCAAGCTAAGGATTATTTTGATCACGCAATAATAGTGATTAGCAAACTCGGAGACGAAGTATTCCCTCGGTGGGAATCAATGATGGTATTGGCTGAAAGAAATGGGGGGGTGCATTCCTCAAGCGCAGTTGCTTATCGTTTTGCGCGATGTGCAGAAGTTGCTAAAGAGTACTTGTACGATAACTTTGACACTGATGCGACCCTCTCTGCACTATGCAGCCTCCATGCGCCAACCGCATTAGCTGTGGTGAGCCGCTGGCGAGATCGAAAGTTCGAGCCCTTGGGATATACACTTCCCGTCCTCGTTATGCTTATGCTTGATCGAAAGGTTATTCCACCACAACTAGCTGCACTTCTTGTAGCGTTTCAAGGAAAATGGGACTATGTCGGATTCCTTAGAATTGGCTTGCAGCAAATCAGCGTGCAGGCCGAAAAACAAAGACTCTTTGATCATGTATGTGGTTACGTATGGAAGGGAGAAGGCAAGAACGATCTCGAAAAGTTGGCTGCGTTAGGTGCTGAGCATTCTCTAGATATTAATTTCCTTACTTCAAATCGGGGTAGTGGTCGCCGTTGGGAGAACGACAGCTATAACACTCGGTTTGAGAACAAAACCACTGTATGGTCTTCAGAACTTTTTGATACCGACTTAACAACGACACTTGGTTTAGAAACCGCATACCTGAATTGTAGAAAGAAACCTCCGCCACTCGATATGGATTCGTTCTGGAAGGAAGTTGTTAACAGGATTCCACTAGGTCGTGAAGCTGATTTTCTACAAGCCTACTCACAGGCCGCCGTAATCGACCTCTTCAATCTCAGGGAACTTATTCACGCAATTCCTGAATCTTGGAAAAAACGTAGTTCACTAGTAAAGTCTCTTCGCACTACAATCATCCATGTTTGCGAGAGATATCGCTTTGTAATCACTAACTCTCGGCGATTCCAACCGTTTCCACTTAAATTGGCATCCGAATTCGGGCTCTCTTCCACCGACCTTATTTCTGCCGTTCTGGTTGCACTGGGAAAGGGAACCGAGAATCTCGATTCACCACGCCTTTTCAGTCTGGTTGAGCTAATTGCTCCTCGAATCTCCGAGCAAGAAGCAATGGAAGTACTGGATTTTGCAATTACCTTGTTAGAGGATGATTTAACTGTCGAAGATGCTGACGGTCCCTGGTCACTACAGCTAAATCCACCTGAGGATTTAGAGCATGCTGTAGCTGCTTTTCTCTGGGCAACACTCTCTGCACCAGAAGCGACATTGCGCTGGCAGGCCTGTCATGCAGTACGTGCCACAGCCGTACTTCAACAAGCATCTGTTTTTGATGCACTCATGCAACGCATCCGGTCTCAGACTGGAGGCGCCTTCTCTGATGCGAGTTTCCCATTTTACGATTTGCACGCGCAGCTTTATCTTCTTATTTCCGCATCACGAATCGCAATTGAATGGCCCGAGCGCATGCGTCCGCACGTTGAAGTGTTAGCGCACCTGGCCCTTGAGGAATCTCACGTTTTAATTAGACATTTCGCTCAGTTGGCCGCTTTGAGCCTACACGCATATGATAATCAGGTATTCGGGCATGACATACTTGAGAGGCTGGCAAAAGTCAATAAGAGTCCTTTCACTGGAGCGACACAGAAGCCTCAACACAGGGGACTAACTCAAAGTAAAAGTATTGCGGAATCAGAAAGGTTCTATTTCGGAATCGATTTTCCCAGTTATTGGTTCTCTACTCTTGCAGAATGCTTTGGCACAGACGTGAATTCAATTGAGTTGCGTGCCCAGGAGATAATTCGTAAAAATTGGAAATTTGCGCATGCTGGTGAGTGGAAAAAGGATCCTCGGCACACAATTTACCATGACCGCGAGACATATCATTCGCACGGTAGCTATCCCAAAACTGATGACTTAAATTTTTACCTTTCCTACCATTCGATGATGGTGGTTGCCGGAGAGCTTTTGTCCACTTTCCCTATAGGAATAAACGAATGGGATCCGAAGGTGGATAATTTTGAGAGTTGGTTTTCCCGTCACAAACTAACCAGGTCCGACGGGTACTGGCTCGCGGATCGAAGAGATCCTCTCCCAGTCCCACTGATAGAGTGGAACCCAATCAAATCCAAAGATTGGCAATGGATGATAAACCATAACGATTTTGCCAGTGCGCTTGGACTTCAGGCTGAAAGAAAATCAGTCTGGGGACGCTGGACACAAATTCATGGCGACCTTGAACAGACCGTAGGAATCAGAAGTGCTTTGGTATGCCCAGAACGATCAGAGGCACTGATGAGGGCACTTCAAACTGCAGAGAATTACTACCGGTACAGGTTACCTGAAATGGAAGACGATACAGAGATCAACTTCAACGGCTACCACTTGAAGGGCTGGATTTGTTGCCCTGAAATAGGCAACAAGCTGGACGAGTTTGATCCTTGGTCGGGCGACATAAAGTATCCGCCTATAAGTCCAAGCAGCTGGGTATGTGACTTGCTTAATTTGCAGAATAAAGATGATCGCGATTGGTACTTACCTACAAAGGCGTACGGTGGCTGTCAGTCACTAATTTGGGGACAGTGGAATGCAGGTGACAATGAAGGCGATCATGGGCATCGGTTAGAAGCCGATACAATATTTGTTGAAGAATTGCTCTCCAGATCTTCCATGGATCTCATCATTGAAGTAACAATCAAACGCGAAATCAGGCGCCCATACTATGAGGGGGAAAGCGATGAAGAAATCGAATTTGTCCAACCGTACTGCAAAATCTTCGTCCTTAAGGCAGGTGGAAAGATTGTCACACTCTGAATCTGTGCTTGAATTAGGAAGAAAATTGGTAGAACAATTAGGTCTGGACGATTCAACCGACACATTGGCGCGATGGATGGCACATTACATTGCGGAACGAATAAAGGAGGTTGAAGCTGCTCCGAGTGACCAACGAAACAAAACCAGATCGGAATGCTGTGATGAAATTCTCAAACTGTGGGCTCACAGATCTGTTCTGCCGCAAGCTAAGCGGCCATTTGCTAGTTTTGAACCGGTGTTTCGCGCACTTGAAAGCCTAGATCCTGAAAGCAAATCAAGACGCTTCTACCAGCTTACAACTAAAGATGAGCATGGCGAATCTGATGAAACAAAACAATGGCTTGAAAGAGCATCGTTGGTTGATAAATCAGCTAGAATGTTGATTCGCCACTGTATCGCAAATGCCGCTCAAACCAGTTTGAATAAGGAGTCCGAGTGGGTACGACTCGCAACAAAAACGTCCTCCGTTTCGACAGATGATCTTCGAGTTATAAATCAAATAGCAGCCTATCTCCAGGCAGCGACTCCTAAGGAGTCCAAGAAAGAGTCATTGAAAGAATCTATTTACGATCTAAACCAGTTGAGTGAACTTACGAATGAAATGACTTGCCACCTCCAGAAACGGCTGAACGAAACAAAAGAATAGCGTTTCTGGTTGATCAGTTCTATACATGCTTGTCCAATAGCGCTGATCATTTTATGTCGTAAGTATCGAAGGACTACCGATTGTTGACATCGATCTCAAATCACATGTGCTCGACAAGCCTCTGCGGCTAAAGGCAGAACCTATGTTTATTATCTTAGCGAATTAAGCATGACTGCTTCCTTTGCGTCCTCCATAATTTCAGTCGCTTGTTCTATCGGCATAGTATCCGACGCTTTCAATATCCGTAAATCACTGCGCGTTCCCTTTTCGGAAAGAGCACAACAAACTTGTTTCAATGAATGTATTGTTTTTTCGGCCATTAGGTACTCAGATAACAATTCGACAACATCCGGCCAATCTACGGCAGCAGCGGACAGGCTCTCAAGCCAATGACTCATCTTCCACTCAAGAGAACCTGTTTCTTTCATTAGTCGAAGCTGATGGATGTAAACTTCTTTCCATTTCCAACCGTAACGTCCATCAATGTACTCACGTCTGAATGTAATCCAGCCTCGATCATTGCATTCTCGCCACAACGTTCCAAGGTCCATCATGGGATCCATGTACTTAAAGTATGGAGAAAGATTTTTAATTTGTTCCTCTGTTATGGGTTTTCTTCCGCCAACGCGTATGCCGAAGGTCCTACTAACATTCCTAAATAGCCCACCAGGCTGCGAGCATGTGGAAACTAATTCTTTAACTAGTACAAGCAATTTTTCAGTCCCGACATAAATGGCTGCCTGAACGTAATCGCCTGTAATTTTCAATTGGTTCCAATGCTTAATCAAAATACGTTCTGAATCTGAAGCTTCAAGATTCATGATTAGCTCTGGTAGGATCCAATCATTTTGAGATTCTCCTGTTTGTCCCCTTTCAAAAAGCAAATCGTCCAAGACCGCCGTCACTTCAGGTCCACGCAGATGTCTTGCAAATGGCAGCCATCTTTCAGGATCAGACCTCAAGAACTTGGCGAATTGGTCAATAACTTCTTCGTCTCCTCTTCTGACTCTTTCAGCAAATTTTTCATCCTCTAATAATTTGCACAGACTGGGTTCTTTCAACAGTGCTGGATCTTCATCTCGTTGGTTGCTTGCCCACAGAAAGAATGCTTGCACCCGAACGAACTCATCACCTTTCTCATCTTGCCACATCTTGAGTAAGGCATTTCTAGTTTCAGCTGACATTTTTCGCTCGGAGTCACTTAAGACGTAACGCCATGTTTCTCGCGCTACTCGTTCACTGAGAGGCTTCGCCCCTGATTCGAAGGCTTTCCGACTTCTCTTTCCTAATTGCTCTGCGATAAAACTTATAGCCGTGGGATGATCTACTCCGTTCAACATGGTCACCATAAACGAGTTCAATTTCTCTTCCTTTCCACGCTCCACTAAGTAACCCAGGACCTCAGCTGGTGGTGTCCGATATCTAAATGCAAATTGGATTTCGGAGAGTATTGCGCTTTTATTATCCTTGCTGCCGTCCGAGAGTCCTGCTATTGCATTACATACATTCTTCAAGTAACGTTCTGGGTCTTCAGATCCGCACATGCAAAACGCCCAAAAATAATCATCCAAGAATGAGTCGTTTTCCGAATCATTGAGCCAACAGCTTTCAATAGCCGGTGCAAGAATGGGCAAACCAAGAAAACCTGCAAATCTTAAGGACCCTTGCCGTTGCCAAATCGTAAGGTCGGCGCTGGTCAATTTACTGGAGAGTTCAGATGAATATTTCGAACTAAAACTCAGTAGTGCATGCTCAATCAGGTTGTCTCGTCTTTTTGAGTAAATCCCAGGTCTGAAATCTAAACTTAGTCGGATTCCACCAACAACGTCGCCATTTTTTACGCAAGCTTCGTAGGAATTTCTGGATTTTAGATCTTGGAAAAATTTCTCCAACTCTGGAACTCTTTTGGATGACGTTTCAGACAAGCAAGCAAGAGCTGACCACCTTAGGGAGCGAAATCGGTCAGGCTTCTTTGCTGCATCTTTTGACCATTTTTCTACGTTCTCAAAAACGTGATCCTGATTGTCGTTCTCTGTTTCGCCGTAAATGCGCAGTGCATGAAACATGGATAAAGGATTCAGGTTCGATACTTTATCAATAACTGCCTTGCTCGCTTTTTCCTCAACTATTAAATCTCCAATTATTTCCGCGTAGAACGGATCTGCTATAACGCGATCAGATAGTTTTGACTTCTGCCATTGACCCAGAGCTGCCTTCTTCAGTATCCAGTCTCGGACTTTATCGTGCCTAAACAACAGCTTTTGTTCACTGCTATGTCCCACCAATCGTAATATCTTTCCCTGATGTGTAACCAGAGAAAGCAATGCAAGCAGAGTGGTGTTATCCTTTAACCAAGCCGATACTTCATTCCAGGAAGGATCGAGTCGCCTCTTTTCTAACATATTCTGGCCAAGTACACACAGCGCATTGAAGAAATCTGATGCAGTCTGCTCCTTGTTTTCGGATGACAATTCTTTTAGCGCGCCATCAATGAATTCACCAATAACTGACTTCGTTCCATCTAGTCTTGTGGAATCATGCAGGGCAATTAACAACAAGTCATGCCCAAGAGATTTTGATATAGCTGCTGCTTCTATGCTGCTCAAAGTTATTCCAGAAGAGGACTGCGCTCTCTTTAGGACAGCTTCCATTCCTTCACGTTCTGAATTTTCTTTTGGAAAGAGCGTCATACTCTCTGTGCTTTTTCTGATCATTTCCTTCTGAAGGGCAAGCGAACCCGGCCACAAAGGACAAAGAATCTGCACTTTGGCACAGACTTCCTTTTGACCACCCCACCGGACTAGTTTCTCAATAATTGAGGATGCATCATTTGATCTGTTTATGTCTTCTATCACTAAACGAAGTGGCAAGTTAGTTTCGACTGAAAATATGTCCATGTGAATTAAAGATAGTGATGGGTGAAGTTTGACTAAAGTACGGGTTATCGCCTCTTCCAAGCTGTTCGATTGAGAAATCTCGGAAGGGCTTATGATTAAGCCGAACCCACCACGTTCGACATGGTTCTGAACCCACTTGTAGCAGGAAACTGATTTGCCGAAACCAGATCTCGCGACAAGAAAAGTAGAACCGTTACTCAAGCCACTTAGTTCGGTATCGATTTCTCGCGTAATCCAGTATTCTTCTTTGTCTGCAGGTTTTTCAATTGCAATACTAGACTTACTCAGCTCATGAAAAAGCTCTTTTGAAAGTAGCTCCTGTACTGCGCCCAAATATTTGTGTCTTAGCCACTGTCCAGTAGGTCTATTGTCTAAGAAGTGTGCAATTCTGGACCGACTCCAAATATCTATACTAATGCCTGCAGAATGACCTGCATTGTTTATTTTTCGGATTAGGCCTTCATTCGGCTCTTTGTTTGTGGTCAAAATCAGGGTTGCTTTGAGACTTGACGTCTTGTTGCGTTCAGCAACCACTAAAGGTATTGTCTTAATTAGGTCTCCAGCTGGTTGCGTAGGCTTTCCCTTTCTTGGTTTGACCGTAGCTGGATCGTGTAACCATTTGCCTTCGAGATCTTTCTCAAGACAGATGGAATGGTGTATAGCTATCAAGTGCGGAGGATCACTTTCTGGAACAAAACAAATGCCATCTACTACTCCTTTCACCGTTTTGCCGTCGGCATTAACGCCGAGCTGTGATAGGAAACGGTAAGCCGGCTCAGCCTCTCGAATAACCGCTGTGGCTAGGCTTTCAAAAAGACCAGCATCCGACATTTTATCCAAAAGTGAATTTGATTGTCCTGCACTCATGTCATAACCAAAACAAAGGAGCAGATTCTTAAGCGGGGACGAAGGTGGATCTGACCAAGAACAGCTCTTAGAAATAAATCCGTCACAAAATAAGCAGACTAAAAAGACCGGTGCCCCATTTCTGGGACACCGGCTGACAAAGCTTAGCCGCCTTGAACCCGGCCTAAAATGAAAGCGTCGAGATCAGCTTTGCGGTATTTGGCTAACCTGCCAATCTTTACGACGGGCAGAGAATAGCGACCAGTGGTCTTCCAAATCGCAAGTGTCTGTTCTGACACTCCCAGGTAAACTGCCGCCTCTTTGCGGCTCAATAGCTCCGATGGGAACCTACACACATTGGAAACTTGTTTTTGTGAAACAGTGTTTTCGTTGGTGTTATCGCGCATTGGCATCTCCTTAGCATGCACAGCATGCTTAAACTGCCCCCGCCTTTCAGCAGAGGCTAAAAATTGGCAGGCACTATTGCACCTACCAGAGAAAGTAGCAGCCCGGAATTCTTCGCGGAAAACTTTGTCATCGGGCGTCGCGTTTCCGGGACTTTTGAGCCTTTGGGGACTCGCCCGACCAATGATAATTTACCCGGTTTATCTGACATTTAGACCTGACAAAAGTCATAGGATAGCCAAGCTGGGCCTGATTTAACAACATTGTTAAGATTGCGGCTTTTGGACGAGGAGCCGAACCTATGTACACCGATGAATTGATGATCCATGAACTGAAGCGTATTGCTAACGCTCTGGAGGAAATTTCTAATGTTATGCAGCGCACAGCGGTCATTCCCATGCAGCAAATCAAAGAAAGGGAGGATGAGAATCGACTGATCAATGACAAAGAAGCTGCGAGGCGCGTTGGAGTTTCAGTTGCTTGGTTTCAACAAAAGCGCACCACTGGTGGTGGTCCACCTTACATTAAAGTGGGGAGGTCAGTGCGTTACCGAATCTCCGATCTGAATCACTGGTTTGCATTGAACAAAGTTGAAAACACGGCGCAATGGTCTGTCAGAAAACCTTAGGTAATCCCGAGCTGCATTTTCTGGGGAGAATAGCAAGCAGGCTCGGCGTTGCACTGGCATGCAAGACGCATCAATGTGCCTCGCAGGCACGAACGCTGTTTGCTCTTCTCCTGGATTGACTCACTTTGGTCAGTCCTCAATGAAGCGACGGCGAAACAACTCAAGGCAACGGGCTTGTTGTTGCCGTCGCGTTCCCTTGAGCTTACCAAAGTGGTCAATCCTTGGCGCACGCTGCGCGTGCAAGGCTAAGGTACGCCTGTGGCATAAAACGGCTGCCTCCCCACTGCTGCGCAGCGGGTCCCCTCCAATTTATTCCTCGGCGAATTCTTTAATTGCTCTGGCTCTTCAATCTAAAGCAATCGGATGTCGGCAGATAAACTGCTTTTGGCAGGAACCTGCCGCCGATTGTTCAGAATCAGAAAGGAATCGTGTTCACTACAACATGAGTTCAAGTTGCAGTGAAGTTGTTGACAATTTAGGATGAACGAGAGCCGTGGACAAGTTTCGTTCAGGAGGTTGAAACTTTCGCCGGAGCATTCCGTCTTGCTGCAATGAAGCGAGCCCACAGATTTAGAAGGTGTCAAATCGATATACAGATGACATCCCTGGTGGTATCATGTTTTGAGATCTCGACTTCTGTGAATAATTGTCATATCGTTATCAGAAGAGTTCCCTGCAGGTATCAAAACACGATGGTCATAAACCCAACACACCTGCAAGCAAACGCGTTGTTGTCCGGTCGGCAAGCCTTTGCCGACGTTGGGGAGCCTATGGCCCGCCCATTCGTGAAATGGGTTGGCGGTAAGGGGCAGCTGGTTTCACAACTTGACGCAAATCTACCCGAAGGTGTTAGAAATGGATCTATCACCAATTACATCGAGCCTTTTGTAGGTGGAGGTGCTCTATTTTTCCATGTTGCACATAATTATCCGGTCAAGCGTTTCATTCTGTCCGATAACAATACCGACCTGATCCTGGCTTATTGGACTGTTCGCGAGCGTGTAGGACTGCTTATAACAAGTTTGCATGATTTGCAGACTCGTTACCTGCGGCTCGCAGAAAATCGTCGCGAAGAATTCTATTATCGTGTGCGCAAGAACTTCAATTCACAGAAATCAAAGATTGATTTGACTCACTTCTCCGATGATTGGATTGAACGAACAACTCAGCTGATCTTTTTGAACAAAACGTGCTTCAATGGGCTTTTCCGAGTCAACTCCCATGGAGAATTTAACGTTGCTTTTGGCAAATACGATAATCCGAAAATAAGCGATCCAGACAATTTGATTCAGGTGGCGCAGACGCTCAAAGCTGCTGAAATACTACTTGCTGACTTTGAGCAGGTCATAGAACTAGTGCAGAAAGACTCCTTCGTCTATCTAGATCCGCCGTACCGGCCGCTTACTGAGACTGCCAACTTTACGGGATACTCGCCGAACACATTTACTGCGCTTGATCAGGAAAGACTAGCTCAGCTTTGCCAGAAGATAGATGACCGGGGTGCAAAGGTTCTTTTGAGTAATTCTGATCCTGCCAATGTCGATCCCGATGATAGGTTTTTCGAGCATACGTATCCGGGATTCCGCATTGTCACTACAGCTGCGAATCGAATGGTTAATTGTCGAGCTGATCGCCGGGGCAAGATTAGCGAGTTGTTTATCATGAATTATGGTGATGGCAAAGAACCTTAAGGATCCAAAACCGGCTACATCGCCCAAGAATGATGATGCATGGCAGCGCGTTTGTGCTGAAACAAATTTACTTGAAGAGATCAAAGTTAACGGCTATTTCTACCTTAGTTCCAAGACGCTGACGCAGATTCGCGAAGCGCGTCTAATGGTCAAATTCGATTTCAAAGAACAACGACCTAGTATGTTCAGAGAGCATCGGCTCAACATCTTGCCGCTGAAGCGCGGCAACTATGTAATTTTTCCTGATCCCAAAAACGTATGCTATTACACTTTCAAAAACGATGGCTATGAGACACATGAACCAAAGCCATATTGGCCAAAGGTTAATCTTACACAGCTGGACACTCTCACGAAAGAGTTATGCACAACTGAATCAGACGCACTTGAACTGGCCGCTTTGTCATCTCTTTTGAGCACCTTTTGCAAAACAAGCAATCTCAAATTGACTACGCGCGGACGCAGAGGCTCAAGCACATTCAACATACAATTGCCCGTGGGCAAAGCGCAGATAGAAGTTGCCAGCTCACAGATTGAAGTAGATGGAATCTACGAGTCTGACGACACAGTAGCACTTGTTGAAGCAAAAATGTACTTCCACAAAGACTTTCACAAGCGTCAATTGTTCTATCCATTCAGGTGGCTCAAGGAAAAAACGAAAAAGCGAATAGTACCCCTCTTGCTGTGTTACTCCGGTGGAGTCTACCAGTTGACCGAATTCGAGATCGGTGATCAGCTTGAAAATTTCAAGTTAATAAGGCAAGAGTACTTTGTGATCCAATCTGAGCAGCAGACCCAGCCCCACAATCTGGAAGTGTTTGCTAGATACAAACCCACTCCCAAGGAAGACTTTGGCACGCCATTTCCGCAGGCCGACGACATGGATAAAGTCATCGATATTGTCCGTTTGGCACAAAGGGGAGTAAACGGCAAAGACAAGCTTGTTGAGCTATTAGGCTTTGTCGAGCGGCAAGCTGACTATTATACGGCTGCCGCTAGGTATCTTGGTTTCACAGACAAGGATGGAAATCTCACTGCTATTGGTATTGACTTGATGAAGCGGCGGTTCCGTTTAGATCGAACGGAGCTGATTGTTGCACGAATGTTGGATCGCCCTGCTCTTCGTCAAGCAATCAAGCTGTTGATTGTAAAAGGCTACGATCCGAAGAAAGTTTTGCTTGCCGATCTTGAGGAACTGATAAGGGAAGCTCGCCCAGGTGAGTATGCCGATGATACTTATGCGAGGCGCGCTCGAACAGTTAGAAATTGGCTTGGGTGGCTAGTCGCCAATTGGGATGTCTCAAAATGAGTTCGAAGTCGGAAGTTGTACAGATGAAAGCATAATGTTGCTGCTGAAATTCACTGCTCTTCACATGAAATTCAGCGAGATTGGAATCTCGAAATCTCTGTGACAGAGCCCTTTAGCTCCGTTCTCAGAAAGAGGTTCTGGGCTCCTCATGTATAATGTCCACTTACTTGCCGAACGGTTTCTGTGAAAGTACTCGTAGTCGAAGATGATATCCGAATTGCAAAGCCCATCATTGAGGATTTGCAGAACCAGCGTATGGTGGTGAACCATGCGCTTGATGGCGAGATGGCATGGGAGATGCATTTATCAGAGGTTTATGATCTCATACTTCTCGACCTCATGCTTCCAAAGGTAACCGGTCTTGAGTTATGCCGACGTATGAGAGCACATGGCTTTACTGGTGCCATTTTAATGCTTACTGCACGAGGAGAAAAATCGGAGAAAATTCATGGTCTCGATTCTGGTGCCGATGACTACATAGTCAAACCATTTGATATTGACGAGCTAGGCGCAAGAATCCGCGCACTTCTTCGACGGGGCCGTGGCGCCGAAGCTACTTACACTTTTTACGGACTCAACGTAGATACACGGGATTGCAAGGTAATGTACAACAGTCGCTTGGTAGAGTTGACGCCAACTGAGTACCGGCTACTAATGCATTTCTTGCGAAATCCTAAGGGCACTTTTAGTAAGCAAGACTTGATTGATCGACTGTGGAGTATAGAAGCTCCTCCTGGTGACGCCGTAATTAAGACAAACATTAATGTCTTAAGGCAGAAATTACACGCAGCAGGCTGTAAGGCGGACATCATACAAACGGTTTACGGATTCGGATATAAACTCAATGCCGAATTCAGATAAAATCGAAATTCGCCTCACTTTGCTTAATGCAGCCGTTTTTGCCGCTGTTCTCGTAAGCTTTGCCGTGACTGTATTCGTAGTTGTTGTAGACAAGCAGAATCAGGATAGCCATGCTGATGTAAGAAAACTCGCAGATGCCGTGATTGCCTCAATTGATTTTGATGAGGATAAAACACGAAATCCGAATTCCGCTCAGCCGGACCTAATAATGAGTGCTATGCCTGATAGTTCTTCCCAGCTTTTGCAGGCAATGAAACTGCAATGGTTCAATTACAAACAACAACTGATTGCAGAGAAAGGTTCTTTCACCATAGTTCCTGCGCTTCAAACAACAGAAGGCTTTCAGGACCAGGTGAATCCGAAGGGGATAATCTTTTCCAAACCAGTCTTTGATGGTGATCGTTTGCTCGGTTATGTACGAGTCGCCCAGCCTTTGGACAAGCAAGAGCGATTTGTTTCTAACTTGCTTATGGGACTTTGTTTTGGCACGGCAGCGGCATTGCTTATTGCTGGGGGCGGCGTGTTTTTTCTCGTAACACAATCCATTCGCCCTTTACGCAAGAATATGTTGATGCTTCGCCAGTTTACCAGCGACGCTTCGCACGAGTTAAGAACACCGGTAGCAGTGATTCGAAGCAATTCTGCGGTTGCTCTCAAGTATCCTGATGGAATACGAGACGGTGACAAAGAGAAATTTCAAATGATTTCCAGTGCTGCACAACAAATGCAGCGACTCATTGAAAGCCTTCTTACCCTCAGCAAGGCTGAAAATGTCTCCAAAGAAAAGTCCAATGTCAATTTGCTTCAAGTCGTTCAAGACGCACGCCAGAGCTTGATGCCGCTGGCAGACGAGCAAATCATTAAAGTAGAGTTCCTTGTTCCGCCAAACTTGCAGCTGCTCATTTGCAGGGATGATCTTTTCAGCATCATTTCCAATTTACTTGAAAATGCTATTCGCTACACACCGCCTGGAGGATGGGTTAAAATCCAAGCAGCTTCAGAAAAAGAGCGCGTCGTTTTAACTGTCCAAGATAGCGGCATTGGGATAGCCAGTGAGCACATCGACAAGATCTTTGATCGCTTTTGGCGTGCTGATAAATCTAGAACATTCCATGGCTCTGGGCAAGGACTCGGTCTAACTATCACAAAGCGACTGGTTGAAGAATACGGGGGAACGATTTTGGTCTACAGCAAACTGGACTCAGGCACTACTTTCAAAGTGCTACTGAATGCAATAGAATTCTAAGAGCTGAAGCCGTTCCGACATCTTTACCAGTTCCTTACCAAAATTCGATAGATTGCAATAATGATCTATCGATTGATTTGCCTATCATGCAAATTTACCTTTCTATTGTCTTTCATGGCGTGTTCTTTCGCGCCAGCCGCAAGCGGGACGATTGAATCCGATAACAGTTTGCCTTTAGTACGTGCGTTCAATGTAGCGTTGTCTAACAACCCTCGCATGGCTGCTGTGCGGGCTCAATTAGGAATAACGCAGTCTAATTTGGTCCAAGCCAATGTTCTGCCCAATCCTGGGGTCTTCATTGATAATCAGTACAACTTCACCTACAAACTTGGTGCATCTTTGGTCATTGAGCCACCGTGGCGCCTAATCTTCAGGCGAGCTGCAGCCAAAAGTCAGATCACTCAAACAGACTTAGAGATAACGCGAAACCTTTGGCTCTTTCGCGGGGAGGTTCGGAAAGCATATGTTGACTGTGCTGTCGCAGTGGAAATGGCAGAAGTTAGAAAGCAAGTCCATGCACTTATGATGCATCTGCATAGTGTAGCCAAAGAGCGTTTCGAGAAAGGTGATGTGGCAAAACTCGATATTTATCGAGCCGAACTTGCCGTCATTCAGGCGGACATTCAAGTCAAACAGGCGGAAATCCAAATCCAGCAAACGAAAGAGCAGCTCGCAATCTTGTTAGGCACAAATTCTTTTGCATCAGCAATGCTTTCTTCGGTGAGAACGGAGCTTTTAACCGATACTTCAAGCCTGCCATCTGAGCCTGAGCTATTCAAGGTAGCGAAAGCAAATAGGCTCGAATTGAAGATTGTCGAGCAGCAGAGGAAAGTAAATATTGCGAACCTAAAGGTGGCACGAGGAAACATTTTGCCTGCGCCGCGTTTCAACGTTGGTGGCATGACCGAGGACAAGATAAATAGTCCTCTGAATCGAAGGACTGTATTCTTCCAGTCAACTATCGAATTGCCAATTCTCGATCGACAACAAGGCATTATTGCGAGATTGAAAGCTACTGAAGAGCAGCTCAAGCTAGAGTCATTGTCCCAGGAGAACATTATCAATGCACAGGTCTTTCTTGCTTATCGACGCGTTCAGGTACAAAGGGTAAAAATTGACACCTTCCGAAAACGAGCACTCAATCTATCCGAGACCATCTCAAATGCCGCTGATCTCAGCTATCGCATTGGACAAACAGACATAAACAGTGCAATTGTTGCACAACAAGAAAACGTATTGGTTCAAACGCAGTACCTCGATGCTGTACTCGCTTACGAGCTGGCAGTTAACGATTTGGAGCAGGCTATTGGAATACCTTTGCAATAAATTTGTCATAGCATTTGCATTATGCGCGTTGTTCCTTCAGGCATGTACGAAGGCTGAAGTGCCTGCCGCTAAGCATGAGGAAGAATCGGCTCCGGAGCATCACGTATCACTACCAACTATGAGAGTCACAATTTCGACTGTGCGGGAGCGACTTACATTTCCTGGAAAAGTGATCGCTTTGCCGGATCACTCTGTTTCAGTTACTCCCAACCTTGCAGGAAAGATTACGAAGGTACTTGTTGTTCCGGGACAACATGTGTTGAAGGGACAGCTAATAGCTGTTTTAGACGATGAGCAGTTAGTTGCCCAACTTCAACAATTGACGGCGCCACAGCGAACCGCGTTGAACCAGGTTGAACAATCGAAGATAGCTTTGGATCTAGCTCAGAAGAACTTGGCTCGGCTAGAGGCATTGTTCGCGAAGGACATCGTCGCGGAAAAAGATGTGATAGCCGCACGCAGCCAAGTAGACCTGTCGAAGGCACAAGTTGATGCTGCTCAAGCAAAGGTAGCAGAATCAAAAGTCGCTCCATTGAGCATAACCACGCAGCTGGCATGGACGAAGGTTGTTAGCCCTATTGCCGGTGTAATTGCTCAGCGCTTCCTCAATGTCGGCGATATGACAGATCCAAGTAAGCCTATTGTTCATGTCGTCAACCTGAGTACTGTTCTTGTTGATGCAAATATGCCCGCTGACTCACCAGCAGATCCGAAGGTAGGACAAACAGCTGAAATCACAACTGTTGCGTTGCCTGGGATAAAGTACAGCGCGAAAATAACTGCCATCAGTCCAATTGTTGACCCCGCTAAAAATACCGCTTCCATACAATTACTTTGTCAAAATGAACTCGGACGCCTTAAGGAAGGACAGCAAGTTGCTGTATCGATTGCGACTGTTTCAAGGAGAGCGGCTCTCGTCCCCCAAACAGCCTTGGTTCCAGGAGCCGACGATCCAGCTGAGCATTTTGTTTATATCGTTCGAGAAGGCAAGTTGAAACTGACAAAGGTTCAAGTTGGCGATTCTGAAGATGGCAAGATCCCTGTGTTGAGTGGTTTATCCGAGGGAGACGAGTTAATCACCTCGGGTGCATACGGGGTTCCTGAAGGAGCTATTTTAGACCGAGGTGGACCCACAAAATGATCACGCAGACACTTCACTTCCTAATGAAACAGAGCCGCGCCCTCTATTTCATGATCGTCCTTATCACAGTTGCTGGGGCTTTGGCATTTCAATCACTTCCTAGCGATGTTTATCCAGAACTTGCTTTTCCTCGAATCGCCGTAATTGGCACCGTCGGTGATATTGCTCCTGACCGAGTACTCTTGACTGTGACTCGTCCACTTGAAGAAGCCGCCAACCAAGCCTACAGGGTCAAGTGGATTAGGTCAAAAACGATTCGAGGAGCTAGTGAGCTGTCTATTGAGTTCCAGCCTGGAACCGATATGAATTTTGCATGGCAGCAAGTGCAAGCGCGTATTGCTGAGATGCGAGCAAGCCTACCCGCTACTGCTTCTCTTATCGTCGAGCCTGTTACGCCTGCAATTTTTCCTGTTTTGAATTACAACATTACCTCTGACACAATTCCAGAATCGGAACTGTACAACACTGTTCGCTATGAGATAGAGCCACGCATTTTGCAAGTTCCAGGGGTAGCCAGAGCAATTACTCAGTCTGGAAAAATACCAGAAGTAGCAGTCCAGGTCGACCCAGAAAAACTTGCTGGTTACAAAATTAGTATCGTGGATGTGGCGGCAGCTCTGACCAGGACAAATCAGATTGAGGTACTTGGAAGAGTTGATGATCGGTACAAACAGAACTTAATTGTGGGACCAGGTGAATCTATTAAGCCAGAACAGCTTTATGACTTAGTTGTATCGCGCTCTGGTAGCGAACCGATCTATCTGAAGGACATAGCCACAATTGCACACTCGTTTCGAGATCCACTCAGTGTTATCAGTGCCGATGGCAAGGAGGGAATAGTACTGAATATTTTCAGGCAACCCAGTAGCAATGTCGTCGCTGTATCCGACGGAGTTGCAGCCGAAATTGAGAGGATAAAGGGCACGCTTCCGGCTGGAATAAAGATAAGCAAGGCCTACGATCAATCTCGGCTTGTGCGCCAAGCCCTCGCATCCATCCTTAAGGAAATTGGAATAGGGATTGTCTTCATAATTGCAATTCTCTTTGCCTTTCTTCGTTCATGGAAAAGTACATTCATAGCAGCACTGACCATTCCTCTTTGTGCAGCTGCGGCGTTTGCAACGATGGCATTGCTTCATCAGAGTCTCAATCTGATGTCGCTAGGGGGACTTGCAATTGCTCTAGGATTGGTAATTGACGATGCAATTGTAATTGTTGAAAACATTCACAGGCAACTTCACAAGGGGCTGCCATCACGAGAGGCTGTTATCACAGCTGTCCATGAATTAGCTGGTCCTGTCACTAGTTCAACGGCAACCACACTCGTTGTCTTCCTTCCTCTCGGACTCATATCAGGAGTAGCGGGGCAGTTTTTTTCTGCCCTGACGATTACTCTGGCAAGTGCCGTAGCTTTCTCGCTCTTTCTCGCGTTGTTCGTGGTCCCGATTTTTTGTGCGCAGGTGCTGAAAGAACCAGTTCATTCAAAACCAATCGAAGAAGGGTTAACCTCCAATCAAGGCTCATGGTATCGCCGTATACTCAAAACATCTCTTCGGCATTCACTTGTTGCAGCTTTGTCAGCAATGCTGATATTGGGCGCCGCATATCTTCTATACGCAAAAATCGGGACAGATTTCTTGCCCGAGATGGATGAAGGCAGCTATGTGTTGGATTATCTGATGCCAGCAGGAACTTCGTTATCTCAAACCGATAAGATCTGCAAGGAGATAGAATCCATACTGGCTAAAAGTCCCGAGGTTATGGCTTGGACAAGACGAACAGGCGCGGAACTCGGCTTATTTGCGACGCAACCCAACACGGGCGATATTCTGGTGGTACTTCGTCCACATGACCAACGCAATCGCTCGACTTCAGATGTTATGGATGAGCAGCGCAGCAAGATCGCTGACAAAATCCCCCAGGTCGAAACAGAGTTTCATCCAATACTTGCAGACCAACTAAATGATTTGGCCGGCGCCGGAAATCCAGTTGAAATTCGTGTCTTTGGCGAAGATCGCCAAGCAATTAGAACTGTTGCGGAGACCATTGAAGCCAAGCTCAAGAATGTTCAAGGTTTGGTTGACTTGGCGTTGACCAGCCAGGATAGTGCACCCCAGTTTGACATAAAAGTTGATCCTTTGAGAGCCGGACGGATTCTGCTCGCTCCCCTCGATGTGACCGATCAGGTCAAAGCTGCGCTGCTTGGACAAGTAGCAACACAAATGAGACAGGGCGACAAGTTCGTCGATGTGCGTGTTCGCTTCCCAGACAAGATTCGCTTCGATCCTTCGTTGCTAGGACAACTCCAAATATTCGGAAAGAACGGGGCGATTCTTCCACTCAATGCTATCGCAACTGTTTCTCAGATAAATTCTGAGGTCGAGATATTGCGCGAACACCAGCAGCGCTATGTCTCTGTGGAAGCTAGTATTGAAGGACGGGATTTGGGCTCTACAATTGATGAAATTCGGAAAATCCTGAAGCCTCTTAGTCTACCTGCTGGCGTGTCAATTACCATTGGCGGTATTTATTTAAGCCAACAGGAAAGTTTTCAGCAGTTGTTGCTGGTCTTGCTGCTCGCTACAGCACTGGTCTATCTCATGATGGTAATCCAGTTTCGCTCCTTTCTTCAGCCCCTTTCTATCCTGCTTATTCTGCCGCTCGGAATGCTGGGTGTGGAACTAGCCCTTATAGCTACCGCGACACCATTAAATGTCTCGTCTTTCATGGGACTTATTTTGCTTGTTGGGTTGGTAGTCAAAAACGGGATTATCCTGCTCGAATATGCAAATCGATTGCAAGATGATGGTCTTTCGGCCGAAGATGCTTTGGTTGAAGCTGGAATCATAAGGCTTCGACCGATTTTGATGACGACGCTTTGCACGCTGCTGGCTCTCACACCGCTTTGGTTAGCTCACGGTGCGGGTTCCGAGCTACATCGTCCACTTGCAATAACTGTAATTGGTGGTCTGTCACTTTCAACCTTGTTTACGTTGTTTTTTGTTCCACTCCTTTCGCGCTTTGTGATGAGGAAGTAATGGCGGATCGTATTAACTAGGTCGTCTGTTACTTCGCTGCTAAAGGGAATCGCGAACTTCGGCTTTCACCGCGAAGTGTCCTTCTCCGGTTTAGCCGCGAGTCTTTATTATCGGGGATCGGCAACCCGTGCAAGTCAAATCTTTGTTCTTCGTGTTCCCGAACTCCCGCAGAGCAAAGATTTGACATGCCCGGCCGCTCCCCGAACCCCTGTCTCTCGCGCGGCGCCGAAGCCGCATTTAAGTTCGAGAGGTAATCGAAATGATCTTTGAAATTGGGGGCAAAATTGAATTGTTGTACGACGACATTAGGAAGTTGGCTTGGCAGATTCTGCCGGATAAGGCTGAAGACTTGACGCAAGATGTTGCACTGCGTCTGTGGACTACTCGGACAAGACTACCGAGGCGCTTTCACTTGAGCTATCTGCGAAAGATCGTCTCAAATACTGCCTGCGATATCCTCCGAAGGGAGTGGAAACACTCAAAGTGGATCAAGCAATACTCAAGCAATGAGGAAAGCAGTTACAAGCATGAGATTGAGAACTCAATGCAATGCTGCGTTGCCGAAACTACAAGTGAGTATCTAGATTACGCATTGCGAGTGCAGGAGGTGCGGGAAGCCCTCCAGGAGCTGTCGCCAGAACAAAAAGAGGTGATAGAGCTTCGAGCAGATGGATTGAGTTTTCCAGAGATCGCGGTACGGCGCGCGGTCCCCGTTGGCACAGTGCGCACAAGAATTCACCATGCACGCAAGAAATTGCAAAAGTCAATTGGAGGTGACAATGAGTAATTCGACCCGGACAGTGAGAACCGAATTCTCACACAATGACTATTTGATTTTTCGGCTTCTTGATGAAAGCAGCCAGAGAACCGAGATTGTCTTTGGCTATAGCCAGAGAAACGATTTATGGGTCCAAATTCTGGGGATTGATCAGTCGGACATGACAATCATTCCTCAGGGTGCATCCGAAGTTAAAGAAGCTATCGCAGCCTGGTGCCGATAACTGACAGGGCGGGTCCAGTTCGGGCTCGCCTACTTTTTTGCTGATCAATAAGGTAGCGAAAGAGAGCCCAAAGAAAATACGGAGTGTTCATCTCGTCCTCGAAAATAATCAGCTGTTTCGTTAGCTTTCAATTCAGTGTTTCGAGAATCGCTGGGTCTGACGCAGACTCAACTTTGTTCGCTTACCTCCAAAGGTGGGATCTGCTCAGGATCACCACGCACTTGATGACGTGGGAGCCATCTTTGCCTTGCCGCCCTCAACGGATACGCGCCCGTTAACAACTATCTCGCGACCTTTAGAAACAGACTCCATCACTTGCTTAACGCTGCCTTGAAAGGTTTCACATCGAAGAAGCTCGCGTCGTTTTCCAAGCCCTTCTTTGAGCAGTTCTTCATTGCCCAAGAATTCTGCAATCGTAGTGTCCTTTGCTCGAAGGCTTCTTGCCGGTCCTTGCACAACACATCCGCGAAGTTGATGTTATTGTTCATTGGCCTTAACTCCTTTTGTCTCGGCACTTCATGCAACTCATAGCTGGAGGTTACGCACTCTGGATCTGGAGTCAATTTCAGATTATTTAATCGGGAGCGTTGCAAGTACAGCAGCAGTAGCCGTTGTTAAGGTAAAGCGCAACATTTGAGGTAGGCTGTCTGTATGGTTATCCGCGACCAAGCAATGTTTTGAAAGAATGCGCGGGATGCATCAACTATTTCGACAGACAGCTTTTTCATTATTGATGCTAGGTTGAATATGACGGCGGTCATTGTAGTTGACCCATTTGTTACCACCTCAACAGAAACCACTGGAAGCGCCGATCTCCTCAAGGTAGGAAGTCAGAACTGTGAGTTCCGGCAATACTGTGGAAATAAATGCCGGACTTTTTGTAGGTTCCGACTTCGTCATTTTTTATCGCGTTGATGTAGCTTGAGGTGGGTTCTTGTCTATGTTAAGAGCACACTCCCAATTAAATAATCTGAATCTGACACCAGTTCCAGCGCGCGTAGGAAGGGGGCTATGAGGTGCACGAAGCACCGAAACAAAAGGAGTTAAGCCATGAACAATAACATCACCCTCGTCGGACGCGTTGTACAAGAACCCGTCAAGAAATCCATTCCAGCAAAGGACACTACGATTGCTGAATTCTCGCTGGCAGTGAAGGACTACTCAAAGAAAGGCTTGGAAAACGACGCGATCTTCTTCGACGTGAAAGCCTTCAACGGCAGCGTTGATCGAGTAATGGAGTATGTCTCTAAAGGGCGCGAGATAGTTGTTAACGGACGCGTATCCGTTGAGGACTACAAGCGCAAAGATGGCTCCCACGTCATCAAGTATGTGGTTATCCTGAACGGATTCCACCTCTGTGGAAGCAAGCTCGACAAAGTTGAGACTGCATCAGCACCTGACGATGCTCAAAACAATGAAACGAAAGCTAACGAAACAGCTGCTTAGTTTCGAGGGCGGGATTAACACCCCGCCTTTTTTTGGTGTGCCAGGCATGTTCGATATCTAGGAGGTGAAAGTCCTTTACACAACCTGATGACGGTGAAGTGTTAGCAACGCGCAAGGGCAACGTCGCGAGGCAATGTCTGAAGGAAGCGTGGTGCAAACTCA
>JAKFVQ010000020.1 GCA_021732085.1 Candidatus Obscuribacterales bacterium | reverse complement strand
CTTTGCCGAACGTTGCAACGATGGGTGGATCAGGAGCCCGTTTGCCTAATCCAGCTTCGGGCAAATGACACTGGACTTTATAGAGTCCAATTTTGAGTTGATTTTGGCTCTACAAAAGTCCACTTTGCCGAACGTTGCAACGATGGGTGGATCAGGAGCCCGTTTGCCTAATCCACCTTCGGGCAAATGACACTGGACTTTATAGAGTCAAATTTTGAGTTGATTTTGGCTCTACAAAAGTCCACTTTGCCGAACGTTGCAACGATGGGTAGATCAGGAGCCCGTTTTGCCTAATCCAGCTTCGGGCAAATGACACTGGACCTTATAGAGTCCAATTTTGAGTTGATTTTGGCTCTACAAAAGCCCACTTTGCCGAACGTTGCAACGATGGGTGGATTAGGAGCCCGTTTTGCCTAATCCAGCTTCGGGCAAATGACACTGGACTTTATAGAGTTCAATTTTGAGTTGATTTTGGCTCTACAAAAGTCCACTTTGCCGAACGTTGCAACGATGGGTGGATCAGGAGCCCGTTTGCCTAATCCAGCTTCGGGCAAATGACACTGGACTTTATAGAGTCCAATTTTGAGTTGATTTTGGCTCTACAAAAGTCCACTTTGACTGTATGCGGAGTTGCTTCTGATATCCGAGTTTGTTCGTTGTTTGTTTGTCGACTTAACAGAAATCGAATTTGAATGGCGCGACCCCCATTCCCACGGACGCTTTACAACATGTTTCTTATAAGAGCTAAAAAATAGTTGTCAATGAGCTCTTTTGAAAGCTAATCCGCACAGGAAATCACGTCAAGAGGCTCTCAGAAGAGCAAAAAAGCCGTTGTCAATGAGTTCTTTAAAGAGCTCGGTTTACAAACTTGCGCCTATTGGTCCCTTAATAGGCGGGTGCATTTTCTCGGTCCGTCAAATGTCGACCTCGGTGTTATGGCTTGCGGGAAGGTTGGTTTGGGGTACCTAGAGTGCGCGACAGGAAGAAGAGGGACGTCAAGTGACGGCGGCATTTTCAATTTCAGCTAGATATATTGCGAATCGGAAAAGCTCTTGGCTACGTCCCAGCACCCGTGCGGTATTATAGGAGCTGGTTTCGCGATGAGCTATCTAGAAGCTCGGTCGCGAAGGAGCCCCCAAGCTCTGGCACGGCGGAATTAGATTCGCGTACATCGATGCTTGGATGAAGCGCAAAATTTGATGCTTCAACGGCGCTCTAAATTTGACGAGTGTGATTTCAACACTCAAGAAAACTTGCAAGGAGTATTTGACCATGGCTCAACAACGAGGAATGAAGCGCGCTGCTAAAGTCGCTAAACGCAAAGCACGCCAATGCCGCGAAAACTATCGCAGCAACATCAAGCAAGCTGTTTATGCTTTCGAGAAAGCATTGAGAGAAGCTGAACAAGGACATGAAGAGCATGTCCATGACGAAAACTGCAATCACGAAGGTCACAAGCACTAAGCGCTCCGCGCGCTCGTGCAACGACGCTTCTCGTCGGTTCGAACTCGGTTAATCACTCACTATAAATTGAATATTGTTGGCAAAGAGATTGCCCGCTCCGTTTGACGCGCTTAGGATCTTTGCCCTTTCGGGTCTTGCCGTGGTGGAAGCTGCCGGTGGTAGAAGCTGCCGGTGGTGGAGCTTGCAGTGATTGGAGCTTGCAGTGATTGGAGCTTGCAGTGATTGGGCTTGCAGTGATTGGAGCTTGCAGTGATTGGAGCTTATAGTGATTGGAGCTTGCAGTGATTGGAGCTTGCAGTGATTGGAGCTTGCCATGATTGGAGCTTGCAGTGATTGGAGCTTGCAGTGATTGGAGCTTGCAGTGATTGGAGCTTGCAGTGATTGCAGCTTGCCATGAGTAAAGCTTGCAGTGATTGGAGCTTGCAGTGATTGGAGCTTGCAGTGATTGGAAGCTGCCGGTGATTAAAGCTTGCCATGATTGGAGCTTGCAGTGATTGGAGCTTGCAGTGATTGGAGCTTGCAGTGATTGCAGCTTGCCATGAGTAAAGCTTGCAGTGATTGCAGCTTGCCGTGATTAAAGCTTGCAGTGATTGGAGCTTGCAGTGATTGGAGCTTGCCGTGACTAAAGCTTGCCGGTGATTAAAGCTTGCCGGTGATTAAAGCTTGCCGAGTTGCGCTCCATTGAAGCTTGCCGTTATTAAGGCTTGCCGAGTTGCGCTTCATTGAAGCTCGCCGCTCACGAGCCGGCTGTCTTTCCTTTCGAACATCGCTCCTGCTATTAGCGCAAGTCCGCTGCGAGGTCGTGCTTTCACCCCGACCGCACTGGGATTGGCAGATTTGCTTACCGCAAGTTCGGTCTACGACTGCGGTGGCAGTGGAAGGCTAAACCAAAGTTTTGTTTCTTCGACTTCTGTGCTGGTACCGACTTCCCCGCCGTGAAGTTTGACGATAGCAGCTGCCAGTGCCAGTGATTGGTCCATCGGTACTCGAATATCACTGCTACTGCGGGATTCGGCGTATCGTTCGAAAATCGAATCGAGGCTGCTCGTAGCAATTAATTTTGGTATGGCGACGAAAAACTTGATGTTTGTTTCAATGGGTCGCAATTCAATGTTTACTTGTTTGCCCGCTGGTGTCGAACAAATTGCAGTCTCGAGAAATGCTTTCATCGCCTGACCGATCCGATGCGGGTCAGCCTCCACCTCTAGCTCCGTAGGCGTAAATGCAATCGAGACTTGCAACTTGTCGGCAAGTTCCTGCAACTCTTCGATTGCTTTCTCTACAATCGTCTCGACGTAAATTGATCTCTTTCCTAATTCCATAGCGCCTGCTTCGATCTTCTCGGAGTCGAGCACGCTATTGATAAGCTTAACGACATTGAAAAGCTGCTCTTCGTAAAGCGCCGCTTTGTCTTTTATTACGGCGGGAGCATTCTTTCCGTAGGGACCTTCTGCCACCAGCGATAGATAGCCGGTCACCGCATTTAGTGGCGTCCGCAAATCGTGACTGACCATCGAAAGCATTTCTTGCTTGAATTTATTAGCTGCTTCAAGATCGGAAGCCATTTTGTGAAACGCCGAATCGACCTGGGCGATTTCGTCATTGCCGCTCATGGCGGGCATCAGTCCCTGCCCGCTCTGGAAACGCTGTGCATTCTGAATAAGGCTATTCATGCCGGTGTAGATATTGCGCATGAAATAGAAGTAGAGAAGCAGCGTCAACAAAATGCTGATCGCAAGTGCAGATAGAAGCGTCATGTTTATTAAGGCATTGAAGTCCTCAACTTCCTGCGCTGTTTCGCCACTTACAAAACGCTCTTGGTTGCGAAAAGCTCTGAAGGAGGCGCTTAGCTCATCTAGCGGTTCGACGACGCCTTTTACAATATCGAAATTGGATTTCAAAGCCTGGATCCGTTCGATACTGCTATGCGTCGGTCCCGGCACTGTGACGAACGCATCGGAATACATAATCACGCGTTTTGCCGCGTCGAAGATCTTCTGTACAAGCGCAAACTCAGTTGGGCTTGTCATCGTTTGAAGAACCTTGTAATCAGCTTCCATGTCTTCTTTCTGCGCACGCTCTTGATAGAAGCCCCGTTCGTCGGAAAAAACTCTGGCGCCAATTCGTGAGCTGATAATTCCCGTGCATTCAACGTAGAAATTGTTCGCGTGGAAGATCTGCTCTTGTGTCCTTACCTCTTCTTGAACTTTCTGTTGATAAAACTGATTGAGGAAAAGCAGAACTGTGGCGAGGATTAGACCAAATGCTAGCGGCGCGGCGATTAGAACAATGGCGCGTTGATAGAGATTCAGGTGAATAGATTTGCTCATACTTTCACCTTATTTTTGGGCAGCTTTACCCAGAATGTGCTGCCTGTGCCTTCGATGCTGTCGACGCCAAGGCTGCCTCCGTGCGCTTCGATGATATCTTTGCAGATCGGTAAGCCTAGCCCGGTGCCGCCTTTCTCGCTGGCATCGCTACTTTCTGATTGACCAAAGCGTTCGAAAATCTTCTTCTGTTTGTCTAGCGGAACTCCGCGCCCCTGATCGATTATTTTGATTTCAACGCCGTCGTGGTTTTCTTGCGTTTCAATTCTAACTGTCGATTGTTTCGGCGAGAATTTGATTGCGTTTGAAAGCAGATTTACGACTACCTGGATAAGCCGGTCGCCGTCTGCCTCTAGCAGCTTGTGCTGCGCGTTGAGTTCAAGTTTAACGCTACCCTTCTCGGCAAAATCCGAAACAGCTTCCATTGAGCGCTTCAACAAATCGCTCAGCTCCACCTCGGAAAGTTTCAAGTCAATATTCTTTTCTGCATGCGCCTTCTGCTCTAATAATAATAGTTCGTCGATCAATTTGAGAAGGCGCTCCAAGTTCCTCTCTGAGCGCTCCGCTCCCTTTGTAGCTTCCGGAGCCAACGTTGTGTCGACCTTTACGGAACTCAGGAATTCCTTTGACGCTGCAATTGGCTGCTCGAATCTTGAGCGCAGAAGTTCAATGTAATTCTGCTTTGTCTTTTGTGCAGCATTTAGATCGCAGTACATTTTGTGGAACAAGAGGTCGAGCCCAGCTATCTCGTCGTTGCCATGGATAGGCTCACTAAGCGCTTGTCCACGGGCGAAACGATTCATATTATCGATCAGCTTTTGAAGCTTCTGGTAAATGGAGGACATAAAGAATCGAAGAAGCAAACCAGCAATTAGCAGATTGCCGATAAATGCGATTGCGATTGTGGTTGTGATCAATTGGTTTACTGTGGATGAATGTGCCAGGGCGTTCTCTGCGATTTTAAGCTGAGTTTTGCGAAACTCATGCAAGCCATCGGTGATGTCCAGAACTTGTCTCGACAAACTCTTTATTACTTTGATCTTGCCGCCGAGCATCGCATTTGGTACCGCCGAATGATCACCGCCGCCTTCGCTGTTAAGCGTGTCAGCTTCCTGTACCAAATCGTCGATGGCACGGATAATCGGCAAGATTTTCCGTCTTTGTGCCTTGTCTGCCAATGTGTAATCATTTAGCCAGCCAGAGATTGTCTTAATGTCGTTTTTGCGCTCAGAGAAATTCGTCCAATTACGTTCTTCGATCTGAAAGGAAACGGACATTTTGTTGGTTAAATATGTGAATGCGAGCCTGCCTAGCTCGCCTGCATACGAGACGGCTTGCTTGGTTTGCGTCACAAGCTTGATTGTTTGAATGTAGTTAGCCTGTAGAAAAAGCAAACTCGAAAAGATCACTATTTCAAAAAGCAAAGGAACCCCAATAATTACGAGCCCTTTGAAATAGAGAGGTGAACGACCTTGCATCAGTGTCCTAGAATGTGCCTTCGCCGTATGTGAAGGACGTTTTGCCAATCACGATCTCATCGCCTTCGCTGACACCTTCTGCTATCAATGCGTCAACAATTCCCATCGCACGAATTACGTGGAAGAAGTGCTGCAACGATTCTGGGCTGCGCAGATTTGTAACTTGAAGCAAGCGCTCGGCGCGGTCGCCGGAGACGTAGAAAACGCCCTTCTTGCGATTAATCATAAAGCCCGTATCTGGGTGCTGGTAGGCGGCTTCGTCATCGTGCACTTCGACGAATTCGTCAGGTTTTGGCGTCTTCGATAGCAATTCCATAATTTCGTTTTGCAAAGGCTTGATACCATCGGTGCTGGCACAACTTCCGTGCATTATCTTTGTGATTGCCTTTGGATCCGGAAACACCTCCGCAAGACTCTTGCTGATTTCGTTATGGATCTCCTCTGACTCCTCCGGCAAAAGTAAATCGGACTTGTTCAAGAACAGTATCTGCGGCATCTGCGAAAGCCGTTCCTCGTATAGGCTGAGTTCTTCGCTGATTGTTCTCAAGTCTTGTTTCAGCGTTTGCGAACTGATGTCCGCCAAATGAACAATCACTCTTGTACGCTCGATGTGTTTGAGGAATGTGTGCCCGAGCCCCACACCTTCAGAGGCACCCTCGATCAACCCGGGGATATCCGCCAGCACAATCCCTTCGCCGCTTGGAGTGCGCATCACGCCGAGATTGGGACTGAGGGTCGAGAATGGGTAATCTGCGATCTTCGGTCGGGCTGCTGTGAGTACCGAAAGTAGTGTCGATTTTCCTGCGTTAGGCAAGCCGACCAATCCGACATCCGCCAAAAGTTTGAGTGTCAATTCAAGGTCGCGCTCGATGCCGACTTCGCCGGGCTCGCAGTAGTAAGGGGCGCGATTCTGCAATGTCGCCAGAGCTGTGTTGCCGCGTCCGCCGCGCCCACCTTCGGCAACCAGTGCTCGGGCACCATCGGTCGAAAGGTCTGCGATTATTTTGTTGGTTTCTCTGTCGCGTATAACGGTGCCGACCGGAACGCGCAGAACCAGGTCCGCGCCTTTCTTTCCGTGCATATTTTTTGGACCGCCCTTGGCACCGTTTGCAGCAATGAATTCCGACTTGTAATGGAAATCCATCAGTGTCGAAAGATCATTGGTCGCCTCGACAACTACGTGGCCGCCTTGTCCGCCGGTGCCGCCAGCAGGTCCACCTAGCGGCTCGTACTTTTCGCGCCGCCACGCCACCATGCCGTTCCCTCCATCGCCGGAACGAACTTTGATCCTTACTTCATCAACAAACTGCGTCATAGGTTTTCTGTCTTTCGTGCTTATTGTAATGAGCGGAAGCGCTTCCGGATCTTTGCGTGTAGGAATTTGTTGTTAATGCATTAGCAATTTGCAAGTGGCGGCGACCAGTTATCGGACGAATTGAATTCTCTTGGCCACCCCGACATAAAGCATGCCCTTCCACAAATCCTGACAAGACTGCCTCTGGCACGATCTCTCGAAATGCTTTGACAGCAAGCACCTGGGGCGCACGCTTGGCCTCCTTCAAGGCGTTTACAACTCACATCCAGGCCACCCCCATGGGCGCAATAGATCTCTATTAGATCTTATGTACTTCTGATCTTGTAGAGAATCTCTTCAGGATCTTTACTAATTCTTATATTCTGGTTATGGTAGTAGTGCCGGAGTCTGATTTAGTAGACGCTTCGTTGGGGAGGGCGTTCATTGGAAGAGAAGATAACGATTCACGAGAAATCACGTGGCGAAACAATCAATGTTTACATCGGTGAATATGCAGGCAAGCGCTATTTGCATATCCGAGAGTGGTATCTCGATAAGGATCAATCGGAGAAGCCCACGAAGAAGGGCGTTGCCATACCGTTAGAAAAGGTTGAGCAGCTTTTGGAAGCTATCGAAAAGTTGATGCCCGAAGATTAGTAGAATTGATAGCGTTGGCTATCAAAGATTGTTTTCTATGAACTACTTCCGGCATAGAGTCTTTTCGTATCCCCCATTTTTGTTTTCACGTTTACTAGACCGTTTGGATTCCCATTCGAGCATGCGGCGTTCGGCCTTGCTAACGGCTGCTTACTATGAGGCTGGCATTCGCGGAGTTGGGAGATCTAAGCACGAGTTTGGCAATCAAAGGTTCAATTGGAAAATTGAATGTTGCGACCTGCGATTCGAGTCTGCGCGAAATTCAGACATTGCCCTGATCACGTCGAATTTGAATTCCGGAAATGGATCCGTGCACTCTGAGGTCGAGGGCACCGCTGATGCTGCGCCTCAGAATCGTTATGACGCTAGTGTTCGCGAGGAGTCCACCGAGTATATACAGCTTGGGTTGAAGATACGGTATGGCTGTCGTGGGTTTGAAACAAATTGCGATTATGCCTATTTGAATATGCAAGAGAATGAAAGAAAGTTAGGAGCAAAAATGTCCAGTACTGATCATCTAAAGGGTTTGCTATGGAAAGCGGCCGCTGTCGCTTTCATTGTCGCCTTCGCTTCACTCCAATCGGGGCTGGCAATGGAGCTTCGCCCGGCGATAGCCAAACAGGGGCAAACCATTGAGGTACTGATTCCGCACGCAGCTGGTGGCACTGCATCTGGTGCTAGCACTAGATCTGATGCTAGCACTGACTCCGGTGGAGGCACTGCTAGCGGTGCCGATGCAGCCAGTTCGGCACAAGGACCAACAGTGACTTTCAATAAGAAAGACTACAAAACCTTTGTTCATCAAAAGGACGGTGAACTATATAGCCGGGCATTAGTCGGCGTACCTGCCGACTTACCGCTCGGCACCTACACGATCAAATCTGGAGATACGAGCGAGAAATTAAAAGTGGTGGCTGGTGGATTCGGCGTACAGGCAATTCGCTTGCCACCAGGAAAAGATAACTTCGTCGCGTCCCCAGGAGAGGAAGCCGCTGTTGATGGTGCCAAAGGGACGGTATCAAATATGCAATATTGGGACGGGAAGTTTATCCGCCCAGTGCAGTCGAGAATTTCGTCTACGTTTGGGCTCCGCCGTCGGGTCAATGGAAAGTTGCTGACGGATTACTTCCATTCAGGTCTGGATTTCGCTGCAGCCACCGGGACGCCGGTAAAGGCAGTGCAGAAGGGGAAAGTCATTCTCGCTCGGCGCGGCTGGAAACTTCACGGCAACACCATTTGCATTGATCACGGACAAGGCGTAATCTCCTTCTATATACATTTGAGCAAAGTGCTAGTGAAGGAAGGCGATATCGTAGACGCCGGTCAGAAAATTGGCGCCGTCGGCTCGACCGGGCGCGCAAATGGGCCGCACCTTCACTTCAGCATCTACGTAAATAAGGATGCCACCAATCCCGGTGATTGGTTCACAAAGGGATTCTAAAAAGCCTTTGGTGCTGTTTGAATAATCGGACCGGCTGCTTATGCTGGGACCACCGGCGGGACGCCGGCTTTTAGGCTAGCTATGTACAAAGAAATCCGCGTCGGGCTGCCGGTTCTAATGGGAGAGCAGCCTTCCGTCTGCTTATGCTGCTCTGCTGGGACCGCCGGCGGGACGCCGGCTTTAAGCTAGCTATGTCAAAGAAATCCGCGTTGGGCTGCCGGTTCTAATGGGAGCGCAGTCTTCCAGGCTGCTTATGCTGCGCTGCTGCGACCGCGGGAGGTTCGCCAGCTTTTAGAATTGGCAACTCTATCTCCGCGCGGAGATTCTTCAACATAGCCTTCTGTTGCTAACGCGATTGATAGGGATACCGAATCTAGCGGCGGTCCTTTGGCACAAATTTGCGCGAATCGGGAGGCGGCTGCTTCACGACGCCATTCAAGCGAACCAGATCGGTCATCGCCGCTGCGCTCATCCAGTTATCGCTGAGAGAATGGCTCTTCGTTATTTTTTCACGCGACTTTTTGACGTGGAATTCGTGCTCTGAATTGGCAAAAGCAGCCTGCAGAAGAAAGTCGAATCTGCTATTGAGGCGCTCCAGATGTGCTTCCGGTGCCGATGCCATATCGAAGAGCAAGGTGTTGTTTTCTTTGACGACCTGTTCCAGAATTCGCTGCCTCTCTTCTTGAGGTAGCTCCGATTCTTTTTTCGCCAGCTCTTCTAGCTTTAGTGCTAAGTATGCGCTCTCGTCAAAGCAGCCTTGCTTCAAAACGACGTTATCGCCATTCCATTTATATTGTGCAGGGTTACTGGCCGAACCATAGATGTTGTTCAATCGTGTAAATCCAGAAAAACCTGGAATGTGATTGCCAGAATCGTTCATGAGCAAAGTGCTCCTACTAGTTCGTCCCCGAGATGCCAAGAATATAATAGGTTTTTGGCGATGGTTATGGCCATTTATGAGCTGCTTTTTAGCGAAGATCACGTAGTGGAGCGGAGCTCCGCTGCCTTTCGAATCTGGAATCTCCCCCAAAGGAGGGAGGAGGGCTCGGCAGACGAATCAAATCGGTCTATAGCGTAGAGGGTGAGAAGGGCGACAGCCCTGCGAATCCTTGGAGCGTCTAAAACGGAGAGGGTGAGAGGGGCGACAGCCCTGCGAACCCTTGGAGCGTCTAAAACGGAGAGGGTGAGAGGGGCGACAGCCCTGCGAACCCTTGGAGCGTTTACAACGGAGAGGGTGAGAGGGGCGACAGCCCTGCGAACCCTTGGAGCGTCTAAAACGGAGAGGGTGAGAGGGGCGACAGCCCTGCGAACCCTTGGAGCGTCTAAAACGGAGAGGGTGAGAGGGGCGACAGCCCTGCGAACCCTTGGAGCGTTTAAAACGGAGAGGGCGAGAGAGGCGACAGCCCTGCGAACCCTTGGAGCGTTTAAAACGGAGAGGGCGAGAGAGGCGACAGCCCTGCGAACCCTTGGAGCGTTTAAAACCAGAAGTGGGCTTTGTTAGAGCCCACTTCTGCTGTTGCTTGTCTGGTCGGATCGGTCAGGAAGCCGCCCAAAAACTAGGAAAGCTGAGTCTTTGTCCAGAACACATCGCGAATCGCCTTGGAGGAGTTTGATTCTGCGCTAATCACCACCGTGGATGGTGCAAACAGGAATACGCCATCACCGATACGTTGTTGATGTCCATCGATAGCATGGGTAGCTCCCGAAAGGAAATCGACAATGCGTTGCGATGTCTCGTTATCCAGTAAATGCAAATTGAGCAGAACTGATTTGCGAATGCGGAGGTGTTCGACAATCTCCATCGCTTCATTGAATGTACGCGGCTCGATGACCATAACTTCGCTTGATGCTGCTGCGCTTGGGTGATCGACCACCTTTGTATTGGTGTTATTGAACACCTTTGGTGCGCGAACTGACTCAACGACTGGTGCTTTATCTAGCGCCAACTGGCCGCTGGTCTGATATATCTCATCGCTTGTTTCGAACAAATCTTCGAAATCTTCTTGATCATAATTGTCAGCAGGACCAAACCAAAAACTTTTGAACTTTTGAACTAGGCTCACTTGCTTCCTCCTTACCTCTGACCTTACCCTTCCATCACCTTGGCCGAATGACTCACCACTTTCATCCCGCCACCAAACAAGATACCAGATAATTGACTTCTTATCTCAACTAATTTTCGGAATTTTCAAAAATTGCTCTGCCGATCCTCACCATGGTGGCACCACATTTGAGGGCCTCGATCCAGTCATCGGACATGCCCATCGAAAGCTCTGGAAGCTTTACTGAGTGGGACTTCTCAAGCTCATCACGCAGCGATTTTAGTCCGGAAAAACATTCCTCCCAAACAGATTTTTCATCGGTTAGAGGACTCATCGTCATCAATCCTTCAATTTTTATTCCGGGCAAATTCATGATTTCGGCGAAAGAGGACTTTAGCTCTTCCGGAGAAAATCCAGACTTGTTTTCGTCGATCACTATTTTTGCCTGCAGCAGGATCGCTTGCACAATACCTTGCCGCACTGCCTCTTTCGAGATCTCTTCGGCAAGCCGAAGCGAATCAACCGAATGGATCAAACTGAAATTCCCGACCGCCTTTTTGACTTTATTCGTTTGAAGATGTCCGATAAAGTGCCAATGTATATGTTCCGCCATATGTGGTGGCACTGCGCTTTTCTTTTGCAGGGCATCTTGAATTCGGCTCTCACCAAATTCGGTGACTCCTACTTCGAATGCTTCAAGCACTTTCTCGACGCCAACATATTTAGAAACGGCAACCAGCTTGGCTTTCGCGTCGCCAAATCTTTCGCGTATGCGCGCTATATTTGCAGCCACACTCATGCCCTTCAACGCGCGCAGCAGGAAATTCCTAACGGAATGAAACGATACTATAAGACTCTTTACAGAATTTTTTGTCAAGCAAAAACGGAAAGCTTAGTGGAATTTTCTTTTGCTGATTACTGATCTCGATCTATTGCATATCCAGTATTGATGCGACTTGCGACAAAGCGGCAATCGCAGCAGTTTCAGCACGCAGAATTCGCGGTCCCAATGAAACAGGCTTCCATCCTTGAGTTTCTGCAGCGTTAAGTTCATGCTCTGAGAATCCACCTTCAGGGCCTATCATCAGAGATATTGAATCCATATGCTTTATGTCGACACCACCTCTGGTTGACATCTCTTCTCCACCAAGCCTTTTCAGCAAGGACTCCGCTTGTTTTCGTTCAGCGCATATAAACTTGAGGTCCTGTGTATCACCAGACGAGGTGCCACCACTTCCGGGGCGATATATATATTCGGAAAATGAGACCGGTGTCACTATGCGTGGTGTCGTCATCCTCTCGCATTGCTCCGCAGACTCCCTGACAATCGATTCCCACCGGCGCATTTTTTCCTTGCTCTTCTCGGCATGCTTAACAACGCAATGCTGGGTCAGAACCGGCGTTATCAGATCCACACCCAGCTCTGTCAATTTCTCCAGGCACCATTCGAAGCGATCCGATTTGATCAATCCCAATGCAATTTCTATTTCCGGAAGAGCTCTGCGTTCCTCTGTTCGGAATGAGACCAAGGAGCAGTTGATTTGATTTTTGGCGAACTGTTGAATCTCAACTTCGTATTTAGTACCCAGACCGTCGAGCAAAATAAATCGATTGCCAACGCCTAAACGAAGTACGTTTTTGATTTGTTTCATTAGATCAAGTTCAGATATAGTGACGCTAATCCCTGCTTGCGGACCTCGTCCTCGAATCTGTTGCAAAGCGTCCATATCGGCGCCAGTAGGAAAAAATCTGTATATTCGCATCTACTGACAGCCTCTTTCGCGCCGCCCAATACAAGCGGCTTTTGATGTTATAATCTATCCGATTTAGAAGTTTTGGTGGCTTGTTTTGCAGCCGCGGATTTCTTTCTGAAAATTCATTTCAGCGCGCTGCGCCTAGACCTGAAGGACTGTCAGACAACGATATGGATCTTAAAGAGTGGTTTGCCAATAGAAAGAAGAAGCAGGAGCAAGCGGAGGTCAAGCAGCCGCTCACTACTGAGGAGTACTGCGCGCTTTGGACCCAGTGTTTTCAGTGTCGCGAACTTCTTTACACTAAAGATTTGCGTGAGAATCTACATGTTTGCCCGAAGTGTCTTTATCACTTCCGTGTCGGTGCTGAGCAGCGCGTAGAGCAGCTAACAGACCCGGGCAGCTTTGAGGAAATCGACGCCAACTTGCGCTCTTCTGATCCGCTCGGTTTTGTTGATTCGGAACCTTATCCAAAACGACTGCGCGATGCCGAGCGTAAATCTGGACTTGTGGAAGCCTTGCTGAGCGGCACTGCCACCATGGAAGAGAATCCAGTAGCATTGGGCATCATGGACTTCGGCCACTTCGGCGGATCTATGGGCTCGGTGGTTGGTGAAAAAGTTGCGCGCCTAATCGAGCATGCTGAAGAAAAACGCCTCCCTCTAATTCTTTTTTCCAGCTCTGGTGGTGCCAGAATGCAGGAAGGCATCCTTAGCTTGATGCAACTTGCAAAGACGAGTTCAGCGCTAAAGTCTTTTCATGATGCCGGGCTTCTCTACATAAGTGTATTGACCGAGCCCACATACGGTGGCGTTACCGCCAGCTTTGCAATGTTGGGTGACATCATCATTGCTGAGCCGGGTGCCCGGGTCGGATTCGCGGGACGTCGCGTGATCGAGCAAACGATTCGTCAAAAGCTACCGGCAGACTTCCAAACGGCAGAGTATTTGCTCAGCCATGGCCAGGTCGACATGGTAGTCGAACGCACCAAGTTGCGTGAAACGCTTGTTCAATTGATTGAGTTCCACACCAAACAGAATAAACCAAAATCAGGATCATCTCAGCAGACTGAACCTGTTATTCCAGGTAGGGCTGGATAACTCAACGGTGCATTCCGAAGTCGGTTTGCAAATGAGTGAATCACAACCGCGATAACAAATTAAAGAGACGAGACGCCGAGAAAAAGCAGAGAAGAAATGGTTGACCAAAAGATAACTCCGTTAGAATTCGAAAAACCGCTTGCCTTACTTGCGCAGCAAATCGAACTTTTGGAAAAGCAAATTGGCGAGGGTGCGCATCCTGAATTGGAGAACGACCTCGACCGCTTGAATCAGCAATACGATCAACTCAAGCGTTCTTTATATAGCAATTTGCGTGGCATCGATCACCTTGCGCTGGCGCGGCATCCCCAGCGCCCTTACACGCGCGATTATTTAGGACGATGGGATTCTGCATGGATTGAGATGCATGGTGATCGCAAGGGCGTTGACGATCCCGCGATGGTGACTGGACTTCTGCGAATGGGCGACCACAAAGTGGTTGTTTGCGGAACACAAAAAGGACGCACCATCCACGAGAAGAAAAATTGCAACTTCGGAATGCCGCAGCCGGAAGGTTATCGAAAGGCGCTTCGCTTGTTTCAGCATGCTGAGAAATTCCAGTTGCCGATCATCAATTTGATCGACACGCCTGGTGCCTACCCCGGACTTGCTGCCGAAGAGCACAATCAGGCAGAAGCCATCGCTGTAAATCTGCGCGAACTCTCAGGGCTCACTGTCCCTGTTATTTCAGTAATCACTGGTGAGGGTGGTTCCGGTGGTGCACTGGCGATTGGTGTAGCCAATCGCATATTGATGTTGGAGCATTCTGTATATTCCGTAATTTCGCCGGAAGGATGCGCATCCATTTTATGGCGTTCGGCCGACAAGGTGGCTGAAGCTTGCACGGCGATGAAGATGACTGCCCGCGAGATCAAACAGCTCGGAGTAGCCGACGAGGTAGTAACAGAACCCCTCGGTGGCGCGCACCATGATGCGGATTTTGCAGCTGAGAAGTTGCGCGAAGCCCTGGTCAGACATTTAAACGAGCTGACAAAGATGTCTCCAAAAGAGCTGCGCAAAGATCGCCAGAACAAATTCCGCCGCCTTGGCGCCTTCGTCGAATCCTAAGTCGATCTCAAGTTCTACTTCGCCAACTTCTTATAGCGTTTCAGCGCGCTCTGAACTTCTTCGTCTTCTTTCATTGTGTCAGAAACAGTTTCCAGAAGAGCGACCGCTTGCTTGTATCGTTTTGCTTTCGCTTCCCGGCGCGACAGTTTGACATAGGTCCAATCAAGGGTGACTTGATCGCTCTCTGTCAACTTTCCTTGGTTCTTCTTCTCTTCAAGCAATGCGCGCGCTTCGTCTAGCTTATCCTGCGCCATCAACGTCTCAGCCGTAAGGGCCGGCTGCGTCGTATCAGTAGCTGTGCCTGTGTTGGTGCTTGTGCTTGTGCCTTGTTGTGGCGTGTTGTTGGACCTGGCACTCTTTAGCATTTCGATTGCCATGACACCGAACAGTGCGATTGTCACAAGCGCTGTCAGCAGCGGCAGGGCTACCAGATTGATCATCTTCATCATCGAAGATGCTTCTTGCTTCTGAGGCGCTGATTGGAATTTTGTTGATGCTTCGTGGATCTTCTTGCGCAGCTCTTCGTTATCTAGTCCGAAATCGCCTGTATCTCTGACATTTGCACCGGCTGCTCCCGGTATGTTTGCTCCGCCTGCTTTGCCACCACTTGCCACTGAATTTTGCCCGCCTGCTGCAGCGCCTGCTGTCCCACTGGCTATTCCCGCTCCGGCTCCCGCCATTGTGGCGCCTTGAGCTGAGGTGATTTGTCCCGAACTTGAGTTGCTTCCCGCACCCGGCGCAGCGCCAGCAATTCCCATGCCGGAAAATGGATTGGGTGAGGCTCCTGAAACTTTGTCACCGCTTGCCGTTCCCGCAGCTCCGCCGGCGACTCCGGGGCCTGCGCTTGCACCAGATCCCGGAGGAATCGTGCCCCCAGCTGCCGCCAAAGCCTGCAACTTAATTTGTTCGGCATAACTCAACACATGTTCGCCTGATGCTTGCCTGGAAGCAGCATTTCCGCCAGCACCAGCTGCGCCACCACCGCTCTGCACCGCACCCGGTGGCGGAGGCGCCTGCAAACTTGGCCGCATAATAGACGATGTCGGTTCGGGCTTGCGTCCCACTTTAATTCCGCCGGCATTTGCCAGCTCCGCCCAAAATTCTTGCGCGGTTTGATAACGCGCGTCCGGCTCCTTCGCCAGAGCCTTGTTCACAACCAGCTCAATTTCATCGGAGAATTGCAAATCTGGTCGAATCTTCTTGAGACGAGGCGGCGGGTCCTTTACCTGCATCGTCAGAACCTGGTAAATATCCTTCGAATCGAACGGCACCTTGCCAGTAAGGCACTCGAATAGCACAATCCCGAGCGAATACAAGTCGCTGCGCTTGTCCACTTTTCCGCCGTCGCACTGCTCCGGGCTCATGTAAAACGGGCTGCCACACACTGTGCCCGTCTTCGTGATCTTACCGATAGTATCCTCACCCTCGGCGGCAAAAGTAGCGATACCGAAATCCACGACCTTGATGTGGATGTTCCGCCCGTCCGGCAATTCTTCGATGACTATGTTTTCCGGTTTTATATCCCGGTGAACGACTCCGCGCGCGTGAGCTTCGGTAAGAGCCTGGCAAACCTGGTTCATCACCATCATGGTTTGGTTCGGCGTCAGCTGCCCGCGTTGTTGAAGGATATCGGACAGTGCTTTGCCTTGCAGCAAATCCATCACTATATAAGGTTGTCCTGAGGCAAGCACCCCGAAATCGTAAACCGTCGTTATGTTCGGATGGTTGAGGCGGCTGGCGGCTTTGGCTTCCTTATGGTATCGCTTCATCGACTCTTCGTCAGATACCAGATAGCCGTGCATGACCTTGATTGCGACGTCTCGGCCGATCGACTGCTGCGTCGCTTTATAGATGACACCCATCGAGCCTTTGGCGACAAGGCTTTCAATGCGGTAGCGATCTTGTATGACCATGCCGATAAGCGGGTCCTTGCCTATCGGGACCAGTCTTGAGAGATCTTTTGGACAGAGGTCCTGTTCATCTCCGAATTGGAAATTGCAGACCAGACATAGCTTCATCTTTTCGGCCGTCTTTCTGAAAGCTGCTAAAGCTTCTCCTTAACATAAGCTTACCCAGCAAATTGGCTCATTTATCGAGATGGGATGGAGGCTCCGCCAATTCTCTGGGCCCAACCTGAAAATCCTTAAGGAAGCCTGGCAGGCGCTTGCGATAAGCTTTTTGGCAAATGCTGGTGGCCCGGAGACAGATATTCGTGAATGATGATAAACAAGCGTCTGAGAAAAAAAGCGGCAAAATGGCGTTGCTGCTTATATTTCTGACCGTTTTTATTGATCTGGTCGGATTTGGAATTATTATTCCGGTTTTGCCGAAATGTGCCGCCGATTTTGGGGCTGACGCCGGTACTGTCGGTCTACTTGTCATGTCATATTCGCTGATGCAATTCTTCATGACTCCCATCTGGGGTCGACTTTCAGATACGGTCGGGCGCCGGCCGATTCTTCTTATCAGTCTAGCGATGTCCGCAATCGGCTATGCCATCTGGGGGTTTGCCGGCACGCTCAGTATGCTTTTTGTTTCCAGAATCGTTGCCGGTCTCGGAAATGCAAATATTGCCGTCGCCCAAGCCTACATTTGCGACGTCACAACCCCTGAAAACAGAGCCAAGGGGATGGGCATGATCGGCGCTGCGTTCGGTTTGGGTTTCACACTTGGTCCTGCACTCGGTGGAGCCTTGAGCACCTTCGGCATCCACTCGATCGGATATGTTGCCGCCGCCTGTAGTGGCATCGCATTTCTATTTGCCCTCTTCGCGCTGCCCGAGCCAAAGGAAAGGTCGCAAGCTGGTCACGATCGCTTCCGTCTTGAAGGCGGCTTTATTGTAGATACGCTGAAGAGCCCCAACCTGAGCAAGTCTTTGCTTATCTTCTTCCTTTCGACCTTTGCTTTTGCAAATATGGAGACAACGCTGACTTTGCTCACCGTTGCCTGGTACAACTTCAAAGAAGTTGATATCAGCTGGCTATTCACCTACGTTGGCTTCGTCATGGTCATGGTTCAGGGCGGCATGATTGGACGCCTCTCCAAAAAATATGGCGAGAAGCCATTGATCAGTATTGGTTCCGTTTTCCTCTGTATCGGGCTATTGCTAACCGTCTTCGTGAAGAGCGTGCCTGGTCTTTATGCCGCAATGACCTTCCTTGCGATTGGCACCAGCATCGTTAATCCTTCCAACCAGAGCCTTACTTCCAAGCTGGCTGATCCAGCGAAAGTTGGCGGAGTCCTGGGCGTTGGACAATCGCTTTCGACACTCGGTCGAATTCTCGGACCAATCGCAGGCGGCTACGCCTTCCAGTCCCTCGGCGTTGAGTACCCCTATTACATCGGCGCCGCAGTCATGATCCTCGTCTTGCTTCTGAGCCTCAGCTTGCCTAAGCTCAGCCCGACAGGTAACGGCCAAACTAGTTCGGAGCCTGCCAAAGCTGGGGTGTAATTTTCACCCGCATTGCCGGCATTTTTATGCCGGTTATAAAGGCGCGAAAAAAGATCCTTTTTCTACGCATCGAAAACTATCGTAGGGCGAAGACGACTGGCTTGACCTTGAAGATTGGAAAGTAAGCCCGCCTGTGCAAGCTGGACGGACTAAAAGGTTGCCGCCGAAGCGAACTCGCTTGATTTCCTGAATCTTTCAGAGCAAATTCCGGGGCCCAGAATTTTTTTTAAAGCTCCTAATTCACTATCTGGCAACAGTCTCCGGTCTGAGGACAAGCCGGATCCGATCGCATATGCTTGCTATAAATTAAGTGAGCGGTTATGATACCAGGCTGTTGCATAAACCTGAAAAACGGTTTATATTAGTCTAATATCAGGAACTGTGTGGTCTCGAAGTGCGCCTCTTTCCGATACGAAAAAGGCAAGAGATTCTTCCAGAACTTGGTTGAAAAGAAGAAACAGAAAAGCAGAACGCAAAGGAACCCTAAATGGGGATGAATATGTCAGAGAAAGAAAAGGAAGTGCAAAAGCGCTACCAGCAAGAGTTGACCCGATACAAGAAGCAAGTAGAGAAGATCAACAAAATCGAGAAGAAAAGAGTCGCTTGAATCTCAAATAGCTGGAAATAGTGCAAAGAACTGGCCGAAAGCCAGTTCTCATGCTTTTTAGGGGTATGATAGAGTATCTAAAAAGGAGGATGGATTTCTTCGTAAGCACGCTTGGAATCAGCTTTAATCCCAGGTCCGGCGCTCCAAGTAAATCCTTTTCCTCCCCCGAAGCACTATCCTCCAGTCCAGAGATCGGCAAACAAAATCATGAGTAACGACGGCGAGTCCGAGCAATTCGATAAGGATTACTTACTGCAATTTCGGCGAGTACGCCTGGACAAAAAGATAGAGCACGAACTGTTTCGACGTGCTCTTTTCTCCACTCACGCTCATGTCAAAATGCTTGGCGAAACGGGCATCATCACGGATGAAAGCTCAGCTCGCTTGCTGGAGGCAATTGATTCGATCACTCAGCTTTTGCGATCAGGAGAGGATCTGCTCCAGCCCGCCGACGCGGATGTTTACGCTGCTCTGGAGCGCTTGCTCCGTGACAGAGTCGGTGAAGAGTTTATTCTTGCTCGCACGGCCAAGTCGCAAAACGACCAGGCTGCGACTGATTTGCGTCTATGGCTGCGCGACTCAGTTCTTGAAATCGCCGATCGGATTTTGACGCTTCGCCGAGTTTTCTTGGAGATGGCACAGCGTGACATAGACACAGTTATGCCGGGCTACACGCACATGCAGCCGGCCGAAGCAATTTTGCTGTCACACTGGTGGCTGGCGGGTGAAGCTCGCTTCTGTCGCGATTACTCCCGCCTGACGGATTTCTACAAGCGTTTGAACATGCTGCCGCTTGGAGCCAATGTCCTTGCCGGAACTCGCGAGCCGATTGATCGACGAATGGTGGCGATATCGCTCGGCTTTGACGATGTAATCGAAAACAGCCTCGATGCAGTTACCGATCGCGATTTCTTGATCGAGTTCGGAGCATTCGCATCAATAGTTGGGGTTCATCTCTCTCAGATGGGCGGAGAATTGCTCTTATGGGTGACGCAGGAATTCGCATTTGCGCGCATCCCATTGAACATGATGATCGAGAGCCATACGCTTCAGCTAAGAAGGAATCCCGAAATTCTCGAAGTGTTGCGCGCGCGTCCATCTCTTATCTTCGGGCGTTTGATGGAGTTCCTGACGCAGCTAAAAGGGCTAACCATCGGCTTTAGCCAGGATTTGCAGGAATGCGTTCCAGGGCTTTTCGAAATTGTCGAGTCATTAAAGATCATGCTCGATTTGGCAATCGGAATGCTTCCCGGATTGGAGTTCGATCAAAATAGAATGCGTGAAGTCGCTTGCGCAGACCTGGTTAACGTTAGCAACGCGCTCGATTATTTGCTTACCCATGGTGTGGAGCGAGAAATCGCCGGGCGTGCTGTCGAGCACCTTGCGCACTACTGCCGCACCCGCCATAAATATCTTTCCGATCTTGCTCTCAATGAGTGGCAGCAGTATTCGCCTGCATTTGAGGCCGACATATACGACTATATTGCCATGGAAGAATCGGTAGGAGCCTTTTGTTCTTACGGTGGAAGCTCAAAGGGCCAGGTCGAGATGGCGATGGCGCGAACAAAAGGACATTTGCAGAAGGATATGGCTCAGCTTGCCGAACTCGTGACCAAGAGCACATCATCCCTATCACGCCAGGCCTCCGCGCCGCCTAAGTAAGAGAGCACCTGCTTGTACCTGGCATTCTCCAACCCAGGCAGGTGTCGACGGGTTTCCAGTAGCTTGGTCGTTTAGCGGACCGATATCAAAGAGATAAGCTAAAAGTAGTTGAAGGAATGCAGCAAAAAGATTTAAATGGGGGCTGGCACTTTTGTTAGGGCCCTACTGTCTACTCTGCGGCGGGTACTTCAGCCGCTCCCGGTAATTTCTCTGCATACGCTCTAAGTGGCTTTAAGTCATTCAGAGTGTTTAACCAACAGACTTGTTTAACTGTTTGGCTGGATAATGTTATCTATCCTTGCTTGGGATATTACTAGTCTTATGTCTCACCTAACCCGGAGGGGCTTTCAAAGCCGAATTCGATGAAAGCAATGGTTCTTGCAGCAGGCGTAGGTTCTCGCCTAGATCCCCTGACATCACAGCTTCCAAAACCACTCGTTCCAGTAGCGAATCAGCCGGTTATGGAACATATATTGAAGCTTCTGAAATCGAATGGAATCGAGGACGTTGTTTCGAATTTGCATTACCTTCCGGACAAAATCCGGAACCACTTTGGAGACGGTTCCAAGCTTGGCATGAATCTGGACTTCCGATTCGAGCCCGAGCTCAGTGGTGACGCAGGGGGCGTTCGTGCCTGCCGTGAGTACTTCGGAAACGAGACCTTTATCGTTTTGATGGGCGACCTTCTAACAGACGCCGACCTCAGCCGGGTCATTGCTGAGCACAAGCGCAAGAAGGCTATCGCCACGATCGGAATCAAGCAAGTCGAGGACGTCAGCCAATTCGGCGTAATAGTCACCGATGATAATGGCTTCATCACCGGCTTCCAGGAAAAACCTGCCGTTGAAGAGGCGCTAAGCAATTTTGCCTCGACCGGTATTTATGTTCTTGAGCCGGAAGTATTCGACTTGATGCCGAAGGATGGCAGCTACGGCTTCGGTCGCCAGCTTTTCCCGAAATTGTTGGAAGAGAAATTGCCTTTACTGGCTGTTGACCTTGCAACCTATTGGTCTGACGTTGGCACAATCCATCAATATAGAATGTCCAACTTCCACGCACTTGATGGCGAGTTGAGCGTGGAGTTGCCCGGCGAAAAGACCAATATCGGTTATATCGCAGAGAGCTCCAAAGTCGATTCCGGTGTCCAGGTTGAAGGCAAATTGCTGCTTGGAAAACGCAGCCACATTGCCAGCGGCGTGAAGATCAAAGGACGCGTCATCATTGGCGACAACTGCCGTGTTGAGCGCAATGCGGTTCTGGAAGACACTATTGTCTGGTCTAATTCGGTTGTCGAAGAAAACGCCAGCCTGAAAGACTGCATCGTCGGCTCTGGCTGCGTTGTCCAGAATGGAACATCGCATACACAAGTCACCGCAGTTAAGTGGCCGGCAACGGCAAGCCGATAGCCCTGGGCTATTTCTTTGCTTTCAGAATTTGAAGGCACTCCCATTGCTGCAGGGATTAATGGTTTCAGAATTTGCGTCAGTCTTGTTGATGGAACCATTTATGAGCTCCACGAAGAAGTTACAAAGGCGTCAAATCGCTGGTTTTATCAGCTCGATTCGATCGTAAAAGTTAGGACGTTCTTTCGCTTTTGCATAATCAGCGGAGGCTAACTCTGTCTTTCCTAAATGTTCATAGGCAAATGCGCGGTCGAAATATCCGCCCAGGGGATAAGGATAGGCTTGGATCGCCAGGTCGCTGAACTTTAGGGCGTCCCCATAGCGAGCTAGCGAATTATTTGCGCGCGCCAAAGTAAGATACGCCATTGCTTTAATGCGAGGCGCGATGTGCGTCATCTTCGTCACTTTCTTTGATTCGTTTATCGCGTGTTCGTATTTGCTTTCTACCAGATCGATGAAGGCGCGTCGCAGGGAGATCCGAGCGTTCTCATCCGGTGAGACCATAGTGCCGTATTTTTTCAGAAACTGAGCATCCAGCTCCAACGCTTTTTGGAAATCGCGCGTAGCCTTTCTCTTCTGACCAAGTCCGGCATAAGCTGTGCCCCGGGTGCTGTATGCGGTTGCGAAATCTTTATTCAATTCGATCGCTTTTGTGCAATCGTCAACTGCTTTTGCAAACTCACCGGCGTTATTGTATGCCCAAGCCCTATCCTTGAAGCCCTGCTGGTCATCGTTATTTGCCGAAAGATTCTTAGTGTGGTGCAAAATCGATTTTTCATTATCGCCGATTATGGAATAGAGCACACCCAAAGATGCATTCGCGGGCTTCTTCGGATCTAGCTCCAGAGCCTTTTCATAACGCTTAATTGCGTCTTCGATCTTTCCGGTCTCCAGAAAACAGGTGCCGATGCTCAATGTGGAGTCAGCATTTTCCTTCATTGAATTTGTTTTCTCGAAACATTCCAGCGCTTTGTCGTAATTGGAGAAGCGCAGTTCGAGGATGCCTTGTTCAGTGATCGCGCCCACATCTTTTGGATCAATCTTTCTTGCCAGGCGCAGGTCGTCTAGCGCTTTTTTGTACTGCCCAAGAAGTCCGTAGAGCCTTGCTCTCAGATTATAGGCAAGCGTCCACTTAGGACTCTCTTTAATCGCGAAGCTTGCTTCGACAAGTGCCTTCTTGTATTCCTTTTTCCTTAGATTCTCCACAGACTGCACATAGTAAGTCTGCGCAGACGGCTTACTTAGCGCAGCTGTGTTACTACTGGTAGTTTCGTTTCGATCGCCAGAACTTGTCGACCAACTCGATGATGTGCCCGATGAATCTTTAAATGGAGTTTGGTGATATTCGACGACAGCCGCCTGCGCAGCGGTAGTTCCACAACTGAAAAGCGAAATTAAGGAGGCTGAAAATATGACCGAACGGACCGCGCCACTAAATGTGGTGGCGGCGTGGCCTTTGGATTCCGTGATCGCTGTAAATGTCTTCTTTATTTCTGTACTACCAAGTCGGGCATATCGCCAGCGTTCTAAGAGATTGATGTATGACTTTCGTCAGTTTGAGTTTACAAATGAGTTGCAACGTTGTCTGCGCTTTCGATGAAACTAACTGGGATATTATCAAAATGAAGAGGCTCGGGCATACACACCCGAGCCTCAATTAGAGTCTCGATAAACGAACAAAGACACGATTATTCGTTAGCAGCCCTCCTCTTCAGGCGCGCAGGTTTGAGCTGCTTTCCAGATTTCCATCCACAACCAATAATGGAACGGATTTATCTTTTCATGATCTGATTGCTCCTGCTCAAGCAATGCAAGCCATGTATGCGGGTTGGGAAACCGTTTTGCCAGGCTGTAGCAATCCGCCATCCACAAAACCTGATCCTTTTTTTGCCTAGTAGCCGTAGCCATAACCGTACCCTCAATTTAGACGCTCCGGAATCTCGTTGGACGCGATGCCCATCTAATTTCCGCTGCTACTTTGCGCATTTGGCGCGCCTTCTTTCCTATCAGTTATTTACCCGTTTCCAAGGGGCGCAAAACGGTAGCTACTTTACAAAAACAGCCGCGAAAAATATTTCGGAAAACGTTTAGGCTTAAAGCTTTTGGGGAATTACGTCTGGCGCTAAGGAGCGAATCGGAAAAGCCACCGCCACCAATGGTTTAGCCCGGCGGCCATGTCATTGCTCTTCCACCTAATATATGGATGTGCAAATGAAACACTGTTTGACCGCCATCGGCTCCAGTGTTTACAACAAGTCGAAATCCTTCTTTCAATCCCTTTTCTTTAGCCAGATCGGCGGCGGCAAGAAAGAGTTCACCTAAGCCCTTCGCATCACGAAACTCAGTGATATTTGGGTAGTGCTCCTTTGGAATAACAAGCATGTGATGCGGAGCTTGCGCGTTGATATCACTGAAGGCAAGAAAGTTTTCGCCTTCTTTGACGAGCTTTGCAGGAATCTCTCCCGCCACTATTTTGCAGAAAATACAGTTTGGATCTTTAGCCAATTTCCACTCCTTGGTAAGCGGGGACGGTTCCGGACAGTTTATCTCATCGCGGGTACGTTTAGTTTCTCTCTGTTTGTGGTTCCTTCATTGATGAATGGATTTTTTTAAGGAAATAATATGGACGGTAACTTGATGCAGCGTTTGCTGCAAATGGTCAAGACGCTCAACGGCTCTTTGCGCCTCAGAGACGTACTTGAAAGTGCCGCCGCGCAATTCTCCGAACTCGGAGGAGATGCAAAAGTTGCGATCTTTCTATCTGATAATGAAAGTCTTTCACTCAAATTGATGACCCAGAAAGGTTACTCCGAAGGGACGGCCGACCAACTGAGGGTATTGTCGTTTTCAGCAGAGAGTGCGCTCAAAACGGTTGTGCAAAAGAGGCAAGTGATCGCTTACTCGGGCATCGCCCAGGCGCCCGATTTGAGCGCGGTCATTATGAAACGCGAGAATAGCGGTGGCCAAATGGCGCTGCCTTTGATTGCTTCAAATCTACTTGTCGGAGCGGTTCTCATCGATGTTCGCGATCCTGCTGTTCTGGGAATGACAGAACTATTTAGGCACATGGCAGACCTTGTTGCCGTTGCAGTTGCAAATTCAATTTTGTTTGGTCGCAGTGAATATGAGCGTGAGCGGCTCGGAACCCTCTATAAGACCAGCGTTGCCCTAAGTGGAAGCTCACTTAAAGTGGCAGATGTGCTTCAAATCGCCGCCGATACATCATTAATTCTGGCCAACACGCCACATTGTGCCCTACTTCTACTCGATAGGAATCGCAAGCAGTTTTCGATCGCAGCTTTTAAGGGGCTCGATGGCAACTCGATGAATAACTTTGATTTAGCCTTGGAAGATACATTTGCCGGACGCTGCGTTATGAGCGGAAAGACGGAATATGCCGCCGATGCGACCAGCCTGCAGATGCGCCTGCCGCGTTCGACTGGCGGTGGGATGTTCAACTCCACTTTGGCTGTGCCAATTATGTATGAGCACAATATGATGGGCGTGTTGATGCTCTTCTCTCAAGAAATGCGCGGCTTTCACAGGGAGCAGATAGATTTGCTCGAGTCACTCTCGCAGCAAGTCGGCACCGCGCTCAATATAGCTCTCACCCACGAGACCGCAACGTCACAGACGGTGCAAGATGCGCACACCGGTCTCTACAACCCTTATCACTTTAGTGAAAGCATCGCAAAAGAGTTGGAGCGCTCGCAGCGGCATAAGCATAACTTTGCCATTCTGCGCATCGATATTGACCATTTAACGCGTGTAAATGAACTTCTTGGTCCCGGTAAAGGGGACGAGGCAATTAAGCACGTGGCAAGGCTGGTAAAGACCTGCCTGAGGGACATCGATATTCCGTGTCGATTCGGGTCTCAGGAGTTCGCGGTTATATTGCCTGAAACAGCGCGACCGAGTGCCACAGAGGTTGCCGACCGCCTGCGTGCCAAAATCCGAGCTGAGTCAGCGCCTGGGGTTGGTCTTGTCACCGTCTCAATTGGTATGTCTACTTTTCCAGAGAACGGCGAGGCAGCCGAGATTCTGGTTAAAGCCGCCGAGCAAGCATTGGATGTTGCCAAATTCGAAGGGCGCGACCGCGTAAAGGTTGCCGAAACCGGCATGACACCGGCTGACCACATTTCCTGGGATGATATGGCACGCCAAGCCCGCCTGGCAGTGCTTAGCGAGCGCCAATCCAAATTAAACAGTCGCTTGCAGGTTCCTGCTGAGTATGCGCCCTGGATGAGGGCAGTTCCAAATTGGGGTGCAAAGAAGAAGGAGTAGAGAACTACGATCGCTTCCGAAGATTTTGGTGCCCTGCCAACTATTGATGAAAGGTTGGAACTCATTCGCCTCATTGGCGAGGGCGCAAATTCGCGCGTCTATTTAGCCAAACACCGGCTTCTGGATAGTTATGTTGCCGTCAAAATTCTAGACTTGAATCATGCTGATGCTGAGCTTGCTATGAAACGCTTCCACAATGAGGCGGAGTTGCTCAATTCATTCAACAACAAAAATATAGTGAAGTTCTTGTCTTTTGGTAAGACGCCGGATGGTCTGCCTTACATGGTTTTAGAATATCTAGAAGGAAAGACGCTGGCAGAAGTTTTGGAGTCGGGCACACTTTCTCCTTCACGATCTCAGGAGATTTTCGAGCAAGTCTGCCAGGGGCTGACATACGCCCATGAGCGAGGCGTCATTCATCGCGATATAAAGCCGAGCAATCTGATGATTCTCAAAGAGGACAATGAAGGAAACGAAACAGTCAAAATTCTCGATTTCGGAACTTTCAGACGTGACGATGTTAGCGTTCAACAGCAATTGACGCAGCAAGGTTCGTTGATTGGGACGCCTAATTATATGAGCCCGGAGCAATGCCGGGGCGAGAAAGCTGATGCGCGCTCGGATATTTATGCTCTTGGGTGTGTGATGTATGAAGCGCTTTGCGGCGCACCGCCTATGGTGGCGGAAAGCGATTACGCGATCATGAACAATCATCTCACCACAGCAATCACTAAAGTCAAGTCGAAGAATCCAATTTCTCAGAACTTCGAAGACGTGCTCGTCAAATGCATGCAGAAAAATCCGGATCAAAGATATTCCACGGCGGCGGAACTTCAGCAAGCTCTTGAGGCGATTGCTCGTCCAGAAGGCAGTTTTCGAATACCAAAATTTGCCATAGTTCTTTGTGTCGGAGTTGCACTAGTTTTGTGTGCAGTAGTTTTAGTTAAGCAGCTTGTTCGACATTTTGAGGAGGAAAGTCGGAAAGAGACCGCGGCTGTTGCAGTTAAGAAGCCCCCGTTGCAGGGCTTAGTTCTAGCGAAGTTGGCGCTTATAAGCCCGGCCAATACTCCTCAAGATTTGAAGCACAATCTTCAGCTTTATTACGATTGGTTGAAGCAAAATCATTCATATTTGATGCACCATTATTCGAAGGATATTTCTTCTCCTGACGATGCTCCGAATCAAATAATCGAAGCATACAAGATGATGCATGCGTACAGCACCATTCTGAAGGTGCCGCATTTTGGTCAAGACCTCCAGAAGGAAATAGAAGATGAGATGGTCAAACGCATATCCCTTTTGAAAAATAGCTCTGTCTCGGATGGGCACTTTCTGCGAAAAGAGCGTCGCAACATATATCACTATTACAAAATTTTGCTGGGGATGGCGCTGATCGATTCTCAATCGGATAAGGCAGCAGAAATTTTAGCTGACGCTGAAGCTACAGAGAGAACTGCTGAGGCTCAGAACGAATTTCTCGCCAATTCATATGAGCTAATGATAGAACACTATATTTCAGTAGGCAAAATCGAAAAGGCTGAAGCAATTGGTAGCAAGCTGAATAAGCTGGTGCAAAGAATGACAGATGGCGGACTAAGCCAGTACAAAGCCGACCTTGCCCTTGCCAAAATAGCTATAGCCAAAAAAGATTTACCGGGAGCTCGCCGTCTCTACGAAGGCGTTGTTAAAAACTTACTTGCACAAAGAGCTCAAAATATCGACTTATTCGCTGACAATTTGAATACGGTGTCGCTGATTGCATTTAATCTTAATGGATTAGGAATGTACAAAAGTACTATTCAGTTGCTCTCTTCATCGTCTCTCTGGGGGGGCAAACCCACTTGGACTGAAGGCTGGTTGAATGCGAAATTTCTCCTGGCACAAGCCTATTCTCGCGAAGGAAAAAATAGTGACGCCGATAAAATTTATGCCGAAATAATTCCAATTGCAAAAGCAAACAAAGAGAAAGGCCCATTAGTTCTGACTCTTATTGCAGCCGAGCAGATGGGAAACTCCGTTTTTCATGACGATGACGAGGCCTTGAAAAAGAACCTGCGGTCAGCGTGGCAGCTTGTTAGTTTGGCGCACATTGGTGATCTTATAAATGGTCTTACCCTTGTATTTGGTGACAAGCCTGAGGCTGATCAGAAATACAAACGGCTTATTGATGCAAGCAGCAAACTAGCTGATCCAAACTTATCTCTTGCAATCGGAGTTTACTTGGCTACCAAAGCCCACGATTTGCGCGGCCATGGTCGTCATCAAGAAGCCATTGCCGTTTACGAGGCGGCCATAAAGGAATTCGCTAGAGTCCAACCGTACTATCATGGTGCCATCATTTGCTATTACGGTGAAGCCTTGGTCTATCTCAATTTGGGCGAGTTGGATAAAGTGGAGCCCCTTCTAAAGAGAGCATTTGCGCAAGATTCTTTGAGAAAAGAACCCAATTCGGAACATTATTGTCTTGAACATGCTCGAATTGAGGTTCTTCTTCGTCAAGGCAAAAACCTGGAAGCGCGAAAAGAGGCACGAAGAGTTCTGGCAGAACTTCAAAGTCTTATTAATGAAGATCGCCTCGCTGGCAAACCTGAGAAGTGGAAGGCCACTCATTTCGTCGGACGTAGCACCAGTCTTTTGCAAAGTTACAGCGCCGACCCTGTCTCACCAGCGCTCATGGCTGAACTTGATCAGGTGATGAGGAATGCCCAAGCCAACATGAACTTTGTTGGACCGCCCATCGACGAGATTGATTACATCATCGCTAAGTCTAATTTCTATGCCTATTGCGCAATAACTATGCGGCGAGCGGGGCAGAACGATAAAGCTATAGCACTGTTTAAGGGAGCTTATGAGGTGCTTCCTGAACGGGTCGAGTACAAGTCAATGCGGGAAAATTTGGAGAAAGAGCTGGGGCTTCGTAAGTAGCCCTGGTGCCGGTACGCGGGAGACTGCCCGGACTCAAGCACCTGGCCGGACTCGACCTACCGCGCCGGACTCGCGCCGGACCAAACCAATTGGCCCGGAACAAATCAATTGCTCAACCCAGCGCGCCGGACCAAACCAGTTGGCCCGGAGCAAATCAATTGCTTCGGAGTAGCCCGGAACAGATCACCTGCGCCGGACCAAACCAACTCGCCCAAACTGTCTAACTACTGCGCCGAACGTAGAAGGACACTAAAATCAATGCGGAGCAATATTTACCCCGCCATTTTTATTGCTAGTAAGTAATATTCAAATCGATTATTGCTTACTAGCAATTTTTTGAGCCCTGTTTTTATTGCTTTCTAGCAAAAGGCCTTTTGGATCTTGCTAGTTCACAGGGAAGGAAGAAATTCTGCGGAAATTCTTCCTAAGCCTCGGGCGGATCACAAGGACGTGGGCGGCCGAATCCCTCTATCCGGGCACAGCTTGCGTCCGCCCTTCTATTAACATCCACTAAGCTACAGCCAGAGCCCCTGCAACGTGTTTTTTCGCAACGGGCTTTATAAGAAAAATGTGAAAAGTCAGGGTGTGACTGCCATACGGTATATAGACTTCTCTATGTAATGAGTACGACTCCCGAATTTCGCGTCAAGTGAGTTTAGGTTCGCACTCTTCCTTCGATGGTTAATCGTTATAGGAGGTTAGACCATTGGCTACTTCTGCTGCTACTAAAATGAATCTGAAACCGCTCGCAGACCGAGTTATCGTCAAGAAGCTCGAGGCTGAAGAGAAAACCGCCGGTGGAATCGTTCTCCCGGATACCGCCAAAGAAAAGCCGCAACAGGCTGAAGTTTTGGCTGTTGGTCCTGGAAAATTTGATGAAAAGGGCAACCGCCAACCGATGGAATTGCAAGTTGGCGACAAGGTTCTTTTTGCAAAATACTCTGGAACCGAAGTCAAAATCGAAGGCGTTGAATATTTGATTCTCAGTGAGCGTGACATCCTGGCTGTAATCAGCTAAGGGTTCCACCCCATAGTCCTTTTGTTGAACACATACATAGAAGAGCGCCAAGGGCGCAAATAGGAGAGATTTCGGACATATGGCTAAGCAAATTATTTATAGTGAAACAGCACGTCGCGCTCTTGAGCGTGGTGTTGATGCTGTTGCTAACACAGTTAAGTTGACCCTCGGACCAGCTGGTCGCAACGTAGTTCTCGAGAAGAAGTTCGGCGCACCGCAAATCGTTAATGATGGCGTCACCATCGCTAAAGAAATCGAATTGCAAGATGCTCTCGAAAACGCAGGCGCTCAACTCGTCCGCGAAGTTTGCGTAAGAACCAACGACAATGCTGGCGACGGTACAACCACAGCTGCAGTTCTCGCTCAAGCTCTCGTTAAAGAAGGTCTTCGCAACGTAGCAGCAGGCGCTAACCCGATGGTTCTCCGTCGCGGTATCCAAAAAGCTTGCGAACATGCTGTTGAAGAAATCAAAAAGATGGCCAAACCGGTTGAAAGCAAAACAGCTATCACCCAAGTAGCCACCATCTCCGCTGGCAACGAAGAATCCTTCGGCAAGATCATTGCTGATGCGATGGAAAAAGTTGGCAAAGATGGCGTCATCACCGTTGAAGAATCCAAATCCCTCAACACCGAACTTGAAGTTGTTGAAGGAATGCAATTCGACAAGGGCTATGTTTCAGCCTACTTCGTAACCGATCCTGAGCGCATGGAAGCAGTTCTGGAAGAGCCATTCGTAATCTGTGTAGACAAGAAAGTAAACTTGCTTGCAGACCTCGTACCGGTTCTCGAGAAAGTTGCTCGCTCCGGCCGTCCGCTTCTCGCAATCGCAGAAGACATCGAAGGCGAAGCACTTGCAACCCTCGTTGTTAACCACCTCCGCAAAGTATTGCCATGCTGCGCAGTCAAAGCTCCTGGCTTCGGCGATCGCAGAAAAGCAATGCTCGAAGACATCGCAATTCTCACCGGCGGTCAGGTCATTTCCGAAGAGCGCGGAACCAAGCTCGAAAACGTCACCATCGACATGCTCGGTCGTGCACGTCAAGTCCGCGTCAACAAGGACAAGACCACCATTGTTGCTGGCAACGAAAGCAAAGAAGCAGTTCAAAAGCGCATCAATATCATCAAGCGCCAAATCGAAGAATCGGATTCCGATTTCGACAAGGAAAAGCTCCAAGAGCGTTTGGCTAAGTTGGCTGGCGGCGTAGCCGTTATCAAAGTCGGCGGCGCTACTGAAACCGAACTCAAGGATCGCAAACTGCGCTTCGAAGATGCTCTCAACGCAACACGCGCTGCAGTTGAAGAAGGCTATGTTCCAGGTGGCGGTACAGCACTGCTCCACATCAGCAAGATTCTCGATAAGAAGAAAGAGACTCTCACTGGTGACGAAAGAACCGGCTACGACATCGTCGTCAAGTCTTTCGAAGCTCCAGTTCGCCAAATCGCTGACAACGCTGGACTCTCCGGCGAAGTAGTTGTCGAAAAGGTTAAAGAGCACAAAGATGGAATGGGCTTCAACGCTATCACCTTCGAATACGTCGACATGTCAGCTGCTGGCATCATCGACCCAGCTAAAGTTGAGCGCTGCGCAGTTCAATACGCAACCTCAATCGCTGGAATGTTCCTCACAACCGAAGCTCTCGTTGTAGATATTCCGGAAGAAAAAAAGTCAGCAATGCCAGCAGGCGCCGGCATGGGTGACTTCTAAATCGAACGGATAATTCGATAGATATGCAAAAGAGGCGGGTCGCGAGATCCGCCTCTTTTCGCAACTTGCGCAAAAGGAAGGACGCCGGGTTCGACTGGGCTTTGACTGTCATAATCCGCCAGGTGCCAGGTGCCAGGTGCTGCAAATCGTATTCACTTACTAGTCTAATTGAGACTAGCGCGTGAATACGAATCTGGACCCTGAACACTTGCAGCAGGTCGGAAGGATCAGCTCGGAAGGATCAGCTCGGAAGGATCAGGTCGGAAGGATCAGCCTGGCAGGTTCTCTCCGAAGAGGATATACCAATTATTCTCTGCTGAGTTCCTTAGCTTCTCTTCTTTGGCCAGAACTTTCCCAAATTTCTTGAAATGCTCAACTAAGTTTGATTTGTCGATATGCGCGTTTAGCACGCGGAGATCGTCAAGGTCTTTTGTCCGCGAGCTGAACAGCTTGTAGACAAAAAGGTCATAAGGATCAACGAGAAACACGTCCAATGACCCGAACGTACCTAGATGATCGAGGCGGTTTTTCCACCCTTCCGGCAAATAGTGAGATTGGAAATGGGTCAGCGCAAGTCCATAACGTTTCTGTAGTTCGTCAATCAGATCTCTTTGGATTCGGATCTCTTCTGGAATTTCGTCGACAATATCGATGTCTTCTGTGGATCGGGACAAGTAGCCTTTCAGCAAAAGTGCTATTGAGCCACCAATTTCCAATCTAGAGTTGGAGAGGCATCGCAGTCCAAGCTCACGCAAAAATTGCATTACGGTGTCGGGATTCGTTCTGTTCATGAGCCTGTCTTTCAAAAAAGGAAATCCAGCTTTCCCCAGGTCCTCCGATTGCAGCCGCAGCAATCTTTCGCTGTTTTGATTGCCAGCGATCCATTTGTTTATTCGATCTTTACCCAGATGTTCGCGCAGAGCATTCGTACTTTCGCGAATAAGGATCTTCGTCCGCTCATCCCATTTTGGTTGAGTCAGCTGTTCTTCGATTGCAGAGATAAGCAACTCTGGATCTATATGCGGGCTTCCCCAGACCAGGGACCAAATATCCAGATGCTTAGGATCCGCAGACATTTTTGCTCTCAGCTCATTAAGTCTTGACTCATCATACAGCAATAACTCAATCTGCTAAAGTCAGCGAGCTGGAGCCATCAGTCAGGTGAAAATGGTGCAGCTATGCCGATCGTTTTTATAGCTGATGCTGAGCTCGCCATCTCAGCAATGCCAGCAGCTGTATGGCATTGCTGACTTCTAAATCGAATGGATAATTCGATGAATATGCAAAGAGGCGGGTCGCGAGATCCGCCCCCTTTTTGTTTGTTGGCCTCATTGAATATTGACTGAAGATGCTTATTGCGCGCTATCTATCTTCTGTGATTCGCTAATGCTGATGAGCATGCGATGAAGTTCGGTCAGAGCCTGTTTAACTGATTCGCGTTCGGTGGCTTTCAGCTCGTTGAGAGAATTGCTGAAAGTCTCTTTGGACATCTCTCTCAGGCGAGCTGTGACAATCTCGGCTGTCGTTTTCATAAACTTGATCTCCTAGTACAAAGACACTCTAATTCTTTAAACGTCAAAACTCAGCCGAAAGTTCACCGAAAACCGGCTAGGGTTTTTACTATTTCACAAATCGTTATTAGTTCGGTAGCTTCTGAAAGCTGTTTTTAGTAATGAGAACGGCGCCTGTACGATGCGGACGTTTGATATTGCGTGAGCCCACCATTTGCGAGCGTTATTTTGGTAATTGCCCAAACTCATTTTCCAAATAGCAGATTTCGATCAAATTCGGAGTTATCGCAACAGAAGTTCACTGGGTGGATCAGATCGCTGGCAATTCTTCGATCCCCTGATTATCTCAGCAATTATGATGCCGATTCCGCTAGCTCAACGATTCAAAACTATTTCGCGAGCGAACTCTAAACGTTCTTTCGTCGCCTTAGTTAGGTCTTTGTCACTACCTTTGAATTGCAAGAGAATAGTTTTTGCTTGCACATAGTCGTTAAATTCGACCTCAATCAGTGCTGTCATTGCTTTATTCATTCCAAATTGGTCTGAAGTTTTTGGAATACCTTTTTCGTTGAGTCGACGCTCCCAAGCTAAAACAGCTGCTTTCGCCAGCTCTCTTTTACCGAATCTCATGCATTCTAGGCAAATTGGCAGAAATGCTTTTTCATCGGTGATTTTACTGAGCTCCGCATTAAAGTACGGGGTCAGCATAACTGGGTCGATTGCATAGAGACGATCAAGAAAGTAATGCGCTTGATTCTTTGAGACCATTTCTTCGAGCACTCTCTTTGCGTTAGTTTTGTCTTGCAACCTACAAAGAATGTTGAAAATCGCTACCCGAGCTCTCGCTACCAACGGCTCATTGATGCGAACTCCGTAGTCCGTATGCTTGGGATATCCATTTTTCTCGATGTCATTGATCGCATCGCGCAGAACTGTGAGGCCCTCTCTTTGCCGAAAACAGTATTGGTTAGTAGTTTCGCCGTAGAGTATCGCACACCTCAGCCGAAGCTCTCGAGGCATCATTTTTCCATTTCTCTTGCAAAGCCAGAAGGCATAACTCTGCAACACAGGAGTTGTCCAGTCAAAGGTATGCTCGCTGAGAAAGCACATGAGCCTGCACCGTTCTACTGGATCTCTTGTGTTCTTCAGTGCACTTAGTCCCTCTGTAAGAAGCTCGGCTCCCAGTTGGTTTCCTTCAGCGTGCATGTCCAAGCGCTGCTCGGCATTCAAGTAATCGTCTGGAGCCAAACCGAGCTTGGTGCGAATAGCGCTAGATGCTCGAAGCATCTTTCTCAAACTTTCGGATTTCTGCGTACTATTTATGCAGGCAGCAGTCTCAAATGTGTACTTATAGTCGGATAGCCTAAGTATTTCGTCCATCATATCGGCATCGAGCAGAACGTTTGCTATGTCATAAGAGTTGATCTGGCCCAATGGTCCATCCTTTGCCATTTGTTCCAGAGACTTCTTTGCTGCGGCCCGTTTATCTTCGGCCAACCCTAGATTAATGCGGGCTCTCAAAAAGCGTATTCGCAAAGATGAGTCTTCAAATAGGTATCTATTGAAAATTTTGTCAGCGTCTTCAAATCTGCCTAAAGTTAGCAATCGCCAAATTACTGACTGGCAGAGAGAGTCTATTTGGACTCCAGATTTTGAGTATCTCTCGATAAGGCTTTGCGCGTTGGAGCCGTTATAGCGTTGGAGCGCATATTGCAATGCAAGTGTATAACACCAGTCAGGTGCAAAGCCGAAATCTTTGTCCTCAAGCATGTCTAACATCGCAGTGGTTGACATTTGAACGTCTAAGTTTTGCAAACAGATTATTCTTGCTGTTCGAATTAACCAAAACTCTGAAAGCGGATCGGCATTTTCTGGGATGTCGAAACGTTCAGAGGGCTTAACCGGCGGAAGTCCCTTCTTGTGAACGGTATCCTCACTTTCCTTATCCATGTTAATTGAAGTGTAGGGCATTGGTACAGAACTTGAAAGAAACCATGCCATCGCGTTTGCACTTCTCAACCATAGATATCCATATTTATTGTATTTAGCCCCTTTTGTCATTCTGTATATTTGGTAATCGAAAACCGCCCTATACGGCTTGCCACGAGCGTTCTCAATGATTTGAGCAAGTTTTTCATCATCAACATTTTTCCGTGGCGCCGTTTTCGTTTGAACGCTTTTGTCCGAGTTCAGCAACGAAATACTTATGGGTATAAGAAGGGCGGATATTATAAGCACCGGCGCGAGCAGCCATTGATTTAACGCTTGGCTCCTTGGTTTTGATGGGCGCTTGGGAGAATCTATAACGAATCCCTTAACCGATTGGAGGTACTGTTCACCGATTACACATTCCTTTGGAGTGAGGATTATGCTTCGAAGCTCATCCGCCAATAATTCAGCGCTTTGTGGTCTAGCATTTACGCTTTTTGCAAGTATTCTTTCGAGGAGTTTAAAGAGCGAGACAGGCACTGGTTTCCCAATTGCCGTGAAGCGCTTCCACGGCTCCTCATTTGTCTGCAGATAGAGCACGCCAACAGAGGTATCTGCATCGAATAGTTTTTCGCCAGAAAGCAATTCAAAGAGAATGCATCCAAGCGCATAGAGATCGCTTCTTTCATCAGATTGCCCCGTAATTTGTTCGGGGCTCATATAGTTACATGATCCAACCAAGCAACCAGTTGCTGTGAGTCGCTGTGATTCGGCCATTCTTGCTTTCTGAGAAAAGGAGAGTCCGAAGTCGATTATCTTAAGATGATCCTCTTCGCCTTTGCTATCCAACACCATCAAATTCTCGGGTTTGAGATCGCGATGGATGATTCCTAATTTGTGTGCTGCGGACATTCCCGAGCACGCTTGAATGACTAATTGCGACGCTCTCTGCCATGACATCGGACCATCTTGATCAATAATTTCTCTGAGGGATTTCCCTCGGATGAATTCGGTGATTATGTATGGAGTGTTTGATTCGTCCAAACTTATTCCAAAGATGGTCATGATGTTTTTGTGTTGAAGCTGCGAAAGAATCTTTGATTCGCGCAGCATCCGTTTCGCCAATTCCGGGTCTTCTAGTTCCGTAGAAGAGATCAATTTGATAGCAACGTCTCTGTTGGCGGCATCAATCTGTTTAGCGCGATACACGGAGCCCATGCCGCCAACGCCAAGCTGCTTCACCACCTGGTAGCGCTTTTCAAAGATTTCGCCGGCTTTCAATTGTCCCAAGAGAGTCGCCGCCCAAAAAAAAAGGATCTAAATCCTTATACCCGATAGCCTTCGGCTTCAAGTGTCATGGACGTTGGGCGCTGTCAGAAGGCTCATTTGAATAAACATTTGATCTGCTCATCCGAAAGGTAAATCCATGCCCCCGGTGACAAGTTGAGTTCATCCAGCGTAAGTTCGCCAATTGAATGTCGAACCAACCGCAACGTTGGATGTCCTACCGCTGCTGTCATTTTTCGAACCTGCCGATTTTTCCCCTCGTGCAGGGATAACTGCAGCCAGGATGTTGGGATGTTTTTTCTATATCGGATGGGCGGGTCCCTTTCGGGGAGAGCAGGTTCGCCATCTATTAATATGGCTTTGGAAGGCAATGTTTTCCTGCCTTCGATAACAACGCCCGTGCAGAGTTGCTTTAGTGCTTCAGCCTCTGGGATGCGCTCAACTTGTGCCAAGTAAGTTCTTTTATGCTGATGTTTTGGATTTAAAAGAGCATCGTTCAAGCGAGCATCGTCAGTCAAGATGAGCAATCCCTCGCTATCGTAGTCGAGTCGTCCGACAGGATAAACATTCTTGGGGAAATCGAATTCAGCCAGCGTTTTCTTTTCACTGCCCTGCTCTTTGCTGAATTGACATAAAATTTGGAAGGGCTTGAAGAAAGCTATGTATTTGAAGCGGCAGTTTGGCTGGAAGCTTGCTTTGTTGGATTGCGCTGGCATGGTAGGCGGTCATTCGGGAATAATTGCGCGGGCTGCCATAGTTTAACCTACGATTCGCGGCTGCGGAATCTATCTATTCAGTTCGGCCCTGTTCAAATATGCAGATCGTTTCCGTTGAAGCATACCTGAAAAATCAAACAAAGCACGGCTAATATTAGGTCATCGGGACGCGCACAGGACAGCAGCTAGGGGAGCGTAAAGCTAACGATCAAATCCAGGGCTGGGAGATGATCAACACTGGAGTTCTGAATTGCGTTTAGGTACAACACCTGGGGCTGGCTCAGGATAACTGGGGTGGAACTGACGAGTTCCACCCTAGGTTGCTTTTTGGGGCGACATGATGCTACGCAAACGCCCTATATTGGAGAGCGAACGCGTCAGCGACCTCGTTAAAGCTCAACTGAAGTACCAAAGAGAATCTCTCGATTACTTGAGTCTCCTGCGCAGAGAACTAATCGCAGAACGCTGTTCAGGATTTTGATCGGAGGATTCCGATTTCAGGAAAGAATCCTTGTCGATGAAGCTGCTTAGATTGAACTTGCCTTTGGTCCAGAGTTCCGAGCTTTCACCACTGGAAGCGACTCCAGCAACAGTCCGGTCGGTAGCAGTAACACTGTGGTCTGCGATAAGCATATCTTCACCGGACTTAAGCGTGTGCTCCGTCGATTTATTGGTTTGCGTCATGCGCACTTGAATCGCGGAATCGTCTTTAGTCTCTAGCGCGCGCACAACAGTGAGGCCCGGCTTTACCATTTCAACAATCGCACTGGAACCAGCCGGAATAGAAACCATTGCAAGGGGTGTCTCAACTGCGATTGATTTGTCGAGACTAGATCCTAGTATCTTGCCCGCTTTTAGGTGGAAAGTCCGACCTTCAATGAGCTTGATGGAGCCAGGAGAAGTCATCACAAAGGAACCTTCATAATCAGTTGGCTCGAATCCAGGAATCTTTGCTTCAGGAATTTTGACGCCTGAGTAGACAGTCCAAAAGCGAAACTTATTTGCACCAGAAGCCGCGTGCGACAAACCTGGGGAGAACGGAACACCTAGCGGACCCTGCGCAAGAACACGGCTAGACTCACCACTTTCACCATTTTCTGAGCCCGGCGTCATCGGTGCGCGAAACTTACTTAGATCCAAACTTACAGTTGGTACCACAGCTGGCTGAGCCACTAAACTTGGTGGCACCGGTTCTTTGTTCTGAGATTCCTCGGGGTTGCTCAAGCGCCTACTGAGGGACGGCATTTCACCGCTGGATTCGGGCATTGCTGGCATCGAAAGTGAGGGTAGGTTATCCTCAGCTTTTCGCTTCGATGGTAGGAAAAGCTTAACCGGATTCTTCAAAACACCGGCTTCAAACAAGAGCAGTGTGCGCAGATCGATTCCAACGCCGAGGGAGTTTTTTGGATCGCCTCCGCCCAGAAAGAATCCTGAAGGAACACCATTTTTCGCCATAGCTTTGGTGATATTGGCTAGAAAAGGATAAGAGAAAGGATTGGTCGGGTCCGACCCATCAGATGTCATTTGACGATTCGCTGCTAACGGCGCGCCGGTCGAGTGCATGAACGCTGCCATGACCGCGGGCGAACTGTTTATAAAGGAAACCAAAGACAGAGTTGCGGCGATAGTGAGCTTGCTGAAAAAGTCGACTCTTTTGTAAGGCATATCTTCCCAGTCCGCTGCCAAGCAGCTTGAATTTGAACCATCTAACCTTAAATCATATACGTTATTGGGGCAAAAAACTCAAACGCCCACGGGTCAAGGGTCAATTGCTGTTAGAAGCTTAACAGATAAGGGCGGAAGCATGATTTTAAGCGCCTGCACGCAATATAATTGCGTCCTTGTCACTTCCCGAGGAAACATACTTGCAAGCCGAGCCCATGGCCCAGCTCAAGCCGGAACTCTTTCATGGCGACCTGCCTGATCATAGAGTCGAGCAATATCTGAAAAAGTCCATGATCGCAATCGATACTGAGACTAGAGGGCTAATTATTCCGCGTGATCGGCTTTGCCTCATCCAGCTCTGTGATGATGAAGGCGTGGTTTCCTTGGTGCGTTATGAGAATGCAGCCGCTGCTCCTAATCTCCGGCGCTTACTTATAGACCAGAATGTAACCAAACTCTTCCACTACGCGCGATTCGACGTTGCTGTCATGAAACACTGGCTAGGCGAATGGACCGGCCCTATATGGTGCACAAAGATCGCTTCGAAGTTGGTTCGCACTTACACCGACAGGCACAGCTTGAAAGAACTGTGCAGAGAACAACTCGGCAGAGAAATGGACAAGGCCGATCAAACCAGCGACTGGGCAAAAGAGGATCTGACTGAATCACAAATGGAATATGCGGCAAACGACGTAAGATACTTGCACGCATTACAGCGACAAATGAAAGCGCTGCTTGAAAGAGAAGGGCGATTACATATCGCAGAAAAGATGTTCGCTTTTCTGCCGACCGTATGCGAGCTCGATCTTATGGGCTTTTCGAACATGTTTGAACACTAGACCGCCGCGCGAGTAAAATCGCAGATAACCCGAAAACGAGAAAGAAGACCACACCCGAGGTAGAAATGAGCAAGCTGATATACGAAAAATCGACCCCCGGAAGACGCGCAGAAATCCTGCCGGAACCAGGTGTAGAAAAGAAACCGGCAACCGACTTCTTGCCTGAAAAGTTTGTTCGCAAAGAAATGCCGGCGCTACCAGAGGTCAGCGAACTTGAAGCAGTCAGACACTTTGTCAATCTCTCCAAGCTCAATCATTCAATAGATACAGGCTTCTATCCGCTTGGCTCTTGCACGATGAAGTACAACCCGAAAGTCAACGATGCCATGGCTATGCTCGAAGGATTCCGCGAGCTGCACCCGAACCAACCTGTCGACCAAACGCAGGGTGCGCTCGAAACCTTGTGGGTGCTACAGGAAAAGATTGCTCAAATCGTAGGACTTCCTTCGGTTACGCTGCAACCAGCAGCTGGTGCGCAGGGCGAGCTTCTCGGGTTGATGCTCATCAAAGCATACTTTGAAAAGAAGGGTGACACGAAGAGAACTAAGGTCGTAGTACCAGACACCGCACATGGTACCAACCCTGCATCAGCAGCGATGGCTGGATATGAAGTAGTTGAGATCGGATCAAACTCTCGCGGACTGGTTGACCTTGACGCCCTCAAGGCCGTCCTCGGTCCGGATATTGCAGCGATCATGTTGACGAACCCGAGCACACTCGGACTCTTCGAAGAAGACATTATGCAAATCCAGAAACTCGTCCACGAATGCGGCGGATTGCTCTATTACGATGGAGCCAACCTGAACGCTATCATGGGACTTGTCCGTCCAGGCGACATGGGCTTCGACGTCTGCCACCTCAACTTGCATAAATCATTCTCGACGCCACACGGCGGCGGTGGACCAGGTGGATGCGCAGTTGCTTGCCGCGATTTCCTCGCACCTTTCTTGCCGAAACCAACCGTCATAAAGAACGGCGATCAGTTTGCCCTCGATTGGGATATGCCAGATTCGGTCGGCAAAGTAAAAGGCTTCTATGGCAACTTCGGAATCTTAGTGCGCGCCCTGACGTACATCTTGGCGCACGGCAAAGAAGGTCTGACACAAGTCTCCCGCGATGCAATTTTGAGCGCAAACTACATCAAGAGAAGCTTACAGAAAAACTACAAGGTTCCATATGATCAGCCTTGCATGCACGAATTCGTAGCATCAGGTGTTTGGCAAAAGGAACGCGGTTGCAGCACGACTCAAATAGCCAAGCGCATGCTCGATTACGGAGTGCACGCACCGACCGTTTACTTCCCGCTTGTAGTACCGGAAGCAATGATGATCGAACCCACCGAAACCGAATCGAAACAGACTTTGGATGAGTTCATTGAAATCATGCTCAAGATCGACCAGGAGACGAAAGATTCACCCGAGCTAGTCAATTCAGCTCCGCACAAAACTCCAGTCGGACGCCTCGACGAAGCACTGGCAGCACGCAAACCGAACCTGCGCTGGACGCCTAATACATAGAACGCAGATAAGTTCTGGATTCGCCAGGGACTGTATCGTAGCATGGGGCTCAGAACGGCTGGCCAGCTTGTGCGCCCTGCCTTCGGCACGCACAATAGAAATTCCGCAGAATTTCTTCTGTGCCCGGACGCGCAATAGAATTTCCGCAGAATTTCTTGTCTGCCCCGACACACAATAGGATTTCCGCAGAATTTCCTCCCCCCGCCGCCGACGCACTCCAGCTGCAATTCGCTGAGCCACAACTATTGGCGTGGGCTTTCCAAGTGATTAATTCCAATACTTTTGCCACCTTCAATTGAACTTTTTCCGTTCGAAAAACGTTTAAAGGATAGGAGCCCATTTTTTGTTCCTTCACGAAAAGGAGCGTCAAATATGCCTGGAAAAAGTATTGTTAGAAATCTGGTACTGAGCTTCTTCACCGAGCTCGGCGCAGGTATCCCCAAGGCGGTCCGATTACTGTTCTGTTTTGGAAAAGAGGCGCAGATTTACATTATCGCAAGCGAGCTTGTGAAGGAAAAACTGCTAACCAGGGTGACCAGAGGCATTTACATGCTTCCTACACAAGATGGCTCAATGCCATCAGACGATGCTATTGCATTGGCAAAAGCGGAAGGATTCGGGAAAGTCATCTACGAACTTGATGATGGCATTAGGCATGCTGCCCGAAATCTAAAGATCATGTCCGGAAATCCAATAGCAATGTACGCGACAAGCGGCGCTAGCAGTTCCTTTAAGTATAGGAACGGCACAATTGTGTTCTATAAGATGGCAAATCGAAAAATAGAATTGATGAAGAGAAAAATCGGTTCAACACTCAACAATTTCTGGAAGCTGTTCACGCACAGCAAAGCAGAAATGGATGAGCAGATTGAGCTTGCAGGCATAACAGAAAACGATAAGTCCTTGCTCCCAAGAATCTTGGAATTGCTTCCCATGTGGCTAAAAACAGACTTAAGAGCGAACTATGAGGAATTCCCCTGGCGACTAAGCTTGAAAGAGGCAATTCAATCAAGAGCGCCAGATTCTACCAAGAGCTGCGTGTAGAGCTCTGCAGACTCTAAGCGATCCGCAAGGGACAAATTGTGCAAAAGCGAATTGTATGGTGCATTTGTTCAGGTCTAACTTGATTGTCAGACTCACCTAATGCGCGCCAAGACATTACTTAAAAATTGCTTCTTAGCCGACTTTCTGCTTTTCCAGAAGGAAATGTCCGCCTTTGCTCCAGCCAAGGAAACGCATTGGATTAGACACACCGGGAGTAATTTGCCACGGGCTGGAAGTTGGTTCCATCAATCCTTCGATTCCATACAAAATCGGAGCAATTATATCTTTGCTTGCAGGACACTTCGTATCCAGATATTCTTGCGCCCAGATCATGAATTCGAGTAGCTCCGCTTCTGACATGAGAGATAAGAAAAAGACCATTTGCCGCCATGCATAAGCACAGTTCTTGATCTGAATAAGCCGTGCATGAAAATTATCGGTCTTTTGCGCGAGTCTTTTGCAAACCCAGCGAAAGCAAGCGCGAGGCAACTCTGTAAAAGCGTCAAACGAATCTTTTAGCTTTAGCGCATCAAACATGACTGCTAAATTATGAGTAGTCAAAATTTGTTGTTGTTCAATCACAATGCCGTTTGCCGCGACGCCGCATCCCTCAGGCGGACTGGGTGCTCCGGCGAGTTGCTGGCACATAGAAGCGAACTGTTTGGACGTCGGCGGCCCGAACCGTGATGGCATAAGGTCGTTTATACGCAAAACAAGATCGTATTCCAATCCATAATATCGCTCATACAGAGTGCCTTTTAGCATGTTCGCAGCAATCTTAGCCGATGCTACGAATTTTTCAGAGAACTCGCCCATAAAGATATCTGCGGCCAGTTCGTCTGTAAGAGGGAGATCAAGATTCGCCGCTTTAGACAGCGCACGTAGCTCTTGAAGCATTTTGTTAGGGATAATCTGGTGCGGAAAATGCAAAAGCAATAACTTGCAAATCTCACGGAATGATTCAAGAGCATCCGAATCGCTTTCTCTAACAATGGAAGCCTGAGCATTCTTGGCACCACGCCGAAAAGGCGATATCGCAGTGATCCAGGGCAGCTCCTCCAACTTCACCTGACTTTCTAAGTTAAATAGGAGTAGTGATCGTCGAAGCCTAAATGCACGATAAATCTGCGCAAAGACCTGCTGCAGATACACATCATCAATACTTCCGGCACGAACCTTCGCACTCAGCTGGGGAAGGACCTTCGCTAAGACCTCCGCTGAACTAATAATATTCATCCGGACAAGTTCATCAATCGGCGCTCGTACAGATCGCATCACTTTAAGCCGGAAACTCTGCGGTAAGGCGGACTGCAGGGGCACGCCAAACTCAGCTGACTCCCTTGCATTTACATCCTCCAATAGATCTTCTACAGCTAACAACGAGCCATCTGCAGGCAATTTACTTAACCGTTTAATTACGAGCTTGGCTAATTCACTAGCCGTAGGTCGAGTGGCTAGCGACTTCTGCGAGAGACGGAGCCCCTTGCATGTTTCCGAATCTGGCTTCCCACGCTTCGCCTCAATTCCCAACATGACTTTGCGAGTTCGACCGATCTCACGGCCGTTCATATCACGTTTATGGTGAATACTGCGATAAATCCCCTGCCGCAAAACATCAAATGATTCACCAGACCGCAGATGTTTCTTACAGAGGGTATGCTTCCTGGCGAGCTCTGCGTATTCCTTCAAGAACTGTTTTGCGCGCTCCTCCCACCCTGGTGGATAGTGCTGGAACGGCCAGGTATCGACAGTCGTTTCATTTACCAAATCGAACGCGCGATCAGTCAATGGATTCCAGACATTTACGGCTTCCCGGAAGGCAAGCAGATCATTGCGAGGCATAATCGAGCTAAAGTTTGCAATGGTCTCAGCAACCGGTTGCATGTATACAGAACCATCATCTTGCAGTTGGGATTCCTGCACGGGAAAAGGATAGAATCTCAAAGTCGATATATACGGCGCAATTTTTTCTGTAATTTGCTGGGCCTTCTCGGAATGCCCGTTCTTAACCAGCCATGCCACCACAAGCAGTGCCCCTTCCTCCGGCACAGTTATGCGGTATTTGCCACTGATAATCATGTCGTTAAGCTCTTCGAATCCCTTTTCAGTCAGGAAGTAGCTATTCAACAATGTACGGTCAGGATTCTTATTGGGCGCAGAATGCGGATCTATTACCGCGGCGCCCTTGGGACGTACACCTGGATTGAGAATGCGGTTCAACAACTCCATTTCGTGCACAAGCAAAGGTCCGGCAGCCGACAACTCGCCTGTCGAGAAGCCGCCCTTCATCACCTTCAATGTCGCCCAAACGGGAGCCTTTGTCGGTTGCCGCGAGCCGATCTTCAAATCGCCCTTGATCATGCCTTCAAACACACGAACCCAATCAGCGAGCTTATCACCAGATTGGGCACGCGCTTGGCTATTTTCCAGACGCTGGCTATTTACAAATGCCCGCGAAAGCTGCGCCAAGACATACGCAGGGCTGGCAGACTTCTCGTTGTTATCATCACTCATTCGGGTTATCTCCAGTACTAGAGCAACGCAATGACCAGGATACCTATTAGAAAGCGCCAGATTTCTTCATTCACTCTGTGGCTGCGCACTTCGCTAATTAGTCATGCCCAAATATTGGGAATCATAGTTGTTGCATGTAAGTGGGCGCGCCTTCGAAATGAAATAATTGACATCTGATTTCTAGGCCGCATAAGTCCTGTTGACAAGCATTTTGAATCTTGATTGCACTCGATGAATGAAATAGTTCACGAGTCGACGACATATTGGAGGCAAAGAATTTTTCTGCTGCCGAAGCGCCTGCTCAAAACCGCAACACTTCCACCGCGAGTGGTCCCAGTAGAAAAACTGCAGAATTTCTACTGCTCCTATTAATACCGCTCAAAAAGATTACTGCGGAGGTGGAACGGCTTCCAAATGCTTGCGCAATTCATCCATTGACTGAAAACGGTCTTCGGGATTCTTCGCCAAGGTTTTGTGCACAATGTGCTCCATCACTTTAGGCAGATCGTCCTTGCCGCGAGCCAAACTGAGCAACTTAGGCTGCTCGCTAATCTGGCGCTGCAACGTGTCTAGAACATTATCTCCCTGGAACGGAGGGCGCCCGGTCAATACTTCGTACATGATGCAACCAAAGGCGTAAACGTCCGAGCGCGGATCTAGATCCTTGCCCAAGCAATGCTCGGGACTCATATACGTCGTGGTGCCAAAAACATGTCCGTCTTTTGTCAGCTGTTCCTGGACCTTATCTTGCGCGCCAAATTTTTTCGCGACGCCAAAGTCTACGATTTTTACTATTTCAGCTTTTGAATTTGGAATCGGTTCAAGAATAATATTGGCAGGCTTCAAATCCCGGTGAACTATCCCTTGCCGATGCGCATGACCAATTCCCGAACATGATTGTTTGAATATGTTCAAGCAACGCATGAGCGGAAACGGCTCGAAACGATTCAACGCGCGCCACAGGGAAATTCCTTGAACGTAATCCATCACGATAAAAGGATACTTCCCATCCGCAACACCGTAATCGTGAATCGCTACGATGTTCGGATGATTCATCTTACTGAGTGCTTGAGCCTCAAGCTGAAAGCGCTTTAGATATTCCTGATCCTTTGAACGCGACGAATCCATAAACTTGATAGCGAAGTCTTTCTCGAGCGCCTTATGCCGCCCGCGAAAAACAACGCTCATTCCGCCACGCCCTAATATGCCAACGACCTGATACTTATCATTGAGCACTTCGTCACCGAGAAACTCGATGTCCTCCGTGTTCAATATCTGGAAATCGTCAGGGCACGTTCCCACATTGAGTTCAAAAATGGTGTCACATTCTGGACAGACCTTAACCTTCAAGACTTGTTTTTGCTTCACCGGTGGTGGTGGCGCAGGCGGTGGCGGAGCAGCTTGGGCCCGACGCAACAGCGCTTTCATTTTTGCGCTTAGCTCTTTCAAGTGAAAGGGCTTCGTCATGTAGTCATCGACGCCGGCTTCAAATCCAGTTTCTTTGTCATCGAGATCACTTCGCCCGGTCAAGAGAATGACAACGGCATTGCCACCCTTGGCTCTATACTCGCGAACGATTTCCACGCCGGTCTTTCCGGGCATCTCCCAGTCAAGAATGAGAATGTCGTAGGCGGAACCCTCCAGCTTCAAAGTCGCATCAATACCGTCTACGGCGGTATCGACATCGTCCCCCTGGAAAGTCAACCAGTTGAACATGTTTTCGCGCAAATCGTCGTTGTCATCAGCTAGAAGTATCTTCGGCATTAATTCGCTCGCCCAGTGGTCGATTTATTCTAATGTGCCACGCCCCCGACGTGATTACCCCCGAGCTAATAAAAATCTGGGCATCTCGTTTCAACTAAGTTTCAACCGGCATCTCTAAAGTGACAATGCTGGTAACGCCGCCTCAGAGGACCCCTTTCGTGTCAAACTATCCTTCCGAACACTTTGAAAATGCCGCCGACTCTAAAGGTCGGGCAGAGAACGAATTCGGCACCAGACTCATCCAAGAAGCGGTGCAAGCATTTCAAAGGGATGTAAGTACAACGCCGGTGAGGATTTCCGGTCAGAAGCGCGTTGGGGACATTCAAATCCCCGAGCTCTCGATACGCGCCATGGGGATGGCTGCGACAAGTCGGTCAGAGTTTTGTTTATACACAGGCGGATCCAGTAAGGCGCTTACCATTCGAGACCTGCCGCAGGTTGATCGTGATGGCTCTTCTTACGCGCGAGTTTGGGATGGAAGTCGAGGCGCAGAAGTGCACTGGGGAGAAAGACCAGATCAACGCTACATTCTCTACCCGATGTCCGACCAAACATGGCAGGGCGAAAGTGAAACGCCAAACGACGGAACATTCGCCACAACAGTCAAACACTTCAAAGCGTCCGATGGCACCGTGCAGCTAAAATTCGGCAACGGGCGCGCAATTCAATTTTCATCACCACCAAGAGCCGAACTTAAGGGCACCGGAGAACGCCCTTCGGAGAATTTCATTCTGCATTCAACAAACAATGAGAAATACGCGCTGGTTCGCAGTGCCGATGGACTGAGCGAGGAAAGAGTTCAATTCAGTCAGTCAAAATCCATTGAAAAAGAAAGAAGCAAGTTGCTTGATTTACTACGATCAAGGGCAACAGATGAACACACTTTGTACAAAGCCCAGACCGACATGATGTATCTAGAAACCGTGCGCGTTAAGCAAATGGAGGAAAATTTCAAGAAGCGCGGAATGGATCCCAGAAGTGCGAATCTGGCAGCACAAAGCGAAATTGAAGAGACGTATCGGCAGTCAGCACGCCTGGTCGAATACAGATCTTTTGTAAAAGACAAAGAGGAACGGACGGATCTACCACCTGGACGGCTCGCAGTGGCATGCGCGGAACAACTAATTGCGCATGCGGCGCATCCATCGGAGATCGATCAGGGAAGGCATCCCAGCTGCTCTACTGCCACGTTGGAAGTCAGGGCATTTTCTCGTTACCCCGGACGCGCGGCCAAGTTCGTTGCCGACCTTGCTACGGCAGCCCAATTCCATGGGCGTATGAAAGGCACAAGCATGAACATCGACCTCGACAGCCTGCAAGCACATCAAGAGTCTCGAGTACTTGCGCCAGGGGACGGAGAGAGAGGAATCGCCAGCCAGATATTTCAAGTCGGCGCTTTCAATTTGATGTATGCAATGAACGACCCAGATCTTTCTTATAAACAGGAAGAGATCAGCGCAAAGGCTGAACGCGGAGATCGGCTGTATGACAAGCAGAATCGCTACAAGAATATCCCATTCAATAGAGACAACTGGATGTTGGATGCTTATGAGGAAATCGTTGGAGTCAAGGAATCGTCATGGATTGTTTGCCAAGATTGGTATCATCGCAAGAGCGGAAACGATCGCGCACTCGTCGTCTACAGTGCAGAAGGACTCCGGCATTTGATGCAAGAAGCCGAAAAGCAAGGCAACTTTCCGCTAAGCCTGACGATTGATACCTATAACAGCTCAATGCCAAATGCAACTCGCGAAAAGGATCGCAACTCAGGTTATGCGACACATGCTGTTACCGCATATGGCTTTCGCGAAGGCAAGTTGCCCAAAATCGAGCTCGACAATCAATGGGGCGCCGATGACGATTGGTTAGCGAGCAAAGCGCTTAGCGTCGAAAGAGTCTACGACATGATGAACGACTCGCACGCCTTCCGATTACAGCTTCCTTGGGAAAAGCCAAAGAAGTGGTAAGCAGCGCTGGAGCAATAGCCCCCAGCCACGCGGCTCTATAGAAATCACCAACTAAATATCGAGATGTCCAAATTCGATGTTAAACCGGACGCAGCTCAAGCGTTCTTTCAAGCGGGCAATCTCACTGCGCGTGCCCTTGATCGGCACCAGAAACAAAAGCGCAACTGAATTGATAAACAGGAAAGGCGTAGAAGCGATCATCGTCTTCGACATTTCATCGCCGATGAAGTCTGTATAACACTTCCATGCAATCCAGCAACCGAAGATATTGATCGCAATAAATCCAATCCAATGCATGTAGAGGAAGATTCGTTCACGAGCCAGAAGAACCATAATCTTGGAGGCTTCGTTGCTAAGTTCTTTGTTGCGCGGATTCTCCGCCGGAGCGCCCATTCGCGCAAAATTCGGAACACTGTCAGGCACCTGAAATGTCGCCTGGTCGATTAGCGCCGCCGCGTGTTGCGGGTACTGATTGATATTGAAACTTGCCGGGACGATTATAAAACCGCAATTACCACAGAACTTCGCGTCGTGTTCCAAACAGTCTTTGCAGTTAGTGCAGTAGTTCATTGAAACAGCCATAGAGGGGGCGTACGGCATCTATAGTCCTCTTACAAAAAGGTCTCTGAGCAGCTACTCGTCTTAAACTATCCTCAAACGCGGGCGAACTGTCTATCGTGAATGCCCCACGAAGTCCGGTGGGAGCGCCTTTTGTAACACGTTGTCACAGTACAGCGAACCAAAGAGGAAATCAAGAGAGTTTTGCTTATGTTTAAGAGCGGCTCTGGCGCTTAGATGCTGCTAATCAAAAAGCAGGTCGAATTGTTAGGTAGCCGACTTGAGTGATTCAGGCGAGGGGCAGAGGAGCCATAATTGCGACATTTCGTTCAGAAGTCTGATTGTTTTCTGAACTAAGAAATAAGGCAATGCCTCATCCGTGGTGGCATAGACTGAGATACAAATAGTCGTGTGCTTGTTAGATTGAAAAAACAATGATCACTCTATGTAAAAACTAGTAAGACGAAAGACTTCAGCCTATACATAACGGGCAATCTTTGAGAAAAGATCATAGAATAGCCTCATACTGATGAAAGCCGCAGACCCTTGTCAGAACAAACTAAACGAAACACAATCGGATTTATTCTCTTGCTTGCACTGATGTTATTCGTAGCATCAGCGAAACTGACGGCAAAACCATCCAACGATCTTTCCATTCAAAAGCCGATCGCCAAATCAGGCTGTCATTACCTAATCATAAAGCCGGCGGATTCTGTCGATTTAGAATTTGCAATTGAACGTCCGGATAAAAAACGAGAAGATATTCTAGCTTGCATCCCCGCAGCCTTTAGTAGTAAGCGCGGAGGGATTAGTGGCTTCTATGCTTGCAATGGTGAATCCTTCAATTTATCCAATGCAGATCGAGCGATTAGTGGTGCGATTGAATTTACCAACGGAAAAATAAAAATCATTGATACTAACCGCGGTGCTCTAATAAATGACGATTTGCTAAAAAAGCTCAAGCAAAACAAGAGTTCAATGTTCCAACAATTTCAATTAGTTAAAGACGGACAGCCAGAAGCGTTTCACGACAAGTCAAACTACCAGAGGCGCTGCATTGCGATTCTCAATGACGGGAAGAGCGCATTTGTGGAAAGCGATGAATCAATCACGATGACAGAGTTTGCAAAAGACCTGGCAGAAATTGGTGTCGCCAACGCGGTCTATACTGACATGGGACCATGGGATGAAGGCTGGTATCGCAATCCAGAGAATGGCAAAATAGTCGTGATCGGACACGACAGATTGCTCACAGGCCGGCAGACCAACTGGGTAATCATGCGACGCGGCGATAAAGCAAATAACTAATCTTTGGGCAACTGACGCAGCACACTAGGGATGCGAACAGTCTGCCTCCACATTCGTATAACAACCATCACTGGTCATCACGATCGTCTTCTTGTCCTGCGGGATTTCGAATTCTTCGCTTCTAGCGATGATATCGCCCATCGGACGAACGGCAGCTAGAGAGGGATCCTGCGTGATTCGCCCTTCAGCTTTTACGACGAGGTGATACTTTCCTGGCAGAATTATTTCGCCCGAACAAAGTCGGCGCACCGAAAGCGACTGCCTCAGCTTGTTCGTTTCTTTGATGAAGTCGGTGTTGTGACCATCGGAGCGCCACAACTTCTCCACGCCGCGTTTATCCACCAAATAGTAATTGATGCGATACCCGCACGGATCGATGTAAGGATCAAAACGCAGCTCCTTGCCCGTTACCAGCTCGCCGGCCACGGGGCGGCTAAGCACATGAGTTCCCGCCGCCATGGCAGGAATAGGAGTCGACGCAGCAACAACCCGCGACTTCGAAAGCGCGCAGACAGGCAGCACTAACATGCTGCACAACGCAGCAAGAAAAGAAAATCGCCAGCTCATACCATCCCCTAGTAAAAGGAATTTGCCATAGTAATGGTGGTCATCACCATTTGTATTCTGTGGTGGGGAGCACAGTTATCCGGGAAGTATGGCGGAAAGAGATGACAATTTTGTGAAACGGACGAAGAACGTGTCAACGTTTTGACGACTATATCACCTGGTGATATACTTTAAGCAAATGCGTATTTTGAAAACTAAGAAGTTTTCCAACCTGGCAGAGGACGAAGGGCTGACTGACGAAACTCTCAGGACCGCTATCAGCGAATTCGAAAACGGGCTCACCGGCGCCGCACTCGGTGGAAATCTGTATAAGAAGCGCGTGGCGATTGGAAGCAAGGGGAAGAGCGGCGGACTTCGCACTATCCTCGTTTACAAACAGGCGGACGATAAGGTGTTCTGTATTCATCTATTTGCAAAACAGGATGAGGAAAACATTTCGCAGAAGGCACTGGAGTCTTTCAAATTAATGGCTGATTTCATGCTGAGTCTCGATGCGAAACAGATCAGCAAATCAATAGAAGAAAAGGTTTTGATTGAGGTTAGTTAGTATGGTGGCACAAAAGAAAAAAGTTAGCAAAAAAAATGAATCAGCGATGCATGGCGCCAGCAATAAAACGGCTTTAGAAGCTATGCATGATACTGCAAGGGACTTCTATCAAGCTGGGATCATGGACATGGAGACCATGCGAAAATTTGATGCACTCTGCCTCCCCGAGATTCCGAATTACAGTCCCGCACAGATTAAAGCGATCAGACTAAAGTGCAAAGCAAGCCAGGCTGTATTTGCAAAATACATGAACATCTCAATGTCGTCCCTTCAGAAGTGGGAGATTGGCGAAAAGAAGCCAAGCAACATTGCATTGAAACTTCTGAACATGGTTGACCGAAAAGGACTTGAAGCCCTCGTATAAAGCGGAATATCGTTAGATAAACAACTAAGAACGTGTTAGCTTGTAGGCCGTCTTCATCAAGTTAAACGCTGCCGAAGCATTGAACTTACCGTCCACAAAAACTTCCTTGATGATGGCGCTGCGAATGCCAGAGCCGGCTTCTTTCCAGAGCAGCTTTTGCGCAAAGGGGAATGCTGCATCGACGAAATTGAATTCCGGATTGATGCTGATCGCAACTCCTTCGAGCGTCAGCAGCGCACGCATAATATACGTGAAGTCTGACGGCAAGCGGAACGGATAACGGTAAACGACATCGGAGAAGTCGAACAAGACTTTGCGGAAGCGAACGCGACTAATACCTTCGTTGAATCGCGCCTCCAGAATCGGCGTTAACTCAGCGGCAAGCGCATCACGGTCGGCATCAGCATCGAGGAATCCCATCTCAACGAAATCATCAACGATGGCGCGATACTCGCGCTTCACTACGTGCATGAACGCATTCGCCATCGCAGCTTTTAGATGCGGCGCAACGCGCCCAACCATACCGAAGTCGAATATGCCGACTTTACCATCAGGCATGATACGCATGTTGCCTGGGTGCGGATCTGCGTGGAAGAATCCATCTTCCAACAATTGCTTCAAATAGAAATTCACTCCAACTGCAGTTAACTCATCGCGGTCGATGCTCATCGCGTCAAGAGCTTGGACGTCAGTGATGCGCGCACCAGGAACGTACTCGATGGTCAGAACGCGACGCCCAGTCAGCTTCCAAATGATGCGTGGAATGTGAATGCGATCGTTTCCGCGGAAATTATGGCGGAAAGTATCAGCATTTCGGCCTTCACGAATGTAGTCGATTTCTTCGAAGATTGTTTTAGCAAATGCAACAACCACGCCCGGCCAATCAGTATGGCGGCACAGGTTCGGATAGTTCATAACTTCATCAGCAACGGCGCCGAGCGTCTCTACGTCACGCGAAATGATTGCCAGCAAGTTAGGGCGCTGAACTTTCACGACAACGTCGCGACCATCTTTCAAAACGGCGCGATACGCTTGGCTCAAACTTGCAGCTGCAAGGGGCGTGGAATTGAACTCTGCAAATAAGGATTCCGGGGAACCGCCCAGGTCATTTTCTATAATGGAACGCGCGATGTCGTAAGGTGCCGCTTGCACCTCTTCTTGAAGCTGCGAAAGCTCCAGCATTGTCGGAAGCGGAACCAGGTCGGCGCGAGTTGACATGGTCTGGCCAATCTTTATAAATGTAGGGCCGAGCTGGAATAGTTTTTCACGAAGCCAGCGACCAAGTTGCCGGTATTCTTCGTAGTCAGCGTCGCTCATCGCGGCTTCTTCTAAATCATCTGGCGATGCAGCCGCCTCACCATTCTTTTCGCGGAGCATACGCTCGTATTCTGCCTGGTGATATTTTGCGAAGCCTTTAACCGCAAAAATAATAGTCAGCGCAATAGGAATTACGCGCAAGGCACCTTCAAATCCTTGTGTCGCTCTAACGCGCCAAAAGACACGCCAACAGGAAGCGACAAGTTTCCAGAAGGTGACGTCCTGGAAGGTTTCTTTTATGGGGTCGTAGCTAAGATCTTTCGGTGCCAAAACTTAAGTCCACGTAATCTGAAAGTTGAGTCCAACGCTTGACCTCTATATTACGAGTATAGACATGTTGTCAGCAGGAATGATTCCAAAAATTAAGAATGCTCGTAACTTCAGTTGAAATGCCGGAAAGCCAACTAGTGCCTGCCTGAGAGGGCTTGGTTCTGAAGTTCGATTATCTCTTTTACACCTTTTTGGGCTAGTTTGAGCAAATCATCCAGCTTTTTGGCGTCATACGGCTTATCCTCAGCCGTCATCTGGATTTCGAGGATTTTGCCGGATTCCGTAAGCACGAAATTACCGTCCATCGCGGCTTGCGAGTCTTCCTGATAATTCGGGTCGAGAAGGAGCTGCCCATTGATGTCGCAAACGCTCACCGCAGCCATTCCTTCCACGATCGGAAGGCTATCCCAGAAACAGTTTTTCTGAAGTTTGAGAAGCGCGTCGTGAAGCGCGATGTATCCGCCCGAAATGCTGGCGACACGAGTGCCACCATCAGCCTGCAAGACGTCGCAATCGATGGTTATGGTTCGCTCGCCCAGGTGACGGCGGTCCACAACAGCTCGCAAACAGCGCCCGATCAGGCGCTGGATCTCGAGGGTACGCCCAGAAGGCTGTCCCCGCGTGACCTCACGAACGGAACGAACATGGGTAGAACCTGGAAGCAGGGAATACTCGGCTGTTATCCAGCCCTCGCCTTTCCCCATCAAGAACGCTGGCACGCGTTCCTCGATCTTCGCGGTCGTTAGTACTTTGGTGTCCCCGAACTCAACAAGTACGGAGCCATCTGCATTCTTAGTAAAATTCCGCGTGAACTTGATGGGTCTTAGCTGGTCCCACTGCCGATTATCTCGTCGGCGAATCATTCTCGCTCGCTTTCTAGTCCGGTTAAAGGCGGTTAATAATTAGTGCTTCGATATACATTCAGGTTAGCATTCCGAACGCCGTTTGCCTTAGAGATATAAGCGAATCGCAATTTTTCTGAACGCTTTTAATCTGGAAGCTGCTATATGACAATCCCGCGATGAGCTATGCTCTTGGAATCACCATCTAGCGAGTGCGTCGAATTAGTGGAAAAACTTCGAGCGATCGTTTGTGTTTTTGCGTTGCTCTTTTTTGGAGTGATACCAGTTTATTTGAGGTCGAAATTTCCAGTGGCAAACTCCCATTTGAAAGAGAGTATCGTCCAGAATGCGATGTTGATCCAGAATCAATGAGATACGGGGAGACTTCGCACTCAAGGAGTACTGAACTCTCGCACTCAAAAATTTTGGAAATCAGTCTTCCGAAAAGGCGATTAGCAGCGGCCGCCGGGACTAATCGATACCACAACAAATGATCAAATGACATTATCTAACGCCGCGAAAACGCCTTGATAGCGGATTTCAAAACTGTTACTTTTATTGGGCATGGAAGCCCGTTTCACTAGAATTCAATTCGCTATCTGTTGCATATTTTTCGTATGCGGTTCGAATTCTTTCGCGGCGGAAAGTTCAATGCCGGGGATGAAGATGCCCATGGATATGGACATGAGCGGGATGAACATGAAGGGTCCTATGGACATGAGTGGGAAGCCCAAGAGTCCGGCGAAGAAGAACATGGCGCCAACTGATTCTCCGCCGCAAAACAACATGGATATGGGCAATATGCACATGGGCGGAATGGACATGCGTCCGCCGATTCCAGCTGGCAACGGAGGTCAGCAAAGCAGTTCGTGGGATGCAACTGCTCTAGTGCAGATTCTGGATCGAGAAATCAACTTCTTGACTGGGGCACCATATACGCTACCTCAGCTTCAGGCTCTGGCGACGAAAAATAATCCGACTTTGATTCAAGCACACGCGCAGGTTGACGGGGAGAGAGGCAAAGCCCTTCAAGCAGGGCTCTGGCGAAATCCCGATCTCGCCTACTCCGGGCAACTCATGGGCGTGCGCAATGCTGGCATGGGTGAATTTCAGGGCGGCATGTTGCAACAAGAAGTAGTACTTGGTGGCAAGTTGAAATACAGCCGCAAGAAATATCAGGCTCGTCAAACGGCAGCGGAGCAACAAGAGAAAGCGCAGCAACTTCGCGTCATGAATGACGTCGCAGTCGAATTTTACAAAACGCTGGCGGCGATGCACAAAGTAAGCGTGCATCAGGATTTTGTCAATTCCGCACAGGATTCATGGGTCACACGCCGCGAAATGTTGAACACAGGTGAGGCGAATCACGCCGATATCCAACAAGTGAATGCAGAACTGGAGCGGGCGAAATTGCGATTGATGGCTGCGCAAAACGACCTTCAATTTCATTGGCAACAGCTCACATGCGTTGTAGGAATTGAAGCCGAACTTGCGCCCCTAGATGGACAACTCGAAGATGAAGCGAACGTAAGCAACTGGAGCAGGGTGCTGCATGACACCATCGCCGGGAGCCCGGAGCTTGGCGAAGCGAAAGCGAAGCTTCATTCAGATGAGATCACGGTTTCAAGAGAATTACGCCAGCGTGTGCCGAATCTTCTCCTTTGCGCTGGACCAGGATACGATCAAATCGACAAAAGCATGACCGCTGTCGCCACTGCAAGCATGACAAATCTTCCAGTGTTCAATAGAAATCAGGGCACCATAATTCAAGCGCGCGCGGATCTAACACGACAACAGGCCCAAGTAAAACTAGTCGAACTCCAACTGCGCAGCAAATTAGCAGAACAATTCCGCACCTACACCACGGCAAAGCAACACGTCGACGGATACCGCAATACGATTGTTCCAGCCGCAGTGAAAAGATATCAATTGCAACTGCAGAGTTATCAAAATGTGCGAACCGACTGGCCCGTAGTTTTGGATGCACAGCGAGATATGCTCAGCGCCAAGCTTACTTACATCGACCATCTTGCCGAGCTAAAGAAAGCAGAAACCGAATTGCGCGGTTTCGTTCTTACTGGTGGATTGGTGGCACCGCCAGGGGTGACACCGCCTGGACATATCGATGCTACGCCGAACCCACGATAATCTATCCTGAGAATCCTAAACACTATCACCGAAGAGACTGCACTATGAAGAAGAACGAAAAAACTACTCGTCGAGATTTCATAGAGAAAGTCTCAGCCGCCGCAGGATTCGGTGCACTGATGAATGCAATGGCGGCCCCAGATGCAAACGCAATGTCACCGATGCAAATGCCTGGAATGACAGCCGATCCACCTCCCACTACAAAGCCTCAGGCACAAAAGCGCAGCAAAACGACGCCAACTCCAACAGGGTCGAACAAGGATTTCAGTTCGTTTTCACGCTACAAACCGAGCTATGGCGGACCTCCTGGAAGCGATCACTATTGCGGGAAGCTCATGCCAGGCATACGCAAATCCGGCTTAGCACCGGTGCCGGTAGAAACACCCGACCTCGAAAAACTGGATTACAAAATGGTACGCGGAGCAAAGGAATTCCATTTGCGTGCCACACCAGTGAAACGCGAATTTCTACCCGGCACATTCATCGACGTTTGGGGCTACAACGGCAGTTTGCCCGGTCCTACAATCGAGGTATTCCAGGGAGACCGAGTCCGCATCGTATTCCATAACGAGCTACCAGAAAACACATCCCTTCACCTTCACGGCATCGAACTTCCAGTCGCGATGGATGGCGTCCCCGGTCTTGTACAGGATCTTATCCCACCAGGAAAGACGTTCGTATACGAATTTGACCTCCACCAAACGGGCACATTCTTCTACCATTCGCACGTCGCGATGCAGGAAGCGATGGGCATGGCAGGCTTCCTAATCGCGCACCCAAGAGTTGCTTTCGATCCACCTGTGGATCGCGATTTCGCATTGATGTACCAAAATTTCTTCGTGCCACCAAACGCAAGCATTGCCGATTCAAGCCTGATGGATTGGAACTGGCATACAATCAACGGGCGCTCGGGTCCATTCACCACCCCGATGGTGGCAAGGCACGGAGAACGCGTTCGTGTTCGCCTCGTAAACTTCAGCCCAATGCAACATCATCCGATTCACTTTCACGGGCACACATTCTGGCTCACCGGTACAGAAGGTGGTCGAATTCCTGATTCCGCATGGATTCCTCGAAACAACACACTCGTAGGCGTTGCAATGGCACAAGACTTCGAGTTCATCGCCAACAATCCAGGCGATTGGATTTTCCACTGCCACATGGTTCACCATATGATGAATCACATGGTCAGACAAATCGGCCCGCGCATCCGCCCAGCTCATAGCGCCCAGGCATACCAGAACCAACCACTGCACGTTCCACCTCCACAGAACGCCCTGAGTCAACCAGAATTTGCAGTCCCCGGCTATCCACAAGAAATGCAGGGCATGATGAACTCGCCAGAGATGACAATGGAATCAATGATGCGCGTCATGATGAAACGCGAAGCTCGCGGCATGCGTAAGCACTGGGCAACTGGTGTGCACGGCTTGATGACAGTGCTACGAGTATTACCCGACGAGCTCTACGAGCGCGTGATGAACAGCAATGCCCACATCGAGCCCGGCGAAATCTTCGACGCGATAGCTCAAGGACGCTACAATAAACACTCGGGATAACTAATACAGAACAATAATGCTTGGAAGAATCAATCCAATTCGAGGCACACAAACGCAGGGGGAGCACATGTGGAAAGGTCTTTCCTTCGTTTCAGTTCTATTGATTTTAACCCCACTTATGGTACCGACAAACCCAGCAGCTGCTCAAGAGAATCTAAGAGCCAGAATAAAAGCGCAACTTCAAAGGCGCGCGCACGAGGAGAATAGCGAGTACCGCTCCTGTTATTGCCAGAAAACATCAATCGCTGGGATAAAATGCGCAGTTTGGAGGCCGAAGCCTGGAACTCAACCTCATCCGTTGATAATCTTTTCGCACGGACTTCATGGAATAAACACACAGAGTATCTTCTTGATGAAGGCACTGGCTGCAGCTGGCTACCTTGTAATTGCGCCCAATCACCAAGATGCAATGGGTGGGACACACGGGCTCAGCAAGCCGGAAGTTGACTTACGTTCGGCAGCTAAATGGACAGACAAAACATATATAGGTCGACGTGATGACATCAAAAAGATCATTGCCGCGCTTCACAACTCTCCCGGATGGGATTCTCAAATTGACTGGACTAATTTAGCTTTGGCGGGGCACTCGCTGGGCGGCTACACAGTTTTGGGGTTAGCAGGGGCCTGGCCAAGCTGGAAACTGGAAAACGTGAAAGCGGTTCTGGCATTATCTCCTTACAGCGAACCATTCGTGGCGCATAAAACTTTATCCGAATTATCAATACCTGTGATGTATCAAACAGGAACGCGAGATCTCGGAGTTGCTCCGTTCCTCAAACGTCCAAACGGTGCCTTCGCCCAAACCGCCGCTCCATGTTACCTCGTCGAGTTCGAAAAGGCCGGACACTTTTCCTTTTCGAATATGAACACAGACACGCAACAAAAGGAACTCATAAATCACTACAGCATTGCGTTTTTGAATAAGTTCATCAACCATGATTCAAATGCATTGCCTGAAAAAAAGCTCGCCGGAGTTAGTCTCTTGCATTCAAAATAATTGAAGTGCTCTTGATCAGAACGAGCAGAAGAGCAAATCAACTTCAGTTTCCAAAGCGCAGGCGCTTGATGAATGCGGTGCCGCCAAGCTCGAAGCGATCGCCCGGATAGACTTTTAATTGATTGAAAGAGAATCGAAGATCAGGGTTGTTCTTTCCCCAATCAGCGAGCTTATTCAAACGCTGCACAATCATCGATGACATTTCCGGAGGCAGAGCCTGCCCTGATGTGAGAATGCTTGTATCGGCCATCGAGATCCAGCCATCTTGCAAGAGCAAGCGGGTGCTCAAAGAAAGTGGCACGGCAGTTTCGACATTCATCAAATTGACGAGCACATTCACATCAGTTTGGATCCGATCCTCGGGCATCAATTTAACTGCGGCGGATTGAAACTTTACTTGCAGTGCGCTGCCGACAATTTGACTTAGAAAACCACCCAAGTGGTTGGTCGCGCCCGAGGAAAGCATCTGCAAAGATGCCGGTGAAGAAAGAAATTGATTCAAGCTCTTCTGCGTAAAAACTACTGCGACATTTGCATTTATCGGTTGGGTGAATTCCAGAACGCGATTGTTCAAAAACGCTTCGGTTGAAAACATAAGAGCACCAGAAGATGCTATCCGCAACTGGTCAATCGTAAACTCACGAAAGTGCCCGCCGGTCACTTGAACATCGATTCCACCGAGCTGCCCTCTCGCCATATCGAGTTCACTGGCAATCACGCGCAAATTATCCACGCTGCTGTCTTGAAAGCGTCCATTTGCGATGTTGAAATCGAGTCGACCAAAACGCCCAGTATTTAGATCAACGAAGCCGTTCGGTGCAACAGGTCTGGCAACAGCTCCACCTGGCACCATATTCGGTGCGCCAAATTGCGGAGCTGCTTGCTGGACTGGGTAAGCCTGCTCGGGCATCTGTTGTGGCACGTATTGTTGCTGATTTGGAACTAGATATTGAGTGGAGCCTTGCCCCTGAAATGGCATGCCCTGCGTTGGATACGGTTGACCGCCCTGCATCTGAAATTGCGCGCCTTGCTGCTGTGCCGAATATTGCTGTCCGTTTTGCGTGAACCGGCCCTGCGCCTCCACTGAAGGTGCAACGAGCACACAAGTCAACAACGCGCTAATAGGAAATGCTTTGCGAAGCAAACAGAAGCCGTTGGCTTTTCTCTTCTCAACACCAAACATCATTCGCACCTGACAAGAGCTGAGCTAATTATACCTTTGCAGCGTCCGCATTTCTCCTAGAATTCTCCCAAGCAAACAAACATTTCTTGCTTTGCCAGCAGCGTATGTTGATGCAAGATTGCAAAGAATTTCAATCTCCCAGATTTCTCCCAAGATTTCCGCAGCGATTCTCCCTAATTCTTCCCAGCCTTGTTACATCCCGAAACCTTTGCTAATCAAGCAAAAGCGGACACCACACAAGAGCATTATTGCATCCAACTGAATAATTCGACAGTAGCCACAAGCGAATTACTCCTTCGGCGCGGCGCATGAATGCTAGTTTTACAAATTCAACTCTGTATGCCACCACATAAAATTCTCCTGAAACTGGAGGCAAAATGTTCTTGCAGTCAAGCGAATAAACAGCATTTTGAATGCCTCGCAACTGCAGGTTCGCCGGAGCTCCAATATATAGGAAGCAGAAAACCTTCAGATTTACAACCGGCTCAATTGCTTCAGGGAGATGATTACTATGGCAGATGTCGAAAACAATAATGAGAAGTCGCAGCTAAAGGGAGGCGATTCAGCCTCATCAGCCGCGACAGAAAGCGCCGACAATTTCAGATCAGAAATTTGGAGTGATCAAACTAGCAGGATCAACTCATCAAGCGATCAAAGCAGCCGGACTAATGGTGCCAGCGATCAAACTGGCAGAGCTAACTCAGCATCAGATCAAACAGGCAGAACAAACGGGGCTGTTGACGAACCCATCAGAACAAAGAGCGGCGACAACAAGGGCAAGGACCAAGCACACGGCGACGCTTATGCAAGCAACACTGCACGCGGCGATGCCTACCCCAGCAACACTGCACGTGGCGATGCCTACCCCAGCAACACTTCACGTGGCGATGCCTACCCCAGCAACACTGCACGTGGCGATGCCTACCCAAGCGATACCGCGCGTGGTGATGCGTATCCGATGCCATCTCTGACAATCGACAATCAAAAGGAAGGCAGGGATCCTGTTGGCGGCAAGTTCGACAAGGAAGCTGGCGACAAGTCAAACGAGGGTAAGGAGCCTGGCGACAAGAAGCGCGATCAGTACGATCCATTCTTCCAAAACGAAAATATGCTGCAATCTATGATGCAGCCCCTGGATGCACCGCAAGGCGGGGACCGAACCGAAGTAGTCGGCAACGATAGCTATCGTTTTGATGAAAACGGCCATGAGACTTATCAAAATGGACAAGGGCAGATAGTAACAAATCCAGATGGCACATTCTCGGTCGAGGGCAATGTAGCATCGTGGACTCAGAGCAAGGATGGCTACAACCAGACAATCATCTTCAACGATGGCTCACGAGTTTACATGGCTGGAGGCCGCATTCGCGCAGTCTCCAGCGAACGCGAGAACGGCAGAACGCCTTACTCACGCTATCGCGAAATCCATCGCTCAAACTATAAATAAGGGCGCTCTTCTTGAAGTGGATTCTCTTCGCGTTCTAGCACAGACCATTGAGTAGACCCGTAAATTATCCATGTCGGCGCAGGAAAAAGCTGGCTGATAAATCGGATGCTTGCGCAAAATGGAAGTTGTTTTCATTCACGAACATTTCAAGCTCATTTCACCGTAATCGAAAGAGCACATTTGCCGGATGGCATCTATAAGCTCCAAATATGGACAATTTTTGGAGTATAGAAATGCCAATTGCAAAGAGTCGGCGCGGTCTTCGCAGAAATCAGAAAGCACGCACTCCAGCAATTAGTAGCTGAAGCGGCGCGCACCCCGGAAGAGAAATATGCCCATGCCCCGAGAAGAGGCCCGTGCCCCGAAAAAGGGAAGATGCCCGCGCCCCGGCAAAATCTCGCCATCCGGCAGAAGCCGAATCCACACCCACCCAACGAATTTTGCTGAAAAGCTCCCCGAAGCAAAACGAACAAAACCGCACCAGGCACAATGGCTTGGTGCGGTTTTGTTTTAGATCAGTTATTTAGAACAACTAGTTAGTTGCCGAAGCAGTTAACTATTTGGACTCGCCAGCTGGAGCTTCACCTGCAGGAGGTGTTGTTTCTGTGCTGGTTGTTGTCGTTGTTGTTGTTGTTGTTGCTGAGCCATCACCGCTGGTGGCTGTATCGGTTGTGGTAGCGGTGGAGGTTGCTGCGCTGCCGTCCGGTGCTGCCGTCGAAGTCGATGTGCTACCTTCCGGGCTGGTGCCACCACAAGCCGTTAGTGCGGCCGCTAGGACTACGCTCGCTGCGGCAAGAGCTATTGTTTGGAATTTAAGCATAAAACGTGTTCGTCTCCTTCTTCTGCTTGTTACGCCTGTTCGTCGGATGAATATCCTGTTTGGCTAGACCACTTGCATTTGACAAGTTAGTAATTGCAGCCAACCTAAAGCGGCCGCAATGATAACACCGAAACCAGCGGTCTGCAATCACTTTGTTGTACAGCTGTTAAATATATCGGCAGGCTTTCGCAACAATTGATAATGCCGTTTAACATTGGTTGGCATTCCGTTGTCAATGTATTAAGAGCGAGCGACCGGTCATCTCTGCAGGCTTCTGGAATTCCATGATTTCAAGGATAGTCGGCGCAACATCGGCAAGACATCCATCAGATAGCCTAAATCCACCCTTACTCGCCTTACCGAATCCTGCCACTATCAGCGGTACCGGGTTCGTAGTGTGCGCTGTATGAGGTTCACCGGTTTTCAAGTCGAGCATTTGCTCAACATTTCCATGATCTGCAGTAATAACAAGCGTTCCGTTCATTTTCCGGGTTGATTCAAGTAGCGCACCGAACGCATCATCAACGGATTTCACAGCATCGACAGCCGCTTCCATAAATCCGGTATGACCTACCATGTCTGGATTAGCAAAATTTATCACTATGAATGGGTATGCGCCGGATTCAATTGCCTCGCAAGCCATTTCACACACCTTGGGTGTTTGCATAAGGGGCGCTTTATCATAGGTCGCCACCTTTAACGAAGGTACTAAAACTCTTTCCTCGTCATCGTTTGCGGCCTCAACACCGCCGTTCAAGAAGTAGGTCACGTGAGCATATTTTTCAGTTTCAGCTACGTGAAGCTGCTTAACATGATGACAAGAGAGAAACATAGGTAATGTGTTTTTCATGTCCTGAGAAGGCAATTGTTCAGGTGAAAAAGCTACCGGTAAATTCAAACTACTGTCATATTCGGTCATGCAAGCGTAATAAATGTCCGGCACAGTCGGGCGATAAAAATCCATAAAATCGCGCGTGGTCATTACACGGCTGATTTGCCTGACGCGATCCGGTCGAAAGTTGAAACAGATCATCGCGTCCCCATCAGTTAGAGGAATTGCATTTACAATATTCGGCACGATGAATTCGTCATTCTCATCGCGCTCATAGCCATTCTCCACAGCTTCGACTGCGGAGGCTGCCGGCAATCCTTCGCTCAGAACGAGCGCGCGCCAGTATTTTTCAATTCGATCCCAGCGCTTATCGCGATCCATTGCGTAATAACGACCGCACACAACGCCAATCTTGCCGCCGATCTTTGCCAACTTTTCTTCCAACTCGCGCATGAACCTCTTGGCTGAACGCGGTGGTGTGTCTCGCCCATCCAAGATCGGGTGCACAACCAATTTCGCCACTTTCTCTCGCGACGCCAGCTCCAGCAAACCATCCAAATGATCGGGGCTGGAGTGAACACAACCATCGCTAACTAATCCAAATATATGTAAGGTTCCATTGGTAGCACGCACGCGATCGATTGCAGCTGTGAACACTGGATTCTTGAAAAATGTGCCGTCGATAATGGTTTGCGAAATCAGGGTGAGCTTCTGAATGACAACGCGTCCGGCACCAATATTCAAATGCCCAACTTCCGAATTGCCCATCAAACCGGGTGGTAAACCGACGTGCTCGCCTGAAGCTTGCAAAAGGCTGTTTGGAAACTTGCTTAAAAGTTCTTGGTAATTGGGTGTTGCGGTGGCCAAAATTGAGTTGCCACGCTTCTCCCTGCTAACTCCCCAGCCATCCAGAATAAGTAATGTAAGTGGTCCCACAGCATCCTCCTTGGCGAATGCTGATATGCTACAGAAAACCTTCTAAACAATGATGACTACGAAACGATATTAATTTGAGGAACTTGTGCAAGGCGAGTCTCAACTGTCGAAAGAGAATGTCGAAGCGGCAAACGCCGATGCGCATTCGCGCGCTTCCGTCGATGCAGATGGCGCAGCAGCTTCCGAAAAAACGAGAGACTCATCGACGGTAATTGCAGAAGCGGCTCACGAGCTGAGATTACCAATCGCTAACATTAAGCTTCTTGTTGAAACTTTACTTGATGGTGCACTTGACGAGCGCGAAGTTTGCAAGCGCATGCTCAAGCGTGCGTATCAAGAAGTGGAACGCTTGCAGGCATTAGTAGCTGACCTGCTTGCGCTGGAACAAGTGGCGGAGAAGCGCCATGAGCTGCAATGCGAATGGCTCTCACTTCGCGATCGCGCGCTTTACGCCATCGAAACCGTTTCAAAACAAGCCTTTGAAAAAGGGATTAAGATTAGCGTGGAGGGGGACAATCAGCTCATCTACGCCAACCGCGGACAGCTTGATCAAGTTCTGCTAAACCTTCTGGAAAATGCGGTCAAATTCACACCGCAAGATGGCAAAATTTGGATACGCGGAGGCGCAAACGAAGGATGCTTTAGCATTGAAGATACTGGAATCGGCATGTCAGAAGCCGAGATACCAAAGATTTTTTCTCGCTTTTATAGAATCGACAAGGGTCAGGCCAGAGGCGGGACAGGCTTGGGGCTTTCAATCGTGAAACAAGTGCTGGATCTGCACGGTGCTAAGATATCGGTGAAATCAACAGAGGGCGTCGGCTCCTGTTTTGAACTCGAATTTCCTTCGCCTAATGCATTTACGACGCGCTCGCAGACAGGTGGCTGATGAAGAACGCAAAGAAAATCATGCTTGTTGACGACGACGAAACAGTCATCGAAACTCTTGATTTCAATTTAAAACGCCAGGGATTTACGACCGCTACTTTTCGAAACGGTCAACAAGCGCTTTCTGGTTTTGATGGGACGAATCCTGACCTGATCATCCTCGACTGGATGTTGCCCGATATGGTGGGTCCGGAGATTTGCAAAATTCTGCGCAGCCGTCGAGTTGAGACACCAATTTTGATGCTGACAGGACGCAGCGGACCAAACGAAGTCGCTGAAGGTTTAACTGCCGGCGCGGATGATTATTTGGCGAAACCATTCAGTACCGTCGAGCTGTTAGCCAGAGTACAAGCGCTTCTCCGCAGAGCAAAAGGCGCAACGCATTCCAACAAAATTATTGTCGGTGCCCTCGAGTTAGATGAAGAGGCAAGGCAAGTAACACACAAGGGAAAAGAAATTGAAGTCTCTCCAAAAGAATTCAATTTGTTGAAAGTGTTGATGCTGAACGCGGGCAAAACAATGTCGACCGAAGTTTTGCTCAACCAGGTGTGGGGATACGATTTCTCCGGCGATGCGAAGACGGTCGCAGTTCACATAAGATGGTTGCGACAGAAACTGGAAGCGGACGCAAAAAATCCTGAACTGCTAGAAACAGTTCATCGCCTGGGATACAGACTAAATACAGTTACAACCGGTGAGCAACACGTCAAAGCAGAAAAGGAAGTGGAGGACCAGCCACAATGAAAACTAGAGCAATCACGATGATAAAAGAAGATGTGCTTGCATTAGGGCGCTTGGTCAGCTCAACGACAGGCGAACTCACAAAGCTATTGCAGAAAAATCCGACGGCACGCTTCGAGCAAATCGAAACGCACGAAGAAGAGATCAACAAAAGCTGCCTCAAAATCGAAGAGAAGTGTTTGGAGATTTTGAGCGAGAGAAACGATCTAAATGCACAAGAAGTTCGAGCTCTGGTTGGCAGCACTCTGATCGCCGCCAAGTTCGAACGCCTTGCAGACCACGCTCTGCGCGTTGCAAAATTCGTTTCATGGGTGGCTGACGAAGAGGTCTTGATTCCGTCTGAACTTGCCGAGATGTCCGGTATCGTGACCCGAATGGTAGAAGACCTTCTCCTCTGTTTTGTTACCGATGCAATCGATCGCCTTCCGGAAATTATTCAACGCGACGCCAAAATCGATTATTTGCATGACTATTTATCAAAGCAACTTTTGCAAGAACTCGGGCGCCAAAACCAGCAATCAGCACAAACCAGCACGCAACTCTTATTCTGCACCAGATACTTGGAAAGAATGGGAGATGCGTGCACTTCGATCGCAAAACGCATATACTTCATAGTTAGCGGTAATAGAATCGTGAAGGATGCCTGATGCCCACAATAATTCTTTCTGGAGAAGAAGAGCTGCTCATTTCCGAGCGGCTTGAAGCTTTGAAAGAAAAACTGTTGGATCCTGCCTGGGCGAGCTTCAACTTTTCCCGTGTCAACCATCCTGATCTAAAAGAAGTCATTGACGGTGCCGCAGCGGTTCCGTTCGGTCCCGGCAATAAAGTGATCGTGTTTGACAACTGCGATCTGTTTACGAAAAAACGCAGTGGCAAGTCAGATGACGAGTCGGCTAGCGCAAAAGGTAGCAAATCAAAGAGCGAGAAGCTTCTTGACGATCTCGACAAAGCCTTGGCACATATAGCTCCGAACACCTACTTAATTTTCAGTTGCCCATTCAACTTTGATAAAACACTAAAAGTCTCCAAGGTCTTCGAAAAGCACGTCGAGGCAATCGAGAATTTTGAAAAGATCAAATATTGGCCTGGCTCCACGAATTCAGAAATGTTGAATTGGTGCCGCAAACGGGCCCACAAGTTCGGCGTAGTGATCGAGGACGAAGCAATCGACTATCTTGCCGAAAGCACAGAAGGCAATTTGCGCATGATTGCAAAAGAGATTGAGAAGACTGCAATATACATCTTGCCGGAAAAAACAATTACGCTCCAAGTAATTTCGCAGATGAGTCCACATTTCTCCAACGTTTTTGCTCTGCTCGATCACTGGATCTACGGAGAGCGCATGCAGGTTCTGGCGGGCATTCAGGAATTGTTGTCTAAGCAGCAATCTGCAATACCGGTATTTGCGGTTGTACAAACAACACTGACAAAATGGTTGAGCGTAAAGACTGCATCCGAGCGAGTATTGGCGAGTCTTCCGGCTGGCAGAGGGATACAGCGCCGCGAGCTTCCCGTCTCCGACATGGCGAAGCGATTGCAATCCGAAATCAAAATGAATCCATGGGTTCTGAAAATGGATTTGGAAAGAGTCCACAAAGTCGAGTTGGAATATTTGGTCAAAAAGAAACAAGAGCTGACCAGGTTGGAAAAGTCGGTTAAAACTGGATTACTGCCGGACGTGCACGCGCTTTCAATTTTCTTTTCCAGTTAAGTTTTTCGACTTTTCGGGACCGAAAACCGTACGGTTCCGTCTTATTTACTAATTGATTTTTTGTCCGACCGAGGAAACGACTATGCCTGAGAGCCAATTTGTAATAGACGAGATTACAGCAAAAGATACCTGGAGAATTTTCAGGATCATGTCCGAGTTGGTAGAAGGCTTCGACTCGCTGTCAAAGATTGGACCAGCGGTCAGCATCTTTGGCTCGAAGCGATGCCTTCCTGATGACGCCGAATACAAATTGGCGGAGACCCTTTCATTCAAACTAGCTGAGGCCGGTTTTGCCGTCATCACTGGTGGCGGACCGGGCATCATGGAAGCGGGCAACAAAGGCGCCAAAGAAGCCGGAGGTGTTTCGATCGGGTTGAACATCAAACTGCCTCAAGAGAGCGGCGGCAATCCATATCAAAACTTGAGCGTCGACTTTCGTTATTTCTTCCTGCGAAAGTTGATGTTCATAAAATACGCGATGGCATTTATCATCATGCCTGGCGGCTTCGGCACAATTGACGAGCTGTTTGAAGCATTGAATTTAATGCAGACGAATAAGATCAAACGCTTTCCTTTATATCTGGTTGGCTCGGATTTCTGGAATCCGTTGATTGATTGGCTTAAAGATACTGTGATAAAGCGTGGCCTGCTCTACGAAGAAGAGCTAGCGCTACTTACTGTTATCGACGATCCCGATGAGTTGATTCGCCAGATAACCTGGTGCGAGAAAGAAAAATGCTACCTCTCGCCAGAGGGAATTCGCGCCTTCTATAAAGAAGCGCAGGACATCCAAGATAACGAACCGAAATCAAAGTAAGCGCTCACACCGGGCGCGAACCACTACCATTTCACTGATGCGTGCGTGCACAGATTTGATTAATCAGGCAGCATATTCTTCGCGCGTGCCATGCAAAAGTCGAGCAGCGGTTTCACTTCTTCAGGCATGCTGAGCTGGTCGATCGTGACGGAATGATCCTTACCATTTTCGGTAATTTGCCAGGTATAGAGGTAAACGTCGCGCGCCTTTTCCATTCGCATGTCGCGCTTACTCATGATCCCGCTCGATTGCACAAGGCTCTTTAGCTCCTCGGCTTCCGGTCCAGGCTTTTCGTCTGTATCCAAAATGAATCCGACAAACATGGCAGCGAACCCGCCCGATTTCCTGAAATAGACTCTCATAAATACCTCAGTTGCAATGTCGGATAGAAACCTGAGCACGTATTCTCTCAAATTTGGCCGTCGTGAACAAAGCATTGGAAAAATGATCAGCTCAATCGATCAGGAAGACGCAGTGACACGTTGTCACAATCGGACCTGTTAATTGTTCTTCGAAAAAGTTATTGCCGTATTACCGTCAAAACCAGCTTTGTCGATCTCGCACCAGAGGCGCCTGCCAGGGTGTAGGCAAATGAGCATACAAAATCAGTGGGATATGTAGGTTTCAAACCGCCACTTGGCAAGATAGCGGTCAAACAGAGACTAATTCTCACAAGCCCATGACAAGTGGCGGTTTATGGACCTCCCTTTTTGGAAAAATTTGGCGGCTTTTAAACCGCCACTTGTCATGCCGGTCGGTGTTCGGATAGAAATTCTGCGGAATTTCTTCCTTTTCCGCAAATTTGGAGAAAGTTACTCGCGATGGAATCTATAAATTCCAAAAACCGCTCAGATTTGGAACTTATGAATTCCGCTTGTCATGCTGGTCGGTGTTGATAGAAATTCTGCGGAATTTCTTCCTTTTTCACAAATCTGGAGAAAGCGGGTCAAGTGGACTTTATTAAGTCCAAAAACGACTCAAATTTGGAGCTTATAAATTCCACTTGTCATGCTGCTCGGTGTTCGAGTAGAAATTCTGCGGAATTTCTTCCTGTTAAGTGATGTTCCAGACAAAAGCGCCGAAAAAGCGTCCCATAGGGCAATACGTCATCTGAGGAGAGGGTGACAAAGCCATCGGGGAATGGCGCGCCCGCCCCCACACGTCGAGCTAGTTAGCAATAAGAAACCGAAAGCTGCAAGAAAGGAAATCCCGCTAAGAAATGGCGTTCCAGTATGAGCTGTATCTTTCTCTCCTTAAGGAATCTGGTAAGAAATCCCGATCTCAGCGCGAAGTGCCGTAAATTGATTCACTGGGAATAAGCACATAACGGCTTGAGGAGGATGGTCCCTTGAAAATTGCAGTGTGTATTAAGGCCGTTCCGGATACTGAGACAAAGATCAATCTGGCAGGCGACAAGTCTAATATCGACTTCACCGGAGTTCGTTTTCTCACTAGTCCGTACGACGAGTTTGCCATTGAAGAAGCGCTTCGTTTGAAGGAAAAAAATGGCGGAGAAACGATGGTTTTCTCTATGGGCGGAGCTGAATGTACCGATGTTTTGCGCGACGCGCTGGCAAGAGGAGTCGATAACGCAACGCATCTTTCTGATCCATCCTTCACAAATCTCGATCCTCTGAGCACTGCAAAAGTTCTTGCCGCTGCTATCAAAGACGGCGGATATGACGTCATTCTCCTTGGACAACAAGGCGTCGGCGGCGACAACAGCCAAGTTCCGGCAATGTTGGCCGAACTCCTGGACCTCCCGCAAGTTACCGTGATCATGAAGCTCGAAATCACAGGCAACACCTTCAAGGCTGAGCGCGAAATCGAAGGCGCACACGAAACAGTGGAAGGCACATTACCGGTTGTTCTGAGCGCACAAAAAGGCTTGAATGAACCACGTTATCCTGGCATCAAAGGCGTCATGGCTGCTCGCCGCAAAGAGATTGCGGTTAAGAATGCCGAAGCCCTTGGACTTGCAGGCACAATTGGCACAGACAAAGCTCCTCTCAAACTGAAAGAGATGGCACTGCCTCCCGAGCGTCCACAAGGTCGCGTGCTCGAAGGCGATGTCGATACGCAAGTTAAGACGCTGGTAGAACTTCTCAAGAAAGAAGCTCAGGTCATCTAGTTTTTGCACCGCATTTTTGTTTAGGAGAAATCAAATGGCTAGCGGTATTTTAGTTTTTTTGGAGCAGCGTAACGGCGCAATTAGAAAAGCCAGCTTAGAAGCTTTGTCTGAAGCACGCCGCCAAGCGAACGGAAAAGAAGTTACAGCCTTGATCGTCGGCGAAAACGTCAAGGCACTGTCAGCGGTGGCAAACAAATGCAAGCCGACAAAAATCCTCGTTGTAGATAACGCTCAATTTGCGAACTATTCGACCGAAGGATATGCAGCAGCGCTCACAACAGCGATCAAGACCGTAGATCCTCAATACGTATTTGCAGCAAATACCTCGATGGCAAAGGATCTGATGCCGAGAGTCGCAGCTCGCCATGATGCAGCTTGCGTCACAGACGTGTCAGAGATCCATGTCGCAGGCGATAGGTTGGAAGTTGTGCACCCGATGTATTCGGGCAAGACACGCGGCATCTTCGAACTGAAGTCGAACGTATCATTCATCACGACACGTCCGAACATCTTCGCAGTTCAAGAAGCTGAGAACGGTCATCATGCAGAGATCGTCGATCTGCCGGTAACAGCCGACAAGATTCGCGCAAAAGTGACTGCTATCCACGCATCGGAAGGTCAGAAGATCGAGTTGTCCGAAGCCAGCGTAATCGTTGCCGGCGGACGCGGTATCAAAGGACCAGAAAACTGGAATATCCTGGAGAACCTGTGTGGAACCCTTGGCGCTGCACTCGGTGCATCGCGCGCAGTAGTTGACGCCGGCTGGATCGATCACCAACATCAAGTTGGACAAACCGGCAAAGTTGTGAGCCCACAACTGTATATCGCATGCGGAATCTCCGGAGCGATCCAACACCTTGCTGGTATGTCATCCTCCAAAGTAATCGTCGCAATCAACAAGGATGCTGAAGCTCCAATCTTCAAGCATGCAACTTATGGAATTGTCGGCGATGTATTTGAAGTTGTTCCTAAGCTCACAGAAGAGCTCAAGAAGCACAGCGGCTAAATACCACGCTTCCAACCAGAAGATCTATCACAAAGGAGGGTGGCAGAATGATGTCACCCTCCCTTTGTTTGAGACGTCCTGGGAACAACAAAGGTTCTGCCAGAGTCCGTCGTTAGCCGCTCGAAGCTGGGATCCGATTCAGTCCATTTGCGTTTGATATCACCGTGCAAACTTGAGATTCTCCGATTAATCAACATTGAATTCATGCTCAACTTGGGATCCCAAATTGCTCTTGCATCGTTATATACCTTTTCCGGGACTTCGATTTCTACGCGGTGCTTTGTACTGGCATTACGTATGTGCTTGCTTAGATCAAACGAGAAACTAGAATTTCTGAATTCGACATCGACGAAATAGCGTTGATAGGGCTCTCTTGCAACAATATTCATTTCTTCAATCTGTAGGTCTGAAATGTACGTATGTGTTGAGCCTGAATAAACGGTATCGATGAGCGTGCGACCATGTTTTCTCAACTCGCCTTTCAGCGCATCGAACACCGGCGCAGAAACTGAGTGCTCCTTCTGTTCATTGTCGATCCAACTGTATGAACTATGGACTCGCTTGTCTGAAACAGAAACGCTATAGGTATCAAAATTCAAATTGAACAGGGCTCCGAACGTATCAAATTTGCTAGACAGAGCTTGACCTACTTCGTATTTTTCAAACTGCCTCTGGCCTACCAGAGTCGTGCGATATTCGGCCGATAAAGAATTGCCGAGATGCTTCCAAGGATCCAGCGATACACTGCTTTTCTTGAACTTAAGATCAACAAAATGCAGTCGCTCCTCTACCAATTCACATCCACTTTTCAAGACATCTTCATAGTTCCGAGATGCAAGATCAGCACGAATAGACTTGACGAGCTTTTGCTCTGGATCCCCGGAAGCTTTTGCACTCAGAGCATCAATATCCTTTGAACTTATTCCGGCGCTATCAGAGAAAACGAGAAAACCACTTTCATCTCGACTGAGTGCTTGGATATCCTGAACCTTTCCCGCCAAGACATCGGCAAGCCGATGTTCGCGGCTAATAGGATTTTGCTTCTCTCTAAACGTATCGAGTTCTTTGCGATTCACGAATCCATTATTGTCGGAGTCGATAGTAGATTTGAATGAGTCATAGAACAACTTCAGACTTGAGATGCTCAAAGGCTCTGCCTCTGCGTCCAGAAGAGTCCGCGAATCATCGATTTTGCTCAAATTAGGACTTTCTGTCACTTTCATATTGCTTCGAGCCTCTCTAATACTTTAGTTGCCGCAGTTCTTTAAACATGGTCTCGTATGCCGGGCGCTCGTTGCGCTCCCAACTTCTAATGCCGTGTTGGTCTACCATGTAAAAACCGACAGCTCCACCTAATGTTGGTCCCCAGGCATATGAAGCTGCTGCCACACCAGCCCCGATACCAGCCCACAAACCACCCATCCCTAACGGGTAGCTCAACAAGGCGTTCCGCGTTCCTTCTATATGCTCACCGAGCAAATTACCGCCAATAAATCCACCAACAGCTCCAACTATGGTAACCGGCATGGCAGCAACCATACCAACGGCATAGCTAGCAGGACCAAACGCTGCTGCAATAGCTTGTACGCCAGCGCCCAATGTCGCGCCTTTAGCGACTGCTTCAGCATAGTCCTTAGTACCGATTCGAGGATCTGTGCCGATTCGCCACGGGTAACCGCCTTGAATAGCCTTCTCGTAGTGCGGCAAATATTTCAGGTCATCTTTTGAAATAACAGGATTTAGTGTTAGCGCATCATTGTCACTCAATCTGCTAAGTGGCTCGAAATGCCGTTTAACGAATTCTGCACCGGCACGCAATCCGACATTTCCACTTGCAATTGCCTCAGCTTCCACTTTGTCAATTGCGTCAACGGTCAAGGAACCGCTGCCATCCCTCTTTGTCGCAACTTCAGGTGCGCGGAAAAACGCTTCCAAAGCTTTTAGTCCAGTCTTACCAGAATTGGAATCATCACTGATTGCTATTGAGGGGAACTCACGTGGAACCGTCGAGGCGGCGGTCTGAGCAAGTTTAACGGAGCGCATTCCATCAGGGGCAAACATGTCAGCGACAAGCTCACCCGGAGAGTCATTTGATTCGGAACCTTTTTGCCCAATTCTATCGTTTGCCATAGTCTGACCTCTTAGCCCCTCAAACCCAGCGCGCAGAAATGTAGCCATATAGAATCTGAGCTGATTCACAATTTTGGCAACTTCAGCGGGTAAACTGTTTTATCCCGCTTTGCCAACTTGTAGACAACCCGATAAGATCTGATCATGGATGTGCAGCCATAGTAGCGGCTATTAGCCCTTGCATCTGCACGAATCCACAGTCAAATAGATATACATTTGCAACTCCGCTGCCAAAGCAAGGCAGTCTTCAAAATGCATTGGCAGACGAATAAGGAATGGGTTTCCGACGAAACTCCAGAATCGAAATTGTCCGCGAATATATTCAAGATAACCCCGCACTAATGACAACAATGCCAGAAATCCAGATGAGACGGGCGAAATAAACCCTTTCGCTTCCAGAATCCTAACGGGAAGGATACAAAGGAATAATCTCTCCATAATCCCCGGCTGCCCACTCAACAAGGGTTTCAAGGGGTTAAAATTTTTCATCACCCAGAAGGAATTTTTTCTCAGGCTTGTCAAGTCTGGGATACCTATAATTCGACTGGGTCGCAGGGAATCTTATGTCTCAGCTTTGCACAAACATATTTAGCGCAATCATCGTGGCTCTTGCGGTCAGCACACTATTAGAGCTGTGGAAACACAGAAACGAATTAGCGAGCGACGAGTTATCTGAAGATGTCCGCTTACTCGTTTGGAAGATATGCATCTTCTTGGTCTTCCCATTATTAGTTTGGCTTGATTTGAAAGCGACCATTGTCGCAACCGAGCAAATGGGCGGCTTCATCAAAGACTGGACATACGGTTTGATGTGGTTCAATGCTCTTCCCCAGGGATTGCCACACGTCGACTTCCTGATGCCCGCACTTTTCGCTGGTGTGGCGGTGCATTTACTTCTGGCAGTTTGCTTATTGCCGGCATTGTTTTTCCGTCCGCATCCATTTCTTGCGACAGTAATCAGTTATACAGTCGCTATCATCTGCGCATCAACACTGATGATCGATCCCTTAATTGGTTTCTTCGGCATGGGAAGTTCGCGCTGGCAGCTTGCGTACTCGAGCCTGCCAAAGGACACGCTGATGATTATCATTTCAATGTACGCGTGCATGTGTGCGTTGTTCATCCTGGCAGTGAAGAGTAAAACGCTGCGTATTTGGTTTGCTGAAATCACAAATCCAGTCCTAGCAGAGCAGTTGCGCATCGCAATGCTGGAAGCTCAATCAGATCGCAAGAATCAATTCCAAAGCTGCCGGCTGGCGATCCTGCTGGAAAAGGCTGGAATGCGCAGGCATGCAAGTCGCGAATTTGCACACCTGAGGGAAATTGCGCCAAGCTCTTTGTTCCTTCTTTTCCTTGATGGATTCATGCAGTACAGACGCCGCAATTACCGCAAAGCGCGCCTGGCGTTCGAACAAGCATCCAACTACCCCTACCTGACAGACGGATTACGTGGAACCTTCCTAGCAGCGGCTGCTTGTTCAGCATTTGCACAAGGCGACACGCACGGCTCGATCAATCTATGTGAGCGAGCGTTGGAATTTGACGATGCAGCACTGGTTGCCCGCATGGTCAAAGTAGACGCATTCCTACGCCTGGGCAAAAAAGAACAGGCTGGCGAGGAAGTGCTGACCGCCCTTAAGCAAGGGCTAGATTTTGAAATCGAAGACAAAGTGCCACTGGATGACGAACTGACGCTGAAGCAGATCTTTCGCTTCCAACGCCAGCAAGCCAACGAGCGCAAATCAAAAGAAGCCTCCCAACTGGTTCGCTCTTAGAAATCCACTCGCATCAACGACTTCATGGCCTTTGACAGGCTTTTCAGCGAATTTATCTGCGGGCCGCAGTCTAGACAGACGGACAGGAAAGAACTGGCGTCGCAAGGTCTGATGATCGCAGGCACGCAGAATTTGGTTGCTATAACAGATTCAGAATGCAAGATCTTGCATTCTGATTGTCATTACCTGGGCACCGAATTTGATACCACTGAAAGCGTCGACGTATCAAAGAGAGCTCATTGCATTATAAAGAATCCGTGCAAGACCTGTGTGCCTGCAATAATTTCATCACGCGCAATTAACCATGGCATCAAAACTGCCAGAGTCCCAAGGCCCGTCAGCGTCCGGTTCCCATCCTTAGTCAGACCGGGAAGCGTGAAAAAGCCGAAGAAGGAACCAACAAGATAAACCTGCAAGAACATCGGCGGCACCCAAAATCCAAGCAAGATCGTTTGCGATGCGGCCATCCCGTTAAAGACTGCCAGCAAACTGACCTGGTCAATACACAAGAACAGCAGGCCGAGCCATTGACCAAGTTTTGAAATTTGCGTCCAACCATTTAGCGATGCAACCCAACAAAGTAGCCAAGCTGCGCTAATGAATCCGAACAGATCGAAGAAGAAGTCTTCCTGTTGCTTGGTGGCAAACAAAGTCACCATGTCATCCAACGGGAAAAGAATGGGGCAGAAGCACAGTGAAAAGATGGAAAAGCCGGCAAGTAAAACGGCAGCACCAAAGAACGCTTGCCGTCGCCCAGCAAGCGCATGTCTTAGAGATTTAGGTTGTCCCTCGTTTGATTCAGTCACGGTGCCCCCAACCGGGACGAGAACATAAAGAAGTATTGCCCAGTGCAGGCCAAACAATAGCTTTGAACCAAAAATATAGAAGCTTATCAGCCATCTGATTTCGCTTATCTATTCTTGAATTACAGTCAGATTAACAAACCCTAATCGGTTCTCGCTCTCCTGGCAAGACTAAAGATTACTCATAATGCCTCAAATGAGCAAAGCTCCCCTTGGCTTCCCTTTTAAACGATTTATAATGCTGTCTCAAGATGGTCAAATTCTGGCTATACACAGAAGGACAGAGGCTCCATAGGTGGGATCTTGAAAGGCTTCAAGATAAGCGAAATGAACATCAGAGGCAGGCTATTGCTTGTCTGTTTCGCTGTGTCCATTCCCATCCTATGTATTTGCGCTCTGATCATTTGGAAAGAGTATCAAGGATTACTGCAGGCAGCTAAAACCACGGCAATGTTTCAGGACCGTATTGCCGCCCGCAGTTTGTCGCAGTGGATTCTCACCCAGCAAATCGAGCTGCATAACATCTCCATTCTTCCTGAGCTTCAGAAGCCACTTTCCAACGAAAACAATCAACTCTTAGCAAATACGGCCCGAACCCAGCGAGACTGGAACGCCGTTATGCTCTTAGATACCAACGGCGCCACTCTTGCTTCAAGTATTCCGACCGGCGGTTCGACCAGCTACCGTATCAGGAAGATGCCGTTCTTCTCCAAAATTCTCAATGGCGCGAAAGCCACTCATGGCTATGAAGCCGAGGTCTCAGGTTACATCACCTGCCCGGTCACTGGAAAGCCATCAATCTTGGTCGCAGTACCGGTTTACAGCGGTGAAAAAATCAAAAACGTTTTGATTGCATCTGTTAATCCATCCGCAATTCTCCGACTCTTCAGCGGACTTGGCGAAGATCGCGGCTCTGTCATTGCAGTAATCGACCAGGACAAGAAAGTCATTGTGCGCACTCTCGACAATGACCGCTGGCTCGGCAAGGATTTTTCGCATGCTCGCAGTGTGCAAGCAGCATCCAAGCAAAAACGCGGAGTCTATGAGGCGATCGGTATCGCCGATCCGACACTGCGTACCTACGCCTTTGACCACATCCCTGAAACTGACTGGATTGTAGTCGTTGGCATTCCTTCTCAAGCCATGTACGGTTCTGCCCACGATCGCCTTCTACTCATGCTCTTGTCTGCCGCGGTTGCGTCTGCAGTGTCAGTATTCTTAGCCTATCGCGTAACTGGCTACTTCACAGGACCAATTAATGAACTTGTTCGCGAAGCGGTATCGATCGGGCGCGGAGACCTTAGCAAGCGCGTCACGACCAAACAGGGCGGCGAGCTAGGACTGCTCGCTCGCGCATTCAACCAGATGGCAATCAACTTGGAACTCAATCGCGATTATAAAGAGATGGTAGAAAGAATCGCTGATTCGATTCGCCAATCACTCGATCTCGATCAAATCTTGAACACGACAGTTACAGAACTGGGACAAGCCCTATCAGCGAGCCGTTGCTGCCTGGCGCTTTTCACCAGTCCCAACGCCAAAAAGATTGTCGGCAGCGAAATGGAGTTCAACTATGTTTGGTGGGATCCAGAGAAGCAAGGAAGTTCATTGAACAACCGCTCTGTTTTAATCACTGAGAACAGCATGCTCAAGTTGATTTTGGAGCAGAAAGCGATTCTTTCGCTGGATGTGATGAACAACAGCACCTTCACGCCACTGTTCGAAAAGGATGAATCGTCACCGGCTGATTGGCACGCTATTAAGTCACTTATTGCTTGCCCGATTGTATTTGCCGATCAAGCAGTCGGCATGATTCTGGTACAACAATGCGACAACAGACGCGCATGGTTCGACCTTGAGCTCGAGCTTGTCGAAGCCGTGGCGAATCACGTCGCACTGGCAATGGAACACGCAAATCTTTTCACCAAAACAAAGACGCTTGCCGAACAAGAATTCCTCATCAATAATATTGTTCGTTCCACAAGAGCATCACTGGACACTAATACCATCCTCAAGACTGTAACTGAGGAATTGGGCAAAGCACTCGGCGTGGATTATTGTCAAATTGCCATGCCGCGCGCTGAAGGTCCTCTGGTTGTCACACACGAATTTCATGCCGAAGGATTGGCCGATAGCATCGGCGTCAATCTTTATGATGCGAAGCTCGATTTTGATCCCGGCGCCGAAGGCATACTCGATCTGAACAACTTGCTTGGTATAGATCTTTCACGCTTGAAAGACTTCGGACAGACCAGCACCGGTGCCACAGGCGAAATCCCGATATCCGCAATCGTCGATGTAACAACGGATTATAGAACCTTTGCATTCCGCGAATTCCTACAGAAGATCGGATCACGCTCCTTGATTGCAGCACCGCTTTTGCAAAACGATCGCTTGCTTGGCATTTTGATCATGCATCAGTGCAGCGCAGAACGTGATTGGCACTCCGGAGAAGTCCGCCTGGCTGCCGCACTTGCAGATCAATTGGCCGTTGCCGTTTCACACGCTGAGCTATTTGCGCAGGTGAAACATCAAGCAATCACCGATGGACTCACAGGACTGTACAACCACGTATACTTCAAGAACAGGCTTTCGGAAGAACTCAAGCGAGCCTCAAGAAAGAGCACACCATGCTCACTGCTTATGCTCGACCTCGACAAACTCAAAGTTATCAACGACACCATGGGTCACCCAATTGGTGACGCGGCAATCAGACAAGTAGCCACGGTACTGAAGAAACTGCTCCGTTCAGGAGATACTGCGGCCCGTTATGGTGGCGAGGAATTCGCTGTAATTCTGCCGGATACGCCGCTGAGCGAAGCACTACTAATTGCCGAACGCTTACGTCAAAACATCAATCGAAATCCGGTCCCGGGACTCGGACATATTTCAACTTCAATCGGTGCAGCCTTCTATCCTATTCACTCTGACAACATGGCCGAGCTTATCGACAAAGCAGACAAGGCATTGTACGTGGCTAAACGCGGCGGCAGAAATCGAGTTTGCGTATGGAGCGATCCACAGCCCGTGCATGTTTCGCCATTAGTTCAAGCTGAGGAAGAACGCATCACAGCAGCAGCAGAGGTTGAATCGAAGATGCAAGCAACAGCCGCAGCAGAAGCAGCTCAAGCGCCAACGCCTACACCGGTCTCTTAACTATTTTGCAAATTTACTTTCTCGTGTTCAGCGCCTTCATCTGCGTAAGGTCGTCCAGACACGGCAGCTTTGGCTAATCCCAAGAGCATGATTACTGGGTTTGCCGGAGCATCCCAATACTCAGCCTTGTCCGGCACAACCTTCAAAACTGCAATGTTAGGATCTTCAGGACCGTTCGGAAACCAGGCCGCATACAAAGGATTCCACAGTTCTTTCACCAGAGCTTCATCACGCAGCACTTCGGCTCTTCCACTTACAGACAGATATGTCTGCGTTTTTGGTTCAGCAAAGCTAAGCCCGACTTTATGATCATGCAGAAGGTCGGAGACTTTGCCTGACTTAAGTTCCGTCAGGAAGAGAAAACTACCATCGAATTTCTTTTGCACGGACATTGGACGACTTCTGATTGAGCCAACTTCATCGCGAGAATTCATCATGCAAATATCGATTGATTTTGCGATGTCCCAAATTTTTGTTAGCTCTTTTGACAAATTCGCAGTCATGAAGATCTCCTTGGCACGGAATGTAAGTTGCTGCAGACGGGCAAGCAAACGAATTCGTTCCAATGGTTGAGACATTCATTGCAATCGTCTTTAGGGGATCGAATTAAAAGTAAGGTAAGATCATCTTGCCGTGAGGATCGCTGTATAAGTACGTTGGCAAAACTCGACAACAACAACAACAACAACAACAACAACAACAACAACAACAACAACAACAACAACAACAACAATGAACAATCGACTCGTTCTTTTTGACATAGACGAAACCATGATTTATTCCGATGGCGTGGGAAGACGCGCTATGGAAGCAGCGCTCAATCAAGTTTTCGAACGACCAATCGATGCCACCGGGCACCCGATGTCAGGCAAAACAGACCCGCAAATTTGCTATGAGCTTTTGCTTGCGCTGGGATATAGCAAAGATGAGGTTGACGTTAAACTACCTCATGCATTCAACATCTATGTTCAGCTGCTTGAAGCTGAAATTACAAGAGCTAATGGATTCCGTATGCACAACGGTGTCAAAGAGCTGCTCCATGAGCTGGAGTCGCGAGACGACTGCTATCTAGGACTTTTGACCGGCAACATTGAAAAGGGCGCGCGGCTTAAGCTGACACCATTTGAACTAAACTCCTACTTCGTCTTCGGCGCGTTTGGATGTGACTCGGCAGATAGACTGCACTTGCCACTTTTTGCCCATAAGCGGGCCGAGGAAGTATTCGGCAAATCATTTGAGAAGGACCAAATAGTAATAATCGGCGACGCGGTAAACGATATCCTCTGCGCACAGGGTTATGGTATCCGATGCATTATCACCGCAACGGGGCGTACGCCAAAGGCAACGCTGGCTGAGCTGAAGCCCGATTATCTGTTCGATTCGCTGGAAAACACCAGGGAAATAATCGATGCCATTTATGCACCTAGAAGTCAGGAACCAAAGATAGGCGCGAAACAGATATAATCTGCTATTTATTGGAGCATTTTCCAACGACCGTTAGTCAATATTGTGACGAGATTCCACAGTGTCTGAGGACTACGAAAACAGCAGCAAAGGCGAGGCTTGGACCAGAGCTTACATTGGTCTTGGCTCGAATGAGGGCGATCGTCTTGGCTACGTACAGCAGGCAATGCAGTTATTGAAGGATCATCCCAACATCGAAGTTGTGGAGTGCTCCAGCCTTTACGAAACAGAGCCGGTCGGCAATGAATATATGGAATGGTTCGTCAATGCCGTTGCGGCCATTGAGACTAATCTAGCTCCGCGTGAATTGATGAAGGTTTGCAAGGAAATCGAAAAGCGCTTGTCGGCATTGGCTGGCGCTGAAGGTCCCACAATAATGAAGGAAACGCTCACCGGAGCCGTCACGTTCAGAATAATCGATCTCGATATCTTGTTTTATGGGGACAAGAGAGTCAAATTGCCTGAGTTGATCGTTCCACATCCCCAATTGACAAAGCGTGCTTACGCACTTGTACCTCTGTTGGAAATCGCGCCGGAACACAAGCACCCTGTTTTGAACAAAACCGTTTCTGAGATACATGAAAATTTAGACGCGCCCGAACAAGTTTTCTTGTATGGCACGCGCAATAATGTTCCGGATTTCGAGCCCTAGGAGCCAAACGTGGAAAAACCGCCAATCATTACATTGACCACCGACTTCGGAACTGCGGACGGCTATGTCGGCATAGTCAAAGGCGTGATTCTGGGAATTTGCGAGAATGCCACCATCATAGATGTCAGCCATGACATTCCACCATGGAACATATCGGCGGCAGCATGGGTTCTGGCAAACAGCCACAGTTATTTCCCAAAACGTAGCGTGCATGTTGCAGTGGTGGATCCCGGCGTCGGATCAAAACGCCGACCGATACTTGTTGAAGCCAAAGATCAAGTATTCATAGGGCCGGACAATGGAATTTTTTCTGCCATTTTGCAAGATCAGTCAGACGCAAAGGTATTCGAACTTACAGAATCAAAATACTGGATGCCGGAAGTCTCGCATTCTTTCCACGCAAGGGATCTTTTCGCGCCCGTCGCCGCGCATTTTGCATCCGGTATCACATCGGACAAATTGGGGCAAGCGGTCGAGCTCGATAGCATCGTTAAATTGCCATCGCGAGAGCTAAAAATAAATCCTAAACGAGTTGAAGGCTCAGTTTCTTACGTTGATCGTTTCGGCAATTTGATCACAAACATCAAAAAAGACAACGTCAGAAATGCCGCACTTTGCCAGGTCGGAAAGAGATCGATCGGGCGGATTGGGCAATCATATTCGGGAGCCGATCAAGGTGCACCCATTGCCTTCATCGGCAGCCATGGCTATCTCGAAATTGCCGTCAGTCAAGGACGGGCCGATGAAAAACTTGATGCTGGAGTCAACACACCAGTCATTCTATTTGAATCTGCTCAGTAGCTTTTGACCTCCTCATAAGAAGCGCTCCCGACACGCCCTTGAAATCCCTTCGAGATTGGCTCACAATAGCGATTGGGAGAGGGAGCTAATTTCATCAGTTGGAAGCAAACGCTGAGTCACAACTTACTGCGCTCAAAAAAATATGTCCTGTTGAATTTGAGCTGGCGGATCTACTTGGATCCGGCGGCTACGGCATTGTTGTAAAAGCAAAAGATAAGTTGATGGGGCGCATCGTCGCCATCAAATTCATAAATGGAGCCGATGAGGATAAAGAGTCCCAACTCAAGAAGTTCAAGCAAGAAGGGATGGCACTTGCGCGCCTGAAGCACGAAAACATTGTTTCAGTACTGCAAATGGGAATCGGAAAAGACGATCGTCCGTTCATTGTGTACGAGTATCTCGAAGGACGGACGCTCAAAAAACTTCTTGAGGAAGAGAAGGTTCTCTCGCCTCGACTTCTATCTTCTATATTCGAACAAGTTCTGGCAGGACTGTCGCACGCCCACAGCATGGGAGTAATCCATGGCGATATTTCGCCGTCCAACATTATTTTGCTGAACCAGACGCAAGGCTCTACTAGCGGTGCAGCGCGGGTCAAAGTGAAGATAGTAGATTTTGGCTTAGCTCGAATAGTCGAAGGTGAACATCATCAAAATGCGATGAGCACCGCTATTAACACCACGCAAACTCTGCGCGGCAATCCATTCTACATGAGTCCTGAACAGTGCCGAGGTGAAGCAGCCGATAAGAGGTCGGATTATTATTCGATGGCCTGCGTGTTTTATGAATGCCTCACCGGCAGACCTCCCTTTGCAGGCGATACGCCTCTGCATATTTTGTACAAGCACTTGAATGAACAGCCACAGCTTGCCAGCGATCTGCCGAAGTCCTTGAAGGAACTATTGCTACAAAGTCTGGCAAAGGACAAGAATCAGCGCTTCGACAACACCGCGCAATTTCGCTCACACTTAGAGCGCGCAATCGCAGACTTGAAAAAGCGCGAACCAGACAGTTGGCGAAATAACAAGCAATTAGTACTTGCGCTAATTGCGGCTTGTTCATTAGTCACTATGTGCATGATGTGGTTCAAAAATCAATCTGCAGAGAAAGAGCCCTCCCAAGTCAGCATGAGCAGCCACAGCGAAGTTAAACAGAAAGACAAAAACATCTCGACTGGTCTTCGTATTAAACGAGCAATTGTAGACTTCCTGCATGATGATTACATTGAACCAGATGAAAGCAGAAACCTATTGACGTTATTGGATCAAGAGCTCCCCAAGATAAAGGACAAGAACTTGCTGTATGTGGCTTACTCGACGAGGGGTCGGGCAGAAGAGCGGCTCCAACTCTACAAAGAAGCTAAGAACTCATACAAACGAGCATACGATTACAGCCTAATTAATGGAAAAGAAACATGGCATTCCTCATATCCCCTTTTAGAGCTGGCATTGTTGTCCGATATCTACGATAAATCCAAAAACAAAGGCGATTTGGAGAAGCGCTATGTGCACATAATTTCTTCAGTTGAAGAGGGTCGACGAAATGAAAACGTGGGACGGCTGGAGCTTGATGATGATCTGGAAATAATGAACGGTGAATTAGTCGAGAGCATAGCGCTTTGTCGTCTCATGTACCTGACCGATGACTTCAAAAAATACAAGAGCCTAGGCGAACGGGCCATCGCTGCCAGTATGAGCGATGATGGATTGGCACATGCAAACGTTCCCGTGATGGCACTTGCCGAGCTACACATTGCTCGAGGACATCAGAAAGAAGGCACGGCACTGTTGAATAAATTGGAAACGGCGGTCAAAACAGAAGACTGCCAGGATCAAATAGATCGAATTAGCGCAGCACAGTTGCTGGCATCATTTTATGAAAGAGCAGGCATTAAGAAAAAAGCTATAGAAATTGCTGAGTTCGGAATTGACCTTGCAAAGAAAACCCGTCGCGAACAAAATTCGCATTACACCGGACTGCTCGAGACCTATAAGCGATTAAAGCAATCGTCGCAGAATGAAACACAAAAGCAGTAGAGCCCAATCGCGTCGCGCAACTCCCTGCCTAAGCAAACTCTTCCCAACTATATATTAGAGCGTGCTCAAATTACATCCTTAGAAATGTCCCAGCGATGTCACAGCTGAAACTGTATAATCTCATAACTTCTAAGGCTTCCGGAGATCTATCAATGCGCAAAGCGCAGACGTTTCTTTGTATTGCTGTACTATTTGCAATCTTTTTGCAGCTGCCTTTTAATTGCGCTGCCTCTGCAAAATCCATGCGCTATGGCATTATCTTTCTTGCCAAATTCGAAAGCCTTCTTGCAAACGAGATACTGCTTGATGAAATCAGCAAGACGCATGCGCCACATGTCACCCAGTTGGCCGAACAGGAGGCGATGCTCCAATGGTTACGCAGCTTGGATCGCAATCGCACTCATAATCCGGACAATGCAAAGTATTTAGCTGAGCTCGTACTCAAAAGTCAAATCGAGTTAGGCAATCAAAAACTTCAGCAAGAAAAAAATCAGGGTAAATCGGATGCTGAAATCCAGCAAACTGCTAACAATCTAAAGGCAGTAATTAGCGCGGAACAAGCACTATTAAGTAGGTTCGTTAAGGAGATTTTCGGCTCGGGCAAACTTGCAGCTGCAATAGCAAGTGTAGCCAGTAAAAACAACGTGGACGTTGTACTGGATCGCAGAGGAATATTCGTTACTCCCCGAGGAAAGATGGACTTCGCAGGCGAGTTAAACTTTGACATGTGCCAAGAATTAGGCGTGGATTCGACCAAGTTTATTCGTGAAGCGTCCGCGAACCCCAGCAGCCAATCGCTCAAGTTGGGCTATTTCGACGCGTATAAAGTTGAGACCGATGAACAAAAGCTTCGTCCAGTAATTGTGCCGATGGCCCTAAAGAAAGGCATAAATCTACTTGTCGACACACGGGCGATTTTGTTTGGAATACAAAACTTCGCTGGCACTAACATGACGAACGACATATTGGCAGTGGCACCGCCCAGTCAGCCAGTGGCACTATCTATCACAGAGGCGAAGCCAGACGCCCTTTATTGTGCGGTGGACGCCTTGGGGGCAGCGGCCAGTTCCAGTACCAATAGCTTCGAGAATTCCTCCAATAGCAATGCGCCATCTGCTGATGGAAAAGCAGCACTTGCGCATGCCAGCAAAGTCTTTCTGCAAGATCAAGTCGCAGGCTACACCGCCACTTTAAGAAGCAATCCAAACGACAAAAATGCATTGTTGCCCCGGGCATTCTGCTACCTTGCACTTGGAGACAGCGGCTCAGCTGTAAAGGATGCCGGACAAGTCCTTCAATCACTTCCAAATGCAAGCACTAGAGATGATGAATACATACAGCAGCTAGCAGTCATTGCACTTTGGCTTGCCTATCAAAAATCGAATGACTCCGCGGCACAAACAGAATTATTGAAGCAGGCAGAAAGTCGCTGTAATCATGAAGTGTGGCCATACCCGATGATCGAGTTCTACGCCGGCAAACGCCTATGGATGAGTGTTGCTCCATACGATGCTCAAGGAAAAAGAGAGGCAGCATTCTTCAATGGACTGTCTCAAATGTGCAAGTCTAATTTCGACGGGGCAACAAGCTCGTTTAAAGAATGCATCAACGTGACCGACATCAATTCAGGTGCAGGACCGGGACACATTGACTGCGTTATGCTCTCAAAGCGGATGTTGGAAATAATGGGAATCGAGTCATGAGTCTTAAAGGTAGAAACTGCAATCCCGTCCCGCATTCAACGAATTCCTTCCAAAAGCTGTTTAAGGAACGGCTGACTAGAAAAAAACATTTGGTTTTTCTAAGTCTATTTTTCTGCCTAACCTTTGGCGCCAGTGCGGTGTTTGCATATTACGATGATACGCACTATGGATTGACCTATCACATCGCAAGGTGCGTGGGGTACACGCCGGAACAAGCATATCGAATTGCAAGCGCAGCCGTATCTGTCGATTACGATCCGGAAACTGAACCTGAACAGTACGGAAATGTTTTCATGCCTTACTCGGCGAAGGGCAGCGCGCAAATTCCGCGAGTAAAATTTCATGCAATGTTGGACGAAACAAGATTTCCCAAATTCTGGAGCGATCCATCGCAGGCTCTGCGCGCGAAAGATGCAATCAAAGTGCAAGAAGGTGTCTTGTGGACCCGAGCCAAGGACAATCTAAACCTTGGCGCCTTCCTCCACTTCTTGCAGGATGAAACATCACACGCTGGCTATGGCAGCTTTGGCGGACACTGGGGAAGCGCCAACGCAGCATTGAAAGGACTTCCACTTGGTCCCTATTGCGATTATTTATCTTCTGAAACAATGGCAAAACATACTCCTATGATTTGGGAAACCAATGCCAGGCTGACCAGGTTTATGAAGGAACTCTGCCCCAAGCAAAGAGTAAGACAATATAGTTTCACGAACGAAATCGAACCAGTAGTCAAAAAAATGATTGCTGCAAATCCAATATCAAAACCGAAGTTCATTATTCCGTTCGGAATTGCAAGTGACTTAAATAATCCGGAGAGCTTCGGCAAACGAGTCAAATCCTTTCTACCTATCAAGAGAGATCCGGATTATGTTAAGTCTCATGCTGTTATCGAAGAGGCAAGTCGAACACGCGGTGACAGCACAACTTATCGCGCACAACCAATCATTTACAATCTCAATGCCGAGGGTGATCCGGAGCCGTCTGAAGTTGATAAATGGGTGCTATGGGGAAATCTCAAAGTCAAAATAGAAAAGCCAGCTGAACTCAAAGACATCAAAGTAGTGGTGAAGGCTTTCCCGACTACAGATTCGGAAAAGGAATACGAGTTGTATAACAACACGTACAACGATCAACCAATCGAGTTCACGAGAGTCCCCGTCGGCGACATCATAGTAGAAGCACAAGCGCCTGACGGACAAAAGCTGCGAGAGTATCCAGTCATTAACAAAGTGAACAATGAAGTTGCGTTCGTATTTGCAAAACCGAAAAAAGCGAAACCGCAACTTCAATTGCTCAAAGAAGAACTATCAAGGCAAACGGGGCAGCCAGGCGAAGAATTCCGTTTGCGGCTGGTTTACGCCTTGAAAGGACTCAGCCCCCAGGACGCTGCTGATGTTATCGAGAATGCCACGGTTCAAGGACCAGACGGGCGTCTACATTCAAGACAGATCAAAATAACGGCAAGCAACGACACAATCACGTGCGATGTGATCGGTCCAAATCAGAAGCCAGGTGAATATGAATTCTCCTACGACATTATGGGCGGAAATTGGGGCAACCTCCGCAAAGATGGAATCAAGTATAAAGTCGAGCAATCCTTGACGAAGAAGATCGAACTCATCGATGAGCGAGTTGACCCACAGGAAGGGAACCCAAATGAACCGTTCAAACTGCGGATTCGATACAAACTAAATGGGCTAAAGCCCGGAGAATCACAAGTCGTTAGTGAGGTCAGCACAGTCACTGGTCCCACAAGTTATTCTCTGCCCCAAAGCAATAGGAACATTACTGACGATTCCGTCATCACGAAGGAATTTCAAATAAGTCCAGACAAACTCGGGAATTATGATTGGAACTACTCGATAGAAGCACGCGCTTTTGGCAAGCTTGAAGGCAGCCTTGCTTTCTTGGTGTCCGCGGCAGAAACAAATAAGAACATCGAGCTAGTTTCAGCCTCCGTGGATCCAGGAAAAGGTCCCGTGGGAACAGGTCATCAGCTTACCGTTGTTTACAAGCTAGCCGGGCTAGCGCCAGGCGAGCAGGTTGACGTAAATGAGAATGATTATGTCAGTTTTGCGAAGAAGACCTTCACTAATACGACAACGCATTCAAGAGTTTCGCAAGATTCGGCACTAATTAGGAAGACATCAGCGTTCGCCTCCACTCAAGGTGGCCGACATACTTGGAACTTCGTCATTGATGCGAAAGGTTTCCGCACACTCTACGGTAGCGTGCCATTTGAGGCAATCGAGCAGGAAGTAAAACCGAACCTGCAAGCGCGCCTACAATATCAACAGATCACAATTGCACCAGGCGACACAAAGAATTGCTCAATCTATATAAGTGGATTTAAGGGTAATACAGCTGATCGTGTTGAAATAGTCTATCCAGACATTTCTGACAACTGGGGTTCATTGCCGGGACAAATGCAGGTATTCCCGGGTAATACTTCGATGGACCCATGGTCTATGCGAGGGGCTGGCGATTACACGAAAGAATATGCCGCTGGTCAAGGATACCGCGCCCGGGCCACCGCGCCACCAGGTGTGACACCAGTGAAAATTATTGTTCGGCAAAAGGATGTGGGACAAGTAACGCTGACACTCTTTGTAAAAATTGTCGGCAAAGGCGAGAGCACCATCGGTACCGAAATTGACAATCCGCGATTGCCAGGCACTTATATTCCAAAAATTCGCAGAAGTGGAACCGGCCAAGATATCCCAGACTCCGGCGAAGTTGAGACGGAGCAGGGCACTGTAGGTCCAGGCGGCATCACGCGCAAACCGCAAGGAAACAGCGCAGACAACAACAACAACAACAACAACGGAGATTCTGGTAACAGCAATAACAACTCAGGCGAGAATTCAGGTCCAAACAATGGAACTAAAAGCAACGGTGTGACCTCATGGACAGGACCAGGAGTATCCATCCCAACAGTGCCGACAAGCGTATCGGGACCATCAGGAACTAAGGGGCAGAGCAATCAAACCTATGTCTTCTCACGAGCTGTCTTTGAAAAGAGAGCAGATAACGGCAATCTTAACCTGAGCATGAGCAAAACGGATTTTACGGGTGATTTCTCGCAGGGAATGATCACAACTGGAAAAGAGGCCAGGATACCAATTTCCAACACCCTCAAGGTCAACTCGAACTCAATGGATCCGCCGGTCACAGAAACGGTGAACGGAGACATAAGCGTTAGTTTTCCCCATGACTTTGTTCTTGTCGCTAACCAAGCCAAGATAAGCGCGTCAGGGACGGTAAACGTAACTATCGAGCGGAAGGCAGAACCTAGATTCAATGAAGACGAACCAGAAAGATACACTCGCGACATAGAGATTCGCGTCGACGATGGCACAACAATTGCGTCAACGCCATACTTCAGAACGGGAGTAAAGACCCTCAACGGCAGCTGGCAAATACCAATGTCTTTCAAGGGGCAATACGGTGATAAGGAATTGACCGCCACCATAAGCGGTGGTGGTGCAGTACGAATTGCCGACGGGACGCATGTCCACTTAAAAAGCGTTGTCTACGTCTTACAAGGCGTAGAAGACAAGTCTAAGACAGGCGATCAGGCAGACGACCAGAGCAACAATAAGCCCGAAGAGAAACCAGAGGACTCTCAGCTTACCGCCTGGCTGGAGAACCCATCGATTACTTTAGTCGCAGGACGACTGCCTTCCATATCTTCACACATAATGATCAAAGGTTGGAAACGCGACGTTTCCAGTCCAATTGAAGTCGTATTCCCAGGACAAACCTTCGGAAACAAACTGCCGGACAATCTGGAAGTCATTCCTGGCGGCGGCAGCCAAGACCCTTCGGCGCTAAGCTCGATTTCATCTGATGATGGTGTTTATAGATGGACGGAGGGATTTGATGCGACCAGCCAAGCCAAGCCAGGCGTTTATCAAGTTCCCATCATTGTTCGCCAAGCCGGCGCTGGGCAAATCCAACTCGTGCTAAATGTCAAAGTGGAAAAGAATGACAATCTACGCGCTGGAGTGATTAACCATGGGGACACCCAATCTCTTCTAAATAGAGAACAGCCATGGAGCGTGCCTCCAGCAAAGAAAAACGAGAGTGCAAACACAGGCTGGAATGTACCAGGCACCAAAAGCGATACCAAGCCGGCAACTGGATGGAACGTCCCTCCCACGCAGCATACAAAACCGCCGGCAGGATGGAGTGTTCCAACAACACATAATAGTCCTCCGAGCGGCTGGAACGTCCCCAGCGCGGCCCACGAAACGAAGCCGCCTACTGGATGGAATGTCCCGCCAACGGCTACTGAGCCAAGTCCCGGTTGGAATGTTCCGACAACAGCGAGCAAGCCGCCATCTGCCGGATGGAACGTCCCCTCCACAACGGCAAATCCGACAACAGGATGGAAAGTTCCAAGTGATACCAAACCGTCAACGGGATGGAACGTGCAGGCTACAGCTAGTAGCACACCCTCAAGTGGATGGAATGTTCCAAGCACTAACACGGCTACAAAACCATCGACGGGATGGAGTGTTCCAAACACCCATACAGCCACGAAACCATCGTCGGGATGGAATGCTCCAAGCAGCACAAATACCGCTACAACTCCATCGCCGGGAGGCAATATTCCCAGCTCCACACCTGACACGTCCCGTTGGGGAAGACTGCCATCTGCGCCTGTTGTCTCGTCGCCAGTGGGCCCAACATATAATCATCAACAAAGACCGACGTACACACAACCAACTCAAACTTACGCACCACCAACTCAAACATACACACCGCCGCCGCCGCCGCCGCCGCCGCCTCCTCCGCCTCCCCCTCGGCCAGCGCCCGTTTATACACAGCCGGCATCTGCACCACCGTCCCAAGAAGGGATACCGCGCTTTTTCGCGTCACCGTTTCAGCTGAGTCTGGATAAGAATACGTCGAACTATGCCGCAGCGGAACTTGAAGCGACGCCGAATCCGAATCTGTATTCTGTTCGCGGAGTCCACGCTTTTAGTATGTGCAAAGGAGCGTTCAACGTGCGCATGAATGTACTGAAATGCAACTGCAGATATCCCTTTGGTGATCACGAAATCTATCCAATCGACTGCTATTACAACCCTCAAACTCGTTCAATGCACTGCACTGGTAGCGGCGTCAACATTACAGTTCCAGCCGCAGCGTCAAAAGCAGAACCGCTTTCGCGTGCGAACTTTAACGGACCTGATTTTCTATCAATCCCAATGCCGGCAGTTCCAATGAACTAGATAAAGATAGTACACCGTGAGATTTCCCTTCGGAGCCTGCTTCGCTTGGGACAGTTCGAGCTAGCCCTGCAATATAGTGATCATGCGCCTGGCTAAATCTTGATAGAAGTTCGTGCGCGAATTTCCATTTGATGGTACTGAAAGTGATTTCTCGAATGACACAGTTGCCTCCTTGAACTTGGCTCGGCACATAAGAGCCATTCCTTGAAAGAAGGATGATTCGATCTTTTGCAAACTTGTATTTCCTTGAATCAGAGCTTCATTTCCCGTTCCAGAAAAATACTTGATCAGGGGGTAAGGCCAAATATCAGGGTTACACTTCACTTCAGCTTGTTTGAGCAATGCCGATTGATTAGCCCTATCCCCAGCCTTCTCGTAGCTTAGCCAAAGAATAATCACTGCTAACTGTTGAAACTGTTCATCTTCGTTGCTTTTTATAGAGGGAAACAACTGTAAGATATGTCCCGCATCAGCGCTTGCGTTACTAGTGTCCCCGAGAGCCAAGTAGAGAAAAGCACGTTGCAATAAGAGATCTGTGTCGTCCGGTTTTTGTTTCAGACCCTGCGAGCACTCCTGTACTTCTCTATTTGTATCGGCAATAATTGCTTGTCTAGACCTTCGTGGAGCAGCCATGACACTTGTAGCGCTGGCTGTCGTTGCGTCAGCAGAAGAAGAAGCACTGCCCGTAGTACCAGAGGAATTGAAAGAACCACTTGCGTTCGATAAACTCCCAGCCCTCCTTATCTCCCAATTGCCCTTGAACCCGTCCGATTGCGACCAATTACCTCTCATCGTTTGGAAGTCTCGGCTCATGGTCAGAGCGGCGACGCCACTAACATTTTTCCAGTCTTCGTAATAAGACAAGGTCAAAAGACCTGATAGGTAGTCAAACTCCCCCTTGGTGAACGATCCTTTTTTATTGCCCTCTTGGATCCAATATCCACTAACTTGCGCTCGCTCTCCACTACGGATGGGCGTAGTTTTGAAAGTTACCGGGCCCCACTCTGATTCCCACTGACCGTCTAATGGTGCCGCAGCGAAAGGAAGGGCGCGTTGCTGCCCGTGCACAGCTATCGGGCAGAGCAGCGTGTGAAAAGAACACAGGAGCATCATCAGCCCACTTAAAGCACTAAGAGCCTGGCTTGTGCGGTTTCCCAATTTCAACATGCAAATAAAACCTTCAAAGGGGCGAATCCGATTCAAGACATTATACGGCAGACTCTTGCCTGCGCTGCGTTTGGCGGATGTCATTAGCGGGAACGCAATAAGGGGAGCTTGTTTTTATGTTTTCTCGCTTAAAGGTTAATCGCTTAGCACAGTCTGTTTCGTCACTGAACGCTCTGGAATCGAGCGCTTTCAGAACTTATTTAGGTGGACAGGGAATATCGGCCGCTGGCACCGGCATGCAACAGGTGGCTCTAGCATGGCTCGTTTATCGAACAACACATTCGGCTTGGGCTTTAGGTGCGCTCACTATTGCAGCACTGCTGGGGCAGTTCATAACAAGTTTTGCTGGCGGTTATCTTGCTGATAAATGCGATCGTAAGCAGCTTCTGATCCGTTTGCAGTGGGTGGGAGCAGTTATCTCGATCATGCTGGCAATCGCTGTCGCCTTCAATATAGTCAACATTCCAGTTATCCTGGGAGCATCGCTTTTGCTGGGCGGATTTCTCGGAATGGAATATCCGGTTCGGCAATCGCTTAATGTACACCTGGTCAAACCAGATCATGCTCTAAGTGCAAGGGGCCTCTATGCAAGCGTTGTCTCCAGTTCGGTTGCTTTAGGACAAGCGACAGCTGGCATTCTAATTGATGCACTTCCCGCCATTGGTGAGATGGCTTGTTTGCTTCTCAACGCAGCATCTTACTTCGTTTCGCTTTTGCTACTGGGCAAAATTACGATGCTTATAAAAGATCATCATCGCAGTTCGACAGTCCTGAATAGCAAGGCAGAATCGATTGTCCCATCAGCTGCTCCCGCCGAGACATCGAAGGCGGTGGCAAATGAAAAATTCAGTTTACTAAATCAAATCAGAAACGTAGCGCGCGCAAATGCGGAGTGTTATCGCTATGTCGTCAGCTCGGAGCTTGTGCTTTTCAGCTTCCTCCAAACAATCGTGCTCGTTCTTTTTGGCATGCGCTACATCCCACTTCTTCCTGCATTTGCAGCCGAAGTTTTTGAAGGTGGAGCAAAGGCGAGCGGCATTTTAACTGGCGCAGTTGCGCTTGGCTATGCGGCAGGCGCACTTATCTGCGGCTCGCTGAAAAACAAGCATCGCCTGGGAATCTGGGCTGACCTCTCTCTATTCCTTCTTCCAATGGCACTTTTGCTGTTTTGCCAGGCAGAACAGCTGCACATCGGATTGTGCTGCGTAATCTTGATGGCAATCTGCCAATCAGCAAATGTGAATGCCTGCATTTGCCTTTTGCAAGTCACCAGTCCCACTGCGCTCTTCGGCAGGCTAATGGGGTTCAGAGTGATGGTGGTGGCATTCGCCGATTTGATTGGCGCCGCGGTCGTTACTTCGGTGGTGCACAAATTTGGGTTAACGAAGACGACGCTGGTGGCGGCGGTCATCTGCTTTGCGCTGGCCATTCTGATCTTCTCGCGCAGAGCAGTTGGCAGCTTACTCTTGAATGCCTTCCCAAGTGGCGCATCGATGCAGCCAGCGCCCGAGCCGGTGACGTCGAGCACTCGGATCAGGAAATAGGCGGCTCTTCCGGCTCAGGAAGAATTGGTCTGCCGATGGACAAAGCAATCATCAAACACATATCAACCCTCTCCATGACTTCGTTTGGAAAGGCGCCAATTTTGCTTACCAGCAAAGTTTTCGGAATCGTTGCAATAACGGTGCAATCAATGACGCTATCCAAGCGGATCCCACCAGCCTTACCTTCCGGCGTATTCATCTCCACAACGACCTGCGTTGGCTCACGCGCGGCACGAGAGACATTGCTGGTCAAAGGGACCAGGAGCACGTCATCAAGGCGCGCGTTGTTGTAGTCATTCGAAATGATGACCGCTGGGCGACGCTTTGTTTGCGTCTGCCCATCATCCGTTGTATATGGAAACGCAACGAGAACGACGTCGCCCTTCCGATAAACAGGTGGCTTTGCAGCAGAAGTCATTGGATTTGTGTAGTAAAGGGTGATTGCAGGCTGAAATGCCAGAACCATTTTAGCAGCAAACAAAAAAGCCCCCGATAAAATCGGAGGGTTCTTACAAATTGATTTCTAAGACTTAGAGGGTATCGTAAATAACTGCAGCTTCGTCAAGAAGAGCGACGCGTGCGAAAGTGGAAGCTCCAGAAGCCTCGCCGAGCGAGCGTGCTTCGAGCGGTGAGCAAGTGAGCCAATCTTTGATTTCCTGAGTCCAAGCCTTGGCTAGTAAGCCAACTGCCTCGAGGGCGGTTTCTTCAAATCTTTGGATCTTGCGGTCTTGGCTCACGTATTCGAACTCCACATTAATATCCAGTTCCAGGAGTATAACACTATTATCAAGGGGAAGAATCCCATTTTCATCTAGAATGTCAACATTTTATCTAAAAATGTCTCTTTCCCAGATATACCCATTATCTAGAAGCTATCTCCAACCGATCAATTGGAAAACTCTGACTAAACGAGTCGCCCAGTTGCCTTCTTTTAGCTCAACGAAAGACTCCGCCTTTTTAGGCAACTGTTGGGGCTTCAGAGCATTTAACTGGATTAGTTTGCTCCAACCTTGTCCTTGGCGACCTTGTCTTCGAACTTGGTTTTCAGAAACTCGATTGTTCGCTGAGTCGCTCCGCCTGGAACGAATATTTCGGCAACGCCCTTGCGCAAAAGCTCTTCTCTATCCTCGTCAGGTATAATGCCGCCGCCGAAAAGGAGGATGTCCTCAGCGTTTTGATCTTTCAAGAGTTGAATAATGCGCGGGAATAGCGTCATATGAGCTCCCGAAAGGATGCTCAAGCCGATAGCATCAACGTCTTCCTGGACAGCCGTCTCGACAATTTCTTCAGGTGAGCGATGCAAACCGGTGTAAACCACTTCCATGCCCGCATCACGCAGGGCGCGCGCAATAATTTTTGCTCCCCTATCGTGGCCATCAAGCCCGGGCTTTCCAATCAGAACTCGAATTTTTCCTTTTGCCATCGTCCCTGTCCGTCCAGTCGCATTTTTGGTCAATAAGTATATAGCTATTTCGGTCCGTCCAGGGAATTCGGTGCTTCCGGTTGCTTGAGCTGGACAGCTTTTTCCTCGATAGTTGCAACCAATTGATCATAATCGGACAAATCGCGCTTGTTCAGGAGATAAACAAATTTCTTGCCTTTCAGTATTGAGAACTTTAGATAGATCGGATTGGCGAAACTTTTGATGTCTTCCCAGGACTCGCGATATTTGAACAGCAATGTCTTGATGACGATGGCTCCAGGTTCGATGCTCACCGAGTCGGCTTCCATTAGAACGGATGGCAACACCGGCGCGCAAACGCAGAGAACAAGAAAGAGTGCCAGTGCCTCTTTGGGATGGAATCCCTGATGCAGCAGGACATGGGTGTAATAAGCCGTCCAGATGAAGAGCCCTATGAGCGCCAGGACGACGCCGAAAATGAATACGCGCATAAAGTGCTTCCAGCGAGCCCTCTTGAATTGCGTTTTTGCGGGAATCGGCTCCGGAGCCTGATTGACCTTTAGATCCTTGTACTCTTTTTTCTTTTTAGCCATGCGTTCTGTGTTCTGAAGCAGCCATTGCACCATCTATATATATGATCAATTACAAACACATTGTCGCACGCCTGAGTTACGCCCTCGCAGACCGCGATAAAATTGATGAAGCCTCGAAACGCTTGACTATTATCGTCGCATCGAATGAGCATTTCTGCCCCAAAATCAGGCAAAGCGCGCTTGAGGGCTACCCAGAACCACTAAACCGAATCAATCCCAGATGCCATGTCCCGAATCTTCGTAGCTGACAATCAACAAAAAGACTCCTTCATTCAGAAACTGCTCAAACCTAAACATGAACTGGTTAATTGTCAGAACAATGAGTGAGGCCGCCGCTGCGCTAAAGAACCAATCGTTCGACCTCTTTATCATCGATCTGCATTTCGATGAATCGAGGATGTTTGAGGCGATTCAGCTAGTCAGAACATTTTCGAAGAATGCCGAAAAGCCGGTTATCTGCATTGCTCAGCAAGCGGCCCAATTGCATGCACCGATTAAGCATAGCTTGGAATTTACAACCAGTGCGCTGGGCGCCTGGATGTTTCTCGATGTGCACGACCACGAGGACAAACCAAACTTAAAGACGGACCTATCACGCGTGATTGAACGGGCGCTCTTAGGTAAAGCCCGGAAGGCGACGAGCAAGATGCGAACTGACCTGCACAAACAGCGCGAGGACATTCACCGTCTGAGAGTGAAAATCGAAACTGAGGAATGGTCCGACGATGTTGAAGAAGAGCTTGTTGAGCTGCGGCGGAATTTGGCAGCGTTATTATTGACGCTCTGCGATGTGAACATTGGCAACATTGCACAACAAGAGCAGATAGACGAGTCTAGAAACCTGAAAGACCGGGTCTCGGACAAAGCCATCGAGGACGAAGACAAAGCGACACAAGGCGAAAGAAAACAAACACTTCGAGAGCTGCGTCATGCGGTCAAAGAATTTGAAATTGCCGAACGAGAAGAAGAAGCCGCCAAAAAACGAGAAGAGAATCCTTAAATTAGAATGCAGCACTTCTTTTGAGGCTGCCTGGTTACCCTCTGTAGTCTTCAATCAGAATCGTGACAGTAATCTTTTTACTGTCACGACAATTTTCGAACACCCGGAAAGCCCAGAACCTCGCCAGCACGTTATCTAGAGCGCTTTCAGGACAATCCCTCGACAACCTTGACAGCATTACAGTAATTTGCAATAATACTGTCATGAAGACCGAAGAGCCAGTGCTAACTCTCGATGAGTTGTCCGTACAAGTCGAACAACTACTAAATCGTTACGCCCTGCTCGGAGCCCAACAAGACAACAGAGTCTCAGCTGTTCCTGATGCAAGAACCATCAGGTATTACACAACACTGGGGCTGATCGACAGACCGCGCATCGACGGGCGGCAAGCTCGCTACGGCAGGCGGCACGTTTTGCAGATTCTCGCTATAAAGGCATTACAAGCAATCAATCTCCCTCTGTCAGAAATTCAAACTCGCCTTTACGGGCGCACAGACGGAGAACTCGAAGCTATTCTTGCCAGCCTGGCGGAATTTTGGAAAGAACAAAAAACAGAAACAATAGAACCGGTACGAACGACAACCTGGCACGAAATAGTGATAGAGCCAGGTGTGAAACTGATGATCCAGGACGGGTGGACGCCACCTCATCAGGACAAGAGTGCAACCATGCAAAAGATCGGAGCAGTTCTTGAAGCACTTCTGCCCAGATCAAAGAAATCCAACGGAGGAGAGCCCAATGACCACTAGTATCACGCTACCCATGCTGGACTTGCCGGAAGGCAGTCTGGAGCGGCAGTTGGGAAGCTTGCTTTTACAAAAGGGCGGGCAGAAATTACAGCTTCCACTACAAGGCGTCGACATACGCGCAAAAGTGGTGGATCGCGTTGCAGAAGTAACCATCAAACAAGTATTCCGGAATAGCCACAATGAGCACCTCGAAGCGGTATACATCTTCCCTCTGGCGGCGGGCTCAGCTGTCTCGAATTTCACAATGCACGTTGGCGATCGCAAGATCAAAGGAGTCGTTCAAGAGCGCGCCGAAGCACGCCAACAGTATCAGCAGGCCGTTGCTGAAGGAAAAAGAGCGGCTCTGTTGGAACAGGAGCGCGATGATGTGTTCACTGTTCAAGTTGGAAATTTGCCACCAGGCGAAGAAGTAACAATTGAAATTACCTACTCTGAGCGGCTTCCATTTTTTGAAGATGGAAAAACCGAATTGCGACTACCTCTGGTTGTTGCACCGCGCTATATACCTGGAAAGGCAGTGAACAGAGATCAAGTCGGCGACGGCGTCGAGCATGATACCGATGAAGTTCCAGACGCATCGCGAATAACACCACCGCGTCTGGCAAAAGGTGTGGATCCGGAAACTGCGTTGAAACTGCAAGTCGAAATTCTTCCTGACGAAGATGGAGAGATTAACGACATGGCATGCTCGCAACATGCTACAAAAGCCGGGCTCTCGCGTGACGGGATTACTGTCGGTCTGGCTAAAAGCAATGAACGTCTCAACCGCGACTTTGTGTTGCGATGGACAACCACAAGCAAAACTGTCAAGTCGACTTTGATGACTTATACCGCTCCTGATGGCGAAACTTACGGCTTACTTTCGATACTTCCTCCCCGCCGCGCCGGCTTCTTGGGCGCCGCAAGAGATGTGGTTTTCGTTCTTGATCGCTCAGGTTCAATGCAAGGGATCAAAATGACATCGGCAGTTCGAGCTTGCAATATTCTGCTGAATACACTTGGACCAAACGATCGCTTTGCGATCGCGGCCTTCGAAAACAGCGTCCAATGGATGCCCGGAATGCGCGGGACCTACTTCACTAATGCCGATCTTGCCGGTATTGAAAAAGGCGAGAACTTCCTGCGTGGAGTGCAAGCCAGCGGTGGCACAGAACTCAATCATGCACTTGAACAATCTTTTGATGCGTTAAAGAGAAGGCATGATGCCGAAGGGCGAATGCCGACACTTGTGATTTTAACTGACGGGGAGGTTGGAAACGAATCTGCAATTCTGCAGCGTATCCAACGAAGCATAGGGGACGCCAGGCTGTTTGTAGTAGGAATTGACACATCGGTAAACTCCGGCCTGCTCAAACGCCTGGCTAACCTCGGCGGTGGAACCGCAACCTTTGTTGAACCCGGGATTCAACTAGAGGAGGCTCTTGCTTCGGTGGCAAGAGAAATAGGTGCTCCGGTTGTATCGGACCTACAACTGGAGGATTTAGATCTCACCATCGACAGAGCCTCCCTCTCACCTTCTCGAATCCCGGATATTTTCCAGGGCAGAGCATCGCTCGCGTTTCTCAAGCTAAGCGGACCTGCAAAAGGAAAAATTATTGTCAGAGGCCGATACGCCGACGGCAAAGCATTCGAAGAAAAAGTAAAAGCGCAGAAAGTGGAACTTCCTGCCATTTCACAACTCTGGGCTAAGGCGCACATTGTTGATCTTGAAGACGAATATAGAATCAACAATTACAACAAAGCACAGATCAAGAAACAGATTGTCGATCTAGCCGTGCATCATCAACTGCTGACAAAATTCACAGCATTCGTTGTGGTTGATGAAACAGAAATCGTCAACAAGACCGGCGATCTGCACAAGGTAGTGCAAGCCGTTGAAATGCCCGAATCATGGGAAATGGGAGCCGATGCTCAGGTCGCCGGACTGGCAGCTTCTCCACGCAGAGCAAAGTTACTCACCATGGCTGACTCAGCCTATGGTGCCGCAGCACCATCGATTACTTCCAAGAAGGCCGAGCTGCATGATGAGCTGCTAGCAACAGATACACGCCTTCGATCTCTGTCGAAGGCACCAATTCCACAGGACGCCGACTCAATCGCACGCAAGGCTCCGGGCGCCCCGCCACCAGCGGCACCGGCAGCAAAAAGCGATCAATCACTGTCAGAATCAATTCGCCAGCAAGTAGCAAAAGAACAAGAGCGAAAGGATTCCAGTTCAAGAGACGAGGCTGATGCCAGCGGATGGGGAGCGCCAGCCGGTGGACTGCTATTCAACCGCGCCGGCGGTGACAAAGACTGGGATGTTGGCGGATGGGGAGCACCAGCACAAGGTCCCACCAGCGGTGACGCCTGGGGAGCGAGTCCTCAAGAAAGTGACTGGTTCGCCGATGTAGCATCAAACGACCAGGCAGCAGCCGTTTCGCAAGACAGTTGGAGCGTGGAGTCTGAACAGATTTCTACGGGACAATGGAAGGCAGCCGCGGCGGAATCAGACGGCGCCTGGGGTGATGTGGGTACGATGGAAACATCCGACTTAGTCAACCAGCCGCCAGCGGCACCATCTGCGCCACCAGCGCCGGCGGCTGTGCCTGCTCCCGCTCAACAAGCTTCGCCTTCGCCGCAGCCTACTTCCAATGCGGCACAGTCACCACCTCCGCCACAGCCACCAAAAGAACGAAAGGCATCGAGAGCAACAACGCCAGCATCTGGAGGCAGCTACGGCTTCTCATCCCAATCGGGTAGCTACGGAATGGGTGTCAGACAACAGGTATTTGAGGTCATAGTCAGGCAGGCATTGAATGGTGCACCATGGCGTGAGATTTGCGAAACTCCAATGAAGGTAAACAACATTACCGAAGAGGAGGTACAAGCGGAAATCGACAGACGAATGGCTCTCGGTTGGGGGCAAAATTCGACTCCCCATCCGAACCTATCAGCGCCGCCACCGTCGCCACCGACTCCGCCGAAGACAGGCTTAAGTGCAATCTTCGGAAAGATCGAGGAATTTGCAGAATCCATCACAGGAAAACGCGAAGCAGAAGGCACGAGCAAATACAGCAGAGAAATCGAATCCATTAGAAAGCTTCTGACGGAATTCCTCTCACTCTTCGAAAACGCCTACAAAGAAGTCGCCCAGCAAAGGAGGCCGAACGAATCTAAATTAGAATCAGCAAGAGTCAAACTATTGCAAGCAATCGCGCCAATGAACTTCGGCATGGAATGTCCCGAATTACAGCGATTCCTTCGATCGACAGCAATAGAATTGGTTGGCTCTCTGAAAGACAAGTCCGTGACGCATGAAGATCTCGCTGAGTTCTGGAACACCAAACAAGCTGCATTTGACTCTGTGAAAGCAGAACTCGATACGGTCTTGAGTGGAAAGGAAGCATCGTTCTGGGACTCTGCGGTCTAAGGCTAGCAGCAGGCGGCTGTTGAACTGCGGGGATGGTCACCTGCTGCCACGGACTGGCGATTCAGATTAGTCTTGCATTAGACCTCAAGCTTTCCTTCCTGCACGATTGACCTGGATCACCGAAAGGAGCATCGCCACTGCCGGCGGTGCTCCTTTCATTTAGGAACCGAGGTGAAAACGGCTAGCCACACTTAGCGTCACCAGCTTCTGCAATCAAAATTGCACAGGGTTAACCGGCAAGCGGTGCCCATGCGTACGAGTCGAGCTGATACTCATTCATGGTATTCGAAAACGCACCAAAGAGACAGGCTGCGTAAGAGAGATCAAAACCATGCTCAGATCTCTAATGAGAGATCAAAAATTGCGAATTCTGAACCCATATCTGAGATCACCCCCGAGAATTGATCTCAGATATGATCACCGCATAAGGGCGGCTTCCAAAGTCTGGCAATTCCATATTTGCTAAAATGGCTCAGTCGGGTTTAAAGAATAGAGCCATGAGCGAAAACCATCTTACCCAATCAGACGCCGAGCTGACAGAGCTCAAGAAAGAAACCAAGATCGAGGAGAGCTATGAAATACTTGGCCCTATTGGCGCAGGCGGCATGGGTTCTGTCGTCAAGGCGAGGCATAGACTTTTGGGGCAGCTTGTTGCTATTAAGCGCATTGCCGAAACAAAAACTACCGACGACAATGCCATCAGAAGATTCGTCAATGAAGCAAAAGCCGCCAGCCGGTTGAAGCACGAGAATCTTGTATCCGTTCGCGATTTCGGGATCGATGACGAAGGCATTCCTTACGCAATTATGGATTACTGCGAAGGTCGCCCGCTCAGCACGCTCATCGAACGTGGCGAAACCAGGGATCATGCTCGCACCATCGCCATAGCAATCGAAATTACAAAAGGGCTCCAGCACGCTCACAAACTTGGCGTAGTGCATCGCGACATCAAGCCGTCGAACATAATTGTGCGTACCAATAACGATATTGGTGAAGACAAAGCCGTCATTGTCGATTTTGGATTGGCGAAGATTGAGGATCCGACCGGGCAGAAAATTACCCAAACCGGCGAAGTTTATGGAAGCCCATTCTACATCGCGCCCGAACAAGCCATTGGTTTGCCGACCGATGCGCGAACAGATCTCTATTCACTCGGTTGCGTAATCTTTGAATGCATAACCGGTGCGCCTCCGTTCGTGGGCGACAACGCAATGCAAACAGCCATGAAGCATATGAACAGCGAGCCACCCAAACTAAGCACGGCGAGCCCAAATAAACTGCCAGATGGACTCGAGCTGATAGTTAGTACATGTTTGCAAAAAGATGCAGCTGATCGATATCAAACTGCAGATGACCTATTGCAGGCTCTCGAAGCCGTCCAGAAGGGCGAGAAACTCAAAGCTCCGACGCGTCCGAAACAAAAGCCATCCTTGTTTAAGAGCAAACTTTTTTGGCTACTTAATGCGACGCTCTTTATCATTCTTTGTTTTACTTTCTTTTCTTCCTCCGTCAACAAATCTGTTGAAACAATAAGTGGAGGTGGTGGAGGTGGATTTGCTGATTCGCTGCCAATATCACAATTCGCCAAGGAAGCTGTAAACGAAGACATGGGCGCATCATTCCTTCTCTTCAATCAAAAGCAATATATGAAGTCAGCAGTGAAGCTCACATCCTCTACTGATATTTTGAAGAAGGAAGCCAAATCGATTGAAGAGAAAATGAATGCCGCCACGAGCGAATCCGAGAGAAAGCAGCTTCACTACAATCTGCAAATCGTCGAATGGATAATCTACGAGAACGTAGCACACATCGGAAAGTGCTTCCTTTTTGCAAAGCAGTATCGCGAAGCAATTCCTTATCTTGAAGAATCCACGGAGTACTTCCACAAGGAAGTGCAGCGAGGCAGGCAGTTCGCCCCTTCCGTCACGGAGAGCTACCAAGACTATATCGCAGCTCTTGAAGGAGCCGGCGAAAAAGCAAAAGCGCAAGACATCCGCTGGAAATTCGACTACGACAAGAATTCCGCTCGGAAGTAGGAATTGCTACTTTTGTTTTTTCCTTCTGAAAACATGATCCAAATTCCGAATCTGGTGAGGCATTTCGTTCTTATCAGCAAAGAACCAATGTGCAAATTGAAAATCAGTAAGGTCTAACAATCCGCGAGCTTTACTTGATCTCGAACACACAAAGAAAAGTACCTTTGAACTTAACTCATTCGTCATCACCACAGCGGCCTGTTCATCGTTGATCAGCAATACGAAATATTGATCAGGCCTACCGGGAAGTTTCTTCTTTTCCCAGAATTCAGAGACCATTGTGCGAGGCCAAGCTTCACGCCACCGATATTCGCGACGCGACCTTGCAAAATCGAAGAACGGATTGGCAACCACCTTGTGATCAGGAGATAGGTCTCCATTCCTTAAACCATCGGACGCCACCAGCACACCGCTCGGCAGCCTCCGCTGAAGCTTGAAATTCTGCCCAGTCCGGCTTCAATACGCCGTCATAGTAGAACGTCTTCCACAACACAAGATCAACGGCGGGGTTTTCGACATCCTTTTTTATATAGGTCCATACGAAGTTTTTAAAGCCGATCATCGAGCTCTCAGGAAAAGCAGTAAAGGCTACCTGATACGGTTTTGGCGGTTCAAAGCTTGCTCGAAGCTTCCTTTGAACCATCACATTCAGCAATTCGTCATAGAAATCCTGACTCATTGTCAAACTTGATTGAGAAGTCCGTATGTCTGTCTTATCTCGTTCTTCAGGGAAAAGCTTTGCTGCAGCCTCTGACAAACTTGCATTATAAGCCTGCCATTTCGCTCCTTTGTTCGCGATGAACCAAGGCTGCCCCTTCCTTACAACAGCTCTAAAGAATTCACTTCCATGTAGTTCTACGGTGTAACTGGTAAATGGTTCCATGAGGGGAGGTTGCCTACGAGTACCTTGAATGAATGATTTCAGAGCTGCATTCAGATCAAATTCGTCAGGAAGAAAACCATAGTGCTTGGCTAATTGGGCATCACGAGAGTTTCGATTGTGAATATGCTCCTGCAATACGTTGGAACAAGAGTTTAAATCAAGTCCGTAATCCTCGGCAGAAAGATTGCTCGATTTGCTCTGAAGGGCTAGCTCAATAAAATTACTTACATCAGAGCTGGAAATTGATAGCCCCCTGGAGTCCATAAGGTGCGTGTCAAAAACGAAGGTCTGCTTTACACTCTCTAAACTATTTTTTCCAATGTAATGCTCACCCCTACGTCGAAACGTTCGAACTTGCTCGAACTCACCACATCCCATACCACCGCAATATTTTCTGATCACTAGCGTTGAATTAACAGAGAGCGGCTCAGAATAACAAACACAGAAGCAGCTCAACAACGCAAAGAGTAAAAGCGAAGCGACTGCAGTTCGTCTTAGCATGCGGGAGAGTTGTGGAGAATTAGCCTACAGCAGCTTCGTCTAGTAGCAGCTCGCCTGTTTGATTTGCGATGCGTTTGGGTGGAAGCGCGATTTCAATTGAGCGTGAGAGCCAGTTGAGAACGGGGCTCAAATGATGGAACGCTGTTTGCCCCGTGAGCAGACGGTGAATACCTTCGTGAGGAAGTATCGGTTTGTTATCACTGGCGCGCAACATCGTGTAGGGCAACGGCAATGAGGGCATTGCTTCCTGAACACAACTAATGGCGTTCACTTTAGCGGTGCTCGCAATTGAGTTGATGATGCGATGCAAGCTTGCTGCTGCGAATGCTTTCGAGTCCTTGCTGCCTTCGTCGTTCACACCCAGACCTGGTACTTCGTGATTTAGACTGCCAATACCAAGAACGGTGGCATTCTTTCCGAGCAATACGTTCGAGAGAATCTTTGGAAGCGAACTTTGCGCAGACTGCTGATAGCTGCCGATGAACATTGGCAAATTCAGAATTGTTTGATCGCGGTCGCGAACCACAACGGAGTGAAGTTGATCGACATCCGACACCGGTGCCATATGAGCATAGCGCTTGTTTGGATAAATCTGCTGCCATTCATCCTTGCTCAAGCCATGCATTTCGGGACTAATTGTACTGGTGATGGTTGCTTCTTTTGCAAACTTCGCTTCGGACAGCACGGGCCCGATCATGTTGCGAACAGTCTTGTGTTCAGGAGTTGTACTGGAGAAATTCTGAACGAAACGACCGACCATTTTGTGGACAAGATGCCGCTGCAGATCGAGCGTCATCACGTGGTCACATCCGCTCAATACGAAGAAGGCTTTATTCTCGCTGCCGATGTTTAGGTAGCAACGAGTTGCATTGTTGATGCTTGCCAGAGTATCGTCCAGCGTGTACATCAGTAATGTCGGGCAGCTCACTCTGCAAAAACGCTCAGCTGCGTGGTCAACCAAATCAACCATATCAGCAAGATTCTTATAGTAAGTGCGGAAGCTTCCAAAATCGTTGCTTCCAGAAATCTTGGCTGCCTCGATTGATTTGGTGATCTGGCGTTGAATTCGCTCGTCGCGAATCCCATAAGGTGGCAGCTCTTCCCAGTAGAAATTGCTTCCGACAAATGGCACAACTTTGCATGTGTTAGCAACAGTGCGCGTGACAAAATCCGAGTGATATATCCAGTCGATAACACTGTTGCACAAAACTGAGCCGTCGTAACGCAGGGTTGGCGACATCATGACTAAGCCGCTGACGCGTTTTTCCTCCCCGGCGATGATAGAGCCGATTACGGCACCCATTGAAAGTCCCGCAATAATGACCTGGTCGAAACTCTTCAGCATCCGCTGCACTGCTTGGCGAGCGCTATCAACCCATTCCGTCCAAGATGAAGCGATGATTTCTGCGTGCCCGGCGCCATGTCCGGCGAGGCAAACATTCTCGACTTCGAAGCCGAGCTTACGCATATATTTCTCCAGCGGCTTCATCTCTGTTGGCGCGCCGGTCAATCCGTGAATTAGGACAACTCCAGTGGTCTTATGGTCTTGAAGCAAAATATTCTTTTCAACTACATCCATATATAGCTTTCGACTTCCTAGTTTCTCCAGGATTTCAGAATATCCAGCGATCCTTACGCTGACCTTACGACCAGCGTCGGAGAGCCTGCTTGAAACCCGCATTTTGCGTTCGCAAGAGCCACCATCATGCTAAACACAAGTGAATTCGGGATTTTGAATCTTTGTGAATCGGATCTAAACTTCTAGAAGCGTTCGCGATCTCCTGACAGCAGGGCGCTTTGCGTTTTTAGCAGAAGCCTTAGAGAAGCATCACTTTACAACCTTATTGCCACCAAACTACTATCGATTCAGACCGCCTACATCCCCCACGAAATTGGAAGATCGGTGCGCACGAAGCCACCGAATTAGAGTGAGGGATTATTATGGCTTTTGAACAAGCTGCTCAATTCGAATCAAAATCAGTAACCGCATCAGACGAAGCAAACAAGCTCGGCACAGAAGCCTTAAACCTTTTGTTTGCCCAGCAAGCACAAAAGTCCTCTGCTGACAAAGTAGCAATAGGCACATGCCCGGACTGCAATCCGCCCTTCGAGTGGCCGCCAAACGAGCCAAAGCCAGTAGAACCGAAGCCAAAACCCGCTGATACTAAATCGCAGGCAGGATAGAGCTTGCTCAAGGCTTCTTCCGTCCACCGAAAAGTTTCGGAAGCAGCGCTGGGAACGTGTGCTCCACACTCAAAAGGCTTAATAAACTTCCGGAGGAAGGCTGATCTCTCAAACGCTCCTCATGCCACTGTTAGTTCGGTTTTGCGCTCTGAAGCCTGCTTCCCGCCAGGGGGACAAGACTCCGAAGCACGCTGGAAGCATGCGCTCCCAATTAAGGGAGCACTACAGATGGTGCAGGAGTAACAGCAGGCTGGACGACGGCTGGCTTGTTGAAGACAATGCCTTCGTAGCGCCCGTGCGAGACCATGTGCAGCGTATCGCGGACTTCGAAGAAGGTTTCGAATGGATTATGTCCGATGCCTTGCTCGGCGCAGTAATTGATCAATTTGCTCTTCGCGAAAAGAAGGTCGGCTTCTTTCGACCAGCAAAAATCGCTGCGTCCATCGCCAATTACAACGCGAATTGTTTGGTAGGCGCCCGCTTGCCCAGCGATTTGGCATTTGCAAACGCCCGACTGGCAGCCCATTAAGCGGGGGCGGGATGAGAAATGCAGGCTGAACTCACCAGATGCCGATTCTTCCAAGTGGTTGGCATAGACGCGATCAACGCGAATGCGATGCTTATCCAGAACATACTGGATGACGCGGTCAAGCCCGTCGCTTACGACGGCAACAGGAATCAATCGGTCCTTGCACCAATCAACGAATTCAACAAAGCCCTCTGAGATTTGCAGTCCATCGAGAATCTCTCTAACGGCAGGCCAACCACCGCGAATAAGAGGAACCTGCCTGGACATGCATTCCCGCGAACCAATTTTACCCTGAACCCACTCCTCTTCTATCTCTTCCCAGGCTGGATCAGCAAGTTCAGTTAGCAAGATATCGACGGTATCACGAGTGGTGATTGTTCCATCGAAATCACAGAACACTTGTATCTTTTGCAAAACGGATTCCTCAATTTGGGTTCTTTGTTGCTGCCCCGGGAAGCAGCTCAACGCATGGAGATGCCGCGATGGCATCTCCATGCGCAGGTTGATTACATGCCCAATTCCTTCTTAGAAATTGTGAGCAGTTGATCCAATAGATCGTGGGCCATGTCCATTTCCCTATATGTAATATCGAGCGATGGTGCAAGTGTGATGACGTTCTTGTAGTAGCCACCAATGTCGAGAATGAGTCCCATCTTCTTACCAGCGTAAGAGAGTTCGCCATCCAAGCCCTTCTGGAACATCATGTCAGCGAGTCTACGGCTCGGAGTGTAAGCGTCGGCTTCGCACATTTCCATGCGCAATGCCAATCCCAATCCATCTACATCGCCGATTTCTTTGTGCTTCTTCTGTAAGTCGTTCAACAGGTTGAGGAAATACTTGCCCTTCTCTGGAACTGACGTGACGTAATCGCCTTCCTCGAAAGCCTTCATAACAGCCAATCCCGTGGCAGTGCCAAGTGAATTGGAAGAGAAAGTTGAATGCGTTGATCCAGGTCCGAATTTATCCGGTGAGATGAGTTCTTCACCCGCCCAAATTGCGGACAGCGGATTCAACCCGTTCGTCAAAGCTTTACCAAAAACCATCACGTCGGCATGCGTACCGGTGTGTTCCATCGCCCAGAGCTTACCTGTGCGGAAGAATCCCATTTGGATTTCGTCATCCACAATCATGATTCCGCGCTCGCGGCAAATCTTTGCCAACTTCTCGAAATAGCCCTTTGGTGGAACGATGTATCCACCGGTGCCTTGAACTACTTCAATAAAGAAAGCACCAAACTCGGACTTCTTGGTCTTTGGATTCCACCACGAGGTGTATTCGTGGTCGAACTTGCGCTCGATTTGCTCAATACAATAGTTGCCGCAGCTTTCGACCTTCTTGCCGTAGGGGCAGCGGAAGCAATACGGGAATGGCACGAACTCAGCGCGGTCGCCGAATTCGCCATAAGCTTCGCGGTAGCGATATGAAGATGTGATAGATGAGGCAGCTAATGTACGTCCGTGATAACCACCTTCAAACGCCAGCATTCTGCTCTTGCCGGTTGTCTTACGAACCAACTTAAGCGCATCCTCAACGGCCTGTGCACCACCGACATTAAAGTGAATACGTCCTTCCTTTCCGAAAGAACGCTTGATGCTGTTCACCAACTTCTCTGCCAGATACACTTTCTCTTTGTGCAAGTACTGGCAAGCAAGTTGCGGCAACTTGTCGATTTGATCTTTGAGAGCGTTATTGATCTTCTCATTGGCGTATCCGAGGTTTACAGCGGAATACCACATTTGGAGATCGAGGAAAGGCGTTTTCTCTCCGTCATAAAGGAAACTGCCCTTGCAGTCTTCGAAGAATGTTGGACGCTCGGCATAGTGAACGGTGTCACCGTGCGAGCAGACCTTCGCTTCGACTTTCAGTAAGTCTTCTTCGTCTTTTTTGACTTTGGCTGCTTCGGCAGGGGAGATATCGGTGAATTTAAGACCTGGGCACTCGTTCTCGAGCAGCTCAGGAGTAACGGCTTCCGTCTTGGTAGTCATACACGCCTTCTTGAAGGAAAGTTAATAAGCTGATAAGCAAACTACAAGAGGATATCCCAAATTACTTACTTCAAGCTTACTAAACGCTCAAAATACGCTTAAGAGCTTTCAGAAGCGCAGGGGTTAGAACATATTGTAGAGATATCAGCTTCCGCAATCGCCCTCTAGGCAAGGGAAGTCCGCAGCACTCGGTCTCAGTTAATTTCCTTTCCAAATAGGCGCAAGACTCTTCCGATTGACATCAAGTAAAATTGGGAGCACGAAAAACGGCAGCAAGATTAAGCCGTTTTGAGCTTGGCCAGAGAGGATCACTACTTGCGAATTCTTCTTGCAGAAGATGATGAAGTTCTTTCGAACGGCATATCAAAAGCGTTGCGACAATGCGGCTTCACGGTCGATCACGTTGCCAGCGGCTCTGATGCCGATGTCGCCATAGCTTCTGCACCATTCGATTTAGCGATTCTAGATCTCGGACTGCCACAGCTTGACGGGCTGGAAGTGCTGAAGAGATTGAGAGCGAATGGAAAACGCTTCCCGGTACTTATCGTGACGGCAAGAGATGGACTGGGAGATCGCGTATCCGGATTGGATCTTGGTGCCGATGATTACATGACCAAACCATTTGATTTACCGGAACTCGAAGCTCGCGTGCGAGCGCTGATCAGACGCAGCAACTACGGCGCTGAAACTGAAATCGTTTACGGACCAGTTCGCATGGACACGGCTTCGCGCTGCATCACAATCAACGGCGAAGCTATCGAATTCTCTTCGCGCGAACTTGCAGTCTTCGAATTGCTTTTACAACGCCCTGGCCGGGTCGTCAGCAAGGAACAACTTTTAGATCATATGTACGGATTCGATCAGGAAGTCAGCCAAAACGCGATCGAAGTTCTCATGCACCGATTGCGCAAAAAGATAGAACCTTACGGACTTTCCGTGCGAACGATACGCGGGCTTGGGTATCTTTTGGAAAACAAAGAATGAAGCCGTTTACCTCATCAATTCGCCGCCACTTGCTCTGCTGGCTCTTAGCGCCGATTCTCACAATTTGCTTCGTAGGCGGGTGCGTCACGTATGTTATGGCAGTCAACTTCGCAACTGATGCGTATGATGATGCTTTGCTCGACAATGCTCACTCAGTCGCTAACCGTTTGCGCTACACAAGCTCCGAATTGACAGTCGACATGCCTCCGGCAGCCCGCGCGATTTTGAAGCATGGTGACAAGGACGTTTTGTACTATCAAATTGTTGGCGCGAAGGGACAAGTAATCAACGGCGACGTTTACATTCCGGATGCACCACCGAATGAAAAAATCAGCGAAGAACCAATCTTTTTCGATGGCGCGATTGAAGGTGCGCCCGTCAGAATAGGCATTATCGAGGTCCCTTCGCAAAACAAGAATTCGCGCATCGTCATCAAAGTGGCCGAGACAATTACTGGCCGCAGTGAGCTAATTCAGAGCATTTTGCTTGGCGTTTTGGTTCCCCAGGTGCTGCTGATTTTCCTATCCGCATTCACAGTCTGGCTAGGTGTCGCTCGCGGACTTAAGCCTCTCAACTCTTTGAAGGAAGCTGTTGAAAGCCGCTCACCATCTGATCTGCGTCCACTGTCAGAGATAAATGTACCGAAGGAAGTCAAACCGCTCGTCATCGCAATCAACAAACTTTTGATCCAGGTGCAAGACGATCGCGATGCGCAGAAACGATTCCTTTCAAACGCTGCACATCAGCTGAGAACTCCTCTTGCCGGCTTGAAGACTCAAACGGAACTGGCACTGCGGCAGAGCTCAAAGGACGAAATCAAAGAATCACTTAAACACATCGGCACCAGTGCAGTGCGTGCGACAAGATTGGCGCAACAGCTTCTAGCACTTGCCAGAGTGGAGCCCGCGGTTTTCAAAAATATGAGCAAAGAGAAGCTCGACTTAAATTCGGTCGCGCGCGATGTCACCCGAGAACTTGTTCCGCAGGCGCTAGCAAAGGATATCGACCTGGGTTTTGAAGGTTCGGACAAGCCCCAAATAATTGATGGCGATCGTTCAAGTCTTTACGAAATGCTGTTCAACCTCGTTGAGAATGCGGTGCTATATACGCAGCGTGGTGGGCGAATAACTGTTCGCGTACAGCTAGATAACGGTCAACCGATTCTTTCCGTTGACGATAACGGACCTGGCATTCCAAAGGGCGAACGCTCGCAAGTGTTCGAACGCTTCTATAGAATACTGGGCAACAAAGAATCCGGTAGCGGTTTGGGATTAGCCATCGTAAGAGAAATCGCCGACGCGCACCAGGCATCGATCCATTTGAAAGACGGAAGCGACGGAACCGGCACACTAGCCGAGGCCCGCTTTCCATCTGTGTCAATTTAGAGCTAAAGCCCACGATAAACGGGCGGGACCCACACGAAGCGCAATGCTCACGAAGCGCAAAGTTGAGAAGCTCAACTCTGCCCAATTTGAGAAGCGCAACTCTCCCCGAATCGAAACGCCAAATCCGAGCGCTAAGTGGGAGCGCAGGCTTCAAGCCTGCTTCGAATGGCTGCTTCCTAAAAACTATACATTCATAGTCTGTGTCTGCGAATTCGAAAACCTCATATAATTAGCTGCGTTCGGAGAATGCCTGCGATGTGAACCGCAAGTAGAGTTGCCGAGCGCCGTCGCGTAGTCAAACAAGAAGTGTAGCTATCATGATCAAACTTGAACCCTGGAAAACCTTCACTACGCCAAGAAAGATGATGGTTGCTGCATTCATCATGCAATTCCTTACATTATTCATTTTGGTAAAAGACAGCGATTCCTTCGGCACCCTGGCAGTGAGCCTACCAAGCACTTACAGCAGCGGCTGGACAAGTGGAACTTACTGGATTGGTGATCCCGAGCGAACAGGATTCCAGGCACGTCCACTATCGATCCTAATTTTGCCGGCATTATTCTTCATGTTTGCGACGAAAAACTATGAACGTCCATGGTGGCACAAGAATGGCTACCTGGTCACCGTCGGAATCATGCTCTTCTTCACCAGCGGCGGTGCCATGTTCCGAGAGATCGGTGGCTTCGTAAACATAAGCGCATTTTTCCTAGCCTGCACAGCAGCCTTCAAGCATTGGAAATGGCTTAAAGGCGCAAAGAATGCTGGAAGCGTCCCACCTCATTTGCACACAATGGAAGCGAACGACGTCACTCAGCAAAACGTAGATCAATCAGTGCCACCAGATCTTTCAGACACACCAGATCTCGTTGACAGTATAAAAGGAATTAAGCGCTCTATCGATCGCATGGACCGCGACCGAAAACCTTCGCCAAGAAGGTCCGCTCGTCCGGCAACTAGACCTCGCCCAGCTGAACACGAAAACGATCAATTCTTCGACGAACACTAATTTATGGATGAATCGAGCAAACGTAAATTAGTCCAAAAGTTTTTCGAGAGCCAAATGTTTGCGGTCGTATCATCTATTTGGCAAGGCAAGCCACAATCAGCAGTAGTTGCCTTCACTGAGCTAGAGGACTTTGCACTCGTTTTCGGCACAAAGAATTTCACCCGCAAATTTCGAAACATTGAAGCGAATCCAAATGTTTCACTGGTCGTTGGATGGGACGAAGCAGTCACTATCCAACTAGAAGGAACGACAGAACTACTTGAAGGCGCCGAAATGACGCGCTGCCAAAAGAAGCATGTGCAAAAACATCCTGGCTCTGAGCGCTATGCAAACATGCCCGAACAGCGCTACTTCAAAATCGCACCGAGATGGATCCGCTACACCGACATTTCACAAGATCCTGAATTCTCTTTCGAGCTCAACATCTAATCCGTTATAATAAGCCTTCCCTTTGGCAGGTTTACTAATGCATACAGCTTGGAAATCGATTGCTCTTTGTTTCATGGTCGGTCTTTTCACAACACCAGTGACGAACGCAGCTCCTGATCAGCAGAAGAAAGCAGTAGAGCGAACGACTGCCGTAAGCGCGTCGTCACAAAATTCCACAGCTGAAATAGATAGCCTCTTGCTTGAATTAGGCGAGGCAATTAGCGGCGGGAACACGAATCGCACGATTTCATTTTGGTCTGATGATGCAGTATTTATTGACCAAGCAGGGCTACAAACGCGCGGAAAGGCAGCTCTGGAAAATAGGTTTGCAAAACTATTCGAAACCAGAGGCAAAGATACGCTTGCATTACATCCGGACAAGACAAGCTTTCCGGCGAGCAATGTAGCCATAGTTACCGGTGAGATTGGGAGAAAAGCGGGGCCGGTTGAGCTTCCCGCGACTCGTTTTTCCATGGTTCTCGTAAAGCAAAACGATCGGTGGCTTATTAATGAAGCTACTGAAACTGTTATCCAAGACAAGCATGCGTCCGACCACTTGAAACAAGTCGAGTGGATGGTTGGAAATTGGAGTGTGGATAGTCCCGACCGGTCCGTGCGGGTGCAAGTAAACTGGTCCGAGAATAAAAATATTCTGCTCTCAAAATCTACCGCAGAAAAGAAGGACGGAAGCAAAACGGTTGATTACCAAATAATTGGTTTTGATCCCCGCAAAGAGAGCATCGTCTCATGGCACTTCTCATCGGACGGTGGCTTCGGCTACGGCAAATGGACGAGAGATAACAATGAGTGGCTGCTGGACTATGCAGGCGTCGATAAAGATGGAAATGACACCGCTGCCACTAATGTGTTCTCACCAAAATCGGATTCTGAATTCACATGGCAATCGGTGAAACAGACCGATGGCGGCAATAAGATTTCTGATAGTGCTGTTGTCACCCTCAAGAGATCAAAATGATGAGAGACCATGTCGCTAGCACCTTATGGTTTGCGCTGCTACTTCAAGTCGCACCAGTATATGCGCAGTACCAAAACTATGGCTACCAAGCCAATACCGGTGGATTTGGTACTGCGGGAAATACATCATTCAGTGGTGGATTCTCTAATTTTGCTCAAGCACAATCTGTGCCCCAGCAAAGGAGGCCTAGCGCCGCCCCGCATCAGAACTATCAAAATACCACAATGAATGATCTGGAAAGCCGCCTTGATTCGGTGGACAATCAAAACGCTTGGGCAAACACGCCTGTTAGCGGAGTGCAAAACGTTCCTCAGCAACAAATGTCATATCCGCAACAGCACATGTCGCGCCCTTCAAATGTGGGCAGAACGCTTCCAGTCCCTAGACCAGGCAGCGCAGCGAATGCAGCAGCCGGAATGTTTCCTGGCGTATCCCGTCAGGAGATGCTGAGAGTATTCATTGAGGGAGGCATGCCCGATAATTCAGCGAATCAGGGATATCGCGGATATAACCCGGCTCCTCAGAATTCATCAAATTCCCAGGGTGCCTATTATGACTATCAAACAGCAGAGAACGAAGCGACAAAGTCTCGCAATTATGCCAACACAGCGCGCTATGACAAAAACAAATGGAATCGAAAAAATGCCGCAAGCCAGGCAGAGTATGCAGCGAATAACGCGGATTATGCAGCACGGCGAGCAGAATCAAAGTCTTACAATGGTGACGCCAAAGCAAAGAACTATGCAAGTTTAGCAAGGCAAGCAGCGAATCGTGCACGCTACAACGCAAATCAAGCACGCTATAACGCAAATACAATCAACTAGATCGCGACTCTAAAAGCGGCAGCATAAGCACGCAGGATGCGTGCGCTCCCAATAGCGGCCGATTCGCCTTAAAGACTTGTATTGGCTGGTTTTCCGAAGAGGCTTGTATCGCGAAGCTGGTTGTGATCGAATGCCATGTTTTGTTTTTGCAAATCCGTGGTTGGTATTACTTTCACGCCGGATGCATCGTCGCCGGCTTTCAATCTTTTCAAAACAGCTTCGGTCATACTCTTGGGTACATCCCAGCGGAAGCCGACATCAACGATATGTCCACGGTGATCGCGCGCCGGATTCGATCGCACATCAACGAGTTTAAGATCCCTTGGATTAACAATCAGTCCGGTTTCTTCGCGCAGCTCTCGCGCCGCGGCGGCATATACATTCTCTTTCCCAGCGTTCATAAATCCGCCCGGGAATGCTGTTTTGCCAGGCTCGGCTTCTACTGCCAAACCTCTCTGAATAACGACCGTTTTCTTTCCACCATCAAGAGATACAACTACAGTTGCAGTGGTATCAGTTTTCGGATACTCGTATGTGTATTTCGGTTTCTCAGCAATACGCCCCTGAATTCCGCCTGGGATAGCGGCAATTCCACTAGCAAGAGCCTGCTTTCCTCCATCAAGGAAGATTTTGCCGAAGTCGATATCCTGCCCCGACATCAGCTGTCTCTGCGCTTCCCCTAGAGATCCTGATGCGAAACCGAAGCTAGCGCCCGATGCAATTCTCGAAGCGAAGACATCGCGCATTATCAATCCGCCACTGGCTTGATTAGCAGCACCAAGAACGGTGGCAGCCAATCCCAACGATGCAAGATCCGTGGCAATTGCATACGGATGAAAGGTTTGCTTCGCCAGGTTGCCCATGCCGGTGGAGAAGGAGTATTCGGAACTACTCGGATCAAAATAGTTGCTACGGCTAAGACCAGTCTCAATTGCGCGGCTTGTCACACCAAGAGCAGTAGCGCGAAGTGCCAATGAGCCAACTCCAGTCACTGGAATCCGCGACGATTCGGAGAATGCTGTTTTAGTGAGCAACCCTTTTCCTGCTCCTAAAGCCAAATCCGCCATCTGCACCGAAAGACTATCCGAAGGTTTCGCTTCGCCTAACGCACTACTAATCGCTGCACCAACGAATCCGACTTTTCCATCCATCAAAAGTGGCGCAGTCTTCGCAATCACTCCGCCCCATTTACTTACACTTGCTTGCCATTCTTGCTGGCTTCTGTCTTTCTGGATTGCTTCTTGTGCGCGCTCGCGCTGCTGTTTATCCGCAGCACCATGCGGATCAGCAATAGACAGTTCAGACGCCATAGTTTTTAAGCGATCAAGACTCTTATCGTCACCACGATAGACGCCATCAAAAATTTTCGACAAATACGATTGAGATTGCTTCTGCTTCTCGTGCTGGCGTATCTCATTAGTCACTTCATCTAGCAATTGCCGACTCGTCAGAGCGTTGCTCGATTCGTGCGGAACATCCTTTGTCGATCTTTGAGCGTCAGAAACTACCACAAGAAATCCTTGCAAATCCGATATTGGTTTCTACACGACGGCAGAAATTCCTCGACAGCGGACTTCATTCCTGCATAAATGCACAGGCTAACCCAGTAAAGCGATCACTGTGTAAAGCGATCACTGTTCACTGCTCGCAGGTGCACAAGCATTGTCCAGCAAGGCTTCCGTCCCACGAGACTTAATGAACCCTTCGCTATATCACCATTCAATTAAACATGCCGCTTATAACATACCGCTTAGGTATCCTTGAGAACTCTATGACGGCTCCGGTCACTGGCTCGGCCACGGTGTAACACCAGACGTTCACGTCGAATCCAGTAGTACCGGCGACGCCCAGCTGAAAGCTGCCATCGACCTACTATTAAAGAAATAGGCTCCGCATATATCCAGACTAAGCAAGACATCCGAGCCCAGGCGGATATACTCCGCACTTGCTCTGATGGCCGATTCGCTAAGTCGTGTTAACTTTTTAACCCCAATAATTAGAAAAGACCGTGCATCTAAGTTGATCAGGACGCAAAGAGCGTATCCTTGTTAGATGTTATTGCGCCGGCCGAACTATAAAGGGTGAAGTGCATGTGCGGTCTTGTTGGAGTAGTCGGAACTGACGACTCGGCATACGAAGCATTTGTCGGGTTAATGAACCTCCAGCATCGGGGGCAAGACGGAGCGGGAATCCTGACCGTCGACACGAAGCGCAGCCAATTCAGCATGCAGAAGGGCAGCGGGCTCATCGAGAATGTCTTCTCGGAACGCAGCTTTCGCGCACTGCGCGGCCCAGCCGCCATCGGCCACACGAGATATGCCACAATCGGGCGCCGCGATCCAAATCTTCTGCAACCATTTCTCGACAGTAACGCTGGCTTAGCCATTGCGCACAACGGCAATATCGTCAACTGCTACCAGGTTCGAGAAGAACTAATCGAAAAACACAAACATGTCCACTTCGGCTCGGAATCAGACTCTGAAGTTATCCTTCAGCTTCTCTGCACGCACTTAGGAAACGAGCCACCGCGCAGCGATGAACAACTTTTCTCCGCAATTGGTTATGCAATGGCGGAGCTAGTCGGCAGTTATGCGGTCGTCGGCATTCAGAAAAATTGTTCGCTTTTTGCATTCCGCGATCCAAATGGCATTCGCCCCTTGTATTTCGGCAAGCGTGACGAAAAGAATTATGCATTCTCGAGCGAAACAGTCGCACTGGATTACTTGGGTTACACGCAAATTGAAGAAGTGAAGCCTGGCGAAGCGGTAATTGTCACAATCGAAGGCAAGGTCTCACGCAAGCAGCACCTGCAAAAATCGATTTCGCCTTGCATGTTCGAGTGGGTTTACTTTGCCCGCGTCGAATCGCAGATGGGCAACACTGCGGTTTATAAAGCTCGCTTTCAACTCGGACTCATCCTTGCAGAGGAAATCAAACGCCGGGGAATTGAGGCTGATGTGGTTCTGCCTATTCCGGAAACGAGCCGCATTGCTGCCGGTGCCATGGCTGAAGCGCTTGAACTGCCATTTCGCGAATTGCTGATTAAGAATCGCTACGTAAATCGCACATTCATTCTCGATGATCAAGCGGCAAGACAAGAAGCAATTAAGAGAAAGCTTTTCCCGATTGCTGCGGAAATACAAGGCAAGCGCTGCTTAGTCGTGGACGACAGCATTGTCAGAGGAAACACGGCAAAGCAAATCGTGAAGCTCATCAAACAAGCTGGTGCAAAGGACGTAACCCTTGTTTCGACCTGCCCGCCAATTGCTAATCCCTGCTATTACGGAATCGATTTCCCAAGTCCAGACGAACTCGTCGCATACGAACGCACAGAGGAACAAATCGCAGAAGAGCTCGGCGCGGATCGCGTTGTTTATCAATCACTCGATGGACTAAAACAAGCACTCGGGCAAAACACCCTCTGCACTGGCTGCTTAACCAAAACCTATCCGACCGACATCTCGCACGGAACTCAATTTGAGGAGATGCGAAACCTCGACCGAAGCAAGCAACTAAGCGAAACCATGTAATGGAGAAACGAAAGTGAGCACCGCCGAGCAAATACTGAAGTTAGCATATGATGGATCAGTAAAGCGCGTGTGGCAGTGCCCCTGGGATGAAGAGGCGTTGCTCTTCGAATTCTCCGACGACTATTCCGTTTTTGATTGGGGCAAAATGCCGGACACAATCAAAAACAAAGGAAGAGCGTTGGCAATATTCGGCGCTTACTTTTTTGAGAAATTGCGCGGCTCCGAATTTTGGCAGCAGCTTTTGCAGCGCCCTGAACTTGGAGTTTTTGACGAGAACTTCTTGAACAAGTTCGCATCGGGTAAAGCGATCAAAGATTTGCAGAAGCATGGCTTGCAATCACACTATCGCAGGCTCGTCCGAAAGAACGGTGAGACAATTGATCTTGCCACCGCTGCCAGCATTCACGAACCTATATATATGGAAGTGATGAAGGCCGAAGTGCTTCGCCCGCAACCATCTGTAATTCTCAACCAAAATGTTTTTTCATACCCTTCAGCCGAGATGCAACAAACCCGATTGATTCCGCTTGAAGTTGTTTTCCGCTTTGGGATGCCGGAAGGGAGTTCACTGAAGTCCCGCCTGCAGAAGGATCCCGACTATGCGTTTACTCTTGGACTGGAATCTGTACCTCAGCCCGGAAAATGGTTTCCGCATCCAGTACTCGAATTTTACACAAAGCTGGAACCGAAAGATCGCTTGCTCAGCATTCAGGAAGCGCTGCTAATTTCTGGTCTGACCTCGTTTCAAATGCAAGAGTTATGCGACCGTGCATTACTATTGAGTCTGGCTCTCTATGCGATTTTCTCTGAGAAAGGAATTGAATTGTGGGACGGCAAATTCGAGTTCATTCTTTCGGACGGACAAATTACCCTGGCAGATAGCATCGGTCCAGACGAACTGCGATTGCTATACAAGGATACACATCTTTCCAAAGAGATGATCAGGCAAGTGTATCGCGGCAGCGCCTGGGAAAATTCGCTAAAAACGGCTCAAAAGCTAGCTCGCGAACGAGCCTCGCTTGAATGGAAGGAGATTTGCAAGAACGAATTGCACTCCGAACCTGAGAAATTTTCAGCCGACGTCAAATATGTAATCGACAAACTTTATCCGGTCTTGGTCAACAAACTCAGTGGTGAAGATTTGTTCGAAGCGCATCCCGAGTTGGCAGAATTCGTAAAACTGGCACATAAGACCGGGCTTGCTGGGGGGTCAAATGCTTCCTGAGAATCCGGTTGATGTGATGGTTGTCGGTGGCGGCGGACGCGAGCACGCCATTTGCCTGAAGTTATCCGAAAGCCAACACGTAAACAACATTTATTGCGCACCCGGCAATGGTGGAACAGCTTCTTGCCCGAAGGTGCAAAATGTCGATTTGAAGGTAGATGATTTTACGGGCATTGCAAAATTCGCTTCAGATAAAGCTGTCGAGTTGGTTGTGATCGGACCGGATAATCCCCTAGCTGACGGTATTGTTGATCATCTACAAGCAGCCGGGCTTCGGGTCTTTGGACCGCGCAAGGAAGCCGCTCGCTTGGAGTCGAGTAAATCGTTCGCGAAAGAATTCATGGTAAAAAATGGAATTCCAACCGCTCGCTATTTTGTTGCTGATTCGCACCGGCAAGCGATAGAGCTGGTCGAAGAGCATGATTATTTGCGCGTGGTGAAAGTCGACGGACTCGCGCTCGGAAAAGGCGTCTACGTATGCAAAGACAAGCAAGAAGTGTTGCATGCGCTCAAACAAATTTTCCGAGATAACCGCTTTGGAAAATCCGGACACCGCGTTGTGCTCGAAGAAAAATTGGTGGGGCAAGAGCTTTCACTCTTGATGTTCTGCGATGGAAAGCGCCTCTCGCTAATGCCAGCATCACAAGACCATAAAAGGCGATTTGACGGGGATCGCGGACCCAACACCGGCGGCATGGGCGTTTACGCGCCAGTGGATCTTTATTCGCGCTGCCGGGCGAGCATTCACGAGCAGTTGGTAAAGCCTCTGCAAAAAGCGCTTGATTCACGCAGCTTGGATTTCAAAGGTGTTATCTTTGCTGGTTTGCTGATGGTGCGCAACGAAAAATCCCGGGAATATAAACCGTATGTTTTGGAATTCAATGCGCGCTTTGGCGATCCAGAAACGCAAGCGATCCTCCCACTCTTGAAGTCAGACCTATTCGAGATTTTCTGGGCATGCACGAATGGACGCCTAGCCGGTTTGCACATCGACTGGTCTAGCCAAAGCTCTTGTTGCGTAATCGCCTGTGCCAAGAATTATCCAGATGGCTCCTCGCAAGGACAGGAGATCGAAATTGGCTCACTTCCAAACGACACTATCCTTTTTCACGCCGGAACGAAATTGCAAGGTGGCAATCTAGTTTCCGCCGGAGGCCGGGTGCTTGGCATAACCGGGTTAGGCTCCAATCTCTCCGAAGCGATTGACAAAGCTTACGAGGGAGTTCAATCTGTTAGTTTCTCGGATATGGATTATCGCAAAGACATCGGACGGAGGGCGCTCGTCGGATGCCCCTGAGATTAGCGATTTTAGTATCCGGTCGCGGCTCGAATATGAGCGCGATTCTCGATGCCATTAAAAGTGGTGGGCTAGATGCAAGCGTGTCCGTTGTGTTCTCTAATAACCCTGAGGCTAAGGGGCTTGAGATTGCAGCTTCCTATGGGGTGGCGACTGAAAGCTTGGCGCACAAAGGGATGAGCAGAGAAGCGCATGAGGAGAGCGTTCTCCAAATCTTGTCGAAGTACGAAATCGACTTTGTTGTTTTGGCTGGGTATATGCGCGTGCTGTCTCCGAAATTCCTTCGAGCATTCAAAGGATTGTACCCCTCAGATTTGATGACGAGCTGTTCGTCTCCCGCTAAGTCCGAATCTGCTATGAGCAGGCAGGATGCCTGCGCTCCCATTTCAGTAGCCGATTCGACAGTCAAAACGAGCGAATGCTCTTCGTCTGACCTCGTATCTGCGATAAGCCGGCGGGACGCCGGCGGTCCCAGCGATCCCAGCGGTCACAGCGATACTCCGCAGAGAAGACCGGACGGACCACCTTGCAATCAGAAACAACGAACATTCGATCAGGCAGAGCTCTATCGAATCATCAACATACATCCATCCTTGCTTCCATCTTTTCCTGGAGCCCATGCATATGAAGATGCCTGGGAGGCCGGAGTGCCAGCCTCCGGGATCACCGTCCATTTAGTTGATGAGCTAGTCGATCACGGACCGATTTTGCAACAAGGCTCGTTCAATCGAATGCCGAATGACGATATCGAATCATTCAAAGCACGAGGACTTGCCCTCGAACACAAACTTTTCCCAGCCGTTCTGCAATCAATCGCGCAAAACGGAATCCTCGCCGTACTAGAAAACTTCGCAGCCGGTGAGTGTGCATCTAATGGGAGCGCGGGCTTCCAGCCCGCATCGGAAAATAATTGCGCTGAAGCCACCCAGCAAATTGCATGCGAAGCGTCCGGCACCGCCGGCGTCTCGCCGGCATCTGAGCACTCAAAAGTTTCATCACAGAAAGACAAGGAGGTCCCGGTAAAATGAACTTGGCAGAGAATACTGCACAGAGCAAAACCGCAAGCCGGGAAGAGTCCAATCAAGTCATCTGCCTGGCGGTCGTCCCCAAGGCTGGCTTCAGAATCGACGCAGAGGTCGTGCAGTTTCCAATCTATTGGGTGCAGACCGAACAGCGAATTGAAAAAGGAGATTTCCCGAATTCTCCATTATCGGCAGCGCTGCAAGATGTTTTGATCGACCCACTCCTCGAAGAAATGTGGGTCTCGATTGGTGGCACTCGCAAGAGCTGGATTCAGAACTGGAAAAATAATGGATTTCATTGGTTTGCAGAGCGCCAGTTCCTACCTGGCGTGACAGACAACCTGTCTCGAACAGTTGAGGAAGCACTTGTTCTTGAACACGCAAACAAAATACGTGTGGCTTCCGGTACAGGCTACTTGTTCACATACACGAGCGAACACGACCAAGAAGAGATCGAAGAGTTCGGCAAATACAGGCTGTTTCATCCTCTGACCGACCGTTTCGTTGTGCACGATCTAAGCGCCATCTACAACCGCTATCTTGGTTTCCCAGCGGTTCACCTTCCTGAAGTAACTCCACCTCAAGAGATACCGCTCGACCTCGATGACGACGGTCTGATGAAATTAAGCCGCGATCGTTTGCTCGCATTAAACATTGCGGAAATGAAAGCTATAAAAGCGCACTTCGAAGATCCCACACACCATGGACCAAGAACAGAGCAAGGTCTGCCCAAGTGGCCAACAGATGTAGAAATTGAAGTAATCGCGCAGACTTGGTCAGAGCATTGCAAGCATAAAATCTTCGGCGCCAAGATTTCGCACAAAGACAAATCAAAGTACGGCAAGAATCTTGAAATTGACAGTCTGTACAAGACCTACATCCAAGGCCCGACTTACGAGTTGATGAAGAAGCGCGACGACTTGCTCTCCGTATTCGAGGACAACTCAGGCGTCGTTAGATGGAATAAGGATCAAGCAGTTTGCTTCAAAGTTGAAACACACAACTCGCCCTCCGCACTCGAACCATACGGCGGAGCACTCACAGGCATTCTCGGTGTGAATCGCGATGTGCTGGGCACCGGGCTTGGTGCAAAGCCGATTTTCAATACGGATATTTTCTGCTTTGCATATCCTTCAGTTCTTTTAGCTGATCGGCCAAAGCTACTCCCGCCGGAAACAATCATTCAAGGCGTGCGCCGCGGCGTCCAAGATGGCGGCAACAAGAGCGGCATTCCGACTGTGAATGGCGCGATATTCTTCCATCCCGGCTATCGCGCAAAACCGCTGGTTTTCTGCGGCACCGGCGGCATCCTCCCAATAGAGGTTGCCGGCAAATCTGGAATCGATAAACATACAAAGGTCGGTGACACAATCGTTGTGGTCGGCGGAAAAGTTGGCAAAGACGGAATCCACGGCGCCACTTTCTCCTCAGAAGCACTGCACGAAGGGTCGCCCGTAACAGCGGTTCAAATCGGCGATCCCTTCACACAAAAACGAGTGCTCGACTTCGTCCTCGAAGCTCGCGACCGTGGGTTGATTACCGGAATCACAGACAATGGCGCCGGAGGGCTCTCGTCCTCAGTTGGAGAAATGGGACGCATCACAAATGGTGCGCACATGGAAATCGAAAACATTCCATTAAAGTACCCTGGACTGGCGGACTATGAAATCGTCATTTCAGAATCGCAAGAGCGCATGACCATCTCAACCGACAGGCTGGAAGAATTGGAAGCGCTGGCAAGCAAATTCAACGTCGAAGCAACAGCGATAGGCACTTTCACACAAGACGGATTTTTCAAAGTCACGCGAAAGGGTAAGACAGTCGCATGCCTCGATCTGACCTGGCTGCACAAAGGCGTGCCGCGCCTGGAACTTGAATCCGAGTGGAATCCTAGCAAGCGAAAGGACTTGATTGGACCGGAAGTAACGGATCTGAATTTCCTCTTTAAGCAGCTGCTGTCACATCCTAATGTCTGCAGCCGCGAATACGTGATTCGTCAATATGATCACGAAGTGCAAGGTGCAAGCGTTATTAAGCCGCTCATGGGCGCAACGCAAAAAGCGCCATGCGATGCCGCTGTCATTAAACCAATTCTTTCAGAGAATGCTGGTTTGGCTGTTTCTAATGGTGTATGTCCGCAGCTCAGTGAATTCGATGCCTATCTCATGGCGCAGTGTGCAGTCGATGAAGCCGTCCGAAATGCCGTTTGTGTGGGAGCAGATCCAAGCACAATCGTATTGCTCGATAATTTCTGTTGGCCGGATCCGGTAGTATCCGAGCGAAACAAAGACGGCAAGTTCAAACTTGCTCAACTAGTCCGCACTTGCCAGGGTCTTAGCGATATGGTGCTCGCCTACGGCACACCACTCATTTCCGGCAAGGACAGTATGAAAAATGATTTTGATGACGGCACGGTCCGCCTCTCGATTCCGCCTACTTTATTGGTATCCGCAATGGGAAAAGTTCCAGACATCGACAAAGCAATCACAATGGAATTCAAGTCGGACGGAGACTTAGTCTACGTCGTCTGCGCCGCGACACTCGGCTTATCCGGTTCGTTGCTGGCTGAGGTGCTTGAATGGCAACCAGCAAGCTTGCCGCAAATCGAACCGATGAAAGCTGCGCACATGTACAAACACTTGCATGAAGCAATAAAGAACGATCTGGTCAAATCGACACACGATCTCTCCGAAGGTGGATTAGGTGTCGCCCTGGCTGAATGCTGCTTGGGCAGTGGACTCGGCGCGCGCATCCTTACGCACCGCATCGCCACGGCTGCCATGGCATGTATTGAAGATACTAATCCACTTACTCGTGAATTGCTCACCCGCATAGACTTCGCTCTCTTCGCAGAAGGTCCGGCGCGAATCCTAGTGACGGTTGCTCCCGAGAATCAAAAGGCGTGGGAAGAATTGATGGCCGACTTCTCTTGCGTTGAATTGGGCAAGGTTACTAAGAATCCGAGCTTAACCTTCTTCAATGCAAATCAAGCCGAAGTCTTTTCTGTCCCTGTAGCGGAACTCACCTCCGCTTGGGAGGCGATGCTTCCCTTCAATCAAAGTGAGGAGGAATAATCATGGCAAGCAACGGAGGCAAACCGCAAGCACTGATCATCTGCGGTGACGGAATTAATTGCGAATACGAAACCGAATACGGTTTCGAGCTTGCCGGATTTAGCAGCAAGCGCATCCACTGCTCCGACCTGCTGGCAAATCCAGAGCCAATCAAGGACGCACAGGCTCTGATTTTCCCCGGAGGCTTTTCCTTTGGTGATGAAATAGCCAGTGGAAAAGTACTCGCGATTAAGCTGCGCGAAAAACTTCAAAATCTTCTGCACGAATTTATCGACCGCGGTCATCTTGTGATCGGAATCTGCAACGGCTTCCAGATTCTAGTCCAGCTCGGTATTTTGCCGAATTCCGACCGCAACGCAGAACGCACCGTTTCACTTTGCCATAACAGCAGCGGTCGCTTCATCAACCGCTGGGTGAGCATGGATGTGAAAAGTGAATCTAACTGCCAGTTTTTTACGGGACTTGAAACGATTCATTTGCCAATGCGTCACGGCGAAGGGCGGCTCGCAATGGCTGGTGATGTCGAAGAAGACACAAAGACGATGATAAAACATCGCGCCCCACTTCGATACCAAAAGGATGTGAACGGATCATTCGAGCAAATTGCAGCACTGACTAACGCTAAAGGAAATGTACTCGGGTTGATGCCGCATCCGGAAGCGTTCGTCCACTGGAACCAGCATCCCGCGTGGGCGCAGTTGCGCTACAACAATGTTGATTCAAGTGATAGCAGTGGGATGAGATTTGTCCTACAAAAGACAGATACGAAGACGACGCCTCACGGACTAAAGATTTTGCAAAACGCCGCAGCGATGGTGAACTGAGAAACACGATACCAGGAAACAAGATGAAGAAGCAAACATACACAGATGCAGGTGTCCAAATTGAGAAAGCGGAATCGTTCGTAGACCGCATAAAGTCGCGCTCAAAACGCGATGGACACAAGAAAATGTGGAAGGGCGCCGGTGGCTATGCTGCCATTCAAGAAGTCACGCCTGAGCTTGGAATTGCTGTCACCACAGATGGAGTTGGGACGAAATTATTGGTGGCTCATGAGCTAAAGAAACACAATACCATCGGTATTGATTTGGTCGCAATGGTGGCAAATGATCTGATTTGCGTCGGAGCAACGCCAACGATGTTCTTAGATTACTATGCAGTTGGACATCTTGAAGATCATCTTTCGGACGCCATAATCGAAGGCATTATCGAAGGATGCGACCAAGCCGGTATGATTCTAGCCGGAGGCGAAACGGCTGAGATGCCCGGAGTCTATGAGCACGGACATTACGATCTAGCAGGCTTTGCAATTGGAACGGTACAAAAGAGCCGTCTAATTACTGGCGCAAAAGTCAAGCCCGGTCAGAAACTGATCGGGATCGCATCAAACGGTATCCACTCAAACGGATTATCCCTGGCAAGGAAAGTTGTACCCAAGGAAAAGTGGGAAATGCTTCTGGAGCCAACAGCGCTTTATGTCAAAGCAGCCGTTTCAGCAATGAACAAATATCACAGGGATATCTCTGGAATGGCTAACATCACAGGCGGAGGCTGGCGCAATATCCTCAGACTAAATGACGAGGTCGGCATTCGAATTGAGAATCCTCTTCCTGTTCCGAAGATCTTTAAAATTATCGGCGAATCGGTCGAGACGGAGGAAATGTATAAAACTTTCAATATGGGACTGGGCTTGGCTGTCATTGCAAGCGCTAATGACGATGCGATCGTAAGTGAATTCGCATCCAAAGGACATTACGCACACGTCATAGGAACCGTCACAGACCAAGCTGGAATCATCGAAATAGAAGGTATGGATTTCACACTAAAGAGCAAGTTGAAGTAACGGATGACAATCACTGTCAGCCGACAAGAATCCCACTAAGGAAAGGACCAGAGGAGAAAAACAATGCCATCAGTGCTAGTTAGCGTATCGGACAAAACTGGATTGGAGAACTTTGTCAGGCGGCTGGAGCGCTTTGACGAGTTTCGCTTGATTGCCACAAGTAGCACCGCAAAGTTTCTATCTGAACAGGGCTTCAAAGTGACCAAGGTCGAGGACCTGACAAAATTCCCGGAAATCCTTGCTGGACGTGTGAAGACACTTCATCCAAAAGTCCTTGCCGGAATCCTGTCACGTCCTTCGAAAGAAGATCGCGATTGCCTCGCAGAACACGAGATCGAAGAAATCGATCTGGTCATCGTCAACCTCTATCCATTCGAAAAGAAGCTGAAGGAGAATCTGCCTGAAGCTGAAATGGTTGAGCAAATCGATGTCGGTGGTGTCACTCTGCTGCGTGCTGCAGCGAAGAACTTTGCTCGCGTGGCTGTTGTTTCCGATCCCTCACAATACGATTTGGTAATTGAAGATCTCGATTCAAACGCCGGTAAGATTAGCGACGGCATGAAGAAGGATCTGGCACAAGCGGCTTTCTTGCGTACGGCACAATATGATGCAAGCATCGCATCCTACATGACGAGAACATTGCAAGCCGACGGACTTCAAGGCTACATGCCGGACACAATGTTCGTTCGCCTGGAAAAGATTCAAGATCTGCGCTACGGAGAGAATCCACACCACGCTGCCGCTTGGTATGGCTCGGCGGACAACGCTGCGCAATACAAAACAAACATGCCACCATTTGAACAAGTGCAAGGAAAGGATCTTTCCTCAAATAACATCACTGATGTTTATGCATTGTTGAACATCATGCGCTCGCTCAAGAAAACTGGCGCTTGCATCATCAAACACAATAATCCTTGCGGCGTAGCGATGGACAACGACATCAACAAGGCCTTCCAGAAAGCCTATGACTGCGATCCGATCTCTGCATTCGGCGGCATCTATGGCTTCAATGCGACAGTGGATGAGAAGCTTGCAACACGCATCACAGAGAACTTCGTCGAAATCGTTCTTGCTCCTGCTTATGAAAAGAAGGCTCTCGATGTATTCTCGAAGAAAAAGAATTTGCGTGTGCTTTCAGTTTCAGAAGAACTATTGAAAGAGACCTTTGTTTCAACTCACTTCCTCAAGGATCTCAAGTACATGGGATTCATCGCAGAGAAGGAACTTGAAGCTCCTGTCGATCCGGAAGTCTTCCGCGTCGCTGGAAAGGTCGAACTCGATCCAAAAATGAAAGATGATGTTGCTTTCGCGTGGGGAGTTGTTCGCCACCTCACCTCGAATGCAATCTTCGTAGCCAAAGATGGACGCTCTCTGGGATTCGGACTCGGTCAAACAAACCGCGTTCAATCCGTCCGCCACTCGCTCGAACAAGCTGGTGCCGAAGCCAAAGGCGCAGTTCTTGCAAGCGACGCATTCTTCCCAGCAACAGATAATATCGAAGTTGCCGCAAAAGCCGGCATCAAAGTTATCGTCCAACCGGGCGGAAGCATCAAAGATCCTGATGTAATCAAAGCCGCAGACGATGCAGGTATCTGCATGCTGTTCACCGGTCAACGCTGCTTCAGACACTAAGGCATCGTTGCGATGAGCAAAATCGCAACTGAATTACAACAAGTACTCAATCTACTGGCAGTCGGTATCATCAATCCGGCTGCCAGTTACTCTAGCCAAGTGATTCGATGAACTAAGAGCGCAGATTGCAGAACAGCAGATCAATATAGATATTGCAAGGGCAGCAATCCGCTTCGATCGACGCTGCCGCCTGAGTTGAGACTGCCGACTTTCCTGCCGTTGCTTTAGTTCAGCACTAGCATCAAAGCACGCAGACTCAGATGAGCCAGAGTGCGACGCAATTGCTCGGAGTTCATCATCGGAGAATCGTTGGAAATGAGCTGCTCCCATTCGCGCAGAAATGAACCGGGGAATTTGCGCGACATGTTCAGAATCGCAAATCAAATTATCAGTCAACTCAATGGCATCACTCAGAGACGAATACGCTTTAAGCCCTCCCAAAGAAGCTTCCTTTAATACATGATCGGCGTTCGAACTATTCGATTCCCTCAATCGAACTGTTCGCTCGCGCTTTTTCAGACCAAAATCCTTCCACTGCATTGCACACCTCCACCCAAACATAAGTTCGAGAATACGCGGGCATTGTTGGACCTTCTTATGAACTTTGCTAAAAGCACGTAAGAAATCCGGGGCCAAATATTAAATAGGGAGGGGTGCACAAGCCCTCACAAATCCCTTACGCCTCAGCGATACAGTAACAACATGAAGCAGGTCCCAGGAGGGCACCGAAATGAACAAGAAACTTACAAACAATCTCTTCCGCTCCGCCGCTCTGGCTATGATCGCGGGCTTAGTTATTATCCCAGCCGCTTATTGCGATCCCACGGCAGCATCGATCTCGGCTAGCACTGAAGCCAGCCTACAAGCCAGTTCTGAAGCCACATCGGCAGCATCGACTGAAGCATCGTACTCGGCAGCCTCGGAAGCCGGACTCGAAGCCGGTTTCCCATTAATCTACGTCGGTGCAAATAATGGTTCGAATGACATCCCAGCTCCGCAAAAGATTGTCGACCAAAACTACCACCCAATTCTCAACGCCCCAGCTGCAGTTCCGGAAATCCAAGTACAGAACTATTACTGGCCCAAGACCGCACAACCGGCCTCAGTACAACAAGTTGCACGAGTTCATAAGGGTGGAGTTCTCGCCCACTATTCAAACCAACACGTTGTGCTCGAACAGAAAGTGCACCACAGCTAGTGCAAGCTAACAAGTTAACAAGTTAAATGAAAAGCATGCCGGCGCGAACCGCCGGCATTTGCTGTTTCAAGTCCTCTCCATTAGATATGAAGTCGCATAAAAGGTGAGTCGCAGCATTGCCCAAACACCCTCAGGCAGGTTAGCGACCTGCACAATTGTGTAGCGCTCGCGCACAAATACGTATGGCGCTTAGGCGATAGCTCGCTACGATAGGGTTGGGTGCTTATTGAAAGGGTTAATGTGAAAGCAGCGGAATCCGCTACAAGACTTTTCTTTTCGACGTTGGGCCGAATGGGCTCAGAATCCGCTGAGCTAAAAGCGGGTGAGAAGCTGTCGGCTTTGGCGTGGTCCGGAACTGCAGAGACATTAACACTTAGCTCTCGCGAAGTACAAAATGCGGTAACCAGTGTGCTCTCAGGTGCGCATCAGCTTCCCAATCTGACGCGAACGGAACTCAAAGACATTCTGGCAAATGGCACCATAAAATACACGGAGAAACCGGCTGAGCTGCAGGCTTTCGGTCACATAAAAACAGGCATTATTCAAACGCGCTCGGGAGAAGCGGTTCCTATCATTGAACGAACACTCTCACCCGTGAAGGCCCAGGTCGAAATGAAAGCCGCTAACATTAGCGAGCTGATGACTTTCAACAATTACACTCCGGTCAGCGTTTTGCGCAAACCGGACGTTGTCGTTCAACAACGGATGGGGCTATCACTGGAAGACTTTGCCGCTCAAACGGACAAGCGATTGTTCGGAGCAGCACGCGAATGGGATTACAGCAATGTGCCTGCGAGTTTTTCAAGTTATCTGAAAAACAGTCCGCATTTCAAGCGTCAACTCGAACAGACCCAGGTCCAGCGATCCATTTTGGGTGATTTAGATTCAACACCCGCAAACTTTGCAATTGCGATGAGGAACAAGCAAGTAGCAGTTGGGAATCTCGATATGAACCAGGCTCTTGAGTTAGTGGCAAAGCCGGCTACTCCAAATATGATCAGCTTGCAGGGATTGTTTTTCTCGAATAGAACTCACAGCGCGGTGGATAGATTCGCGCAATTTCAAAGATCAAGCAAAGGTGCAGAGCTTCTAAAAGCGACCGGCGCAACGGCCGACGAGCTTCACTTCATGAATCTGCGAACCCAATGGTTTCTTAAGAGCCAGCGATTGGGTCCATTCTAGAAAGCGCCAGAACGCGAATTATTAGTCTAATCTGCGCTGAATCTATTCCAATTGTCTGTTGGAATTGAGATTGATCTGTATAGCGAAGCAACTCAAGCCGCGCTAATTGCCGCTACTTGAAGAACTGCTGGATGAGCCGCCGGAGCTTCCGCCAGAAGAGCCGCCGGAGCTGCCACCACCGCCGCCGCCACTGCTACTATTATTCGAGTTGCGGGGCGGTTGCACTTTGACAGCAACCACAGCCGGTATCACAAAGCAGGCGCCCACAGCGGCAACAGTTGCAGCGAGCATTACTCCCTTTGTCATCATGTTGTGCTTCGTCAACCTTAATTTAAGCTGCGAACTTTCATCGGCAAGATGAGAGGAAGCCGGTCCCAGCGTGGTGGGAATGAATGCGGTCAAATTCGCTCCATTGGCTGCCGGGTCTGGATCCTTTCCTATTTGGAAGTTGAATGCGCGCGGTGAGTTGATAGCAACTACATTTTCAGTTCCAAACGTCTTCGAACCGCGTTTCATTTTGAGAGCGACGACCGCTGAATTGGCGTATACAATTCGGCCCTCGAACGCGCTGCCGTCCTTCAGAGTTACACGTTCAATCTGAGAGCCATCATCCAATGCAGGGAGGCTGGTTCCCTTTGTAAAAAACACCTGCCCCTGAGAGCCTTGTCCGGATTGATCTGCCGCGCCGGAAGATTTGATGACGACTCCGGCAAGTTCCGCTTCACTTAGCGGGTCTGACGTGTCGCTCAAGATCACCACATCCGGCCCCTGCATAAGTACGACGCCGTCTGACATGTGAAGCGGTCCAATCTTGGTCAGTCCGCTTTGAGTCTTGAATTGGTCTGCGGTCCGAACAGATTTCTTCGCTCTTGCTAATACAGGACTGGTAGTTGCTGGGGATAGCATGGCGGTCAGAGTTAGCGCGATCGATAGCAGCGCCGCCCCCCTCTTCCTAAAGCCAAAGAGAACCATTTACACTGCCCTCACTACTAACATAAGATTCAGCAAGTCCTTGTATATTTGCCCGACAATTGCCCGCAGATCAGCCAGCATAGCTGATCGATCCTCAAGCATATTTATAGTCACTGTTTTCTTTTGCGGTATCGTGCCCGATAAGATGCGAGTATACTCACGCCCCTTTTGCTCGCTCGGCGACGGGATCCGCCCAAGCTTTTCCCATGAATCGATCAACAATTCCCGGCGCGTTTTGGATTGATTTGAACCAGGCGGCACTGTATTCAAATAAGTCCAGATAATATCCGGATACTCAGTCAATTCATTGTTAGGGCGTTTAAACACTTTCGCGAGCATGTTAGGCCGAATACCTGCGGAGAGCTTTTCCCCATTCTGCTGGTACATCGCCATTGCGCCCAAGCAACCACTCAACATTGATGCGCCAGCTTCCATGGTGTCTCCGGGAATCTGGCTCATGTTGGGCGGCATCTGCAAATAGTTACCGGTTGTGGATACGATACCATTGGCAACGAGTGAAGCAAGCGAATTGTACTGAATTGCACGGTCGCGGCGTGACCCCATCGCAGCGATGAACTCGCTCGATTCCGAGATCTCAGAATCAATTTCCACGATCACTTGCTGGCATTGCAACATGGTCGTCAGAATTGTCTCGGTCAATTCAAGGCGCAGAGATGCGTTGAGGTGGCTAATCTCTCCTTGCTTTTTGCCGCGGTGCTCCCTGAGTTCTGCTAGCTTCTGCAACTGAGGCAGAACACCAAGGCTAGTAGCCAACTGCTTCCCGGCTGGCGAAAGCAATGTATGCACAGGCATCGATGCTAACTTGGCCGAACGCTCCTCGGTCTCCGAAAGATCATCGGGATCTGCAAGGGCCGGTCCGGTTGCAGCGAGGAGGAGAAGTAGCAGTAAAGCAAAACAGCGGTGCAATTTTTATCCCATGCCGTCGAGATGACAACAATTATGACGAGCACGATCCGATCCGTCAACGCCGCCATATACGGTGCCTATCTGTTAGAGATCCACCAATACAATTAAACCGGACTGATCAATACAACGAGTGAGATGGAATGCTTTTCACATAAACGAGACTGCAGACTAGCAATAATTGCGCAAGCTCAGCGCTAGCAGAAAATGTGGTCTTGGCTTGTAATGAAGACCGCCAAGCTAATGTTCTTTCTTTGAACATATCCTGCCCCAGCCGAGCTGAGAGGAGTCCGGCTCTCCGCCTAGATACGCAAATACCGTGTATATCCGGCTCCGTATTTGTGTTATAAAACGGGTAAGCAGGGAGAGGAGCAATTGATTATGCTGTCAAGGCGAATAAGCTTGTTCGCATGCATAATTGTATTCTCCGTAAACTGTAATCTATTTGCGACTCCAAGTTCGAATGCAGCAGGCGACAACTCTGACGCGCTTAGAGCTATAGAACTCTGTAAGCAAGGAAAAACACGCGATGCAATGCCTTTCTTCGAGAACGCATTGCGCAGATCCCCGGGAGATGCACAACTCTTTTACAATCGTGGACTTGCCTATCAGACTCTCGGCGAGATAGACAAAGCGATTAAGGATTACAGCAAGTGCCTGAACATCGCTCCGCTAACTAAGAAAGCATATTACAACAGGGCGCTTGCCTATATCAGCAAGAAAGACTACACACAAGCCAAGAGAGATCTTGATCGCGCCACGGTAATCGATCCCAGATACGCCGAGGCGTATGCAAGTCGAGCAAACATTTACTTCAATTTTGAAAAATACAAAGAAGCAATCAAAGACTTCGACAAATCGCTCGAGTGCGCTGCCAAGGCACAAACATATATAGATAAGGGGAACACGGAACATCGAATGGGCTTATTTCCGCAGGCTGCAATCGACTATGCAGAAGCAATTAAGGCGGATCCAACGCTCACAAAAGCACTTTCGGAGCGAGCACTTCTTTTTCTATGCCAGCAGAAATATGCCGCGGCAATTCGCGATGCAAACAAGTTCGTGGAATTAAAAGGTCTGAGCGATCAAGGAACGCCCTACGCGCTTTTCATAAAGCTCTTCGCTGCAAAGCTATCCAAAGATTCAGCAGCAGAAAAATCCAGCAAAGAGACGTTAAAAAAATTAGCAAGCGGCTCAGACTGGCCAAGTTCGATAGCATCGTTCCTTATAGAAAAAACTTCCGCCGATGGACTATTGAAATCAGCGGACAAGGACCTGGGAAAGCAAACAGAAGCGCACGCTTATATTGGTATGGCACTGTTCTGCGCAGGCAAAACAGTTGAGAGCCAAAACGAATTCAACTGGGTCGCGCAAAACGGCGACCGCATGTATGACGAATTCACACTTGCAAAATCAATGCTAAGGCAAATCAAGTAATTCTAGACAAGTTCCCCAAGAAGCCAGCACGGTGGCTACGGTGATAAGATCTTTCGGTCAATAAAGGAATCGAAAGATGAAGATTGCTTCTTGCAAACCGCTGCTCATCGCTGGATCTTTGGCAATTCTGCTTGTTGGGCAGAACATTTGCGCCGCTGCAACAGTGCCTGCAAATAAGCAGAGTGTCGACCAATGGACTACTACGACAGAGAAAAAACTCAGCAAAAGCAGCGCGATAGAGTGGCGGGCAAAAGAGAAAAAGACTAGCAATCCGACGCAGCGAAACAACCTGACAATCACCCTGGATGACAAAAATAAAGCACAAACTATTCTCGGGTTCGGCGCGGCGCTAACAGATTCGTCTTGCTATCTCATTAATAGATTGCCGGAGCCGACAAAGCAAAATCTGATTGACGAATTATTCAGTCCAGCGAAGATGGGCATGAGCACCGTTCGAATAGCGGTGGGGGCCAGTGACTATGCTGTTTCGCCATACAGCTTCGATGACGGGGAAGCCGACCCTGAACTGAAGCGTTTTTCAATCAGTCACGACGAAGAGCATATCTTGCCAGTTTTAAGAGCGGCTCGTAAATCGTATCCAGAGTTATTCATTTTCGGATCGCCCTGGAGCCCACCTGGATGGATGAAGTCGAATAAGTCGATGCTCGGCGGAAACATGCCGCGAAAATACATGGGCGCGTATGCTGATTACATTGCTAAGTTTCTCAAGGCTTATGAAGCCGCCGGAGTGCCAGTTCAAGCAGTAACAGTCAACAACGAAGTGGATACTGATCAAGACGGACGGATGCCTGCGTGCGTATGGCCGCAGGAAATCGAAATGGACTTTGTTGCGTGGAACCTGGGACCCAAGCTGAAGGATGAGAAGATCAATACCAAAATCTGGATTCTGGATCACAACTACAACATGTGGGGCAGAGTTCTAAATGAGCTTGAGAATCCAGATGTTCTGAAGCACACCAGCGGAGTAGCCTGGCATCCATACGCCGGGGAGCCCAGCGCGATGACAAAAGTGCACAAAGCTTATCCTAATGTCGGGATGCACTGGACGGAAGACGGACCGGACGTGGATGAACAGGGCTACGCAACGAACTGGGCGAGCTGGGGAAAGAAATTCACCGAAGCTCTGAGAAATTGGTGTAGCTCTATTACCGATTGGAACTTGGCTTTGGATGAGGCTGGTAGACCGAATATAGGGCCGTTCAAATGTGGTGGCACTATCACGATCAATTCCAAAACGCAGGCAATCACCTACAGCGGACAATACTGGGGAACTGTTCACTTCTCCAAATTCATTCGACCAGGCGCCAAGATTATTCTCAGCAGTGCATCGAAAGCAACCGAGATTTCGCACATTGCCGCGCAGAATCCCGACAACAGCTACGCGCTCGTGCTGACCAATCCAAGCTCATCAAAACAATCAGTCACGCTAGATTGGCAAAACAAAGAGTGCCAGGTCGAACTCCCGGCAGACTCAATAAGTACATTGCAATGGCGTCTGCCTTAATTGCAAAAGCCGTATACAATCGTAATACGAAGGGTGAAAGAGGGCTCGCACATTTAGAATCCAGGAATCGGCCCTAAAACACAAAATATCGGAGGAACAGATTGAGCAAGTACTCGCGAACACCCCGCAGTATAGAGAAGATGACGGAGAAGACCACTGCGGTAACAGCAGAGAAATTGTAGTTGGCTACGACTCCATAAACAACTTACTTGAACTAACTTTGCTCTAGACTCCGAATGGGATTTTACCGTCATCCATGCAAACAAAGCTCAGCAGCCGTATAAAGGAAGATTTTTGAGGAACGAATAATGGGCATTTCAAAAGAAGAACGAAACAAGCGATTTGCGCGCGGACAGGAGTCTGCCAGAGAATCGCTCGCAGCGAAAGAGATCTTCTCCTTGAGATTGAAACCTGAAACTATAAAGTCCATTTATGATTTGGCTGCTGAACAAAAGATACATGCGAGCGATCTCGTTCGCGGATGGATCGAAAGTCATGTTTCGAGCGACAATACTAAAGCGAAGGGACCTGAGGATTCGAAGTCCGAACTCATTTCGGCTGTAAGATACGCCGTTCGCGAAGAGCTCACGCAAATAGTCTCCGAACTTAAATCAGACAGAAACAAACACCTTTAAATACTTACCAGCCGAAGCCGAAATATCTTAGACCTTCTGCGAAGGAGATGCCCTTCAAATTGGCGACCATGAGACCGTCGGCAGCGAGTGCTTCCGTAACCAATCCTCGTTCGACATAGCGCATAGCAGCTGTAGACAACTCTGCTTGTTTCTCATTCAAGAACGAAGTGAGCAAAACCTGGTCGATTGATTTCTTCAGAGACTCGGCTATTTCTGCGGCATCACAAATTTGTTCTTTACCGATAAGACCAGCGCGTTCCAAGAGTTTGGATAGGTGGTCGGCTTGTGGGGCTTCGAGTTTATCGCGCCATACCGCTGCTGCATGCTTATTAGAGTCAGCCATCGGTCTGTAGTTACTCGGGGTTTGTGGCCTCGACATCATATTGGTAGGTCCTCAAAGGCTAGTAATTATGTAGACCAGCAGTTCCGGAAAATTAGGCGCGGTTCGGAAATCAAATCCTGCTTGACATCAAGTATAAGTGCGTTCAGTTCGATCACAACTACATAATTGGGTATGAAAGATTAATTCTCGGCGCCCGCCTTCTCGATTTCCACTTGGGGTTTCGTCTTTGGACAGGAGCTATCAGATGCAGTCGGGCGATATTTGTTCCGTTTTCTCAGGCGCACCATCTCCTTTGAAAACAAGGCCCAATCGAATCCTTCAGGGTCAGTGCGAAAACTTTTGTGGTCCTTCGGAAGATGTCCTTGAAGCTCACCATGAGTAACAATATTGTTGTCGCTTAGCTTGGCGCGTTGCTGAATGTATGTCCAGAGACGCGCGGCTTCGAGGGTTTCAGCCTTCGTGTAGTCGATATTTTTTTCGGTGGAGTGTTCCATTTCGACACCAATCGAATTCCAATTGACCACATTCGGCTTTGCCGTCAATTTAGATGAACAGTGCCTCTGCCAGCGAGATTCAAAATCGGCAGTGACGAGAATATCTCTCCCCTTGAGACAGCGGCCCAAGACGAATGGAGTCGATGAACTACGCTTTCCTTCGGAGCAATCCTTATTCCAAATGTCGATGGTGGTGGCAGCGTCCGCAAAACCATCTTCAGTTGAATGCATTACTCCATACATCAAATTCGCAGGAACATTCTTCTTTCCCCAAACGGAATTCTCAACCTCTAGATCTTTACCATCGCGGGCAAGTATCGACTTATCTTCATCGCTGCTTGGAGCCTTGGGATGAACGTTTGAAATAGGTCGGAAGATGAAGACACCAGCATCGATCAAATCTTGCACGGTATAGGCCGATGCAGCTCCATTTTCAAAGGCTTTAGCAATTTTTCGTTGTTGCTTCTTCGGCATGGGGCGGGGATTCTCGAGTCCAGTTTCACTCTTTACCTTATTCGTCAGCCAGGAGAGTTCTTTTGCGGACAAGGCTTTTGGATCGAGAAATTTCTTGATGTCGTCCAAGCTCAGTTGTCGATCCACTGTAGTTGGAATGGTGCTTTGCGCAAGGCGCACAGGCGAAAGCGAAGAACAATTTCTTTCCAATACAGGAAAGCGATTTTCACCAATTGAATCTTGTTTAATAGCGGCATTGGAAGCGGGCTGGAAGTCAGCGCATCCATCAGCAAAAACGGGCAGGATGCCTACACTCAAAGAGGAAGCCAGGAAAAGAAGTCCAAAAGTTGAAAGGAATTTTTTGCCGCACATAATTTCCACGAAGCAAGAAGGGATAGCCCAAACTGAAGGCACGGTCAGATTATAGGAGCTTGAATTCTATTAGGGTTGCGCTGGAGTCGAATGGACGCACGAATTACATAAAACAAATAGCCTGGCAAGGTATTTGATTAACGAGGGAAATCTGCTCCCAAACCGTAACCAATCTCCTTTATCTCGTCTTTCAGCCCAAAGAGAGAGCGTGCCGACAGGCGCTCAAGCATCTCATTTGTCAGAGTCCTTTGTGCATAGACGTGGGCGACATCTTCCAATAACAACTCAATATCATTATCTGCTAACTCGTAGTAATCATTAGCCCATAGCCAGTAGGTTTCAGGCTTTCCATCAAAGGCGAAAAGCAGGTCGCGAGAGCCGTCCGGGTCGTAAATGCTTCCTTCTTCGGTACCATCGCAAAAACTACCAAGCTCCGCCGAAGGCCAATCTATGTCTCCGATCTTCCAACTCAGATCCCCACTCTCGCGCCAAATACAAAAGGTCACATCACGCATGGAAAATGAGGCTTCATTCACGAAATCATGAAAGGCGGGCGGAAGGGGTGGAAGCACGCCCGGATAAATACGGTTGTGCCGATAAGGACTCATGTAAGCTTCATGATGAAACCCCTTTATCGCCGTCACAGCCGGCGTGAACCAGATGAAATAGTCATCGCCCTGACCGTTACGCATCGACGCCATCATCTCACCAGCCGATGCCCAAAACGAGTTGAAAGAGAAGTATCGCATTTCCCAATCTTCGCAAAGAATCGCATCCATCATCGCAATCGATCTCGAGATACCAATGAGTTCGGACGGCGGCGGCAGCTCAGTGAGAGATTGTGTCGAAGGCACAGTATCTATCCTCCAGATTGACGGTTAGAGCAGCGAGAAAAGGAACCACTGAGCAAGACGGACTTGCGCAGTCCCGAAATTGAATTCGAAAACACCCGAAGAAGCCATTGCAACATTGCTAGCAAAAATTGCGATCGCAACACCTGCGCAAAATCGATCTTTGCCCGCCAGTGCATTGCGCAATTTATTCAACGCGCCAAAAGCGATCCAAATCAAAAGGTTGATGTAGGCTAGCAACCCGACTATTCCCGTAGTTGTGAGAATGTGAACGTAGTTGCTGTGCCCGTGATTGAGATCCTTAGACACCCCCGGCACAATTGCTTCTTTTATATCAAAATGCGGAAACTTCAACCAGCCAACACCGAAGCATGGTGAGTTTGGATAGTGATCCTTGAGACAGGCATTCCAAATGACCAGGCGTGCACTGATGCTCACATCATGACCAGAAAATAGCTGACCAATACGCGTGCGTAAAAGGGGAAAAGCGAACCAGGCGACAGCACCGCCAAGCGCCATAAGCGCAATTGCTGGAATGATAAGCTGCCACGAGAGCGCCCCCGCTAGCGCCAGTACTCCGACGAAGCCACCAAGCCAGGCACTGCGCTCACCGGCAAAAAACAGCCCGGCGAAATTGCAAATCGCCAGCGCTATGAATACAGGGGTCTTCTTAGTCAACTGCAAGAATGGCCGAAGCTGACGCACCGCTGGCAATACCGCGATCTTTTTGTACCCACCGCTTAAAAGAAGACCAAGAGCAAAGAGACTGAAAATCTGCATTTGCCCCGCAAAAGCCATTGGATGTCCGTGGAACCCAGTCCCTTGCAGGTATCTGAACGTGCCAGGATGAAAATCAAATATTTGCTGAAAAGCAGCATACAATCCTGCAATGGAAGAAGTCCAGAGGAGAAACGCAAGAGCCGATTTTGCCAGATCTTTGTTTCGTCCAAATACATGAGAGGCCCAAAAATACGGAAGAATATTCTTCAAACTGTAGAGCCCAGCCCAGCCATCCTTTAATGCCGAGCCGCCAATGCTGCCCGGATTTTCACCACTATTAAACACGCAGGACAACACGACAGCCACAGCAAAGAGAAGCATCGGAATTGTAAGTGATGGCAACTTCGCACCGCCTACGGTGCTCAAATCTTTCAACACGAAGGAAAGTAAAAGTTCTAAGGACCAAAGGATCAGTCCAACTATAAATACGATCCACGTCAGCGTGAGTGAGATCGGCAAACTGATGGCATATGCAAGCACTGCAAACTCTTGAGCCCGCCGCAAGAAGCTCAATATCGTGGGGGACTTGTGAGCTGCATTTATTTGGCTGGACATAGCCCGCAGACTCCCGTTTAGACTTCGCCTAAACCCAGCGCGAAAGTCCCATTAGTTCCTTAACGCCATCAAGTGTTTCGCTTGCCACAGCTCTGGCTTTCTTATTTCCGTACTCCAAAATCTTGTTGACCTGATCTGGATCTTTCGCCAAACTTTCCCGCTTTTCCCGAATCGGTCTGAAGTATTCGTTGATCAGTCCGGAAAGACGGGTTTTGCAATCGACACATCCAATCTGTGCGCCTTCGCATTCTGTGCGGACTTTGTCGAGCATGTCAGCACCGAATGTTTGATAAAGCGGCCATGGGACCTCGCACAAATCAACGTGACCTGGATCGCTTTTTGCGATCCTCGTGCGGTCAGTGATAGCTTGCTTGATCTTTTTCAGCGTCTCCGCATCGGTGTCAGCAAGCTTAATATCATTGTTGAATGACTTGCCCATTTTTTGCCCATCCATGCCCTTTACCAGTGGCGTGGCGGTAAATTCTGGTTGTGGCTCGCGGAAGAATTCAACACCATAAATATGATTGAAGCGACGCACAACGTCGCGGGCGAATTCCAAATGCGATTCCTGATCTTTGCCAACTGGAACTAGATTGGCTCTGAAGGCCAGAATGTCAGAAGTCATCAAAACCGGGTAGCCTAAAAGACCATAAGTGACTTTGTCCTTGGCTTCGTCTTCATTTGCGGCGAGCATCTTGACCATGTCTTTCAATGTCGGCTCGCGCTCAACCCAGTTTTGCGGAGTGATCATTGATAGCAAAAGATGCAGTTCCGCTATCTCGGGAACTGCAGATTGGACATAGATAGTCGAAATTTCGGGATTGATTCCGGAAGCGAGCCAATCAAGCGCAACTTCATGAATGTGAGATCTAATCTCCGAAACATTTTGATACTTGGTTGTCAGCGCATGCCAATCAACAATCGAAAAATATGAGTCATAAGTATCTTGAAACTTGTGCCAATTAACTAGCACGCCAAGATAATGTCCAATATGGAGGCGCCCAGTTGGACGCATCCCGGACATTATTCTTTTGGTTTTCGTAGCTGTCTCGGTCAAGACTTAGCCTTTGCAGCAGCGGCGATTGCTTCGCGAACTTTAGCTTTCTTGCGGTCTTCTTTGGCTTTGCGACGGGCACGCTTGATGCGCGCATTTGCTTTGGCAGACATTTGAGTTCTCCCTGACATTTGATCGTTGTGAGGAAATTGAATATATCAGATGGATCAGGACTCCGCTTCAGCGCTAAAACTATTTCTTATCCGCTTTGGAAACTAAATTTACAAAAGTTAATTTATATCTTGACTGCTAGACTCAATCGTGATCTGGGTAAAGAAAACCTATGAGCCAAAGAAGTACACCCTCAGTTAAGGAGCGACATAAGTTGGGTCCGCGCGTGACAGAAGATGTATCTGACGAATGGGAAACATTCGGTCCAGGTGAAGAAGATCTGATCGTTGAAGACGAGCCGGATGTTAACGCGCCGGTCAAAGAAGATTCTTTCACCGAAGATTCTGTGCGCCTTTACCTGAGAGAAATCGGTCGGGTAAAGATGATCAAACCCGACGAAGAAATCGAGCTGGCAAGAAGAATTGCACGCGGCGATGAGACCGCAAAGAAAAAGCTGATTCAAGCTAACTTGCGACTTGTTATTTCAATTGCGAAGAAGTATGTAAATCGCGGATTGCCATTCCAAGATCTAATTCAAGAAGGCAATCTGGGCTTAATTCGAGCCGCAGAGAAATTTGATCACACCAAGGGTTTCAAATTCAGTACATATGCAACATGGTGGATCCGCCAAGCGATCAGTCGTGGCTTGGCTGATAAATCACGCACCATTCGCGTACCTGTTCACATGGTCGAATCCATCAACAAGATGAAGAAGACCAGCGCAAAACTTGCACAAGAACTTGGCCGTAAGCCAACCGAAACAGAGCTGGCAAATTCCATGGAATTGCCAGTCAACAAAGTGCAGGAAATTATTCAAGCAGATCGCGAACCGATCTCAATGGAAATGCCGTTAAATCGCGATGAGGAGACCTATCTGGGAGACCTCATCGAAGATAGCGAATCTTCGCGGCCTGACGCAAATACAGAAGAAGAATTGATGCGCCAAGATTTAAATCGCATGTTGAGTCAACTGACTCCGCGCGAACGCGACATCATGCATCTTCGCTATGGACTTGAAGACGGACGCCAGAGAACACTTGAAGAAGTAGGCAGATTGTTCAACATCACGCGCGAACGTGTAAGACAGATTGAGCACAAGGCCTTCAGAAAATTGCGCCAACCAGCTTGGTCAAGCAAGCTTTCAGGTTATTTGGAAGAATAACCAAGCCTTCACCGAGGCTGCATTTTGCAATCAACAGCATTTTTGCACAGTTTGTTGTGCGCAATCCGCGCATAGCTGCGCGCGAATCCACACAGCGTTTTGGGCCAATCGTGGAAACACGATTGTTGTCAGCGCCAACACATAATCATAATCTCCGCTAGCAAAGAACTACAGGGATTCTTGCTAACGGTGGGGATTTTATTATGACAGACAGACCTTCGGACGATACCTCGTCCAATGCAGCATATAAACCGCTTGACTGGAATGCAGATGTTTACACGGATCGAGCAGGGACGAAGCACTTCATTAATAAGGGAGAACTCGCTATTAATGAGTGCGGAAAAAACAATGCTCTGTCGAGTTTCCCGAAGGCAGATGAGCTGCTCGCTTTTTCATCATGTGTACAAGATCAGCGCGCAAAATTCGAGAAACAGATGAACGAATTTGAGGCTCAATCGATCGAAAGCCGGCTTCCCAACAGAATGCTTGAAGCCGGCCAGAAGGGTGAGAAACAAGTGACCATTGTGAATTTAGATAGTCCACAGATTCCAGATCATTTAAATCCAATGCTCAAAAAGCTACAAGACAATGGATACAAGACTGCTCTTGTTCACTCACTTAGCGGTGAGGAAGTACAGCAGAATAAACCAATTCCAGGGCTTCAGTCGTATAGACTAATCGCAAAGTTCGAAAAATAGAAAAGCTACTCCTACAATCAAACCGGTCCACGTAGCTGCAAAGCATGATATCGGCCTCATATCCCCTGCTTCCAATGCTCATTTCTTAACAAGTGAGAGCTTGGCGAAGTTTTAGTCAGGTCCGAGAGTTATCATAAGCCGGGGCGGGGTCTTGACTCGTTCAGACCGGCCTGCGGGCAATAACTTTCTTGAAACTAATCTCAGGTGACTAATCAGACGACAGTGAACCAGGAACAGCTTACTGCGCTCATCGATTCCGGTGAGCGCCAGCGTTTGCGCATGGTTCTAAACGATCAGCACCCGGCAGACCTGGCTGAGTGGTTGCAAGAAATGCAGCAAGAGAAACGCCTCTCATGCTTTCGACTGCTGGATTTGGACAACGCATCTGCAGTCCTTGCCGAATTAGATACTGACCACCAGAGAGATTTACTGAAAGACCTTGGTGATATGGGCGTCGTCCCAATTATCAGCGCTATGTCACCGGACGATGCGGCCGACCTTCTTTCGGAGCTGCCCAAAGAGAAAGCCAGTTCAATCATCAGCCAGATGTCTGACAACGAAGCGGCTGGCGACTTGTACGAGCTCCTCTCCTTCAAGGATGACTCCGCTGGCGGTATCATGTCCACCGACTATTTAGCGGTCAATGCCAACATGACCGTCGAGCAAGCGCTTGCTCACTTGCGGGAGACTTACAAAAAAGAAGAAGAAGAAATCTATGACTTGTTTGTCGTTGATGAGATAGACAAACTTGTCGGATGGCTATCCGTTAAAGAGCTGCTCACCGCGCCGCCCGACGCTACAGTCGAAAGTTTGATGGACACCAATATCATTTCGGTTTCGGTCGATACGGACCAAGAAGAAGCAGCCGAAAAGATCCAAAAGTACGACTTATTGTCACTGCCAGTTGTGGATTTCAACGGGCGCCTTCGCGGCATCATCACCGCCGATGATGCCATCGACGTATTGCAAGAAGAAGCAACGGAAGACATTTTTCAAACACAAGGTATCGACGTTACAGACTCTGAGGACACAGATGTACTGGGTTCCAACGTTCGGCAGGCTTACAGAGCGCGAATCCCCTGGCTCGTTGTTACGCTGGCAATTGAGTCCGGCTCAGCGATGGTGATAACTCACTTCGATAATGTTATAAAGCAAACTGTAATTGCCGCATCTTTCATGCCTCTACTGACGAGCTTGACAGGATCCGTTGCGATGCAGAGCACCTGTATCACAATGCGTTTTCAAAAGAAACAGATAACCCTCAAAGGCATCTTAAAAAACGTGTGGCACGAAGTCCGAGTAGGAGCAATGCTCGGCGTAACCTGCGGAGTCATGGCATATATCCTCAGCCACTTTTTCAAGCAGGACGGCGGGCACATGCTTGGAATGGTCGTTGGATTCTCGCTCTTGATCACAATGTCTGTCGGAGTACTAATCGGGACACTAATACCCATCATTTTTGAAAAAATCGGTATAGAGCCTGCTCATGCTAGCGGTCCTTTAATTACGAGCTTGCTCGATGTTTGTACAATGACCATCTACCTTTCAATAGTCCATGCTTGTCTTTCAACAATCTTGTAAGACATGGGACGATCTCAAGCGCGACACAACACACAAGACGGAAAACCAAATAATGGAAGCGACGACGAAAATGGATCCGAACGCTGAACTTGCTGAAAGAAGAAAGAAAGCGGCTGAAGTCAATCCAGCACAAGCGGAGAAACGAAAAGAGAAAGGTTTAGGTCTTGCCCGGGAGCGAATCATAAAGCTAGTCGACGAAGATTCGTTTATCGAAATCGATCGCTACGCGCTTCATCAATGCACTTATTTCGGAATGGAAAATAAGAAGCATCCCGGCGATGGTGTCGTTACAGGACAAGCCAGAATCGATGGGCGACCGGTATACATCTTTGCTCACGATCCTACCTATTTAGGTGGTGCACTTGGCGAAGTTTTTGCGCGCAAGGTCTGCAAGATTATGGATCTTGCAAAGCAGGCTGGCTGTCCTGTTATCGGACTCAACGAGAGTGGTGGCGCTCGAATTCAGGAGGGCGTTGCCAGCCTCGCAGGATACGCTGACATTTTCTATCGCAACGTCGCAGCATCAGGTGTGGTACCACAGATTTCAGTCATCTACGGACCCTGCGCAGGCGGTGCAGTATACAGTCCAGCTGTCACAGACTTCACCATCATGGTACGAAGTCAAAGCTACATGTTCATCACCGGCCCAGAAATTGTGCGCACCGTCACTGGTGAAGAAGTCAGCTTCGAGCAACTCGGCGGAGCCGATGTCCACAACGAGAAAAGCGGCGTTGCGCAGTTCTTAGCAGCCGATGAAGAAGATTCATTCTGGCTGGTTCGCAAGCTGCTTTCCTACCTGCCGCTAAATAATTTAGAGACTGGACCATTTAATGAGGAAGGAGCGGATGCAGAGCCTGCCAACGCAGCAGAACTCGACAAAGTGGTACCACAAGATCCTTCAAAGCCTTACGACATGCATGAGGTGATCGAAAGAATTTTTGACCACGGAGAATTCTTCGAAGTAGCCGAGCTATTTGCGAAGAACCTGATAACAGGCTTTGCGCGACTGGGTGGATTTGTTGTCGGCATCGTAGCAAACCAACCCAAAGTGCTTGCCGGCGTCCTCGACATCGACGCATCTACAAAAGGTGCTCGCTTCGTTCGCTTCTGCGATGCATTCAATATTCCAATCGTCACACTCGTAGACGTACCAGGTTATCTGCCTGGCAAGAATCAAGAGCACATGGGCATCATCAGGCATGGTGCCAAACTACTCTATGCATATTGCGAAGCAACCGTTCCGAAATTGACAGTAATCACACGCAAAGCATATGGTGGTGCCTTCGATGTTTTAGGATCGAAAAATGTCGGCGGCGATCTTAACCTTGCCTGGCCGTCTGCGGAAATCGCAGTAATCGGTGCCGAAGGCGCAGTCAATATTCTCTACCGCAGAGAGATTGCATCAGGGAAAGAAAGGAGCCAAAAATTCATCGACGAATATCGGGCGCAATTTGCTACTCCTTATTTGTCAGCCGAACTTGGATACATCGACGACGTAATCATGCCGAGCGAAACGCGAAGAACCTTGCTGGAATTTTTGAAAGTTCAGCAAAACAAACGCGTTGAGCGGCCGGCTCGCAAGCACGGAAACATCCCGCTTTAATCACAGCCCAAGGCCGTTCATCATGCCGGCTATTTTTTCCTGTTATTGCAGTATTGGCTGTTAATTGTGAATCTGTATGCAGTAAAATCCATGCTGCCATCCGCTCTGAGACGCACGCTTGGCATCTCCAAGCCTCCTGATGGTGGCATTGCCTTCGGCCAATCATTGGGGTTCAAGGTACACATCAAATCAGCTATTTTCTTAGGATCCCGTGGCTCTTCCCGAACCACTTTTCTAAACTGCTCTCTAAATTGGTCCAGACTGTTGTCTTTAGGTTCACTCTTTCCAAAAAAAAACTCAAGCATGAAGAAAGCCTCCAATCTCATGAAACTAACTTTTGTGCCGAGTTCCCAGATGCTAATTCCGTTCAGGAAATCGGACAATGCTAGAAATACGCCCCAGAAAGAACTAGAGTACTCTTACGCGTGCTTTACGCTAGAAATCGCACCGGCACGAGTCAATCACCGCAGAGCACTCTGCTATAACTACCGCCGAACCTAGCACGCCTCCCGGGACTGAATTAGACAAGCAGCAAAAAAGCTGGCGATCTTATAGACTGAAGTAGATGCTGAGGTGTTTGTATGAGCGGCATAAAAATCTCTCTTTGTTTGGCGTTGGCAATTAGCGTTTCCGTTATTGAATCGAATGTCTGCAACGCTGAAGATAGATCTACTGGAAGAAGCGGCCTGGCTAAGGCACACCAAGCTGTAGGTTGGCCATTTGACCCTGCAGCTTCGCGTCCGAAGAAGAGCACCACTATTCTGGTGCCCTCCGAGTGCGCAAGCTCTGATGAGAAAAAGACTGAGAGCAAATCGAAGTTCGCAAATCCTGTCGCGATACTAGACACCGACAAGGGCATTGTAAAAATCAAGCTCTTCCAAAAAGAAGCGCCCCTTACTACTGCCAACTTCATTTCGTTATGCCAGAGCGGATTCTATGATGGGGTCATTTTTCACCGGTATGTGCCTGGTTTTGTCATTCAAGGGGGCGACCCTACCGGCACGGGAACGGGCGGCTATATCGATCCGCGCACGCAAAAGGAAAGACACATTGCGCTTGAAATTAATCCTAAACTCAAGCATGCAGCACTTGGAGTTGTAGCCATGGCTCGGGCATCAGAGCCAAATTCCGCCAGCAGTCAATTTTACATAACTCTGGCACCAGCCCCATTTCTAGACGGACAATATGCCATCTTCGGAGAAGTAGTTCAAGGAATGCTTGTGATTCAGAAATTGCGAGTCAAAGACAAAATACACTCCGCAAAAATCATCGAAGAAGGACAGGCAAAAATCGGTCATGCCACCACTATGGCAAAATGAACTAAACCGATTCGGCATCACTTTGATCATTGATGTCATCGCCGTTCATCGCATCTAATGACAAGGCCGGAACAGTGCCGGCGCCCAGTTTTTTCTTACTGAGATCTGGGTGCACCAAACGCAGTGAATGACGTTCAGCTCCGGCTGTCGGATCGTAAATTGCTGAGCGGGAAAACTCGACAAGATTGACCGGCACCGCGAGTTTCGGCAAGATAGATTCGAAGCGCGCAATACTATCAGACGAATTAGTTTCTTTGCGAATAAACTCCAACACGTTTTTTGCAAATGGTGATGGATAAGAGACAAAAACTCCGGCAAGCCCCGTGATCCCTTCTGCTCGTTTGAAGAACTCGCGACAGTCACGAAGATAATCCAAATTCTGACCAGATTGCTCAGCAGCCGCATAGCGAGCCATTGCGATACAACGCCCCTTGTGGTCGATGCAAGAAAAATCGAACTGCGGCAGCTTGGTTTTGTTGAAGATTCCTCTACTCATCTGGTGCACTTCAACCTTTTGCGTACGCGCCAAGGCTTCCCACAACTTTATCTGACGGTTAAAAAGTCCGGTCGAATGAGCCAAGGCGATGAAGTCAATTGCCACGAATTGGGCAATCGCCAAAACTTCCGCTGGAGTACCTTTTGGAGGCGTAATCGCGACATTGCGGCAAGCGTTCAGAACATCTTGAGGTCTGAATGTTCGAGGCGACTTGACGATCGCTTCAGGTGAGAAATCTTCAATGTTTTGAATGCTGATTGGAAGAATAAAGTCCGGTCTACTGGGCATAACACTCTTAACGGATGTGCTCTCAGGAGCGCATGGGTTGGGGTACTGGCAACTAGCATAGCAGCTGGAGGTAATGATACAGTCCCAGAGCAGTTTGGGTCCGAAAGCTGACGTGATGGGCGTAAATTAGGTACACTGTAGTTTTTGGGGGCGGGCAACGCTAGGTCTGGGCGTGTGGCTTGCCAGGGGAAAAATTTAGCTCTTAGTTATACATGGCACGACTACCCTCACGCACATATTCCGATACAGCAGCGGCAAGTACTTTACTTGAGTTGAAGAAAGGCGCCAAAGAGGCTGCCGGCGAATTCGTCTGGCAGCACGTCGATCGCTTTTACTGCATTGCTTTTATCGGAACAATGGACTCTGATGCAGCAGAGCAAATCACTGTCGACGCGTTCCGCAACGTAATAGCAGCTGTTCGCAGCGTTAACCCGAAACAGTTCAGTCAGGGTGGCGTCTGGGAATGGCTTTCTGACTTTATTGTCGATGCCGTTGCGAACTATCATCAACAGAATCCCAAGGATTCCAGCGGTCCGATAACGGATCCGACAGCAGATGGCTCTTCGCAAATGGACTGGGAAACCACTGTTATTCTCGGTACCGCTCGCGTAAAACGTTGCATAACTACGCTGCCTCCAGAGCAGAAGCAAGTATTCATCTTGAGACATCAACTGAATCTGAGCTTTGATCAAGTGGCAGTTGTTTTGAATGAAGATCCCAAGAACGTGATGGCATGGTTACACCGAGCACGAGTGCAAGTCGTGAAGTGCCTGGGGCGCGGATAGATATTACGTGCAGCCTTTTTTCCTCTTTAGAAATTTCAAGTCGCGGGTTATCACTCACGGTATAGGAGTACGAGCATGTCAATGAATTGCAGCCGTTTTCGATTTCTCATTCAACAACGCTTTGATGGTCAGATCGCCCCGCAAGACGAGAAGATGGTGTCACAACACATCGACTCTTGCGATTCCTGCTCACGCTTTCAACATCAAATTGAACAAGTTTGCATGGCAGCTCTGGACGTGCCACTGCCGGAAGAATGCTCACCAGCCAGCCTCGAAGCTCTTGCAGGGAAAATAATGCATGAGTTCCCGAAGGAAAAAGGTGGGCTATTGGATGGTATCAAAAATCTATTTGGAGGTCCTGCCAAAGCGAAAGAAGCACAGCCTAAAACGCCGAAGGCGGCTGGAGGCTTCCCACACGTGAGCAGGCCACCGACAGAGGCCGGTCCTCCTGAAAATATGCCTACGCCGAAGCCGAAAAAGAAAGACATTGAACAAGCAGATGACCTTTTAGCGACAAGTACACGCTTGAGAAGCCTGGCAAAGATCCAACCTACAGACCAGGACCCAGCAGCATCGGGACAACACGGAACATCACTGGGCAAAAAATTTGGTGTTGAAGTCCCAAACCGCGATAAACAGAACGAAGAACAACCTTTAAATCTAGCAGAAACAATTCGCCGCCAGGTGCAAGACAGCTCTAAGCCACCTGAGCCAGAAGCGGGCGCACCGCGCAGCTTCTCAGGCGACTGGAACAATATGCCCTCCTCCGACGCAAATGCTGGCGGTTGGGGCGGAGAAAGCAGCAGCTCAGGAAATAATCCTGCTCTTAGCGGCGGCTCCGATTGGAGCGGAGCAGGAGCAGGTTCAAACAGTTCAGGATCCAATCCAGCCTTTGGCGGCGGGCAGGCAGCGCAGCAAGGAGCATGGGGTGGTCCGCCACAAGGAGCCGGCGGCGGAGCTGGCGGATGGGGGTCACCACCAGGACAAGCACCGGCAGCGCCATCGGCTGGCGGCGGATGGGGAGATAGCAGCGCACAATGGGGCGCACCAGCTGGAGCGAATCAGGCACCGCCCGCGACACCACAAACCGACAGTTGGGGGAATCCAGCAGCGCCGGCTCAAGGCGGCGGTGGCGGCTGGGGAGAACCAGCAGCACCTCAAGGCGGCGGTGGCGGCTGGGGAGAACCAGCAGCACCTCAAGGCGGCGGTGGCGGCTGGGGAGAACCGGCAGCACCGCAAAGCGGCGGTGGCGGCTGGGGAGAACCAGCAGCACCTCAAGGCGGCGGTGGTGGCTGGGGAGAGCCAGCAGCACCGCAAAGCGGCGGTGGCGGCTGGGGAGAACCAGCAGCACCTCAAGGCGGCGGTGGTGGCTGGGGAGAGCCAGCAGCACCTCAAGGTGGCGGCGGTTGGGGAGAGCCGGCAACACCACAAGGTGGTGGCGGATGGGGTGAACCGGCAGCACCACAAGGTGGCGGCGGCTGGGGAGTACCGAACCAGCCGGCTCAACAAGATCCAGGATGGGGTGCACCGGCAGTTGGGGGCTCCGGCGATTCATGGGGCGCGCCAAGCCAAGCAGCGCCGCAACAAGACTCCGGGGGATGGGGTGCACCGGCAGGAGGCGGAGATTCATGGGGAAACTCGGCCCCAGCTGCATCACAAGATGACGCCTGGGGTGCTCCGAGTCAACCAGCCCAGCAACAAGACGCCGGATGGGGTGCTCCTGCAGGGGGAGCAGACTCATGGGGAAACCAAGCTCCAGCTGCAAAACAAGAGGACGCTTGGGGCGAGCCCAGCCAAGCGCCGCAACAAGATTCAGGATGGGGTGCACCGGCAGGAGGCGGCGATTGGGGAGGCGGCCAAGCTCCAGCTCCGGCTGCAAAACAAGATGACGCTTGGGGCGCTGGTGGCGACTCCTGGGGAGCCGAGCCTGCCCAAGCTGCTACACAAGAGGACGCTTGGGGGGCAGCACAACAGCCTGCACACCAGAATGCCGGCTGGGGAGCGCCTCAGCAGGCGCAAGCAGACCCAGCCTGGGGAGCACCACAGCAACCTGCCGCACAGGGCGGCGGCTGGGGACAGCCAGCAACACCAACACCGGAGAAACCTGGCGTCCACTCAGCTTGGTCTAGCCCTCTAGTGGGGGCAAATCCAGCAGCTGGAGCGGCTAATCCAAACATGCAAGAAGGGGCGGCAGCCGCATATGGAACCGACTCCTGGTCCGAAGACGCTGAACAGATTCAAACCGGTATGTGGAAAGCCTTCTCGCTAGAAGACTCCGGACTAGGACCAAGCAACAAGAAAGCGGCGAAGCCTTCTCCTGTCGTTAACGATTTCGATATGTCCATTCAAGAAAGAATGGCGCTACAGCGACAACAAGAAGCAGCGGCAGCGCCGCCAGCTGCCCCACAAGCTGTGCAACAACCGGCTCCACAGGCTCCTACGCAGCCACCGCCGGCACAAATGATGCCTCCATCGTCAGGGAGTATGCCAGGCTCAAGCAATATAATGGATCGCCTCAGTAATATTTTGGGCGAATCAGACACCAGCGCGCCAGCTGACCCTTGGGGCGGCGGCGGAGCTGGCGCAGAGCCACAAAATGCGTGGGGTGCGGAACCAGCGCAACAAAATAACGCTTGGGGTGCTCCGGCTGAGCAGCAAGATAATGCCTGGGGAGCTCCAGCAGAGCCTGCGGCTCAAGACAACGCATGGGGAGCTCCAGCAGAGCCAGCGCAAGATAATGCATGGGGTGCTTCGGCAGAAGCCGCTCAAGAAGATGCCTGGGGCGCAGTAGCTGAAGCAGCACCAGCAGCGCAAGATAACGCCTGGGGTGCTTCGGCAGAAAGTGCACAAGGAAATGCCTGGGGGGCAGCAGCCGAAACAGCAGCATCGCAAGACACTTGGGGTGCTCCAGCCGAAGCGGCACCGGCGCCGCAAGAAAACGCTTGGGGCGCTCAACCAGAAGCCGCGCAGAGCAATGCTTGGGGCGCAGCAGCTGAACAATCGCCGCAAGACTCATGGGGAGCCGAACCCGCTCAAGAAGCTAATACATGGGGCGCAAACGAGCCAACACAATCCAACAGTTGGGGCGCTGAAGCGCAAGCTCCAACTGATCAATGGGGCGCGGCAGCTCAAGCGACCAAGCCGGATAATTGGGGAGCCACGGAATCCCCAAACTGGGGAAATGAAGCTGCCCCGGCAGCACAACCGCAGCAGTGGGATCCCCAGGAAGCTACAACTCAGGACGTTTGGGGTGCGGCAGCAGAACAGACGGAAGCGGCGCCTCCGCCTCCGCCTCCGCCACCGCCGCCACCACCGGCACAGGTCCAGCAGCCAGCAGCTTTCAGTGCGCCTCCTCAACAAACGGCACCACCACCGGCGCCACCAGCTCCACCCATGGCGGGACCTGGCGTTCCACCAGCAAAATCGGGGATGCCAAATATCCGTCCTATCCAGAGAGGGGGCGCACAACCGAGCCAGCAAGCCATCCCGGCGCAGCCCGAGACGCCGCCTCCGGCACCACCAGCTCCGACGCAGGCTCCGCCAGCAGCGGCTGCGATGCAGACAAATCAACCGGCAGCGACTATCCCGCCAATTCAAGCGGCAAGCGCGCCCACACACTCTTCACCGCCAGTACCACCGGCGCCTGCTCCGGCTCCAACGCCAGTAACGCCAGCTGCCGCTAGCGCTGCAAAACCGGCAGCCTCGCTTCCCGGAATGAAACCTGGTGTAAAACCGATGACACCACCACCAAAGCCGCCCGTTCCAGGCGGTCGCATTCCCCCACCCAAACCAATGGCAAAATCGAGCACCACGGCTGCGGCTGGCGACGGCGCTGTCATGAAGAAGTTAGATGACAAAGACATTGACAAAATCTTCAAGAAGCTGGGCGTAAAAGAATCCGAGCTTAACGTTCAGGGAGCAAATGCTCAAACAGCAGCCGAAAAACCTGCCGTCAATGTGCCACCGCCACCAATACCGGGCGGAGCAGCAGCAGTAGCGGTGCCGCCGCCACCGATTCCAGGCTCTGCGGCAGCCGGAGCCGTACCAGCGCCGCCATTGCCAGGTCTCCAGAACCTAGCGGCACAAGCACCACAACCACAAGTACCTGGACAGCCAGGGGTAAAACCATCTCTGCCTCCAAAGCCGGGAATGGCCCCACCTGCACCGGGCAATGTCCAGATGGCACCGGGCGTAAAACCAATGCCGGGTGCGATTCCTCCAGCGCCACCGGTTCCGGGGCAAGGACAGCAAGCACCACATCCAGTAGCACAGCCTGCACCACAAGCTCCAGGCAATGCACCACCACCACCACCACCACCACCGATACCGGTACCAGGCGGACAGGGACACATGCCGGCGCCGGGCCAGGGTCAAATGCCACAGATGCCAGGTGCGCAAGGTCAAATGCCTTCAATGCCTGGACAAATGCCGCCTGGCGCGAAGGCTCAAGCCATGCCGCCGGTCGCGAAGCCCGGCTGGGGAGCCCCAGCCGGCGGCCCCGGACAAGCATTGCAAGCCGGACCAGGAATGCCGGGGCAGCCACAGGCTCCTCAACAAGGACATGGCCCGCAACATGGACAAGTCCCACAGCAAGCTCCGCAGCAAGGTCAAAGCGGACCTCCACAAGCACCAGGAGCACCACAAGCTCCAGGACCCGCCACGATGCCGCCTGTGCAAGGCAAGCCGGTCGCGCCTCCAATGAAGCCCACGCCGAAACCGTCTGGACCGCAAGGTCTATTCGGAAGCATCGATGATGATGGCATCAACAAAATTTTCGATAAACTTGGGGTAAAGGACGGACAGCCACCGGTAGCCGCTGCTGGCGGGCAAACGCCATCTCAACAAGTTCCGAAGATAAATGTCCGCGATGCAGTCAGCACCGTTGTAAATGCTGCAGTGGGCTCTGGTGCAGTTCCGCCGCCAAAAATTGAAGGTATCAGCAGGCTCTCATCCACAGCCGGAAACGAGCAAGATACCGGTAGCGGCAAAATCGCATCGATTGGCAAGTTCATCCTTGACAATCAAGACCAGGAGCAGCTCGGAAAGCTAACTCACAAGGACTTAGCCGAAAGTAAAGTTCGCGTCTTAACTTTGGAAGCCGCCGATGAGATTTACAAACTTCTAAATCACATCAGCACGCTGTCCGGCGTTATTGGTTCCTGCATCGTCGGACATGACGGATTGCCAGTGGCGAACAATTTGCCACAAGAGTATGATCCTGAGTTCGTTGGAGCTATGTCTCTTGGCATTTATGTCAACACGACAAACACTATTATGAAGATGAACCACAATCATCTACATCAAATGGTGGCAAGAACCAACTACGGTTTTCTGATAATTGCCGACTTTGGTGGCGGCATTCTGGTGACCGTAAGTAACGCCCAAGCAACCGAGCAGTTGATACCACTCATGCGGAATATCACACAGCTGGTTGCGCAGTAAATGCAATCACAAAGGTAATATGGAACTAATACTCGAGAAACCTTCTCTTTCGGCTTTAGCTGCCGATCTAATTGTGCTTGGTGTTTTTCAAGATGAGTCTTTGTCAGATGCACTGAAAAACTCTGGGGCCGAATTACCCTCTGATTTTCTTGCGGACATTGAAGAACTTTGCAAGCAAGAAAATTACAAGGCTAAAAGCAAGGAAGTATTGAGCATCTACACGCAGAAGAAGCTAGCAGCGCGGCGCTTGATACTTGTTGGCTTGGGAAAGAAGAGCGATTTCGGACCCAACACCGTACGAAAAGCATCGGCCACATTTGCTCGCCAATTCGCAAGCAAGGCGCCCTATGCTCACGTTGCGCTCGCCTTGCGATTTGATGGCGACAAGGATCTGATTCAGGCCGCTGTTGAAGGATGGTTTCTCGGGTCCTATACCTTCCTGCTCTACAAAACGCAGAACGAAAATGGCGCGAACGAAGCTGGCGACAAAACAAAAAGACTGAGTTTTGTCGATAGCAAACTAGATGATAGTTCATTCGAGCACGCTTGTGCTCGAGGTCGCGCCATAGCCGAAGCGACCTGCTTTGCCCGTGATTTAATAGCCGAGCCAGCCTGTAATATGACTCCGACAAAACTAGCCCAGTTAGCAGACTCGATGACATGCGACCTGCTCACCTGCGAAATTTTAGAAGCAGACGAAGCTGCTCGTTTGGGCATGGGCGCCTTTCTCGGCGTAGCTCAGGGCTCCGATCAAGCGCCGAAATTTATAGCCGTTAAGTATTCGCATCCTAATGCCAAGCGCTTTTTTGCTCTGGTTGGCAAAGGTATCACATTTGATTCCGGCGGCTTGTCTCTCAAAACAGCAACCGGCATGGAAACCATGAAATATGATATGTCTGGAGCTGCAGTCGTACTGGGCGTAGTCCGCGCCCTGCTTGATCTGCAAGCACCCGTGTCTGTCCTGGCAGTTGTTGCAGCATGCGAAAATATGCCAAGCGGCAGCGCCACCAGACCCGGTGACATACTTGTCGCTATGAACGGAAAGACTATCGAGGTCAACAACACTGACGCTGAAGGAAGATTGACTCTTGCTGACGCACTTTGCTATGTCTGCCAGCAAAAGCCAGAGGCAATAATTGACGTTGCTACCCTGACTGGAGCCGTAGTTGCAGCGCTCGGAAAAGCAGCAGCAGGCATCATGGGCAACGATGATAAGCTGATGGAAAAAATCATAGACTGCGGAAAACAGGCTGGCGAAAAATATTGGCCGCTGCCACTCTTTGACGAATACAAAGAGACTCTCAAGAGCGATGTCGCCGATTTGAAAAATGCAGGCGCCAGAGGAGAAGCAGGTTCATCGAGCGCCGGTATGTTTCTAAAAGAGTTTGTGGACGGCATTCCGTGGGCGCACCTGGACATAGCCGGAGCAGGCTGGATGGACAAAGACAAAGAAGAGCTCAATAAAGGCGGCACCGGTTTTGGAGTGCGATCGCTGTCCTACTTCATTCTCGATCAAATCGAGAATGCTAGCGAATCGCCGGAGTAAGGCTCAGGCTCGCCACAAGAGGACCTTCGTACTGGTTTCTCGCGAATGACGCGCGCGGATCAATTACCGCCTTGAACAACACGGGCAATTGCACCATCAACGGTGCGCGGGTCAAGTTGCCTGCGGGCATATGCCAAATAAGCTTCCATCCAACGGCGTAGCTCCAGAAGCGCTACCGAGACTGGCGTTCCACTGGCCTTCACCTGGCTGAGGTTGACACTTACTCGCCCGTCTTTATCAATATGGAAACGTTGCGCGGCTGGTGAATCACCATGCACATAGTGCAGGCTCACTTCGAGCATTGTCCGGTTGTCTTCCGGCCCCAGGTATTGCTGCAGCTCTCCGGCAATCTTCTGGAAGACCGAGAGCGGCTTGAATAGTGATGTTTGCTGCACCTGAACCAGTTTGTTATCAATGAAGAACTGAACTGTTTTTAAAATCATATGAGTAGTCCATTCATCATATGATTTAACCACTTCATCAAGCGTGGTTAATCCATCAATTAACGCCCCGATTCGCGGCATATGCTCCTTATCGCGCTCGCTTACCGGAGTCTCGTCAAAATATTTGAGCGTCGCCTGCCGAGCAAGAACCTTTAGCACGTCGTCAAAGTTCCAAACGCGCTCGAGAATTACATTTCGCTCCCCAGGTTGCATCGAAATAATTTGATTCATATTATCCTGATAAAGAGCGGCATCTAGCAGCATCTTATCGAGAGGAAATTTGAGAGCACAGGCTTCATCCAGATCAAGTGTAGGCACTCCATCACGAAAAACGAATATGCCTTCAGTCCAACTCACAAGAAATTCGACAACAGCATCGGGTCCGCGCAGCTTGCCCATTTTAGCTTGAGTCGCCTTTCCATCGTGGAATGCAATAACAATACTTTTGTCGCGGTCTTCTACCGTAAGCGTTCCTGTTTTCTTCGCCGTAGAAATTGATTGCAAAAGACCTGCGCAGTCGATCGCGCCAAGACTTCCAATCATTGAGTTCTTCATTATCTCAGTGCTTCGCTTCTTGCTCGCGGCACTCTGCGGATCGCCACCCTCGACTTTATGATAGCCACCATAGAGGTATTGATCGTGCAAGAGAATTTCCAGCTCACGCGTGTTAATAAAGCCCTTACGAACAGCCAGTAATCCGAGAAACGTTTTCTGATTCCGCCCCCAACCTTCTTCCTGCTGAAGCTCGAGCAATTCCTCGAGTTGAGCAGCTGTAATAATACCTGCCGCAACCATATAACGCCCTAGACGAAAAGGTTTGTGATTGTGGTAGCAGTTGGCTAGAAATTGAATGCGCGTAAAAACTGGATAGATGATTTTGTCTGTTTCTAGTTCTTGCATGAGCCGCACAGCTTCATCTGGATGTATGCCATGATGTCCTTCCATCAAGCGCGCAATTCCTTCCACCGTAGAATAATCATCCACGAATTGTAGAAGCCAATTTTGTGGAGGATGCAGCTCAAAGGCACTCTTAAGCTTGATTCCACGCTCAGTCAAGACGGGCGTCGAAGTGAACAAGATATGATTTGCAAGTGTATTACCACCACCACGCATGCGGCGGCGATCGATACCAGCTACAGTGGCACATACATAGTCAGCCAACAAAGGATAGCGAGCGAAAATACCGAACGGGCTGTCGTAAATATTGAAAGTGAGTCCGCCGCCCGGATCGTCCTTCGTCAGAGTTACAGCAGCATCGGCTTTGATAAAGAGAAGCACACCATGCGGTTTAAGTAAGCGGCGCGCATACCCATGAAACTTGATCATGATATCGAGCGGCACACTAAAACCAGTTTGCAACAAATCAACAATCAATCCATCAAAACGTTTTTCTTCGCGCACAAGTCGTTCAAACTCAGCGAACAAATTTTCGCGATATGAGTACGTGAGAAAGTTCAAGGAAGAGGAAAGAGACTCTTCGCCTTGTCTCTGATTTGAATTTGATGAACCCGGATCTGGACTGAGCACTTACTGACTTCTTGCCTAAGAGGGGCTGGCTACTATATGCCCAGCCTAACGCAGCTTCCGATAAGAATTTGCAGGGCTCCAACGCCGGTAGAAGCCTGAGTTATTTCAGGCTAGGCACGAACAAGCCTGATTTATTTCAGGCTGGCGCGAAACAAGCCTGATTTATTTCAGGCTGGCACGAAACGAGCCTGATTCATTTCAGGCTGGACGCCTATTTCCGTTTAATTGCTTTTGCTGGATTGCCTGCTGCTCCTGCGGCTGCGGCGGCAGCTTCAGCAGCATCCTTTTTCTCGGCAACTTGATCAAAGTGCGAATAAAGCGGGAAGTTCTTAGCTATTTCCTGGAGGAATGCATCAGGCTGAGCGACAAATATAGCCTTTATTTGCGGGACGCCCTTCACTTTAGCGACATCAAAAATCAGATCATCCTTGCCAATGTTAATGAGGCGGAAGCGTTGTCCACGCCCTGGCGGCATAAACATTTCGACTACGCGAGCAGAACTGTCGAGCGATTTTCCCTGAAGCCCCAAATAACGTGGAATGCTTGCAAGGTGTGGATCAACGAGCAAAGACTTAATCACATCGCTGCGATTTTGTTGCAGCCCCTGCATAAAATCGTGAACGGTAACAAAAGCGTCCTCATTCGGGACAGACGGAGCCAAAACATAACCACTCTCAGTCTGTTTGACCAGGAACCGATAATTTGCTGATTCAGCTTCCGGCAGCAAGCGCTTCACGCCGTTCGAATCCGTCGTCAACAACATCTTGCCGACGTTGAAAACAAGAGCATTGCCTCTGAAGCCCAGGCGTCCGGAAACATTGTTCAGCAAAAAGCTCGGCAGCGACGATGTGAATGCTGGATTTGCTTGCCAGCCGGCTTCCGTCAACCTATAAGCTGAAACCCAGAGCGAGCCGTCTTCGTTATCCCCAGCCAATACAAGAGTTTTGCCTGCCTCTTTGGAATTAAGAAGTCCGGCATCCTTCACTGTAATTTGAGCCGGAAGGTGAAAGTCCTGCAAACGTAATGCTGTGCTGGTTACTACTCGCGCCCTGCGCCCTGTGCCCACCACCTGTTGGTGCGAGTCGATCCACTGAAGAAGCACATGTGCACGTTCTGGAGCCTTAGGGAAACTCCACAACCTGACCGCTCCCGCATCAAGGACGCGGGGACGGAAGTCCGACAAATAGGGATTATCCTTCACCAAAATTGCCGAAGAGAGCCGAGAACCGCCCGCGCCAGCTACTACTGACTTCAAGGCGTTTATGACAGTACCAAAAGTTGCGTCGGAAGGGGCAGCCTTGTATTGCTTGAGAGCTTGGTCAAGCGCAGGCGAATAATAAGATTTAACTGCCGGTGCGGCAACGCCAGGCGTTTCGCCTGGCATGCTTGTCGATTCAGCTGCGGAACTTGGATTCTCTGCCGAGGGGGCAGGAGCTGCACTGGCGCCACCGGTAGTTGCAGGTTTTGCAGGCGATCCGTTTTCAGCTTTGACGGAACTGGTGCTGGCCGGCTTGCTCACCGCAGCAGGCGATTTCACTCCCAACGGCACAACACTGAGTACATGCTTCTCATCTTCGGCGAAAGCGGTCATGGGCAAAGTCATGGATACCAGTATCAAACTTGCGATTGGAAGAATCTTCATCAGGCGGTGCTCTCATTAGTCTTTGATGAGCGGCAGAAGAAGCCGCGCGGTAGCAATTATAGCGAGCTGCGTCGCGCCTCGCCCGTGGATACAACGCATAAATAAGTTGGGTTACGCCGTGCGCGCAGGTCCGACCAGAATGGTCTACATAAAATTTCTCACAGAATATTCAAGCAGCTCAAAATTGGTCGCGATTAACCCGGTATTAGGTCTTTCTCAGAATTAATGCTTGACATCACTTGTAAAGGTGGTGGAATTCCCACAGATCGTTTGACTTGGGGATTTCAGACTAGTAAATTATTCATACTTTCCAAGCGGATTATTTGATCGGGCGATGCCAATTAATTTCAGACCATCGGATCTAGGAAGCAGCGGCGGCGGCGCAGACGCTACCGGCAGCTTTTCTGGTGTGAATGAATCAACCTACGGCGGCATGTCTGCAGCCGTAGAGCATCAACTCACGACGTCCGGTGACATTGCCGCTGCAAGACAATTTTTTCAACCAGCAGCTACAGGAGCCGAAGCCGCGATTATGCCGGCAGGCGGTTCGGAAGCGACTGCTATCGCCGCAAAAGCAACTGCTATCGCCGGTGCCGAATCAACAGCTGTTGCAGCCAAAGCCGTAGCAAGCATTGCCGGAGTCGGCGGTGAAGCTGCTGCACTAGGCGCAGCTCAAGTAGGTGCAGGACCACTGGCACCAATTAGCGGTGAAATTTCGCCTATCGTCCAGCTGATTATGAAACTGCCTGGATTGACGGGCGTTGCACAATCCTTCTTCGAATGGCTCGGAGCTTTGTTCGGCGGAGGCGCTGCCTCTCTGACAGACGCCTTCAACCCAGCACTATGGGCAAGCATGGGCGAGCATGTCCGCTCAAGCCTTCTTTCGCTCGGACAAAACGGTATCAGTGCCGATCATTTCCAGTTTCCACTTTCGATGCTTCCGGCAAATGCGCAAATTTTCCAAAACATCGGACTTAACGCCAATAGCTTCCACTTCGATCTCAGTGGACACGCTTCATCCAGCAGCTTGAGCGGAATCGGCAACCTGCGTGGCGACCACTTGAATGTATCTGGTCCTCTCGATTTGAAGAAAGCTCAATTCGAAATGGGCGGAAGCAATCCTAATAATATGTTCCGCCTTGAGCATAAGATTGCCGGTCCGGAAATCAGCAATAACTTCCAAGCCAATCATTTGGCCGGCACTCAGCGCCTATTCAGCGATGTTTCGACACGTCCGCAATCACTTTTCGCTCAGTCGAGCCCAGCAGCTTCCAGCACAGCGAGCAGCAACATCGTCTCCAACACTGGAACACCGGTAAATAGTTCGGCCCTGAACATCGGCTCAACAATCGGTGGACAGGAAGTTGCCGGACTGCCGGCAAACTATAACGTTTCCGATGGCGTAATCAGCGCCCCCGGAATCTCATCAAATATAGGATTTAAGCTTAGCGACGCCGCCGGTGCGACGATGGACAATGCTCCGACATTGGCACCATCGGGAGCAGTCTCCGACACACTTGGGGCTAACCAACTGATAGCCGGTGGCGACGTGCCGAACTTCCAACCATCTTCAATGGGTGGATTCTTCCGTCCAGGTGCCGGCACCATTCCGCGTGCTGAATCATTTGCTCAGCAAGCGGCACCAGCTTCCGATTCCGGACTGACCGGTCTGAAAGCAGAACCAATGTCGCTGATGAAGAAGATTAAAGCGCCGGATGCGAAGGCAGTTGACCAAATTGGTCATCAAACCAAAGGAAACGTCCCGCATACACAAAATGCGCCAAGCAATAACAATCAGCCAATGGATCAAGTTTCGCATCGTGGTCATCACGAAGCAGCAGCTCAAAAATCCACGGGCGGTGCTGAGAAAGCACACAAAGTAAGCCATGAAAAAGCTACTTCACACGCAAAACATCAAGTGAAAGATCAAATAGCTAAACAAAAGGCGCCAGCTGCACAAACAGAAAAAGCAGCAGAACAGACAGTAAGTGGCGATCAACAAATCGCGCAAGCTGGCAGCGACAACGTAGCCAGCAACTACACTGTTCAGCACGGTGACTGCCTCTGGGATATCGCAAAGAAGAATCTTGGTGACGGATCACGTTGGACAGAAATCTATAAATTGAATTCGGATCTGATCGGCAGCAACCCGAACTTGATTCACACGGGTCTTGATCTTAAGATGCCTGGTGCTGATGCAACCCAGATCAGCGATGCAGGACAATACACCGTTCAGCCCGGCGACAATCTTTGGGACATCGCACAAGATAAGCTAGGCGACGGTAGTCGCTGGGGCGAAATCTTCAAAGCCAATGAAGCTGTGATCGGTGACAACCCACGCTTGATCTTCTCCGGTCAGCAATTGGAAATTCCTGGAATTGAAACGACAGTATCACAAGCGCCCTCAGGCGTAGCACCACAGGCGACAGCATCGCCGACGGCAATGCAGGCGCAGCCGGCATACGATCCCAACATGATGCAGCAAGGATCAGCAGCGCCGCAATTCGATCCTAATGTTCAGTCCTATGCACAACCGCAGCAAGGTTACGCACCGCAAGAGCAAATGGCACCGGCGCAAGTTTCTGCCGCGCCAAGCGGTATGCAAATGGGACCAGGCGCCGCCGGTGCAGCTACACTCGATCCATCACAACAAGTGGTGAACAATGGTCCAGTAAGTGCATCGTTGGCACCGGATCTCTCATTCCTCTATAACAATAAGCGCTAGGCATATAGCATTGACCGAGGCGGCCAGCAGTATTCTTGATCCGAAAGTGGAATCGGGGCTCAAGCAGTACAACATTTCTTTTCGTGTTTTGAAGTGCGCAGCTGAACTTGCAGATACGGCAGTGTTTTGCGAGCATTATGGTTTTACCGTTGATCAAGCTGCCAACACTATTATCACAGCATCAAAAAGCGATCCTGTGAAATTCGCATGTTGCATCATTTTGGGCTCAACAAAACTCGATGTGAATGAGAAAGTGTGCCAGTTGCTTGGCGTCAAGAAAGCGTCGTTCGCAAATGCAGAACAAACAATAGCGCTGAGCGGGATGCAAATTGGTGGTGTCACACCATTTGGATTGGTCGACATTCCATACTTTATAGACGCCGCGGTGATGAGCAAAGCAGAGCTGGTAATGGGCGGCGGAAACCGCTCCAGCAAAGTTCTCTTGGAGCCCGCTGAATTGCTCAAATTGCCAGGAGCGCAAGTGATTGAAGCACTGGCCCTGGCAAAATAAGACGACCCAACTGTAGTTTCATTTCGAGCCTGAGGACTTTTCCTAGGAGCTCAGGATAGTGTCCGCATGTGTTCTAATTACCAATCTTGCGAACTTCATTTGAGAACAACTTATAGTTATTGACTCCGGTTGATGGCAAGAACTTGTCACCGTGCGCGCTTACTACATAGGCGCCAAGCGCCGCGCCAAGAGCCGGTCCCCAAGCTTTGCTTCCCACTGCAACGCCCAATGCGCCGCCACCGAAGACACCACCCACGGTGAGAGGATAGTACAGCAATGAATTGTCATTACCACTGATACCACGACTCAATTCCTTGCCAGCCAGATATCCGGCGAAGGCTCCTGCTGGTGAGAACAATGTGTTACCAAGGGCCAATCCGCCTTTCTCAATCAATTTGCCGCCAGGTATGTGCTCTATACCCAACTGCACGGCGGTGCCAAGAGCCGCACCAACTAACGCACCACCTATCTGAAAAGCGCGATTGTAGCGCGGATCAAAGCGAGCAGGGACGCTGCCTGCATCAAGCAAGGCGTCATATGACGGAATTGATTTGAGGTCAGTCGCGGAAATTTTCTTATCTGCAAAAATTGCATTCTCTCGATTGAGACCAGCAAGATCTAAGAAGTTCTTTTCGATGAAATTGCCAACCTGCAAATCCTCACTGCGCCCCTCTTTACGTGCGTTTGCATTCAACGTTTTGACTGAATCGAGATCAAGTTTGCCGTTCTTATCCTTGAGCGCTTGAGCAGCTTTGGAATCGAAGAATTCCTGCATTTTTACGTAACCCGGGTTCAAATCAGGAAGCTTCAGCGAACCCAGATCAATGTTATTGACGGCAGCGCCCGCAGCGTTTTTCGCATCAGCGCCTGCAGAATTGCTATTGTCTGTCGCTTTCACTTCTGCATCTTTTATAGCAGGGTTGCTGCGCTTAAAAGCTTCACCAAAATCGAGGCTGTTGCCCGCACCAAAGTCCATTTCCTTCTTCATTGGCTGAGCAGCCGCTGATTCGAAGATATTGGCTGCATTGAAAGGTGCCTGGCCGGCACCATCCGTCAACTTGAGGAAGTTCACCGATTCCGTCTTATCCATTGCTTTCGCCTCGACCCATAAATGTACGCATCACCTGATTGTTTTGGCTTCTACACCGACAATTTTTTTTCTCGACAGAAACAAAAATCAGTACTTGCTAATGTTGCCAAGAGGTCCAGGTACAAGAGGCGGCAAGCCCGAACAGATGCGAGTTTCGAGCGGCCCAGCCGCCCTCTACAAGCTGCGTTAAAGCTATATTATTTTGGGCGAGAGAGTTGCTCGGCGACACGAAAAGGTTTCCTTTCGCGACCACCCGTTCACAATCAGGCTACGCTATTTTGCAACGGAAGCGCACGACAAATCATTCTTCGCCTGCACCTCACGCTCAGTAATCTCTTTTATGTGCATAAGTACGCGTGTATGTATTGAGTGCATTATGTTATCCGCATAAAACCGCCAGTAGCTCCCTGGCCACATGTGGTTGTCGTACCACGTGGTGCCCACGACGCGGGTGCTTACATTTCCCGCTGCATCATGTTCCTCAAAGAGACGGAACTCTCCACGATGAACATTTAAATATCCATTCAAATGTGCCGGTTGCATATCACGAACCCAGGAGAATTCTTTCATGGGCTCTGGCTGGGCTTTTACATCGAAAGACAACAAGCGCGGTTCATCCCAAACTGTTATCGGTTCAATGAAGTTGCCTGTTGTGAATTTACAATGCCTGACAGCGCCAACGCCGGCACCATTTATAGTGGCACCAATTGGATACGCAACCCCAGTTTTGAATATCCACTCGGTAGGCTCCGGCAACTGGGGAAATGCGATGATGTTCTTCCAGACCTTCGCGGGCGGCGCCATAATCCGGCAAGTCGTATGCACTGATATGGTCGGAAAAGCTGGCGATTCCGCATACTCGGCAGCCATCGTAAGCGGAAGAATTAAAAACATGCTGAGAATAATTCGTCGCGCATGCACCGGCAAATGCTTCTTCTTTTGAAGGTGATAGCCCAGAATAGCGCCCATGATCGCGAGCACGTAGCCAATAGGCGCTGCCATCAAAAGACAAATCATTCCCTCCCATGCCCAGAGAAAAAAGGTCAGCCCCAAAAGAGTGACAGCCGTCGTGGCGATAAGTATGCTGTCCCCGGGAGAACGAAGTTGATTGCGCCCAAACAGCAAAGCAGAAGCCATACCCACAGCAAAAGGCAATCCGATGAATAAACTCCAGCCGTAATTCGGAAAAACAGTGGTGCTTAAGAATGCCAATAGCGCTGCCGCCGGCACCGTCATCACGACGGAATAAGCCCCATCGGACCAACGATTCTCTTTTGAGAATGGCAAATTAGCATGCTGTTTCATCACCTGACCAAATGATGAATGTATAAGGTCTGGAAGGGCGTCCTCAGTTTTCTGAACGGGAGCCGGAAGTGGTGGCACTTGATGTAGCGGCTTAGCATTTCCGTCAGCAATCTGTTTTGTAGCTTGATCGCCTTCTATAAGCTCAGCGTCATCATCTCTGTCAAGTATATTTCGATTGCTCTGCGTAGGAAGAAGGCAAAGCGACGTAAAAACCAACAAATTGACAATCGGAACAAAGAATAGTTTGCACAGCCAGACAGGCAACCCAGCAGCACGCAAGCGTCGCATCGTCAGGACAATTCCAACCCATATAAATGGAATGGAGATCAGGATCATCGTGAGGAAGAAAACTTGATCAGCGCTGCTCATCGCAAGAATATCAATTGCCTGACCAGGGCTTATGTAATTAATCCAAGACCAGGGGCGATGAAAGATAACACCGGCGACAAAACTGTCGATGCCATACTTAAAAGCAACGAGCCCACCGCCCCACGTGGCATAGGTGGCACGGCTGATGGTGCCGTCCCAGCGCCAGAGATCGGATACGCGAATCAGGTTGTTTCTTTTGTCCATCAGTAATTCCGATCAGAAACGCCTATCACTATTGTAGTGAAACAAGTTCAAACTATTTCATCACAAATCGCTAATGAGCACCAGTATTACCTAAGTGCTTTTCAAGCTCATGAAAAACGCTATTTGCGACCTTATCAGCATCGGCATAGTCGCCAGCGTTTGCAATTGAAACAAGATTTTCAAACGAATTTGATAATTGGGGATCAGCGGAACCCGCCGAAAACGCCCACAGCTTTTTCTGATACTGAATAGCCATTTTCTGCAATGAGCCAACGGCTTTTCCAGATAAGGTGCTTGTGTCTATCAGTCCCTCCGCAGCGAAGATAAGGTCAGCGTTTTGGCAACGACTTTGAAGTCCCAGGAGGTCCGCAAGATAGTCAAAGCCCGAGACAATTTCAGCATTCAGCCCGATAGCAAGTCCAAATGCTGTGCCACCGGCAGCACCAGCACCAGACTTATGGCGCGCATTTGGGCTTCCGCTTGCGAGCTCCAATACATCTGCAAAGCGAGCAAGATTGCGGTCAAGCAGCTCAATATCTTGCGCTGAGCATCCTTTCTGAGGTCCAAATATACTTGCGGCACCAAGCGGTCCTAGAAGTGGATTCTCTACATCAGTTGCGATCACGAATTCAAAAGCATTAGACAAGGCTCGACAGGACGAGAGATCGCATGAAGTGACAGCAGCTAAAGAAGCGCCTCCCAAATGATTAAGCAATTCCCCATCTGCATTGAAGAACTTGGCACCAAGCATCGACAATGCACCAGCGCCACCATCTGTGGAGGCACTACCGCCGAGACTAACTACAATTTTCTTGGCAGGTACATCATTGATGACATGATTAATTACCTGACCAAGACCACGCGTGTGCGCCTGCAAGGGACGCAGTTGCTCGCGTTTCCATCCGGATATTCCGCATGCTGAGGCCAGCTCTACAAAAGCAACGTTGCCGCGCAAAAGCCATACCGCCGTGCGCTCTTCATCAAAGGCTCCCTGTACTTTGCATTGATGTATTTCACCGCCGCAAGCAGCATAAATTGACTCGACCGTTCCATCTCCACCATCGGCCAAAGGCAAGATATCTGTCGATATATCAGCTTTATATTTCGAACAAAATAAATCGACGCCTCGCTGCATCGCATTGGCCACTTCTATTGGCGAAAGACTCCCCTTGAATGCAGTCGGTGCAATTAAAATGCGCATAAATACTCAGTTTTCAGCATTTAATTTGGGGTCCGGTTTACGTCCAGTGGCTAAGTGGAAGAAAGAACTTGTTGAGGAATAACTTAGCAGATTACGCCGGAGATCATCTTATGTCTAACAAGAAAGATGTAAAAGCATTCCTGGGACGCCTCGGCTCCACGTTGAATGCAAATGCAGAATCCGGGAAAGCACTGCGCAGTCGCGAAGAGCTGAATCTTACACCATACGTACAAAATAAAGTATGGCCAGGCAAGAATTACATCTATATTGGTCATAGCTCAAATCTCGAGCATCGCCTCGTTGAGACCAGCACCGATAAGAATCGCAAAACAACTTTGAGCTTGTTGTTCGAAGCAAAAGGAAACGAGCATTATTGCGTAAGTGTCGAACAAGCATTCGCCTTTGAAGGATTCCCCGAAGTGCTCTCGCGCTTTGAGAAAGACCTGTTGCTACGCCTCCCGGAAGGCACGATGATTAGCCCTACCTTCAATAACGAAGGTGAGCGGCTACACTCGTCGTTCACTATTTGGCAAGAACTCGTCGAAGTAGTTACCGACCAAAGAGTATTAGTCGAAGCCTAAGCGCCGACTGCACTTCAATCCAAAGCCAGCCTCTAAGGCGGTTCTACATCCGTTCGACGGCGGTGACGCCGATTACGGCAAGTGCATTAGCCAGCACTTGCTTCGTGGCGTCAATGAGTCCCAGGCGCGCTTTCATCACTTCCTTATCGTCGGTAATTACGCGGCAGACTTCGTAGAATTTTTGCAGGTCATTAGCCACTTCGTATGCGTAACGCGCGAGCCGGCCCGGCTGCCTGGAGATAACGGATTCTTCTACTTCTTCAGGGAACAATGCAAGCTGCATAATCAGCTTCTTCTGCTGAACGAATACTTCCGGATCATCTTCAAAAACACGAGCGAAAACTTCGGGCGACTCGGCAAAAGAACGCTTCCATTGCGTCCATTCATCGGCAGTGATCAAGGCCGGCTCTTCTTTCTGCGTTTCTTGATTGAGCGTAGGCTCAAGAGCGCGACGGAGAATAGCGCAGCAACGCGCATGGGCATATTGAATATAGAATGCTGGATTCTCGCGGCTTGTCTTTTTGGCAAGCTCCAGATCAAAGCTGATTGCATTTGAGGGGCTCGACTCCGCAAGGTAGTAGCGCACGGAATCTCTGCCAACTTCATCAATCAAATCTTCCAAATAAATGATCGTTCCCATACGCTTGGACATGCGCACAACCTGTCCATCGCGTGAGAGATTCACCATCTGGGTGAGGATTACTTCCAGCTGCTCAGGATTGTGTCCCAGAGCTGCTATAACGGCCTTCAAGCCAGGAACTTGTCCGTGGTGGTCAGAGCCCCAGATATTGATCAGCAAATCATATCCGCGCTGGAATTTATCGAGGTGATACGCAGCATCACCTGCTAGGTAAGTTTTAGTGCCGTCGCCTTTGACAAGAACGCGGTCGCGCTCGTCTCCAAGGTCTTTGGCTTTCAACCAGACAGCGCCTTCGGATTCATAAACGAGCGAACTCTTTTTCAAGACTTCGATTGCATTATCAACCTTGCCTTCAGCATGCAAAGGAAGTTCTGAGAACCATCTGTCGAAGCTTACACCGAGGCGCTCCAAGAGGCGACGCTGCGAATCCTCGATAATTACCTTAGCAGTGAGTCCCATTATTTTGACACCGGCCTCGTCATCCAAAGCCATGAACTCGTCTTTGTGCTTGGCTATCAACTCGTCAACGTATGGCTGTAGAGATTCGGCAGGATAGCCTTCAGTTGGATATTCAGAGTCCTTTCCAAAGTGCTTTTTGTACAACGACCAGCAACACGCACCAAGTTGTGCAATCTGCACACCGGCATCATTTACATAGAATTCTTCTTCGACTTTGAAGCCACCAAAGCGCATCAGATTCGCCAGACAGCTTCCGAAAACAGCACCGCGCCCGTGTCCTATGTGGAGAGCACCTGTGGGATTTGCAGAAACATATTCGATGAGAACCTTCTTGCCACCACCAACTGAACTGCGTCCATAGTCGGGGCCATTCTTATGAATAGTCCGCAAGGCTTCTTGCAACACATCTTTTTGCAGACGGAAATTGATGTATCCGGGCGGGGCAACTTCTGCAGATGCGAAATTAGCGATATCCGATTCAACTGCGGTGGCTAAGGTTTGCGCGATTTTCAAGGGCGGCATCTTCGCTTTACCCGCCAACTTCAAAGCCACGCCGCAAGCGTAGTCGCCATGCTCAGGGCTGCGTGGGCGTTCAATAACAATTGCTGTATCCGGGCATTCAAGCGACCCTAGCAAACCTTGTTGGCAAGCCCCCGACAGTGCTTTTTCAAGCGACTCTTTAATAGCGACCTTAATCACGTGCCCCGAACCTCTTAAATCGACAGCAAACTGCGATCATCTCAAGAACGACGCTACTTGAAAAGGCTTTGTGATTATTTGTGTTTTGGGTACACTAAGACTGGACGTACGCGCAGCGATGCGCTTGGCAATCCGCAGCAGTGAACCAATGGCGAAGATACTTATTGTTGAAGATGATATGTCACTCCGCGAGGCTTTAGAGCTTACGTTGATGGCGGAAAAACACACCGTCGACACGGCCGCGGATGGCTCGGAAGCTGATTTCAAGCTGAAGACATTTGATTACGATCTTCTGATTCTTGATTGGCAACTGCCGGACGCCGAAGGCGTGGATATAGTTCGAAACTTTAGAACTAGGGGCGGAAGCACCCCAGTCCTTATGCTCACAGGGAAATCAGCGTCCTTAGACAAGGCGCAAGGTCTTGATTCCGGTGCTGATGATTACCTGACAAAGCCATTTGATGATGTCGAATTGAAAGCAAGAATCAGAGCACTTCTGCGACGTCCAGGCGCGGTGAGTGCCAATGTATTGAGCTGCAAGGATGTCACTTTGGACCCTGCCACGCATATTGTTTGCAAAGCGGGGCTAGAAGTACAGCTTATGCCCAAAGAGTTTCAGCTATTGGAATTTCTCATGCGGCATCCGGATCAGGTTTACTCGCAAGAGTCGCTCTTGAATAAGGTCTGGCCCACAGATTCAGACGCGACTATCGAGGCCTTAAGGACAGTGATTAAGAGATTGCGAAAGAAGATAGATCCGAACTCGGAAATCGTGTGCACCATCCATGGTGTCGGATTTGTTTTGAAAACGACTTAACAGGCTTCGTCAGCCTTGCCTCAGACTAAGCGTACGAAGCGTCTTCAGCATTGGTCTTCGCATGAATAGAGCTAAGAGTTTCAACTATTACTTGAGCAAACTTAGTAGCAGCTTCAGGTCCATCAGCTGTGATAATCAATCCATCACGAACGACGTGTTCTTTTAAATAAATTGCGCGTCCTTCTTTCAATGCGGCAAGCGACTCGTCCGTTGCCCACACTGTGACTTTGCGATCCTCAATCACGCCGGCTTTAGCAAGTGCAGCGCCAGAAAGGCAAATTGCAGCAATCACCTTATCTGCTGGCTCCATGGCGCGCAGAATTTCGTGCAACTCGACGTCATTCCACAAATGAGTGGGAGAGCCCATTCCGCCCACAATGACACAAGCATCATACTGTTCAGGATTTACGTCCGAAATAAGAAGGTCGGGGCTAGCCGTCCCGCCAAGCATGCCACGAGCCTCACCAAGCTTCGATGCGGCAATAACAACTTCAGCCCCCTCCTGCAAGAATAGTTTCTTGGGTTCAAGCAATTCCTCATCCCGGAATTGCGCCGGCGCAATCACCATCAAAATGCGTCTTCCAGACAGTCTTTGACCTGTCATAAGCACCTCCAGGGAATTCGAGTGCGCACATTATACAGGGGCAGCCGAATCTTAAGTACCTGCTATGCAAGACTTCCGGCAGGCTAATTCATAAATTGACCGCAAAGCCAAACCTTAGCCAAAGCATTCCTTATATAGTGACCTCGAGTTGAGTTGGATCTCGTTCGGAGGTTCAACATGAGCAAAGGTCTTTTATGTGAGCGCTGTTGCGAGCAAGTCGCGGGCGTTCCTCCTGAAGTTGACTGGAAGGGAGTGCTGCTTCAGCATTTGGAGACAGCGTGGGTAATAGTAGGGAAACTCTTTTATGCCGTAATCCGAATCATCGGATTTGCATGTTTCTTCGCAGTCGCAATTTGGTTTCAGCCGATTAGGGCACTTACTCCAGCGGACCACCGCAGAATTCAGGAAGCTAGGGCAAGGCAACAGCGAGAGGAAGAAGATAGAAGAAGACGTGAAGAGGCAGAAGCTTACGACCGTGAACGCGATGAAGCCTTTCATGGAAAAAGAATCAATGCATTAGTTACTGGCAACAACGAGGATCTCGCATGTGCAAGAGGATTGCTCAACAGTACAAGCTATCTAAACCGCAAGCGGCAGGCAGAGGACGAGTACCTGCTCAACCACCTAAATGGAATAAGCTCCGATTTCAATAACGGCATAACCAATCCCGACCTAGCCTTAATTCAACATAGTCGGGATCTTCAGGAAGCTAAAAGGAATATCCTGGACGAACATATTAAGGACCAAGAAAGACAACGCTTGAGAGAAAAGCTGGATCGATTGGATATGGAGATTCGCCGACAGCAGATGCAGCCAGATCAAGATGACTGGCGCCAGGCGCAGGAGCTGACTTACTTGCAAGATCGGCGAGCGGACGCGCAATGGCAGCATGACCGCTTAATTTAGGCAGTCATCCGGCTGACGAAGCATACTGTTGGGCTTTCCCTTTGAGCATGGCGCATGGCGTAGATGTTCTTAGAATTGGGCATCTAAACTAATAGCGACTTCTTGGAGTGGAATAAATGGATAAGAAGAAATTGCTTTCAGCACTCTTCTACGGATCCGCAATCTATGACGGCGTCCTGGGTCTACTATTCCTTTGCGCTCCGGGGCTTGTCTTCCGTTGGTTTCACGTTTGTCCGCCCAATCATCCAGGCTATGTCCAATTCCCTGGGGCACTGCTTATCATCTTTGCTTTGATATTCTGTTCGCTCGGCAAGAATCCATATCAGAAAGAACTGATCGGCTACGGTATATTGCTCAAACTCTCGTACTCGGGTCTAACCCTGATGTACTGGCTTCAGGGCGCGCTACCGGACATGTGGAAACCATTCACCATTTGCGACATCGCGATGGGTTTTGCATACTTGTGGGCATACAATCAAACGGATCAACTCGAATCAGAAGCAAGTATCGATCCCTCGATCTAATGAATGCGGACGCAGCCAGGCACCAGATACAACACCACAACGCCAAGCCATTCAGTGTTTGTTCAAGAAAGCTTCTATTTCTGCTGGATGGCCCAGCGAACTTTGTGAATAATGCCCATAAATCCGCCCTGCTCTTCAGTTGAACTCGGAGCAGAAACGGCAGACTGTTGTTTGGTCGCAATCATTTGCCCCATCATCGTTTCCAATTGATGCTGCTGATCCGAATTCAGAATTGCTCGCTTCTTCAAATAGTTTGTTGTCGCCTCATTGCGCAAAACTTCCTTGAGATGAGCAATGCGTTGGTTGGTGGACATAATTTCCAGAGGATCCGACTTTGGATCCATGAGCATCTTCGCGTATTTGCGCTGATGCTCAAGAATTTCGGGCTGGATCTTCATATATTTTGTACTCCAGTCCGTTTCCAGAACCTGAATCTGCTGAGATTGAGTGCTACTCAAATTCAACTTCTTCCAATCTATGCAAGGTTTTCCGCCGTCATCGGCCATTGCCATGCCATTTGAAATAAATACGGCGCTTATCGTCGCCAATGTTACCGTGTTTATTCTTTTATGGATTCTCATAGGCCATCGCTTCCGCTACGTCTGTCGGCTCACCAAGTGCAGATTCAATGAGGTAGGACTCTGCTGTTACAGGTTGTATTGTAGAGGCAGAATGCACATTTACAAAGAAACTGATTGTTGCAAGCACACCAGCGACAACGGCAGCGGCTACACCGTACATGCGCCTATGCATGAAATCTTTGCGGCGCTTTTCTTTCGGTGCGAACGGCACAACAGCCATTTTGGCTTTGATCTCAGGCCAGAGATCGAAACCTTCTGGGAAATCGGGTTGATAGTTGGCTCTTAGGAGCTCTCCCGTTTGGGTGATTAGAGCCAATTGGTCGCGGCATTCCGAACATTCAAGCAAATGGCTTGTGATTGTTCTGTGTCGCTGCGGCGTGACTTCGCGATCGTAGAACGATGAAAGCTCATCTCGAATGAGCTGGCAATCTTCATCCAATCGATTTCTGATAGAAGCCCAGAGATTGATTTCGACATTCTCTGGCATCTCCAATCCTCTGGAGAGCAATCCATTTACTTGGGACAAGTTCTGGAACTTTTCGTGGCAAGGAGTGCATGCACCTAGGTGTTCACTAACCCCTTCCTTGGCAGGAACGATAAGTTCTCCATCAAGATAAGCCGAAAAGTCCTCTTCTATCGTTTCGCAAACTGACGGGAGCTTGCTTTGCATCGCGCTCCAAATATCAGGGCATTTGGCAAAAGTGGCCAACTTTCCCTGGGCAATTACCGAAACGGTCGATCTCATTTCAGTATGTGCACCCTGGCAATCGGCACATTGTCCCAAATGCTCAGTTATCTGGCTTTGCTTGCCAGCCTCTAGCTCGCCGTCTATGTAGGCGGACAATTCTTCTTTCAATTCTGTACATGCAAACATCAGCTGGAGACCTCACTCGACCCCTGGCGCTGTAAATAGGGTTGCAGCAACTCTTGTAACTTAGAACGGGCCCGTGCAATGCGGGATTTGACGGTACCCATTTCAGTTTTGGTTAGAATCGCTATTTCTTCGTAGCTCAACCCCTCCACTTCCCTCAAGACGATGGCGGTCCTAAACTGTTCCGGCAATTTGCCCATTGCGTCTCGAATTACTTCAGAAAGTTCCTGGTTTAGAATTTTTTCATCGGGTAGCAGTGATACATCCGGGATGTCACGAGTTCCGGAGTCGCCCTCGCCTTCATCTCCGCTATCGATGCCTTCATCCATTGAAACTGTCGGAACCCGACGGGGACGGCGTCGCAGCTCATCATAAAAGAGATTGGTGACTATCTGCGTCAGCCATCCTCTAAATGAGCTCGGATTGCGCAGGTTATTAATAGAACGCCATACGCGAATGAAAACTTCTTGCGCCAGATCGGACGTATCGGACCAATCAGGTGCCAATTGGTAGAGCAGTGCATATACAGTTCGCTGATGCCTTTTGACCAGCTCTTCGAATGCTGCTGGATCTCGCTTTTGACAAGCCAAAACAAGATCGCGATCGCTTCTTTGGCTATTTGAAGAACCTGTTGCCATGTCACTCCCATCGACGCAATGCCGGACCGGTCACTAAGCGCTGAACAGCCGCATTAGGTTATATGTTAACACTGCATTTCTTACAGTGAGTAAATGAATTTGATGAGTTCCGTAAATTTGGCGCATTACATCGCAAAATATATTAAAGGATTCTTGGCAGCTAGCAATCTACTTTAGACTGCCCGGATTTGCAGGATATCGTCGAGTCACAGGCGGAAAGCCCGTCCACAGCGAGACATTATTCAGTGAGTTTAAACCGGAGCTCGGCAGGTTTCCTGATAGACTGAGTTTTCAGGCGCTAAGTTGCGCATGCATAGTGGCATAGGAGAAGTTTCAAGTGCCGAATCGATATTTGTTTACTTCGGAGTCCGTTACTGAAGGACATCCCGATAAAGTTTGCGACCAGATTTCCGACTCAATTTTGGACGCCATTTTGACCGCAGATCCGAAAGGACGCGTTGCTGCAGAATGTTTGACCACAACTGGGATGGTCGTTGTAGCCGGTGAAGTGAGTACCACCGCACAAGTAGATATTGCGGAAATCGCTCGTCGCGCGATCGCCGAAATTGGTTATGAAGGCGAACGCGGAGGCGGTTTCGATGCTCGCACCTGCGCAATCATGGTCAGCTTGGATAAGCAATCACCGGACATCGCTTCTGGTGTAAACAAAGCTCTTGAAAAGCGTGAAGATAGTAGCGATGAGTTCGATCAAATCGGCGCCGGCGACCAGGGCATGATGTTTGGTTATGCCTGCGACGATACCCCGGAACTCATGCCTATGCCTATCTCCCTCTCACACAAAATCGCTCGCAGACTATCTGAAGTCCGCAAACTAGGCGTTTTGAAGTACTTAAGACCAGACGGAAAAACTCAGGTCACTATTGAGTACGAAAACGAAAAGCCGACCCGAGTTCATTCCATCGTTATCTCGACACAGCACGATGCCTCTATAGAAGGCATTACAGACAACGACAAAGTCCAAGCACGCATTGCTGAAGACTTGAAGAAGTTCGTCATTATGCCCGTCTTCCAAGACGTGTCGATTCAACCTGATGCTGAAACACGATATTTGATCAATCCATCGGGACGCTTCGTCGTCGGCGGTCCGCAAGGCGATGCTGGCTTGACCGGTCGCAAAATTATCGTCGACACCTATGGTGGATACGCCCGCCACGGTGGCGGTGCTTTCTCCGGGAAGGATCCGACCAAAGTAGACCGCAGTGCCGCGTATGCTGCACGCTGGGTCGCAAAGAACATAGTCGGTGCAGGATTGGCTAAGAAAGCCGAAGTGCAAATCGCCTACGCAATTGGCGTTGCGCACCCTGTGTCAGTTCTCGTGACCACATTCGGAACCGGAAAGGTTTCAGATGAAGAGATAACCGAAGTTGTGAAGAAGACATTCGATCTTCGCCCAGCCGCGATTATCAAGAATTTGGAACTGAATCTGTTACCCAAGCAAAATGGCGGCAAGTTCTTCCAAAGAGTAGCCGCTTATGGACATTTCGGTCGCACCGACCTGGACTTGCCATGGGAACGCCTCGATAAGGTCGAAACCCTAAAAAAGTCCTTTGAGAAAGTCGCTCACTAAGCGAGCCGACTTTTGAAACCGACTGGTCGGCAAAACAAAGTAACTTGTTAAGAGAAAGGGCAACAATAAACCCCTTGCAACTCCGAAAACAAGCAAAAGTGATGCTGACATAAATAAAGTAGAGCCCCCGGACAGATCCACATATTGTCCGGGGGTTATAATTCATGTCTGTCTCTCGTCTGTGAAACTGGCTAGAAAATTGTCTGCCGAAAAGAAAATGGAATTGGCCGGATACCTGGTCGTAAATTCCGGCACACCCGAAGCATATTTCTTCGAACTTGAGCACGGAAAGGTGCTTGAGATCGGGCGCAAGCCTGGTTCGCCCACGGGACCGCGAAAGCTCGTGCTGCCCGTGCCAGAAGTATCAAGTTTGCATGCTGAACTCCGAGAAGGTCCGCTGGGGTGGACGATTCGCGACATGAACAGCACAAACGGCACGCGTCTCAATGGAAATTGGCTCCAAGCCGGACAAGAATTTCTTCTCAAGAATGGCGACCACATAAAGATTGCCCAAATCGATTTGATTGTGAATCTACCCGAATCCGCGCCTCAGCGCTCGGATGATGCTGAACAAGAGGACGAGCACGAGAGAACGCAGCTTCATATCAAACTGATGACAGCAACCATACTGGTAGCTGACATCAGAGCTTTTACTACTCTTTCCGAGCATTTTTCTTCGCAGCCACAAATAGTGATGCAGGCCGCACAAAGAGTATTTGCCAGATTTCACGATGAGATACGAAAAGAACACGGACAGGTTGAGAAAATTGCCGGTGATGCCGTTATGGCCTATTGGCAGGGAGATGACAGACCGGGCGGCGACAGTAATGCTTGTGCCTACCAGGCATGCTTTACAGCCCTCAAGATCAAACAATCAATTCCCTTCATCGCCGCACGGAAAGATGATTGGCCCTTCCCTGATTATCCATTGCAAGTTGACATCGCGATGGCTACAGGTCCGGTAGCTGCAGGTGTTTTGGGTGCCGGAAAATCCAGTCTTGCGGTTCTAGGCGACACAGCCAACCTGGCGTTTCGCCTGGAGAAGCTAGTCCCGCCCGACCGCCCTGGTGACATTGTCATCGACGGCTCGACCTACGAGATGGTAAAAAATCAGTTCGAGTTCGAGTCTATGGGACCTGTGACGGTAAAAGGACGGCAGAAACCCGTTGATGTGTATCGATTGCTAGCGCTAAAAACATAGCGCGCGCCGGCTCGACGGCGAGCCAGGAAATCGCTGCGAACGCATTATTTCGAGTTACCGAACGAAAGAAAGCACGATGACCCAAACTCTTGAAGAATCGGTCGGACAATTAATCGTTGGCAAAGTGCCAGCGAAAGTTTTGGACGATGATAATAAGGACTGCCTAAAGCGTGGCATTACCAGCGGTATCACAATCTTTTCGGAGAATGTGGAATCCCGCGAACAAGTCGTGGAACTGACAGATGCAGTTCGCTTGTTTAGCCGCCATCCGGCGATTATCGCCGTCGATCAAGAAGGCGGAGCTGTACAGCGGCTGGAAAAAATCATCACCCCCATTCCCTCAATGATGGCGCTGGGAAAGTTGAATGATAAAGAGCGACTGGATTTAGTAATCGGTCTGGCCGGAAAACAAATGCGCTTGCTTGGAATTAATTGCGTTTTTGCGCCGGTGCTGGACGTGAATACAAATGCTCGCAATCCAATTATTGGTACGCGCTCATTCGGGTCGAATCCCGCTCTCGTTGCGGATCTCGGTGCCACTGTGATCAAGAGTTATATAGAATCGGGAGTACTTCCGGTTGCTAAACACTTTCCAGGACACGGCGACAGCGATGTTGATTCGCATTTGGCTTTGCCAAAACTGAATCATGATCTCCAACGGTTAGAGGAGATTGAACTCCTTCCATTTAGAGAGAATCTTTTGATCGCACCGGCAATGATGGTGGCGCATCTCTGGATAACGGCGCTCAATAAAGATCCGCTACCAGCCAGCCTTTCGCAGGAAGTGATTTCAAATCTCCTACGCGATCAAATGGGATATCAAAATCTCCTATTCAGTGATGACATGCTAATGAAGGCAATTGGAAATGAATGGGGCTTGGAAGAAGCGTGCGTGCGGGCAGTTGCAGCAGGCTTGGACATGCTGCTCGTCTGCTCGAATGCGGAGGATGGAAGGAAAGTAAACGCCGCCATTGTTCAAGCCGTACAGTCAGGTCGGATTCCAGAGGAACGAATCCAAAGAGCTATTAGGGCAAGACATTCAGCGCTGAATAAAATACCCGCGCATGACGAAATGGAACACAAACGACGATTAGCAGTTTTGGAAAAATCTGTAGCAGCAAGCGATCCGATTGTTTTGGATACGTCATTTAAATCATTGCAACAGCAGGGCTCTCCACGACGAGCATTCGCAGTAGCTGAGCCAATACATTTGTTCGTTCCTCAACATAATCGCTATCCTCTAGATTTCCGAGAAGCGCTATTGACGCTATTACCAGAAATGGAAATACATCTAGTCGAACACCGCTATAAGTTCAACGATTTAAGTGATGAACAGTGCGCGGAACTCGCCGCGAAGAGCGGACAGAATTGCGTTCTCTTTACTTTCCGTGCGGTGATCAACCGCCAACAATTGAAACTAGCAGAGCGCCTGGAGAAACATGCACCGAACCGCCTGCTAGTTGCATGTGATATCCCCTACGACCTTGATGTATTGCCCGAATGGGAAAACTCCGTAGCCATCCACGATCCATCAGACCTCGGCGTGCGCGCATTCGCGCAATTGATCGCCAGACAACTGATGTGCCAGCACTGAGCTACAAACGATGTTGATTCGCAAGAGTAGGTTCACTTTCTTCTACGATTTCGTTTTTTCGAATATGCCCTAAGCTGGAGTTGGTTCTTAAAATCGTTGAATTCCTCGCTGTTTAGACCCTCAGCCAGTATTTCATCAGCTCGCTCGGAGTTTGCTTCTATGAGGGCAGGTTCGTTGATCCAGAGCCCCGGAAACACTTTTGAGCAAAACGTTCCGTCCCCGTTTCGTTTGATTCCCTTCTCTTCCTGTAATCGAAACCAATGAAGCTTCTTAGGCTCAATACAGAAAACCAAGTATTCAATCACTCCGGCTTTGGCATATCGTTGCTTTTTTAGGTGCAAATCAATCGCCCTTGAACTATAAGCAATCTCAGCCACCAGCTCCGGGGCCCCTTCCAGGAACTTTCCGACTAATCGAGAACGCCCTCCTAGCTCTTCGGGCAACCGCAATAGGACATCGGGTTGAACTTCGTCGTCTTCGCTGAGAATGACAGTTGCATTTGGAGCGACTTCTGCAAGCTTGGATTTCTTTGCATACTGAGTGATGAGATCGTGAAACATATTGTCATTGCGTGCATGCGAGTAGCTAACCGGAGACGGCTCGAAGACCACACCGCCGATTAGCTCAGCTCGATAATTCTCTGGCATACTACTGTAAGCAAAATGGAATTCTGGTTGCTTCATATGGTCACCGTTGTGCATTATGGGCAACGGTTTCGACAGAGTCTTAGGGTTGGCAGCCATCTGGCACCTCCTTTCGCAGCGTATGCAATAAATTCATTCTGACATACATGCGTATGGATCGGTAATTAAATTTGAACTTTGAGATCTACTGGATTTTCTCTAACACATTGCGCAATGGATCTGGAATGGGAATCGATTTATTCGTGTTCGGATCAATTACGACAATCACGGACTCTGCGGTGGAGCAGCATTGGTCCTTGTAGAAGATTGCTTGTCCTACGCGAAAGGAGCTTCTTCCGACGGAGAGAATTTTCGATCCGACTTTTACGTCTCCGGGGAAGTGCATTTCTTTGAGATAGTCGAGTGCGATTTTTGCGATCACAAACGCGGTGTCGCGTCCAGCGACCGACTCGCCGTCATTGAAGAGAAAGTCGACACGACCGGATTCGTATAATGTGCAGTAGACTGCGTTATTGATGTGCCCCTGGCGGTCGGTGTCGCCGTACCGTAGATTGATGGTAGACCACTGTTTGTAGGCGGAGGGATTAGTATCGGATATGGTGGCGCGCGACTCAGCGGACATTAGACTATCCTCCAATTAGAAATTTCGAAGCAGGCTAAAGTCCTGCGTTCCCATTCGAAGCGGGCTGGAAGCCTGCGCTCCCACGAAGCAGCCGCAAGTATTCCCACTTATCCAATAAGCTGGCACGGAAGACTATTCCTCGAATTCGGCTTCGCTGCGTTCTAAATATGCACGCTGTGCAACAGTGGAGACGGCGGCACGCAGCAGTGCGCCCAATTCGTCCGTCTTGCGGAAGCGCGGGGCGTGCATGCTGATCACGCGATCCGTGGACAAGAATTCTAACAACGCGCGCTTGGCGGAGCGCGCCTCTGTCGGATTGAACACGCCGAAAGCCATTCCGCCCATGCGCTTCACCAGAGAGAAGCATGGAATATCCGTCAATCCATCGCCAACGTAAATCATATTCTTGAACGGCACACGCCTTCGTGCTACAGGGATGTCCTTATTCACCGCATATCTATTTTCTTCAACCTGACTCGGACTGATTCCTTTGTTGATCTCGAAAAGGTAGCGCGTTTTCTCAGTGAAGGTCACGCATTTTTTGACTTGATAAATGACGCCAGTCTTTGGATGCTCGCCAAACTGGCATCCATAAACAGCAGCGAAGTGTTTCGTCACAAGCGGGATATCGGAGATCAAATCTTGCAGCCCGCCCGACACTATATAGAATTCCACATTGATGTCAGAAGATACCGCTTGTGCAATTTCCCGCAGCTCCTTGAGCATGGTGCTAAGCCCCGAATAGAAATTCGGCGCCAAGGACTTCCCAAACTCGCGCAAGCCGGCATTTGTCATGGGACCAAGCGGCTTACCCTTGCCCGCGTATTCAAGTAGCCGGTTCAAATATGCCAACGCAGGCTCATAACCATTCAAGAGGTAATCCTTGACTGTGCTGCCCCAGAACTCTTCGGGATCGACGCCGTGCTGCCTGATGAGCTCAGTCGTAGAGTCGGGCATCAAGGTATCGTCAAAATCAAAAATCAAAGCGATATTTTTCATCGCGAGCGCAAATTCCTTGCCGTAAGAAGCTCCCTGTATTCTCGCAGAATCAACAAGGACGGTACTTTCAATTAAACAAATCCTATTTCCCCTAATTTCAACAAGGGTGTCGTTAAGAAAGAGTTCGACAAACTGCTTCAAACGGAACAAGCAGCCACCAGCCAGGCTCCGCGTTTGAAACAGTCGAAGATTTTGTCTTGCATAAATATCAGTCAATAATCGTCTAGGAGAATTGAATATGTTGGGGAAGAAATTCAACCTTTCAGCCAAAAAGGTTTTCGGAATTACTATGTCTTTGGCTATCAGCCTTTCGGCAATCGGCGCACCAGTTCTAGCAGCCAATGAAGCCAAATTAAAATTACCAGTCGGAAAAGTAAAGAGAACAGCAGCTCCAGTATACGACTGCTCGCCTGATCTTCTGCTTATTATGCCGAACGCGCAAGCAGATAACGACGAGGTCAGCGACCTGTTGAAAGAAGCAAAAGGTGAACTCGTTGGCACCATGGGTGAAGGCAGACTGAAGTGCCTGATCTACAAAACAGAAAAGGGCCACATGGCAGACACCGAAAAGAAATTCATGAAGGATAAAGAACACTTCAAGTACATCAGCCGCAACTACCGCTTCAGAGCTCAAATCGTTCCAAACGATCCGCAATTCACAAGCGAATGGCACCTCGGTGCAATCAACGCACCGAAAGCATGGGACACTACAATGGGTAATCACACCAAAGTAGCAGTGTTCGATACAGGCTGCCAAGCAAGCATTCCTGACCTCGCTGGTAAAACACTCAAAGGATATGATGCCACCACTGTAGGTGCACGCCTAACAGTGCTCGGCGGACCTGGTCCAGTCGGTGATCTTCTCGGTGGACTCGGCGGAGCCCTTTCGGATGGCGCACAAAAAGACGTTCAAGGTCACGGCACTCTGGTCGCCACCACCGCAGCTGCAACAGCCAACAACAAAGTTGATACAGCCGGTGTTGCTCCTGGAGCACGCGTATACCCGGTCCAAATCGCAGGCTCAAACGGCATGACTGACGACATCGCAATCATGGCTGGTTTGTTGAATATGATGGCTAGCGGCAATAGAATCGTCAACATCAGCTACGCCGCACCGCCTCCGGTTGGCTTCACGAACTTCGCTCTGCACGCTCCTCTGCATGTTTACATGCAAACATTCCACGATATGGAAGGCGGCTTGATCTTCCTTTCATCCGGTAATGACGGCATGTTCGACCCCAACCCACCGGTACACTATGTCAACGTTGTATCGGCAATCGGTCCTGACCTGAAGCTGACCGACTTCTCAAACTGGGGCTTGCCGGTCACCTTCACCGCGCCTGGAAAAGGCATCGTCTGCACAGCTCGCGATGGCAAAGTTAAGAGCGTTGACGGCACATCATTCTCCAGCCCAATCGTTGCTTCTATAGCCGCTCTCGTATGGAACGCAAACCCAGGTTTGCCAAACCTCGCAGTGGAAAGCATCCTGAAGGCAAGCTGCTTCAAAGCCGGCTCAGCACCGTGGACACCATACTACGGATTCGGAATGCCCGACGCCGAAAAGGCTGTCCACATGGCAAGATTCGGTATGTAATAAGTTTTACTCGCAAACTCAAGCCCCGGGAGCGCCTCGCAAGAGGCGCTCTTCGATTTGTTGCATCCCACGTTTTTTGCAATCAAAGCCCCCTAAAATCCGCCAGGAACGCGTTGATATCGGAGGGAAGGGAAGCCGGCTATTACCCACCGGCTAATTAAAGGCAGAGAAAAAGCCTTCGCCAGCCAGGCAAATTTAGCAGAGAGAGACAGACATGAGTATTACTAGCCAACGAGGAAAGAGAGGAGGAACGATTGCTGAGTTCGGCACAGCATTTGTAGTTCTAGTCGTCTTCTTTTTCATCCCACTTGTAAATCTGAGTTTCATAGCCGTAAGATATTTCATCGCACAAGGACTTATTCAAGAGTACGTGCATCGCCTGGCCCAAGTAGAAAAGCGCTCCGACGCTTATTCAATGCTGAGCAGCGACACATGGTGGAAAGACTTTTGTGATCGCTGCGGCGTCACTGTTAGCAGCCATGTTCTCAAACTACAGGTTTGTGGAGCAAACAGCGGAGAAAAAATCACAGTGAACGGAGGCGCACCAGTCTCTACACAGTGGCTCCCTGGCGGCTCCAAAGGTCCTTGCGTCTACACAATGGATTTGTTCGTGGACGTCAATGTGCCACCAATTTATAGTGGTGGTCCCTCAGTTCCTGGAATCACATCGCCTCTTCCGCTACAAATTGCCGCTCATTCCAACTGGGAAAACCTGAGCCGCAATCCAGTTACAACGGAGTATTTCATCAATGAATAGACTAGCAGCCATGAGCAAGAAGCTCACAATAGTTATGGGGATCACATCGATTGCTGCTGCCGCGACACTCGCTCTTGCGCCGATTGCAAAATGCACTGAACATGTGGACCGCCCGTTTGAATGGACTGTCGAAATCGACACAAAGCAATTAAAAAATCAATTTCAATACAACGGCTCTGAACTTAAGGAATTGGTCAAAGCAAAAATGAGCTATTTCAAGATGACCGATGAGGACAACAAGACTGATTACGAAGATCTCTGGTACGCAAAATCAAAGACACTCGGAATGGAACGCCACCACAAACTGGACATCACGCAGGGCGATGCCATTTGCATAAAGGTCAAACACATCGGTGAATACACCAGTTATGACGAGCAACGCGCCTCCGGAAAAGCTGTTATGAAAGCCGTCCTCGACGCTGCTGTAAACAAGAACATGGTGGCAACGATCAAAGTTCCGATGACCTCCTTCCACACGATCGCCGCAGAAATCGAGAACTATCATTTTGCACCGGCACCAGCCAGCACACCGGACAATCCAGTTGATAGCGATATGAACTTATTCCTCGAATCAGAACCAGCTGGGCTCACGCAATCATTCGCTCACATGCACTAGGTGAGCTAACATACAAAGTTTACTACGACCACTCTCTCTACTGTCTCCCGGAAAGCCCTGCTACAAAGCGGGGCTTTCCGGTTCCGCCAGTGCCTCAAGATCCCCCTGCCAGTAATCATAGAACGAGCTTCTCCTGGGCAATTCACAATACCGCCCTGCGGACAAAAAAAAGACAATTTATGCCTAATACAGGCTATACCTGCGTAATCTATACACAGGGGAAAATGTTGTAGGGGATCAGCACCATGATTCGCACTCACGAACGGAAAAATATCCGCAGAAATAGCGGAAACATGCTCATTCTAAGCGGCGTGTTTATTACTCTTTTAGCAGTCTTAGCATTAGTCGCATGTTCATTTGGCGGTCTCTTTTTTGTGTTCAATAGAATCCAAACCACGACAGATGAATTGGCACTGACAGGGGCGAGGAAACTGAACGAACAGGATCGCATCGGGCAAATGAACAATATGATTGCACGATGCCGCCAGCTTGTTTACGATGCGCACAAATCACACACCTATGCATACGAAGACGCCAGCCAACTGAATCAGCTTGCCGAGCAGCTCCACGATGAGGCTCGGGAAGGCGCAATTTTACTTGAGGCGGAGCGCCAGAAACTGAGAGTGGTGGCAGTCAATGAAGCCAAATCTGCGATAACGGAACGATACGAAGAGCTAAAAGAAGGACATTCGCTGGTTCTTCCATGGCTGAAAGTAGCCATCCCAACGACTCCTATGGTTGAGTTCGGTTATGCAAAAGACATTCGCTCCAATGTCGCCGAACTAAAAGGTATTGATGATCTTGAGATGGAGGACAACAAGCAAAGCTTTGTCCTTACTGATTCTCATCTGTACAAAGAAAATATCGACGCAAAAATTTCAACCGATACGGAACTTCACTTTCGCATATCTTCCTTACCAGCACCAGTCCAATCCACAGTCGCACCGGCCCGATGCATCCTGGCAAAACAGTATAAGTCTCTAGTCGCAGCCGATCTGCCATCGGTGTGCAAAGTCGAAATGAAGCTGGGAGTTGATACCGGAATTGGTGCCGACGCGCACCAGGAAATGAAATCAACCGGCATCGCAGTGGCAACCGGCGGCGAAAAAGTTCTATAACAAACGCACTCGAAGGGGCTGGCTGGGCTTGTGGCAGAGATGGTCATCAAACCGCAAACAGCAAGGAACGCTCGTCAGTTCAACTTAGAAAAGGTCATAACGACAGGCTGACGTCCGCGCTGGACGTATCCGTGAGAAAGAACTTTTACATCAGAGTCACGCGATTGTGAAAGGTCAACATTGTAGGGAAGTACTTGCGGATTGAATTCGATTTTTTCGTAGGCCCGACCAAACTCATCTACAAAAGTGCCGCGGATTTCATAATCACTTCCGCAAAGACAAACCACTTTGAAATCAACGAAGTAACCAATAAGTTGGCCGCTAGAAGTAGTCACTCTCGCCTTGACATCGCTCACCGGTTTGTCCCTCCCTCATTAGCTTTTCAAGATTTCATCATTGCTGGTGCGCAGAGCTGATTTTTGCTGACATTTCCTGTTTGAAACTGGATTTTTTCCGACAGTTTCGTCTCTGCGAGAAATGAATTATCGCAGCTTACTTTGAAAAAGAACCCAGAGATAGAAAATTCTGAAAACAGATAGCAGAAATGTGTTAAGAATTAGAGGTTAAGACTCGACCACGAGATGAGCTCGTGATTTAGTGGTAAATAGCCTGTACTTTCGTTACCAATTGAGAACTGTGAGAAGGAGACGTTAATGGCATACACAATCGTTGCTGATGTTTGCGAAGGCATTGCAGATTGTATTCCCGTTTGTCCAGTAGAGTGCATCCACTGGGCAGAAGCGAAAACAAACGCCAAGGGCACCAAGTACACCTATATCGATGATGCAGCATGCATCGATTGCGGCGCTTGCTTGTCAGTATGTCCAATCGAAGGCGCCATTCTTGACGAATGGAAGCCCGAACTGCAGAAGCCCTAAGCACTTTAATAAAGTACTTGTGGAGGTGCCATCAAATTTGGTGGCACCTTTTTCTTTTGCAGTTTTGCAGCGAACCCTGCTTGTAGAGCTGCACATACTAGGCTAATTCGATTCTGCATACCGTCAAGGCAGATTTTGATCGCCAGGAAGAGCGGCATGAAGACAGTCTTTCTCGCGACGGCGGTATTATAGACACTCTGTAAGTGGCAATAGAGACAGGCTGGGAGCCTGCGTTCTTGTTCAACGCAAGTTCAGATACTGAGCGACCAGAACTTGTCAGCCATCTCCCGGCAGCGCTCCATACGCCTTTCTAGCTCGACACGCAACTCCTCTTGCAAAACTTCATCGGCATCCTTCGGTACAAGTAGCGGTTGCCCGAAAATGTAAACAATCGGGGTTGACCACCATGGCGCCATAAAGTTATCCCAGGACGGCATCCACCAGGTCGACCGCGCCGAGCAGACGAAGGGCAAAATCGGCACTTGCGTTATTTCAGCCATTCTAATGACTCCAGGCTTAACTGTGAACTTCGGTCCGCGTGGTCCATCGACCATGAAAACCAAATCCTGTCCTTCCTTTACGGCATCCACTAATTCCAGCGCACCCTTGACAGCGCCCTGCTTTGATGATCCCCTGGCTACCGAGAAGCCCATCCCTTTGGCGCCCCGGGCAATCATTTCCCCATCCCGACTAGGGCTGATCAGGATTGTCAATCTCTTGCGCGGTCGCAGTCCAAGCGTCCCCACCATTCGACCATGATAGATAGACCAGATCAGTGGTTTTCGCTGCTCGTTTTCTTGTAAAAGATCTGCCGCTCCAGGCTCAAAGATTTTTATAATTCGATAACTGCGGTCCCAAAAACCTAATCCATCATTACAAACCCATTCCAGAAAATTCATGCGAACCGTATCCAGCCAGGGAAAGCGGCTGAGCAGTTCACGGGATTTGAAGGGGCGAGCCATCGATTCTAAGCTCTCTTTTATGTTACATGACAAGCCTGCAAGAGTTGCTCCAGAAGGCAAGTAGCGGCCTGGACGTGATATTATTTACCACTACCTAAGAGTAAGCAAGATATCAAATGGAACTATAGGCATGTCGTTAGAAGTACAAAAAAAGCAAACAGTCGTTGAAACCCACAAGGTTCACGCAAAAGATACAGGTTCTCCAGAAGTGCAAGTTGCTCTTCTGACCGAAAGAATCAACCAGCTCACAGAGCACCTGCGCACCCACAAGAAAGACTTCCACAGCAGACGCGGATTGTTAATGATGGTTGGGAAGAGGCGCAGACTTCTCCAGTACCTCAGCCGCGAAGATAATGCACGCTATCGTGGTCTAATCGAAAAGCTGGGCTTGAGACGCTAATAAAAGGCAGGCGAGTAATCTTACCGCCTGCTTTTTTTTGTCCAAATCAGCTAATCAACCTTTGCCGAGAATCCTCGGCATTAGCTCAAAGCAGACAAGCACCGGTCGGTGCAGTCTGCGTTGGCACAACGGGCTTTAAGAAAAGAAGATAAGAAGAATAGGTGAAAAGATGTCAATAGATACAGAAGTTCAACACATGGCTCCAACTCGTTCGTTTTCCTTCGATGTAGATGGAAAAGAAGTCACATTCATAACCGGCAGATTGGCACGACAGGCAACCGGAGCGGTGGAAGTCCGATGTGGCGAAACGATGCTTTTAGTTTCGGCTACTGCCGGCAAAAACCCGCGAGAAGGAATCGATTATTTTCCGCTTCTTGTTGATTTCGAAGAGAAACTGTATTCGGTCGGACGCATTCCCGGAAGCTTTACACGTCGCGAAGGCAAACTGTCTGACAAAGCTGTGCTAGTCAGCCGCTTGATTGACCGCCCTCTGCGCCCCCTTTTCAACTACAACTACCGCAATGACGTTATGGTCGTCGCGACTTGTATGAGCGCTGACCAGATTAATCCGCCAGATACACTGGCTATTGTGGGCGCATCGGTAGCCCTCATGATCTCAGGACTTCCCTTTAATGGTCCTGTCGGAGCCGTTCGCGTAGGACGCATCGAAGGACGCTTCGTTGCCAATCCAACCTATGAAGAAATGGCGGTTTCCGACCTCGACCTTGTTGTTGCCGGAACAGAAAACTCCATAATGATGGTAGAAGCCGGCGCATTGATCGTCTCAGAGCGCGACATGCTAGCTGCAATCGACTACGCACACAATCAAATCAAGCGTCAGTGCGAAGCACAACGCGCCTTTATCCAAGAGATCGGCGTTGTGAAGCAAGACTTCGAAGGCGCACCGAAGAATGAAGAGCTGGATCGCATCATTCGCGAACACGCAACTGAAAAATTGAAAGCTTCCATGGACGGTGTGACCAGCAAGAGCGTAAGAGCAGCCTTCATGGACGAAGCACGCGCCGCCATTGACGAGGCAATTGCAGCCCTTCCTGAAGACCATGCACTTCGCCAAGCCGCCAAGCTTCCAATTGCAGCTTATATGGAAGAGTACGAAGCAGAACTCATGCGTGCCCAGGTACTTGAAACCGGCAAACGCGCAGACGGCAGACGATGCGATGAGATAAGACCAATTACTGTTGAAGTCGGAATCCTTCCACGCACCCACGGTACAGGGCTCTTCACTCGCGGAACAACTCAGGCGCTCTCAGTGACAACACTGGGAACACCATCAGATGCACAAAAGTTGGACGGCATCGATCTACAGAAAGAACGCCGCTATTTGCACCACTACAATTTCCCAAGCTATTCGGTCGGTGAAGTACGCCCGAACAGAGGTCCGGGACGCCGCGAAATCGGTCACGGAGCCCTGGCTGAGCGCGCAATTCTTGCAGTTCTTCCGGATCCAAACGATTTTCCTTACGTCATTCGTGTGGTATCCGAAGTTCTTGAATCCAACGGCTCAACGAGCATGGCTTCCACCTGCGGCTCCTGCCTCTCATTAATGGATGCCGGGGTTCCGCTGAAGGCTACCGTTGCTGGGATTGCCATGGGTCTGATACTTGAAGGAGACAGGTTTGCAATCCTCTCCGATATTCAAGGATTGGAAGACTTCCTCGGCGACATGGACTTCAAGGTCACAGGCACACGCGAAGGCATCACCGCGCTGCAAATGGACATCAAAATCGAGGGCATCTCACTCGATATCATGAAGGTTGCACTCGAACAAGCCCGTCGCGGTCGCATGCATATCATGGACAAGATGGAAGCAGTAATTGCCAAGCCACGAACCGAACTCTCACCGTGGGCACCACGCATTATCACCATCCATATTGATCCGGATGATATCGGCACAGTTATCGGACCAGGCGGTAAGATGATTCGCAAAATCATTGAAGAAACCGGCGCCACGATTGACATTGAAGATGACGGCACAGTCAGAATCGGCTCTGTCGAAGCTGCCGGTGGTGAAGCGGCGCGCGATACAATTATCCGCCTGCTAAAGCGCATCACCGTCGGTGAAATTTACGCAGGACGCGTGACTCGCATAATTCCAGTTGGCGCGTTCGTCGAAGTGTTGCCAGGCAAAGAAGGCATGGTCCACATCTCTCAATTGGAAAACCGCCGTGTTGAGAAGGTGGAAGACGTAGTCGCTGTAGGCCAACGCGTTGTCGTGAAGGTCAAAGAAATCGATGATCGAGGACGCGTCAATCTCACTATCAAGGGCGTTAGCCCCGAAGAGAAAGAGAAGATGGAAAACGGCAGCAAATAGTTGGCGCGCTCTTAAACTCAAAGGGCTGCATTTATCGTGCAGCCTTTTTTTTCGTCCGATATTCATGTCAGTGGAAATTTGCAGTCACCGGCTGTCGATTTCTGCAAGATTGCCTGATAACGTGATCTTCCCATTGCTAACCGAGTCAGAATTTCTTAGATTCAAGTAGAACGGTTATATGGGGATGGTAAATGGACGCGGAATCTGGAGCTCGCCAACTAACAGACTTGGCAGATAAGGCGCTCAGCACTAATTCATTAGTAGACAAAATGGACTTCCATCAGCAGCTGATGTCTGAGTGGAACAAGCTTTCCTGCGACGACAAGAAGGCAGTAGGAAAAGTCCTCGAACGAGACCGCGACAGCAGCCTTAAAGCTGATAAGGTTTACGCCACTTTCGACCTCAAGAATGGAGAGATGCAAAATCTTGCATTTGGCAAAAAAGTGCGCGTCGCGAACGACTTTCCATTCGGTGACAAAATACCGATTCATGAACAACTGAAGCTATCTAATCCCTTTGAGGGATGCGTAGGGAAGAAATAGCAATTCCTACTAGCTACCGATTCAGAAATGAAATAGCAATCAAAGGCGTCACATCTCGTGGCGTCTTTTTCATTCAAGCCCCTCTTTTTTTACTAAGACTCTAAGCAAAAGAGGGGAAATAATTCCCCTCTTAATCGCTTAAAAATTGGAGTGTTCCAGTATCTAAGACTATTTGTCGACTCTTTCCTTAAACTCTTTACCAGCGGAGAAAGCTGGTACTTTCTTTGCTGGAACTTTGATCTTCTGCCCCGGCTTTTGTGGGTTGTTTGTTTCGCGGGCTTGACGCTCACGACGCTCGAAGGTACCAAAGCCAACAAGGGTAACCCGCTCGCCTTTTGCTACTGCTTCTACAACTACGTCGGTGAGGGCGCCCAAAATTTCTTCGACAGCCTTCTTAGTATTGTTCGTGCGAACCGCAATTTCAGCGGCCAATTCAGCTTTATTCACTAGGATTCCTCCAACTCTCACAACCTTAGTAAACCACGTAACCCGCAAGGATACAGCACCTTGAGACGCCACACAAGACTTGAAGCCTTAAAAAGTGGCTCTTCATAACTATTTCGGAACGCGCCAGTTGCAAAGGAGAAACGAAGTGACTCCCTGGAAAAAAAATCTTGAAATATTGGAAGATTCCTCGCGCATCCACTTTACAACCGCCTCCGCGCACATCCCTGCTCAAAAATGCCAACTGCACGCTCGTGATTTTGGGGTGGATTAACATGGCTTGGCTGGGGGTTTTCCCGCTACTTTTTCAAGCATTTCGTGTGAATTACCGAAGAATTTGGGAACAAAGTTTTTGTAGAGGACGAGAGCGAGACAGACGTTTGACTGAAACAGTTCAAGCATCAGCGCAAACTGATTCAAAAGATGCGGCCTACACAGCGGCCAACTCTGCTGAATCAAAGAAAGCAGTCTCCACGCTCATTCTCGACGTCCGGACAGTAACCGTTATGGCTGACTATTTCGTCATCACAGGCGGTCAATCTTCCACCCAAGTAAGAGCAATTGCAGATGCAATTGATGATGACCTCGGAAAACTTGGTTTAAAAGCCAGGTCGATTGAGGGGAAACAAGAAGGACGTTGGGTATTGATGGACTATGGCGATGTCATTGTCCACATTCTGCAAGACTCGGAACGAAATAAGTACAAACTGGAGCAATTCTGGAATCACGCTTTAATCGTTGATCGCAAAGAATGGCTTAAAGAGGACGATTTCAATCCGAACCAGGAGACATAAGGCGATTATTGCCTGTTGAGTATTAGGGGTGCGTTATGAGCTTCAGAACAAGACTTCAAACATTCGTCGAGAATCGCCAGAAAATTCAAATCTGGTATGGTATGGGTTGCCACAACACAGTTACCGGACGAGTATTGAGCGTTGATCACGATCACATCGACATCGAATCTTATTCCCATGAGAGTGATGGACAGATTCACATCAGACGCATTCTCGTTCCATTACATTTGATACTTCACATTGACATTACTAGTGCTGAAGTCGAAGAAAGTGATACCGAAGAAGATATCACCGTCAACTTCGACAAAGACAAAAGTCAAGTTACATCATCAGGACTTTCTGTAGTCGAGCTGCCGGAGCCCCCGCGCGGATACGCAGTGCGCATTCTCTCGCAACTGAATTCATCCTATTCAAATCGTTTCTCACGCATGTGCCCGGGACCAGGCGGAATCTACTTCGCAGTCGACGGCAGCGTATGGCAAATCGACTCTGCCGGACAGATGACAGAGTATGCTCGCATCCGCGGCAACACTACAATCTCCGGACTGCGTTTCGATCGCAAGAGTGTTTTGTACGTCGCCACGATTCAAGGCACGGTTTACAAAATCGACCCGAACAAGAGTGGACGCGTTCTCGCCCAGCTCGATGGCAGCCTCACAGGTGGTGGCACATTCCTTTCGGACCTCGTGCTCACACCATCAGATGAAGTCATCGTTTCCAACTTCCCATCCAACACTGGTGGCATCTTCAAAGTTGACCGCTCGGGTGAATACCAAGTGATTGTCGGTGGCGCCGGACACGGCACACAAGGCCTGCTAGTCGACCAAGACGGCAACCTCTGGGGACTGGAACACTCCACGGGCTCTGTAGTGAAGCGCTCAATCGATGGACGCGAACTAGCAAGAGTGCAGGTGGCTGAGCCGGAAGCATTCAACTTCGCTGACGGATTCGATGGCAACCTCTCGATGGATACGCTCGGTAGAATCTACGTGACAGCAGGACGCGCAGGCTCCGTCTTCAGAGTAAATCGCGATGGACGAGTCGACAGCTTCTTAACAGGACTGGTCAACCCAACCGGCATCAGCTTCAGCCAAGATGGAACACTCTTCGTACTGGAAGCCGGACGCTCAAGAGTACTCAGAGTTATCGCTCTCGATAAAGCTGACAGAACTCAATCAGCAACAGCGCTGAGCTAACGGTAAACAGAACAGCTTCTCAAAACGGGACCAGCCAAAAGCGGGTCCCGTTTTTTTTGTTGAACTTTCTGCAAGTGAGTCGAGCAGTGGGCTTGAACTCCCCGGAGCGCCAGGCGATTACATGGTAGGACCACCGCTTCCGCCTGCTACGCCAGTGCCGCCACCGGCGGGGGTACCAGATCCAGAAGGCGTTCCAGCCATTCCCGGACCCGCCACTGTGCCGGGAGCGTTGCCTGTGATTGACCAAGTTCCGAAGTTCTGTGTTCCGTCACCATTGAAACTGCTACTGCTGCTCTGCGTGTTGAAGGCACCGCCATTCCAGGTGCTGCTCGTGGTTGACGAGCGACCAAAAGTATTGTTATTTGTATTTCCACCGTTTGTGTTGCTTCCGTCATTGGTGCCATTACCATTGGTGCCGGAGAAATTACGTTGGGCGATAAAATTCGAACCCTGGCGTCGAAGAACCGTATTCGAGCTTTCGTTAACTCTGCGTCCCGGTGGGAATGCTGAGCCGACAACCGGTCCGGAAGATCCGTTTGTTCTCAATGTCGAGAATGTTTGTCCCTGGTACGGACCAAAGAAGGTATCGTTTGGACCAATACTTGGACCCATCCCGAGACCAAAATCGTTGGAGTCGATACCAGCAAGTCCACCACCAAATATGCCGGAGCCGAATCCGCCGCCGAATCCGCCGCCGAATCCACCGAATCCGAATCCACCGCCTCCGCCAAAGCCGCCTACGCCCAAACCGGCGGTACCACTAAAGATTTGCGGTTGACTGCCATTGAAATTGTTATTGCCGTATTCTGAGGGAATCGATGTCATTGCAGTGGCTTTTGCTCTAGCCAAGACTGATTCGTCATATGCTTTGCGCATGTCGTTGGCCAATGTGTCTAGTGCGCGACTAAATGAGTCGAATCTGCGGGCGAAATCGTCACTGGATCGTTGTCTTAGAAATTCTTGTGCCTGGGTGCTTTGGAAAGCAAACAAAGAAAGAGCGATAGCGAGAAGCGCTCTGTCGTATCCTATCTTCATATCTTCTATCCTCTTCGGGAATGTGCATTCGAGGAGACGCATAGAAAGCCAGTGAGAGCCCAACTCAATTCTTAATTCTCTATACAACTGTAGAAATGTAGAGCACCAACTGCGGTGCAGCTGATTATGCGCTGCAATTTGCAGGCGATAGAAATCAAATGTGGCTGCTTTTCGAGCTTCGGCGAACAGCCTATAGAAAGCATCTCGGAGACTGGCGAAACGGCGCGATGATTTTTGGCGCAGAAAGTCGGGACTCTTCTGCTAAGTACTGCCGTTCAATCTATAGATTGGAGAATGCCCGCAGATAAAATCTGCATGACGCCGGGAACTTACTGGCAGCTATGGTGCGCTCTGCGCTGGTTGCAAGGGGAGACGAAAGCGGCAACCCGATATTCGTGTTGCCGCTCCGATTGTCTATTTTTTTCGCTTGGCCTAGCGACCTGCAAAAACTGAATCTTCCTTATACAGAGATTCGATCATAGCTTTGTATTTGACCTTCAGGACATTGCGCTTGATCTTCAACGTCGCGGTCAGCTCGCCGTTTTCAACAGACAGCTCGTGTGGCAACACGGCGAAGTTTCGAACTCTCTCGTAATCAGCGAGTTGTTTGCAACGAGTGTCGATTTCTTTTCTCAGCGTTCCCTTAAGCTCGTCAGATTCGATTAGATCGCTAAATTCCTTGAATGCCCAACTCTTATCACGGGCGTATTCGATGGTTGCTTGCTCATCAAGGGTGAACAGTGCGACCAGGGTCTTACGCTTGTCACCAAATACGATGGCCTGCGATACGAATGGAATAGTTTTCAGGATTGTTTCGATCTTCTGCGGCGCAATATTTTTGCCAGAGGAATTGACGATCAAATCCTTCTTTCTATCGGTGATCTTGAGGTATCCGTCGACATCGATGGTTCCGATATCACCGGTGTGGAACCATCCATCCTGGCTAAATACCTCTGAGGTCATCTCATCGGCGCGATAGTATCCTTTGAAAATACTCGGTCCGCGGAACAGAACTTCGCCGTCCTCGGCAAGCTTCATTTCGACGGAACTCAGCTTGGCACCGACCGTGCCAAACTTATTTTTGTGGATACGATTGACGTTGGTTGGTGCTGAAGTTTCGGTTAGACCATATCCTTCAAGCACTGTTATTCCGACGGCATTGAAGAATTCAACAACCTCAGCGGTTGCCGGTGCGCCACCGCTTACGATCAGCCTGAGCTTGGCACCTATACGCTCTCGCAATTTGCTGAGAACAAGCTTTTCCGCTAGCCAAAATTTAGCGCTTAGCAGCTGGCGGACGGGCTTGCCAGCATTCTTACAACGTTGAACCTCTTTGCCGACGGCAATCGACCATTCAATCAATTTGCGGCGACGACCAGATGCTCCCTGAATTCCAGCGTTGACCTTGCTGTAGATCTTATCCAGAATTCGCGGAACAACCAGCATTACGGTCGGCTGGATTTCAGCCATGTTCTTGCCTACATGTTCAATACCTTCGGCGTAAGCGCAGCAGGCACCGGAGTAAATCCAATAATATTCACCGCAGACACGCTCAAAAACGTGTGAGAGTGGCAGAAAAGACAGAAAAGTATCTTGCTCGCCGATCGGCAAAATTTCGGGAAGATCAACCAACACACTAAGAATGTTATCGTGCGTCAACATAACTCCCTTTGGAGTTCCGGTCGTTCCTGATGTGTAGATAACGGTGGCGAGGTCCTCTCTCGTACGAGTATTCATGCGCTCTTCAACGAGGGTTGGTTGTTCTTGCTCAAGCTTTCTTCCAGCTTGCAGCAGCTCTTCCAAACCAAGGAGGAGATTAGAATCGACGCCCAATTCGGAAATAGATTTGCCTTTGGCCGGCGGGGTCAACAATACAATTTTCTTGACGTGCGAAAGCTTCTGTCGCACAGAGAGTACGCGATTGAGCAAAGTCTCGTTATGTACGAAAACTATCTGCGCCTCAGAGTTATTCAAAATATGCTCAATGTCAGAACTGGAACTAGTTGGATAGATGGGAACGGAAACTCCACCAGCCATCAAAATAGACAAGTCACCGGTCGCCCATTGGTAAGACGTCGGAGCCATGACAGCGGCTTTTGCGGCAGGTTCCAATCCCAGGGAAATCAATCCATAAGCCATTTCCTTCACAAGACGACCGACATCTTCCCAACTCATATCGCGATATGGTGCGCGCGCCTCTTTGAAGCGAATTGCGATATTCGAGTTTGATGTTTTGATTCTTTCAACGAAGAGATGGGCTAATGACTGTGGCACAACGGACCCCTTTGTTTCTAACAAAAACCTGAAAACTACCAATCCATAGTAATTATAGCCAGTTATCGAGTGGTTCGAAATTTTGCGATTTTCATCCAAGGCAAAAGCGGCGCCTACTCAACGGATCCGGACGCAAGAAATTCGTAAAGTGTTTCTTATTTTGATTCGGGGGAACTTAGACAGGTCTCTTTTTCGCCGCCTATCTTCGACCGAATCCAGCTAGCAGAGCGGTCGGCCACCTCATCGACGAGTGGATCAAACATTAGATCATGCCAAGCCTCCGTCATATGAATATGTTCTTTGCTTGGCGCCTGCAACTTCTCGAAGAGGCGCATATTCACGACGTTGTTGACGATTTTCTCAACCCCTGCGGTAAACATCAGCACGGGTACATTTACTGCCTTTAACGAAGCGACAACTGTATTAGAGAGCTTCAATAACTCAGTGAGCATGCGACCCGGCACCGCCATTTTCTTTATCTCATCATTAGCCAAGTATTTTCGGACAGACAAATCACGGGTTACAAGATCCATCGTATATGGCAGATGAACATCCTTTGACGGAGCTAATAGAGCGGAAAGAACAGCTTTCACCTTATATGGAAGTGTGAATGTTCCGGGGAAGCCTTCAAACCCAGGTGAAAAAATCACAATCCCATCAACGCTCTGCATCTCCTGGGCCGCAGCCATAACAACGAGAGCCCCCATGCTGTTTCCCATGAGAAAAAAGGGGCGAGAGCTTCCATCTTGGCTGGGGGCGCTGCACTTTTTCAGCTCAGCAACCACGCCTTTAAGATCTTCAATCCATTCCTTATATGAATGCAGCTCTTCCATAGAGCGAGAGCCGAATCCCTTCTGGTCATATGCATAAACACGAAAGCCCTGTCCTGCAAGCAAACGCCCCATTGCCTCAAACCAGGCACTGTGCGCCCCTAAACCATGAACCAGCAAAAGAGTCGCCTTTGCACCCTCTTCTTCGCCCCACGCTCTAACCTGAAGAACTCCAGCCCTGCCAGAAATCTTTTCCAGCGTACAAGTGGGGGTGAGGTCGATATCGTTGATCATTTCTCAACATTAGCATATGCCTTTGCCTGGTATGCTCAAATAAGAATGTGCCTGCCATAATCGTATTTAAGGCGCGCATTGCGAAAACTGCCGCCGAGGAAGCAACCATAGCAGAAGACACACAAATCGAACGCGACTCTGGCGCACGAGCAAAGCCGGCGGACAAAAAAGGTTCAGGTAAGAACTTGGCCTGGGCACTGATCGCGGCTGTAATCATCACGGGCGGGGCTGCATATTACGTCCTTCGGCTGCCGGCCACGCCATTGCAACAAGCGGAAGCTCTGATAAAGTCAAATCGCCCAGCAGCAGCGCTGCCAATTCTCGAAAGCTTGGCGAAAACATCCCCGGCCGACCATAACTATTTGCCATTCTTGGCGCAATGCTATCTTCAGACGGACCGCTTGGCGGAGGGGCGCACCGCACTTGATACCGCTATTCGTTGCAAGCTGCCACCATCGAGTATCATTCCTGTAGTAGTTAGCTTCAGTAAGTACTATCGGCAACGCAGTGATTTTGCCGAGGCTGATCGCTTACTCAGCTCAGCTCAGAGCGTGATTCCAGGAAGCTCATTTGAGCTCGAGCGACGCGAACTTGCACGTGAATGGGCTGAACACGATGCCCAAAACAGTAAAATTGCCGACGCCATAACCCACCTTGAAGCATCGATCGGTCCGGATGGGACCAGCGACCAGGCGCTTTCACACAGGCTCGCAGAGCTTTATCGCCAGCAAGCGGCGATCGAAGAAATGCAAAATGGCGACGACAAAAAAGCTATCGCGTTGTTGGAAAAGAGTTTGACAGTAAGCGACGAACCGGCAAGCAGAATGGCTCTAGCTAATCTTTACGGCAAGAACAATGACACCGGCAAAGCGATTGAGAATCTGCGTGAGGTTTGCAAAAACGATCCGAACAATTTGGAAGCGCGCCATCGCCTTGTTGATCTTTGTATAAAATCGGAAGATTACAAAGGTGCACAGGAGGCGGCTCTTGAATTATCCGAGCGTGAACGCTCTATTGAAAATTATCAAACGCTTGCAACTTTATACTTGAAGTCAGAGAACTTCGGTGGTGCCGTGCATGCACTGGAGGAAGCCACCACACTGGCTCCAAAAGACCTCAGCTTGTTTGAGAAGCTTCAAGCGGCGCTACAAACCTGGTCGCAAGTCCTTGTGAAAAGTGGCAAACTCGATGACGCTCAGTCTATAAAGGGACGGGCCGAACGTGTCGCCGAGCACATTAAGGTGATCGAGAAAGAGCTTAATCCCGACGCAGCTAAGACAGACGAACCGAAAACCGCCGCCACCGAGGGGCCGCCGCTCAGCTTGACGGCGTCCCGCATTTGGCTGTCGAAGGGCAGCCTGACACCGGAAGGCGAAATCAAGGTAAAGAATTCAAGTGACTCACCGGTTACAGATCTTAGCCTCACAGTAGCTTTTTACGACCACACGTCAAAGCGGCGAACAGGTTCCGTGACAGTGTCTGCAGCCAATGAAAGCCATCCAATTCTTGCAGGGCAAAGCCGCAGCTTCTATTTCTCATCGCCAAATATCGTCAGAGCCGAGCACCAGCTTTCGGTTCTAATCTATTGGAAAGGCAAGCTCATCCGAGAACTACCAGTAGTGAAGGAGCGCTAAATGCGCAGCCGGATGCTAGACTGCTAAACTGCAACTAAAGAAGCCGAGCAAGCGAGATGGACCCAACTTCCCAGCAGTCAGAGCAAGAGCAAGAGCAGGAGCAGGCGCCGCCCGCGCCAACCTGTAGGCATGAATTTGTTCGCATCTATCAGCGAAAGTTAAAGGGTATCGAGCGCAGACTGGTTTCGACTAAAGCTTACTTGCCAGTCGGTTTTAAGATGACGGATTTCGGACATCTCAGCGAAGGCAGCTACTGCTTCTGCACAAAATGTCGTGCAAGATTATTTCCTAAGCGCACGGCAGCTGAAAAGGTTGCAGCACGGCAGGCGCTTCTGGCAAAACAAGCACTCGCGCAAGAAGCCATGCTGAAAGCAGAAATGGCAGACGGCACAGACGAAGGACTGGAGACCGGGGACGCCCTCGAAAGCGAGCTTAGCACTCAGCTGGATGAAGATAGCGACGGAAGCGAGACCAAATCTGCAGAGACATCGGCGCGAATTCACGTGGAAGAACTGGAAATTGACGCCTTGGAATTAGAGGAAATCAGCGAAAGCAGCGAAATCGAAGAAAGTGACGACGAGGAAGCTTAGAGTCGGCGCTGGAATGGAGGATTTATGATGAGCGTAACAAGCATCGGACTAATTTTGAGCAAGCTATTTCTTGCCCTGGTTGCCTTTCCGCCGGTTTACATTGTCGTGAAGTATCTGCGTTGGTGCAATAAGCTTGAGAAAGAATCCGAAGATCGGGAAGATAGTGAATAGCAGATACCATGAGTTCGTTTTAGCTGACTCAAGGGCTTACTAAAGCAATTAGCATCTATGTCACGCTATTTGGCTAGAATTTTGAGAGCAATAATAGTTGCCGTGCTTGGCGTCGGCGGCGGTGCTGGCTTGCTAATTTTTATAGCGATGATTGTGCTTCGCTCAGATCAGTTTTCGGCAATCGATGTTGCATTGCAAACGGCACTGGTAATTGGATTATCTTTCGGCTGCTTAATTGCAACTGTGCTACTGTTGACCGACTTGACTATGCGCTTGTTTGTCTCTCAAGGACGCTACGAAGAGATTTGGGAGTTGAATCAAACCCGCGTATTGGAATTGGAAGGTTCCTTGAGGGAAGTAAGGCGTCTTTGCAGGGAGGCACTACTGGTGGTGCCAAATATAAAATCAGTGTCAGAAGAAGCGGAGTCGCCAAACTTAACCGCTTCTACGGGAGCCAGCTGGCGTTCGCCTGGAGAGCAGCTTGAGATTAGCATCGAATCCGTGGGCGACAACAAGTGGAAGATTCGATGCAATAGTCAATGCGCTCAGCGCAATATTGCATTTGATTATGCGAAGAACTATGAGAATGTCGAATCGTTTCTAAAACGTGTGAACGTTCTGTCGAAGAATTAGCTTTTGCTAATCCGAAGATTATCACTTGCTGATCTCGAGACCTAACTGCCGACGGCTGGACTGAGGACAGCTGGTAAACAAAATACGTTTGAAGCTTCCTACATCTTGAACGGATTGTGATGCAAGCAAGCGGAATAATATCCGAGGCAAGGCAACTCTCGAAAAAGTGCGAAGTCACATAGTCGGTAGAGAGACTTGTGCCATAAACATCAATTTCTTTCTCGATGCTTTCTTGCGAATTACTTCGAATTTCTTCGCGAACCAATACGGAACTGGGCATGATGCACCTCGATTTGTGACTACATTTCCATCTTGTCACCGATATACGTCCGTTCGAATAAGTAACGGCCCATGATTGATTAGGGTTTTTCCTAAATCGAGTGGAATTTATTTTGCTAGGCAAATTATGCAATTCGGCATTACCTGCCCATCTTGAAGATTAAGATGAACGAACATCCACAATTGATGTCACCTGATGCTGACTTTCTTTGACCGCGAAACAGCATGTAGACGGGTATAGAACGAAGAGAAATCAATCAGTTTCCGGAATCTCAGTATTCGATGAATGTCATAAAACAGTTCGATACAGAAACGTTGATTGATGAAAGATATAAGATAGACGCGCTTCTTGGATCAGGCAGAAGCGGCGCCGTCTATTGCGCTCGCGACATGCACCTTGAGCGCCTTGTTGGTTTGAAATTTCTAAACTTGAATGCGGCTGAAGATGACGCATCTGTGGCGATCAAGCGTTTCGAATTAGAAGCCAAAGCGCTTCATTTGCTCGACCACCCAAACATAGTGAAAGTATTTCGCTATGGTGTTTTCAAAGGCGAAACGCCGTATCTGGCGCTAGAGTTCATTGAAGGACAGAGTCTGCGCCAGGAGCTAGATACGAAAGGCAAAATCAATGGAAGCGACCTGCTCGCCATTGCAAAATGCGTTTGCTCAGCAATGGATTATGCGCACGAGCAAAACATTATTCATCGCGATCTGAAGCCAGAGAATATTATTCTTCTCCGAAAAGCAAAGCAGGCTGAAACGGAGAAAGAAGAAAACGCGCCCGACGTTTATGCGAAGGTTGTGGATTTCGGTCTATGCAAGCTAACAGATGACCGACTAGATAGCACGAATCTAACGCGCAACGGCTTCCTTACAGGCACGCCTGCGTACATGTCGCCCGAGCAATGCATGGGTAAACTGTCCGACAAGCGCGCGGATATCTATGCTTTTGGCTGCGTACTGTTTGAGATGCTGAAGGGTAAGCCACCGTTTGAAGCAGCATCTGCGCCCGAGCTTATGTATAAACAAATCAACGAAGCGGCGCCAATATTCGACAAATCGACGAATACATCCTCAAGGTTTAGCCCGACAGAGAAATCTCAGCAGACGATTCTTCGCGTTATTGAACGCTGCCTTCAAAAGAATCCCGATGCGCGTTATCAATCTTTTGCAGAACTGTCCAATGAGCTGCGCGAAATCAAGGGCGAAGATTTAGAAGCGCACCATGCGCACAGCAAAGAGAAACACAACGCCTCATCCCTGAAGAAGGCAGCCACGATATTCTGCTGTGTCACCGCCGTGGCAGTTGCCGCTTCGATGTATCTTGGCGCCACAGTACTCAAAGACGAATTGAACTTTCGAGCCGCATGTTTGACGCAGGACTTTTTAGCACCGGAGACGTCAATTGAGACGCTATCGAAAGAACTGCAGAAACTACTCAAGAGCGGCCAGGCAGAGCAGGCGAAGCGGCTCGTGCAAGCAAGCACACAGAATGCCCGATTTAGTACTTGGGATTCAAAATCCCAGCTTGCACTCTTAGAGAATTATTTCAATATCTACCGCAACAGTGGCGAAGAGAAACAAGCGATAGATTTTTCAATCGAGATTTTAACCCGTGCGTTAAGGGAACTGCCAGTCGTAGATCCGGCAAAGACACCTAGCCCGCCGCCCCGAGATCTGATGCGATTGGTCAACCGCCACTGCGCTTACATAAAGAAAGCGCCGATGGACCGGAACTCTCTAAAGCGTATTTCGAAAGAGCTTGAAGAAATCGTTTCCGTTTTCCACAAGAGAGCACCAGCGTATCTGTTTGAGCCGGCGCTCCTTCGCGCCGAGTTAGCAGAGCGGCTCATCCGCCAAAACTCTTGGAACGACAAAATGCGAGTGCTGCGCTACTATGAATACCTTCTTGACGTAGTTGCCGGGGCACCAGAACTCGCACCGCATACAGTATCAATATCACAACACGTTTTCAAATTAGGCGACGGAAGAACCTATGATTTCTTCCAGGACAACGCACAACTTCTAAAGGAAGTACTTATGACTCGGATAGCCCTTTTCCGCTATTACTGTAAACAACATGACAGAGTCAATGCTGATCTACAGATGAAGAAGATCGAAGAGCAAGTGCAATTCATCCTGCTCTCACACCGCATCGAAGACCAAATCGAACAAGCAAAAGCGGACTACAGTGCAGCATTTCCACGGTCGAAATAGGTGCAAAAAGCCGCGGACGCACCGACCCTATTGCCACTATAAATCAATCCGCAGGGTTGCTTCCCATTCGTCCAACTGCGCGACATTGATCAGCTTTTGCCGCAGTGCCAGGTTGATGGCGCGACTTCGAAGGTTGAATTCGTTCTCTTCGGAGCTGCCACGCAAAGGTATTCCCATCTTTGTATAGACCGCTTTTAGCCTGGCTTGAACGGCTTTCTCCGTCAGGTAAAGTCGATGAGCGATTGCTTTGTCTGTCAAACCGAGGCAGATATAAGCGAGCACTTCGAACTCTCCCGATGTTAGTGTGGTGTTGCTACTTGCTTTGAGAAGAACGCGCTGAATCTTCGGATGAACCCAGCAATCTCCAGCAATCACGCTGCGGGTCGCATCCAAAATCTGGTGGTCACTCGATTCTTTTAGCACGTAAGCAAATGCGCCGTCATTCGGCATCATTTTCCAAAGCTGGCGAACCCAAATCTCATTCGCGTGATTTGAAACGATGACGATGCCGGTTTGCGGAGAAAGTTCAAGAATCCTGGCAGTCGCTTTGATTCCAGATAAATAAGGCATCTCCAGGTCAAGAAAGACAAGCTTTGGTCGATGCGCTCCAACGAGTTCAACGGCTTCCAACCCGTTTCTTGCCTCCAAGATAGGCAGCAGGTCTTGATGGTTCGCGCTCATAAGCCCCCTCAACCAACTACGCTCCCGATCTTGATCGTCTGCAATTACTACAGCCATTATTGCGCTCCCATATATCCTATCCTAACGCCACACGCTGCGCTCTACACGGCACCAATACGTGCTGTTCCAATTCATAAGCTGCGCTCCCTTTTTGGCACTCCTGTAATCCCATTTCTATCTTTATCTTATAGACTGTTGCGATGCCTTCATGGCGCTCTGCAGAAATGCAATCAGACACTACAACTGTGGCAGCGCGATCGTAGAAGAATTGGCTCCGGCTTCACCGCGTGCATCCTCCAGGCACTGCGCCAACGGCACACGCAGATACAGTAGCGTGCCGGATTCGTATTCATCAGGGACCCTCCAGGAGACATGCGCACCAATCAATCCCGCGCGATGCATGATGTTATGAATGCCAGAAGAATGCATCTTGCGCTTCACATTCCCCTTTCCATTGTCTGCAACCTTGATGATGAAAAACGCATCAGTTTCCTCGATACTGACAGACATTTCGGATGCTTCAGAATGCTTCCAAACATTGCTCACCGCTTCTTGCACAATTCGATAAATGCAGAGTTCAGTTAGATCACTGAAGCGGATATCCGTTGCCTGATTTCGAAATTTGCAAACGACACTGGAGTGAGCAGCAGACTCATGCGCAAGATTTTCAATACAAGCGGCAAGTCCGAATTCTTTGAGCGCCGCGGGATGCAAATCGTTGATGATATCGCGCGTCCCATTCAAACATTTTTGCAGCATATCTCGCAACTTCGATGGCGAAACATCGTCGGGAAAATCCCCCGCGCACTTTTCCAAAAGTCTGATCACTTGTGAAAGCGATTGTAAGGATTCGTCGTGGAGGTCCCTCGCGATTCGCTTACGCTCGTCCTCCGCTTGCTGAATCAAATCAACCGCGACCTTATGATTATGCTCAACCTTTTCAGTTTCAAGGTGAATTACAGTACCACAAAGGTAGAAGCAGCTTAATACGATGATTGCCGGCGTGCCGGGAAGAGCATAATGGAACACATGCATGCACAACACATAGACGATTCCGACAAGCGCGACGGAAGCGACCCAGAGGATGAAGCGTGGTAGCGGTTTCAATATAGTAAACAGCACGCCCAACAAACACGCCAATGGAAGAAATCCGATCCATGTGTGCACAATAAGAGCATCGGAACTCGGCGCAGAGCCAAAGGTCCAGCATTGCCCAAAACCCGAAACCGGAACGTGGAAGAATCTGGTGAACTCGTCACGCGTCCAGGGCCGAAAGAAATCAATAAATCCTGGAGGCAGGGATGCTAAAAATTCTAGATATCGATTTTCAGCAGACTTCGGCACCAACATCGCGGAGGCCTGCCAGATGAGCCACAATAAAACACCGGTCAAAAGACCGATCACAAGCCTGGCTACGCGAAACTTTCGTCCCGTCATCGCTCTGCTCAGCCTCACGACGTTACACAATTCTTTATTCCCGCTTCGCTGCCGAAAATATGTTTGCAGCCGCCACCTTGGAAAGAGTTAATTTCGTACAAGACTAGACACAGCGCCGAGGCGCACGCCCAGCGGGTTACACGCACACGCGGGGTCCAGCGCGCACGCAAGATAAGATGCCACCATTTTGTAGGTAGAAAAAAGGGCGTGTTTTTCCGAATTGAGCACTAAGTAAATTGCAGCATAACACTATCTGTCTCGGATGGCTCGCATAAACAAGAAACACAAATGCCGATTCTAGATCCACCTCAGTAGAATCAGACAGGATTACTCGCCCTCCATGGAAAAAAAGGGCAAAGCGCACAGCAGAAGCAGCAGGATGCCCACACTCCCACATGAGCACAAGGGAGCGAATGTCTAATGCAGAAAACCAGCAGGATATTGAAACTCCCAGCATGAGCAAGGGGAAGTGCTTCAACAGAAACAAACAAATGGAGCATCGCTCCCTGCAAGAATGGAGGCAAACTCTAAGGACGCACAGGTGGAGTCCGCGTGATCAGATCCGCAATGGTATCGGCGACGGCATTGAGATCCATAGGCACTAATTCCTTCCCTCTCAGCAGCTCTTGCTGAATTAGGTGCGCCATCATCGATCCGCAAACAACGGCGGTTAAGGACTGCGCATTTGCAACTCCCAACTCGCTATGTTGAGCAAAATAGCGCTCAGCCACGACCATCCCCTGCGAATACACTGTCTTGAAATAGAGATGCGCCAACTCGGGAAAGCGCTCAGATTCTCCTATAACCGTTCGCAGCAAAGCCAAATATTGCTTGTTCTGCTTTCGCGACTGCACAAAGTCTCGCATCAAATAAACGAACTCGCGCGGAGTCGCTGCAGAAATTCGCTGCTCGTAATCCTCGCCTAGTTGGTTGATTGTCAGCTCTTCAATGATTGCCTTGAAAAGCTCATTCTTATCTGCAAAATGACTGTAAATTGTGGCACGAATCACATTCGCTTCCTCAGCAACTTTCTGCAACGTGGTCGCAGCATATCCATGCTCAAGAAAAACTCTAATTGCAGCACCGACAATTTGCTTTCGCTTACTTCGCGGAGATTCAGAAACTATCCGCGATTCTTCCGTGCCCAAAGCAATAGCAGATAGCGAATCTGCAATCTTCTTCTTTTTCTTTTGCCGGGCAGCAGATGTCACGCGGTGCTCCTACAAGATTCATTCATTTTAGCTTGCCGAAACGCCTGTATGCCAAAGATTTTACTCATCCATACATACACGTCTGTATGATATGATTCTAGCGAACATTAAAGACGACAATGGTAACTGTCATGGTAGTTGAGAACAACAAATCGCAGACCGCAGAAGCAAGCGCAGCAACACCAAAGCGGCATAAGCCGCCCATCATTCCCATCCTTATAGCGCTAATCATCGGCTTGCTCGCGACCGGCGCCTTCTACTTTCTCAATCGCCCCAAGGAGTCGAGCGGCGAACTTGAATTAAGCGGCCGCATTGAAGGATATGAAACCAACGTCGGCGCAAAGATCGGCGGGCGGGTCGACGCCATCCTCCACCGCGAAGGCGAGACAGTCACCGAAAAGGAGCTCCTGGCGCAGGTCAGCGACGACGACGTGCAAGCGCAACTTCGCGGCACAGAGGCACGAATCCGCAAAGCACAGGAGCAAGTTGAATCATCACGCGACAAACTTGCGGTGCTCGAATCGCAAATTGACGAGTCCGAGCTAAAGGTGCAGCAAGCGCGAGAGGATTCCGGCGGTAAGATCCGGCAGTGGGAATCCACCGTCGCGATGAACGAATCGAATCTCAGCAAAGCCAAATCGGAACTGATTCAAGCGCAAGCCGATTTGAATTTGGCGAAGGTGCGCAAAGAAAGATACGAGTTCCTTGTATCTAAGGAAGCCGTGACAAAGGACGAAGCCGACCAGGTCATCAACACCTACGACAATCAAAAGGCAATCGTTGATGCAAGAGCAGCCAATGTCCAGGCAGAAGCGAAGGATTTAAAGGCATCACAGGGTCAGCTGGCACAGGCGCAATCCAGCAGGCTCAGCCCCCACATTCAAAGCGCGGGCAAGCTAGCACTCGAAAAGCAACTATTGCAAGCGCAACACGAAGTGAAACAAGCAGAACACGAGGTCGCCAATGCAATCGCGGACAGGGATCACATCAAAGCGAATATCTCCTATTTGAAGATACTTAGCCCGATAAACGGTGTCGTGACCGCTCGCGCAGTGGAGCCAGGGGCGGTTGTGGTTCCCGGACAAACGCTGCTTTCGGTAATTGATCTCAACAACGTTTATATGCGCGGATTCGTGCCGGAAGGTCAAATCGGAAAGATCAGAGTCGGGCAAGCGGCGCAAGTCTTCCTCGACGCGAAGCCGGACGAGCCCATCGCCGGAAAAATAATTCAGATCGATCCCCAAGGTTCATTCACGCCAGAGAACATCTACTTCAAGAACGACCGCGTCAAGCAAGTGTTCGGCATCAAAATCGGACTTACAAACCCAGGCGGCTTCGCCAAGCCAGGAATGCCCGCTGACGCCCGTATCAAGCTGGAATAACGATATGCTTTCCCTTGCTACACATGCCGTCAATCCGCATTCACCAATCGTGATGGTTTCGGGATTGGAGAAGAATTATGGAAACTATCCAGCGCTTAAAGGAATCGACTTCGAAATTCGGGAGTCGGAAATCTTCGGGCTGATTGGTCCGGATGGCGCCGGTAAAACCAGTACCTTCCACATTCTCGGCGGCATCATGGATGAGAGCAAGGGCGAGGTTGCAATTCTTGGAAAGGATCCGCGGCAGGTTCGTCTCGATATTGGTTACCTCACGCAAACGTTTTCGCTTTATCTAGATCTGAGCATCAATGAGAACATCGAGTATGCGGCAAGAATTAGAGAAGTACCCGAGGCGAAGTTCAAAGAAAGGCGTGAGCGCTATCTGCGAATCATGGGGCTGGAAAAGTTTGGCGATCGCTTAGCCCAAAATCTCTCTGGCGGTATGAAGCAAAAACTCGCGCTTTGCTGTGCGCTAATTGGCAGACCGAAATTACTTTTGCTCGATGAGCCGACGACAGGCGTGGATCCCGTGTCCCGCAGGGATTTCTGGGACGTGTTGGGAAACGTCGCGGCAGAAGGAGTGACGATAGCGGTTGCAACGCCCTATCTGGATGAAGCAGAAAGGTGCAATCGTATTGCGCTGATTCACAAAGGCCAGATCCTGGAAATGGGGACGCCAGCCGAGCTGAAAAGGAACCTGGGGCTGAAACGGCTCGAACTTCGCACCAGAGATATCGAGTCGAGTTTCGACAAGCTGGAAGATGCGCTAAAAGCGAAAACTGTAGGAGATGCGATTTCGGATGTTCAGCTCTTTGGTGATCGCATAGACGTCCTCGTTCGAGATACAGATGCCGGAAAAGAAGCATTACATTCACTGCTGAGTGCAGACTTGAAACCTGAAATCGTGGAAGAGGATGCGACGCTTGAGAATGTCTTCGTGTCGAAGCTGTCGAGTTCCGAACATGCGGCCGCGCCCTCCTTTCCCGAGGCAGCGAGGGAGGCGAAAAGCGGTCAAGCGATCGCAGCACATTCGATCTCAAAAATATTTGGACATTTTCAGGCAGTCAAAAATGTCAGCGTTCAGATCAACTACGGCGAAATTTATGGGCTGCTTGGCGCGAATGGCGCAGGCAAAACGACTACCATCAAGATGCTTTGTGGATTGCTCGACATATCCAATGGCGAAGTATCCTTAGCCGGCCGGAAGACGGAATTGCGTAGCGTCAAACTGCGCAAAGAAATCGGCTACATGAGCCAAAAGTTTGTGTTGTATGACGACCTCACGGTAATGGAGAATCTCAATTTCTATTGCGGGACCTATGGGCTCTCCGGAAAAGAACGGAAGGAACGAATCGGCTGGGCAATCGACACATTCGAATTGCAAGGCAACGAGGGGACGATGGCAGGCGCGCTTCCGGGCGGATGGAAGCAGAAGCTCTCGTTCGCCGCTTCGGTCTTGCACCAGCCGTCAATTATTTTTCTCGACGAGCCGACATCAGGTGTAGACCCGCTTGCGCGCCGCCAGCTTTGGCAATACATAAGACTGTTTGCGAAGAATGGTGCTGCCATTCTGGTGACAACACACTTCCTGGAAGAAGCGGAGCATTGCGCGCGGCTAGGATTCATGGTTGATGGGCAACTTGTAGCAGAAGGCAGTCCAAGCGAAATTAAAGCCGCTCAGCCAGGTGTCCTTATCTCCTTGAAAGTAAGTAATACGCCGAAGGCTTATGAAGCGCTGCGAGAAATTTTTGAAGAATGGCAAGTCTCCATATTTGGTGCGAACCTGCACGTGGTACTCGATAACAAAGAAGAGGATATGGCGCGCTGCCAGCAGAAGCTAGCAGATAACGGAATCAGAATATTCACTTCGAGGCAACTTCCCTTCACCTTGGAAGATGCCTTCATCAGCATTGTGCAACGCTCGAAGAGGAATAAGTGATGCGCGTCCTCAGAAGAGCATTAGCACAAACACAGAAGGAGCTATTCCAGTTTCGGCGGGATCCATTGACGGTGATGCTCGCTTTTGTGCTGCCATTTGTCGCAATGCTCATGTACGGATTTGCGACAAAGCTTGAAGCGAAAGATATTCCGGTTGCAATTGCGAACTACGACTCCGGCAAATTCAGCCGAGACTATGTCGACTGTATTTTCGCTAGCGGTCAGTTCATTCCAATCACCTGGTCAGGGAAGCACGTTCTCGACCCGCTGGATGACAGTGAAGCGAAAGCAACGATTGTCATTCCGCCGGAGTTTTCGCGCAGGCTAAAACAGAAGCAACGGGCAGAAGTTCAAGTCCTCATTGATGGAACGGACGTCAATAACGCCCGAATAATTAAGAATGGGCTGCTTGCACTGACTGAATCATATCTTGCTCAGGAGGGGCTCCCACAGAAGCGATCGCTGGTCACACCGCGAATAAGGCTGTGGTTTAACCCTGGCAGAAAAGAGACTCTGCACATCGTTCCGGGCGCTATCGCACTTGTGACATGGATCTTCCCTGCGCTTCTTGCAGCGTTCGCAATGGTGCGCGAGAAAGAGCAGGGCACCATTCTTCAGCTTTACGCATCCAGCATCACCGCGTTCGAGCTTATTCTCGGCAAAGCAATCGCATATTTCTGCATTGGAATGGCGGTGTCGGCAATCGTGATATTGGAATCTTTCATTGTTTTCCAAGTTCCCTTCGTGGGCAATCCCTTGGCATTTTTCATATGCACAGTGCTCTATGTAGCAAGTGGTGTCGTGTTCGGCACATGGGCTGGAACCCGCGCCAACAATCAGATGGCGGCTGTGCAAATTTGCGCGATGGTTGGATTTCTCGGGTCAATGTTACTGTCAGGTTTCATATATCCGATTCGAAACATCACATACCCGATATCACTGATTTCCAATGTGGTGGCAGCCCGCTATTACATTGAAGCGGCGCGCGATGCTTTCGTGCGGGGCGGCTCGTGGACAGCGCACTGGTATGCTCCCGTCATGCTGGCGGGCATCACACTATTTTTTCTAGCGTTAGGTGTAGCAGGCATGCGCAAAATGCAACTTTCGAAGTGAGGAGGTGAAGCAAAGTTGGGAAGCGGATTCAGTGCACTATTAGTGAAGGAGTTTCTTCAGCTCCTTCGGAATAAACAATTGTTGGTGATTCTGGTAATCACCCCTGTGGTGCAGTTGTGCGCATACGGATTCGCGCTCAGCCCCGAGGTCAAACACTTGCGACTTGGTGTCATCGACTATGCGGCATCCCCGGTGTCGCGAGATTTGATCGCGGCGCTTACCAGAAATCAAGTCTTCGATCTCGAGGATAGTGGTGGCAATGAGACTGAGCTGTCCCTAAAGGTTCGTGACGGAAAACTTGACGCCGGGCTAGTCATCGGACCGGAATTCACACGCACCCTGAAACAAGGAAAGCGTGCCAAGGTTCAAATCCTGCTCGACGCCGTGGACGCGAATACGGCAGGAATTACAACCGGCTATATGATTCAAATATTCAACAACTTCACCAGCGAACACGCACAAACTCAAGTCGGTGTAGATTTCGTAGATTTAGACTCCACGTTTTTGTACAACCCTGGTCTTGTGGCGTCATGGTTCTTCGTGCCGGGCGTTATCGGCATGGTGCTCAATATTGCGGGAATCCTTGTCTCCTCATCCACACTGCTTCGCGAAAAAGAAACCGGCACGTTAGAGCAACTGCTCATGACACCAGTAAGCTCAGCAGAGATTCTCATCGCTAAAATCATCCCCTTGCTCGTCGTCTTGTTCATCAATATCGGCGTCAGCCTCAGCATCAGCATGGGGATATTTCATCTGCCCTTCCGAGGCGACCCCCTCGCCTTGTTTCTCATTTCTCTCCTTTATATATTCGTTGTGATGTCCATCGGCATTTCATTAGCAACAATCTCATCAAATCAGCGGCAGGCGATGCTGATTTCCTTCTTCATCACAATGCCAGTCATCACGCTTTCCGGCGCACTGGCGCCGCTAGAAAGCATGCCTGAGTTCTTCAGAAACTTGTCCTTGCTCAATCCATTGCGTTATTACATCGTCTGCCTCAAAGGCGTTTTATTGAAAGGTGTCGGCTTAGACATCCTCTGGCCAGAAGTCTTAGTTCTGTTTGTATTTGCTGCTGTATTGCTCTCTCTAAGCGCATCCCGATTTAGAAAGCAGATGGCTTAAGGAGGCATCTGATGAATCTACACGAAACAGTCTTTGCGAAATGGAAAGCCCGAATATCGGCGATAACTGCACTAGCGTTTTTGCTTCCTGCTGCCGGCCCGGCGCTTGCCCAAGACAAAGCGGATCCAGCACTGAGAACAATCCCAATAGAGCAAAACGACTCGCAGAGATTCGGCGCCATTGATGTACAGGCACCGAAACTGCAAGCGCTGATTTCGATCACCAAGGCACTCGACCCCTACGGGCTGGACTCAACTTCGAGTCGAACGATTTCGTTTGAAGAAGTACTGAAGATTGCGGTGACGCAAAATCTTGATATAAAGATTCGGAAAGAAGATGTCTCCGAAAAGTCATGGTCGCTGTTATCCTCGTATGGTGGATTTCTGCCGAACGTCAACCTCGGATATCGGTATCAATATCTAAAGGGCAAGCTAAACCTGCCATTTCTTGGCGGCGGATCTTCGGGTGGTGGCGCGAGGATTAACACGCCATTCATCATCACCAATGCCGGATTCACCTACTATGCGTTCCAAGGTGGCAAGGTTCTATTCACGGCTTTGCAAAATCGAAACTACCTGCACGCTTCGCGTTTCCAGCAAAAGGCAACACTAAGCGATACATTGGTCGAGAGCACGAGACGATATTTGAATTTGCTTCTTGCTGAAGCGCTTCTTCAAATTCGCATCAAAGCCGTCGATACATCAGTTGCACAGCTCAATTTGAATCAAACACTGCTGCAGGGTGGAAAGGCGACACGGCTGGATTTACTGCAAGCAGAAACGCAATTGTCCTCTGACCGCCAGCGCTTAATTGATCAGCAAATCGCACGACGGAGCGCGGCGATCGATCTTGCCGATCTTCTAAACTTGGATCAGGGCGTCGACCTCATTCCAAATAATAGAACGGTGGAAGTGCGTCGCTTGGTATCAGAATCTTCGCATCCGTCAGCTTTGCTTAAAACTGCGATCGAGTACCGTCCCGAACTCAAACAGTTTCGTGAATTGTGGTTAGCATCGCAAAAGCAATCGCGAATCAATACAGCGAAATTGCTACCGACCTTTCAGTTCTTTGGCACCGCGTATGGTTTAGGCGAGACGCTGTCGAATTCAAAGGAGACTGTAACAAGCGCGCTGAGCCCAATCACACTTGCACCGGCTACTACAGGCACGCCCGGGTCGATTCCCGTGCAACGTCAAGTATCGAGGCAAATCAGCCCGTTGCTAACACTTGGTTATGGGTTGAACTGGAATTTCAATGGAATGGGGGTTACGGACTTCGGAAACATCGAAGCAGCGCGAGCGCAATCACGGCAGTCGATGCTGGAGTTGAACAAGAAACTAAACAGCGTAACCAACGAAGTCAGACAATCGTATTTGAAAACGCTGAGTGCATTTCGGAAGTTGGATGAGACGTCGGCAAAAGTGAACTCTTCAGCCGAGGAGCTTCGCCTGGCACAGATGCGCTTCCAATACGGAGTGGGTAAGAATATCGACGTGCTGAAAGCACAAGAGGACGTCACCTCAGCTCTAATCGAAAACGCGCAGGCTATGATCGCCTATAACATATCCCAAGCCCAACTCCTCCGCGACACCGGCAGAATCTCAGTCGACAACCTTCTAGTCAAAGCCCCGCTAAAATTCGAATAGGCTAACGCGTTGATGAGGTCAGGCAGCCTATAGGGGCACAAGAATTCGGGACCTTGGTATAACGGAAGTCTAGAGCTGGGATCGCATGAATGTGTGCGTAGTGCGTAGCTAGCTAGGACCGTGGTGAATGTAGCTGGGACCGCAGACGTCCCGCCGGCACCCTAATGCAGCTACTGATCTGAAAGTATAGAACAAAAACTGCGATTCCCAACAGCGAGGATCTGTTGATCCCCACCACGTATTTCCCGCCGCGTGGCGGGTAAATACCGACTGCAAAGAATCTCAATCCTTTGCTAAATTGAGCATGGTTGGTTCAGGTCGGGGAAATGGAGCAAAATTCCATTCGCGAAGAAGATCGCCCCAAAGCGGTCACTCCTACAGAGAAGTCGAATGCAAATTTCGACTCTCGCTTCGGCGCGTCCTCAGAAGCTTTCGACCAATCCAGATCGCTGCTGGGCGGCGACGCATTCAACATCGCGAACTGGCCAACAAGTATTTCTAAAGAACACCTGCAATTAGCCCCGCGAGCTGATCTAGGAAAGGAATTCCCAAACATTCAACTGACTGCCGAGAATTGCGGTCAAGAATCACCAAAACCAAAAGACTATCCGCAAATCAAGATCAGTGACGAATCACGATTACCACAAGTAGGAATGGTAATAGGCGGAACCGCTCTGGCGATGATACTAACCCGAAACGCGCACGGCGCTGTTATGCTTTTCGGAACAGCATCCGGTGCATTAGTCGGCGGCGCCGTCGCATACGGATACGACCGCTATCTAGAAAACAAACGGGGCCCCGTCCTCACACCAACGCAAGCCGATTTACAAAAGAAGCTGCTAGAGAAACGCTAGTGAACATTACTAACATCCAGGGCGCTAGCTTCGCTCCATTGCAAGCCGCCAGGTAAGCCAGCGCTTGCATATTCAATATGCAGAACTCTACGATGTTCGGGTTTACTCGCTTTACCAGAGCTGTGAAGAATAAGGGGTCGCATGACGATAACGTCGCCCTGATTGGCAGGACATGAAATTGGCTCTTGTTTCTCTCGCCAGGCTACAATCTGCTCCGCATCAAGCTTTCCCGAGTTGTGCGAGCCTGGAATAAATGAGATAGCACCATTGCCCTCAGCACACGGATCGAGATGGATTCGAAGTGCAATCATATTCTCGAGCACCGCTGCCGGTGGCTGTACATGCTGCACTCCATCCTTCATGGACCATGGACCGAACCCCTCTTGCTCAATCTTTTCTCGCACAGCGATGGTCAAATCCTGATGCCACGTCACATACCAATTTGATTCAGCCGTTTTGTCAAACAGAATTGCTTTCACAGGAATCACATGCGGACCTAAGCGCTTCCTTGCAATTTCGAGAAGCGACGGAGATGAAGCAAACTGCCGAATGGTCTCATTTCTAGTAAGTAGATGCCTCAACCCAGGTCCAGACATCTCATGTTCGCGGAGAGCATCATGCAAATGGTTCAGCTCTTCTTCCGTCACAACGGCTTGCAAAAGCTCGAATCCATAAGTCTCAAAATCATCCATTGGTCAAAAGCACCAAGCGAAGCAACTATTCGAGAAAGGAATACGGACCTACCGAACAGTGCGCGAGGCTGTCGGAGCATTTATGTTCGATGCCACCAGCGCTTCTGCATTAGCCGTTTTCGGCTCCGCAGCTTGTGCCATGTTATTCAAAAAGCTTGATTGACCAACTGGCGCAACAGACACTTCAGTTTTCGAACCTTCTGCGAGGTCTTGCGCTATTGTTTCACGTTTGGTGAATGACAAAATGCTGTGACGCATTCTGTATAGAATTGCAAGTCCAGTAATGGTCGCCAGAACAGCAGATATAACGACCGCGATACATGTATAAACTGCAGCGCGCAAGATATCGTTCAGCTCGGCGACTTCAACTCGAAGTTCATTCAAAGGCTCATTGACGGCGACGATCGGCTTTTGAAGCTGGTCGATTTTGCGTCCCATTTCGGTCAGTTGCGTTTCCATCCGACCAACCGACACATGCACATCATCTAATCGTGCACCGGTGGTGGTGAGGCGCGAATCCACTTTCTCCAGCGGTCCTATCAAATCCTTCATTGGCTTCTGAAGCGAATTCAAAGGTTTGTCCAACTGTTTCATTTGCTTATTCAGTTTTTGCAGATCTTCGCGAACTTTAGTCGCTTCACGAATGTCGACATGCAATCCAACAACTTCTTGCAGGTCTTTGTGCACCTGATTCAAGTCGCCAGAAAGAGCCGTAATTTTCGGAATATCGGTCGAAACTTTCTCGATGTTCTTGTTCATCGAACCAAGCTCACCGAGCAATCCGCCCATTCTTGTCTCGACACCCTGCATTTTTCCTTCAAGGCTATTGAATGCTGGTTGAAGCCCATCCATAGGCTTCTGAAGCTTCATAATATTTTCTTGCAGGTCCGCCGCTTGCTGTTTCAACTTCCAAATCGGACGCACAACACGCTTGATTGGGTGAAATCCCTTAATCGGCGCATTCCACTCCTTGAGCTGCTTCTCGGTCGGGACGAAAGCTTCAGCTTTTACCGACCCGACGATAGGCTGGGACGTAGGTTTCTGACTGCCATTTGAGTCACCTTCTGCCTGCACCGCCGGTGCGACAACTGATAGACCGATGACGAAAGAGGCGCTAATGAGGGCGACTTTCGAAAATACTTGCATAGTGATAGCTTCCTGGGTGGTGAACCTACACAACGCAATTTACTACATTTTTAGGCGGATTGCCCAAAAATCCCCTAATCCCAGATTACCTGGCACTCTAGAACTTAATGCGTTTTATATTTAATGGTGATCTTGTCGATTACGGTCCCCTTTCTAAACAGCGATTGCGGCTGGAAGAACGAAATATGTTCCGCCTGGTGAAAGATTCGCGGACCGCTGTAATGAGTTATTTCTAAGTCATATGGACCGGTCCATATTGCCCGAACATGATCTTTCTCCAAAGGTCCGCCGCCATCGATAACGAAAGCACTGCCAGCGCTGTCGTTTTTCAAACGATCACTCACGTTCATAATTGACACGTGAGTGGAATAACCGGTAGTCGCTCCGCAATCCCGAGAAAAGATCACCGCCTTATATTTCTCATCCGGAGAATATGCCAATCCGACCTGCTCATTCCCGCAAAAGTCCGGAAATGCATTACCTAAGAGGAAAGCGAGACAAGCCAATCCGAACAGACAAACGAGCACAAAGCCTCCAAGGAAAATCGAAACTTGTTTCATTACTTTTTGATGCGGCAGATGCACTTGCAGTTCTCCTTCGCCTGAGAATAATTATTCAGCACCCACTTTGGCAGCTCGTGAACCCAGGGTTAGATTTGATTGTGGCTATGTAAGAATTTTGCTCCCGCACTGCTCGCGGTGCCGCACCAGCGCGTAAGACTCAGGTGTCGCTTAAGAGAGCTAAAAAATAGTTGTAAATGTGTTCTTTAAAGAGCTCAAAGCCGGTCGAATTTGTGTCAAGTGGCTTTCAAAAGAGCCAACTTTTAGTTTTCAATGTGCTCTTTAAAGAGCCCAGCCGAATATGCTGTGCTGTTGTGATATCTCAGCCAACCGATTCTATTTGCCTAGCTTCTTTTTGAGCGCTTCAAGTTCGTCATCCACAGCTTTCTCTTTTCGCTGCTGCTCCTGCGCCCGGCGTGGCGTGAGCTTCGGCTTCCTGCTTCATACGTTCGCGTTCTGTCTCCTCTTTGCGCCGCAATTCATCAACCTGCCTCTTGGTCTGCAACAACAAGCGCATCCAGCATTAAAGAATTCCGTCCTCGACACACCGATGAGCATCGTTGATTCACGCGTCAACGGTGCTCATTATTTTCATTGCATGATAAGCCACAAATACTTTACCGCCTGCACTTAGCATCAAAAAAGCGGTACCCCGGGTGGTGGATTTAGATATGGAATTGCGAACCGAGAACCCAGCACGAGCCTCTGACAGTGAGGCGGAAAGAACACTAAGCCTGAATGCCTTGGAATGCGGTGGACAAAGATCTAAACAAGCCGGAAAAGGAATCGACAGTGTCACAGCCAATGATGTTGCTAACGCCAACTTGCCCGAATTGACATTAGCTGGCACCACAGACGCAGCAAGGAAGAGAATGCGTCAAACTATTGAAGAAGAGATAGCGAAGCGCCCCTTCAAGTTTACGGATCACGAGGACGGACACCAGCTGAAATTTAGAAGCGGACACACAATTTTGATAAAGAACGCAAACGTCGAGATTCGAAATCCCAATGACGAATTGATGACCGCGCAGGATGGGACTTACCATCTGAGTCCAGGAGTAACAGTAAATGTGGAAAGCCCTCGTCACGAGAATGGCAGACGAATAAACGGAGAGGTCAGAATTAACTACGGTGATAATAAGACTTTTCGTGCGATTTACTAAAAGCGCAAGTCCTAATTCAGATAAAACCTGGCGAGTGAAAGCCAATTTGGTACATACCCAATGACTAAGACAGCGAAAATCGTGCGCGTTCATTACACAAAAACTTTACTCGTCACACCTAGCATGTTCACTAGCCCCCAGAAGTGAAATTAGGAGATCGAGGTAAATCACATGGACGGAAGAAATGAAGAAGCTCCGCGACGACAGGACAGCGAAGCCGCAAAGGAATTGAGTTTGGACGCTTTGGGTAACAATCTTGCGGACTCTATATCGAAAAGTAAAAGTGACACGAGTTCGGCAGCCAATCTGCCAGAAATCGGACTCAGCGATGAGAAAAAGTTGGGTTCATGTTCGACGCGCGAACGCGGAAGCGAAAATCAGAATTATCCATTCGAGTTTAATCAAGGCAAAGACGGAACCATCATCAATCTTCAGAATGGAAACTCCATACTGGTCAACCATGAAGGTGTTGAAGTCAGAGACCGCAATTACCAAGCAATGACAGGCCAAAGAACAAGTAATGGGGATTGGTTTCCGGGAACGGGGATAACCGTAGGACCAGATGCTGGAAGCCAAAACAAGATGGCTGGACAAATTCGAATTGACCTAGGAAGCAGAAGTTATGTTATTGACCGACAAACATTCAATGTTCGAGTCCAAAGCAATTTGAAGTGCTGAAGCCACAGTGCAGCTAAGGGTCCCACAGGCTCCTGGCCGCCCTCAAATTGGTATTTCACCACTCGTCAAATCCAGACCGACCAATGCTGAGAAGCAACGACACCTGGCTATCTCCTCAAACCGATTGTCCTCCCACGCTTGCAAACACCGCTGAATCCCAGTCAGCGGTGTTTTAGCCTTCTTGACGTCGGGTTTACCCTGGCAATTTCTCCTCAGTTTTGACCTGTAGACATTTAATCTGCGCTGCCATAATTGGCTAAGTCGGATTAGGAGTGTATATAATGTCTCGCCAATGGATTCGTCGGGGTCTATCGGTAGCTACCGCATGTTGCGCGGTGGCGATCGGATGGAATGCCTATGCAAGCTCTCGCCAAACGGAGATAACGCCCGTGGGAAAAACAGATGTTCCGAAGCAAAACAAAGAAAAGACTGACGCGCTCGGCGGCGCAGAGCGATTCCTTACATATGTAAGCACAGATAAGCCAATTTATAAGGCCGGCGAACGGGTCTTTGTACGCGGAACACTTCTGAACGCGTCGAATCACAAACCGCTGCCGAAAGATCGCAATGCAAACGCCACAATCCAAATCAAGGGACCGAAGGGTGATATCGTAGCTGGTGGCAGCTCATACAGCCAAGATAGTGTCTGGGCATTCGGCTGGGATGTACCAGCAGGTCAGGCCGGAGGTGAATACAAGATTGCGGTGACCTATCCGTGGGATGGGCACGCACCGGCAGAGCGCAAGTTCGATATACGTGCATATCGACCGCCGAGATTGAAATCGCAAATCACTTTTCTTCGAGATGGTTACGCGCCCGGAGACAAAGTCCAAGCGACGCTCGACGTGAAGCGAGCCGAAGGTGGAGTGCCGGCTGGCGCAAAAGTAACTGTCACAGCCGTCATTGATGGAATGGAAGTGCATGGTGGCACTGCGAAAGTTGATGCAAATGGTTTGTGCACAGTAAACTTCGATTTGCCCCGCGAGATTCCGCGCGGAGAGGGCACCGTCGCTCTAGTCATAGAAGACGGCGGCGTCGTCGAGACTGCATCGAAGTCGATCCCGATTCTTTTGCAAACCGTCGATCTGAAAATGTTTCCGGAAGGCGGCGATTTGGTTGCCGGATATTCAAACCGCGTCTACATTCAGGCGAAGCAACCTAACGGTAAACCGGCTGATCTGGTCGGCAAGCTGATGGTGGAAGAAGGGGGCGAGCTCACAGAATTTCGCACAGAGCACGAGGGGCGAGGGCGCTTCGAATTTGTACCGCAGGCGAACAAACAATATTACCTGAGCATATCCGAACCAGCAGGAATCAAAACCACTTACAAACTGCCACAGGTCAAACCGCACGGTGCCGTGATTCATAGCCCGCAAAACGTTTATGAGAAAGAACAGCCCATAACCGTGCATGTCGGCTGCCCCGACAAGTCCTACAGAGTGGCACTGTCGAAGCAAGAAGTTGAAGTAGCCGCCTGCAAAATCGATCTCGAGAAAGGCTCCAACGACCTTCACTCTGTGACGTTCAATGCTCCAGCCGATATTGATGGAGTTTTGACCGTCACCGTATATGGTGAAAAGAACTTTCCGATGGCAGAACGCCTGATCTTCAGACGTCCAGCAAAACCAATCAACGTCAGCATTGAAGCCGATAAGAAAAATTATGTACCGGGTGACAAAACCGAGCTGACAATCAAGACCACCAATAGTGATGGCAAGCCGGTATCCGCAATTATCGGGATGACAGTGACCGACGATACTGTCCTCGAAATGGTGGAGAAACGCGATCAGGCGCCACGCCTACCGGTAATGGTTTTTCTGGAACCAGAGGTGGAAGACCTGGCAGATGCGCATGTGTATCTCGACGCGAAGAATCCGAAATCGCCCATTGCGACCGATCTACTATTAGGCACGCAAGGATGGCGGCGATTTGCCTTAGTCGATCTCACCAGCTTTATCGCGGAGCACGGTGACAAGGCTCGCCGAGCGGTCGCGCTAAAAATCCAATCGCAACATGAGGTGCTTGCCGCTGCGCAAGTGAACGCTGCCGGAGCTGATGGTGACGGATTCATAGCTTTCAGAGGTGGCGCTATTCCACCGGGTGCTATTCCACCCGGTGCTGTACCCGCCCCAGCTTCAGCAATTGCAGGGATGCCAATGGCCGGTGCGATGCCAAAACCAAGTTTTTTCAAAGCAGCTAGAGACATACAAATCATAGACGAGCGTCCTATGCTTAGAGATTTCCGCGAAGCTGCAAAGAACCTACCAATGCAAGCTGGAGCGCTAAGACAGGCGCCGATGGAGCAAAAGGTGCAGGCCGACAAAGAGATGCAAGAAGCAGTCGGCAAAGCGAAGTTAATGGAGAAGAAGCGCGCCTTCATGGCCGATGAAATTTCGCAGCAATTTTCGGGTCTTGCTGTCGTCCGCGAATACGCACATGAGGTGCGTGCCGATCGCAATCCAACAGACCGCGTCGATTTCACGGAAACCCTATATTGGAATGCAGGCGTTAAGACGGACGAAAAGACTGGCGAGGCAAAAGTCAGTTTCGGCTTGAACGATAGCGTCACCACATTCAAAGTATTCGCCGACGCGTTTGCCGATGGTGGTGAAGTCGGGGCCGCGCAGATAGGAGTGGAGGCTGTCCAGCCCTTCTACGCGGAAGCAAAGCTCCCACTGGAAGTCACTGCAGGCGACAAAGTTATGCTGCCAATCAGCCTGGTCAACGCAACTGAAAGCAATCTCGGTGGAGCAAATGTGAGTGTAGATCTGAAAGGCCAGTTCAAATTGCTAGCCCTGGAAAATGCGAAGGACTCTATTGGCGGCGGTCAAAGAGTGCGCTGCGTGCAGCCGATTGAGATTGGCGCCGGGAATGGCGAGAAGGACTTCGTTCTGAACACGACAGCCGGAGCATTCTCGGACAGAGTTCAAAGAAAGCTCTCAGTGAAACCGAAAGGATTTCCAATCGAAGTCCCGTTCGGAGGCATGTTGGAGCCCGGAAAGACTGTCACACACACCATTGTTATTCCGAAAAACGTTGTGGACCAGAGCATGGTATCCAACTCAGCAGTCTACCCGACGCCTCTGGCTAACCTGACAGAAGCACTGGAGCGTTTGATCATGGATCCCTATGGATGCTTCGAACAGACGTCATCAACGAGCTATCCACTGACGATGGCTCAACAATATTTCCTCTCCCATACCGGCGTCAAGCCGCAGCTAATCGAAACATCTCGCGCCAAGTTAGACGCTGGCTACAAACGCCTTGTTGGATTCTGGTGCCCGGACAGAGGATACGAATGGTTCGGCGAAAATCCTGGACATGAAGCGCTCACCGCATTTGGTCTGATGCACTTCACCGATATGGCACAGATTCGCGAAGTCGATAAGAATATGATTGCCAGCACTCGGAGTTGGCTGCTGAAGCAAAAAGACGGACACGGTGGATTTAGCCGCAAACGCCGCTCGCTTCACACGTGGAGCGAAGACAAAGATTGCTCGAATGCATACATCTTGTGGGCTCTTCTCGAGTCCGGACAACCGGCTGCTGAACTGAAGCCCGAAATAGATGCAATCAAAGTAGCAGCTACCAACTCGCAAGATAATTATGCAGTTGCGTTAGCAGCCAACGCTCTTTACCTTGCTGGAGAAAAGACTGACGCCAAGAAACTTATGGATCGTCTTGCCAGCAAGCAAAAAGCTGACGGTAGCGTAGATGGTGTCAAGAGTTCAATCGTCGGTTCCGGCGGCGAAGCATTGCAAATCGAAGGTGCTTCACTGGCAACACTTGCATGGCTGCGCGACCCAGCGTATGCCGGCAATGTCGAAAAGAGTATCAAATTCTTGGCTGACTCCTGCAAGGCAGGTCGCTACGGCTCCACTCAATCGACAGTACTTGCACTGCGCGCCATCGTCACGTACGACAAACAGCGCGCACGTCCAAAAGCACCAGGCAAGGTACGCCTGTATGTGGACGGACAATCGATTGGCGATTGGCATGAATTCGATCAAACGACAGAGGGTGCCATCAAATTGCCTGATCTTAGCGAACTCATGACACCGGGCGAACACAAGCTCGAACTGCGCATGGAAGGCGGCGGACCAATGCCCTACACAATGGCAGTCAGATACAACGCGATGACACCAGCAAGCGCCAAGGAATGCAAACTCGATATCGCTGTTAAGATGTCGCAAGACAAAATAGCTGAAGGTGTCGCAACCGAAGCAAAGGTAACCGTAACTAACAAAACGAAGGAAGTACTTCCTAACCCTGTAGCAATCGTAGGATTGCCGGGCGGATTGGAAGCACGCCACGACCAACTTAAGGAATTGGTGAAGAAGGGTACCATTGATGCATACGAAGTGATTGGTCGAGAAGTTGTTCTGTACTGGCGCACGCTACCTGGCGAAGCGAAAGTCGAAGTGCCGCTGAACGTAATCGCCGCCGTACCGGGCACCTACACAGGTCCTGCCAGCCGAGCCTATCTCTATTACACCGACGAACACAAACAGTGGACGGACGGAGTGAAGGTAGAAATCGCAGCAAAATAGAGAACACTTAGTTTTCGATGGATGGAAAAAAGCCGCGGGCCAACGCTCGCGGCTTTTTTTTCGGCGCTTGCTTATCCCTGCTACTGAAAAGCGCTGATCCATTTAGAAAAGCTCAAGATATAATCCTCGAAAACATTTAGCGCCTATAATATTCCCCCGCGGTCAATAAGCATCTCAGTTGTTTACAACGCTGTCAGGAGCAAAGATGAAGAACGCATTAGTCGAACTTGTGGACGCACTCAGCGAAATCGAGAAAGAAAACGACGAAATCGGCGATACAGACGTTCGCGAACAGATGTACGAGGCTGTGCATAAGTCATTCATTTCGCCTGAAGCCGGATATCAACTGCCGGATGAGTTTGGCATGTTCAGCCCAGAGGGAAACCAAAGCGTCAAGAAGGCAATTGCCAGGTTCTTGAGCCATCCTGAAACAAAAGAAGCTGAAAAACTATTGCCGACACCGCAAGAACGGCTCAACGCATTTCAGGATCTCGTCGAAACTGAAAGTGGTATCACTCAGGAAGACTACTTCGGCTACTCCGAAACGCCTTAGACCTCCTCACACGCCGGAATTACTTCGACGCGCCTTTTAGTTCGAAAACGGCGGTTACGGCGCGGTGATCGGATGGGAAGGGTGTTACGACTTGATCCGCGTGCGCGGCATCTTCACCGATGATTGCGACTGACTTCAATTCTATATCGTCGCCGCGATAGTGAATGAAGTCGATACGGTCATGGTGATCCTTGGGATCATTTGGTTTGGTCAATGGAGTCCAGGTATATCCTGGATTCTTGATTTCATCCGGCAATATTTGGCGATACGCATCCTTGAATCCCTGTGCTTCCATGGCTTTGCTGGCGGGCCAGTCTACTTTAATAGGATGCCGTCCGATTTTCGCAGCTTCCTTAGTCCAATCTAAATGGGAGGGCTCGTTGAAGTCACCCACAACAATTGTCGGTAGTCCTGCATTCTTCAAAGACTCGATGTCTTTGCGCAAGTCCTCCACATCAGTACCTCGAGCTTTCGTCGCTTCATCAACAGCTTCGGTTTCCGTAGATATAAAAGGTGCATTCTCATATGGAATATTCAACAACTGATACGGCTGATACGGCTTGTAATACATATGTTTGTCGAAGAATGCGAATGGCTTTCCATCATCAGTCTTCACGATAATTCCGCTGCCACCGGGTGTAACAGAGTCGATCTTGAAGCGGGTCAAAATAGTGCTGTATCCACTTTGCACATAGTTGTAACCTAAGTCTTTAGCGATTTTTGCAGCATTCGGCGCTGATTCCTGCAAGCCGACAACATCGGCACCGGAGCTGCGGATCAACTCAATTGCACCGGCCAGACCGAAGTTTCCCTGCCCGATATTGAACGTAAGAACTCGAATATTCTCAGGCTTGCTCTCACTATTTTGTTCTTTCCAAGATTCGTATGTGGGAACTACGTTCTTTGCTTCGTTAGTTACCGCTTTACTAACTGCCGTCTTTACCATCCCGCTGATTTCTTTGTCAGACCACCTCGGAACAGGCGACTTATCGTAGACCGTTTTCCCACTCTCAGCCTTATCCCGATCGCGAATGCGGCGCGCTTCCTTCAAAATCTCGGAATCGGACAAATCGATCTTGCCGGCTTCCCTCAAATTTTTCAGCGCCTGGTAGGGTCCCCATCCTTTCTGCAACTCCAGCGTGAAGTTGGTATTGCGCGGCAGCAGGATTCGATGAGTCGAATCTGACGTACTGCTGTTTTTCCCGAACGCATCTTCTCTAAGCACATCGGCTGTCTTAGAGCCGCCGGCACCAAAGTTCTCGATTGACCAAGTTCCAGATTCTGCGCCTGGACCAAAAGTGGACATAAAAATCCCCCAACAATGATGCATCCAGAGGGGGTATTCGGATGCAACCCCAATAGAACCCTAAATTGAACCCCAGTGCTGCCACTGTACCAGCGTGCCGGGATTATGCCTTTGTGGAAAATACTAATGAACGGCTGAGATGAGAAAGAATCAAGCGAACGGGGCAGGACCAAACAATTCTCAAACTGTTTTCTGGCCCGGCGTACACCCCGAAGCAGCGGATACGATGTCCGTAGAATGCAATCGATAATCCCCCAGGAGCAACATGAAAACTTTCAAGCAGCTAAACGCTCTCATTACTAGCCTCGCCGTCACTTCTTTAGCAGCATTGCCCGCAATCGCGGAAACTGAAAACCAATCCGTGAGTATGGTGGCGCCAAAGCCACCGCTGGCAAAAACAGTGGGACTCACGCCAATAAAAGTTTTGAAAAAAGTCGCGAAGCAAACGCAGATTGAGCGGAAGGCAGTGGGCTCACCTGCAGCCACGACGACAAGAACAGCGCAGACCGCAGACGCAAAAGACACTCACGCAAGCACGAGTGAGCCCAAGAAAACGAAGCATTCCAGAGTTTCAAGATCGCAAAACAAAAAGCAAAACGCATCGCCAGCAAATTCATCGGTATCAAAAAAATCTGTTGAAACATATCTAAAAGAAGGCAAGCTAGCTGAGGGCGAAAGAGAGCTATTTCTCGAGCTGCAAAATCATCCGGACGATGACAATCTGCGCTTCGGTCTGGGCATCGTCCAGTTTCTCGGTGGCGTTCAGAAACTATCCCAAGACCTCTACCGCCTTGGACTGAAAGACAGTTTCTTCAACCTTCCATTTTTGCGAATAAACATTCCTCGTAATCCGAATCCGGAAATAATGTCTTACACAAAAGCGCAAGCAATGATGGAAGGCTTGAATGACAAGCTTTTGCAATCTGCAGAAACGCTGGGACAGATCAAAGATGATAACGTAAAGGTCCCGCTACATTTCGGCATGATCAAACTCGATCTTGATGGTGACGGCAAAATTTCCGATGGCGAAACTTTGTGGAGAGTCTATTCTCACCTCACGAGAAATTCGCACATCAAGTCAGAAGAAGCAGAGAAATTTCAAATTTCGTTTGACAGAGGCGACGTCCATTGGCTCAAGGGTTACTGCCATTTGTTATCGTCAATGTGCGAAATCTATCTTGCACACGACACGAAGGAATCATTCGACCATTCGGCACACATATTTTTCGAGAAGGTCGATACGCCCTATCCTTTTCTGGCCCAGCACAGCAACAAGCTGACCGAGATCCGCAACATCTCGGATGCGATAGCATTCATCCATCTAATCAATTGGGAAGTAGTCAAACCGGAGAGAATGGAAGCAGCGCTGCACGACTTAGAAGAAGTTGTTGCTCAAAGCCGCATCTCCTGGAAATACATCATGGCGGAGACAGACAATGACTGCGAGTGGCTTCCCAACCCACATCAGGATTGTGTAATACCGGATATAAAAGTCACCGAAGACATGGTCGAATCATGGGGCAATATCATGAGCGAAACTGATCTTATCCTCAAAGGCGAACGTCTGATTCCATTCTGGCGCACCGCAAAGCCGAATGCTTGGGAAGATGATGCGGTCACAAAAAATGCGGCTGATGTTCCGACCAAGATCGGGACAGGTGTAAATGTGCGTAATGTGTTTTTGCAACCGCGCCGATTGGATCTCGTTCTCTGGGTGCAAGGCACAGCTGCTGCTCCCTACCTAGAGAAAGGGAAGCTGACTCAAGGAAACGAATGGAGTTCGTGGAGAAGCACTTTTGGCAGTAGCTTTCCTGGATTTGCGCTGTATTTTAACTAAAGGACGTGCACACTTTCATATAACACTTTTGAATCGCAACAATAACCCCAGCAGGATGCCGACGTCCCCAAGATCGCGCAACAGAGGCAACAGGACGGTGCTCTGGGAATCGCGGACTTCACTAGTGTGCTGTCCATGCGGTCAAAGATTTGCTAGCGCAAGAATTGTGAGCTGTTTAGTTTAAGCGCTTCGATCGTTGCTTTCTGCAAATTCGAATAATATGCTTGACGAAAGTAGTGCAGCACAACAGGCACCGGCATCAACTTGTATCCTTTCGCGACACGAACCGGCAAATCGTCGTCGAGGAGGTGGCGCGGCACAACGCCCTGTCCAAGGCCGAGCGCAACGCCTCGCAAGATGCCATGAATATCATCAACATATGAGCGCACAATTGCTGGGCGCTTTTCACCCTGTGTCCTAAAGAATCGATCCGTCGTTTGGTCGTTCGGATCGTGATCCAGATACACATCGCGAACAGGAAAGTTGCGGCTTTGAATCAGCACATACTTCTCCGCACCAAGTGGCACGTTCTGTATGTTACGGCGATCAATAACGCGATCCATCACAATGAAGTCTGACTCAGCCCGCTCAAGTACGCCCGGCATGTCATCCATCTCGCACATATTAAACTCGAACTGCACAGCCGGATTCTCGCGCAGAAGCGGTGCCAACGCCGGCATCACCACGGAATGCATAACCGTAGAGTAAGCCGAGATACGCAGGCGCCCCCCCAACCGCCCGTCGGGTGCTTTGACCAGATCGCTCAACAACTCCGACTCAAGGTGATCCTTTATCTGACAATAACGCAAAAGCCGCAGCCCGGCTTCCGTTAGCTTCACCCCCTTGGGATCTCGCACAAAGAGCGTAAGACCTAGATTCTTTTCCAGGCTCTGAATTCGTTGAGAGAGGGCCGGTTGGGTTATATGTATACGCTCGGCGGCCAGCGAAAAACTCAGGGTCTGTGCAACCATCCGAAAAGCTTGAAGTTCATGAGAGGCAAGGTCCACAGAGCTATAAGAAAAACTTATGGGGATATCCAATCCATCAATTTTACTTTACCAACGCTCTTTCGTAAACTGTTCAGTGTTGAGAACGACAGAGAAAACGAGTCGACCTCAATAAACAAAAAAAGTAACCAACAGCACAAACAAACGGCTCAGCGCTTAAAGCGCGCCTAAAGCCAAACAACATAAATCAACATCGCGCGTTCTGGATGGGACGCAGCGAGCGATTACACGCGGAGATTGAGGACCATGATCACACTGAATGCGAACTTCACAAGTACAAAAGAGGAACAAGCCTTGACGGAAATAGAAGCACTCGGTCTAGCCAGCCAACATGATTTAGCCAACGGTCATGCATCACAAGAGCTGGCGCTTTCTCAACAGCGCATAATCGCTAGCCTGCCTGAACTCTGGGCGAACGCAGCAAAACAGAAGTCTAAGGATGCTGAGTTGATGTTCAAGACAGCCTTTCTCAAACTCGCAAATTCGCCAGCATTGATCGCGCATGATCACTTCAAAATTTGCCCAACGGCGTCTAATTCAATCGATACTGTGGCGACATGGCTAGCCGAAAAGCAGTTGAAAACTGCGCTTATAGAGCCAACCTTCGACAACCTTTATTTGATTCTCAAAAGAAGAAACGTCGAATTGATTTCACTGCCAGAAGAATTGCTGCATATCGAAACTCAAAAGTCCCTTCTCGATTTTTCGCCCAGCAACGCACCATCAAAAGCACAATACAAAGAATCCTACAAAGCGCTGTTCGCTCCGGTTGATGCGATTTTCTTGGTCAATCCGAACAATCCAACAGGCAAAGTTCTGACAGAAACACAATTCAAAGCGATTGTTGAAACTTGCGCAGAAGAAGGAAAAGTCCTCGTACTGGACAACACTTTCCGATTCTTCGTTCCCCAAGTTTATGACAGCTACAAAATCCTGCTTGAATCGGGCGTCACATTCCTCTCCATTGAAGACACTGGAAAAGTGTGGCCGACTCAAGAAATCAAGGCGAGCCTGCTGTTCACATCGGCAAATATCATCAAAGAGATTCACATAATCTATGACGAGATCTTCCTCTGTCATTCGAACTTCGCGCTCGGAATTCTCTCGGCATTTCTAGCTGATGCGTTTGAGAGGGGGCTCGATCAGGCTGTATGGAATGGAGTTTCAACCAGGCGGAAGCTCTTTAGGAACAAGTTGGCCGGTAGTGCTTTGACGATACACGCAGAGTCAATCAATTCGATGATCAGCGTTGAATGGGTAATGATCAAAGATCACTTCAAAAATGACCTCGATCTGATCCAACATTTCCAAGATAAGAATCTCGTGCTCCTTCCAGGAAGACAATTCTTCTGGAGCAAAAAAGGCACTGCAGCAAGCACGAACTTCGCGCGGTTTGCTCTGCTAAAGCCAGAAGCTGAATTCACGTCAGCAATAAATGTATTAGCCAAAGAACTCGGGAGCTTGAATTAAAATGAGCGGAATAATTTACCCACTGGGCCACACACACAATGAACTAGATCGATTGAATTTACAAGCACAGCTATTGCAAGATCCATTGCTCGAGCTGCTAGTCTCGGGCGCAACATCCGTACTTGAAATAGGCTGCGGGAATGGTGCGAACCTGGCAATTCTGCGCAAGGCAAATCCGAACTTCAAATATACCGGCATCGACATAGCACCGGATGCAGTGGCGGAGGCGACAATGCGTTTTCAATCAGACGAGCACGCCAAATTCATGCTAATGGATGGCGCTTCGACCAATCTCCCTGCGGGAAGTTTCGATCTTGTATTCACAAAGTTAGTGCTCTGGTCGATGGGACCAGCCTGGACCATCGCGATAAGAGAAGCTCATCGCTTGCTATCACCCGGCGGCACACTCTACGCGATGGAACCTGCAAATAACATGATTGAGATGTATCCGCCAAAACCGGCGCTCAAGACATGGATGGACAACTGGGACAAAGCTGTCTTGGAAGCAGGCATGGACACTTACATTGGCGCAAAGGTGGGAGGGGAAATCAGGAAAGCCGGTTTTTCAAAAATGGACTCGAAATTCTTTCCGGTTATCGCAAGTGCTAGCGAACGGGACAGATACATGGCCATAACGGAGAACTTGAAAGGATTCTACATGGGCCCCGCAGCGGAGAAGCTTGGATTGGAATCGGAAGGAAGTGCCCTGCGCGCCGAAGCATGCAAGCAACTGGAAGAAATTGGCCCAGACAGCCTGGTAATGGATGCGCTGTTTGTATCCTGGGGACAGAAATAACTCACCAATGCAGGAGCTGAGCTGCAGATACCGTGACCAGTACATTGGGCTCATCGCAAGCCTTATCCTTAGAGCTTGCGAAAAGCCTAATGCGGCGTGACAGCGGGGATGCACAGACGCAGAAAGCGGAGAGCTCATCCAAATCCGTCCTTGCGGAGGCTGCGGAGACGCAGAATACGGCAGGAGCATACAGCGGAGGGTGCGAAGCAAGACGCCGAATGCGGCGAGCTCATCAAAATCCGTCCTTAACGGAGGCTGCGGCGGGGGCATTCGGATGTCCTAAAAACTAATCCGCACGCTCTTCGCACGCCCGATTTGATTTTATATAAGTGCGGAAACGAACCATACAACCTGAAACACTAAAGAGAGGAACTCGAAAGAGCGCCTCTTTTTAGTTAGCGGCCACAGAGGCGGCGACAACGCTGATGGAGCGGTATCGACTGCAACTGCATCCCATACGGAGACCTCATCGCACGACCTCATCCCACGCCCTCATCCCACGCCCTCATCCCACGCACTCATCCCACGCACTCATCCCACGCCTTCGTCCCGCGCACGTAACTTCACCGTCGCTTCATTCGCCCTGCCATCCCAATGAGAATGCCTCTGATGTTGCAGAAACATCAGAGGCATTCTCAAAATTGACGCTATTTAACTTCCGGTAGACAAGCGAGACTTACTGGATGGTTGCGCGAGTACGGGTTGTTTTGCCAACGTCATCGATTTCCAGGGTAATACCATGAGCCATCCGAATTGTCTCTGTGCCATCCGGGCGAACATTGAATGTTGTTCCATCAGAGTGAGCAAAGGTGCCTGATGTGAGATAGGAATTGCCGTTGTCTGGGTCAAAGTTTGAAGCCGTCGCGATGAAAGAGCCAGCGGCAGAAATTACCAGTAGGGTGAACATAATCGCAGTTTTCATAAGACCAGACCTCGCTCTCTGCTCGCAATAATCCCAAAATAACAATCCATCGGTAAACATCTCAATTGGAAACCTGTCCACAACATTGTTACTCCCTCCACCTTGGATTTTAGGAGGTCAGGCCGAACTATTTGTCACCGACGAAATTGTAAGCCCGAAGGACTAAAATAGTGAGGCACTCAAACGGGAGTCGTTCAAATGTGTAGAAGAATTCTAGAGTTTAGTCTGCATGATTGGATCAGCAAATTGGCTGATTCGACCTTCTCTAGATCACGGATAGGCGGATCAGTCAGATTGTTTTCAATATCCGCCGCCTTACTCCTATCGAGTTCCTGTAGCCAAATAACGCCCACGGGGTCGAGCGCCCCGCCCAACGACCAGTCCGCCATGGGGCTTTCCCGTCAGGCTGCTGACATGCTCAAGAACAAGGACCCGCGGGGCGAGGAGCTTATGAGGCAGGCTGCCAAAGTCGCCGAAACGGAAGGAAACCCATATACAATCATGGGAATCAACAACAACCTTGCGGAGTGGTTATTCAATAAAGAACGTTATAAAGAAGCGCGGGCGCTCTACGTCGCAATGACAGAGAGAGCCGCCAAAGCGAGTAACAGTGAGTGGCAAAGCCGTGGGCTTTTCGAGACGGTACGATGCGACATAAAGAATAACACCGTCACCGAAGCTGACGTTGAGATGCTGAAAAAGGGATTGGCGCTTGATTCTACCAGTCATGCATCTGCAACGGCAAAGAGGTCACTTGCTCATGTTTACTCAACTCTCGGACAATTCGAAAAGGCTGAAGCTCAAATCAAGGAAAACATCGGAACAACAGCGGCGGCCTCCGCAAACGACATCCTGGAACAGAGCTACTTGGCTCTTTGCCAGGGCAAATACAGCGAGAGCTTCGAGCTATTCAAGAAAGTGCATCAGATGCCTGGAAAGGATGGAAAGCCCCATCGTTACTGGAACTTATATAATAGCTGGCTGCAGTTTCAGGATCCACTGAGCCAGGAGTGGCGAAAAAACACCGCGGCTGCACGTGATCTTTTACTTGCGAAAGACTATTCAAAACTGGATGCGCTTGCTGAGCAGCTCAGGAAGGATAATTCGATAAATCCCAAGGGCTATCGCAAGATTTATGGATTTTATGAAGGCGTAGGCGACGCCCATGAGACGAACAACGCGGAGGGCTGCAAGCTGCTCAGCGAGGAAATAGACAAGTGGGCGAAGGCGAATCCAAAATCAACTGCAGCAATGACAGCGCTTGCTGAAGCGCAGAAGTCCCTGGCATGGAAGATGCGTGGCACGGGCTGGGCGCGAACAGTGACACAAGAGGGTTGGAAGGGGATGGAGGCGCACCTGTCCGAAGCTGCAAGCACGCTGGAGCTTGCGAAGAAACTGGGTCCGGTTGATGAGCACTGGTACGGCACGAAGCTTGGCATTCTACTGGGGCAAAGCGCCTCAAATGAAGATTACAACAGAGTCTACAAAGATGGGATCGACCAATTTCCAACGGCGGAAGAACTGTACTATGACAAGGCATATCGGCTGCAACCTAGATGGCACGGGGAGCAAGGTGAGTTCGAGGATTGGCTCAAGGATGAGGCGAATCGCATAGGCGGCGACAATGGAGACCGCTTGTATGCGCGTATCATTTATCAGCTCGATGACAGCGAACTGTACAAAAACCTATTCACGGAATTCAGCGACCTCGACTGGAAACGGACTAAACATGGCTTTGAGCTGCTTATGAAGGATTATCCGAAAGCGCTGGCTCTCAGAGGTAAGTTACTCAAGTTAGCTGAAAATACCGAGGATGCAACAATAACAAGCAAAGCCGTCTTCGGAAAGTGAGTAGTCTGCTACAATCAATCGCTTGCAGGAACATTGAATATTGAAAACGCGGAGATGAATCATGTCGCAGCAGGCTATTAAAGAAGCCATCAACAACAAGAAACTCATTTGTCCAAAGTGCAAAAAGCCGATTCAAAAATACGAGAAGTATGCAGAGACAATTGACGCTGTGCGCGACGGATTCAACGTTCAAGAAATTGATTCACTCGGATTTCGAGTAACACTAGTATGCGGGAACGAAGGCTGCTCCTGGACTGAGCGCACAGAATATCCCTTCGAATACGGCGAAGAATAATTAGCCACCATATTTGGTTTTAGACTCAGCAGGGTCCGATTGCTTTCAGGACGTGCCTCGCTCTCAAGCACGGATCACTTCATTGAGCCGGAAGCAAGCAAGTCAGTTGCATTCACTTGGCGCATAGTTTATATTTCACCCATGCGCGAAGTGAATATTAATGCTTTGGACCTGAATCTGCTCATTGCCTTGAAAGCATTGCTGGATGAGCAACACGTGACGCGTGCAGCCGAGAAAGTAGGACTGAGCCAGCCGGCAATGAGCCGCGCCCTGGGGCGCTTGCGGGTGATGTTCAAAGATCCATTGCTGGTAAAAGGCGCCAGTGGCATGTCTTTGACATCGCGAGCCCGCGAGTTGTACCAGCCCCTCCAGAACATTCTGGGTGATATCGGGCAGCTCATGACAGCACCGACCTTCGTGCCCTCGGAAATGACCGGAGAAATCGTCATCGCTACTCGAGACTACGAAATGGCAGCGATTCTTCCGCAAGCAATAAAGGCAATCAACGAGGAAGCTCCCGGGATTTCAATTCGCATAATGCCGCTCTCCGGTGATGATCTCAGTCCGTTAGAGCGACACGAAGTCGATTTTGTAGTTGCAGGAACGGATCGCAAGTCCTCCACCTTGTCGAGAAAAACGCTTTTCACAGATAACTTTGTATGCGTTGTGTCGGCAGAACAAAGCGTCGCGAAAAAGAAACTGACGATGGAATCCTATCTTGCTATGCGACATTGCATTATTAGCTTCAGCGAATTTCGCAGCGGCATTGTCGACTCGGCACTTGCGAAGATGGGATTGGAAAGAAAAGCCGTAGTGACTATTCCGCAGTTCCTAGCCGCATCCCACATCGTTGCTAATTCTGACTTGATTTTGACTATTCCAAAACGGCTTGGCAAATTGTTTGTTGAATCAAATCAATTTCTTCCACTCGATTTGCCTTTCGATGTGCCAAGTTTTTCCATCTATATTTATTGGCATATCAGAAACGAAAACAATCCAATGCACACATGGATTCGCAACAAGTTTCTTGCGGTCTCCGAAATTTAGTAGCTGCTCAGTTTTCCTAGTCTTCCTTCAGCGCGAGGAGTCGCAGCCCGTTCAAGAGAACGACCAGTGTGCTGCCTTCGTGGAGAACAACCGCACTACTAACCTGCACCCATCCGAAGATGGAAGCCAAAACCAGAAGTGCGCCAATAGCAACGGCAATGAAAACATTTTGATGGATCGTGCGTGTCGCTTCGCGAGCCAGTTTAATGGCGAAAGGCAAGCGCCCCAAACCGTGACTCATCAGCACGATATCGGCAGTTTCAAGCGCTACATCAGATCCAGTTCCGCCCATAGCGATACCGATAGTCGCGGCAGCAAGAGCTGGTGCATCGTTAACTCCATCTCCGACCATTGCCACGCCGGACTCGGCTTTGGCAAGCGTGCGGAGTTTTGCAACTTTCTCTTCGGGTAATAACTGGGCAAAAGCTTCGTCGATACCAGCCTGCTGTCCAATCGCATCTGCCACTCGCTGATTATCACCAGAGAGCATAACATTCTTCTTAATGCCGAGAGCCTTAAGAGCCGCAATGGACGTTTTAGCTTCCGGGCGAATCTTGTCTGCAACGCCGAGAATACCTAAGAATTTGCCGCCATGTTTTACAACGATCGATGTCTGACCTAGTTTTTCAACTTCTTCAGCTTGCTTTTGCAAGTCAGCAGGCACATTGTCTGATTCGAACAGTTCCATGCTGCCCAAGCCGATTTCACTGCCTTCCCATTGAGCACGCAGCCCCTTTCCGTGCACAGCCGTTACTTGCGTACAGTCACCATACTTGACACCACGCTCTTTAGCTGCTTTTACAATCGCGGTTGCAATTGGGTGAGTAGAATGAGATTCGGCGGTGGCGGCATACTTCAACAGCTCCGGTTCAGAGACTCCATCGGCGGGCGCAACAGTCATAACATGGGGGCTACCGACAGTCAGCGTTCCCGTTTTGTCAAAAGCAATGGTATCAATTGCGCCTAACATTTCTAGATAGGCTCCGCCTTTAAACAATATACCGCTATGCGCTGCACGTCCAATCGCTGACAAAACGGCCGCCGGGGTTGCAATAGCCAGAGCGCAAGGCGAGGCGGCGACGAGCAAAGAGATGCCGCGCAGCATGGCAGCTTTGAATTCCATCCCGGTCGCCAACAAAGTTATCACCAGCAGTGGTGCGCCGCCAAGTACAATTGGAACCAAAGTGCGCTCAATCTTCTTAGCCATTTTCTGGCTATTACCTTTCTGAGCTTCCGCATCCGAGACCATCTCGATGATTCGGCTGAGAACAGTTTCGGAAGATAAACGCGTCACCTCCACCTCGATGAGAGCGTCGACATTACACGTGCCAGCGAATACTTCGGCGCCAGCTTCCTTAGCAACTGGAATGGATTCGCCTGTGATTGTCGACTCATCAATCGAGGTCTGCCCTTCCTTAATCAAGCCATCAAGTGCGATTCTATCGCCAGGACGAACAAGCATAATGTCGCCACGCAAGACATCGGAAACAGGCAGCTCTTTAATGGTTCCGTCACGGCGAACACGGGCGGTTTCGGCGCGAAGTTGTCCGAGAGCGTCGATGGCTTTGCGAGCTTTATCGATCGCACGGTGCTCCAGTGCATGTCCCAGACTAAAGAGGAAGAGCAAGAAAGCGCCTTCAAAAATAGCACCCATAAGCGCGGCGCCGACACCGGCAAGAACCATCAAACTTTCGATATCGATTAGCCCGCTGCGAAGCGCTCGAAAAGCGGCTTTGACTGCAAAGAAGCCGGCGCAGATTCCAGCGACCAGGAACAAGGCGTTTGCAATGTAACCCATCGAAGGATTAAGGTAATTCAAAGCTAGTCCTAACGCGATGAGAATACCGGCAACAATGGCAAGCGGCATTTGCAGATTGGCGGCGAGTCCTTCATGGTGATGGCAGCACTGGTGCCCCTTTTCTGGCTCCTCCAGTTCATAACCCAGTGAGCGAACCTTCTCTTCGATAGCCTTTCCGCTTATTTCCTGGCTGTCATATTCAACAACGAGGCGTTCAGCGGCATACGCCACATTTCCAGTAAGAACGCCACCGGTTCTATCCAAAACATACTCAACGACATTCTTGCATTCGACGGATTGCATGCCGCGAAGGAACCATGATTTGTGCTTGTAGCGCTTGGACACAGCACGTCCTGATTTGCGAACCAAATCCAACAACTGCGTTAGTGATACCACTTCAGGCTGATAGTGAATGCACAACTCGGGCTTCCCGCCATCTTTGCGGACGTGCGCATCGATTACGCCGTTTCGCGCCTGGATAACATCTTCAAGGCGTTCGAAGCGACCGAACTCATCAGTCTCATCAGGAAGGACGGCATCCAGTTCAAACTGGCAAGCGGCGCCGCCGCCAGCTTCAGAAGGGCGATGCGCAACGACGAGTTCTTTTTTCTTCTCTTCATGATGATGGTGGTCGTGTGCACAACCGGGACCATGTTCATGATCATGCCCGTGGTCGTGTCCGTGGTCATGCCCGTGCGAACAGCCGGATCCGTGTACATGCCCTTTTTCATGCGCATGATCATGATCGTGCGAGCACCCCGGTCCGTGCACGTGAGCGGATTTAGATTCCGGCTCCTCGTGCTTGTGCTCATGATCGTGCGAGCATCCGGGTCCGTGCACGTGAGCGGATTTAGATTCCGGCTCCTCGTGCTTGTGCTCATGCCCGTGCGAACAGCCGGATCCGTGTACATGCTCTTTTTCATGCGCATGATCATGATCGTGCGAGCATCCCGGTCCGTGTACATGAACAGGCTTGGATTCCGCTTCGGGCTTGTGCTCGTGATCGTGCGAGCATCCCGGTCCGTGCAAATGAGCTGGTTTGGATTCCGGCTCCTCGTGCTTATGCTCATGATCGTGCGAGCATCCCGGTCCGTGCACGTGAACTGGTTTGGCTTCCGGCTCCTCGTGCTTGTGCTCGTGATCGTGCGAGCATCCGG
>JAKFVQ010000022.1 GCA_021732085.1 Candidatus Obscuribacterales bacterium | reverse complement strand
GATGTGTCGGCGACGTCGGGAAAGTTGGATTCGTCGGTGACGTCGGATGCGTTGGCGACGTCGGGAAAGTTGGATTCGTCGGTGACGTCGGATGCGTTGGCGACGTTGGGAAAGTTGGATTCGTCGGCGATGTCGGATGTGTTGGCGACGTTGGGAAGGTTGGATTAGTCGGCGACGTCGGATGTGTTGGCGACGTCGGGAAGGTCGGATTTGTTGGTGACGTCGGATGGGTTGGCGACGTTGGGAAAGTTGGATTCGTCGGTGACGTCGGATTCGTTGGCGACGTTGGGAAGGTGGGATTCGTTGGCGACGTCGGACAGGTGGGCGCGGTAGGAATTGTTGGTTGGGTTGGTGAAGTTGGTAAGGTTGGTAGCGTTGGTGCCGTCGGCGATGTCGGATGCGTGGGGGATGTCGGTGAGGTTGGCAACGTAGGTGACGTTGGCGACGTCGGATGCGTCGGCGATGTCGGTAACGTCGGCGATGTTGGAGAAGTCGGCGACGTTGGAGAAGTCGGCGACGTTGGTGACGTTGGGGTCGAACAAATCGGTGGCATCGGGTTGCCACCATGATGGTGACCTGAATGATCTCCACCAAAGTTAGCTACTGGTGGCACCATAGGTTGTTGAGCCGGGATCTGAATTGGATTTGCACCCGATGTTGGCACCACCGGATGCTCGACTGGTAGTAAATTCGGAGCAGACTGTCCTTGCCCAGCTCCTAGTGGCAAAGGAATTTCAATTGGCGGCTGTGCTGACAACGGCACATGCTGCGGGACGACCGGTGGAGCGCTCCCCGCCCCCTGAACAGGAATCTGAACTGGAAACTGAGCAGGATTTGCAATAGGAATTTGAATATTCGGCTGCGGCAGCGAAGGGGTTATAGCGGGAGTTACAGTCGGCGTGTTCGCTTGAGTCGGAACTGGCGCTGGCACTTGCACAGGTGTAGGAACAGACGGAGTCGGACCGCCGTGTCCGGGTCCGCATCCCGGCATATTGTTCCCCGGACCGGGCACTGTGCACGGTGGCATGTTCGAATTGCCACCATTATGTCCATTCATTGATTGACAATTATAGGACTGGCTCCACAAAGGAAGTGGGCAGCAAAGCGTAATTACTAAATACAGACTAATCGAGTACTTTAACATGGTGCTCATCGTTTTCTGCGGTAGAGTCCACGACAAGCAGATTACGAGTTAGTTCCCCAAAATTCAGTAATTATGCGCGATTGCCGTTTATGCACTGCGTCTGTAGACAGTCTCCGCCTTAAGATGAATAATTTTTGTAGACTTGCAAAATCATGTTTTGATTATTGATAGAGCACTAACTACAAAGGTTTGAAATGTGGGCCAAAATCCGTGAACCACTAATATTGGTTTTCCTACTCTGGCATTTCACTGGTGTCATTCTCTGGTTGAGTCCAGCGTGTCCGCTGCGAGATTCAATGCTTAAGCCATTTCTCAGCTACTTGAATTTCTTCGGATTATGGCAAGGATGGTCAGTTTTTGAGAGCCCCAGAAAGTACAACGAATACTTAACCGCCCTGATAACGTTCTCAGATGGCAGTACGAAAGCCTGGGAATTTCCTCGAATAGAAAAGATGGGCATCGTCGAAAAAATGTTCAAAGAAAAATATCGACGATGGACGAATGATTGTGTAAGCGACGAATCAAAACCCTTCCTATGGCCCGATGCTGCTCGATATGTGGCTCGTTTGAATAATGATCGCCTGGAGAATCCCCCAACCACCGTTTCAATTGTTCGCCATTGGACATGGATTCCCGCACCTGAGTTTGGACTGGGCAAGCCATTACCTACAGCAGATGACGGACAAAGCACACTTTATACCGGCAAGATCACAGCGGAAGATCTCAAATGAGTCTTTTGAATCTATATTCTCAGCTCAAGACTTTCCTCTTCGCAAAGGGATCACCTTTGCCTGTATGCCTGTTCAGAATTTTTTATGGTCTCGCATTACTTGAATACTGTTTATTGATGGCACCGGAGTTGCTTACGTGCATGAGCGACACCAACGGTATTCTTCGCATTCAAACTCTAAAACACATTTTTGGAATTCCGGTCATAAATCTGCTTACTGCTCTCCCGCCTGGAGACAACTGGATTATCGCCTTTTTCAGTATCTTTGTCATAGCCTGCATATGTTTAACACTCGGACTTTTCAGCCGAGTAAGCATCTTTCTTGTTTACTTAGGTCTGGTTTCACTACAGCACCGCAATATTTACGTGCATCACAGCGGAGATCATTTATTTCTACTTGCGGCATTCTACCTTCTCTTTGCACCGATCGATGCGACGCTCTCGTTAGATCGGATTCGCCGAATCTGGTTCCCTAAGAAAACCGATCTTCCCAAACTCATTCCGGATGCCGCTGAGCCCCGAAGCCTCTGGGCAGTAAAAGCATACAAAGTTCAGTTCGCACTGATTTATTGGCAAACATCTTGGGCAAAAATCGCAGCTCTGACGTGGTGGGACGGAACCGCCATGTACTATGTTTTTCGCCATGCAGAATTCGCTCGATTTTTTGTTCCTATAGTTCCTGAAAATATGTTTTTGATGAAGGTATTTACTTGGTCAGCCATGCTGATCGAATTTTGCGCGTGGATATTTATATGGTTCAAGGAAACGCGTTACTACGTTCTCTTGTCCCTTATCGCATTGCATCTAGGCATTGACTATGCGATGAACATTCCGTTGTTCGAACAAATAATGCTTGTAAGTCTGATCAACTTCATCCCGGCCGAAGACCTTTCGAAATTTATGGAGCAGGTTCGTTCAGCAGCAGCTCCGTATCTCGGAGCACCTGTGACAATTGCATATAACGGTTCATTGACAAAACACATAAAGATAGCAAGCACCATCAAAAGCCTGGATATTTTACGCAGAATCGAGCTTATCGACATTCATGCCCCAGCCAATGATCGTTCGTTACCCGACAATATACGGCAAGAAGCACAAACAAAAATCACTGCGCAGTGGAAAGATTCATCCTTACAAGGTGTTTCCGCGCTAAAAATGATCTCGCGTAAATTGCCATTTTGCTGGCCGTTCTATCCCGTATTAGCTCTATTGCGGTGAAGAACAATGCAGACGCCAGCTCCCACTCATCTATCGAAAGCTACTGAGTATTTAAGAAATGCATTCGGTCTTGATTATCGTTCCCTCGTCTTGCTTCGTATGGGAACTGCGCTTGCAATTCTGTTGAATCTTGCTTTACGCGTGCCGGACATTCATGCATTTTTCAGCGACGAAGGCTGTGTCCCTAGAGTGGCTGTACTTCAGCTGACTGATACGCCATATCTTTTTTCCTTGTACCATGCGACTGGAAATTGGGTGTTCGTTGCTGCACTATTTGCGGTGGCAGCACTACTTGCGGTCATGTTATTTGCTGGTTACTGCACAAGGTTTGCGACTATTGCATCCTGGATAATGCTCATTTCTTTGCAGAATCGAAATCCAATGATAATAGATGGGCAAGACATGTTACTGCGCATGATGCTTTTTTGGGGAATCTTCTTACCCTGGGGCGATTATCTCTCGGTTGATGCAACGCGAACTTCGGAAACGGAAATGGCAAAGAAGGAACACCTACAAAACACGATTCTCTCCTGGGGAACCATTGCCTATACAATCCAAATTGTGTTGATTTACCTCTGCACTGCTATTCATAAAAATACCCAGCAATGGATCGATGGCACAGCAGGTCTCTACTCCCTGAACATCGACTTCATCACAACTTCCCTGGGAGTCTATCTCACCCAATATCCGGACATTCTGAAAATTGGCACATACATCACGGTCGTTTTGGAATATCTGTGCCCACTTCTCATTCTTCTCCCGATCAAAAACAGCATCCCGCGCATAGTAGCCATTGCCATTCTTTGTTCATTTCACATCGGCTTAGCAATGGTATTCAAACTCGGTTTCTTCCCACTCTTCAACATAATATCTTTGGTCGCGCTGCTACCCTCCGAATTTTGGGAGCGTACATTTAGATGGAGGGAGAAGCTTCATCTTTCTGACTTAATAAGGACTACATTGGGACATTCAGCCCAGTTACTTCCGGAGCTGACACTATCTGTGGTGCCCTGGCAGAACAACGCATTTATGATTCGCGCAAAAGATTCACTGCAAGATGGGCTCGTTAGCTTCTTCCTGTTCTTCGTCATTCTTTGGAATCTCTCCACTCTGGCAGGCTCGGGCGTTAAGATGCCCACCGATATGCATCCAATTGCCAATTTCTTTCGACTGGATCAGAACTGGTTTATGTTCGCCGGCTTCCAACCTCAGTTGAACGGTTGGTATGTCATGCAAGCTCAGCTAAAGAATGGAAAGATAGTTGACGCTTTCAGAGGTGCTGCCCCTCTATCATGGGAGAGACCGAAACTTATTTCAGCGGATTATTCCAATCATCAATGGCGAATTTACCTGGTTGCCCTTTTCAGTCATTCCTATTTGGCCTGGCGCCCATTCTATGCTGATTACGTTGTCCGCGAATGGAATAAGAAACACCCAAGCGAAGAACATATTGAAGACCTCCAGATCTTTTATATGTATGAGGGCGTTTTGCCCGAAAGCAATCCCGCTGATAGACAGGCTACGAAGATGTTCGTGTGGCAATACAAAGCGAAATGAGCGCAACGCAGAATTCACATTTAGCTGCAATTAGAAGCGGGCAAGAAAGTGGCTAAAGTTCGGCACGTTCAGCAGCATGTGCTCAAGAATGAATTTCAAAGGACCTTCGCAAGCCACACCAACCAATACTTTTGCCGCCCGTCGAAATCGAATAAAAAACAGTTGTCAAATATGTCGTATGCGGCATTTCCTGGCCGATATGTCGTATACGACATAAAAAACAGTTGTCAAATATGTCGTATACGGCATATTCCTGGCCGATATGTCGTATACGACATAAAAATCAGATGTCAATTATTCAGTTTAGATGAGATCTAGGCGCCAAGCATTTAAGCACTACAGACCTGTCTCGTTTTCGGCAAACACTGCTCGGAAATTTGCTCGGATTTCCTGCGCACGTTAATCGAACTAAACGATTCCGGCACGTAGGAGGTCCTTCAAATGGATAACACCAATCGGATATTCATCTGCGTTGAGAATGAGCAAATCAGAAATCGCGTGCGTTTCCATAAGCTTCAACGCCTCGACCGCGAGAGCTTGTGCCCCGATTGTCTTCGGATTGCGCGTCATGATCTCGGTTGATTTGCGTGAGAATACATCGGCACCCCACTTAACCAAAGCACGCCTGATATCACCATCAGTGATGATACCAGCGAGTTTCTTCTCGCCAGTGAGTACTGTAGTGAAGCCCAAACGTTTATCATCGATCTCGGTTACGATCGCCTCATATTCCCAGTTTTCAGCAACCATGGGAATATCGAAACCGGAACGCATCACATCTGCCACGGTCACCAGCTGGCAACCAAGGCTACCGCCGGGATGAGAGCGGGCAAAATCCTCAGCTCTAAAACCTTTTTGCACCATCAATACAACAGCAAGAGCATCACCCATCGCCAAAGAAGCAGTGGTCGACGAGGTTGGTGCCAGATTAAGTGGGCAGGCTTCTCTCCCGACACCAACATCAAGTACAACATCGCTGAATTTCGCCAGAGTGGATTCAGTCTTGCCCGTAAAAGCTATCAGGGGTACCCCGAGCCGTTTTATCGGATCCAGAACTAACTTAATTTCTTGGGTCTCGCCCGAATAAGACAAGGCAAGTACCACGTCATTGGTATCGAGCATTCCGAAATCGCCGTGCCTAAGCTCAGCTGGATGCACGAAAAATGCTGGGGTGCCGGTGGATGCCAAGGTGGCGGCTATCTTATTACCGATGTGCCCGGACTTACCCATACCCGTGACAACCACTTTGCCGCGGCAATTTGTTAAGAGCTGTATAGCGTTAACAAAGCTGTCACCGAGCTTTGCGGTTAAACCGCCGATAGCTTCTGCCTCCATCTCGAGAACGCGCTTGGCTTCTTCGAGCATAGCCTTGACGGTCCTCGCCGCTGGTAGACTGGGCATGAGGGCGGGATCGAAATTAGTCTGATTTTGAATGGATTCCATTTCAGTTCATCTAATGAATGCAACTTGGACATTCTACAGCTCAGTCGATTTTGATTCTTGAGAAGCCTTCAAGATGATATCTGTTTAAGTCGTGGAACATAGATTTAGCGGACATAGCGGCAGGATTTACCCAGCCGTTTAGTAGAGAAAAGAAAAATTCATATACGGATTCTCTAAGAAGCATGCGATTGGAGACAGTTCTATAGATGTTTACGCCCGGAGATAAACTCGAATTCGGACACTACACCATACTCAGAGAGCTCGGCTCTGGCGGTATGGGCGTCGTATATCACTGCCGGGATGAATTTCTGCAGCGAGAGATCGCCATTAAGATGATGCTGCCGGAGCTAATGGCAGATGCCGACATCAGCGAAGTATTCCGGCAAGAGGCGCGCTTGGCGGCTCAACTTGAACATCCAAATATCGTCACCATACACAATATCGGAATGGAAAACCGCGAAGGGAAGGTCCATCACTATATCGCGATGGAGTTTCTACCCGGCGGAAGCTTGAAGGGCCGAATCGGGAAGGAAAAGATTTCTCTTGAGCAAGCAGTGGAGTGGATGAAGCAAATGGCTTCTGCCCTTAATTACGCTCATAAACGCGGAGTTGTGCACCAGGACATTAAGCCTGACAACATTTTCATAACACAAGAAGGCAATTTAAAAATCGGCGACTTCGGTCTGGCGCAAATTGCCACCGGACCAGCATTTGAACGAACGGCGCAAGGCAAGGGCAGCCCTGCCTACATGTCACCAGAGCTGTGTCGTGGCGAACCACACGACCACCGCTCCGATATTTATTCACTTGGTTCAGTGTTTTATGAAATGCTCACAGGCGAGCGCCCATTCAAAGCCGCCGGCATGATCGAAATGGCATTGAAGCACGCGACGGCGCCAGTTCCGTCAGCAGGAAAAGTACGCACAGATACGCCAGCGATATTGGATAAGGTCATTAAATACATGATGGCAAAGAGTCCAGACGAGCGCCTTCAATCACTAAACGACGTTCTTCCTTCGTTGGAAAAAATGCTTCTTGAAATGAAAGTCGCACGCTTGGGAGTTGGCGGAGCATCTTCCGATAAGTTTTCAAACGCTGCTCCAACGCAAGTTGAAGTCAGCAAGGAGACGACGGAAAGCGCTCCGGCAGAGAAACCGCCAGCGGAAACAAAGACTGCTGTCGCGACCGCCGAGACGACAACCATCGATTGTTCACCAGCCGAAGAGAAAAAGGCTCCAGTCGTTGCAAAAGAGGCACCAAAAACAACTCCTTCAGGCGGACTGGATCCGACAAAAGAAAAACAGCTCGAATTGCTCTGGACTTACAAAACGAAGGGACCGATCGGCTGGCAGGCTACACCAGGGCTGCACCGCAATCGCAAACACATTTATCTTCCATCTGCTGATGGCGCGCTTTATGCAATCGATATGAACACGGGGCGATTGCAGTGGCATGTCAAAACTGAAGGCGCACTTCTTTCCTCACCACTGGTAGTGGCTGATGAAGTTTATTGCACAGGCGTCGATGGTTACACCTATTCTATTTACGCCGGTGATGGTTCGGTCAACTGGAAGTTTCAGAGTGCCTGTCCAGTAGTCACTTCACCTGTGGCTTCAGGCGACCACGTTTTCGTTGCAGCAATGGATGGCAGCGTCAAAGCATTCGCGAAAGCAGACGGCAAGGTAGTATGGACTTATCGCTGCGATGGTGGCATCGTCAGTAATCCACAAGTAGTTGAGAATACCCTTTTCGTTGCCAGCAAAGATAAAGCTCTCCATGCGATCGATACGGAGAAGGGCGTGCGCAAATGGCACGCCGAGGGCAGTGGGGCATTCCTTGCCAGCGTTCTTGCTTCGACCGACAGCGTCTACTGCGCCTCGGTTGACGGCAAGATCTTCGCTTACGAAATTGAAACCGGCAATCCGGTCTGGAAATTCGAAACCAACTCTTCTTTCCTTTGCAGAGGAAATCTGGAATTCACCTCATTGAACTACTGCACCAAAAATGGTGGCATCCATAGCATCGACAAATTCAAAGGCACGTTGCTTTGGCAAGCAAGCGCAGGTGGTCCTGCTCTAGGTGGCGCAAGCAGCGTAGGCGGCAGCTTGTACCTCGGAACACGTAATGGAATTCTCCATAGCTTCAACGTAAAAACAGGTGAGTTGAACTGGTACCACACCTTCGAATCCGGACTGGAATCGGCACCACTGGTAACATCAACGCAAATCTTCCAAGGCACCATTTCCGGTGACCTCTACGCCTTCGTAGCCCCACCAAAAGCCAAATAAGCAACTGCGCTAAAGCTTGAATAAAGGCGCGCATAGGCAAGAGACTTCTGCTGCTCAGGTCGGCTGCTCCGCTGTTGACACTTATAGGTTAAAAGCAGGGATAAAATGGGAAAACCAAGCTTAGTAGCCCTGAGCAGTCCATATGATTGACGACGACGATACATTGAAGTCCGAGTTAAGAGACAGATCTACAGTCGCTCAACCCGCGCAAGCTCCAACGAATAAGCCGGCGTCTCTATTGGCACCGGGGCTTACTATAGACGGCAAGTATACGATTGAAAGCTTCCTTGGCAAAGGAGGCATGTGCTCCGTCTACAAAGCAACACACCTCATTCTGAAACGACCAATCGCACTAAAAATGCTTCACGAAAAGCTTTTAGTGGATGATAAATCAGTTCAGCGTTTTCAGCGCGAAGCCCTCTCCGCAAGCCGCCTCGATCATCCTAGTATTGTCAAAGTATACGGATTTGGTTTGATTGATAGCGTGCCCTACATTGCAATGGAGTTCCTTGATGGTGCAAGTTTGTCTCAGTTACTTGAAATCAATGGCGGACGATTGCCACCACCAGTTGCATTACCAATTTTTTGTGACATCCTAGATGGTCTAGCCCATGCACATGAAAGAGGAGTTATCCATAGAGACATAAAGCCCAGCAATATTATGCTTCTTGGCGAGACCAGCAAGGCGAAGATTGTCGATTTTGGAATTGCAAAAGTATTGCCTGAATCAGGAAAGGAAATCCAGAAGCTGACCAACACCGGGGCTATATTCGGAACATTGGATTACATGAGTCCAGAACAATGCCAGGGAATCGCTTTAGATGCGCGCTCCGACCTCTATTCGTTCGGGTGTTTGATGTTCGAAGTACTCGACGGACACCCGCCGTTTTTCGGAGAAGAAGCCTATGCATTGTTGATTAAACACGTAAATGAGAAACCTAGGGAAAGCGAATATGTGTCAGGTGATTTGGGCTCCGCTGTACAGTGGTGCCTAGAAAAGGATCCAGCGGCACGACCAGCTCAAGCCTCAGTGTTAAAGGATGCATTGCTCCATCCTTCTCAACGTCTGCATGGCAGGCTGCAGAATGAGACAAGCCAAGGTCCAACAAAAATCTGGAAAATACTGACTTATGCTGGCGTCACGATTCTCCTTTTGTGGCTGAGTACATTCATTTATTCCAAGCTCACAAATCAGGCAACGTCCTCATCGAGCGAACGCATTAACACCACTCATACGCACAAACGTTTCACCCCCGCGAGGATTGAAAAAGCTATTAACGATTCCTTCGCTTTGCAGAATCAAGGAAAAACGGACGAAGCCATTAATCTTTTGGAGAAGCTGCTGGAGGAGAGCAATCAAAAGATTGAAGATGCGAAAGTCTACCTAACACTATCCCAATTTCTCCTATACAAGAATGACAAGGATCAAGGAGGTCGGAGTAAAGGCATCCTCCTAAACAAAGCCACCTTAAGAACGGAACAGGCGATTTCAATACTGGATGGAGAACGAAAACTCGAAACCGGAGCACGCTTAGCCCATCTTCAAGTTAAGAACAACGATAATGCAGCTGCGAAGAAAACCTGCAATCGTTTTCTGGCTTATGCAAAAAAATATTCTCTTGGCTTATCGCCAAGCGCAGCGACTCTTCACGCGCTGTATGGGGTCTTGATGAAAGGTGAAAATAAGAAAAGAGCTATCCGAGAGCTGCAAACGTGTCTAGAGATATCTGATCAATTGCAGGACGGCCGAACCGCTCCGAGTTCAGCTAATGCGGCGGCAGAACTATTCTATCTGACTAGAGACAATCCAAAATCTCTAGCTGAAGTCAGAAAAACCGAGGCAGCTCTCCTCAATTTAAATGAAAGGCTTTTCGAGAGAAATGCTTCCTTTAGATTCATGATCAATTGTGCTCGTAGCAGAGGAGATCTGAAATCTTTAAAGGCGTTAGAAAATAAGTTTCACGCCCTCTGGGGTGACAATCCGGAATGAAGGCGTTGCAGATGCGACCGCCAGCGTCCCGCTGGCATCGATGGCTAAAACTTCCAAACTTTATCCACGAGAACGGCTATAAATGTAGCTATGGATACGATTCCATTCGTATTGAAAAAAGCAGCGTTTATCTTGCTGAGATCATTCGGCTTCACGAGCGAATGTTCGTACTTCAACATGATTGCGACCATGGTAACGCCGCAGTAATAGACCGGGCCCAAATCCAGCGAGCATCCGAGCAACATCAAACAGCAAACAGTCAGCAGATGGAGCCCGCCGGAAACCATTAGAGCTGATTCAATACCAAACCGTGCTGGAATGCTGTGCAATTTCTTGCCTCGGTCGAAATCGACGTCTTGCAAGGCATATATGAGGTCAAAACCAGCAACCCAAGTGCTGACTGCTCCAGCTAGCAGCCATGGTCCATACTGATCCAAACTACCACCCGCAGCTATCCATCCACCGAGGGCAGCGCCACCAAGTGCGATACCAAGCACAATGTGGCACATCCAGGTGAATCGCTTCGTGAATGAATAGAAGGAAAGCCAGAAAACGGCAATAGGGGAAAGCATGAGACACAAAGGCGGCAGCTTCGTCGCTGCAAATATCATCAAGCCGAAGGAAGCGATGGCAAACACCAACGCCAAACCGGGGCTAATTTTCCCAGCAGGAATGGAGCGCATGCTGGTTCGAGGATTCGTTGCGTCAATGCCGGCATCAATCAATCTATTCAAAGTCATTGCGGCAGAACGAGCGCCAGCAAAAGCGAGGATGGTCCAGAACCAGGTCATTGGCTCCGGAATATTCTTCGCGCCAAGAATCATGCCAGACAGAGCAAAAGGCAAAGCGAAGACCGTATGCTCGATCTTAATCATCTCCGCCCACTCTTTGATGCTTGCGAAAATGCCCTGAGGCTTGTCAGGAGGGGCGCTTAGGGGCGCCGCTGTTTCTCCGGCGTTGTCGGTGTCTGTTCCTTGCATGGACCAATTGTAGTAAAAACCAGCTCGATAAAGGCATTATGGATGAAGCTTCATGTAACGATAGATGCCAAGAATGTCTGCTTAAGCCTGATCTACTTGCATCTTCAGACTTAAACTGTCAAGATTACAAACAGTTTGCTGGATTCCAGAGGTTCTTGACAAGACTATGACAAGCAATGAAAAATTTGATTTCGCGACACAGCCGACAAACGGCGCTACCACCATTGATCTGCAAGGTGTAGCATCATTCGCCAGTTTGGTCGAAACAATTGCGCAGGAATTAGGAACAACCGCTGGAAAAATCCAAGGTATGTTGCCGAATGGACCCAGTAGCTTCGAACAACTGGTTGGCGAAATTGTAGTAAATACTCAAGGTTTCAACAGAACGGTCACCCTCTACACAGCGCCTGGACAACCGCTCAAAATGCGCATTTTTACCGCATGGCGCGATGGACTAATTAACGAACGCGCCACTGTAAGCGGTATCGAATCCCAAATCATCTTGGGCGCTAGCGTCGACAAAATTGCGCCACAGGCACGTGCCCTTGCACGCCACCTCGAAGAAGCTTTCGCAGTTCTTGATCGCATGGCAACACTCGGACAATCAAGCCGACTAACAGCAATGTCAATTTCTGAATCCGAGCTTGCAAAATTCGAACAGCAAGAAGGTGCTTCGTTGGTCACAAACCACGTCCCGCGTGGAGCAGCCCAATAAGAGAAGTAAGCTATAGTAAAACTCTTTAGGGAGGCGTAAACGCCTCCCTTTTTTTTGTCGATTATCTGCCTGTTTACGAGCAATTACGCAAACGTTTGGCCGACTACCACCAGTTGTCTTTCGCGACTTGCTTTGGATTATGAGTGCGAATAGATAGTAGCAATCCAATCGCGACAAGATCGATTATCAGCGCGGTGCCACCATAGCTGAGGAATGGTAGCGGAACACCAGCGACCGGCATGATACCCATCGTCATTCCCATGTTCAGGAATGCGTGGAAGAGGAACATGCACATAATTCCGATCGCCATCAAACTGCCGCGGGGTTCGCCGCGCGCTTGGAATGCGATAAAGATGGCTCGCACGCAAATAAAGAAGTACGCGATGATCACACTCAGGCTTGCTTTAAATCCAAGCTCTTCGCCTACCACAGCATAAATAAAGTCAGTGTGGCGCTCAGGAATGAAGTGTCCCTGACTCTGCCGCCCCTGCCCCAATCCGTTTCCGTTGATGCCACCAGAGCCGATTGCGATCAGACTTTGCAAAATGTGGTATCCGGAACCTCGTGGATCTGAATATGGATTCACGAAACTAGTCAGACGTTTTTGCTGGTATGGTTTCAATACATTCCACAGCTCAGGTCGTTTTTCAGCAATTACAAAGTTAGCCGAAAGTATTGCTGCGATCAAAATCAAGCGAACCCAAACGTTGAAATTCCGGCGCCGCCAAAAGATCGCAAGATAGGATCCGAGCGCAACAATAAATCCGAGCCAGAACACACCTTCCAATCCGGTCGCCTTTGCTGCCTCAATGTCGGAGCCCATGGGCACGCCATTGTAGATCCATTGCAGCATTGGCTTGTCGATCGCATTCAAGATCAACGTAATGATCGGACTTGCTAAAACGAGCAGATCGCCGAAGGTTGCGCCTGCCCAAAATGTCATGCCTAGAAAAACGGCACCAAATGTCAAAGACGTGCCCAAGTCAGGCTGCTTGAATACAAGCAGCGCGGGAATTGCGATGATTGCAATTGTCCAGAGATTATCCCAAAAGTTCTTGATCGGCCGCCAAGCAAGCCACAAAGATAAGGTGAAGATGACTACGAGCTTTGCTATTTCGGATGGTTGCAAGGTAATCGGACCGAGTGCCAACCATCTTTGCGCACCCATCGCAGAGTGCCCTGCCACCATAACCGCAACCAACAAGCCAATGTTAATTAGATAGAGAATCGGCAGAACAATGGGATTCGTCCAGATCTTGTAAGGAACGCGCCAGAATAGCAGCGCGGCAAAAGCGCCGACGAAAAGAAAGTCTCGTTGCTTGTCGTGGAAAGAAGCGCCTTGAGCATCCAGCGTGAGCAGTCCGATGTAGAGAAGATAGATCGTCGCGAAGACGAGTATCCAATCGACGCTAGCAATCATCGACCAGACGCTGCGAATGAGCCCGGGAAGTGGTGATTGCTGACGACCTTCAGAGTAAGTCACGTTCAGGCACCCGCGCTCGGTCTAAATCTTCGCGAGCAGGGATTTGCCTTGCGAAGAAGCGACGCACGCAAATACTGCCGGCGCAATGAATGTGCTTTAGCTGCCTTCGAATCAGACTGGAAGCCTGCGCGCCAATTCTTGCCGTGATTCAATATCCATTCACTTCGAATATTAGAACCGAGCTGGGAGCCTGTGCTTCCATTCTCGTCGCGATTCAACATCCATTCGCTTCGACCACTAGATTCCGGCTGGAAGCCTGAGCTCCCATCATCGCTGGGATTCAAATCTGCGAAGAGTCCAGAGAGCGCGCTCCAATTTCCAGAAGCAGGAGGCGGGAAGCCTTCGCTTCCTTCAACACGCTCCACCGAGCGCCGAACGCGTCGCGGACTAAACATCAAAGATGAAAGAAATTCCTGGCGGGCCAACAGCCGGCACCAGATTAGAGCTGATGCTTGCTGCAATTTGGATACATAATCCATGGACGTTTAAGTCTTTGACCTTACCAGAGGGAAGTTGGCAATCAAGGCTGCCTTTCTCTCATATTGTTGCAGATCGAAGCGCGTTGTGTCGCGGTCGATGTCAAAATACCTGCAGACAACAGCAACCAGTTCCTCTTCCAAACTTGACAAGCGATCCGGCGGGAGCTCGAGTCTGTCATGTATGAGCATCTGCTTCATGCGGTCTTTGGCTTTCGATCGAGCGTCATCGCTACTTTTTCGGAATAACCAATCTAAAAGTTGCACGGTAATATTCCTCCACCAATTAGACTCGCGCGGGATTGAAGAATTTTACAACCTTGGTAAACCAGGTTGCGTCCATAGCGTCTAAGTTAAGGAACGGAACTTCCTCTCCCTGCAAGCGTTTGGCGATATTTCTATATGCTTGTCCAGCTTTTTGGTTATCGGACGATCCCGAGAGAGGTTCGCCCTTATTGGTGGACACGATTACTTGATCGTCTTCAGGAACGACTCCGAGCAATTTGACTGATAAGATTTCCAGAACGTCCTGGACGCTCATCATGTCATTGCTCTTCACCATATGAGGACGAATGCGATTGATGATCAATCGATACTGACTGATTTCATCCTTGCGCGCTTCCAATAATCCGATCACGCGATCAGCGTCGCGGACAGCGGACATTTCGGGCGTACAAATAACCACTGCTTCCTCAGCACCAGCTATAGCATTTTGGAATCCGCTTTCAATTCCGGCTGGGCTGTCGATCAAAACATAATCGAACATGCCTTTCAGCTCTTCCGTGAGCTTCTTCATTTGGTCAGCGTTAACTGCGGTTTTGTCCCGCGTTTGCGCTGCCGGCAAAAGATTCAAGTTAGGAAGGCGCTTATCCTTTACGAGGGCCTGGCGAAGTTTGCACTTCTCCTCGACGACATCGACAAGGTTATAAACCACGCGATTCTCGAGCCCCATGAGGATATCGAGGTTGCGCAACCCGATGTCCATGTCGACAAGCGCGACCGAGGGTCCGCTTGCGGCCAGCGCAAGCCCGATGTTGGCAGAAGCGGTGGTCTTACCGACGCCACCTTTGCCCGATGTTACTACAATTACTCTGCCAGTCATTCCTCAGTCCTCATTGGAGAATCTCGAAACTTTTATTACTCAGTTATTCAGGGTCGCTCGCAGCTATGCGAATTTTGCCTTCTACAATTCGCGCGGTCTCAGGACCGGAAGAGACGATATGTCCCTTGCTCCGATCAGGTGAGCGCGCTATGGCGTTAGCAATACGCAGCTGCAGTGGTTCAAACTTTAGTGCTCTAATTTCGGCGTTGGTGTTTCCGTTTGCGCCGGCGTGAGCCATGCCGCGCAATGCGCCCCAGATCGTGATATCGCCGTCGGCAACTATTTCAGCTCCCGGGTTGACATCGCCGATGATGACCAGATGTCCCTTGTGGCTCACATGCTGTCCGGAGCGAAGTGTTTGCTTCATCATCAGAACTGCCGGTGTTCCAGGTTTTTGTGAAGCGACAGGTGCTTGCGCAAGCTTAGGCTTCGGAGCTTCCGGTGCCGGTTTTGGAGGAACCGGTGGCTGCTCGATACCAGCGGCGATCAATCTGGTCTGCAAAATCTTTGAGGCAGGCAAAATCGAATTGACTGCAAAGCCAGCTTCGGTTTGTTGGTTGCCACCGAAGCCAGTGCCAAGCACTTCAGCACGCACTGCATTAGGTACAGCGGCTTCAGCCTTGCATTCCGAGAAACTTACTACTGTAAATCCTGGCAGGCTTTCTTCAATCTCAACTTGCGAGCAGGACGCAAGGGTGCCGGTCACAGACTCAGCCGTGTTAACAACTTCCATTACTGCAACGTCGGTTGTTCCAGCAGCAGCCTGTGCTGTTAGCACGTCAGATCTGGTCTGTTCGCTTTGGCGAATAACACGCGTCGGCGAGAATTCTACGGCGTCAGCGACAGGACCAAGTTCGGAAGCAGTAAGTGCGGCTTCCAATTCAGTCGCCTTTAGCGCCTGCACAAGTGATGCGCGCGTTATCGGGCTCAAGGAGAATATCTGGCGCGGATGGACACCCAGTTCAGCGACAAAAGTTTGAATCTCAGAGACCTGCTCTGGCGTGAGCACCAGTGGTCCCAAATTCAGATCGACGATCAATCCCTCCCAGAACTGGCTGGATACCTGCAATGTCGATGTCAGATACTGCTTCGCTTCTGCAAGCGATTGGCATCCACTGATGTCGATTAAGACACCTTGTTCGGCTTGGCTGATGATTGCAATCTTTGACATGGAGAGCTCGCTTGCTCCTTATAAATATCGAAATGATATAGATCGTGTGCGCCCGCTTAAGATGCGGTTGCGGCTGAAATTTCTGAGACGGCTAAATCGTATGAGCTGTTAAAAAACGTGTCAAGCTGCGCGATATGCAGGGAGGATATCGATTCGATCATCGAAGTCTAGTTTGTTCAAACATTTAACATTAGCCTTTTTCGCAGGTGATGCTATGCCATCGCTTTTGGTGCCAAATCGTATATCGATCCGGAAAAGAGGCACACAAAGTGCCTCAAAAAATCTCCAAATCGATCAGATATTGAGTCCATATTTGATCGTCGTTCAAATGTTCAGATGGAATGAGCGCTTGAATCCTTTCCCCGAAGTTTCATCAATGAGAATCAATAAGTGGACGTGAGCTAATTTTGCAGAAGCATAGCCATGAACAGTTGGGCTCAGTATCGATCTCAAGACCACAGCTATTCGGTGTTCTTAGACAGACATCGCGGTAAGAGTCATCACGTTTGACAACCAAGCAAGGCTTCTTAGTTGATTATTCAAAACCGAATCAGCAAGCATTTCGAAAGTCCTCAAAGGCTTGTCATACGTGCCAGATCTCAAACCTCAAATTAGGGCGCGCAAGAGCATATACCTGCCAGCTCCAGCAGATTCGTCCGCTTTATTCGATAGAGGGTTATTCAAGCTGCTACAATCATATCTAGGAGGACGTCGTATGCAAGACCTTAAATCGCGCTTGCTTGCTATCCTCTTTGCCGTCACGGCGTTGAACTTGCTTTGCTTCTTCGAAACAGTTCAACCGATTAATGACTTGGGCTCCGATTTCAATACTAATAGAATGCGGCAAAAAGCGAAGGCTTGTTTGTCAGCAGCATTGTCAGTCTTTGAAAAGTCCACTGATGATAATGGACAGATTGCTCAAAAATTTGGCAACGACGATGGAGCTAAGCCCGTTGCGGGCTTCTCCGAACTCAAATTCAGATATTCCATTCCAAGTACGCAAATCCAACTCAGCGCTGCGCCAATCTTCGGACAGCAAAAGCTCTGGTTGCTGCATAGGGCACTTTTGATCTAATCGGCTCATCTGAGACCTTGCGTCAACAAGCATGAAATGTCTCCGTACAAGACTGCAAACCAGTTGAGTACCACATTGAAAAATTAGAGCAGGACTCTTTAGCGAGCCAATAATATGAATGAGCAAATCGCACCTATACGCGATCTGGCTTTAGTCTGGGCAAGCGCGTTGCTTACAGGGCAGCTTTGTACCAGGCTAAGACAACCAGTTATTGCAGGATACATGCTAGGCGGCATTGTCATCGGACCTCATGGTCTGAAATGGATAAGCCAACCGGACCAAATTGAAATGCTGGCGCAGTTCGGCGTCGCCATGCTTCTTTTCACCCTCGGCTTAGACCTTTCGCTAAAAAGAATATTTGCCTCTGCAAAAAAGATCTTCGCTGCAGGAGCTGTGCAGATAGGGCTCACCATCGTACTGGCAGGCTTGTTTGCCACTTTCTTTCACCTGACTGAAAGCGCCAGCTCTGCGTTTCTATTTGGCTGCGTGTGCGCTCTGTCGAGCAGCGTTGTCATCACAAAGATTTTGATAGATCGTGCAGAATCAGATTCCTTGCATGGACAGATTTTGATCAGCCTATCGTTGGTACAGGACCTTTCGCTCGTTTTACTAATTCCTTGCCTTCCATTACTAGCCCAACTCAACGGCGCCGGTGCAGCAGCAGCGGGAGTCAATGGTCTCGATTTCACAGAGCTTGCCATATCTATTGGAAAAACTCTGATCTTTCTCATACTAGTTATTGTCGGTTCGACCAACATAGTTCCCAGATTTTTGACACACTTTACCGGGAGCAACTCCCGCGAACTATTTCCCTTAACAATCCTTGTCCTATGTCTGGGCGTAGCTCTCTTAAGCCACGTCTTAGGACTATCGCTGGCTCTAGGCGCATTCTTAGCTGGGATCATGATCAGCCAATCGAGATTCTCGCATCAGGCGCTGCATGATTTGCTTCCGATCAGAAATATTTTCTCAACCATATTTTTCGTTTCAGTCGGCATGTTGCTTGATGGCAAATTCATAGTCGACAACTGGGTTCCAGTACTTTCTCTTGTCATTTTCCTCATTCTTGGGAAAGCCCTTGTCGGCATGCTGAGTGCTTTCTTCGTTACCAACAACTTGCGAACCGCTGTTTTAGTTGGCATCGGACTTGCACAAATTGGAGAGTTCTCGTTCATCCTTCTCACATTAGGCCAAAATTCCGGGCTGATATCTGATTCCATCTATAACCTATCGCTGACAGCAGCAGTGGTTACCATGATTGCGACACCGACGCTCATGAACATCGTGCCAAATTTGTTCCTCAAGCAAGCCCGAGCCTCTGCAGCAGCAGTAGCCAATAGCCCTGCCCCAGCTCACGCTGGTGGTCATGGCGATGAGGACAGTAATTCCAGGCTGGATAATCACGTAGTCCTCTGCGGCTATGGCCGAATCGGAAAGAATCTCGGAAACGTTTTAGAAGCGCACGGTATTCCATTCCTGGTTGTAGAGCTGAATGCTGCAATGATTGAACAGCTCGCTATCAAAGGGATTCCACACATATACGGCGATGCGTTCTCGAGACTCGTTCTTGAGAAAACGAATCTGCGTAAAGCATCATGCCTGGTTTTAACAGTACCCGATCCGATCGCATCTACAGGCGTTGCGTCGATCGCACGAGAGATGAATCCGGAGATAAAAATAATTGCTCGAGTGCACCGGGCTCGCGATATCCCAGTTTTACGCGCAGCAGGCGTAAATGCTGTTGTTCAGCCTGAGTTTGAAGCAAGCATTGAAATAACTCGTCTCACGCTTAACAGCATGCAACGCCCTCTTGCTGAAATAAGCCGGGCGCTCGAAAGCATAAAGAGCCGGCGCTATTCGCTGTTCAATACGGATCCGAAGGACATAGAGCTGGCTCAAGTGCATACGCATTACGAAGATGATCAGGAAGGAATATGGTTCAAGGTTCAATCCGATCAAATAAGTGGAAAGAACTTGCGCGAGCTGGACATCCGCAAGCAAACCGGGGCGACACTGGCGGCACTTAAGAAGCAATCGAAGACGATTGCCTATCCCGATCCTGAAATACCAATTGATGCAGACGATGAGATTTATATCGTCGGCAACGCGGAACAATTGAAAAAATTCGAGCAAGTTTTCGAACTGCCTCGCTTTGCCCCTATGTCAGCAAGCACCAGTGATGACCTTTCCGCCGATTTTAAGCAGATCTAAAGTAGAAACCGGAGAAAACGATGCTCAAACCTACAATAAAGACTCGAGAATTCCTGCTCTTTGAGTGGCTCTTCAGGACTCTTATCGTAGCTTTGATCATAATAGTCGCGCCTGCCTGCACGACTCAGCAAGTTCAGAACCCAGAGAACTTCGATCTATATAACTATCTTGTCGAAGCAGAAGGTGTTTCTTCAAGACCAGCAGAGGCATTTTCTTTCTTAAAACAGGAAGCCGAAAAGGGCTCCTATCAGGCCCAAACCAAGTTAGGCACTTATTATTACATCGGTCGCGGTACCACTCAAAACTTCAAGAAATCCTTTGAGTGGTACAAGAAAGCAGCCGAGCAGGCAGACGATAGTGATATGCGTCCGGAATTCGTCATCGGCGTTCTTTATGCAAAAGGACAAGGCACAAAACAGAATCTGAGGGAAGCTGTAACCTGGTTTAAGATAGCTTCAAGCATCAAAGATCAAGAAGGAGAGTTGGCACGCCAATTTCTTCAATGGATAAAACAACATCCGGAGCAAAAGTAGGTCTGAACCTGATTTGACTTACTGCCCAGAAATTGCCCAAGTTAAATGAGACTATACGTCTAAGCTAAACCTGGGAGGGTTGGGAAATGGGACAGGGCATCAAGAACTCCAAAATAATCCGCTCAAACGCTGGTTCCAGTACCTGCGAAATGCCGGTGGTCCTATTCGTTTTTATGTTTGGACTTTTGCTGCCGTTGGCAGACCTTAGCTTTATCGCATTCAGAACTTCCTTTGTGCATGCAGCCGCACAAAATGCCCTTCACAGTGCCGTTCGCGCAAAGACCTTTCAGCAAAATGCGAATGACGGCGAACTTTCCGCCGTGAACATCGGAAGAAGAGATGCAATTTCCGTGCGGGACAACGGCATCACTGGAGTCAATTTTGAAGATAAGGATGTGAACATAGCTATACTCGGAACACCTGTAAAGGCGGGCAAAAATCCCATCCATTCCAGCTCCCCGCTCAGCAATGTTGAAAGCAAAAGCTACCTCTATCAGGTCGAGGTCACCGTAACCGGAAGAGTCGAACCTTTGATCACACTTAGCAACACTTTGTTCGGCGATGTTCCGGGGCTAACGTCAGCACTGCCTGTGCAAGCCACCTACAAACAGTTTGTTGAACATCCAGAAGGATTGGCGATGTAATCATTGGATAAAGTTCAGCGCAATTCGAATGAAAACATTTTTCAATGAATTTTCTATTTTTCATTAGTTCCGCCTCACCATCAGCATTCTGTGTATAATGATGTCAGTTGGGAAAATGGTGCCTTAGTCCGCAATCAAGCGCTACGCCGTAAAAGCACTCGCTAGAGAAGCTATTTCACTGAAAAATCCCAGCCATTCTTATCATCTCTTTATTGCGCACGGAAAAATGTTCACTGGTTCAGGTCTTCGATTGTTGCTTTCGCTCAGTATCTTGCTGAGCGCAGCTTCAGCCGTCCCGTCGTCAATTGCACAACCAGATAATGTGTCGGTTGCCGCTATGAGCACCACACAGAACAATCCTTTTCCAGTGTTCTTCGTCACAAACAGAGAAAGGGAAATCGGCAAGAAGGGTGCTATTGAATTCAACTCGCACCGAACCCAAGATCTTCAATACGGCATGATACCAGCCGGCGCCGATGCTCAGCCAGGCACAAAAGTTGAGCACGCAAACATCAAAATGTTTAAGGACAAAGAAGAATTTTTAGCTGCGATCAAAGGCACGGGTTCCGAGCGGCTCGCAGTTTTTGTTCATGGATATCGCAAGAGCTTCGATGGAGCAATTTCACTAGGGCGAAAGCTTGAAACTAACCTGCAGATTCCCGTTGTTGTTTTTGCCTGGCCTTCCAAAAACAAGTACAGTGCCTACATGGGCGACGAAGCAACCGCAGAGTGGAGCGCTTTTCCACTTGCCCAAACACTTGCCGAACTCGGACAGACTTTCAATAATCCAAACATCTCGGTGGTTTCGCACAGTTTGGGATCACGCATGGTCGCCTGGTCTTTACGCATTCTTGCTTCAGAATACAAACGCAGCCCAAGAGACGATAAGTTCAAATCAATCGTCTTTTGCTCTCCCGATTTTGACCGCGATACCTTTATGGCAGAAAGTCCTATGATTAAGAGCAGCTGCTCCAATGTCAAAATCTACCTCGACAGTCACGATACAAGAATATGGCTATCAAAAGTTTTGCACGGCAACGCCAGGCTGGGCAGCATGGATAAAACAAAGGAAAGCCAGGCTTTCATGCAGGTCTTCGACTGCGATATGAGCTTGCAAAATCACCATATCCCATTCCCACTCTTAACAGCCGATGGATTTCCATCAGCACAGAAGAAATCTCAGCACTGATTCTTCAAGTAATTTTCGCGTGTGGTGAATGTCGCCATGTCCGGCATTCTATCTACGTAAACAACACCATTCAGGTGATCTGCTTCGTGCTGAATCACGCGCGCGCGATAGTCCTCGAAGACTTCTTCGCGCTTACTTTCATCGGGATCTGTCCAACGCACTTTTACGGCTCTGGCTCTCGGAACAAAGCCAAGAAATCCTGGAACACTGAAACAACCTTCGTAATCGGCAACAGTACTCTCATCCAAGATTTCCAACTCAGGATTGATCATTGTGTATAGTGCTGATTCCTCCCGATCAGGAAACAATTCAGTCTTGCGCACTTGAAAAACGAAAACGCGATATGGAACGCCTATTTGCGGTGCAGCAAGACCTGCACCCTGAATTTCCCAGAGCTTGTCGGCAAGCACGCGGCAGATTTTCGCAGCTTGGATGATGGAGTTGATTGGACGCGAGACAGAGCGAATGATCGGATCACCTATATGTACGAGTCTTGGCGACGCCGGTTCTTTCTCGAAAGAAAAGCTTTCTGACATAAATAACTCGACCCTGCTTAATTCCCTACATATGATGATGCCGACTTCCAATCGCAATTTGATGAGAGGCGCTTAAGAGATTGGAACCTTGCGGAAGCCAGGCGCGGACTTTATTTTGGCAGAAGCTTGGCATGAGAGCGCGCTAACAATTGCAATAGTGAGCAGTTTATCATTCGACTGAATCCAGCTCACCATAAGCCTATCAGCAGACAGACCGTCAAAAAGCGCTGTGAACTTTGCCGCCAATCTTAACGCCGGTTAATCGTAAACCCGCCCCGGGCGTAGGATTTAAGGCGTCTAGCCCCCCGGAAAATGCGTAGTACGTCGAGGCCGGTCTCTTTTCAAATTGTAAAGGAGGAGGCATTATCTACTAACAAGGGAAGCTGTGGTGTAAAGGCAAAGGTTAGTGTAATCATGGAAGGCGACAAACAACAATTATTGTCCGTACCAGAAAAGCAAACAGCTGGTAATTGGGCAGTCGAGAACGTTCTCAATCCGATGGTAAACGCCGGTCCACTGGCCGTTTACAATACGGCGGCTGATTTGGTAAATCTGCCGACAGTGCATTTGCACACAGCTGAGGCTCCGGCTTACAGCGCGAATTGGTTTGTGCAAGGCGTCTCACACGGTCTTGGAGCGGCAGTGCCCTTCATGATCGCTGGAAAAGTCGCTCAAGTAGGTATGACGAAAGCAAGTGAAACCGCACTCGGTTCCACCATTAAGCCTTTTCTTACGAATAGTACGGCTCATATGGTCACTGGTGCAATGGCCTTTTCAGCCTTGCAGAAGCCTGACGAGAATCACACACGTTTCGGTAATGCGATGGGCGCCGGTCTCGGCTTCATGGTATTCGCCGGAGGCAATGCCCTAACTAAAGAGATGGGAACACTAGGAAAAGCATTGACGCTTCCTGCTGTTGGCTTCGCTGGCGGTGCCACAATGGCGGAAGCGTCGCAACTATTCTCCAACGGTAAGTTGGCTAATAATGCTGAAGTTCTACAATCCGCTGTCCAAGGCATGACTATGAACACAGTCATGGGCGCAGCTGCGGAAATGGCTCGGCGCCATGAAGCAAAAGTTGATCAGTCGCAAGCAGAATTTGCTGTGCGTAAATTGAAACAGATTCAAGAAGCTGAAGGTCCCGATACCGCTATTCTACTGAAGAACGATAAAGGTCTGATCGGAAAGGTACCGACAGACATCAATCGCTTGATCGCTGAGAGCCGCGACTATTCAGACTGGGTCAAGCAAAACAAAGTGCAATACCCAACGGTGGAAGAGTTCGCAAAGATGTCGAAAGATGAAATCGCCTCACGTGGATTCTTGCATCCAGATTTGCACCAGCTCGAAAGCATCGGCGACTTGATTGAAGCACTTAAGGATAGAAAACCACGACCACTGCCTGATGCAAAAGTAGTGGCATCGGAAGTTCGCGACGCCGTCAAACATATGCCTCAGGCAGGTCCTAAGGGTGATTTGATCCTTGGTGAATGGAATATGGAATTCTTGGATGCAGGCAAAGCAAAATACTTCGCAGAGACATACAAAGAAGTCGTTCCGCGCCACCACATGCTCTTCGTGATTGAAGCAGATAAAGGTGGATTGGCACAAATCGCTAGAGACAACGCGTACAAGTTTGAAATCTCCGAAGCCAACAGCAGAGGACAAGCAGTTGGATTCCTCATCAATGACCGGTTGAAAGTCAATGGAACCAAATCGTATGCTGAAGTAGCCAACGTGAATAACATCCCAGATCTTCGCCCGGCATTCCGAGTCGACTTTACTGACTCTGCAACCGGCAAGGATGCATCTGCAGTAGTGGTTCACTTGAAGTCAATGAGAGGCGGTCCAGAGCAAACAGCACCAGTAAGAGCCGCACAAGCAGCAATTCTTGCAAATGTTCTCGGTCCGAACTTCAAGGGCGTCGTCGGTGGTGACTTCAACACATTCCTCGATCGCACTAAGGAAATGGATCCACTTGTGAAAGCCGGATTCAAACTGCTAAATCCGAATGATGCAAACTCAACCCAAGCAATGGGCGGACGCCTCGACGGATTCTACGTGAAAGGCATGGAAGGATTCAGCGATCCGCAAACATTGCCCTTCTGGAAAAACAAGAACATCACACGCGGCTTGTCAGACCATGCGCTCCTAACAACGCGCATCAAAACTGGAACCTAGGCGACATCTACAAAAGTAATTCCATACGCATGCGATCATTCGGTGCCTGTTTTGGAATGACCATGATGTGCATGAAAACTGCGCTTAATCGTGATGCGCCCCTGCCTGGTTTAAACAAGAGCCGAGTAGCCAAAACTACTCGGCTCATACATTTTGTGCTTTTGTGCTTAGGAGTGCAACTTCCAACCTGCTTCGATCGAGCGTTATCGGGCGATTCCTCATATAACTTACAGAACGATTGACTGCCCTTCTCGCGAGATAGACAATCAAAAGATGTCTGCTGGCACCTCTCTTAGCACCAAGTTCGTACGCGATGACCTTTGCTGGTTGGTCTACCTGATGATCGGCAACTACTGTTATTTGGCGGCCGGCATGGGTCCGGCGATGAATCTCCTCAGTTCCGAACTTCATCTCAGCTATTCAGTTTCAGCACTTCATTTCAGCGCCTGGTCACTTGGCGTTCTTAGCGCAGGCACTTTTGGCGAACGAGTTATGCGCAAATTCGGAAAGCCATCGACTGCATGGATGGCTGGCACCGCCCTTTGCGGAGGCATTCTCGTTTTCCTCTCGGGCGTCAACCCAATAGTCACGATACTCGGCTGTCTGATTTGCGGATTCAATGGCAGCATAATGTGCCAATCTCTTTGCACAATAATGGCGGATCGATTTGCCGAAGCCAGAGTGATCGCCATCGCAGAGTCAAACTTCGTGGCAAGCATTTTTTGCAGCATGGCACCATTTCTAATTGGTACTTGCTATCGGACAGGATTGAATTGGCGAATAGCCATAGTATTACCCATAGTGCTCTTCCTCATCTTCTTCATGTTTGGGCGTCCAATTATTGCCGGCGCCAACGAATCGGGTCCAAAGGGAATTCAAGTCACTGGCAAATTGCCACCATTCTATTGGTTGTGCTGGCTTCTCGTGATTTTCAGCGTCGCCAGCGAATGGTCAATCATTTACTGGGGCGCCGATTTTCTGGAGAAAGTGGCCAAACTCTCTAAAGCCGATGCCACAACTGATTTGACGGTGTTTTTGATCGCTATGGTCTTTGGTCGCTTCGTTGGAAGCCGGCTTGTCCGCATCTATCCTACCCAGTTACTTTTAAGATGCACGTCCATCCTTGCACTTTCAGGATTTCTAACCTTCTGGTTAGGCAACTCAGTCTTCGTAAACATTGGCGGGCTTGTACTGGCGGGTTTGGGAGTCGCCAACTTCTATCCTCTTACCTTGTCGGCAGCGATCGGATCAGCGCCAGACCAAGCAGGCAAGGCAACTTCGCGGATGTCGATCGCCTCGGGCGGAGCCACTTTATTTGCGCCGCTTCTTCTTGGCATCTTCGCCGAGCGCAGCAACATCTTCTCCGCTTATGGACTGGTGGCGGGACTTTTGTCGATTTGTTGTGTCATCGTCTTTCTGTCAAAGTGGCAGTCAAGAAGTTAGACTTTTCCAGATGTAATGTGCAGACCCAAAAATGTTAGGTCTGGGACCCATCATGGTTACCCCCCATCGGTAGGCTATAAGCACCTGGAACGAACGGGCGAACAAACCAGGCAAACGAAAGAGAAACAAAATCATGGGCGATGCATTTTCTAACTGGGTAAATCGGGGCTATGACCAAGCCCGAGAAATTAGCCGACGCATTCAAGCCGGCGAAACACCATTTCATCACACCGCAAAAGAAGCTCAGCACGTACAAAAGGTTCAACAACAACAAGCTCACGTAGACAGCGTCGAAATTTCGAGCAAAGGACAGATTCCTAAAGGTCGCGTGGACAAAGGTCACATAGTATTCGAAGGTTCAAATGGACACGGTGCTGAGAAGCAACGCAGTGGATCCGACAAGTCGCAAGGTAGAAGCGGATCGGAAAAACAGCACAGCGGATCCGAGAAGCAGCAGCGTGGTGGATCAGAAAAGCAGCACGGCGGAGCTGAAAAGCCGCAAGGCGCTGGAGCTGAAAAGCCACAACACGCTGGAGCTGAAAAGCCACAACATGCTGGAGCTGAAAAGCCACAACATGCTGGAGCTGAAAAGCCACAACATGCTGGAGCTGAAAAGCCACAACATGCTGGAGCTGAAAAGCCACAACATGCTGGAGCTGAAAAGCCAGCTGCGATCGAGCGCGCTGCTCGCCCAACACAATTAAGCGAACCAGTTCCACCCCGCAGCCGTTCCTTCGTTGAACCAATCGTTGCTAAAGCGAACCTTTCGGCTCAAGAGTTTCTAAAGCGGGTTGCCGATGCAGGCGGTTTCGATCATGCTCCTCAAAAGCCATCTTTCGGAGCCGTCGAACAAGGACGTACCGCTCGTCCAGTCGATTCCCATGTTCAAGGTCCCCGCGCCAATGACCACCACGCGCCAAGAGCGATGGAAGGTAAATCACAGTATGTTGAGCCCCGCAATCTTCCGGAGCATGTGAAACAAGCACAAAAAGATGCTGCCAAAGACACAAGCAAAGGAACTCGCAAGGAACCAAGCACAACTCCAGAAGGAGAGAAAGCCGTAAGCAAGAAACCTGAACCGCCAAAGGGTCCTCAAATCCAAGAAGGACCAAAAGGACAAGGCAAGAATCCAGCTCCGAGCCATGCTGATAGCAACCACTCGAACATGGACCTGCGCACATGGGCAGGAAAAACGGTCGGAACGGGTCTCGGATTCCTTGGCATCGCTGGCGGTATCAGCGAAACCAAGCAAGGTATCGAACAAATTAGAAATGGACACAAGGTTGAAGGCGCTTTGAACGTTACAGCCGGCGCTTCAGACATCACATCAGGGACAGCATCCGTGCTCTATACCTGGGGCAAAACGGCTATGGGAAGCGTAGCTGCTAAGGCTGGCGGAGTCGGTTCAATCTTCAGCGGAGTAAGCGAAGGAATTCAGGGAGTTCGCACCAACGATAACGAGAAGAAATTCGAAGGCGGACTAAAGGTAGTCCTCGGAGCCGGAATGATGACAGCCGGAAGAGTATCACCGTTATCAGCATCAGCCCTTGCTGGTTGGAGCGGTGGACGCTTCATCGGATCCCACGTGGGCTGGGGCGGCGAGAACATCGATACAAAGGTTACTCGTGCAGCAGATTCAGTGATGAACAATCAAGTAAATGCTGAACTCAGACAAATCGAAGAAACGAACCAGCAAATGTTTGCAAAAACACAGCAAGTGATGGGTAAAGAACTCGAACGAATCGAAGCAGCCGGCATGACCCGCAAAGATGTAACGGAAGCGATTATCGGAATGCGCGAAGAAATCGAGAAAAACCGCGCCGCTGGTAACTCGACCGAAGACCTTCAGAAAGAAATTAAGCGCATGGCTGAAATCCGCGGACAACTTTCCCGCTAATCCACCAATGTCTTAATTCAAAAAGGGGATCGCTTCATCGGCGATCCCCTTTTAATTTAGTCATCTAAAAGTGCCACCGACACTTGCCGTTTGGTCAGACTCTGAATGCCCTTACTGCATCGATAACTCTATTGATGAATAACTGTTGATCGGAATGGAAGTTGAGATCGTTGAAGTCACCACGAATTGCCTTGATGGCGAATTTCTCAACGTCTATTTCATTCCGGGTCCTCTTACCCATGCGCCTGAGCACCGGCAGTGGTGGGCACCAGCCGGCGGTCCCATGTACGAACAGGAATGCCGATACAACTGCGGGCAGAACGAGGAACCAGGGATTTACGAATGCGCCTAGCAGCGTACCCACAAATACGAAACTGGACGCCAGAGTTTCCAAAACACGCTCAATATCCCACTCCAACTCCAACTCTCTTAGCCGTGCGTCAAGCACCGCTGGCGGTTTCTGAGCAAGAAATCGTATATTCCTCTCAATCTGAAGGTCGATCTCTTCATTGACCTCAGGAGCTGTGCTTCGCCGCACCCTATCCAAATGCGATGGAATCATTTCAGCCATCTGTCGATCCTCCATTTTTTTCATTTTCCAAGAGGACGCAGAGGAGCAGCCAAAGGTGCCCCCGATACGTCAAGAGTGAGTTTTACGACTATGGCAGGAGGCGACGCCAGACTTGCCATCCTTATATATAGGATCTCCAAATATATGGGATCACCAATTCCTTAAAATAGCGATCAGGTAAAAAAACTTCTGACGGTTTGAGGAAAGCAAACATCGTTATCCCGCGCCGGCGCTAGTAAAGAGCCAGTCCAGGTAAGGAAATTGTAAGTTCCAGAAATTTTCGGGAAACTCGCGAACATTTTCAGATGGCCGTCGTCACCGGATCCATATGAGATGACCGTCCCACTCATTTTGTTGTTACCAAAGCCCAAAGGGCATTCATCCTTGTAGGTGATCAAATGCGAAATATTCCCCGCCGTTTTCTTCCAGCAATGATTGGAAGTGCAGTTGCAATGCTAGTTGGAGTTGCTCCAGCATTAGCCATGGATCCAGCAATACATAGCCAGGCCACAATGGGTCTATCTCAAGTTCAACAGCTTGCAGCGTCAGGACAGTTAACGCCCAACCAAGCCAACGATCTCGTCAACCGCTACAACAAAATCATCACGAACAATCAGCAGTGGGCAATTCAAATGGGCGGTTCTCTAAACGGACCAGACCGGCGCTCCCTCAACAGCCAGCTCAACAAAGCCATGGACCTGACCCAGAATTATCTTCGTGACAATGGCACCATGTTCGGTGCCAATCCGGCAATTGGTTTCAATGCCAACAATAACTGGAATGCAAACAACTTTGGCAACGCCGGTTATGGCTATGCAGGTAACAATGGTGCGTCATGCGGCAACGGCCGCCGCGGTCGTGGTCATGCTTACGGACACTACAAAAATAAATTCAATCGCAACTTTGACCCTTCATATTCAAACTATAACCAAGCCTATGCTATGCCTGTTGGCAATGGACTAGCAGGCAACAACATTTATGCAAACGCATACGGCAACGTTCTGAATCCAGGTTATGGTAGCGGCCTTGGCGGAAGCGGGCTCGGCGGACTCCTCAACGGCGTCTCGTCCAGCGGATTGCTGAACTCCGGCGGCGGCATCAGCGGTGCACTGGGCAATCTGCTCAACTTTTAACTGAACGATCTCCACTTATTCGGATAGAGAAACTGCAAGGACCAAAAGTTCTTGCAGTTCCTTTTTGTTTAGCTAGAGATTGAATCGAGCACTTCACAGGATTCGGTATTCAGGAGCAGCAATGAATTGGTGCCTTGTAATGAGCAAGCAAGCATTAGCTGCAACGGCGGATACTTTTCTTTTAAGAACGAATTGATAAGGTCCAAGCTTACACGCTTCAATGCGCGTTTCTTAGAAAAAATATTTCGCACAAAAATGGGAATTTTTCCTCTCGCGAACATCAAATCGGCACTAATGCTCGCGGAGAATTCATCAACTTCTTCCTTATCCGAACTAAAATCGGAGTCAAGTTTCGGAAGCTTGTAAGAACGAGCCGGAGTATTTGAAGAGTTATTTTTGTTTTCAGCATCCGCGGAAATAAGACGTGCCAAGCCAAAATCGCGAGTAACACGCGGTCCTTTACTCATATAAACTGTCCCTCAAAGGTAGCGGGGGAGCAACATGTGAGTATCCTGCCATTTGAGCAGTGACACCCTCGTGACATCATGAAATTCAATTCAAGTTCGGTGCCGCCTTACTCCGCAGTTTGACGGATGCCCGCCAAATAATGCACACGTTAGGATGAAATTTGGGGGGTTATATACCTATATCGTTCCTGTTGTTCTGGTTTTCTGGTTGGCGTTTAAGACAAACCAACTCGCAGTTTATCGAGCTGGATCATTGGCGGGATCGGCGTTACTCGATAAACGCAGTTCATCATTGCTGAAAGAGTTTCGAAGCCTCATACAAAGCAAGTTGGCGCTTGCAGGGGATCGGAGCTCACGGGGACGCTTGCACGCTATGTAAGTGCAATGGCGGCTTAATCTTTTGTGGTAAATGAAGCCAGGTTTCGAAACCTGCCCTTACTGCTGCAAATTTGTCGGCAATGTAAGTTTTAGAAATCATAGACCGGCGTTTTCTGTTGCTTCCCACAGACTCCGGCTACCCATGAACATTTTGCGTGGCGAGTTGCTCGCCCACTCATTCTCGCTCTCACAAACTGTGGCGCGCAGAAGTTACTTACTCATAGTCGTTCTTTTTCCACGCTCGGCCAAGCGCGGCAGTCACTTGCTGAGACTTAGGCGAAAGGAATCAAAAATGCGTCACTATCTCATCATACTCGCAATCTCATTACTCATTCTTTTAGTGCTACAAACACCTACGAAAACCGAAGAGGAGATGGATCTTTTCACTGCGGTAAGTCAAAAACATGTGACTGAACAGACTGTAGTTGATCTTGTAGAAGCAAGCTCCCGAGCGGGCGAATTGCCGAGGAAGATAGCTTTCCGCAGCTGCACATTCGAGCCCGGTGCCATTGCAAAACTCTTTTCGGAACTTCCAGAAATGGAAAGTCTGGAGTTGAGCACATGCCGATTCTGCGAGTCAGAATATCAGGAATGGACGAAGCCTCCGGCATTGAAGGAGCTAGATCTATCCCATAGCTATATTACGGATTACGATCTTAGAATTCTGGCGAAACTAGACCATCTAGAACATCTAAATATGGAAGGCGTTCCGATCACCGGCGGAGGGCTGATTCACCTGCCACAGCCAAGCATATTGAGACAGCTCAATCTTACGCACACGGCGCTGAGCAACAAGGATGTATCGGTATTGAAGCGATTCAAAAACCTCAAGTATTTGGGTCTTGCCCACACATACTGCAGTGCACGAGCATTCTACATGTGTGGAATTTTTCCTGAACTGGAAGATGTAGAAGTGAACATCAAACTAGATCCAAGCGGGTGGTTCGAAACGCTTATTCGAATGCCTTCATTGAAGCAACTTCCCGGAACGGATTTAGTGAATTTGGATCTAAATGCGTGGAGATTGAAAGACGAAGCGCTCACGACTTTATCACGCACGCTCCCTTGCAAGACGCTGACAATATCAAATAACGACTTGAGCGATGAGTCACTGAGCGCATTGAATCAGATGCCGGAGTTAAGCGAGCTATACGCGGAGCACTGCAAACTGTCGGGAGAGAAGTTCGCCGAGCTTTCACAAACAATGAAGTTGAAAAAACTAATTCTGGACGAGAATCCGATCACGGAACTAGGGCTGGAGAAAATCGGACAACTTTCCAACTTGCAGTTTTTATCTTTGAGAAGATGTCTGGCGTTTGTTGGAGTTGACCGCCTGAAATCTTTTACGAAACTGAAGCTTGCTCACCTAAATTTATCAGCAAATCCGGTCACGGTCGAAGACATCCAGTTTCTGAATAGAATGTCCACACTACAAACTTTAAAGCTGGACGACATTCCGCTTCGAAAAGAAATTTTCGACGAGTTAACTGCCAACCAGTCCATCCAATATCTTACCTTCTACAATTCGCGCGGTTTGAATCATCATGCCATTGAGCAGCTAGCAAAAATGCATAAACTGCGCAGCATTCACTTTGGAGGTAGCGACGTGAGCAAAAAAGATACGGCGCTTCTAAAGAAAACCAATCCATCCATAAGAATTGATTTGGAATCTCTGTATGCACAGTAAGAAGTGCTCGAAGGATTTCGATCTCATTATAGGTTTGGAAATAGACTTCAAGTCCCGAGCAACCTGGCAGGATTATCAATCAAAATCTGCTCCAGAATCACGTTATTAACCCCAAATTTTTTGAGCCTGGGAACTATCGAACGCAAAATGTGCGCGTAGCCATAACCACATACTCAAGCAAGTGCAACCTAGTGCAAACGTCTTGAGAGATGAGAATTCGAGACGCGAATCCGGCATCAATCAACTTTATGAGAAGCTGGATTCGCTCGGAATCCGATGGCTCGTGCTCGCCATCCTCGTCGAAATAGAACTCAGAGCCGAAGCAGTCGAATTCAACGTATACTCCGCGCTTAGCCAGCTCCACGTGATACTCATGATCCAGCACTTCATCTAAATGGCTCAGAGCAATGCGTGATAAATCGGCATTTTCTCGCTCCAGAATATCAATTACCTTGTGACCTTGCCTTCCAAAGATAGGCAGATGAACGTTTATGGCAGCACGCGTGGCTTTCTGTGCAAGGGCCGCAGCACAAAGAACCTTTTCTTCGTCAGAATGAATAGGGTTACTGCTGCCGATCTCTCCGATTATTCCGGCTCTAATGTCTGTTCCTTCAAAGCCGACTGTTAGATCGAGAATCATATGTTCAGCAATTTCATCAACCGACGCGTTCTCGATCCAATCGGGATGGGCGCGCTTTGTGTAGTATCCGCACCCAGCAATAATATTTAGTCCAGTGGACTTCGCTATCTCTTGCAGCTTTTGAGGGTAGGGACCGATTGTTGCGGAGGAGAGATCGACCACCGTGCCACCACCATATTTCTTGAACTCCAGAAGTTCGCCGATCGCTACCTCCATATCATCCAGCAACATGTTAGTTCGAGAATTATATGGATCGCTTTGAAGGCGTCCGCGATTTTGCAAAGTAATTGGTGAATCGACCAGATCAGCACGGTTGGCATCGGCTGGGTGATGCCATAAACAAGACAGGTCGGAAAGGATATGTTCATGCGCCAATACAATGCCGAGCGAACCCGCATCGACAGGTCCAGTTACGGTATTAACAGAAGGCATAAGATTTCTACTGCTGTTGCTGTTGTTCTTGCTGCTGCTTTATCTGTTCGCGCTGCTCATCAATTGTGCCGGCGAACACCGGTATATTGAGCGCTTCTGTTTTCTCAACAGCCAGTTCTTGCGGCATTTCAAAGAGCTCGTCGGTATGAACGACAACACGAATGGTTTCCTTGCCCTGGCCTTTATAGACACCACGGTTTGGTGGCACATCCTGGAAGTTTCTGCCTACGGCAATCTTAACGAAGTTTTGTCCGACGGGGCAATTGTTCGTTGGGTCTATGCCAATCCAGCCAACCGACGGAACGTAAATTTCAACCCAAGCGTGAGTCTGTGTATAGCCGCGAAAACGATGGCGATCAGGATGAATATAGCCACTTACGTAACGCGCAGGAATGTTTAGAGCCCGTGCCAAACCAATCATCAGGTGCGTGAAATCCTGACAGACGCCGCGTCCATGCTCGAGGATTTCGGTAATTGGGCTGGCTGCCGACGTAATTCCCTTCTCGTACACGAACTTCTCATCGATAACTTTCATCATTGCGCTAATCAAATCATGCAGAGTAATATCACGCTCAGGATGCTGATTGCGCAAGTCATCGACAAGTCCATTGGCCAGGTTTCGAAGTAATGGCGTATCTACGACTGAACCGCCGAATTGTAGAAAGTCATACAACGTGTAGTCATAATCGGAATTATTGCCGAGCCAAAGATCGTTGATATTCTCGAAGTTCGATGCTTTCGACGGAGTCTCGACTACGCTGGTGGCTATTATTCGAATCTGATTATGCAGCGAGTTAATCGAGAGCGCATGCACAGTATTGCCCAGCCAGTCAAAATAACTTCGCACCGGCGCTGCCGGTCCGATGGCTAGCCCGAAAGAGAGGCGATGCTGCGACGCTTCTTGCCTCGGAGCCATTCGGAGCTCCATGACGGATTCACTGATGTAGTCAGTGTAATCGAGGTCGGTTTGGTGAGTGATACTGAGCAACATATTTGTTATCCACCCTGCTAGATCAATGCAAGAAGTAAGCTTTTTGAACTGCAGCCGCCGCTTCGGCTACATTGTCTTGAATCGAGCCAAGAAATTCCTTTAAGTTTGCGCCGGACAATGAGTGCATCTCAGCATATTCAAGTTGTGCATTCAGCCTGCCCAGAATACGCTCGGCTGCATCAATCTCCTGTGGATGGATCTTGGCGGCGATTCCTGCGATAGCCTCTTGTGCTTTACGCACCGAATATCGAACTGTTCGAGGAGATTCATCATCAAGAATCAAGAACGCGGCAAGCTTTGTCGGATCAAGATCTCCAACGTGCCGGCGCCGATAAGCTTCAATTGAGGCGCAACTGCGAAGCACTGCCATCCACTGGATATTGCGCAAGGTGGTTTCCCAGAGAGGCTCAGGCGATTGCATAACATCAAACTTCACCTCGATAATCCGACAGGTCATGTCGATCCGTTCGAGATATTTTGCCAATTGCACAAATTCCCAAGCCTGTCCATGCGGAAGGGTTTGATCGGAAACGCCCTGGAAAAGCAGTGACCCCATGATCACAGACTGAAATATCTGCTGCGGGTTCTCATCCAGCCTCAGCTGGGCGTCCTCACTTAAGAGTGACCAGTAGAGAGTATTTAACGTTTCCCACATCTCAACTGAAATGTTCTCGCGAATACTACGAGCATTCTCTCTTGCTCTGGTAAGACAGCTAAGCAAGCTGTTCTTATTTGTATTGTCGAAACTCATCAAGCGATAGACACGCTGTCCGACGTGATTACCAAAGATATCGAGACTTTCGATGTAATGGTCCAAACGAAGGATTTTGAAGATAGCCATCCACTGCTCGTCTTGCATGCGAGGTGCTAATTCGCCAAGGTCCATCAACATATTAGAGTTAACTAGTACAAGCCGTGCGATGTGCTCAGCTCTTTCGACATACCTGCTCATCCAAAACATTGCTTCGGCAACACGCGCCAACATTGGTTTACTAGCAGGACGCCGCTGTACTCTGCTGAAGAAGAATGTGCGATCGCGTTCGGCATTTGCGGCAGCTTGTGAGGCTACTTCGCCATAATCTTTTGTCATATGTTCGCGATGTTCATGGTCATGTGTCATTGCGAATCCTCCAGGACCCATGTGTCCTTACTACCGCCGCCCTGTGAGCTATTCACAACAAGGCTTCCTTCTCTCAGGGCAACTCGTGTGAGTCCGCCAGGAATCACATAAGTCTTTTTGCCGTATAAGATGTATGGGCGCAAATCTATTCGTCGGCCTTCGAAATGATCGTCGACCAAACTGGGATGTTGGCTTAGTTGAATTACCGGCTGTGCGATGAAATTGCGCGGATCTTGTTTTATCTTATCGGCGAAATCATCACGCTCCGCCTTTGATGCCTGATGGCCCATCAACATTCCGTAGCCGCCGGATTCGTTGGTAGCTTTCACCACAAGTTCGTGTAAATTCTCCAGGACGAATTTACGGTCGCTCTCTTCAGCACAAACATATGTTTTGACATTCGGTAAAATCGGCTCTTGATCTAAATAGAATTTGATCATCGAAGGCACATAAGGATAGACAGCTTTATCATCGGCAACTCCAGTCCCAACCGCATTAGCCAGCGCCACATTGCCACAGCGGTATGCATTCATCAAGCCCGGCACACCAAGTATGCTGTCAGGACGGAAGCAGAGCGGATCCAAGAAATCGTCATCAATCCGTCGATAAATAACATCAACTTTCTGAAGACCCGCAGTTGTTCGCATGTAAACGCGATTATTCTCAACGATCAAATCGCGTCCTTCGACTAACTCGACTCCCATTTGGCGAGCCAAGAAACTGTGTTCGAAATAAGCGGAGTTGAAGATGCCTGGCGTTAGCACCACAATAACCGGTTCTTCAACCGTTGCTCGGGCAAGTTCTTTCAAGGATTGCAATAAATTGAACGCGTAGTCTTCGACGGCGCGAACACGATAGCTCTCAAACAGAGACGGAAAAATTCTTTTCATTACGGCGCGATTCTCAAGCACGTAGCTGACACCACTGGGGGTGCGCCCGTTATCTTCCAGAACCATGTATCCGCCCCATCGATCGCGAATGAGGTCGGTGCCGCAAACATGGATGTAAGTGTTGTTCGGCACATTCACGTGAATCATTTCGCGACGGAACATACGTGCGCTATAAATCAGTTCGGCAGGAATAATTTTTTCCCGCAGGATTCTTTGTTCATGATAAATGTCATGGCAGAACATATTCAACGCTGTGATGCGCTGCTCTAACCCTTCTTCGATCTTTTTCCACTCGGCAGCTGGCACAATACGTGGTACCAGGTCGAATGGAAAAATGCGCTCCACGCCAGAGTTATCGTTGTAAACAGTAAAGGTGATTCCCTGATTGCGGAAGGAGAGGTCCGCCATTCGTCGGCGCCTGTCAATGGCATCAGTTGTAAGATTAGTCAGCTGACCAAAAACAGCCTCATAATGAGGTCGGGTGACACCCTGCTCCAGGAACATCTCATCAAAAACGTCATCAATCTGGTATTGCTGAAACATCAGGAATGAACTCCGCGCTCCGTAGAGGAGCAAGATCGCCGCCGACCATAGCGCCAGGAGCTATTGTAGGGGAAGCGGGCGCCCAAGATCAGCGTTTCTTTATTTCTGCTAAGAAAAATAGCGATTCTTAGACACATTTTCAATGCAATGGCAGCCATAGCCTGCCTGGGAACTCATTGCAAGTGGAATGATTGGTCCAGCCGGACTGCAGCGCTCCTTATTACATCCACAAATGCTTGTCATCGTAGTAAGTCGCTTGTTTATCGGGAAAGCGCTCCCTAAAGGCTTTGTACGTTGCCAGCAATTTCTGGTAACGTTTTTCAGACGAATGCATTTTTCGATGCGGATAATCAATGAGGAAACGTTCTAGCTTCCACAGGTTACGACTAGAAAATCGCCAATCATAATTTCCCATCTCGTTGAGATCCACGACCGCATATCCAGTTATTCGCCCTGTCATATCAACGTAGGGATCAAAATAACTCCACGCCAAATCACGGGCGCTTCGGAAGACCGGCTTACGTCCATGCAAACCGGCATCACGTGAGCGAGCCACCGAGCCCCACATACCATTTTCCTTGAAAGCAAAAATCACATGATCCAATTCATCGACAGATTCGAAGCTCAATAAAAGCGGTGGATATCCATGCTGCTCCAAAATGACAGCGGCAACCAGAGCGGCCTCCAGGCAGTGCGCTTTCTTTCTTTGTAAAACCTGGCGAAAGGAATACTGAGAGTCTCCTTCCTCCTCCCGGTTGTACGCTAATTCCCGCACAAATTTTTGCACCTGACGCGGCGTTTTATATTTCTCAACTACTCTCCATTCGGCGGCTGTAAAAAAGGAACGATCAGGTTTCATTCGGATTTCCTTTCCTCGTAATGATATCTGAGATCCGCCTCTAGTAATAACTCTTTCATCCCCTCAGGATCCGGTGCATTTCGAATCATCTCCTTGATGTGGTCATCAACTTTTTTCTCAATGGAAGGATTATTTGTTTTCTGACACGCAGCACGTAATTCTGCAATCATTCCTATGGTGTCAGATAGATTTGTCTCAGCCTTCTTTGCTAGATATGCATCAGTCTCCAGCAGCAACTTCCTAGCCTCGGCCTCATGCCCACCGTTGTGCAATGCATGAATGCCCTCGATGTAGGCATCCATGCCATCATAGTCACCATATTTGCGCTGATTCTTGCTAGCTTTGAAAAAGTATTTCGCTGCGTTCTCCCAATCATTAGCCAATGCAAGCAGCTTGGCGTGCTGAAAGAAGGGATCATAACTATCGGCACCGATGAACACGGTCAAAGCAGTTCTATTGTTGGAAATTCTCTTGCGATAGTTATCGAGCCATGAAATTTTGGTGTCGCCTTCGATGCTGGGATAGTAATCTTGACCATCATATTTATCGAAGATATCAACTCCTCGCTTTGACCATTTAAGCAAATCCCCAATATTCGCATTAAGAAGGTCACGTTTGCAAAGGGCTATAAGAACGTATGTTTGAGCCGCTTCGACAGAATTTGGTGACACGGCGATAGCGTGCTCGGCCGCAGTCTGCAAACTCTTCACAGCTTCCGGCGAACGCAAAACGTTATACTCGATAAAGCCTTTGAACTGCCACAAGGAAAAAAGCAACGCGTGGTCTTTCGGATCGGCTGTTGCAATTAACGAGTTTAGATCGTTCATAAATTTGCTGACCTTATTGCGATCCATTATCTCGGCTCTTAGAGCGACCTTCCATAGCTCGCGATAATAATCACGCTGAATTTCACCGAACTTGGTCCTAGCATCAGCCGAACTAATCACGATTTTCTTGGACTTATTTGTGGAAACTGTTTGCAGGAGGCTTCCAGGGAAGGCTGTGCTGGCAAGCAATGCCAACAGACTGAGAGCTACCGCGACAATACCTATGAATGCGGGTAGCCCACTCCTTAAATTTCTTTGCCGCCAACGCCATTGTGCCGACGATATTAGAGGTTCTGGTGCATGACTTATTGCATTCAACTCTAAGAGAACGCGCTCCATATCGGGGACTCTTTCATCCGGATTCTTGGCCAACATATCGACAAGCAAGTCGTACAATTTTTCCGGAATAACCCCGTTAATGAAATGGAAACGCTGCCCTGGATCATCTCTGAGGTTCGTCTCAATTGCATCAGAGAAACTATCAACGGCGAACAGCGACTGTCCTGCAAGCAAATCAAACAAAATGCAGGCCAGGGAATAAACATCCGCTCTTTGATCAACACGTCCGTGAAAGCTCTCAGGACTTAAATAACTCAGGGTACCAATAACTTGCCCGGTTGCAGTGAGCCGCTGCAAATCCTTTTTGTTGTCATCGATGACTCGCGACAAACCAAAATCCAACAGTTTGATCGATTCGCCCGATCCGTCCTCAACGAGCATCACGTTTTCAGGTTTAAGATCGCGGTGAACTATTCCCTGCCGATGAGCATAAGCACATGCCTCCGCAATTTCTGAGGCGATAAAGACTGCTCGTTTCCACGGAAGTATCGTTTCGTTCACTTGAATCTGCCTGAGCGAACGTCCGTTTATATATTCACATGCTGCATAGGGAGTGCCATCTGCACTTCGAGAAACGTGGTAGACAAGCATTATATTTTTATGCTTGAGATCCGAGAGAATTCGAAACTCCCGCAAGAAGCGCTCGACAGCGCTGGAGTCGTAGAGCTTGTCTCTACTCAAGCATTTGATTGCAACGTCACGTCCGAGATCGAGTTGCGTAGCGCGATAAACAATGGCGTTGCCACCTCTTCCCAACTCTTCCTTTAGAAGATATCGATCATCAAGGATCTCGCCACTTCGAAGTGGGCCGGGAAGAGAGTCATTAGTGCCGCCCGAAACGTTCATTGCCATCCGCGAACCAACAGACTCATTTTAGCCCAGCAAATCACACAAGACCAGCCCCGAAGTCCGAAGAGGTATGAAGTGAGCAATTTTGCGGAGGTTGAAGAGAGGGTAAAGGGAAGTTGAGACAGACTCCTGAGAGTTGTACTTAGCGGAAGATGCACGGACGCAGAATGCGGCGGGAGCATTCGGAGCGCCTAAAACCAAATCCTTCGGCGAGGTAGGACTCGAACCTACGGTGTTGACTCGTTAGAGAATTGCTCTACAGGCAATTGCAATCGCCGCTCTGCCACTCGCCGATGATATGGATTTGTTGAATGCCGGTGAGTGGATTTGAACCACCAAGACAACGCTTCTAAGGCGTTGATGTCTGCCAATTGCATCACACCGGCGATGGTGCCGATGAGTGGATTCGAACCACCAGAACATTGCATCTCGGGCAATGATGTCTGCCAGTTGCATCACATCGGCAAATTGTGCCGGCAGGCGGACTCGAACCGCCAAAACACTACTTTTGAGGTAGCGATGTCTGCCAATTGCATCACACCGGCGATGGTGCCGACGAGTGGATTCGAACCACCAGAACGTTGTATCTGAAACAACGATGTCTGCCAGTTGCATCACGTCGGCAGCTATACCGGTGGGCGGATTTGAACCGTCAAAACAATGCTTTTAAGGCATCGATGTCTGCCAATTGCATCACACCGGCTAGCAAAATAATTGAATATCTGCGAACAAGTTTTTCTGCGCGCCACAACACAAAGCTGCTTTTCTGCTAGCTCAAAATGCACAACACGAATTCTACAGGACGCCCATCCAATGAGCATCAACAGGTTCAAACTTGTTCAGCCAGATCGAGAAAAATATCGATATAAAATAAAATCACCTCCATGCAAAAAGAACCACTAAACTGTGGCTCCGTCATGATGCAAATGGAAGTGAATAATATCTATACACCTGTCCGCAAAGACACGACGAAGCCTGTTCTCTAGCCTAAATAAAGGTAGAGCGCTGAAGGGCTAAGTCGTAGTGGCAGGTTCTTTCTCATAATAAATCGATGATATCACAGCGCATTTTGATCAACAAGAGTGATCTCGCACATAGATTTACGATCATGTCTAAGCGTCAACACTTCAAATTCTCATTTCGAAGCGGGCTAGAAGCCCGCGCTCCCTTTTCTTGGACATCACTGCAACGCGAGGTGTCGGTGACTTCAAATACACGGTTACAATTTCAAATTAAGAGCTAAAGTGGTCCAATTTTCGAAGCGGGATGAAAGCCGCGCTCTTCGCAGGTCCCTTACTTTTTATCCTTAACCGAAGGCTTGTATTCAGGCGGTTGTTTTCCATCGAGGCGTTGCGCGCCGCGTAATGAATCAACAACTTGTTCACGCATTTGTGCGGCTAATTTGAAGTCTTCAACTTGCTTTGCAGTAAGTCCATCATATCGATGAGCTTCGTAGAACTTTGCTTGGTCGGGTGTGCGCTTATCAGCTGGAGTTCTATGTATAGCCCACCACTGATCTTTGTGTTCGCCCAACTTAGGGTACTCAAGGTTGGAGTTGAAGAACGGGACCTCACCTTTTGAAGGATCCTTTCCTTGTTTGGCTAAATTCTGAGCTAGATCAGCTTTTGCTTTATCAATTGCTTGTTCGGTTAATGCCAACCCGCGATCAGCAAGAGGCTTGCTTGCATCACTAATTACACTGTAGGCATCCTTGCCACTTTGGCGAGCGGATCCGACATTCGTCTCCCGACCAGCAGCACGCGTCGTATTATCCAAACGATCTGTCATGAACCATACGTCGGTTTCAGGTCCACCAAGGCTGGTGATTTTACCCATGCCGCCAGGTGTGTAGTAGTTGTCCATTGAGTCGCCATCGATGACAGCGCGAGATGATTTGTTCCATGCATTGTTATTTTCAGGAACATACCACTCTTGCGCACCGGTCAGCCGCAACAAATCGCGCTCACCACCGGTAAGTTTCAGAACGGTAGCCCCGTCGGCCAACTTAACTTTCTCAACGTTCGGATTCAGCGGATCGCCCATCTTATCCTTCAGCGAGGCCAAATCCTTTGTTTGCTGCTCGGTCAACTTACCACCGAGCGCGCCTCTAATGCGTCCTTCATATAGACCAGCCATGAACTTGGGCGGTCCGATCTGGTGCTCACGAACTCCGTGCACTATTCCATCTAATCGATCGCGAGTGAATCCAGCGCCGAACTGTTTCTGCAACGAATGATCCGCAGCAAGAGCTCCTTCCATGTGGTGAGTGAAGAAGTTCTGCTTGCTCTTCACCGCATCAGCGAACATGGAAGAAAGCAATGCATCTTCAGTGTGCACCGGCGAAAGTTTGTTTGCTTTTGCCGCATCAATGACGCGGCCAAATTCACCTTGCGTATGTATCCAGTTACCTTTTTGATCTGCGTCGAGCTTTCCATTCACCTGTTGTTTGACAAAATGCTCTCGCACTTCGGCAAGTGAACTTACAACGCGATACTTTTGCGAAATGGAAAGGTTGGAATCTCTAAATTGATCGAGAACACTCTTTCCTGGCTCTAATGCCTTGATCTCTGACAAATCTTTCAATGTCTGCGTACGCGCTCTGCTCATATCGGCAGTAGAGTAATCGGGCAAATTGGCGCTGACCTGAGCTCGCTTACTATCGGCTAGCGCTCGTCCATCAACATCCAATCCGGCATTCTTGAAAGTAGCACCCGGCTCTGACACTCGCTGCACGGAATTACCTTCGCTCAATTTGCCTTTCAAGTAAGCGAAGCCGCCGCCCATAAATGCGAAACTGGCAGAACCCTCCAGCGTCTGAGCCAAACTTGCCGGACCTTTGCCTGACAGCAGTGAATCAAACTGCGTACTCAATCCGCCTGCGACAATACCTGAGCTTACACCAGCGCCGAGGTCTGATTTAAGCGCCGATGAGAGAAGTGGCATTGAAGTAGCGGTCCGCTCCGAGATAGAACGAGAGGCCAAACCGACACTATTGAACGCTCCAAAGGTTAAGCCGCCGACTCCTACATTGTGAGCACGCGCTGCCCAGAAATCATCATCCTTGGTTTTTGAATCTACCGGCGAAAATGCTGCTGAGAACAAAGCCCCTGTAGCGACGCCCTCAAGCGTTTTGAGCCCACCGGCTTTGAGAGCTTGCTCGGAAGTGAGAACAGTCATGTTTTCGCTCATGGCCAAACCGGCACGCAACGAGTAGTTTCTACTCATGGTCCCGGAGACACCCTTATTTATTGCAAGCAAAGGGAGGATTGCGCTTATCGAACCGACTGTATTACCAGCTTGTTGTGCGAACCATCGCGCGCTGCCAAAGTCTGCTTTTTCAGGTGCGTCTACAAAAGTGACAGCTTTACTGGCAGGTCCGTCTGCTTTCCTATCTATTAATTGGGCAACGCCAACTAGTGGTGATTGAGCGCCGTGCGCAAGTGATCTGCCAAAATCTTCAAGAACGCTTTCCTGCTTTGGTGTCTCAAGCAGATTCTTATAATCAGGCTTATCCATCTCCGCCATTCAAAAACCGCCTTTTCGATGTTTTCGAGAAAACCAAACGACCTTCACCGAAGAACGATGTGCTGTGACATCACGGTGACAACGTAACATAAACTCCTGACATTATAGTTTCTAAATCTGGCAAATTCCGGGCACAGCATTAATTTCCGGACTCTGAATTAATGAATCAAGCCCCAAACCCGAAATCGATTGCCAGCTAGTCTTTTGCACCATTTAATCTGATCTGCTAGACTTTTGCGTTCCAAATCATTCGCCGTGAGCAGCAAAGAATCATGCAGATCGTTCCAGAGCCCAAAACCGGTACCAACACAGAAATGACAGTCGAAATAATTTTCGCAACCTTGGATCAAATCGATGATTTGGTGCCTCTCTTCGACGCGTACCGGGTCTTTTATAAACAGAGCAGTGATGCGGAAAATACGAAGAAGTTCTTGTTGGAACGAATGCAATTGCGAGACACGGTAATCTTCATGGCTTACTCGAATTCCAAACCGGTTGGATTCACGCAGCTTTTCCCCTCGTTTTCCAGCGACACTTTGGAGCGAATGTGGATTCTCAACGATCTCTATATTGCTCCAGAAATGAGAGGAAAGAGAGTCGGAGCACAATTAATCCAGCGAGCAAAACAATTTTGTTTGCAATTCGGAGCCAGGGGGCTCGCGCTAGCCACTGAACATACAAATGTTAGTGGTCAAAAATTATACGAAAGAGAAGGCTTCGAGCTCGATCAAACGTACCGTCACTATTTCTGGCAAGCATAACGGAACCAACTCCGGCTGCCTCGCGTCTACTCGTCGTCTCTTAGCGTCTCAACGGGTAATGCAGGTTGATAGAAGGTGCTGATACCTTCCAAAGATTAGCTGTCGCATTAGGGCTTGGATTATTAATCGGCTCTGTCAGGCAGAAAGCGCGCAACGATATTGCCGGCGTGCGTACCTATCCGCTGATTACAATTTTCGGAAGCATATGTGCGTTGTTGGTGAAAGACACCGGTCCATGGATGGCCGGCGTCGGACTAATTACGTTGGCAATGATGTTGTTCATCTCAAACCAGCATAAGCTGAAAGCCAACGGCGATGGTGCCGACCAAGATCCCGGGCTTACAACTGAAGTATCCATACTTCTTATGTATGCTCTTGGCGCTTATACAATGCTCGGCAATTTGGCGGTCGCTGTATGCGTTGGCGCAAGCGCGACCCTGCTCATCCATTTCAAGCATCCACTTCATGCACTGATTCGCAAAATCGGAGACAAGGACATTCATGCGATCATGCAATTTGTCCTTATCGCACTGGTAATTTTGCCAGTACTTCCGAATCGCGCTTTCGGTCCATATGATGTGTTCAATCCTTTCCAAACATGGATGGTAGTGGTTCTCATAGTGGCAATCAGCCTCAGCGCTTATGTCGTGTATCGCGTTTTTGGCGCCAAGATCGGCACGATTGTGGGAGGGATCCTTGGCGGATTAATTAGCAGCACAGCCACCACAGTTAGTTACGCACAAAAAGCGAAAGCCAGCAAATCAGTCGCGCGCTCAGCCGGCACAGTTATCGCAATCGCATCGACTGTCGCATTCGTCCGCATAATCGTAGAAATATTCGTTATGGCTCCGAAGGTGGCTCTTGATGTCGCGACACCTTTATTCATTACACTCATTCCTATGGTTTTAGGCTCGGCCGCATTATTAATTGGTGGAAAGAAGCAAGAGCCTGCGCAACTCCCGGAACAAGAGAATCCGGCGGAGTTAAAAGCAGCAGTAATTTTTGCCGCGCTGTACACGGCGATCAGTTTTGCAGTAGCAGCGACAAAAGATCTTGCTGGCGATAAAGGCTTGTATGTAGTCGGAGCAATATCGGGGTTGACAGATGTCGATGCCCTTACTATTTCAACCGCTCAGATGGCTCAGTCGGGAAGGCTTGAAACACACATTGCCTGGCAAGTGATATTGTTGGGAGCACTGGCTAACTTGCTATTCAAGGGAGTGACGCTATCGATGATTGGCAAAGTGCCGCTGAGCAAATTCGTATTGCCTGTCTTTTTATCGACAGCAGTGGCAGGGGGCTTTTTGATTTTCACCTGGCCAGAAGATGCAAATCTAGCAAAATTCATGAAGCAAGTACCAGTCTTCTCTAAATTGGGAAGCGCAAAGCAAGTCTCACAAAAAGACGCCAGCCAGAGAACAGAGTAAAGACAATCTACTTATCCGCAGTAATCGGATGATCATTTTCGCGGACGATTTGTTTCATGTCCGAAGTGACATCTTCCTCGCTGAGGGTTCCGACAGTCATAAACTGAACGCCGTTGCCTGTCTGAAAAATCATGGATGGAAGTTGTGTCACGCCATACGCTTTCATGAGCTTGCGATTCTCTGGCACGTCGATGTCAATTTCGACAACTTCAACCTTGTTGCTAAATCGCTTCGCTACCTTTTCCACAATCGGCTTCAAAAGTTGGCATGGTGCGCACCAGTTTGCATAGAATTTTAGAACTCGTGGCTTACGCGGAGGCTCCAGAATACGTGGTGCAGCGCTCTGAAATGCCGAAATTCTTTTTGCATCCGCTTGCATGTTTGCCACAGCAGCGCCATTCAATTCTTGGGATAACGCAGAAGAACAGGCAAGCGAAAAGCAAGAAATGTAGATCAGACTTTTGGCGATTAGTTTCCGCATAATGTCCCTAGATTTCTTTCGCTCTGCAAATTCGTTGTAAAAAGGCGAGGGTGACTTTTGTCGGCTGTGTATAAATTCAGGTGCTCAAGAATTCTCGGCGTGGCAAAAGGACAGAAGTTCCATACATGAAATTCATACTCTCTAATGACTTGATTTCCTAAAACAGCGAATCGAGCTATCCCTAAATGGCGGCTGGATTCCTCGTTTCAACTTCTTTTCAAAGAATCTCAATAGAATGCCGCATGAGACGGTAAGAGAAACATAAATGTTCGCAGCAAGATCAGAACGAGAAAACTTCAATTCTTTCAAAGACACTGCTCTGCAAGTCACATCTGACAATGACTTGACGGAATCAGGTGGATTGCTAGTAGCCTTCAATTCTAGAATTAGACAAGCTGATCCGAAATCAGGAGACACGACAACTAACGAGTCAATCGAAGAAGCCACTTTGCCCGCAGTAGAAATCCCCATCTTCTTCTGCTCGGACAGGAAGTCCATAAGCTCAAACAAGTGTGATAAGGGGAAAGAATTAGGTCAAGCGCAGCTCGGCTCGGCAATTGTGCGAGTACCGGTAGCCAAACGCTGGCTTGATCAGAATCAGAATTTATCGGCAAAGCTGTCCGATCTAGGTTGGAAACAAAACAGCAAAGACCCAACACTTGAACCATACATCGAACTTCGTGGCTACGTTGCCGAAAAAAATACAAAAGCAGTTTTGAGAGACATCGCAGCTGATGATAATTTCTGGAAGCATCTTTCTGAGAAAGTCAAAATAGAGAAAGAGCATAGAGTCTTTGTATACATCCATGGTTTTGCGTCAAGCGGAGAGAATGCACTCTATTCCACAGGCGTTTTAGCATCACAACTTGAAGCACCAGTTGTTGCATTCACCTGGCCGTCAGCGGGTAAAGTCGGCAGCAACTTCTTCGGAAGCAACTCGCCGCGATCGCTTTTCAGACGCGATCGCATGATAATAGATTCGCCTGAGGTGATGAATGACCTCACTCAATTGATTCATCAAATGAGAACGCAATTACCGCCAGATACAAAAATCGGACTGATCGCGCACAGCCTGGGCAACAGACTTATGACTCGCTACCTTGATGGGGATGCTCAGGATAAACTGGATTCAGTGTACTTCGTTGCCCCAGATGTTGCCGCAAAACTCTTCCTCTCAGCATTACCAGACATAAGTACGAAGTCAAATCACGTCTGCGTTTACATGAACAAGAGGGATCGAGTACTGGGTGCATCTTCGCTAAATAGCATGTTCGAGTTGAGTTCAGGAAGAAAACTTGGCAAAGCGACAGTAAAAGCGCCCGGGATTGATTTCATCGACTATGAAAAGATTGCCATGCCTAAAGGTATCGGACATTATGTTCCGTTTGATCATCTCGGCAGCATGATCCGAACTAACAGACCATTTTCCGAAAAGGCACAACAGAACAGCTACTATCTTATGCGGAGAACAAGCATTGAGATACAGAAATAAATCGGGCTCTACTGCTTGAATCTTTCCCCTCTAATCGAATATTCTTTCTAGCTCGGAAACTTTGAAGAGGGTCGAAAAATGTCCAAGCTGAAAGACAAAGTAGCTATCGTCACTGGAGCCTCTAAAGGAATCGGCGCAGAAATTGCACGCCACTTCGGACGGGAAGGAGCCTCAGTAGTAGTCAATTATGCCTCAAGCAAGGACGCCGCAGATAAAGTAGTGAAAGACATTGAGGCTTCTGGCACAAAAGCCATTGCAGTAAAAGCTGATATGTCAAAATCCGCGGATATAGAACATCTCTTCAAGGAAACACAAAATGCTTTTGGTCGCCTGGACATTCTCGTTAATAACGCGGGCATCTATCGAAGCTGTCCGCTGGAAGACATAACAGAGGAGCTGTACCATCGGCATTTCAATCTGAACGTTCTTGGTCTTCTCCTCTGCACCAAAGAATCTCTAAAGTACTTCGGTAAAGATGGTGGCAGCGTAATCAACATAAGTTCGGTTGCAAGCACCAATGCGCCTGCCAATCTTTCCATATATTGCGCGACGAAGGCAGCTGTGGATGCATTGACGCGCTCTCTTTCAAAAGAGCTTGGTCCGCGAAACATTCGCGTTAATGCGATCAATCCTGGATTGATCGAAACAGAAGGTGTGCACAAAGCGGGTTTCTCTGAAGGTGAGTTCAGAGAATGGATTGAATCTGAAACCCCGCTTGGACGCATTGGTCAACCAGACGACGTCAGTCCAGCCGCGGTATTTCTAGCATCATCTGATTCCAAATGGATCACTGGTGAACATTGGACTATTACCGGCGGATTCCGTTAAAGAACAGTCACCAGCCAGATCAAAAGTTTCCAACTAAATTGCTTGACAGTTGAGCTGGAGTGGCTGCCGGTTTGCCGAATGAAATGCTGACCTGAGAAACCGGTGGCGGAACTGGTTTTGCCTTTGCGGCAGCATCAGCCTTCTTCGAAGGAGTCTGCCATAACGGTCGTGCCTCACCAGCGTAAGTGGAGATAATCCCTGGATGATTACTTGTTGAGTGAATGTTCTTCATCACCGCTTTTGGTGCGTCAGAGGGATCATAAACTCCAATAAGCCCATCACCAGCGGCGGTGACAGTCAACCTGGCGCGGACTTGCTCATTTTCATCACGCAAGCCCAGGTCGATAACACCAGTGCGATGGCACATCAACAATCCGGCGCGCCGGTGTCCTTGCCTGTCGCGAATCTCTACGACTGGTTCGCCAGTAGGTGCGATGGACAAAGAAATCATCGGCATCCCGGTGGCACTTTCACCAATGCTCAATCCGAAGGCGCCAAGCTCATTGCGAGAAAGGCGAGCCAACATGGACCCGTCCTTGTCGACGAGGCGTAAATCCTCAACTTCAAGAATGCTGATTTTTTGTGGCTTGACGGATGTCATGTGCGGGAACCATATTGCCAACGTGAAAATTTATCACGAGCGAGCCACCAAAGCCCCAAAATAAAGGGAATATGAGCACTTTTTAGCCTCTTTTTTTGAGCAGAAAAGACACGAAAAGCACTATTCAAGAGGGGTTTGTCAGGCGCATTGTCAAGAACAAATGCGTAATTCTTCGCTTGCGATCAACTTGCAATGAGCATGGATACTGCTTCTCAAGTAGTTTCAACCGATCGGTCTTGTGGGCGATTCGATCTAGCAGAGGGGTGAGGACGAAACAAACCTAGTTACCTTCGGCGCAGCGTCAGGGGCCGACGCCAATGTGGTTGGCACTCTGTTTTAAGGCGGAGATTTCTCCGAAAGGTACCTGCTGAAAGGGTTTCGGGAAAGTGGTGAGCGGACTCAAGGTGCCAACGTGGTTGGACTTAGCTAACGCACTGATCGACACCTAGTTCGCTCCCCGCCGACACGATCTGTCCCCGAAATTTTCTACGTTGGCAGTTTCGTTCAAAACTTCCTCAAACTTGCTCCCTAGAATGCGATTTCAGGTAGGCAATTAAGAGGTGAGAGTATGGAGCGTTTTGACGATGGGATAAAGGCGTCGCCCGAGACGGCAAAGAGATTGACGGAGCACCAGAGCTCGGATGCATTCCGCGAAGAATACGGCACTGCAAAACCGAAAGATCGCAACTTGCCATTCCCTCTGCCTCTGCCGAATCCGCGCCCACGCCCGTTCACTCTGGACGAAATAATGGAACGTGGAAGTATGGCTATCGACTCCATCGAAAAACTGATGGAGGACAAAAGCAAAGAACAAAATGTCCGCGATTTAGAAAAGTCGAAGCCCCGTCTAACCCCGCACGGTGAGAAAGAGCATCCAAGACAAAAGGAGACTCAGCCGAAGGACGTTAAGGGCTCATCCAAGCTCCATTCGATGAGAAACTTGTTCCTTCCGCTAGAAGATATTTTGAAATAGCAAACAACGCAGCGATCAACATATCTTTCACCTATAGGTGGGGTCTGTCAGCAAGCGCGGCGACTAAAACCAACCCGATAACAGCTTTAGCCTGATGTAGAGGATACTCTCAAGGAAAATTTTTGCACTGCTATGTTGAGAAGGTGCATGGTGGAAACACCACTTTGACAGCCTGTTTTCAATGAAAATCCGCTCATAGTTTTGAAGCAAAAGGCATACAATTATCGGCGCCAATGCGAGTTAGAATGCAGGACTGGAGCTAGCGCTTGCTTGCTTAATAATAGGAGCGCAGTCATCCTGCCTGCTTCTAACCGCCGCGAGAATGGGGGCGCAGGCATCCTGCCTGCTTCTAACTGCAGCTCGCTAATAAAGTCCCAATAGGCGATAATGACCCCCATGATCGGAATTATCGGCGCTACCGGATTTACAGGAAAGCTCGTCGCGAGCGAATTACAAAAGCGCGGCGCCAATTTTTTTGTGTCCGGCCGAAATGAAAACGCTGTTAAAGCGCTTTCGGCAGAAATCGGAAATACCGAGTGGCGGATTCTAGATGTGCAGCGAACACAGACATTCGCCGCCCTCGACGGGTGTAGCACCATAATCAATTGCGCAGGTCCATTCCTGGACTATGGCGAACCGATCGTCAAAGAAGCCATAAAGCGCAAATGCCACTATTTAGACCTGACCGGCGAGCAAGCGTTTATCAAACTCGTCTATGACAAATATGATTTAGAAGCGAAGTCCGCCGGAGTTTGCTTGATTCCTGCATTTGCTTTTGAATACGCAATCGGCGATGCCGCGGCAGCGATTCTGTGTGCCAAATCGCAAACCTGCAACGCAGTTGAGATCGCCTACCTCATGGAAGGTAGCAACAACACGAGCGCCGGAACGAGAAAAAGTATCATCCGCGCGATTGCTGCTTCGGGCTACCAACTGCGTAAAGGGCAATTGATCGAAGCCCCGCCGGCGGCCTTCCACAAGAGAATTGAGAATGAGCGAAAAACGCTGATTTCATTTCCTGGCGGCGAAATTCTCATGCTTCCCAAACACACTCCAGTAGCCGAAGTAACTACCTATATGGCAGTGGAAATCGCTCCCCAAGCGATCTCCTTAATCAGGATCTTCGGACAGCGTGCGCTCAGATTGCTGGGCGAGTTTTTTATCAAGAATGTAGGCACGAAGGTCCCGAGTCTCTCAGACCGCAACTCTACGGTTTTCCAAATTTCCGTCACCGCATCTGGTGAATCCGAAAAGCATTCGCTTTCGATAAATGGGAGCGATCCCTACGGGTTGACAGCGGTCCTCGTGGCAGAGGCCGCCATGCACATCGAAGCTCAAATGGCTGGCAATGGCAGCATTCCCGCAGGAGCGATAAGCCCCTCGATGTTAGCGGGACCAGAATTGATTCGGAGAGCAACAATTCGGAATTCTGTTTCGTGGACCTAGGAAGTGTAGTCATGAGTGAGCCCAATGGCTCAGCAACATTCAACAACAGGATTTGCATTATTGGCGCAGGACCTGTTGGAATAAGCGCAGCGCGAGCATTGAGATCGAAGGGAATTGCCTACGATCAATTTGAGGCAAGCGATCAGGTCGGTGGAAATTGGCGACATGGCGTTTATCGGTCCGCCCACATCATTTCGTCAAAGAGGACAACAGAATATCCAGATTTTCCGATGCCTGCGGACTATCCCGATTTCCCAAGCGCTGATCAGATGTTGGATTATCTCGATCAGTATGTGGATCATAATCATTTGCGCGAAAACATCATCTTTAATACCAAGGTGGAGAAGGTCGATCCAACAGACAACAATCTTTGGAATGTCACTTTGAGCAATGGCGAAAGCCGACTCTATGAAGGAGTAATAGTCTGCAACGGACATCACTGGGATCGGCGATGGCCAAGTTATTCTGGCAAGTTCGAAGGGGAAATGATCCACTCGAAGGACTATCGAGATCCAGCTCAGTTACGCGGCAAAAGAGTACTAGTAATTGGCGGCGGCAATTCCGCTTGCGATATTGTAACGGAAGCCTCGCGAGTTGCCGAAGAAGCACATCTCAGCATCAGGCGCGGATATTGGTTCCTGCCCAAGACGTTTTATGGAACACCAACTGCTGAATTGTTGGACACATGGATGCCAGTTTGGATGCAGCAAATCTATCTCTCAATTCTCTTAAAGGTAGCTGTCGGTGATTATCGGGATTACGGATTGCCTAAGCCGGATCATAAGCTCTTCGAGCATCACCCGACGATAAACACCGAACTCCTCCATTATTTGAAGCATGGAAAAATCGCTCCCCATCCGGACATAAAGCTTTTTGACGGTAAAACCGTCGAGTTCGTCGATGGAAAGAAAGCAGAAATAGATCTGATTGTTTGTGCGACAGGTTATAACGTCTCCTTGCCTTTTTTGGATCCTTCTCTTGTTGAAGTGTCAGGTTCAGTAGTAAGAGTACGTTGGGGGATGGTAGCGCCCAAACATAGACAGCTGTACATTTACGGTTGGGCACAAGCTCGCTACGGCTTTGGACCTCTGCTCACCCCGGCGTCCGACATGATTGCTGAACTCATCCTATTGCAGCGTTCACTCTTGCACCCGCTGGGTCAGATACTGGAGAAAATGGGTCAACCCCTAGCACAAACGCATTTGTTGAATCCGATGGATGCACTTAAGCAGATTCGCTATGCAAAACAGACAATGTGGCTAATTCCGCTCATTGACAAATACATGTAGTCAATAATTTGTGACCCTGGGATCTTACTTCTGCGCAGATTCCAATTTTGCCAACTTCTTTTTCACTTCGCCTAGAATGAATTTCCAAAACGCATCGGGAAACAATCGTTTGAAACGCCAAAGGAATCGCGCTTCCTCTGGCAGAACGAGATATAATTCCCCATTTAGCATGCGAGCCAGACTTTCGATGGCAACAGCATCCGGATTAAGTTGCGAAGCATCCACCATCATTGTGGCCAGTCCCTTCCCTTCTTTCGTTCCAATGCAATCTCGTCCGATGTTAGTTCGAACGTAGGTGGGCATCAAAACCGATACCAGCACACCATATTCATCCAGCTCACTGCGCAAAGTCTCACTCAGCGATACGACTGCTGCCTTGGATGCGTTATAAGCGGACATTCTGGGAGCCGAAACAAACGCCGCTGCACTGGCAACATTAAGAATGTGTCCGGATTTCTGCTTCTTCATGATCGGAACGAATACGTGGCATCCGTTAACCACTCCCATGAGATTTATGTCGATTACTCTGCGAAAGACTTCCACCGAAAGTTCATCAATATGTCCAGCGCATCCAACGCCGGCATTATTGATTCCAATGTCAATCGCTCCGGCGACAGCAATAAAGCTTTCTACACTGGTTTTGAATTCATCATAGTTTGATACATCAAACTTATAGGCATAAGACTTCCCCCCGCGCTCATTGATCATTTGCACCGCCTGATGGAGGCGCTCCTCATCAACGTCGGAAATTCCAATATTCCAACCAAGCGAAGCCAATGCACGAGCAAAAGCGAATCCGAGTCCACTTCCTGCACCCGTTATGAACGCGCACTTAGAAGAATAGTTCTTGTTCAACCCGGATAACTTGGACTCGTCTAACATACTGACCGGCTAATTATGTGACTTCAAGGATGAAACAATCAGGGACAAACTTACTTGATACCAATTTGGCAGATTCTAATTCCGCAAAGGATTAAGTAAATTCCTTTTCGTTCACTTGAGTTTTGATAATAATCGGTGATTCAATAAGCGTCGATGAGCGAGTATCCGATTCAAAACTCGGAAATCGATAACACAATTCGCCTTCCTCTGTGACGTCTATTTGACAAACGCCAGTTAGCGATAGTCGTTCGAAAGCCTTCTTTGTATCTGCAATACGCAACTGGCAATTCAAGGCGGTTTCCGGGATTGTCAACGCAAGCTTGGTTTGCCTTGCCCTGTTCAGAATCGATTGTTCTTCCCGCAGCTCACGCATTGCTTTCCTGTCATTGGATTGAATCCAGACATTGCGAGAACAAATAACAAGCAGCCCCCCGAAGAAGACGGCTAAACCAACCAAAGTAGAGAGCGCATGCTTATTTTCATGCGCAAGTATTTCCACAATGGAAGTTGTTAACAGAAACCCGCTAAACAGAATCAATGAAACGTTGAATCCAAACGTTACCTTCTGATATAGCGCCGAAAATTGTTGTCCGAATTTCATAGAAAAGCCATTTGTAGAATGACAATATTCTACAGCTTTTCTCGAAGCTCTTAAACAACCCAGGTTCTGTGGCTGTATTTTACTCGGTCATATGCTTCTTTGAGCGCCTGCCCGAGCTTGTAAACGTCAATCGTGGCACTAGAACACTCGGCCTGAATAGGCGAATACTTGCCACCGCAGGCCTGCACCTGCACTTTTATCTTCAAATCCGCATTTGGATGCAGCGCCGCCACGGCGTTTTGATAAGCACTGGCGAGTATCTGCTGCAGATTGCTTGCACTAGCTTCTTCATTTGGACACAACAAATCGTAGCGAACTGTTCTAAGCAAAACATTGTGGCTAATTTCAATTAGACACTTCTCGGCTGTTTGCATCGTTCTTTCCCCTCAAAGCCCGAAGCCGAGATAATAACACCGCTTTAAGCCAGGTTCAAAATGAACGAAAACATGCGCATTGCATCCTGCTGAACCCATCATAAAGATATAATCGCGATATACAATATGTCTGTTAGCTGCGGCTAAACAAGCGGCTTTCATGAGCCCGATGTTAACTTTCTCTTTTGATTCTGAGTTCTGATTTAATCTTCGGTATTTGCATTGCATAGCTAAATGACAAAAGCTGTTTTACCAATTGATGAAGTTCTGCCGCAGATTGTTGAGGCGTTGAAAGAGGCAAGCTGTGTCGTTCTCAAGGCGGAGCCCGGTGCGGGTAAGACGACCCGCGTTCCTCCGGCGCTGTTGGATGCAGGCTTGGCTCAACTGCCAGATGGCGCCAGCGGACAAATAGTTGTGTTGCAACCACGCAGAATTGCAGCTCGCGCAGCAGCGACTCGCATCTCACAAGAACGCGGAACTGAGCTCGGGCAAGAAATCGGCTATCAGGTTCGCTTTGAAAATCGCAGTTCGAAAAATACCCGCATTCTAGTTTGCACCGAAGGAGTATTTCTGCGACGTCTGCAAAAGGATCCACTGCTAGAAGATGTGGCAGCTGTTATCTTCGACGAATTTCACGAGAGAAGCATAGATAGCGACTTGGCGCTAGCTCTATCTCGGCAGGTGAAGGAACAGGTTCGACCTGACCTGAAACTTGTAATCATGTCAGCCACCTTAAGTAGCGCCCCGATTTCGCAATACATGTGGAGTTGTCCGATAATAGAAAGTCCGGGACGCTCATTTCCAGTCGAGCTTGAATATTTGCCGTATTCACCATCGGCAAGAGATGCGATCGAACGGATAGTGGCAACTGAGCTGAAGCGGATTCTGCCTCGCGCCGATCGTGATGTCCTGATTTTCCTTCCGGGGCAAGCGGAGATTAGGCAGACGGGAAATTTACTGGAGCAGCAGCTGGCAATTGGGTCTGACGAGATTATGCCGCTCTATGGAGAAATGTCGTTAGAAGATCAACGCCGAGTGCTGGAGCCCTGCCAAAAGCGAAAAATCATCCTAGCGACCAATGTTGCCGAAACATCGCTCACCATTGACGGTGTCACCGCAGTGATTGATAGCGGCTATGCACGAATCAACAAATTCGATCCGCAACTTGGGATGAACAAACTCCATTTGTCCCGGATATCAAAAGCGTCTGCCGACCAGCGCACCGGACGAGCAGGACGAAATGCCCCAGGATACTGTTTGCGTCTTTGGACGGAGCGTGATCACCTATCATTGCCGGATTTCAACTCACCCGAGATTGCGCGAGTCGAATTAACAGAATGTCTACTTCAACTTATGCTCTGGGGAGAAAGCGACCTGGCAAATTTCCCCTGGTTCGAGGCTCCATCTGCAGCATCTTATGAGCAAGCGCTCTCACTTCTCGACAAACTGGATGCGATGTCTAACGGCGCTATAAATGAACTTGGAAAGAAGATGGCGCAGCTCCCGCTTCAACCCCGCATGGCTCGCCTGCTGGTCGAAGGACAGAACTTGGGATGCGGCCAGCGTGCAGCACTCTGCGCTGCGATACTATCGGAACGAGATCCTTTCAAACGTCCGCCGCCTAACTTCAAGGCTACACATCAAACGAATTCAGATCTGTTAAATCGAGTGATTGCGATTGAGGAATTTTCAGAAACCGGTATTAGAGAGCATTTTGGACTGGAGCTAAATACAAGTGCGGCGAAGCAAATATTGCGCGCAAGAGATCAGTTGACGAAATTCATAGACTCAAAAAAGCAACCAGAAAGAACGAGTATCTCTGAGAATGAAGATGCTCTACTCAAATCTATTTTGGTTGCCTTTCCCGATCGCGTATGTAAGCGGCGTGATGCCAAAAGTAATCGCGCGGTAATGGTCGGAGGAAGAGGGGTTCGCATATCTGAAGAATCAGGCGTATTGGACGCGGATCTATTTGTTGCCGTCGAGTTGCAGGACACGGGACAATCGGATTCTCTGGTCAGGCAAGTCTCAGCTATCGAGCAAAGATGGCTTCCCGCCTCGCATTTTAAAACCGACGTGCAGGTCGAATACGATGCGGTTCGCGAAAGAGTCGTCGCAAACAAACGAACAACCTTTTGCGATCTTGTGTTGGAGAGGGCACCGGCTGCGCCACCAGCCAATCTAGATCTAGGCATGATTTTGTCCGAGGGAGTTGTGTCTAATTTCGACATAGCGACGTTGGTGGACGAAGAAACAAAGCAATTCCTCACCAGAATGCAATGTTTGCGCGAATGGCTTCCTGAGCTGGATTTACCAGAGTACGGAAACGAGGCATGGGAGCAACTGTTGCCGGAGTGGACCTCTGGCTGTAGCAGTGTCCAAGAATTGCGCGAAAGATCTCTGCTTCCATATTTGCAGATGAACCTCAGTAGAGAACAATTAAGCGCAATCGAGAGCGAAGCACCACCGGCGCTCCGCATGCCGAGCGGACGCACGGCGAAACTTGTTTATGAGATCGGGAAGCAGCCTATACTTGCGGCACGCATTCAGGAATTTTTTGGCATGGCGCATACACCGAGAATTGCGCGAAACAAAGTGTCGCTAATGTTGCACTTGCTCGCACCAAATTACCGCGTCCAGCAAATCACCCCAGATCTAGAAAGCTTCTGGAAAAACACCTATCCTGAAGTCAGAAAGGAACTAAAAGGCCGTTATCCAAAACACGCCTGGCCCACAAATCCCTTAGAGAAACCCGAGTCCCGCCCAAAATCCTAGCAAGGACTTCTACAGCAGTCCTACTTTGGATGGGAGCGCAGCATCATGCCTGCTTCGAATGGCTTCGCCCGGGACCGATGGGACCCGCCAGCTTATGCTGGCTGCAACTTCGGATGGGAGCGCGGGCATCCTGCCCCGCTTTGAATAGCGGCTCCTGGGACCGCCAGCGTCCCGTCGGCATCTAGAAGTTCCAACGCCTTTCCCTTAACGAGCCGGGCTTTCCTTGGTAAGCTCCCTCATTTTGCGAGCGAGCTCATTATACTGATTCGCCTTATCCACAAATCCATTTGCTGCGAACCATAGATAAATCGATTCAACAACATGTGCACGATTAAGTAACCCAGCGGCATCCGTTTTTCCAGAAGCATACTCATCGCGATACTGCTCTATCGTCCCCAGCCTCTTAGCAAAATCCTCAACAGATTTTTCAGCCTTCTCTTTTTGATTCATTCGAATTAGACAATTAGCGATCATGAACCTCATTGAATTCTCACCATCAGAAATACCGCGAGCCTCCATGAAAAATGCCGATGGCTTTGCGTACTCTAATGCACTCTTGTAATTACCTCGGTCGTATTCTACCTGCGAAAGCAACCCTTGACACAAGGCTCTCGATAATCCAACTTCGGTTATTACAGTGCTTCTTATTTGTGCAGCATCGTCTCCAGCCTCATATGCCTTCACTATCTCTCCAATGGCAACGAGGTTCTCCCTGGCAAGTCTTTCCGACTCGTTCTTGTTTCCGAGTTGCAAATTCAGCTGCGCCATAGTGGTACGGATCCCGGTAGCTTGAGTGGCTAGCTCAGCAGACGAATTCAAGCACTCTTTCAATGCCTGTTCACAAAGTGCTAGAGCTGGCTTGATCTCATCTAGATCCGAAAGGCACTTTGCTCTAATCATCAAACAATCCACGAGTTTGGACTTAATTCGAAGATACGACTGCAGGTCCGCAGCGTCTCTTTCAATCGATCGCAAATCTTCAGCAGCCGCACGATTCTCGAGATTGAAATAGGCTGAATGAGCCTTCGAGAATCGAGCATTCAAAGCCAACAAATCACCAGATCTAATTTTCGTATTGTGCTTGGAGTTCGCCGGGATTTGACCACTCTCTGACTTAAGCGAATCTGATCGATGACTGGTTGAATAAACGACACTAGCATAGATTCCGGCAATCAGGATAAATGCAGCCGTCACTGCAATCAACGAAATCCGTTTGCCTTGAGTAGGATTTGCACCTTCAGCATCACAAAGCGAAGACAGCAATTGCACATCTTGTAATTTCAGCGCTTTCAATGCTTCCATCATTTCTTCGGCCGATTGAAATCGCGCAGATGGATCCTTTTGCATCGCCTTCGCGATCAACATTTCGGTGCCAGGCGGTGCCAAGTCCAGTCGATTGCGATCAATTTGAGGCAGCGTTTCATTCTGTTGCTTGTAGAGAATTCCCAATGGCGTATCCGCATCAAATGGCACGCGACCAGCAACGCATTGATATAAAATGCAGGCGAGTGAATAAATGTCTGCTCGTCGGTCAACTACCTGCCCGGACGCAGCCTCAGGGCTCATATACTGCACACTTCCTAAGAGTGCTCCCGTTTGTGTCAGACGCTGACTTGTGGTCAATCCATCAGCAAACTGCCGAGATAAACCGAAATCCAAGATTCTCACCCGAAAGCCCGGACCGGATCCGTCGGAATGCGCCAGAAAGATGTTTTCTGGTTTTAGATCGCGGTGGATAATTCCTGCAGCATGCGCCGCCGCCAATCCACTGCATACCTGCATAAAGATCTCAATCAATACATTAGGTGGCAACGGCTCATCATCCGTCAAACGGTCTGCAAGCGTCTTCCCATCAAGATACTCCATCGCGATGTATGGAATCGCGTTTTCCAACAAGCCATAACTGTACACACCAATTACATTTGGGTGACTAAGAGAACTCAGCAATCGAGCCTCCCTGCTAAAGCGAGAACGAGTATCCTCGCTAAGGTCGCCGCGAATACCGAGCACCTTTATCGCAACCGGCCGATTCAATTCGTTATGATAAGCCTTGTAGACGGCACCAAAAGCGCCACTACCAAGAAGCGCCTGGATTTTGTATTTTCCGTCAACTAGCTGTCCTATTTGAAGTTCGTTCATTTATAGCGACCATAATCACTAGATAAGTATATTACCGATGCAATGAATTAGTCGAATCTGACACAGGTTTTGAAAAAAGAGCACCGATTGCTCACTTTGCGGATTTACGCAAGAGAAGTGCGCGAACTCAAATTGTTTTGAAACTAGTAATTTCGGATACTACAAACATCGAAGAACACGGAGCACAACCGCTAGCTCCCGGAGGAACATTTCATGCCAGATTTCGAGAACGAAATTCAACATCAACCAGACGCAGCCCCAGACGCGGGTGCCAAGGAATTAGCTCAAGAAGCCGTCAAAGATGCATTTACTAAGTCCGCTACGGAAATCGCACCACAGCCTTCGGGAAGTCCTAGTGACACCACAAGCAAAGTACTTCCTGGTCTGGAAATAATTCATGGCGAGAGCGCCCCTGAAGGCGTTGAACCAGCACAAAGTAAGAACGAAATGTATATGAATGGCAGGTTGGGCGGAAAGGATAATTCGGATGCATTCAACCAACTCGAAGAACTTAAGAAAGATCCGCATGGTGACGGCGGTGGTGAAGCCACACCACTTCCATCGGCACAGTCTGGTGCAGGAGCTAGAAAGGGCGGCGGTAAATTCGAAGAAGGAACGAGCCAATCAGGAAAAGGAACGAGCGGCGCTGGAAGCGAAGCAGCTAATCCAATTCTGACCGAGCCGAAATCAGGACTGAAGGAGATCGGCGCGAAAATTGGCGAATCTGCAGTGAGGGCCGCTCCTAAGGAAACGACTCCGAAAGCACCGAAATCTGAAGTAAAGAACGCGCCCAGTAGACCGAATTAGTAACTGGCGCCTTACAAAATTCCGCTGACCCTGCAAGATTGGCGGTTGAAGAAATGGGGGTGAGCAATCGCCCCCGAATCTTCAAAACGGATTGACAAAAAAGTTTGGCGGATGGAGAAATGGGGGTGGGCAACTGCCCCCGAATCTTCAAGACGCAATGACAAAAAAGTTTGGCGGATGGAGAAATGGGGGTGGGCAACTGCCCCCGGATCTTCAAGACGCAATGACAAAAAAGTTTGGCGGAGAGGAGAGGGGAGCGAGAAATTGCTCCCCTCTCTTCATTTCATCATATTGAATACTTCGTCATATCCAGACCCTCCCTAACAAGTATCCGCATCCCGGTTCAACGACCAGCCTTCGGCTCCGCAGCTCCAAGCCAAAACACACGCACATCCTCACCACCGATACGCACCCACATCCTCACCACCAATACGTACTTACATCCACATCACCAATACGTACTTACATCCACATCACCAATACGCACTCACATCCTCACCACCAATACGCACTCACTTCTCACATCAACCTACATGCCCGCACTCCCGCGTCCTGGTGCCAGCAGCACTACATCCAAACACCACGCTTTGGCCAGTCTAGCCACGACACGAACTCACATCAAACCGGACAACACAAAACCAGCTCGCGTCTGGGAATCCGCATAAACATTGAATAGAAATCAGCTTGCGGAAATACGCAAGAGCTTTGCGGAAAATCAAATTGTTTAAGTGAGGCAAGGCAAGCATAATAAAAACATCAACAAACGAAGAGCAAGACCGCTAGTCAAACACTCTTCGCCAAGCAGTAATCAACCCGGAATCAAATTCGAGATGCAAGGTTAGCGCAAAGCGTGTCGACCTCGAACTGTGCACGGCTGATGAAGTTGGAAACGAAACAAAATTCAGGAGAGGACTTTCAAATGCCACACGATATCGAAAACGAAGCACCTAAAGCACTAGACAGCAATGTTGCCAAAGCGCGCGAGAGCGAAGACAGTTTGAGATCAGAAGTTAGCGATGCACTTACTAAGCCAGGTAACGAAGGTACTTTCCGAGCACCAGCGACAGCACCAGAAACCGCAAGCAAGGCACTTCCGAGTCTTGAGATCGCCGATGCCGCCAAGCAAATTGGAAAGAAAGACAATAACATCGAAGACAGTTTGCAAGGAATGAAGGGAGATCCTAAAGCCAAAGCCGCACTTGAAGAAATGCGCAAGGATCCAAATGGTGGCGGCGGCGGTGGAAGAGTTGAATCGCGCAACTCGATGAAAGGCAAAGAAGGCGACCCTAAGGCTCAAGCTGAACTCGAAGAGTTGCGCAAGGATCCACACGGGAAGGGCGGCGGCGGCAAAATTGAAATGAAAAACTTGCAAGGTGGTTCGGCCAGCAGCGGAAGCGGCAACGCAGACCTGAATGACTCGACAAATAGTCCTGCAGGTGGTGGCAGTGCAAAGGGCGGCAAGTACGAGGAAGGTACAAGTCAGTCAGGACGCGGTCAGAGCGGCGGTGGCAAAGGACTAGAAATGCCGAAACAATCGCTAAAGGATGTTGGACCTCAACCGAATGGCGCCAAAGCTATTGCCGGTGAAGAGATCGTTCACAAAATGCAAGGACTGAAGTCCAGCGATAAAGTAATCAACAAGAAATAACTGAGTGATGCGTTCCACACGCAATCGCAGTTCGCAAGTCAACAAGTTTGGCGGATGAAGCGACGGGGCAAGCAATTGCCCCCCACCTTCAAAACAAAGTTTTGGTCCCTCCTCTACCCACCAGCCTTCTGAATAGGGACCTTGGTCCTGGGGGGGCTCCGAATGAGAGACGGAGCCCTCCCAGGAAATCAAAACGAAATCCAAGATCGAACGAGAAACAGAATCAGGTCTAAACGAAAGAATGGTGATTCGCCAAAGCCACATGGTTGCATCGATACAGACGTTTTGCGGAATTCCGCAAGAGCTTTGCGGAAAGTCAAATTGTTTTATGGGAATTGGATCGGCATAATAAAAACATCAACAACGAAGAGAGCGACCGCCAGTCAAAACCTCTTCCCCGGCTGTAATCAGTATTAATAAAGAATCGAACTTGCAAGGTTAGCGTTGCGGAACCCTGGTTTGGTGTTGTGCAAATTTCGAACTCTGAATGCAGTTGATGATGTTGCAAAACAGGAATGTCCCAGGAGGATTTATCAATGTCACATCATTTAGAAAACAACGAAGCAAATAACGTCGCAGCTAAAGCAGAAAATACAGCTGAGCAATTGACACAAGAAGCGGTGCACGACACATTCAGCAAAGGTGCCAGCAACGAAGGATCTTTCAAAAACAATGCCGGTAATGCACTGGGCGAAAATGCGAAGAATGCACTGCCGGAACTTTCACTTACAGATGATTTGAAAGCTAGCATGAAAGGCGCAATGGGCAGCAAAGAAGTTCAAAAAGCGCTTGAGGAAATGAGCAAGGATCCAAATGGAAAAGGTGGCGGCGGCTACGGAAAGCTCGAAGATAAAATGCAGAAAGGGCTTCCCAGCGGAGGCGGCGGCAGAAGTGGAGATTGGAGTAATGAGCTGCAAAAAGGCGGACCAGGCGGTGGCGGCGGACACAAGGGCGGAAGTTTTGACGAGGGTATCGGCAAAGCGGGAAAGACCGGAGAAAACTATGGACGCAAGGGTTCGGAAACACCGAAAGAATCGGTGAAAGAAATCGAACCTAAAGCTCAAGAGCCAACCGATCGCGCAAAGGGTCCAGCAGCAGGACGCGCTTCAAGTAAGGATCTCGTTATCGAGCAAAAGCGCACTAAATAAACATAAGGCGCGGTGATGCGCAAAGCACAAATTCGCCTGATTGGGTTTGGCGGATGAAGAAAAGGGGGGTGAGCAATTGCCCCTGCCTTCAAAAGTTTTTGATCCCGACCTACCACCAGTTCTTCTTACGGGATCTGTTCCTGACGGCTCCGGTTCCCAGTCCGGAGCCCGTTCGGGAAGCACCAAAACAAAATCCGGAAGCAAAGCCGCATTGGCGAGTTCAAACTTACTAAGAACAGACGGCTCTAATTTTTCCAATGACTTTCAAAAGCAAAAACATGCGGAATTTCCTGCTCGGCTGGCGACGACCTCTATCAAACCTGCGGACCGTTGAAATTTGGAGTTTTTTCTCACCATGACAACAATCCTTTTTCTCCTCTTCAGAGCTGGAAAGTCCCTAGAATTGGCATTTCGTAATAAAGCAGGAGGTGTTGTCATGGTGAGAAAAGTCGCACATCGATCCTATGTCGGTTAGAGAGGGTTCCAGCAACCCCATCTTTCTTCAGTCGTGAGGAGCCAGAGCCTATCACCGACCCCAGTACATCCAGCAGCGCCCAGCGCTCCAGCATTCAGCATCCCCAGCGCCCGGTACGCAGTCTCTAACCCCTACCCCCACAGTTCTAATCTAGGTCCCCTCAGACCGCCGCCGCAGCGCTGAGCCGGAAAGCACTGCACAGCAGGGGACAGCAGCATTGGTGCCTGGCACCCTGCACAATTATGCACAGTGCCTTGCTACCAGGTGATGTTTTAGGTATTAACTCGATGTAATGTTTTCAGGTATCTTCTGGTGAAAGAGCGGTGAGTTCTCCGTTCAGTTGACGGTCAGGGTAAGCAAATGGGCACCACTGAAAGATTTGAAGCCGAATCGACCGAGCCGAAAGCTGAGAAATCAGTCGACGTCCGTTCAGACCGCTTTGATGAAAAACCGTCACAGCGCGATGGTGCGGAAACGCCATCCGGCGCCGCAGGCAGCAGATTTTACTTGGAAGCCGATTTGTCCAATCCAGCAAATCGTGGCGGCGCAGGAAGCAGAGCTGGTGCAACCGTTCCGAGTCTCGAAATCAAAGACCAAGAAGGCAGCGCGGTCAAGAGAACTGGTCAAGTTGGCATCAGCGGCGGCGGCAACGAAAAGAACACAGCCACAGAACCAAAATCAATTCAGAAAGCTGCTTTCGAAGGCGGCACGGCAGGCGGCGGTGGTGTCGGCGGCAGAACTTCCGGTGCTGAAGTAAGCAAACAGAATCATGGCGAAACAGGCAGACCAGCAGCTGCGAGCCCCGAAATCACGAAAACAAATCAGGATCAAGGAAGAGCCGGCACAGCAGGACAAGGCGAAAAACAGACCTCCGTCGAAACCAAGCCGAACGTAGAAAGCAGACAACAAGCTGCTCCCGCTCCTGGCAAACAAGCACAAGAACTGAATGACGCGAGAAATCAAGGCAGCGGCGGTGGCGGCTTTAACCGCGACGGTCAACAGCCGGTCGAAAAATCAACCGGTGAGAAGCTCGGTGGCAGATTAGGCAATGACACTAATGCACAGGTCGACAGAGCAAAGGTAACAGGCGATCTGAACGCAGCTGCAAAGCCAGAGCAAAATCCGGCTAAAGCACTCGACCAAAATCCCAGCAAATCTCTGGACCAACAAAATCCGGCTCCGAAGGCAGCACTTCCGGCTCTCGAAATCAAACAACAGCCAGAAGCAAAAAATGCAGATCGTTCAAACGCCATCAAACCGGATTCGGAACTAAAGGGCAAATTGAACGACGAGCGCTCAACAAAAGTCGCACCAGATCAAGTCGCACTCGATGCTAAGAAAGCCAACGTTATCGGAGCCGAGCAGAAAACCAACCAAGTGCAAACACTAACCGCATTGCAACAGCAAGCTGAGAAGAATGCTAAACCAGCTGCCGAACAAGTCGTCAACGCAGCGAAAGATCAAAGCACTCGCACCGATGCAAACACGCTAAACCGCAGCCAGCTCGACGTAGTTGCAGTTGATAAGTTGAACAAAACCAGCAATAGCTCAGGTGAAAAAACATTGCCGGCTCTTTCAATGTTGAAAGCAAGCGAGACAGAAACTGCTGACAAAGGCAAAAAGAAAAACGAACTAAACGACCTTCAACAGTTCCCCATTCATAGCGGTTACTCCGCAAGCAAGAGCGAAGCAAACTCCGCAGCCCGTGAAATCACAGCAGCAGCTGCTGTGGCCAGAGAGAATCAAATGGCAAGGACTTCAGTTGATGCGAACGCAAAACTGGACCTTGCTAAAATCCAAGCAATCAACCTCAGCTCGGCAGCGCAAAGTGATCGCGCTCAAACAAGCAGCAAGCCAGCGACTGAAGCAGCAGTCAAAGTTGAAGCAGTAAAAGTTGACGCTAGCAGAATCGACGTTCGCCGCGATGAACAGCGTGCACTCGAAACAGGTAAAGTCTCAACAAAAGATGGCGCAATCGCACCAGCAGGCAAAGATGCTCTGACAGTCGGCGGTAAAGATTTCACAGTCATTGCTGGTAAAGACGGCAATTTCTCCGTTGGTGGACGCAATAGTCACAACTCCGGAAAAGGTACTGATGCAAGCAACAACCCAAGTGGAGATCTCATCGTCAGAGGCGGTCGTATTGCCGGGTTCTCCCCAATCAATGCGCAACCTGGCGATCGTGAAGGAACCATACGTAGTATCAATGCCGAGACCGGCAGACGCTACCTAACCGGTGCCGAAATCGGACTTTTGATCGCATTGGCTGGCATCGCAAAGAAGCGCTCCGACGATGTTTCTGCAAAAGCTGAATCGTGCCAAAAGAACAACAGCGAAGTTGAGAAGAAAGCAGAGCCCATCAAAAAGCTCGACGAGCGCAAAGCCTCCGAAACCGAAAGCAAAGAGCTCGACATCATCAAGCGCTTCCCCGGTAAAGAAATCACCGTATCTGCGATGATTGCGTTCACAGGCGTTGGCAAAGGCAAAGAAGTTGATTATCAGCAAGCCGCAAGCGCTAGCAACATGGTCACCACCCAAATAGAAAGAACATTGGGCACGACAGTTCGCCCAGAGAAAAGCGAAGCGAAGTCTATCCAGACTGCAAGCACCCCGATGGGCGCAATGCCATACAGCTACATCGCAGCAACAGAAAGCAAGAGCAATCAAAAATATGATGGTCTCGACTTAATGCAATTGCTTCCAAGCGTCAGCATCATGCGCTCACGCAAGAAGTCAGAAGAATTGGATGGCGAAGAAGAAGCTATCGAGTCACAAGAGAACACCGCTGCTATTGCATCTTTGCAAGACGAAAGAGAAACGCACAAAATAGCTAGCGGCGAAACACTCCTCAGCATTGCAGAAAAGCGTTTCGGTGACGAGAAACTCGGTTGGCTGATCGCTAATCTCAACGCAAACAAAATCAAAGAAACCAAAATGGAAAACCGCCGAGTTGTTGAAATCATGATTGGCGAGAAATTGGTCCTTCCAACCGCTAAAGAAATTCGCCAATTCCACGAGCACAAAGATTATAATGTGCCAGCAACCCACTTGGTGACAATCCTAATCGAACGTTCTTTCGACCGAGCATTCATCGATGAACAATTGAGCATAGTATTTGGCTGCCAGAGGGGAGCAGTTTAATGCCCCTGGTTCTGGAAACAGACTCTGACATGAAGCTTCGCATCATCGGTCTTTCATTCCTGTTAGCTCTCTTCTGCCTGAGCCTTGATCAACTTATTGGGAAGCTGGAGCACGGCGCGTTTACTGAATTGCTGCATGGATTCTCCGAGCTGATTCCAGCACTAATTTCTTCGAAACTCTTACCGACCACTAATCAGCTGACTCAAGTGGGCTGTCATTTTATTGGGCTCGCGATTTTCTCGACGGCGAGCCTCCTTTGCTCCTACAACTTTGCTGCGTCGCGGGTTCCAATTGTCATTCAGCTAACTGTGCTCAGTTTGTTTTATCAGATTGTCGCGTGGCAGCTCTTTCATGCCGAAGGTCACCCGGCGAGCATGATTCTTACCATCATTATTTCTGCAATCGCGGGAAGCGTTTTAAAGAAAAATGATCAGGACCGGCTCAAATTCGAAACGCAACAGATTGAGCTTAAGCTGCGTAACGATGAATTGAAAGAATCGCGAATTGCCTTAGTGAAACAAGATGAAAGCGAGCGTCGTCTACTCGCTGCCGATCTGCACGATCAGGTACTGAATGATATGCGCACAATTCAAAAGCGCTTCGATCAATTTGCAGATAATCCAAGTCCGGATCAGCGAAATGAAATCAATGCCATGCTCAAACAAAGCATGGTCAATATCCGGGAAATCATGGATGACCTGTGCCCCGCCATGCTCGAGGAATTCGGCTTGCCAGCGGCGATCGAGGACCGACTCGATAAAAGCAGCAAAACAGGAAATTTCAAAGCTCGTTTTTCTTGCACAGCAAATGAAGAGTTAGTTGATAAACTTTCGCCTGTGGAAAAACAGTTGATTTTTCGCCTGGTGCAAGAATCACTGACCAACGTAGTTAAACACGCTGGCGCTTCACTCGTCCGCATTGCAATCGTAGAAGACGACGGCGCGCTGGCATTTAGAGTGAGCGATGATGGAAAAGGCATCGACCCGAGCACCTTGTCTTCAAGTTCGCGGGGAACTTTGTATATGCGCCTGCGCGCTGCGTTGATTGGTGCTAAAGTAAGCTGGATGCCTGGACCGGATAACAAGGGCACGACAGTGGAGATTCGCGTACATGCACAAAATCCTGGTAGTTGAAGATCTCGCTGCACTACGCCAGCATGTCATCAGCATTTTGAAAAACACGATTACGGACGCTAAAGTTAGTGAAGCGCAAAACGGCCAGGAAGGCGTTGACGTTTATCGCCGCGAAAAGCCAGACATGGTTATCATGGATATTTTGATGCCTGAGCTAACAGGCACGAAAGCAGCACAACAAATTTGGGCAGAGAATCCGAACACGAAGATCCTTTTCTGGTCGCAGTTTCATAAGGAGAGCTATCTTCGCGAAATTGCAAAAATAGTTCCGGATGAGGCTATTCACGGGTATGCGTTGAAAACAGAAAGTGATGAAAAACTTGCACATGCGATCCGGACGGTGTTACTACACGACAATTCGTACATTGATCCAATCGTGCGCGGAGTTCAGTCGGCAATCAATGCCCGCGAAGGATTGCTCAATGAGAGCGAGCAAGCGATACTCGTTGATTTAATTATGGGACTGACGGACAAAGCAATCGCAATGCGCCAGCATATTAGCGTGCGCGGGGTTCAGAATCGAATATCCGCGCTTTCCGACAAACTCGTAAGAGGATTAGACATTCACGCGAAAGAAACAGCAGGCGTCGAAGTGTTCAACACCCGCATGCGTATCATGCTCGAAGTATTTCGCCAGGGCTTCGTCGAAGCCGAAGACATCAACGAACTAGAGAAAGATTTAGCCAGCTGGACAGCCCGACGACTCAACTTCGAAATGCCGATCGACGACAGGTAGTGTACGGACCAGTCTAACGGACGACTGCCGTCTCCGTTAGCGGATTCGAGGGCTGTGTTCGGCAGACCATACCCGACGCCATTCTTTCATCTTATCGATCTCTGCCTGCTGCAATTGAATGATGTTATGAGCTAGCTGCCGAAGGTCTTCGTGCTTCGCTTGCTTCACCGCGTTCCGAGCTTCGTCGATTGCTTGTTGATGGTGCGGAATCATCATATCAATGAACCGCAAGTCATAGTCAGCCCCCGGAGCTATGGCATGATTCATCGCCATATGTCCGCTATTACGTTGTTCGAAGAGCATAAAACCGAAAACAGCAGTCGTGATCGCAAAGACAATAGTCGCCATCCGCCAAGACTTCTCCGAAGTATATGTCGGCGAGTCTAATCTTGGTTCTCTCAAAGTCGTATTCATTTTCCCTATCCTCCCGCCAATATAGACGGGTCGGGATGGGAATTAGAGCCGGCTTAGTAACCCGCCTACTAGGGGAATACAAGCAGAGCATGAACTAGACGATATTTCACAAATCGATGAGAAACGAAATGATTGAAGGCTGCTTCACGCCCGAGCTTAGATCTGAGATCAAAACTCGGTCTTGATCTCAGATCTGAGATCAATTCCTTTCAAAATCGAACTCATATAAGAGATCACGTGCCTTTGCGGATCTCGTATGCGAGATCGCAATTACATGCGCTAAATATAGCCGCTGCGGGAACGGCAACGAGACACGGATTCAACCTTAGGGATGCCATTTAACGTCCCGTTTCAAAAAGATTTCAACTCTTTGCAGGACAATAATTCTGTGAGGCCCTATTCTTAGGGCCTTGCGATAGGGCATGCGTCATCTGAAAGATGTGGGCGAACGCATACGTACAAACAATAACGCCGAGGTGCCTCTATGCAAACCGACTTCAATCCAGATAGATTTAGAGAGGGACAACCGTTTCCTGAGGATCTTTTCTGGCCTCAGTTCAGAAAGGATTTGCTGTCAGCTAACTCCAGAGTGATAGTGCTCAGTCCTTTCATTGCAATTCCACGTCTCAAACTTTTCCTCCCTCATTTAGCTAATCTCATACACAGAAACATCGCGGTTTGCGTCTTTCTGCAACAACCGAACTATGACGAGCTGGAGCTAACGCGCGACGACTGGATAAAGAAAGAAGATATGAAAGAAGCGATCAGACGATTGCAAGCATTAGGAGCACACGTCTCCTTCAAGAAAGACGTGCATATGAAGGTAGTAGTAATCGATAAACACATAGTGTGGGATGGCAGTCTCAACATCATGAGCCACAATAATACAAGGGAACGCATGCGCCGCTTCCTGAAATCCATTGAAATAGAAGAAGCGATTCGCGACTGCGGGCTGAATGATTGCCCGACCTGTATTTCGATAAAGAAGGAACTTGGAAGCTCAGAATTATCGACCCAATTTCGCAATATGCGAGCTGCTGTCGGGCGATCAAGACGAGATCTCGCTACTTCAAAACGCCTTCCACTTGTTACAATTTCGCGTCTTGAGGATGGCGAGGATATTCGGACAAGCTCGTTAGCTAAGGCATGTGATGCAGCAGAATGCTCTATTCTCCTAGTGCCTAACTGGCTACTGCCAATCTTCATGAGTATTCTTGCCAAGGCACGCTTGAGAAAGGTGGAAACTGTCATTCCAGACCCGTCTCAGTCAAGCGCTGGAACAACTGTTGCTGTGGAAACCTTTTTGAGTGGAACATCATTGGTAAAAGAATCCCAACAGTTCCAGATCGGATGAGAGATCGGAACAAGGCGCAGATCTCTTATCTGAGATCAGAATTCATTCAAATCGATCTCGTATCTGAGATCAAGACAACAAATTGATCTCGGATATAAATGACTGCTTTGAAACAACAAGACCAGCTTGAAGCGTTAGGCTCTTCCTGAATAAGGTGGCTGAGGCATTTCAATTTATATTAATCACCGATGCAGTCATCAACATCCCTTGGAGGGGCAGCGCAGCGTTAGGCTGGGCTGGGCTGCTCTTGTCTACCAGTCCACTTGAGAGCGTTTAATGCGAAGAGCATGGGAAGGCGTATCATTATCGAATCTACCCTGGTATCCCTGAATCACAGGTTCAGACCCACGAAGCAACGGCTTCGTTAAATTGTGCATCGGAGGAAAAACGATGAAGTCTAAATGCCTTCCTAATATTTCGTCGCGTCCCCACGAAATGTCCCTAGAACGTCAGATGACAGCTAGCGCAGATCTCATCTACGATGCGTGGACGAAGAACTTTGATTGCTGGTTTGCAGAGCCTGGTGAGCTAATAATGACACCAGAGGTTGATAAACCATGGTTCTTTCACAATCGCAAAGATTGGGGCAGTCATCCGCATTATGGACGCTTTGTTGAGCTGGAGAAAAACAAACTTGTCGTTACGACGTGGCTCACGGGAGAGAACGGTACCGATGGTAATGAGACTATTATCCGGATAGAGCTTACACCGAACGATAACGGAACATTTGTTCGGATGACCCATTCTGGATTCGCCAATCAAAAGTCATGCCAGGGACACATCGATAACTGGCCCGCTGCGCTGGATGAACTAGAAGAAGGCGTGAAAAAGCTGACGCGTGCATAATCGCGATTCTAACTGCGCATTTCCACAGCTTCTGCTGATAAGGCCCGCATGCTGCTTCCTTCGCAATTCTCCCACGGTTTAGGTCGAGAATTTTGCGGCGAGGTATAAACTCGCTCAGACGTTTAAGGCTCCCCACCAATTAAACGCAGTTGGATCACACGCGTGCTAGTGGAGAGGGTTAACTATGAGCAATTTAGACAAGCTGGAAATTAAGGCTTTGACCAAGGCGGCTGAGGCAGGCGATGGTTGCGCGATCAAAGATGCGATTTCTGCCCTTTTTTGGGAAGAACGATTTGCAGCTTTGAAGAGAATCGAGCAACAGAACAAGGAAAACAGAGTTGCCGATCCGAAGATCGTCGAGCTGTCTGTACACGGCTATGGAAATTCCGGAAGCCGTTTGCCTGGCGGAATGGATTTACACTACGGCAAAGGTTGGATAGGGCATGGACCTACAATCTATGTAGAAGAAATCCATATGGGAAAAGGAATGCATACATCGACTTGTGAGAAGCCGATGAAGTATTGAGCGCGATTCGCGCAGATTTAGAGCGAAGTAAAAATGGCTAAGATGACCAAAACGCTGTAATCAAAACCTGTAGAATTCTGGGAGATCCAGGACAGCTCTTTGGGAGATCATTCTGGTAACTTTGTATGCACGAGGACGGAAGACGGATGTGCAAACGCCGGATGCAATTTCCCAATCCTAGTAGTGACTCAGCTAATGCGAGTCATTGTTCGAAAAACCAGGTTTAAGTCCCAATGATCTAGCGGTCAAAAGCATTGGGCAAAGTCCTACCGAGCCCGGCGTTCCAATGGAACTGGCTCGGCTGTGGACGTTTAAATAACTCACTCGGATAGGCTGATATAATGGCTGTCTCTTCGCGTGGGTTTGACATGATCGTTCTTAGAAACATTTTGAAACTATATGACGGCGTCTCGGGGGCTGATTCCAGTGTTCACCAGAATGTCGATTTGTACATCGACAAAGGCAAAATTGAAAAGTTGATTCCGCACCAGGCTGACATCAATTTTGGATCAGACCACGTAGTTGTCGATTGTTCCGAATATACAATCACTCCAGGAATGATTGATTGTCACGGTCACATTACAATTCTTGGATTCAATACAGCCGAGATTGATCGGATGAATTCCGCGCCATCACTGCTTTATGTAGAGAAGATCTTGTATACCACGCTTGTTAACGGTGGCGTCACTACGATGCGTGATATTGGTGGTGCCACTCACCAGATGAAGCGTTTGGTTGATGAAGGTGTGATGATTGGACCGCGTTTGAAGGTTGCGATTTGCATGCTTTCCACAACCGGTGGGCACGCGGATTTCCGTGGACCGGACCGTTGCCACGCGCAGTTGTCCAAGCTATTCATTGAAGGACCGGGCAGACCATCAAGCGTCGTTGATGGACCTTGGGAGTGCCGTAAACGCGTGCGCGAGATCGCTGCATGCGGTGCTGATTTGATCAAGTTGTGTACCAGCCCAGGCGTTGCATCACCATCTGATAAATTAGAGCACCAAGACTTCACAGCTGAAGAAATTCGAGCGATTTGCGACGAGGCTGCCTCGCGCGGACTGAAGGTCGCAGCCCATGCGCATAGCCAAACTGGAATTGAGCTTGCAATTAAGAATGGCGTTCACGACATCCAACATATTTCGTATATGGACGAACGATTAGTCGAAGCCGCATTTGAAAAAGGTTGCACAGTCACACCTACGTCTTGGATCATAAATGCACTTTTGAAAGAAGATAACCTTTCAGATTTCGTGAAGGAAAAAGTGAAGAAGGTTGGAGAAGTTCACGCGAAAGCTGTGCAATTTGCGGCGAAGGGCGGATTGAAAATTCTTGCAGGTACGGACGCCGTTTTACCTGGCATGCATGGACAAAACTATATGGAGATCGCAAGTCTAATTGCTGATGGCTTAGCGCCGTTGCAAGCCTGGCATGGTGCCACCGGACTTGCTGCCGAAGAAATTGGACAGACGGACACCGGCATGCTGAGACCGGGCATGCGTGCGGATCTCTTGATCTGTAAAGGCAATGTGTTAGACAAGCCAGAACTAATGGGCAGAGGCGCGCTCATTGAAGTAATGAAAGACGGCGAAGCCTATCGCGGCGGCCTCACACAAATCAAACAGCGCACATTCAACGACACAGTCCACGACTTCTGCCCTGTCGGCTAATTCCCGGGCCGCCCGCTATTAATGGCATACTCATATGTGAGATCAGAAAGCCAATCTGATCTCACATATGAGATCCATTTCCGCAATTTCTGATCTCATATGCGAGATCACGAAGTTCGATTGATCTCATATACGAACATACCAATCGTTGGCGTTGAGACTTTTGGGTCATTGCGGATAAAACAATGAGAGCCTTAGTAATTAAGGCAAAACAGCCATTCGCAGCCGCTGCCTGTCGACAGTTCAAGCTATTACTGCGAAGACCGAAATAACAATCCCTGCGCGGGCTAGTCAGCTGCTTGGTTCTTTCAAATTCCGCCTTGACTGAGGAACGACCGCCCGAGAAAGGCGATCATCTGGTAAATCTGGAACCGCTGGATTTTAGCTCGTCGGCGTATCGCATGGCTTAACGACAAATTCGTTATCTTGTCCCTTATCGTTTGTCCACTTTAAGGTATCGCCGGTCTCGTTTGGATCAGTGACAAGTTTTCCATCCGAGAAGAGTTCCAGTGGAGTGAGTCCTTCTTCAGTGCGGCACTTTTCTTCTTGAGCGCATCCGTTCATCGCTTTTAGCATAATCTCTTGCTGTCGGACACTGCTCAGCCCAATTCGGCAGAACTCTTCGCGCAGAGCATTTCCGTCGCCGCCCTTAAGCGCATTGCTCACGGCATCTCGTTCGCTTTTCTCTAGGAATTGGCTCATTACAGGTTCTCCAGCTACATTGGCATTTAACCATTGGCGAGGTGCAAACCGGGTGCGAATTTGGGCCAAACTATTCTATTGCGCATTAACTGGCAGCATTCAATTTGGTATATTGGTATCCCGAACTCTGCTCATTGATTGGAGATAAGATGCCTGACTGGAAGCCAAAGGCAGATGCCCTTCATGGAAAAGTTGCAGTAGTAGCCGGCGCCACTCGCGGCGCTGGGAGAGGCATTGCAGCAGCGCTCGGAGAATGTGGCGCTACTGTCATATGTACCGGACGAACAACCAGGCAAGCAAAATCAGAATACAATCGCAACGAAACCATCGAGGAAACAGCCGAGCTAGTCACCGAACTCGGTGGCACAGGGATAGCGATTCAGGTCGACCATTTAGAATCGGATCAGGTCAAGAAACTGGCCGAACGCATTCTGAAGGATTACGGAAGCATAGATATTCTGGTCAATGACATTTGGGGAGCTGAACTTATCAAAGGACCACCTCCTGAGTGGGACAAGCCTATCTGGGAACACGATCTCGACAAAGGATTTCGCATATTACGTCTTGCAATTGATACGCACCTCATCACGGCGTTCCACCTGTTGCCACTTCTGATCAAGAAACCCGGAGGATTGCATATTGAAGTCTCCGACGGCAACAAGGAATATAACGACGCACACTATCGTATTTCTGTTTTCTATGACTTAGCAAAAGTATCGGTGAATCGTCTGGCATTTTCGCTCGGAAAAGAGTTGGCAGACCATGGTGCTGTATCAGTTGGAATGACTCCGGGATGGATGCGTTCGGAGATCATGCTCGAACATTTCGGCGTAACAGCTGAGAATTGGACGGAAGCAATGCAGACCGACCCTGCCGGCGTGCGCGCAGCGGCACCACCAGATTTCATCCTGTCCGAAACACCACGTTTTGTCGGCCGCGCGGTCGCTGCTCTCGCGACCGATACGAACAAATCCCGCTGGCACCAGCAAACTGTAACATCCGGACAGCTAGCACGTGAATATGGATTCACGGATCTGGATGGCACCCAGCCGAACATCTGGCAATACATGAAAGACTTTCTGGACGCAGGGCGCGAAGCATCATCCGCTGATTTGGAGAAGTATCGATAGCGATATGATTTCCTATATCTCAGCTGATTTATTCAATGTCGAAGATGTTCGCTTATCTGGCAAGCAACAGAGTATTTGCTCAAACTTGAAGGAACACATTTGGATGTTGGCGGGAGACATCGGAGCTCGCAGCCTTACACGCGCGCCGGCTGGACTCTTAAAATCTGCCGAATACATTGAATACGTTTTCAAAAAGGCCGGCTATGCTCCTGAAAGTCAATACTTCAATACCGAAGTTATTTCTATGGATACGAGGAAATCCCCTTATCCCTCCATTCAAAAGACTAGAAATATCATCGCGGAAATCAAGGGCAACACGATTCCAGACGAAATAATTATCGTTGGTGCGCATTATGACACTGAATATGATTCGCCGGGAGCGAATGACAATGCAAGCGGAGTTGCAGCATTGCTTGAACTATCCAAATTGTTACTACTACGAGGAAGTTTGGAAAGGACGATCAGGTTCGTTGCCTTTACGAATGAAGAACAGCCTTATTCCAGAACCAATGAGATGGGGAGTCGGCAATATGCAAACGCGTGCCATCGAAAAGGCGAACAAATAAATGCGATGCTCTGCCTAGAAACGATCGGATACTATACAAATCAATCGAAATCACAACGATTTCCATCACAGGAGTTTGATTCTGTTGGTTGCGATAAGGCAAACTTCATAACGTTCATTTCATCAAATATTGCATCTGAACCACTGCTAAAGAATTCGATACCCTATTTTCGTGATTCGGTGCGATTTCCATCGCTCGCGTTCAGCGCGCCCGAGACTATGCGCCCTGTCGACTTCTCCGATCACCAGAATTTTTGGTCGCTCGGTTATCCTGCAATCATGATCACTGATACCGCCTATTTCCGGTACGAGCATTATCATGCAAGTACGGATACGCCAGACAAAATTTGTTTCGATCAACTCGCAGTTCTCACTGATGGAATATGTGAGGTCATTCAAAAACTATCGTCCGAAGCCAAAGAATAGTTAGTATAGCGACTGAATACGCTTGCTAGCAGACAATTTCGAGCTAATCTCCGCAGTTCTTGCGGAGATTAGAGTCTTATTCTCCGCAAAACGTGCGGAAAGGCAAATCGGCTATGGCATTCGAACCGACTGACAGCAATTGATTTAACTAACTTCGGCGACGCGTTTGAAACGTTGCACATCTCGCATTGGTGGGTCACCGAAGAGGCGCTTGTACTCTCGGGTGAATTGGGATGCATCGTCATATCCGACGCGGACGGCAGCGCTGCTTGCATCCATATCTTCTGTGAGTAGCAATCTTCGCGCCTCCTGCAGTCGCAGCAACTTCTGAAACTGCAAAGGGCTCATCGATGTCGCGGTCTTAAAATGCTGATGGAAACTCGACACGCTCATCCCCAGATCACTCGCCATATCTTCGATATTTAAAGACTCGTTAAAACGTGTGCGCAGAGTTTGCACCGCTCGTGTGATCCTGTTCGTGTTGCCGCCGAACACTGCCATCTGGCGAAGACGTGCTCCTTGATCACTGGTCAACAAACGATAGATAATTTCGCGGGTCACCAGAGGCGATATCACACGATAATCAGATGGTGAATCCAACAACCTGATCAGGCGCACAAAGGCATCCAAAAGATCGCCTTCCAGTTGGCTCACGGCAATTGACTTGACGCTGGACTCCGAGCGGATCGGCGAGATGCCTGCCTCAACGCTAACTGATGCAATAAGAGTAGGATCAAGATCGAACTTCAATCCAAGATACGGCTTTTCCGGTGTGGCATCCACAACTTGTGATACCACTGGCACGTCCAAGGAACAAAGCAAGTAGTTCGCCGGATCATAGCGAAAACGCTCCTCACCCAAGAGCACTTCTTTAGCGCCCTGCGCGATGATACAGATCGACGGCGAGTAGACGCCATGGACGGGCTGACTTGGGTTCGAATGCCGGAAGAAGTGTAGGTCTTGCGCGACAGGATTTGGCCCATCGTTTTTACACCTTCCCGCCAGCCGCTCGACCAGCTCGTTTCGGTTCTCTTCGTTTCGATTGTCTCTGATATCCATCATTTTCGTTTCACAAAAGCTCGGAGGATTATCCAATCATTTTGGAATTTTGTTATAGAACCGAGCCATAATTAAGCATATCATTGAACTATCGATTGTGAAGGTTGTAGTTTTAACCAAGCAGTCAATATAAACAGAATCCACGGCAGAAGGATCCCGGGAATTCAGAAATATCGCTTCAGTTCCAATCTGATGGACTGAGGGTTTGCTGCGTACTTCGTGGCAACGAGAGGCGCACGCTCGAAGGAGTAAAAATGGACAAGAGAAAATTGGGAAACAGCAAGCTCGAAGTGTCCGCCATTGGGCTAGGTTGCATGGGTTTGAGTTCCGGATATGGACCGCCCACAGATAAAAAAGAAGCTATCGCGCTTTTGCATGCAGCTGTTGAAAGAGGCGTCACATTCTTCGACACAGCGGAAGTCTATGGACCGTTGGCCAATGAAGAACTTCTTGGAGAAGCACTTGCGCCTTATCGCGACAAAATCGTGATCGCGACTAAGTTTGGATTCGAGTTGGATCCAGCAGGCAGTGCCAGGTGGGTTGGCTTGAATAGCCGTCCCGAACACATCAAAAAAGTGGCAGATGCAGCGCTAAAAAGACTGCGAACAGACAGAATTGATCTCTTCTACCAACATCGCGTCGATCCCGACGTTCCAATAGAAGAAGTCGCTGGTGCCGTCAAAGAGCTTATAAGGGAAGGCAAAGTGAAGCACTTTGGTCTTTCGGAGGCTGGCGCCAAAACTATTCGAAAAGCGCATACTGTCCAGCCTGTGGCGGCTGTGCAAAGCGAATATTCGATTTGGTGGCGCGAGCCGGAGAAAGAGATTCTGCCGACACTGGAAGAGTTGGGAATCGGTTTCGTCCCTTACAGCCCCCTTGGTAGAGGGTACCTGACTGGCAAAATTGATGAGAATACAAAATTCGATAGCACGGATTTTCGCAACAACCTGCCACGCTTCCAAGCTGATGCTATGAAGGTAAACCAGGCGCTCATTGACTTGCTTCACGAGATTGGGAAGCAGAAGAATGCAAGAAGCCCGGCTCAAATTGCGCTGGCTTGGATATTGGCACAGAAACCATGGATGGTGCCCATTCCAGGTACAACAAAGCTACACCGCTTGGAAGAAAACATCGGGGCGGCAGCAGTCAAATTAAGCGAACAAGACCTGCAAGAAATTGAAAATGCAGCTGCGAAAATCTCAGTTCAAGGATCGCGATACCCAGAGCATTTGGAACAAATGACTGGCCGCTGATCACACACAAAGAATCGAAGGGCAGCATTGCCAGCCAAAAAGCTGTTGCAGCCCTCACATAATCCCGGACAAAAATAAGGAACGATATCATGGTTCAAACAGCAATAAAAACAAAAGCATATGCAGCAGCCGCGCCAGGCGAAGATCTCAAACCATTTGAAATTCAACGCCGTGAGCCCGGACCGAACGATGTTCTCATCGATGTAAAATACTGTGGAATCTGTCACTCAGATGTTCACCAGGTGCTTGCCGAGTGGGGCAATAGCATTTTCCCAATGGTGCCTGGACACGAGATTGCAGGCGTTGTCGAAAGAGTCGGCTCGAAAGTGACCAAATTCAAAGCAGGAGATCGCGTAGGAGTCGGCTGCTTGGTTGACTCTTGCAAGGAATGCGGATCTTGCAACGAAGGTTTGGAACAGTACTGCGAAAAGAAATTAGCGCTCACCTACAACGACCTGGAACTAGATGGAGTTACTCCAACTTATGGTGGCTACTCAGACAAAATCACTGTTCTCGATCGCTTTGTCGTAAAAATTCCGGATAACATTCCGCTCGATAAAGCTGCTCCATTATTGTGCGCTGGTATTACAACATACTCACCGCTCAGCCATTGGAACGCAGGTCCGGGTAAGTCGGTCGCGGTTGTTGGACTTGGCGGACTAGGACACATGGCGGTGAAGATTGCTAACGCAATGGGAGCGGAAGTTACGGTTATCAGCCGCAGCTTCAACAAAAAAGCCGATGCGGAAAAGATGGGCGCGAAGAATTATGTCGCGTCATCCGACGAGGCATCTTTAAAAGGTGCTCGTAACCGATTTGATTTGATCATCAATACAGTGTCATCAGCAGCTGATATGAATACATACATGTCGATGCTTAAGCGTGACGGCACGATGGTTCTTGTCGGAGCACCGGCAGAAGACCTGCCCGTAAATCCATTCAGCATAATTCCAGGGCGAAAGGCTTTGGCTGGATCAACCATCGGTGGACTTCCAGAAACGCAAGAAATGCTCGACTTCTGCGGAAAGCACAATATCACCGCAGATATCGAAGTAATTACAATCGACCAGGTTAATGAGGCATACGAGCGCCTTCTGAAGAGCGACATTCGCTACCGGTTCGTAATCGATATCAATTCATTGAAGTAATCGATCGACTTTTTCGATGTGGCTGGATTCGCAAAAGCAATGCTGTGAATCCAGCTACTTCGAAAAGATTCGAAGCGGACTGGAAGTCCGCGCTCCCATTGCAGCGGCATCTCAGGCTCGCTAAATACTATCTCCCATTGCAGAGCATCTCAAGCTCGCTAGAATCTTCCGAACTCCCATTGCAGAAAGCAATCCTCTTTTCTAAATGCGATTCTCGGAACTGGACTCGAGATACTCTTGGAAGCGGAATCGTAGTCTTGCTTCCCCGAGGAAACTAGATTTCGATCTAGTTTCCTTTTGCCTTCAGATGCTCTTTCATACGCTCATAATTGGAACGCGTCATCGTCGCCAGTCCAAGTTGCGATAACTTGGTGTCGAGCGGCTCCCAGAAGCCGTTGGCCTTATCGAATTCTCTTACGGCTTTATTCGAAGCAGCCAGTCCATAACCACCCTCATCAGTTAACATAAGTCTTGCTGCGTTCACTGGGTTGAACCTGTCTCGATTGTAGATCCAAGCGCGCCATTCAGCCGGGCCGCGGTAGGACGGATCCTCGAAGTCCAGAATCTTGTAGTTCACATTTGTATTGGGCGCGTCCAAGCGATCGTAGAATGTAGCCCGTCGCTGACGCACTGCGAAGACTTCTGGATCCAAGCCCTTCTCGGCAACAGCTTCCATCTCAAGCGTCATACCAAGCAACTCAGGACGCTCCGTTTTTACCAACTCATTCAAGCGTTTTGCATGAAGAGATCCTATTCCTTTAGAATGAACGCCCGGCTCTGTCGCAATAAAATCCAAATTGGCAAACTTGAACGCCGTCTCGTCGTGCATTGATGTAAAAGAGAAAGCGTGCAGCTTGCCATCGCCATCACGTGTGGTGTGCAAGATGATTCGCCCGCTATCTATCAACTCTTTCACTTCAGCAGTCGGCTGACGCTCCTCTTTTGGGAACGACTTTTCGTACAACGTCACGACGTCATCTGCAACTTTATCTTCTTTCGTGCTGACAAACTGCTCCGGCTTATCAACCTCTCTCGGTGATTGTCCAATGCGCTCCGAAGGCTTTGCTTCGAATACAGGAGCTTTTGCCTCGTAAGCGGAGACCATTCTCGCGCCCATCTTAAAGCCAGGGTAAGCACCGACAAAGCCAGCGGTGTAATCTACGATTGCACTGCCCAGATTGCTGCCAAGGTTGTCTTTGGCAGTCTCATGCTTCTTCGCATCCTTCCACGTGTCGAGCATCGGTAATCCAACGCGCGTACTGACGTCCAAAGCCATGAGCCAAGCGAACGCCGTTGGCGCCTTTTCCACCACTTTCTGTACATATGGCATCGCTTTCTCGCCCAGGAGTGCAGGATTTTTATTGGCGGCAGCAAGCACGGCTGCAATCGCGATGCCGGATCCAACGCCAATCGCCACCCGTTCTGGTTCTTTGAGCAGAGTTGTCTCTGCAGCTTTATACGTTTTGCCGGGTAGACCATTAAGGAGATCGGCTTCTCGACTCAGCTTCTGACCAAGAGTATCGTCGAACATGCTTGTATCGAGCAGCTCCCTGTTAGCTAGATTCTTATCCATTGTGCACCCTGTGATTGCCCACCACGTTCAAGCTAAGGCGAACCGAAATACTTCGGCACATCCATTTTTACCCTTTCCCAGGGAGATTGTAAGGTGGGGATTGCCTGTGGCGCATCAGTAGAATCTGCAGACCATTGGGCCAACCCATAATTGACACAGACACTAATCGGCCATTAGAGGGGGGAGTCCGCGATTCCCGTCCGCTAAAACACAACGAAGAACGACAACGGTTCCAAAGGAGCTAGTATTTTGGAGACAGAGCGAAAGACTGCATGATTCAACGGCTACAAAAGATTCTCTTCCCAGTCTTCCAGTTCTCCGCGGTTGATCAGCCCCCGGCGATATCCAACGTTCAGCGCTCTGCATCGGTGGTTGAACTCGTCCTCTTCTGTGCCACCTTTTATAGGAATGCCCAATTTCGTATACAAGCACTTTAGACGCGCTTGCACCGCCTTCTCCGTGATGAACAATCGGCGTGAGATTCCTTTATCAGTCAAGCCCATGGCGATGTGCGCGAGCACTTGAAACTCCGCTTCCGTCAGTGCGGTGCTACCATTTTCAACACGTCGAGCAATCCTCTGAACGCGCGGGTGAATCCAGCAGTCGCCGCTCACAACGGCACGCGCAGCATCAATGACTTGTTGATCAGTTGAGTCCTTAAGCACATATGCAAAAGCACTGTCCGCCGGCACAATCTTCCAAAGTTTCCGAATGAATACCTCATCCGAATGATTGGAGAGAATGATGATACCGGTCTGCGGTAACTCGCGAATAATGTTCTCCGCCGATTTGATGCCGGACAAAACCGGCATCTCCACATCGAGAAAGACCAGAGGAGGCTGATGCGCAATTGCAAGCTCATATGCTTGCTTACCATCTTCGGCCTCGTAAACTGGAGCCAACTCAGACAAATGATTTTGCAAGAGATCACGCAGCCATGCACGTTCTCTTTTATGATCGTCAGCAATTACAATTCCCACGGAGACATCCTCCAACGCGCCTATGCTCATTGTAGCCTGTTCAAAATTTGCTTGCTCATGCACTTCAATGTGGCGAAGACTCCAATTCCTTCTGAGGCTATTGCCTCAAAACTTGGAACCTGCTTGAAGTTGAGATCGGATTCCAAACAATCTATGTTCATGGCACCGCTCAAGTCGCGCTTGTTATACTGCAAGATCCAAGGGACTGAATCGAGTGTCATGTTGTATGTCCTCATATTCTCGATCATATTTTGCAGCGCAAGAACATTATCTCTCCGCTTTAGAGAATCTGAATCAGCGACAAATACAATTCCATCAGCGCCATTGAGAAGCAGCTTTCGACTTGCGTTATACTCGACTTGCCCAGGAACGGTATAGAGCGAAAAGCGCGTGGTGAATCCTTTCACCTGTCCAAGATCCAATCCTAAATAGTCGAAGAAGAGTGTGCGCTCAGTCTCTGTCGCGAGGCTTACCATCTCAGTTCTGGCAGATGGCGATAATTGCCGATAGATGTAGCGAAGATTCGCAGTCTTGCCACCTAACCCAGTTCCATAATAGACAATCTTACAAGTGATTTCGCGCTCAGGAATATTTATCAGTGCCATAGAGCCTCCAGCGTTTATGCGCAACAATCTGAAGACACGACTCGCAAGCCAAGCCTTCGACATGGCGCTTACAAATGACATGCGCCATCACCAACATATTTGGATTATCGCAAGCAGATTCGTGGGAGATACTCAGCGCACGACCATCATGCAATTGGGGTGAACCCTAATTAGCCACAGGATGCTGAACCGTTATCATCACCGCTGTACCTGTTTTATAACTATTAGCACGGCTAACGGCTATCACGGCATTTATCTCTGACGCACGCTCGGCAATGTTTTTCAGACCTCTCCCGTTATAAGAGGCAGTCCCGTTGAAACCCTTTCCATCATCCTCTATCAGGAGAGTGACGTCTTGCGAGCCGCTGCGAAGCGTAATTTTTGCGTGCGATGCCGAGGAATGCTTCTCTATATTGTTGAGGCATTCTTGTGTGATCCTGTACAAGGCGAATTTGTCATCGAAGGAAAGTTTCGACTCACCTATGTCCGAGGCCAATTCGAATGTAGTAAAAATGCCAGTTGAGTTTTCAAATGCCAACGCTAGTTGCTTAATACAGGCTGCTAATGGCTGCTGCGAAATCAATTCAGGATACGCTCCTATTAATAGTTCCTTCAACCGCCCATCGATTTCCAACAATTGCTCATGCACGGCAGCTGAAATATTTGCATCCGCTACCCAATTCAATCCCCTCTTCAACGAGCTAAAGTTTGAAACAATCAGAGCAGAGACTTCGGAAGAAATTCGCTTGCGCTCTTCTGCCACAATGCTTGGCATTAGCAAATCATCGCGTTCAGTCTTAGATGCGTAGTCGGCAGGCAAATATGTTATCGATATCGTTAAGTCGAAAGGATAATTCAAAGTCCCAGTATCATCGATTCCTTTTTGAGGATCGAGATCACTTGAATTGCAATACGTGGATGAGGAACTCATAGTCCAGACTTCAGCACCAATTGAATCGCACCATGCTCGATAAGAAATCATGCCCACGCAGGAAGGATTAGTCAACCAATCCGCAGAAGTGACACATTTATCGACACAACGCACGCTAATAGCGGGGCTATTTGAAAGGTCACATGCCAACACGAGAATATCGTTTTGCGAATGACTAAAACGAAGCAACACATCTTGGACAGCACGATACAAACAAAGCGCAGTCAATGGCTCAATGTATTCCTCTGCGCCAATCGGAACAAAGAGCACGCATTTACCGGTTTTCCTTGCGTACCTATTACAAATAGTATGTAAGGCAGAGACAAGCCCTAGTTCCTCCAGATCTACTGGATGCAATTCTCCTAAAAGATCTCGCATATCAGCGATCAAGTTATGCAAAATCTGGGGAACCGATGAGAAGCGTGGCTCACAATTTGATTGCACATAGCGACTCAAGCGCGCAATCAACGGCAATATCTCATCGTGTAATTCTTTTGCAAGCCGGCGACGTTCTTTTTCGACAGCTAAAAGTCCGACAGGTAAGCGACCTAAAACAGACAAGCAAGCGGATGCTGCTATTTCACCGATAATCGAAGATGTGATCGAGTCAATCAACTTATGAGAATAGCAATTGCGCCAACAAGGTCCAATTCGATTCTTTCACATGAAGAGTTCTCGCACATCGGTGAATTGACAAAAGGAACCTAGGGAAGACCCTAGGTTCCTTTTGTGTTGTCGCCAGACCTTTCTACGCAAAAGAGATTCGAACTAAGCACCCGCGTTGAATGTGGCATCGATGCCCTCATCAATTGATATGGGTCTAGTAGGCGGTGCGGGTGGAGCGGCCGGAGTAGCAACACCGCCACCAAGACCAAAATAGGTTGCATTTGGGTCAGCCTCAGCACCGATATCTACTGCCATCGTTGCATAACGAGCCGGAGGCAATTTCTGTTTCGGATACCGGCTTTGTTGCTGTCCGCCCATACCACCGGGCATTCCCGCCATTCCGCCCATCCCAGCCATTCCTGGATTCGGCATTTGTGGTCCTTGCGGATAAAAATATGGTTCCGGAACGATATTCGAACCTGGCTGATACATCACGCTGCTGCCGCCGCCTTGCCCTTGAAACACCATTCCTGCATTCACGGAACCGGTTGATGGGTTGAAGTCAGCCCAAGCATGGTCCTGCGCGATTGCTGCCGGAGCGACCCCCAACGGAAAGGAGAAGAATAAAGCCGCTTTGACAAGCAAATTCTTAAGTGACATCTCGATACCCTCGTTCCACCCAACGAACTCAGATTACGGAAATGTCTTGACATAGTTGGGTGCAATTCGGGTCAGTATTGGGACAGCGCGTTAAATAGCGCCGGCCAAACTAATTGGCTCGGTCCCAAATCGAAGGTAGATTGGACGAAATTAGCGAGACTTCCGCCGACCTGCAGTTCCTGCTCTGGCGGCTCCATGCCCTGCCTTACGGCTATCCCACTTCTTTTGCGTTTGATAATAGTTCAACTCGATATCGCTAAGGATTTTCTTGAGCATGTCTTTTTTATCGGTGGACCTTTCAGAGGTCTTTGAGTTCGATTGATTGTGCTGAGAATGTGAGCCTTGGGGTTTGCCATTGCTTCCATTTTTCTTTCTCCACTCTGGATTTCGCTTTTCATGCGAATGGCTTCCAGATGGCTTGGAAGAATACTGGCGATTTTCTCTCGAAGACCCGTACTCGTTGCGCTCTTCTCGATTGCCGGAATTATCGCTATTCATCTGGTCAACATGATTAGACTTGCGTCCGTCAGCATTGCCGGGCTTACGTCCTTCACTGTTGTCGACTGCGCGTCCTTCAGAGTTGCCAAACCGGCGTCCTTCAGAGTTTCCATATCGGCGTCCTTCGGAGCTTCCATATCCGCGCCCTTCGGAGTTTCCATATCGGCGCCCTTCGGAATTTCCATATCCGCGCCCTTCGGAGTTTCCATATCCGCGTCCTTCGGAGCTTCCATATCCGCGCCCTTCGGAGCTTCCATATCCGCGTCCTTCGGAGCTTCCATATCCGCGTCCTTCGGAGTTTCCATATCGGCGCCCTTCGGAGTTTCCATATCGGCGTCCTTCGCCACCGCCAAAGGCACGATCGCCGCCAGAAGAACCATTGCTGTGCGAATCCGAGCCGTGTCGACGAGTTCTGTTTCTGTTTTCAAAATCTCTCTTGGCTTCGCCGCCTCTTCCGGAGCGTCCGTTCGATCCGTGGACTCCACCAGAGATTCGCGCTGCATATTCGATTGCTTCGCGCGATGGACGGCGCACTGGTGCGTTTTCATCATCCCGACCTTCATTCTTCAATATGGCATGGATGGCTCGAATCAAATTACGCTGATCATTTGACACGAACGAATGTGCGATGCCGGATTTTCCAGCCCGTCCGGTACGTCCAATTCTATGAACATAGTCCTCAGCAAGCATCGGCAGGTCGTAATTGACGACATGGCTGATTGCCGGAACATCTAGTCCTCGGGCTGCAACGTCAGTTGCAATGAGAACATTGAATTCAGCATTTCTAAAACGTGTGAGAGTACGAACGCGCTGAGACTGGCTTATGTCCCCGTGAATTTCTTCCGCCAATACGCCCTGGTCTTTCAAACGGGCAGCTAGAAGTCCTGCTTTCATTCTCGTCTTTGTAAAAACAAGAGCCGAGCCGCCAACTTCAACGGTCAGAAGAAGCTCAAGCAACTTAGCTTCCTTCTCTTTTTCCTTTATATAGTGGAACTGTTGCTCGATTGAAGATGCCTCAATCTTGGCCACATTTGTTGCCACTACTTGTGGTTCACGCAAGAATTCTTCCGCAATTTTTTTCATGCGAGCATCGATCGTTGCTGAGAACATCAAGGTTTGTCTTTGCTCAGGAGTTTTTGCGATAACAGCTCGAACCTGCGGCATAAAGCCCATGTCGAGAAGTCGATCGGCTTCGTCCAGTACAACTACTTGCACTTTTGACAGATTTGCGTAATTGCGATTCAAGCAATCCAATAATCGTCCCGGAGTCGCGACAATTACGTCCGCTCCACGGTGCAGAGTTTGAATCTGCTTTCGGTAACCAACTCCGCCATACAAGACTGCGGTTTTTACTCCTGATTGACTGCCGAAGCGCTCGAACTCGCCGCAAACTTGGAGAGCCAATTCCCGGGTCGGTACTATGACGAGTGCACGAGTCTTTGGTTTACCAGTTGATTCGGTATCTCTCAAAATATCTAGAATGGGCAATGCATACGCAGCTGTCTTTCCCGACCCAGTTTGCGCCGACGCAATCAGATCTTTCCGGTCGGCGACGATGCCGATCGTCTTACTTTGTATTTCGGTTGGTTCCGTAAAACCAACTACTGCCAATGCGTCTAACGTTTCTTGGGAAAGCCCAAGCTGTTCAAATGTATTCAAAATCCCTTCTCTCCGACAGCTTTCTAAGACTGCACTCATATTGAGCGACGCGAAAACCGCGCCAATACAGCTGTCCAAGGTCGGAGTATCTCACATATTGGCAACTCGCGCCAGGAAATCCCTTGCTTACTGACATAAGTTCACAACAGCTAGACCCTACGATCCCCGGAACAATGATAGGAAGATGGGCTCCGGCATTTGTTACTCATCGAATGCAGTTACACAATTCACGACCTGAAAGCAAGACGGACATTCACTAAGGGCTCCAACTATTTAATCGCTCTCACTTAAGCCGTTCTGCATGATCAAGAGAATAGCCCATGAGACGTTATTAGCTTCGATAAGGGGATCCATTTAACCGAGCGACCCAAAATACCCCCGGTGCGGACCCGAATGTGTTGTTTTTTTTCAATACTCTGAACCAATTGGGGAAGGAGTAGAAGCGATGTCCTTAGGTGCTAAATTTGAAAATCTCAGCGGAGCAATAGATCTAGGTTTGGAAGCTGGCGATCTTCTGCAGCTCGGAATTGGCGGGCAGGTTCCTCGCGAATGCAACTCGCTCAACGATATGCTCCGCGAAACCCCATCAACAGCCGAGGCGTACTTGCCCATGCTGGCACTGGAAGAACCTCAAAATAAAGAGAAGCTGTATGACCGAATTACAGGACCAGAAATGAAAGGCGGTTACAGAGTATCCGAATACATGTTTGATGACAGACCTGTCTATCGGGAAAAATCGAATCAAATTGAGACGGTGAAAGAGTGGGTAGGCGACAACGGACAAACCGACGCGTCCATAACTCAACTGTACAATCCTGATGGCTCGATATCAGATCAAACCACAAAATTCATCTTCGCAGGTGAAGCCGTCCGAATTCACCGGAGCACGCCAAACGGTGCACCAGACGAGGTCAAACTGGGAAGCGAAATCATGAAGGATAAGAATCAAATTGAGGTGCTTCTTCAGCGGGAGAAAGAGCTGCTGAAACCACTTCAAAAAGTGAATCTTCGAGATGCGCAAGAACCAGAGCAAGGTGGACCACCAAAATCGCAAAAATAGCTCTAACGATGCTCCAACCTCAACTCTGAGATACCCCTTAATGAAGGAATCAAGAAATTGATGTACATTTCCTTTCCGATGACTTTGCGGGAATGGATACGATGGACGAAGAGTCGGTGCAATTGGAAGCCCTCCGGGCGGCTGGCACGCCGGATAAGACGATCTCCATGCTTGAAGAGGTCGCGGAAGAACATCCCGACGCAGCGTCCATAGTAGTCTCATTACTTGGAAACGGCTGGACGATGACGCCTACTGGCGAACACGTTATTTGCGTCACTCTTCGCTCACCATGCGGACACATGGAAGTGCTTGGTCACGGTCCAACAGTCCTAGATGCTTTCGAGGAAGTGCAGCGCAAGACAAAGAATTTTTCGCAAATACTCTCCTTTACTGAGGTACAGTAGTTTGTGCCTAATTACGCAATTATCTGAACTTTGATGATTGGCGGTATCACACAACTGTACCGACCTGCGCCATTCCGCGACCGCATTGACAAAGAAAAGATCCCAGCGCAATACAAACGCTATCGCTTCCAAGTTCTTGCAACAATCTTCGTCGGTTACGCCGCATATTATTTGGTTCGCACAAATATCAATGTCGCGAAGCCTTATTTAATTCACGACCTTGGCTTGAGTAAAGGCGATGTCGGCTTACTAGCCTCAGCTCTAACAATTGCTTATGGTATCAGTAAATTTGTAATGGGCAACATTTCGGACCGCTCCAATCCGAGATATTTTCTAGCAACAGGTCTGATTCTCTCTGGCGTTTGTAACCTAGTTTTTGGATTTCTGCCCGGTTTGTTTTTGATGACAGCGTGCTGGTTTCTCAACGGATGGTTTCAGGGGATGGGTTGGCCACCGTGCGGTCGTACGATGGTGCACTGGTTCTCAGACGGAGAGCGCGGCACGAAGATGGCGATATGGAATGTCGCACATAACGTGGGCGGGATGTTGGCGCCATTAATCGCCGGCTACGCGATCATACTTCCACTGCTGGGTGCCACATGGAAAGCGGCGTTCTATGTGCCCGCCGTGCTCGCGATCATTTCAGGTGTACTTGTTGCGATCTTCATGCGGGACACGCCTCAATCTGTCGGCTTGCCGCCAATAGAAGAGCACATGAACGACTATCCAGCATCCACTGTTGATGATAGAGAAAGGGAACTGTCGTCATCAGAAATTCTTTTCAAGCACGTTCTGAACAACAAGTTTTTATGGATTTTCTCAGCCGCAAACGTGCTTGTTTATATCGTCCGCTATGGCGTTGTTAATTGGGCGCCAACATATCTTACTGAAGTAAAAGGATACACAATCACGCATTCAGCGTGGCAATCGTCGCTCTACGAGCTTGCAGGAATATTCGGGATGTTATTCTCCGGATGGGCAAGCGATAAGTGGTTCCACGGGCGCCGCTCCCCAGTGATGGCAATATTCATGCTGCTCGTTGTTGGCGCCGTTTTTCTATATTGGTTCAATCCTCCGGGGAATTATCTTATAGATTCAATCGCGTTGATTGCAATCGGATTTCTCATTTATGGTCCCGTGATGCTGATTGGAATCGCAGCTGTAGATCTTGTTCCAAAGAAAGCCGCAGGAACGGCAGCAGGCTTGACTGGGCTATTCGGATATATGGGAGCCACAGCTGCGGAACTAGGCATAGGCGTAGTGGTGCAACACTATGGATGGAATATGGGTTTCACCGTCATAATCGGCTCAGCAATTCTATCGATCGTTTTACTTGCTTTGACGTGGAATGTTCACGACCGTCGCAAAGCGCACGCTTGATTCTTTAACAAGTCGCTTTTGTTTTAAGTTTACTCATCGAAAATACGTGCGTCTGCCAGGGCGGTAAATCCAGATACAAACCATGGGTAGCACACTCTTCCCCATCTCGATCATAAACGGCCTCACCCAGGAGATCCTGCAAACGCCACACTGAATCAGCGATGTCCTTCAATGAAATTCTTACGTAGCCCTGTCCCCAATCTGGCGAATAATTGACCGCGACAAGCAGGTGCTCATCACTTCCACGCCAAACGAAAGAAACAATGTTCTGGAAGGATCCATTTCCATCCCAGGCTTGCGATGTTTCTAACAACTGCCATTCACCTTCATGTACTGAGGGCTTAAGCAAAATTGGAAGAAGGCGACTGTAGAACTCAGCAATATTTTCGTTGACAGGCTCCTTCGGACCGCGCACCAGATGTGGTGATATGCGTTTCTGGCGACCTTCGAATTGTCCCTGGTGAAAGAAACGCAATCCGGGCGAAAGGAACGTAAGCACCGCAGCGGCTCGATGCATATCTAATGGAAATGTTGCCGCAGTTCTCGGCTCATCATGATTTTCTAAGAAGCGAGCCATTCTTGATTGATATTCAAGATCAGCGCAAAGATGTCCACGTACCGCATTGGCATTTCCCTCACGCAGACGATCATAAAGCCGTTTGTCGTAAGTAAAATCGAATCCTTGCTGTTGGAGCGTCCATTCCATGTCCCAATAGACTTCCGCCATGAAGCAGAAATTTGGGACCTTCTTCCGTACCTGCTCCGTCGCTTCCGGCCAAAACGGTTTGCTTTGTCGACCCCAAGTCCGTTCAAAAATCTCCGGCAAAACAAGCATCGCCATATCACAGCGAAGCCCATCGCATTGTTGTGCGATTCTGAGAAGTTCAGCAATCAACGCATCTTGCGCAGCAGGGTTGCCATAATTCAATTGAAGGGTATCGGGCCAACCAGAGAAGTAGGGATCGCGCCCATAGGCAAAAATACGCTCCCCAGCCTTAGTCTTCAATCTTGTGTAGTTCTGCGGTTGGCGAGCAAGGTCATCCTCACTCCCATCAACAAAATAGTCGGGATGTTTTTCGATCCACACATGATCTAATCCCATGTGATTGGGGACAAAATCCAGCATCAACTTGAGATTGCGCTTGCGTAGCCGTTCCCGAACTCGGGCGAGGGCTTCATCGCCACCGATGTCTTTATGCACATGGTAGTCCGTAACCGCAAACCCTGAGCCACCAATATCCGATTCCTGCAAGTCGGGAACTGTCTTCTCAAAATCACTTCGCCATTCGGAATTAGTTCGAGAGATCTCGCGCGACGATTCGCCTGTTTGCCAAACACTCAAAAGCCAAAGCCATTCAAATCCGTTCTTAGCCAATTCGTCCAGCTTCGAATCGGGAATGTCGTCAAGGGTGGCGACGCGCCCCAGAGTCTCGGACAACTCGGTCAGATAGACCCTTGTGTTCAGCTGGTACAGCAAAGGATGTTTTTTCATTTGGGCAAGCTCCGCCGGGATCGCGCATTCCTGCATACTTAATTCCACGAATAATTCGAGTCGACCGGCTGACAACCGTAGTTTGGCAGTGACATCGACATGTTTAATTTTGAAATTGACAAGTACACGTTAGAGACCCTCGCGTGGCATATGATCAGGGCGCGGTCGCTTACAGCAAGCGATAGTTTCCAATGACAACAGGGTTCAAACTAATGACGAAGAGTCCTCAGAATAATTACGAGCGTCCTCCGCAGAAACTCACAGCTGAAAAGCAACGCTTATTCGACGCTCGAGAAAATGGAACAGCTTGGAAGAAGTGGGGACCCTATCTCAGCGAACGCCAATGGGGAACGGTCAGGGAAGACTACAGCGAAAATGGCGACGCCTGGAATTATTTCCCACACGATCATGCGCGCTCACGTGCATATCGATGGGGCGAGGACGGCATCGGTGGAATAAGTGACGACCACCAGCGTCTGTGCTTTTCGCTTGCTATGTGGAACGGCCGAGATGGCATTCTCAAGGAACGAGTATTCGGACTGACGAACCAAGAAGGCAATCACGGCGAGGATGTCAAAGAATACTACTTCTACCTTGACAGCACGCCCACCCATTCATACATGAAGTACTTGTATAAGTACACGCAGCATCTGTTTCCTTACGATCAGTTGATCAAGAACAACAAGGCACGCGGCAAGGACGCATTCGAATACGAGTTGCTGGAGACCGGCGTATTCGATGACGACAGATATTGGGATGTCTTCATCGAGTACGCAAAATATTCGCCCGATGACATGCTTATTAAAATTACCGCGCACAATCGAGGTCCCGACGAAGCGGAAATTGACTTGCTTCCGACGTTCTGGTTTCGGAACACCTGGACATGGTCGAAGGAATCGACCAAACCACTAATTAGAGGATTCTCACGAGATGGGCATGCTTGCGCCGTCGCACAGCACACCGATCCAACAGTGGAAGAAGATCACTGTGAGTATCACATATTCTTCGACAAGGATGTTCCGCTGTTATTCACAGACAATGAAACGAACACCGAGAGATTGTTTGATTATGCAAATACATCACCGTATGTAAAAGACGGTATTAACTCTTATGTTGTTAATAACGAGAAGCATACTATCAATCCGGAAATGATTGGAACGAAGATGTCCGCTCACTATAAGGTGCGCGTGCCAGCCGGCGGTTCAACCGAGATACGCCTGCGCTTCTGTGATCGCGAAAGCAAAAATGCAGCACATATGTTCCATGACTTCGAAGACATTATGGCAATCCGTCAGAGAGAAGCTGACGAGTTTTACGAGGCACTTGTGCCTTCAAAGGTGAAGAAGGACAAAGAGCGCCGAGCGATCATTCGCACCGCGCTCAGTGGCATGATGTGGAACAAACAATATTTTTATTACGATGTTGGGAAGTGGTTGCGCGAACATAATCACGTGCCGATGTCTCCACCAAAAGGAAACAACATTCGAAACGCCGCTTGGTTCCACATGTATAATGAAGACATCATTTCCATGCCCGACAAATGGGAATACCCTTGGTACGCCGCCTGGGATCTCGCATTTCACATCATGGCGATAAACATGGTCGATCCTGATTTTGCAAAGAATCAGCTCGACATGATGCTAAAGAGTTCGTACTTGCATCCGAACGGACAGATCCCTGCATACGAATGGAACTTCAGCGATGTGAATCCGCCGGTACATGCCTTTGCTACTTGGTGGGCCTATAACTATGACCGCTGGCAGCACGATGGCATTGGCGATCGCAATTTTCTCAAATACGCCTATTCAAAACTTCTGGTGAATTTCACTTGGTGGCTGAATAGAAAAGATCCGTTCGGTCATAATGTCTTCGAAGGCGGCTTCCTCGGTTTAGATAATATTGGTGTGTTCGATCGAAGCCATGCTCTGCCTACAGGTGGCAACCTTGAACAGGCAGATGGAACTGGCTGGATGGTTTTCTTCAGCCAGCAAATGTTGAACATCACGCTTGAATTAGCGCAGGATGATCCATTGTATGAGCGCTTTGCACTGAAGTTTCTCGAACATACAATTTGGATCGCCGCAGCTATGGATCGCCCTGGAAAACACAGGGATGAACTATGGGACGAAGAAGATGGATTCTTTTATGACGTTTTGCGTTTGCCCAATGGCGAAGCGAAGCGCTTAAAAGTTCGTTCAATGGTTGGACTCTTGCCTCTTGCAGGAGCGGTGATTGTCGAAGAAGACACATGGAATAAAGTCAAGTATTTCTCGAAAAATACAATGACATTTTTGGACCGCCAACGCGATCTGGTTGAAAGCATTCACACGCCAGAAGTTCCTGGAGTAGCCGGACGCCGCATGCTTGCAGTCTGCAACGAATCAAAGTTGCGCCGAATACTATCTCGCATGTTTGACGAAAACGAATTCTTGAGTCCATACGGAATCAGAAGCTTATCCAAATATCACGAACAACATCCATTCGTGGTCGACTGCAATGGAGAAGAATTCAGGGTAGATTATTTGCCCGGCGAGTCTAATAGCGGAATGTTCGGAGGCAATTCAAACTGGCGAGGTCCGATCTGGATACCAGTCAACTTCCTCTTGATTCGCTCGTTGATTACTTACTATTGCTACTATGGAGATGATTTCAAAATAGAGTATCCGACAGGCTCGGGGCGCTTGCACACTTTGTATGAGTGCGTAGAAGATATCATCGACCGGATATGCAGCATATTCTTGCGCGACAAGAACGATCGAATACCACTGTATGGCGGCACGGAAAAATTCCAAAACGATCCATACTGGCGCGATCTATATCTATTCTACGAATACTTCCAGGGCGACAACGGCGCCGGGCTTGGCGCATCTCACCAAACAGGATGGACAGGCCTTATTGCTAAGCTCATCTATATACGCGAAGTCGCCGATAAGGAAATGTGGCTGGCGCCACACCCTATGAGAGCCATGGCACACATGACGGAGCTAGTTAATAAATAGGTCAAAGCAGCTCTGGCAGTGCAATTCAAGCCAATCCGCAAGCCAGTTCTAGTTCTCACGGAGCGCGATAAAAATTTGCCGGCACGGGGTAAATATGAATTAGCCCCTCACCCCATCCCACAGTCCTACCTGGACTCCATTGGAGTGCGCGGCATGCCAGTTCAGTCAGATGATACGCCAAAAGTTATAAGGGACATTGCTAGCCAGCTTCCCTCCGAATTTGCCTTGATTGAATATCTTGGCGAAGGAGGACATGGTCTTGTGCTAAAAGCACTGCACAAAACCATGCACCATAATGTTGCGCTTAAGATCATTAAAACAGACAACTCGGAAGAAACCAGTCGCCGAGTGCAGAGGATGCAAAATGAAGCCAAAGTGCTGGCGCGGCTTAATCACAAAAATATAGTAAAAGTTTTTCAAATGAGCGCGTGCAAAGATGGCACACCGTTCTTAATTTGCGAATTTGTTGAAGGAATTACATTGGCGCAACTGCTAAGCAAAAACAAGCAGCTGAGCCCAAAGATGATAATTCAGATATTCACGCAGATCTTGGATGCGTTGAGCTGCGCTCATGAAAATGGTCTCCTTCATCGCGATATCAAGCCTAGCAATATCATGATAGTGAAAGATAAGGAAACCGGCGCCACTGAAGTTAAACTGCTGGACTTCGGTATCGCTCGTGATTTCGAACAGCTTCAATCGGATACGATTGGTTTAACTCGAACAATTCAAATATCGGGCAGTGCACCATATATGAGCCCAGAGCAATGCCGAGGCGGACGTCTGGATCAACGCTCAGATCTTTATTCGGTTGCTTGTGTCCTGTATGAATGCCTTGCCGGCTACCCGCCTTTTACCGGCGAAACTCCAATGCATACAAGGTACCAACATATTCACGACGAGGCAGCACGTCCAAAAGATGATCGCTACGCAACTACTGTTGGACGCAGAGCTATTTTTGATCTTGTAATGGATGGATTGTCGAAGGATCCGAACATACGCCCAGCATCAGCTGATGCATTCAAGTTGCGCCTGTTTGAAGCATTGCCCTTTGCAGAGAAACGCGAGACATGGACTGCGCGCCGTGCGCTGTTTTCAAAGCGCCTTTTGCTTGCAAGCTCAATACTTGCCGTTGCATCCTCAATAGCACTAGTAGCGATAGTCAAACAAAACAGGGACAACACGAAACTCAAAGCGATAGACAGCGAAAGCCATTCAACTAGCCATGCTCTGATGGGCTCGAAAGAGTCACAACTGAACCAGCTCAGAAAGGCATTCAATGATTTCGATCTGTCTAAATCGTTCGCTTCATCATATGAGGGCGTGACGTTAATTAAGCGGCTTGATGATTACAACAAGTCATTGCGTCCTGGAAAATCGGACCAATTTCTGCACTACTGCGCACTAAGAATGAAAGGACTGTTGGAGTATAAATTTGCCTTCAACAAAGAAGCAAACCAGACATGGCTTGAAGCCGTGAAATATTGTGTGCTTCCCGATGGTAAGCCGAGTGCCGAAGCAATCGAATCTAATTTGTATATTGCTCGCACAGAGTTCAATCTCTTAGACTTTCCCAAAGCAAAGAAATATGCTCTAGTTGGTTTGAAAGTAGCCAAAGAAAACAGCAGTGCCTCCGGTACTGCGCTTTTCATGGATATTCCAAATCTCTATGCAAGTCGTGCACCCGTCCAGACGTCAGAGTGCTACACCGTGTTGGCAGATGTCTCACAGCACATGGGGGATTACAAATCAGAACTAAAGTACCGACAGTTAGCAGAAAATGAAAGGCTCAAAAAAGAGCTAGTGAACACAACCTCTACCCTACTTCTGAATATTGCCGACGCGGCGCAAAGAGCAAAGGGAAATGAAGCTGCACGCAAAATCGTAAGAGATAGGCAAAGTGAGCTAGTTGCCAGAATTGACAAAGTAGACAACTGGGATAACCTGGCAATCGCCATGGAAGAGCTTGGAGACTGGTTCGGAAAGAATGGATTTTGGGCGGATGCACGCGATTGCTACAATGCAGTTTCGCGTCTTGCAGCGATGCATCCAGACGCGAGCAATGCGGCTTGGATATCTAAAAGGATGCAACAAAAAATCAGGGCTCAAAGTGGCCGGTTGAACAACTAGCTTTTTCTACGGCCAACCAAATTTTATCAATCTGGCCGACTCGTTCAAAATTTGTTCAAAATTGACCTTTATCCTTTTCATGCTGGGTTGAGGAGAAAGGATATGCCGAACGGCGAAGCTGAAATGATTGAAAGCCTAACGAAGGACGCCGAGCAGGGCGAATCCGTGGGCGATGCGCTGAATCAGATTCCCTTTCAGGAAAGGCTGCAGATTGCCCGAAAAATGGATGCCTTGAACGAAGAGCGAAGAAAGGCTGATCCAAACCTGCCCGACCTCATTCTTACGACAAAAAATGACAGCGGTGGCTCGGAGCATCTCACAGACATAACGGCTAGAACGGCTGGCAAATACTGGGACAGCAATCAAGATGTCTATGATTTGCCGAAGGCTGCTCAGACCCAGGCTCTCGATTACATCTTAGATTCAAGCCTTGAGCGCGACAGCCAGGATTCAAAGCACCTGCGTCCAGTCAACAAACAAACGTTCTATATTCGGTCCTCGGAAAAATAAGGGCAGCCCGTCTTGCGCGGGGTTATGCGATCAGCGCATCTAAACCATATCAACCATGCATTCGACAAATACTGGCAACTAAGATACCATCAACTGTTCAATAAAGCCCGGACACACAGGTCATTTGAAGAGGAGTGTTATGAAGCTGCCAGAACTAAACCGCCTTCTCTCGTACAAGCATCCTGATGTTTTGAAGCTGTACAGACATAACAATCCGGACAATAAAATGCCCGCCGACCAGGCTTTCAACGAGTTGCTGAAATATTTGTGGATTTCGAGAAAACATTTACTCGAATCGCAAACTCAATCTTGCGAAGAAGAAAAAGTTGGATTTGGATTTTGCAGAACAGACAACATTATGGCTCCGTTCGAATACTTCTTTCCTGAGCCGCTGAAAGAAATTGACGATATGTGGCACGAATTCATCCTCTTCACAGAGGACTACACGGAATTTTGCATTCACTACTTTGGTCAATACATTCACCACAAGCCAGTAATTCCGAATAACGATCCATTCGAACGCGAATTCGTTGAACACAAAGTTCAATCATTGCTGGAATACATTTACGATAATCTCGGCGAGGAAACGCTGCGGACATGGTACTCATCTTTCCTTTCGGAAGATATGGAGCAACAAAAGAAACCGCTCGTTCAGGTATAAGCAGTCATCGGCCTAAACTTGGGACGAATTCTGCAAAATCATCAACAGAAGATCGCGAGTGTTTTCAACTTGCGTTATTAAGATATTCTTCCAGCTTGTCGAAGGAACCGGTCCAACCGATCGTCATGCCGCCTCTTGCGCTCTTGAACATTTCGAGTTCTTCTGCTGTGAATTCACCGAAGCACTCGGATGTGACAGTGACGCGGGTCTTGTCCGCTCCCTCTTCGGTGAGCTGCACACAAACGAGCATAGTAGCCGGCCAAACGGGCGCCATCGGATGGCGAGATAGCTTCTCGTTCTCATCGCAGAATTGCTGTCTATAAACAATTCGATGTGGTTTCACGACTTCGACGTATTCGGCTCGACCAAACATTTTTATTCCGGATTCGTTTGCCATGCAGAAGAAACTGCTACCACCGGTCTTAATGTCAACTCGTGCGAATTCAGTGCTAAAGCCCACCGGTGCTATCCACTTTGAAAAGTGATTAGGATTGGTCCACATCTCAAAGATCAGTTCAATTGGCGCGTTGAATGATCGGTTGATTACAAACTTTTCGGCACCGGATGATTTTGATTCCAGATATTCCGCCAGTCGATCCCAGGTGGATTCCCCACCTGCCTTCCGGATGAACTTACTGCTTTGTTGTGCAGCTTCAGCACTGGCAAAGGCCATGGTCATTTCCATAGTTGTCTTGCCCTTACTCTCAGAAAAGGTCACTGTTACTCGAAAGAGCGGCTTGTTTTCGTCATTGCCGCCATGATCGTAGACCAACTTTGTAAGCTCATCGACCTCTAAGTATTTGGTCGTGTTCTCGTAGTTAACACCATCAGGTCCGTGCATTGTGTATTTCCAATGCCCGCTTGGACGCAGATCTTTGCTGTGCGTTGTAATTGTGAAACCACGCGGACCCCACCACAGGGCAGTCTTGGCAGGATCAGTCCATGCATCCCAGACCGCTTTTACAGGCGCATCATAAACGCGAGTCAGAGTTAATTCGTTAGACTTACTTTCTACTGGCATGCTTTTTCTTTTTCCCCTTTGGCTTTTTTGTTTTTTCCTTTTTCTCTGCAGCAACCACTGTCTTCAGGTAGTCATCGAGTCGATCAAAACTCTCTTCCCAGAACATGCGATATTCCTGCATCCAATCGGCGGCTTCCTTCAACCCATCAGCATTTAGCTTGCAGGGACGGTATTGCGCATCTTTGGATTTTGTTATAAGACCAGCTTTCTCCAGAACCTTCAAATGCTTTGTTACCGCGGGCAAGCTCATTTCGTCGCGAAATGGCTTGGCCAGATCGGAAACCGTGCACTCGCCTTTAGAAAGTTGCGCCAACATTGCCCGCCTAGTTGGATCTGCGAGCGCCGAAAATGCTTGACTCAATGTATCGGCTTGCATGCGTACTTTACCGATTAGTTAATTAACGAATAAGTTAAGTATAGGATTAGAAGAAGGTTTCTGTCAAATTCGCTGTAACGTTGAGTCCAAAGTACACAGAATAACAGCTTGACTGAGTTCGATGCAGGAAGGAAGGAAGCCTGCGTCCTGATTCGGTCCGAAAATAAACGCATGTTTGCCTAGCCCTATTCCGAATGATGAGCTACAGTCACATGGACCCTGAACATTTTTGGGGCCGAGACGAAAAGTAACAACTGTGAGCGAAGTCTAAACTTCGTCGCCCGAAACGCAAGCTTACCGACCAGCCGGACTTTAGGCCACCGATAACCTTCGGGGCAGACGGCATCCTCTATATGCCGTATTGTCAAGCCTACAGTTGTAACCCATAATGGTCTTTATAGTGGGTGGAATCAAGGCAACGAATGGATCAAACGCGCCTAATGGCGTTATTACTGTCGGTTTGGACGGTAGTCTCCAGTACAAGCATCACGCTTGCTGAGGAAATAACGCAAGTTCCAGAAACAGGTCACCTCAATGTAGCCAGCAACCAGGCTGTGGCTATAGATTTTGGGCAACTAGGATCGCAAGGTTTGTCCCTCACCGGCAACCTCACTAACTCAGGGACGATATTTGCATTCACCAGCGATCCCAACATCACGGTCGCCAATTTCCTCGGGCAAAATATCACCAATAACTTTGGCGGCTTGATCACATCCATCATGCCTACCGGTGGCTTGACTGGCATTAGCATTAATCCTGCATTTTTGTCGAACAGACTCAGCCTGTCTTTCACAGCACAAAATAATTTCGCCAATTATGGTCAGATCACTTCAGCAGCCAATTTGAATGTCACCGCTGGCAATACCATTACGAACGCTAATAATGCCGTGATGTCTGCTGTCCAAAACGTAAACATTAGCGCATTGACGTCCATAGTGAATTCTGGATTGATCAGCTCCCAGATTGGAAATTTGAACGCGGCCACAGCATTGCTGAACAATCAAAGCGGTATTTTGCAAAGTCTTGGCGGCCCCGTAAACATAAATTCGATCATCAATCAAACACTCACCGTGCAAAATGCGCTCGGACAAATAAACGCGGCGAACAATATTTCAATCGTAAATGACCTTCTCCAGTCGCCCACGCAGACTACCATCCTGGATGGCATATCTCTTCAGGGTGGAACACTGAGCGGTAAAAACATAAACCTGGTCAGCCCGACAAATGCAGTTCGAGTTGATGCAGATCAACTTAATGGAACGGTTCATATCGATGCGGCACTCACTTCAGTGCAAGTGCAGGGCGGCGAACTAAACATCGGCTCGGCAGTTTTGACAAGCGATCCTGTTTTCACAAACTCAGCGGGCTCACTGGTTCTTACACTACCAACCAGCGACGACTTAAATGGCACATTGAACTCCTATTTCTTCACCAATGGAGAAAGCTTCATTGCGCTTGCGTCCGGCGATGTCACACTTAATGGTTCAGGCACCATCGACACGTCAAATGTATTCGGTGGAAGCGTGATAAGGATTGGAGCCGGTGTCACTTTTGACAGCAGCACAGGTCAAATTACTGGTACCAGTGCAAGCGGCGGCAACGTCAACATGTCGCAGATAAATCTCATCAACTATGGCGGCGTAGTGCGCGTGGAAGCGCATAATGCTCCGAATGCTGCAGGTAAAGGCAATGTAAGTATAGGCAGCATCAACACTACCGGATTCGATGGTTCGGCAGGAACACCAAACGGCAGAACAGGTGGGACAGTAGTTCTTCGCGCAGCGAACGACCTCACAGTCGGTGACATCACCACCAGAGGTGGTGCCGGTCTGCTTGGTACAAACGGCAGCAAAGGTCTGGACTACACGGGGCAAGCCGGAACAGCAGGTTCAAACACTGCCTTTGGAAACGGTGGAAGAGGAGCCGACGGAGAGCATGGTGGAGACGGAACAAATGGCACAATCGGTGGCAATGGTGGCACAGCCGGATCTCTGTTCATAACAGGCGGCGGAAACGTCAATCTTGGAACGCTGATCCTAGATGGTGGCAATGGCGGCAACGGCGGGCGCGGCGGTGACGGCGGCAACGGCATGAGAGGCGGCAGAGGTGGCAACTCGCAAGCATTCGGGACCGGCGGCACAGGTGGTGACGGTGGGCATGGCGGCATCGGTGGATTAGGAGCTGATGGCGGCGATGGCGGCCGAAGCGGACAAATTCAAATCAGCGCCGGTTCTCTTGCTCTGAAGAGTATTTCAGCTACAGGTGGAATCGGTGGGGCCGGCGGTCAAGGTGGACTGGGGGGAGCTGGTGGCGACGGCGGCTTCCGAGGTTCAGCCGCTATTGGCGGCGGAGGCACTGGTGGCAATGGCAATTATGGTGGCGACGGGGGCGACGCCGGGCATGCTGGATCCGGCGGAAAGAGCCAGTTCGTCGAAATAAGTACAAAGGGCGATGTAGCCATCGCTGGATCCATCAATATATCTGGTGGCGTCGGCGGCGTCGGTGGCTCAGGCGGTTCTGGAGGCGTGGGTGGCGTCGGACAAGATGGCGGAGGAAACCTCGTCTCGGGAAGCGGTGGTAGTTCAGGCAATGGCGGTAGCGGCGGCAGCGGCAGTGGCGGTGGAAATGGCGGTCGCGGCGGTCCACTCACAGCTATCGTCTCGGCAGGCAGCTGGACAAGCGGATCAATATATACATACGGCGGTGAAGGTGGATTAGGTGGCGCCGGCGGTGACGGAAATAATGCGGGCGCAGCCGGAGGCACAGGAACAGCTGGATTCGTCGCTGGCGATGGAGGCTATGGAGGCAGCGGCGGTGGTGCCGGTAGCGGTGGCGGCGGTGGTGGCGGCGGCGCCGGTGGACTAGTCAGCATCGTTACAGAGAAATCCTCGCTAATTGTCGGCAACGTGCACAGCTTTGGCGGCGAGGGTGGTAACGGCGGCAATGCAGGCGCCGGTGGTGCTGCTGCAACGGGCGCGCAAGGCGGCTCAACCGCTTTTGGAAGAGGCGGCGAAGGTGGCGCCGGTGGAAATGGTGGCAGCGCAGGCACCGGTGGTGGTGGCGGCTCCGGTGGAGAAGGCGGAACCATTAGCATTAAGTCAACCAGCGGCGATGTAACCGTCAGCCCGCCGGAAGGACCTCTCTCGGGAATAGCTGGAATAACAAACAGCGCATTTATTGAAGGCAGTGGCGCAAACGTATACCTCACAGCCGGTGGCATCCAATTGGATCTTGCTTCAACAAATGGATACTATGTTGGACAGCGAATTCAGGTCATCAACAATGGACGCTCCGAAAGAGTAAACATCACTGCCATCGCTGGAAAAAGCCTTTTCATCACGCCGCTAGCAAATACATATCTTGCCTCATTCACTGACGGAAAAACGACATTCAATGTTGACCCGCCTCGCATTCAGGTTGCACCATCAGGAGTCATCAGCTCCGGTGGCACAGGAGGAGCTGGTGGCAACGGTGGTGCTGGTGGCAACGGTGGCAACGGCGGGAGCACCGGCATCGGAATTTTCGTCGCCGGCCAGGTCAACGGAGGCTCCACGCCCGGCGGAGGCTCCTTCGGAAACGCTGGACTTACATTCCAAATAGGCTTCTTCGGCAACCAGCCCGGGGGAGCAGGCGGTCTTGGTGGAGCTGGCGGCTTAGGCGGAAATGGCGGAAGCGGCGGCGACATAGTCTTGCTTGCTCCAAGAGGAACTGTAACCGTAAATGGCAACATCGACGCAACCGGTAATAACAGCGGTTTGCCTGGAGACTTCGGACTAAATGGGCGTGATGGCTCATTCGGGGCCACACGCGTTTTTCTGGGACTTACCGGTGGCTTCTCCTTAGCAGAAGACACTAGCGGAATACTTACGTTCGGTTTACTTGGTGCCATCACTATCGACAACTTCACGATTGGCGGGTTGGGCACCGTCAACAGCGGTCTGGGCAGCCTCGTATTTAATAACTTCAGCTTAGTGCCGGGTCCGGAATCACTATTCTTCAATCATAAAAATCTTCAGGGTGAAAGTACATTCAATGCGCAACTGGGATTGCTTGAAACTTTAGAAAATCCACTTTTCATAACGGTAACCTATCGAGGGCAAAACGTCAGAGCCGACTTCGGACTCGTGCCCGAGTTTATGGGCACGGCGTTGAACCCGTTTGAAGGAATTACTGATAACGTCACCTTCGGCGTTACGACGGGACAGCGCAATGGCGTCGATCTCTCACAGGGACTTGCAAACATCGCCACCGGAAATAACATCATAAGTGGTGTCACAGGGTTCGGGCGCGGCGTACAGCTCCCAACACCGGTTTTATCTAAAACACCAACCATTGTTGGAAATATCGGCGGTGCAAATATCACAATCCCAGGAACGGTAGATTTCCAAACAGGGCCAGCTGCCAAAGGCGGAAACATTCATATCAGCGCAGGTGGCGCAGTCAATATCGGTGGAACAGTCAATGCAGTCGGTGGAACATCTGTTTCAGTAGCAAGAACGGGCTCCACATTAACACCTGTAGCCGAGTTAGGCCAGGGCGGCGTGGTAAATCTGCAAGGTAAAACAATCACCATAACCGGGTTATCCGCAATTACTCCTCCCGGTGCGCTCAAACCACCGGTAGTCTCGGGCGGGTCGATTAGCTTCCTCACACGACCAAGCAACATCAACTATTTGATCAAGCCCGTGATATTCGGTAATTTGACCTGGAGTGATTCTGCACGCGGACTAAACATTGCAAACGGCAATGGCGTGGTTTTAGAAACCTTCCCGACTCTGCTGATACAAAACCAAACAGGCGATGTTTACCTACCTAGTAGTTTAGCCGTGAACGGAGACTTAATTGTCCTTGCTGCCGGAAACATTATTGGATATGGTGCCGGCTCCATAACAACGAACGGAACCGCAGGCAGACCAACGGGTTCCATCATTATGGCGGCTGGAGACATAGCTGCTACGTACAACTATGGCACAAAGGCAGGCGATCAAGGTTGGGTTGTTCTCGGTGGTGGCAGTGGCACCGGTGGCGATATCTATGCACCGAACATCAATATCGGTTCAGATTCGACTTATTTGGTTCACCTATCAGCACACCAAGCACCAGTGCTTAATCAAGCACCATTTGGCTCAATCTCTACAGGGTCTGTAACTGCCTCTCAAGGACAGACCATAGCAGGAAGTATCTACGCCTTTGCTAGCCAAGACATAGTATCCTCGGGCACAATGAAAGCCGATTTCATCAGCTTGAACTCAGCCCATGGCAATATCGGCAATATAAGTTCAGCGCTAAAAATAAATGCATCATTAGTAACCTTCAATAGTTTTGCAGGCACTTACTTAAAATCAAACGGCAGCAGCATCGATGTTCTAAACTCGCAAGCTGGCATTGTCGCTCTCAGCTCTCCCAGCAATATCAATATTGTGGGAACGCTCACCGGTGGAGCAATCGCCATTTCAAGCAAAACTGTGGCGATCAAGAACAACGTATCAGCGCCAGGTCCGGAGGGCGTCATCGCCATTTCAACGCAAGCGACAATCGATGACAGTATCGGGCTAAGTAACCTTTCCAGCAATTCACTGGTATTAGATTCTGTAGCCGGTAACGTCAACGTAAGCACACTAAGTGCAGCTAATAGTGTTATTCTGACAGCACGCAGCGCTGGAGCAAGTGTCACGGCTGCTGATGTTAGCACCGCATTCCTTGGCGTGATCTCCGGAAGTGGCGGGTCCACTGTAACAAAGACAAGCGCGTCCGGCATTGTCGCACGCTCTCTTGGCGATGTGAATATTACTAGCACCAGTGCAGTCACATTGGGAGACGTGGGAAGACTTCCTTCAAGTGGACGGAATTTCACTCTCACCGCTCCCGGAATTACCGTGACAGGTGTTCTGCAAGCCGATCAAAACATCCTACTTGATGCAAGCAGTAGCGCATCAGATTTTCTGGTCAACAGAAACATCGTCGCCGGCAATACTGTTGATATACGCTCCGGCGGAAGCATCTATCAAACCGACTCCATGATAAATGCGACAACACTCAATCTAACTGCGACTACAGATATTGGAGCTGCGCTGAAGCCGCTCGTCACGACTGCCACGACCTTGAATCTTCCGGCGACAGGAAGAGACTTTTACATTTATAACGATAACAGTAGCGGTGCATCAACACTCACGAACGGATTTACTGGGCGCAACTTTATCTTCGTTGAAGTTGGCAATCTGACGGTCAACGGCGCAATAAGCGCGACAGGAAATGTCGCATTAGCAGCAGTCGGCGGTGGCGCACTTACATTTAACCAGAATGTAAGCGGAGCCAAGGTTTTACTACAGGCTAGCAATACGCTGCCTGCAATCAACCGCATTAGCAACGGCGTCATAACGGCCGGCGGCACAGTAACTGCCTCAGAGCTCTACTTGCGAGCCGGGGACGGTGGCATATTATCCACCGGACCAGGCGGAGTTCTTCAAACGAATGTCACCGGCACAATCGATTTCAAGACGGAAGGTAAGCTTGCAATAAACAACAACGGCGCCATTACAAACCTGATTGGTCGCGCTTCTCAATTCTCAATTACAACCACGAGCGACGTCGCACTCAGCGATCTCTTTGTTGGCAATGGAAACCTTTCTGTCGTGACAAACAGCGGAGTTCTATCTGTGAAAGATAACTCCCATATAATTGCTCACCACGGCAACATAACGTTCCAAAATCTGAGCCCAGTAGGATCAATAAGCATTGGCGCGAACGACGATATACTTGCGGATTTGAGTACGGGCGCGCTTGTACAAATTTCAGTCGGACCAGGAGCTCCCGGAAAGTCAAATCCACTTGCTCCGGTCGCAAATGTGATCACTACTCAAACTGGAGGCGGGCTGGTTTTCCTGGGCGCAAATGGCATTACAGCGAGCCCTCCGAGCAACCTCGTGCGCGCGGCAGGCACAAATTCAGCCGTCGTTTTTGATGGGCCATCAGGCTCGATTTCAATCGGCGGAAAGAGCATTGTTTCGGCAAATCACGTCGCACCAATTTCCAGCCTTGATCTAAACGATCCGGCAGTGGCGATGGATCTTCGTGCTCAGCAGAATGCAGGACTCTTGGGCGGTTCCCTTGTCCTCAATGCTAAAGGGCAAGCAATCGGGGGAAATGTAGTCATTGTACAACCGGACATTTACATGGACTTATTTGGATTGAGTGTTCCGCAAAACGTTACGCTTGTGCTGCGTGATTTCATCGCGCCACTTCAAGTCGAGGTTTCCTCAGCAAATTACACTGAAAAGGTACAAATAAACGGCGGACTTAATTTCACAAGCTCGGTCAGCCCTTTTGTCAATGCACCCCCGATTACAAACACTGTAAACATTCAATCCACATCCACTACAAATAATCCCACAGTTTTTTCAGTGGGAAGCAACGGCTGGATCTTTACCTTAAACAACTTGGCAGTCAACGCCAACGGCGCAGCCCAGATCGATGGAACCATTTCAGCTCATGAATTCACCCTGACCACAACAGAAGGAATCAGTTCCAAAGGATCTATTTTTGGATTGAATCAAGGCACCGTCACTCTAAATACAGGAAACAACGGCAACATTTCTCTCAATAACATTTTCGCTCCGGGCGGCACGGTCAACCTCAATGCAAATGGCACTGGCAAGATATCCGCGACCGGTCTCATTCAAGGCGCCGAACTAAACCTTACAAGCGGAAGCGGCGATATCGGCAGCAAAACCAGTCCGCTTACAACACTTGTTGGCACTACCGTAAACTTGAATACCACAGGTTTGACTTTTATCCAAAAGATTACTTTACCGCCGCCTCCACAACCGGCGCAGAAAGTGGAAAGCATCATCACTCCACAAGTAAACTCCGTGAACATCAACCTAACTGGATTCGTTTCTACATCGCAAATTTCAAATAACGTATTGACAGTCGACGGTAACCTAACTTTCTTTGGACCAGCCCTTAACGTAGAAAACAGAGACAACGCTGATGACTCAGCGACCTTTGGATTTGCCGCAACAAATTTGATTGATACAACAAAACCATTTGACCCTTCGCAAGCCGGCATCTTCATCGGAGCACTTCCGGCAGTCGGCAGCGGATATTTCTTCGGGCAAGGCAGCGCAATGTTTGCTCCTGATCGAGACATTGATGTTAATACGGCATTTGGAACAGTTCATATCAGCAAAGGCGCGATTGTTCTCTTAGCAGCCACACCAAACGCGGTATCGGTATATGACCTGCACGACTTACATGGCGACGACGTCTACGTATCGATGGATGACCGACATGTGCCTCTTGTGCCGGGAACACATCTGCTCATTACTGACAGCACGGCGAAGAGCATGGGCAAGGTTAGCCCGTTGGACTCAATCGGACATCGCCACATAAACGAAAGCTCAAATGCCAAGACAAAGGAATTCACATCCGAGTTCTCAATTGCATCTGCTATCGCTCAAATCAAATCAATCGCAGCGCTAAGAAAATCCAGAAATGCTCAAGAGCAACAAGTCTTCCTCAAACTCTTGAAGACAGCAGTTGCGCTTGGCCACGTGGCAAACGCCCATGGTGCTTATCAACGTGCAGAGTAGAAGGCTCGTCAGCTAGCGGGCTCGTTCATCGATTCAGGGAAATCCTGTTCAACGATTGGCTTTGCTTTCGATGGAAACAGCCTATCGCGCAAAGCCAACATCGGCATTTCAATCGCAGCTCCAGCCCCATAACCTACGATAGTGACACCGATCAAATAGACAAGCATTCCGACCGGCCATTGAATAACTGGCGGAATGAAAATCAGCAATGGCTTTTGATATTCAAAAACAATATTTCGCAGCGATATGTGCCAGAGATAAATGGAGTAACTGTAAAAACCAAGGAATGCAATTATGCGGCATGGAATTGATTGCATGAGCTGACCTGCCAATCCGCTTTCTAACGGAGTAAAAATAGCGGAGAGCAGCAATGAGCCATAACCGAGGTAAAGCAAAGTATAGCCGATTGTTTTATTGAACATTGCGGTGCCGAATATAGCAGAGCTAACTAATAGAATTCCAGCAAGGAGGAAGATAAGCGTGCGATGCGAAACAAATTTCCGCAGAGTCTCATGGCAAAAATTATGCAGGTAGGCCAGCAGTACACCGAAGAACAGACCATCTACCCTGTATTGGGTCATCATCGATTTATACGTAAGGTATTCAGGCTCCGAAGAGACAAACAATCGCCAAGCAAGACACCCTACCATTACTGCCGTCGCCACTATAGGCAGTGCGGGAAGAACACGGCGAGGGTCCTTAGAATTTCTGATGAGCAGTAGCAGAAGCAAAGGGAGAGCAAGATAGAAATGTTCCTCGACAGCTAAGCTCCAGGTAAAATCACAGGGAGTCCACCTGGCATAGTTTTGCAAATGCAGGAGGTTAGGAAACATCTGTTTGAGCGTACTATCAAATCCTTCCCGACGCCAAATTGAAAGGAACATCATTCCAATGTACACATAATATCCAGGCCAGATCTTAAACCCTCGCCTGAAGATAAAACGTGCAACATCAAGCTTCCCGGAATTGCGAATTTCTTTGAATAATAGCCCGCCAACGAGAAATCCACTTAAGACGAAAAATAGATCTACACCAGACCATCCGATGTCTTGAATTGCAACGTAAACCCAGTGAAGTGGATCTTCTCCTTCATGATGAACCAATCTAAAAGGAGTATGCCAAAGCAAAACGAGCCAGATTGCTATGCCACGCAGAATATCGAGCTGTAAAACACGAGAGTTCGCTCGTGGCATGTGATTCCTGAGCCTCCTAGCCCTCTCACTCGACGCTGGCGCGCATCTCTGAAGTTATGCCCAAATGACTCATAATTGTATTTGCCACGACCCGATTACCGAGCGCATTCAGATGCATGCCATCGGTTGTAACCAATAGGTCATTCGCGCCTGTTGATCGGTAGCCATCAATCATAGACTTGAATGGCTGCCCCAGATCAATATATTGTGAGCCGGTTTTAGAAGCCACTTCTTTGAGCGAAGCGGCGCATCGCAAAATCACGTCATTCTGAGGACTTTTCATGCTCTCACTGTACATCGTCGGTGAAAGCAGTATTACTTTCATGCCGGCAGCCTTCGCTCTTTCCGCCATCGCACTCATGCTCTTTGTGTACGGCTCGACTGCTTTGTCACCGCGTCTTGCTACATCGTTCAGACCCGCATTTATAGTGACGATATCTGGCTTCGGTTGCGCTGACAGAACGCGGTCGAAACGAGCAAGCATCTCATCAGATGTGTCGCCTGAATGGCCAGCATTCGTGATGACGATGCGTTCATTTGGAAACAACGCCGAAAGGTACGCCCGCAGCAAACTAACATACCCATCAACACTTTCGCCCTGCTCAGTTACGCTGTCACCAACGCAGACAATGTGGTGGACTCCAGCTAATGGCGGCGGCACGGCTAATTGCTGGCCCTGTTGAGCGATTCTCAATTTCTTCACTTCCTTTGCACCATGACTCGTCCACCAGCCCCCAAAAAGAAAGGAAAGAGGCAAACTCAATCCAAGGAACACCGCTAGCAGCACGGTTGTAATGACAGGTCGTAACTTAGCCTGCATCTTAATCATCACCACAAAGAGTTTGAGGAATCAAAATGAGTGCCAGGTACGGAACGTTACGCGAACTTCGATTTCAGTTTCAAGAATGGCTTTTCAATTAAGTAATAGGAAGCCGCCGCCACAGCGATTATCAATCCATATTGAATGAGTTCAGCTTCGAGTTTGTGAGTGTTGAAATAAGTCCAGTAGTAGCTGCAATAGGTTGTATGAACCAATGGATGCCAGAGGTAGATGGCGTACGACAATTTACCCAACCAAACAGCAATTGGATTGCTGAAGAACAGGGACGCCACTGCTTTTGGTGCCAGCATCAAGGACATAATTAAGGAGCTGAACAAGATATGAACGAATGGCATCTTCGCTTGCCAGAGATAGAACTGACTATCCTTGGTTCCGTCTCCTGGATGGCCTAAGCCAACGCAAGTCTGAAGCACGAGCCAGAGAATAAGCATCTGCACCCAGCCATTTCCAACGACCTTGCGCGCAACATCTCTAACTTTCTGATTTGCCAACGCAATTGCAATCAGAGATCCGTACATCAGCGTATCAACTCTAGTGTCAAAGCCATGGTAGATTCGAATCCAATCCGCACCATTTGCAATTAGGTATCCGCGCCAGAGATAAACAGCGCCGATCACGGCAGCAACAATCTTCACCAGATGCTTGTTGGCCCACTTCATAAGGTTCGGCCAAACGAGATAAAACTGTTCCTCCACACCCAGCGTCCAGAAATGCGAGACCCCGTATTTGAGTGGTATCAGATTCCAACCGAATGCCAAATCCAAATTTGTCAGATACATCGCCGCGTAAGCGAACGGCTTGAGGTGATGATTGCCCCCCATCATGCACCACACAATCGCAGCGCCAATGCAAACGTAATATGCTGGAGCGATTCTAAGCCAACGCCTGACGTAAAAGTTCTTCAGACTTATGCTGCCGGTTTTTCTTTCTTCCTTAACTAGGATTGAGGTTATCAAATAGCCACTAATGAGGAAGAACATGTCAACAGTAAACCAGGCGTTCAACCAGTGGCTAAAAACGGACGTGTAATGCCCGATGTCATGATACCCCAAAATAAGCATGACCGAAATGCCGCGCAGTCCATCCAGCGCGGGGATATAGCCCAACGTGTACTCGCTGTTCGTCGTCCCTTTTTGTTGTTCGGGAGGGGCTGCTTTTGTTGCTTCGGTTGCTACCACTTGACCACTTAAACCAGGGGAAACCAGCATCATACTAGAATCTATTGACTTGTCATTGGATACGATTAACTGGCGCTCCGGCGACAGCTCGAAACTATTAATTCGACTTATTGTAGGAGGCGACGTCCACACAAACCCGTATATGGAAAACGACAGAAATTTCTGCGAAACCCTAGCATTACAACTATGGAATTCGTTAGCCAATTTTCTCAGGTGCGTCAGGGCATCGACGTTTTGCATTTCGTAAGCGGTAACGCCGCCTATCAGCGACATCTGCGCAAGTCTATCGTCTAGTGAGAAACTTGATGATAGAGTGCCAGCCCCGAATAGACGTTATCGATCGGGATCGATGAGGAAATTATGAAAAATCAGAAACAGCTACTGACTGTATCCGCAAGCATTGCGATTACAGCGATTTCGGCTTCGTTGTTTTTACCAACAAGCGTTGAAGCTAGCAGCAGACGATTCTACAAAGGCACCATCAGTCAAAGTGTAGTAATGGCTGATCGGATGATGCAAAAAGGCAAATATGCCGACGCTGCAAAATATTATCAAGCCGCACTTAAGCGCAATCCTCGTGATACCAATGCCAATATTGGGTATGGAATGGCGCTTGCTAAGCAATTTAAAATTGATGGCGCCGATGATCAGTTCAACAAAGCGCTGAGTCGTGATCCGAACAATCCGGGCGCCTTGGCCGGCAAAGCCCTGAACATGTTGAACAAACTTCAGTCATCATCTAATACGATTCGAAAAAACAAAGACAACATTTTGAAGGAAGCGGAAGCTCAAGCGCAACGAGCGATTGATGCGGATAAACAGATCCCGGAAGCGTATTACGCAATGGGTATGGTTTATAAGGAACAGGGTCGCATGCAAGAAGCCACAGCTCAATTGCAACGCGCTGTACAACTCGATCCGAAGTACTCTGATGGATACACCGGTTTGGGAATGATTCAGCTAGCGCAAAATAATCCAGCTGCAGCCAGCGGTAATTTCAACAAATCGATCAAGTTGAATTCAGGTGATTGGAGCGCTCATTACGGGTTAGGACAAGCGCTTCTGATGCAAGGAAAAACTGATGCTGCACTGAAGGAATTGAATATCGCGCAATATCAATTTCCGAACAGCTGGCCGGTACGTTTAGCACTCGGTTCGGCATTCGAGAAGCAGGGCAACACAGTCGCTGCAGTGCGTGAATATCAGGAGTCAATCCGCATTAAGCCCGAGAATCCCGCAGCATATTTGGGAATTTCAAATGTAAGAGAAGTGCGTGGCGATTTGGAATTGTCCATTGCCGAATTGCGCTCCGGGCTCGAACTCATGCCTAATAACACGGACCTGTTAACGCGCATCGGCGATCAAAGCCTGCGTGTCGATAAAGTTGATGATGCGATCAAAGCTTTCGAAACTGCGCTTTCCACCGACCCGGGCAATGCACGCGCAGCTGATGGATTGACTACAGCCTATTACATGAAGGCGCAGAAAGAGACCACGGGCGGTTACTTCGGTGACAACGATTTCGACAATGCGTTGAGCATGATTGACCGTGCAGTCCAGATGAATCCGAACGATATTCGACTTCGTTTGGCGCAAGCGAAACTACGTGCATTAGCAGGCGAAGATCTGGATCTTTCCAAAATCGCTCAGCCAACTAACGATGGCGAACGAATCAGTTATGCACAAGCTCTGATGGCGCAAAACCGATTCACTGAAGCTGATAGCCAATTGAAGATGGTTCTTGCGAATACGAATAATACAAAGCAAGCATTCGCACTTGCCGATATGGAGTTGATGATTCGAGATCTGGACAATGCGCAAGCCGCTTACAGCAAAGCAGCAACATTCCCTGGCGGTGCCCAACGCGCACAGCGCGGTTTAGCGCAAGTCGCAAAAGCGAGAGAAACAGCTCGCCGCAGCTTAACGCTGGCGACTGATGAAGCACGAAAAGGAATGAAAGGAAGCGCAGTCGACACATTCCATGACGCTGTCGCGGCAAATCCGAAATCTGCACCAGCGCGCATCGGATTAGCCAAAGCACTGGAAGACGCTCCAAAAGCGACACCCGTGCAGCTGAGAGAATCGGCGTTCCAATATCGCGCATATGTTGCACTGTCTCCGACAATGCCTCCGAAAGAACAAGAGAGGTTTCTTTCCAAAGCTGAAAAGTTGGATACCAAAGCAGGAAAGCGCGAAAGACGCGCAAGATCCTGAGCTCCGCAGTCCCAGTTACAAGCCGATTCCCACTGGTGTAAGTCATATGACTTTGCTGGTGGGAATCGGCTTAAACTCAAGAATTAATTAATTCCTGCAATTAGCATCTTGCCTAAGCGGTGCCTCATCCGATTCAATTTCATTTACACAACAAACTGATCATTGTAATCAAAGACGAATGCACCTTGTATAAGCGGAAGCAGCTGAGCGACAAACTTCTGGTGCGAGACATGGACCAGATACTCATCACGTGCCTGCTCGTTGCCAAACGTTAGCAGAAAGCCCCAAGTAAAACCCATGTTGAGATTTTCGGGGCTCACATTCATTCCACCTTCAAATGACTCAACTCCTGGGATTTCATCCTTCAATGATCTGAATGCCTTGCAGATTTTTTCTATCTGCGCTTCGCTTGTCTCTTCCTTGAAGTTGAACGCTACAAAATGACGTATCTTTTTCATTTAAATTCCGTGTCCATGGAAAGCCCTGGCAGTAAACCCGAGACAACGATAGCACACAGGCCGCGACAGATTTATCCACTTCGATAGCGGAAGATGAGCCTATGGGTCTCCACGTGTCCCTCACAATCGTCATTTATATTATTCACATAGGCTTCCCTTAGCCTCACCTATATTAATGCCTAAGCAAGGCAAGACTCGCGCGAAGAACACGAAGATTTTTGGTATCCACTGTTCGTACTAGACTCTGGAGGAAACGCAGATGTCTGATTCCAATTACAGTAAAAACGACCGACACGAGAAAACACGTAAGACCTTACCTAGAAAGCTAAAAGAACTGAACGACACAAAAACTCATTCTAAAAAATTTGGTGGCGGCTCGTGGTGGCTGAGCTTTCCATGGTGGAAACCCACCTTCTAAATCACTCATCCTATCTGTAGGTCAGGCGCTGATGCTTTTGCCCAACAGAGTCTGATTCAATTAAGAGCGTCATGGAATCCTTGCTGTCAGCTCCGAGTTCAAGTTCTGGTGCAACATCCATACCCTGATTGCGCAAATCATCGATTATGGAATAAAAGGAATCGCCAGGAACTTTAACCACAATCACAGCGCTTTGATTCAGACGTGCATCAACCCACATACGGAGGATTGCATTTGCGGCAGCTTTCACTTCAGCTTGGGACGGCTGAGCTGTTTTGTGTTTGACTCGAAGACAAACTCCGTGTCCTTTTTCTACAGCTAACTGATTGAACATTTCGAGCCCGAGCGGCTTGCCTTGCGCATACCACATACTCTTGTAGGGCGACGCATTTTCTTCATCGTCTTTGACGTAAACATCAGCATCCAAGCGATCAATCTTGTCTTCGAGTTGTGAGCCCTTGAATTTGAATTGGCGTTCGAGGTGTTGCGTCGTCAGGCAGATTGTGTAATCGTACAACTTGTCCACTTCAGCTGAGCTAGGCGCGTTGTTACTGCTAACAAGCATTGAAGCTAAAACGACCATCATTGCGATTAGTGATGAAACTCGACGCGACATTTTATTTACTCTTCCTTTTTGATTTAAGCGTGAAACTTGTTAACTGGACTATTCGTTAATGTAATACTGTGGTGCTTTAGGATCAGTTGTTGTGTAGGGGTCAGGGCTGAGATTCTCCCACTGAGCTCTATTGCGAAACTTGAATTCAATCGGTTGTGTGAAGCCAGGCAAGCCTACTTTGCTGCTGTAGAGCGGAGGGATGTCTACAGTAGTCGTGATTTCCAGGGCATATGAGCTGCCCCCATTTGGGAGCTTCGAGCCGTTCGGCAAAAATGCATTTGGAACTCTGGAATTCTCAGCAAGTGTTAGTTTTGTACTTCCACCTTGCTCGCAGACCACGAGGCTAGCTTTTACGTCTTTTACGGTTACGCCCCATCCTTCAACTATTTTTTTCCATGTCGGATCGCCATGCAAGTATTTGAGGGCAAGGCTGCGTTTCTCCGTCAACGCCATGCGATGCACAACGCGATCCATGTTGGTGTAAGTGAGGAGGTAGCGAGCAGGCACAAATGAAATGTCCACTAACGGGACGAAAACGCAACAGAAGAAGACTGACAAGGCGGCACCGAATTCGGTGAGAGAGCCTCGTTTGTTTCGTGCAGTTCCTTTCGTTGTTTGCATAGTCATTGTCCTTGCTCCATTCTCTTTGGAAACTGGGTCGGTCTGATTGCCTTCCCGTTTGTAAGAACTAGAATAACGAGCAAGCGTCCCCCTCTTGTCCCTGGAATGTCTCCAAATTGTCCCCAGGGGAGAACTGCCAGTAGCAGTTAGTTTGCGGGCATTCGTGGTGACTGGTCCCTATTGCCAGAGCCCACCGCCGGTCGCGACTGCAGCTGCAATAACCTGAAGATTGCCGTTGCCTTGCGGTCCGAGGCCAGTCCCGACATTGATACGAAGCCCAGCCCGTGCGGTGCATGGAGCGTAATCACCTGGAACAGCCTTGAAATCGCCTGGCAGCACTGCACGTGCAGGAGCCATTTCATTGCCTACAGCCGGAGGGAGGGGGGAGAATTTGAATGTCGGGCTATTGGAGATTGGCAATCTGGCATCATTTTCCGCGCGGTAAAGACTTGTCGGCTTGCCATCGATAATGTTGCGCTTGTCTTCCTGAGCCAGTTCCGGAAAACCTTCCAGCTCTTGCGCATTGGATTGCATTCCCTTAACCGAACCGGTATCGCTGATAACCATGCCAGGAGCGTCGATCTTTAGCCAGGGCAAGGTAATTTTATAGCTGTCTCTAATTTGCTCGAATTTTTGCTTCATTGTTGCTCTAGCATCTTCATTGGCTACAGTAGCGAGTTTGCGTCTTTCGAAATCGAGATTCTCAGCGCTTTCCATAGCTTCATCATCCAGTTGGCGAGTGAGTTTTTCCATCAACGGGTTGTTGCGATATCCTTCAACCTCAACCATCTGCTTGTTACTTGCGTAGACCAGCTGGCGGCATCGCGCGACCATGTCATTCATCTGACCTAAACGATTGAACTCATTCAACTTGCGAGCACCGGCTAGTGCAATCTCGTCAGCCGATGATTGCAAGCGGCTTTGCGCAAAGAACACTCCGGCATATGAACCAGCAATCACGAGCCCTACGGTGAGAAAACACATTGCTAGCGTGACGAATATCAGCATATTACCTTTCTGATTTCGTTGCCGGCGGCTCATTCTATCCATTGTTCTGTCCTCTGCTCTTAGTTGTTTTGTGTGATGACTTGTTGTTTTTACTAGCGCGCTTTCTTAGGATTCTGCGCGGCGCATGTAGGTAATCGGTACGATGTGCTTGGACTTGAGGACCACGTGAGAATCCAGTCCTTGAACTTGCACTGGTACATAAATATCGATTGTTGTGCTGACCGAAACTTCACCGTCGATTGCGCCGCCCTCAGACTGCGGAGGGACATCGCGCACTGTCTCAACAATCGTTGCGTTCTCTCTTACTTTCATCGGAAGTCCGGAATAGTAGACCTTGTTGATTACAGCCACAACGCGTTCTTTCGGAGCTCCAGTCCGCACCGTGCGGTTCGAACCAACGCGCATTGCGGAGGGCGGTCCTGAAGCTGCGGCGCGGGCAGCATCTCGGCAAACGAATTCATTGAGCGAAGCGCCGATTGCGATGAAAAGGCAGTTTAGCATCGCCAAGAGAATCGGAATCAGGACCATCAGTCCGACGCCCAACTCGACCAGCGATTGTCCGCTCTTTCTCGAGTTATTCCTAGTTGCTTTGCTGCTAGCCATTTCACTGAATCTCCGGTGTGTCTCTCAATGAAAATAAGGATAGCCACCGTTCGTCCCTGTCTTGTCCGCCATTTGTCTCCAAAATGTCCCCAAAGCGAAGCGGGGCAGGATTTTCATCCCACCCCGCTTCATCAATTTCCTTCGAACTAGCTCTTGGTTCTGCGAGCAGCGTGTCCAGCGGAGACATTGAGTTTTGAACTGGTAGAACTCGTGGAACTGAACTTACTTTCAATGACTGGCTTGGGATCATTGCCGGTAACTGCGCAGTATGCATCCGGCATGCCCCAGCCGTAGTAGGGAGTGAAGACCGGTGCGCCTTTGATTTTCTTGCAGCTTGAGATCATCGTGCGGAGGATTTCCCAGTTTGGAGCGTAGGGCTTCTTGTCCATGATGAGGGCGGCGACACCAGCTACGATTGGGCAGGAGAGCGATGTACCGTCGGCGAACGTTTCGTCACCACGCTTGTCAGTGCAACCCACTTCAACTCCAGGTGCAGTGAACATGACAGCTGGTCCGTAGTTTGACCCCCAGGTTTCTCTGTCAGCAAGCGTACCATCTCTATCAACAGCGCTGACTACGCAGAGGTAAGGAACAGGAGGTGTTGGATCAGGGAAGGATTCGTTGCCTGCGGACATGAATACCAAGCCGCTGTGGTGGGGTTCGTAGAAGAACTTCTTGAAGTAGACGTGGAGCGCTGGGTGCAGGGCCGCGTTGTGGAATCCGCCGACCGGGAAGTTGTAGCTGATGTTGACGATGCGGATGTCTGGCTTGGACATGACGTGAATCATTCCGGCGATCATTTCGATGTCGGTTGTGTAGGAGTGGTCTTTGTCAAACGGGCTCTTGTTCTCGGAGATGCGGACCGGGTAGATTCCGCAGTTCGGTGCAACACCGACACCTGCGTGACTGTTGTTCATGGTAGCTGCAATTGTGGTGGCTACTACAGTGCCGTGCGAACCGGCTCCGTTGTCTTGGTCAGCGCGTCCACCGAGAAGTCCGGCGGCCATACCTGCCAGTTCTGTGACGCCTGGTTGCATTACTGCGGGAAGCATACCGAGTGCACCGGTGATTTTGCCGACTGCGCCAAATGCGTCAAATCCTTTGTTGGTCTTGCCTGCCAGGTCAGGATTGGAGGCAGCGCAGCCGGTATCGAATACTGCGACCCGAACGCCCTTGCCGGTTGCGGTGTCCCAGGCATCTGGGCAGTGAATTGCTTGCAAGTGCCATTGGCTGGCAAATTGTGCGTTGGTTGCAATACCAGGAACCATTGTTGACGGAACAGCGTAATTGCGACCGACGGAAGCGAAATGCTTTTTGTCTTTGGTGAGAACCTTCTCAGTCTCTTCCATTTGACCCTTCTCTGTCTTGATGATGAGGCACTTGAGGTCGCCTTCGCCCATGCTTCCGATGACCGTGCCGTGAACCTTTTCCATCGTTTCTTGTAGGTCGTCATTATCAAGCTTTGCATCCGGCACAACGATTAGAACATCTGGAGTGTACTTCAATTTAGCCATACGCTTCGGTGTCGGTAGTTTTGTCGGCATCTTCAATTCGAAAGCTGCGGCAGGAGCGATATTGGTTACTACGGCGGTTACAGCGCAGAAGAGGGCTGTTAGGTATTGCGCACGAGATTTCATTGTTCTTCTCCGGTTGGGTAGCGATTTCTTCGAGGGCATCGCTTTGAATGAATACAGAATAGATTTCATTCGTCCCACTCTTGTCCTCGAAATGTCGCCAAAATGTCCCCGTCCTAATTTGGGTAACCCGCGCCAATAGAACGCCGCACCTGGCAGGGGATTCGGGCATTCGACTGCCCCTTAGTCACAGTTCCCTTACATTCGATTCCTACAATATTAGGTACAAGAGGAACGGCAGAGATACAAAGAGAAGATTATGATAGACCTATCCCAAGCGCACCCGGCAAAACACGCTATCACAGCACTTAGCAGCGAAGAGTTTGCAAGGGGACTTGCATTATTTAGAGAACGAACGAACTTAGTGCAGTGCATCCTTGAATGGTTCGCCCAATGGGAGCGCACACTTCCCGCCTGTTTCGAAAGAGACAGATTTCAAGTCTTATCCGTCGGAGCAGGCAGCGGGCATTTCGATATACCTGCAATAGAATTGTTGGTCGCTAAGTTGAATGCTGTCGATTACCACGCCGTCGAGCCAAACGCTGTTCTAGGGAGGCAAATTGTATGCAATTTCGAATCTCGCCATTTGGAGAACGTCACACTCGATGTTTATCCATGCTTCTTCGAAGACTTCACATCGCCAGCGTCGTTTGACCTGATACATTTCACAAACAGCATCAGTCTAATTCCAGAATACAAACAAGCACTCGCGAAATCGCTCAAGATGTTGAAGCCTGGTGGACAATTGCTAATCGTGCACTTCGCAAGAGAAGGCTACCAAGATCTCCGCCTGCAATTATCAAACGAAGTCACCGATTATAGACCAAATGTGTTATTGCCGGAAGAAATTGATGCGGCACTAAATTCTCTAGGCGTTCAATACACATACGAGCAAATACGCAGCGAAGCGGACGTAAGCGAATGCTTCGAAAAGCACTCGCAAAATGGCGAATCCCTACTGAATTTCATACTCGCGTGCAGAACAAACAGCTTAGGTCACGAACTTAGAGACAAAATGCTTGAGAGGATGAAAACTATCTGCTCTATGCGTGATGGGCATTTTTACATGCCACACTCAGTAGGTGTGCATGTAATCCAAATGGAGATCACCGGTCCTGATATGCCAATTCGAGAAACTGCAAGCCCCTCGGCTTCCTCTGGCAGCGACGCCAAAAAGTGAGCGAAACCACTATTCATTTGTCTCGAAAAGCTCACCTACTACAGTCTTTTCCAGGCTTCCACAATTCGGTAACTCAGCTCGACATACTATCTTTCCATGAACCGAAACGGTTCGAGGGAGGGTGTATGAAGGGTATTCTTTTGAGCATTATGTTCGTTACCGTGGTTTTTGCAATTGCTCCGTCTTCTGCAGAGGCGCAGTTTCTCAATGAAAGCGAATTCCAGGCAGCACAAGCTGGAATTCCTGTACTGAAAGCATCCGCACTCGGAAGCATAGGACCGAAGGGCGCGGATACAACCATCATCACAGGCATTAACACAGCAGGCAAAGTCCGAGTGAACAATCTCGCCAATATTGAAGCCCTCTTGAACATCATCGCAAACGGATTGGAAATCTTAGGTATAGCCTGGGGCGGTCCATCAATGATGTTAGGGTTCATGCACGTCGCTGCCGGAACAAAAGATGCTTCCCGTAAAGTACTCTTCGGAGGCTGCGGAGTGGTCGGTGGACTAGCCGTGCCCGGAATAATAAACTGGCTGGTTGCATCCGCCCGCGACGCCAACCTATTTAGCTAGACGCGTGGTCACTGCTCCTTCACTGCCAGACTGAGAAGCACTTGGTTTTTCTAGCAGAATCTGATCGAGCTTTTTAATCAAATCCTTGAACGCTGGGGCCTCCGCTCCATCGTCATCTGACATCGGCAAAGCACCGCCGGGATGGACCCAACGGATTCGTCCTTCGCGATCAATCAAAAACGATGGCGACCACCAACCGCCCCGATCGATTGGGCGAGTCCGATGGCATCGTCTCATGACACGCATGGCAATTGACCATCCAAAACCGTACGAATACAACCCTTCCTTTAAGACTGGACATTGTGATTGGATCGCAGTTAAGCCATTTCAAACTCGATGCGAACTCAGGAAGGTTCGTACCAATCAAATCACTTCCCGACTCCGGCTTCCATGCCAATGCCGGTACGCTCGAAATCATCGTAAATACGAGGACGAAGCTTAGTCTAAGAAACTCATCGATCGTCATAAACACCCCGGGTTACATTGATTGTTCCACACTATAAACACGGCATCTCGTGATCGCCGAAGGTGAGTAGTAAAAACGTCACCGACTGCCAGGACCTAAGATAGCCAAGTCCGCACGACTCGCACGCCGGCCGCACGCATGATTTGATAGCATTCATGCACAGAAGGGGGCTACCGCCGTGGTTGAAATGTCATCCAGAGATGCTTCGATAGAGCAGGACAGACGTGCCGCAAGTCTTTCTTCTTGTGAGATTGGAGACATTGGCGAGCTTCCTCAGTTTAGAGGAAGTTTTCAGGGCGGAATGTCCCAGTCTGTCGAATTACCGAAACTACAGATCACAGGACATTCTTTGGAAGACGTGACGTCGAACGCTACGTGCCTGAAATCAAACGACGAAATTATCAAATCAAAAGAACATGCTAGTGAATCGAAAGACGCAGCCATTGAATCAAAAGAAAAAAGCACAGAATCGAATCCGTTAGACCCTGGAGCGAAAGACAAAACAGTTTCGCCCGAAGAGAAGCCGGACCCCGGCAGTGCGGAGGCTGTTGCTCAAGCAGCGGAAGATTCAGAGCATGCGCAATATTGGAAAAAGAATCGCATCAGCAGGGATAAGACCCAGAATGGATTATTCGGATGCGCCATCCAGGCATCAGAAGTGATGGTCAAAGCTGGCGCAATTTCTAATACTGTATTCGGAGTAGGTCAGCTGATCGAAGAAGCAAAGGATAATGGCTGGACAGAAGTGAAAGCCGGCCAACCAATTGAACCCGGCGATCTTGTCATCGCTTATCACCCTGAGAATCCTAAAGCTGAAGGGCAACGACACGCTGCGATTGCTGCTGAGCCTAATGAAAAAGGCGAACCAATGGTTTGGAACAATACAAATCGCACTCGCCTCCCGGATGAAGACGACCGTTCTAAACAATGGGATAAGGAGCCTCTTTCAAATCTTCCTTATCCCGCATACAAAGTCTACCGCGCACCAGATCAAGACTAGAATTTGAAATTAGTTCGATTCTTTATTTTTGTCGTCCCAGAGCATGGGCTCCCACAACTCGACCTTATTCCCATCCGGATCTAGGACCCAAAGAAATTTGCCATTCTCGTGAGACTCTGGGCCTTTCACAATTTCTACGTTGTTATTCTTAAGTTGCTCAAGCATTTCGCTCATGTTATCAATGCGGTAATTGATCATAAATGTTGAATTGCTTGGACTAAACCATTGGCTGTCCTTTTCAGCTGTGTGCCAGACGGTCACACCCTTGTCTTCGGCCTTGTCATTTTCCCATCGGAGAATCGCGCCGCCCCAATCCTCAATCGAAAGCCCCAAGTTCTTTTTGTACCACTCAACCAAAGCGGCTTGATCTTTGCCAGCCTTTATGAACACACCACCGATTCCAGTGACTTTTGCCATTGGGGGACCTCCAAATATTTCGCGAAGAGCCGTCGATTATATCACCGGCAGTTCGGAGCAATCGGGATTTGGGAAAAAAACCTCCCTTACAACTTAGAACTCTTTTATCGAGATTGCGTATCTATACGAATTAGCCGCTGTCAAAAATATTGGCGCATTGGATAAACCGATACACGGGGATTGATTGGGGGTTGGCGCCATGCGTAGTGATATGATTAGCGATGCTGTGTCTTCGGCAAGAAGCATCGGCGAGCAGAGTTCGAATTCGGTCTGGCATAACGAACTGTTTGAATTGCATTCATTTAGATCAAGGGAATCACACGCTAAGATCGCAAACAGGGTAGATGGCGCAGACAGTTCTTCCGAAATGAACGTAGAGAGAAATGCTAAACAAATAGCTGACTTCTTAAATGTAGGTAGATCCGATCTTGCTGTAGCTCAACTCAGCAAGAGCCTCATGCAAATTGATGGAAAGAATTACAACCAGCTCCTTGTCGAAGTTGCGAAAAAAGAGCTTCCCGAAATTGAAGGCGACGATCGCGGTCATCTTCTCTTGAGTGAATGGAACGGCAACACTGATACATGGGATCATGTGTATGTAGCAGAGCGCGATCAACTCTATCGCATAGTGCAACCAGGCAATACGCTTGAAGGCATCGCACGTGATCGCTTGGGGAATTCGGATCAAATTTCGGTCAATCGATACATGGATAATATAGCGGAGAAGAATTCACTCGGAGCGGAACGATCCATAAGAAAAGGACAAGCGCTTAAGCTTCCTTATCCTCACTAAGTTGCAAAATTCTTTCGAAGCGGACTTGGGTCCTATTTAGCTGCAATTCGAAGCAGGCTGGAAGCCTGCTCTCCTGTTCAGCTGCACTAGAGGCGGCAGGAGACGGGCATATGGATAGGATAGGACAGCAGAATTATCATCAATCGTGTAGACTGGGCGGCGAAGTCCCTCTGAGATGCGGCATTGCCAAGCTCGATTACATTTGAAACTGAAGCTGTGTGTCCGTGGTCTGGAGCGAGAGCTGGCCGCTTAACTACTCCCCACGGTGTAATTAACACGCCGGTATTTATGCCAGTTGCAACAAATGCTGCTTTGCGTTCAATGACATTTACTGACGTAATTGGTTGCGGCGCCGAGATCATTCTTTCAAACGCATATCATCTGTATTTGCGCCCAGGTCATGAATTCATCGCAAGCGCGGGCGGATTGCATAAGTTCATGTCATGGAACCTACCAATTCTTACAGATTCTGGAGGCTTTCAAGTATTTAGTCTCGATCAGTATCGCCGTGTAGCCGATGATGGCGTGCACTTCAAAGATCACATGAATGGCAAATCGCATTTCTTGAGTCCTTCTGTTTCAATGGAAATCCAGAATGCAATTGGTGCAGACATTATCATGGCGTTCGATGAATGCGTGAAGAATCCGGCAACTCACGCTGAGGCTGAAGCGGCAATGGAACGAACGCATCGCTGGCTAGAAATTTGTGAAGCGACTCATGCACGAAAAGATCAACAAGCGCTTTTCGGAATCATCCAGGGAAGCATGTACGAAGATCTGCGGCGGAGATCGGCCGAAGTAGTCACTTCATTCGATTTGCCCGGCTATGCAATCGGTGGAGTTGCAGTTGGAGAAGAGAGAGCTGAAATAGAAAGGGTTGTCGCCTTCACCACAGAACTACTGCCTGCGCACAAACCAAGGTACTTGATGGGGGTGGGCACTCCGTGGGATATTTTATACGCCATCAAATGCGGTATCGATATGTTTGATTGTGTGGCGCCGACTAAGATGGCAAGGCATGGCAGCGTTTTCACTTCGGAGGGACGAATCTCGATCCGTACAAGCGGTGCAAGAACAAACCTGGGACCAATAGATAAGGGCTGTGATTGTTATGCGTGCATTCATCACAGCAGAGCGTATCTCAACCATTTGATTCGTGCAAAAGAGTATGCAGGCGCGACTCTGGCGGCAATACATAATATTCGCTACCTTATTAGAGAAGCATCGAAAGCGAGACAGTCCATCTTAGACGGAACTTTTCGTCAGTACTACGAAGAGCTCGCACCTATTCTGATTCAACAGAACGAAGGACGCTCTTCGGAGAATTAAACATTGAGGGAGAATTAAACATAGAGACTGATTCTCTAAACTTTAGTGAGGAGCAACAAACAGCTGTTCCATATCTTCCAGCGCAATGTTCTTTGTCTCGCGAACGACCTTCCAACAAAATAGAAAGTTGCCCGCGCTCAAAACAGCAAAGATCGAAAATGTGACGGCAGGTCCGACAGTTTCAACCATCCACGGGAAGAACTGCCCCACCACCCAAACCGCACCCCAGACCATGAAGGTGCAAAGCGACACTGCTTTAGCTCTCACATCGGTAGGGAAGATCTCATTGATCAGGATCCAAGTAACTGGTCCGACCGAAAGAGCAAAGCAAGCTATGAAGAATACAATCATTCCCAATAGCAACAGACTGTTGGACTGACCGATCTGGAACAATAGGGCACAAGTCGCCAGTGAGATAATTATCCCGGTCAATCCACCTAGCAGCAATGTCTTGCGTCCATATTTGTCAGCGCTCGTTATGGCAACAAAGGTGAACAACACATTAATGATGCCGATAACTACCTGGAAAAGGAGCGCGTTTCCGCTCACAAAACCTGCCGATTCAAAGATTCTTGGACCGTAATAAATAATCGCATTGATACCAGTGAACTGCGACAAAATGGCAAGCGTAATGCCAATGAGGAGAGGCAGCCTGAGGGACTTCTCAAATACGGATCGTTCCGCGTTTGAATTCTTTGTTTCCGCCTTTGCGATCATCTCTAAATCTCTTTCCGCCTCGTCACTTCCTTTGACCGCAAAGAGTATTTCACGCGCCAGATCTTGCTTTTTCACTGAGAATAACCAGCGCGGGCTCTCGGGGATGCGGACTAACATCAAGGCAAACATTGCGGAGGGAATGCCCATGGCAAGCAGCATTGGGCGCCACGGCTCTTTAGCAAAGAACCATTCAAAAGCTGCGTTCGAAGCCATATCGCTTTGTGAAATGTTCAAAAGCAATGCATTCGAAAAATAAGCCAACAGAATACCAACAGTGATTGCTAATTGGTAATAAGCAACCATGCGTCCTCTCCTTGTGGCCGGAGCGAATTCAGCAATATACATAGGAGCGACTACCGATGCCATGCCGACTCCCACACCACCCAAGGCTCTAGCCAAAACCAGCAGATCGAAGTTCGGTGCAAATGCGCATCCAAATGAGCAAAGCAAAAACATGACGGCGGAGGCTATTAGAACAAACTTGCGCCCAAAGCGGTCGGTCAGCAAGCCAGCTAGAACTACACCCATGACACAACCCAGCAAACCGCAGCTAACGAACCAGCCTTCGGCGGCCGCAGCTAAATGATATTGGCTCTTCACAAAACTGATTGTGCCTGAGATGACAGCTGTATCGAAGCCAAAGAGAAGCCCTCCAAAAGCCGCGCTCAGGCAGATGTAATTCATGCCTGGCAGCGTGCTAGTTTGAGCTTTCTGGCTAAGCTGCTCTTCTTCAATCAAAATCGTAACTCATGCGGAATCGTTGACTAAACAAACCAAAACTTTGCGGTCTGCAATATTATCACGTTTCCCTAATGGCATAATATGCGGCGCCAAAAGCGCCCGACCATTCTCCCAATGCCGCCGGCAATACAGGCACGCTCCATGAGTTTGGCCGCCACTCTAGCTTGGCTAATTCATTCTGGAGAGGCAAATAGAGCTGTTCATTTGCTCTTGAGATACCACCACCAACTATGACCGCTTCCGGATCCAATACATTGATTAGTGATGCAATTGCGCAGGCAAGTTCAAAAACAGATCGTTCCCAAACACTCTTTGCAAATGAGTCGCCGTCACTCGCAGCAAGGACGAGCTCTTTTGTGCTGCTGAACTTTCCGCCGGATCTTCCTGCCACCGACCGGTCTCCGATGGAATTTTCTAGACTGCCTGGCATGTTAACATCGTCAGCAGGAAGATCTGTATTTAGGCAAATATGACCGAATGATCCGGCGCGACCAATCCGACCCTTCATCAGCTTGCCTTCATGCAATATAGCTCCGCCGACTCCTGTGCCAAGAGTGAGCATAATTACCGACTCCAAACCAACTGCCGCGCCTTGCCACACCTCTCCCAACAGAGCAGCATGAGCGTCATTTGCAACTTGAACTTGCCTTGCATGGCGCAGATACTCGGTCCAGTCGAAACGCTCCAAGCCCGCCATTCTTCCGGGCATGAAAGAGATGCTGCGTTTATCTGCAGATGCTAAACCGGGAGCACACAACCCGATAAAGACAGGCTGATGCGCCAGATCCCTAGAGAGGGAATTGACTAGTTCCTTCACCTCGTTTGCCCAGATTGGCACCGATGGATCAGATTCGGTGGACGTGTTGTCCTTCGTATCCCGGCTTGCCTTTTTCAAGACCTCTCCCGAGGGAGTGACGGCGACAGTCTTGATGTGTGTCCCGCCAAGATCAATTCCAATTGCGTATTCCACGGCTTCCGTCCTTGAAGACTAGGGCGCAGCCTCCAACGGTAAGCCGTATTCTGACTTTGCATGAAACTGGTTGCTGAACTCATGCTTAGCGAGCTTTTCTTTGTAGCGAGCTTCTTGCTCTCTGGCTTGGTCGCGCAGTGCACAATTACGCTGATCTTCGGCCGCCTTATGATTCGACGGGTAGTGGCTATAGATCATAATGCGTCGAGGTCTGCCAGAATGATTCTCAACGGAATCGTGCAGCAGCATCGAATGGAAGAACATCACCGAGCCCGCAGGAAACACAAGCGGAATGCGTTCGCTCTCGCCAAAGAGGCTTTCATCCACTCTGCCATTGTTACTAGCCGGATCTGGATCAATGGTTGGAAAATCGCCTTTGTGGGACCCTGGCACCACCCGTAGTGGACCGTTATCCATATCAGAATCATCGATTGTCAATGCCGAAGATATGATCGATTTAGGATATCCCTCTCTGCGATAGTAACCCCAATCGTGGTGCAAAGGGAAGAAGTCCTCATGTGAACGCCCGCCAGTATTGAAATGAGTAAAGTCTATCTTTTGTTTGAGCAGCTGCTTATAGTTGAGCTTCTCCTCCATCAACATCGGTTCATTTCCGTCCATGAGCTGGCGCATTGGTCCGAGAAGCCGCTCATCAAGCGAGACTTCCTCCAGATACTCAGAAACATCGTTCACAGGCTGTACCTTGCGAACATTCATTTGTCCACCGCGATTACGAACATCGAGTCTCGCGTTGTGTTCGCCAAGTGCCAGCGTTGAATTAATGCACAATTCCAGAATCCGATCGGATTCTTCCTTCATGCGCTGGATCTCTGCTTGTGTGAAAACTGCAGGTACGATGACATAGCCATCGGTTTCGAATTGCTCGATTTGTTGCTTGGAAAGTTGCATAGGGCCTCTACACTTGTGTCGCGTCCTTACGCCCGGACAGTGGGTTCCCTGGGCTCCCCCACATTATCCCGACAAACAATCATCACTAAAGTAAGATTAATGTAGATTTAGGAAATACCTCAAACTTCTACATCCACTGGCTCTCCACGAACTAAGAAGAGTTGGAGTTTTAGACTTAAAGCTCATTCTTCGGATCGATATTTACTTCGAACCGGTTGGAATTGCCCGCCGCGCTGTCTCGTGCTTTCCCCATTTCAGCGTTTGATTTAATAACCGATAATTGATGCAGATAGTGCTCCGGGTTGATATTCATGCCAGACTTTGTTTTCCAAGAATCAGAACGCTCACCAGAAGAGCTGTCCAGCCCCGAAGCTGAAGCTGAGAGAGCGGCAGGTAAGATGCTGCTTGATACTCGTGAAGATTTCCTGACAGACAAAAATATAGTCCGGAAAGATGAGCAATCTGCAAAATATTGTCCGGAGCTGAACGATGGCGATGTCTGCAAAATGACGCAAGAGGATGCCGCTAAGTACAGCGAGGAACAGGGGGGTCATTTGCCGAGCACAAGAGAATTCGCAATGGCAATGAACCCTGAAGCCATTCTCGAAAAGGATTACGTCGAGAATGACCTCAAGGGAGTTGCGCCTCCAGGATTCTACAAAGTAGATTCACAGGATGCGAATGGAAAGATCGATTCGTTCTATTTCAACAACAGCCTAGTTACTCGCAAACTATCCGGCGAGCTGTCCCAACTTTCTTTCTGGACTTCATCGATTGTGCTTGGAAATTCAAATTACGCCCATGTGTTCTACGGTGCGCTTGGTGGCGGTGGCGGGACTAAAGAAGACCACGAAAGGTCAGTAAAACACGCCGTATTAGTCATCGGCGGCAGCAAGAAGAAATAGATTCTGAACGAGCATTAAATACGAAGATTTTCCAAGTGGCTGGGCCAATGAATAATATACGTGCGAGCGTGTGGTTGGCGTGTGATTTTTAAAGCGAACTGCGTAATTATGCAGTCTCAAATCGCAAAACCCGCGGAATTCGACGCTGATTATAGTGACTGCAAATTCTATGATTTGAATCAGGGGAAGGTGAGTCTATCGATTCACCAGATTGACTAAATTCAACCGAGGCAAGTCATCATGGGAATGGAACAGATCAACGAACCAAACGAATCGAATGAGCGCATCAACAATGCACCGGAAACGGTGGAGCGCGCAGCAAGTGAGCGCCTCTCTGACGAGGCACATTCTCCGATTCAGAGAAGCGAACAGAACGCCAGCAAAACAGGCGAGAACAGCGCGAAGGAATTAGACTTTACTACAGGCAAAGCTATCGAGAAACAGGACGCAACGCCAAAGCAGATAGCAGAAAACATCGCGAAGGATGGCACCTTCGGGAAGAACGACCAGCGCTTTGATACAGAGATGACGCTAAACAAGGCGATGAAAGATGGAAAAGCCAAAGAAGTAGTCGAGCAAATCAACAAGGAACTTGAAGCTGCAGGATCAAAACACAGAGTTGATGTAAACGTCAGCGGCGGTGGCGGCGCAAGCGCAGACCGTATGGTCAACGGCGTTCGCACCAGCACTCGCAGCAGTGAATCACATGGCGAGTTCACAGTGAAGAGCGAGCAGGGTCAAAGCGATAAAATGGCGCTTTCGCGCGGTTCAACAGAGCGCATCGAGAATGGCAAAGTTGTTGGACAACGGACCTGGTCACAAGGTGAGAATGGCGGAAGCGCTGGTGCTTGGGGCAAGGCGCCAATGGAACGAGCAAGCACTGCCAATTCCAATCCCTACCCACTAAATACGCTCATTCTCGAAGGCTACAAGGCTGACAGCTCAGCGACAGCATTTGGACAGAGGGGCAACACACTTGACAGACAGATCCCGACCGAACGCCGCAAGAAATAATCGATAGACACTAAGTCAGGTTCTAGTAGCAGATCTTGGCATATTATTTACTCAGTTGAGAATCACTCATCCGCTAATCTGGAAGCTTAATTGGAATGGTGCCAATGGTCAAAGGTAAACCGTGCACATGTCCTGAGCTGCCGTCGCTGACGGATACTGTAAACGGGTCCGATCCGGAAGTCCCCCAAGCAGCCCCTGACGAGCTGGGTGTGTATGTCCAAACCCCATCGGAGCCTATGCCAGCGAGCCCCTTTTTAAGCTCAGAGGTTTTCTTCACTTGCCTGGAAAATCCTCGCCGAATTTTCTTGGACCGATCGGATTTTCGCGCATCGTTGCTCATACTGCAAACCCCTTAGCATTTCAGCTCGTTTCATTCTTCCTATCTATATACCCGCCCCACAGCTCAGCCCCACACCCAGGAAAACAATAGCGCTCGATCAAAATTCGAACAACTATTTTTTCGTCCGAGGAAAGTCAACGTCCTCATGGAAAAGAATACTTGCTAGAGCTTCTGCGATTCCGAAAGAGGAGAAGAAACTCGACTCGCAATTGCTCAACACGATCACACAAGCGTCGGCGTCGGGGAATCGCAAGATCGCCGTCTGGAAGCCGTCGATTCCGCCCATGTGTTGAATTCTCTTTCCACCAAGCTGCTCATCGACCATCCAACCGCACGCGTAAATATCCTTGTACGGCTTGAACATGATCTCGCTCAATTTTTTCGGAATCAGCTTGTTGTTCTTCAACGCACGGTCCCACAAGTACATATCTTCCACGGTTGAGCACAAGGCACCAGCGGCATGTGGAAGGCTCATATCAATGTAGGGCGCATTTACTACTGTGTTTTTGTCCAGGCGCACATAACCGCGAGCCCTGTTAGTGATGATCAGTTGCTGGATGTCATAGCCCGTGCGATGCATTGCCAGCGGCTCAAATATGTGCTCAGTAAGCAGATCACCATACAATTTGTCGGCGATAATTTCGAGAATATGTCCCAGTAAAGTGAATCCTGAATCGTTATATTCAGCAGCTGTCCCAGGCGTGAATTTCAAAGGAAACTTTTTCAAACGCTCAAAAATTTCACCTGGCGTTATTGGATCTCGTTGCGCCGACACGAACTCTGGTATTTCAGTGTAATTAGGCAAGCCAGCTGTGTGCGTGAGCAAATTCATGACCGTGATCCCCTTCCATTTTTCGGGGACTTTGTTCAAATACTTTCCAATTTTGTCGTTGAGTTTGATCATCCCTTCATCCACCATCATCATGGTCATCATGGAGGTGAATTGTTTTGAAAGGGATGCGATACGGAAGACAGTGTCAGATTTGTTTTTTGAGATGTTTTCGCGATCTGATTTGCCAAAGCCATCGGCAAGATAGATCTTCTCTTTTCTCTGAACTAACACGGAGCCAGAAAAATCGAGTACGTCAACGCAGGCTTCCATATAATCAGCCAGTGTCTTTTTTGTACTCGTTTTGGCACGGCGGGTTTTCTTCATTTTCTTGGCTACCTACGATCACGTTGCTGGTCCTCATTATGGCATCCATCAACGAAATACAGTAGACCAATAGCAGAATCGAAGTCGGAATAATTCCAAAATTCACGCAATGGCTCAAAACGATTCGTAAGTGAGACAGCGCGCTACTCATGCTACTGGGCAGAGTGAGCAATACTATCAGCGACTTTCGATGCTACATGTGGTGCCATCCGTTCGTTAAACACAGCAGCAGCGCCTTCGCCGCTTGTGTGATACATGTGGGCGAACAACTTATGATGCAGGTTCCAAACTACTTCACCAGTCTTTGTAGAAACCATCTTAGCGCTGAGCGTAAGCTCGTAGTAATTGGGCACGAGCGTGTTGCCTTCGAACCGGATCTTATCTATTCTTCCGTCAATAATGTAGTTGGCGTTGGCTCCGGAGGCGGCATCGACTTGGCTTTGTGATGGCAATGCTGTAACAGCTTGATTTCCCATCCGCTCTTGGAGCTCCTGGACAATAGCTTTCTGCAGCGCTCGTCCGAGTCCGTCAAAGTCGTCCCTGTATTGCGAGTACTCGCCAGACTTGACCTTGTATCCGAGGTCGGTTTCCAAACTAACTTCCTTCGGAGCAGCAATTACTTGAACTCCGATTTTGGCGGGCGCCTCATCGGAAAGATTTGCGGCGCTGGCAGCAACATTAAGACCACTGCCTGATGATAGAAACGCAAAAGCGGCGATCGCCATTAGCCTATTGCTGAGTTTCATACTTGTTTCCCTCGTCAATTTGATTTGATGCACAAAAAATAACAAATTGCTGTGGGGGCATTGTGAGGATAGCCAGCGCACGAGATTCCAAAGCCCAAAAAAGGCACAAAAGTCGCCATTGTTGGAAAGAGCAAAGCCCTTTCCAAGAGCGTTAGACGGTTCTATCGGTCAAATATGAAAAAACCTTTGAATTTACGAACGATTGCAAGGGACAGCCATGGGGCAATACGTCGGCGCGCTTGGTAGTAAAATTATGCCAAAACAGGAGAGCTTTCACTGATGACTATCTTCGTCCCTCAAAAACAAAATCTTTCACTTTTCGAAAAGCACCGCGCCACTATTGAGACGGCTATAAATGCGGTTCATGAACGAATCTATTACGCCGCATTCCCGGAAATGCCCTCGCCTGCGGTCTATGGGGAGAATGCCGAGGCAGAGCAAAAGCAAAAGTTTGAGTCGCAGCTTGGCAATCAGTTCACTCGGTTAAAACAAAGCAGCGATAGTTGGCAAGTCAGCAGTGAAGAGAGCCCATATACTGTCAAGCCTCTCGGCATCAGCTATCCCGTTCTCAAAAATGTCGGCGACTACGTGAAGTGCTCGCAAACAGCTTGGGATGAATGGAAGAAGACGGATGCGGAAACACGTGCAGGAATTCTTGTCGAAAGCTTGGAAAGACTGAAATCGAGTTTTTATGAATTAGCATTTGCCACAATGCACACAACTGGGCAGTCTTACATGATGAGCTTTCAGGCAAGCGGACCTCATGCCGGTGATAGAGCACTCGAAGCAATCGCGCTAGGCTTTCAGGAATTAAAACGCTTTCCATCGAAATTCATGTGGGAAAAACCTGCAGGAAAAGTAACATTGAAGTTGGAGAAATACATAACTCCGGTTCCGAAAGGCGTGAGCCTGGCAATTGGGTGTGCGACATTCCCCACATGGAATTCAGTACCTGGGATATACGCAAGTCTTATGACAGGCAATCCAGTCATCTCTAAACCGCATCCAAAAGCTGTTTATCCAATCGCGATCGTAATTGCACACTTGCAAGAGGTACTTGTCGAAAACGGATTCAGCCCGAACATCGCAATGCTCGCTATAGACACAGACGAGAAATTGATCACAAAGGAATTAGCTGAAAATCCGATGGTGAAAATTATCGATTTCACCGGAAGCAGCAGCTTCGGTAATTACATCGAAAGCATTCCCGGCAAGTGCACATTCACCGAAAAAGCCGGAGTCAATAGCGTCATCATTGACAGCGTAACGAACCTGCAAGCGATGGCGCAAAACGTGGCATTCAGCGCTTGTTTGTACAGCGGGCAAATGTGTACCGCGCCGCAAAATCTTTTCGTACCGAAAGATGGTATCACCGTGGCTGGTGAAAAGGTTTCTTTCGACGATGTTAAGAAAGCCATTGTTGAAGGCTTTGAAGGCATCATCAATCACCCGAAGATGGGTCCGGCAGTCTTGGCTGCCCTCCAAAGCGAAATGACTCATAAACGCGTGATGGAAGCCAACATGCTTGGCGGAAAAGTTTTGCTCGAAACGAAGCCGCTCGCAAACGCCGAGTTCCCTGAAGCAAGAACAGCAGCACCAGTCATCATCGAATTGCCAGCGGCTGATCATAAGATTTACGCACGTGAATTGTTTGGACCAATCGTGTTTATAGTAGCCACCGAAAACACAGAGGAGAGCGTGAAACTGGCAGCTTCAATCGCTCAGGAGCACGGCGCAATAAGCTGCGGTGCTTACACAACAGACGAAAGCAAAATGAAGATGATTGCTGAGCAAATGGCATCTACAGGAACGCCTGTGTCGTTCAACTTGACCGGCGGCATTTATGTCAACCAACATGCCGGCTTCTCCGATTTCCACGTAACTGGTGGCAATCCTGCGGGCAACGCTTGCTTCACAGATCCCGAATTCGTTCTCAAACGATTCACACGCTCATCAGTTCGCGTCAATCTCAACTGATACGGATCAATCAAACGAATCACTTAACACCAACGGGAATTTGCTCTCGTTGTGATGAGATTGCTTCGATGTTGGTTCTTCTATTCTGCCATTTCTTAGTGAGAACCTCCGCCTAACGAAGGTCCGCCGCCCAGGGATGTGCTACCGCCAATGCCACCATAAAATGAAGGGTTGTGATTAATTCCAGAGGGGCCGGCATTGGTCACGAACGGAACGGTCTCAGCTACTGATGGCGCCGAAGATGGGGACGATTCCTCAGTCAAGGTTTGAGGATTTCTCGATGCCGATCCTGGTAGTCCGTTAATCACGGTGGGGATCAACAGCATCGCGACCAGCAACAGCACCAGAAGAATCCCCCAAAAGGAACATTTCATTTCAAGCTTTTGTCTAACGCAAGTACTCATGTCTGGACTCCTTTCCGTATCTATTAGCACAAATGCAAAAACTCGGCCGAGCATTTGCGCAGCCGACTTATGCATTTCGGGAATGCATAAGTCGACAGAACTGCGCGCCAGATACGGTGGCGTCAATCCGTTTTCTATACTTCAATTGTATCATTTCAGCAAATTCAATAGAGTTTGGGGACCGCCGCATCGAATCAATTTCCCGACGAATGTTCCCAGCAAAAAGTGTTTTGTTACCGACCATATTTAATAAGAATTTCGAATTTTCTTCATTCGGGTGATATCACCAATTTCATCCCAAGGGATCGTCGGAATCGGCGCCCCGTTTAGCCGTAAGGGATTTGTGGTATGTTGCTGGCACCCATCTGTCGGCATCTCCAGGGACAAGTTATGTCTAAAATCGATCTAGACGGGGCGCCAGTTTTAGCAAATATCGAATTCATTGAGCTGCTTGGCGTAGGCGGAATGTCTCGCGTTTATAAAGCCAGGCAAACTCTTAGCGATCGAATAGTTGCTGTGAAAGTACTTTCCGCACAGGCGACGAAGACCGAAGCACAGTTGAAGCGTTTTCAAATTGAAGCGAAACTTACGTGCTCATTATCGCATCCGAACATTATTCAAGTATTGAACTACGGTGTGTCCAGGGACGGACAGGCTTATCTGGTTATGGAATATTTAGAGGGCCAATCACTAACTGATCTAATAAAAAACGAAACACCTATCAACTATAGAAAGTTTCAGACCATCTTTGTGCCTCTTCTTTCAGCGCTACAGCACGCTCACGAGATGGGTATCATTCATCGCGATATAAAGCCGTCAAACATCATTGTTTCCACAGATTCAGAGTCAAAAGTAACAGCAAAGCTGATCGACTTCGGGATTGCAAAAGCCCTCCAGGAGCCTGCAAGCCAGGGACTAACAAAAACTGGCGTCGTGGTTGGAAGTCCAGTCTATATGAGTCCGGAACAGTGTCAAGGATTGGAACTCGACGCAAAATCAGACCTCTATTCGATGGCATGCGTCATGTACGAAGCGCTCAATGGGTCACCTCCTTTCCAGTCAGACTCGTCCTTTGAGGTGATGTATAAGCACATAAGTGAAACTCGAATATCAACAAAAGAACTAAGCGCGCAGATGGAAATTCCCGAGATTCTTGCAAAGGAAATTTTGCGTGGACTAAACAAAGACAAAGCGAAAAGACCGGAATCTGCTAAAAAATATGCAGACTCACTCGCACAAGTTCTCGATGAAATAACGTTGGATAGGAGTCCACGGCGAAACACGAATGGTGGAATAAAAAAACAAACGTTATCCCCAAAGATGGTCGCTATTGCTGCAATTTTACTCATCGCACTAATTTCACTTTTCGCAACTCTTTATCTGCGGCAAGAGAACAAGCAAAATGACATGCTAGTAAGCAAAAAAAGCGCTGAATCCTATTTGCATCAAGCGGACAAACTCTCTGAAAATCTTGGTAATGAGGAAGAGTCCTTACGCCTTTGTAGAACAGCAATATCCTTGTCGTCCAAGAAAGGCTCGCGCATAACTTTAGCCCAATCCTATTTGGTAGGCGCTCGCACTATCATGCAGATAAGAAATAGAGACAGGCTCAAGTTATTACTTCCAGAATGTGAGGATTACGCAGGCAAGGCGTCGCAAATTTTCGGCTCTCTCAGCATGCATCGCGACTATCTCGCCTCCGTTGAGATATATCTAAAAGCTTTGATTCAGCAACGAAGATATGAAGACGCCCTGAGTTTCCTGAGCACTATCAAAAACGAAGGAGGACATAACTCGATTTGGATAATGCGCAAACGACTTGAAATCCTGTCGCTATGCCGCCCGTTGAAAGAGGTCGTGACATTGGGACAAGAATATTTAACGCAAAATAAAACTCTGGATCGTACCTATGACTATTTCATGATACGAAAACACTATTCAGCAGCACTGCAATATTCCGGCAAGACAAAAGAAGCACTCAAGCAAGAACAAATATCTGCCAAAGAATTACTGGATAGCCGTGCTCTAGTCATAGAAGAGTACGCCACAATCGCTGACGGACAGGCACTATTCAGAAAAGAGAAGCCCCAAGAGTTCCTGGATTTGTTTAAGGATGACCTGCGAATAAACGCTGCACGCTACGCCGAGTCTCCGACTGCCGAAATGCATATGCGAAAGGTAATTGGTGAGGCATACTATGCACTTGGAAAATATGATCTAGCGGAAAGTCAGTTTCTCAAAACTCTTCAAAAAATCGAAAAAGCTAATGAACCTGCGTATCTAACGAGGCAAACGCGGATCGAGTGCTTGCAATATCTGATTAAGCTTACGAAAAATGATCCCAATGCAGTTAAAAACTATCAAGATGAACTGGCTAAACTAACTCAATAACCAGTTCGTTCGTTCAAGTTACAGCCTGCAATTGATTCAGTGACTTGATTCGGCCAGAGCAGGCCATTTCAATTTATCTGCAATTACATCAAAAGCAAGCTTACGATCGCTGTCCTTCATCTCGTTGATCAATTTTATGGTTTTCTGCAAATCAATTAGTCTTGTCTTCAATCTCTCATCTATAGGCAATGCGATTGCCTTTTGAAGTAACTCGTTCGAATCGGATATGTTTCGGTTTGACAGATTTTGATAAACAGCAAGTCCGTATGCCCGCGCAAGATGATCCTCTATGAGATCCTTTTTCGGAGCCTTTTTTAATGCATCTTCCAAGACCGGCATGGCTTCTCGAGGCTTATGTTGACTGAGAAGGCTCAAGCCCTTCTCGTCAAGCATCGCCCAATCCGGAAATTTCAAATCATCAGAGTAAAGTCGAGCTAAAGTATGCTTATCCCTATCCGTTAACGCCGCAGACCGCGTCGCAGTAGCAAAATACATAATATCTTTATCGCTTTTACTATGCCCCAGTCCTAACGCGTGTCCGAATTCATGTAAGCACGCAACTTTGTAATCATCGTCGCTAAGCACCGATCCTGCCATTTCGGTCTCAATGTAGATTAGCGCAGCGGAAATGTAAGCAGCTCCGGCAGTTTTAAGGGTGGATCCAGCTTCTGCTGCGGAGGCTCCGTCATCCTTTTGGTTGCGAAACATACAAACGATATCAGCAGAATCGAGATCATCGGTCAGCTTGCAAGAAATCTTTCCTGCAGAAGATGTGGACCAAGCATTCATCGCCTCAATCATAAACTGCCGCAGCTCATCCCTGTAGCCAGGGACATAGTCGCCACTGCCTATGTATATCTTGAGCGGCTCACCCTTGCGAAGGTTCCATCGCCTGATTTGCGTTTGTGAAAATTCGGCGAAATAATCTGGGCCACTGTCATTCTTGATTGTATTAACAGCACCTTGAGATTCCTGAGTCTGCAAGAGATGTTTTACATAGGCAGTACTTGGATCTGTCGGGAATTTCTTCATAATTTCCCTTAAAATATTCCGAGAATTGTTCCCATGTCCTAAAGACTGCTCTATCCAACTTTCACGAATCCAATAATCAATTTCAGACGGATACAGCGCGATTGCTTGCTTAATATGAGCGAGGGCTTTCACTGGCTGAGCAAGCTGTAAGTAAGCATCGGATAGGTAATATTCAACAGCATCGCTCTTTGGATATTTATGGCGAAGTTGCTCTAGCATTTTGACCGCCTGATCGGCTTTGCGATCGCCCAAAAGCATATGAGCTCGCAATGCACTGCCCCCATCTTCAACGTCTGATTGCAAAACGGCGATCCTTTTAATTGAATGTTTTTGAGCCTGAGGGTCAGGATTAAGCTGAAGTACTCGCTGATACTCTTTGAGTGCTTCAGGAAACTTTAGCTGCCGAACTAGAGAGTCAGCGCATTCAATGTGTGCATCAATATTATTTGGGTCGATAGACAATACTTTGCGCGCATACTTTTCAGCCTCGATCGGACGCTTGAGTTTTGTTTCGATTTTGCAAAGAGCCAGGTTTGCTTTAAGAGAACTAGCCAAATCAGGCATGCTAAGTATCGCTTTTGCTTCTTTGTAGTTATGCTTGTCTATCAGCTTAAAAGCGACCGCGACAGGATCGATTCGCTTGTTTCCATCATTTGCAGATACATCCTTTCCGCTGCTCAAGGTCTTTTCGAACGTATAGGAAATGTTGACCCCTTCGGTAGCAGATTTGGGCAAAAACATCGGTCTTGCAAAAGCATCCTTCACAGCCTTCAAACAGCACTGGTCAAACTGTTGATCGCCTGAGGGGCAGCCAATCTTGAGATCGGAGATCGTTCCTTCGCGATTGATTTTGAAAGTAACGATGGCTCGGCAATCTTCGGCACTCTTGGGTGGCTCCCAGGATTTTTTCACGCTGTAGCGCAGCGCACCCATATAGGAATCCATTTCCCTTTGCTGCAAAGCATCAGTGTTTTTCTTGACGTAATGGATTGTTTTCCCTAGTTTTTTTTCAAATGGCACCAAACGACTTAGCACTTTGTCCGCTTCAACCGTTTTACCTTGCTCGTCCAGGCTTTCCCAGAGGAAGGCCAAGCAAACAGCAAACTGTTCCTGATCCATGTCCTTATCTGCTTCCATTATCGGAATTGCTTTTTTCAAAACTTCTTCAGCATCTAGATAGCGAAACAGCGCAATATAGAGCTTAGCCATGTTGCGCAAATTATATGCGTACTGGATCGAATTCTTCCCATGATGCTTCTCACACAAATACAAGCCCAGGAGACCGAATTTTTCAGCATCAGCTGGACGACCCAGGTGCCTGCATGTTCGAGAAAGCATTTCGTAAGCTAATACTAGTTCATCCTTATTTTTATCGGAGTTTTTTTGATAAGCGACTGTGGAGTCAATGAAGAGATCCAAAGCCTCTTCATACTCCCCCAGCTGATATAAAGCCAAAGCTAGTTCCTGATTAACTCCAGCCCGGTCAATTGGAATTTTCGAAGGGAGAAGCTCCAGTGATTTTCTGAAGTGTGGCACAGCACCAGCGAAGTCATCCTTCCCACTCAATTTAAGACCGGCGTCAAATTCACGCAGCCAGGGTGCCTCTTTTTTCTCGTTTATAGGTTCGACAAGCGGTTTTCCTGACTGTCCCAAACTCTTAGCAACACCAGGCTTACTTTGTGACTGGGAATGAGGCTTGCTCGAATCGGCCTTGGCTGCTAGCACAAACAGCACTGGGGACTGAATTTGCCAGGCCAATAACGCCATTGCTATCAAAAGCTTGTTTTTCATACTCGAAACTTTGGTAGCTCCACAAGAGATCGCACAAGAAACAGATCCGATAACGCTTATCTGAGGAGTTATACCCAATGCCCGATTTTACAGAGAACAGAAAAAGATTCTTACTGTAGATAAAAAGTCTCGGATTTAATGTTCTATTGTTAGACCCCGACTTTGCTGTGGAATATCTCAGGCATAGAAATCCGGCGGGCTTCATCTTGCTATTGCAGAAGCGCCGGATTTCGCCTTATTTAAGCAATTTGCGTCCATTTAATATTCGTTTTTAGCCTGCTTGGGTTTATTAAACGAAACCGTTGCGACTGCATAGATACCCTTTGCTCCGAAGAGCACCGGCTGACTTAGTCCCACGAATACTGCAATCCTGACTTCAGGATTTATAGGAAGCAAAATTTGAAAGCGAGTTATTCAATTTGCATAGTGATTTTTGTGCTGGCTAGACTTACGGACGCAGCATTTGCAAAAGGAGCTCAGCCGGCTGGGCAGGCTGTTTTTCCTGCCAATAACATTTGGAACGCATCAATCACTAAGCTATCAATTCACCCTAGTTCTAGGAAATATATTGATAGTATAGGAAGGGCGAAAACGCTCCATCCGGATTTTGGTTCTGGCACATGGGAAGGGCGCCCCATGGGAATTCCGATCAACATCGTAGGACCAGCAACCAAGCGCTTGCCTGTAAAATTCGAATATGCTGATGAAAGCGATAGGGTTGCATATCCAATTCCAGATAATCCTAAAATCGAAGGTGGATTTGATTCAGAAGGAGACCGGCATTTAATTTCTCTCGATACTGCCAATGCAAAATTATACGAACTCTACCAAGTAAGCAAGCCAGCAAATGGAGCATGGTCAGCAGGCTCTGGAGCAGTATTTGATCTTCGCTCAAACGCCCTGAGACCGGACGGATGGACTTCGGCAGATGCCGCTGGATTGCCCATAATGCCGGGACTCTTGCGATACGATGAGCTTTCCTCTGGCTCGATTAACCATGCCTTGCGTTTCACAGCTCCGCAGACGCAGCGCGCCTACGTTTGGCCAGCCAGACATTTTGCATCATCTGACAGCAACAAAAATCTCCCCCCGATGGGCATTCGCCTTCGACTCCGCGCTGACTTCGATGAGTCAAAATTCCCACGAGATTGTCAAATCATACTGCGCTGCCTAAAAACGTATGGCATGTTTCTTGCGGATAATGGAAGCAGCTGGTACATCAGCGGTGAGCCTGATGAGCGCTGGAACAATGACACACTGCATGAGTTATCGAAGATCACGGGTTCAGACTTCGAAGTCGTCGACGAAGCAGGATTGATGCTAAAACCGGACTCAGCAGAGTGCCGACAATAACGAGGATTCATGACTGCAGACCGCAAGCTTACGCTTGCGGAATAACACCCTTCCCAGGTACGAGTTTTGCTTTGCTGCGATGAATATCAATCGGCACAGTGTAGGTACCGCCGGCCAAACCCGCAGCTGCTAGGCCGGCATTGGGCACACTCCAGTTCATCAGCTCTTCTGCCGCCACATCAACATAGCTAATGACGTAGGCAGGGTTTGTTTTAGCAAAATGCATCGCGGTACCCAAATCATCTGTATAGTATTTTGCATCAGGATTCCGAACCAGATCAGCCAGGCGAATCTGTTCCTTTACCTCATCCAAAGTCTTTTCCCCTTTGTCTTTCAGACTCAAGTCATACCACTGATTTCGCTGGCTACTAGTAGCAGATTCAGCAAATTCGCGGTCGGCCCCTTTGCCAATCTGGATTCCACGATACAATCTGACATGCCCTTCTGCCAGATCAGGCATTTTCTCAGGTACCATGAGATGGTTTGGCCAGTCTGCAGGCAAGCCTTTACCATTCAATTCGAGCCTTCCTTTGTTACGCTCAACCCATTCCTCGATGACTTTCTTCTTTTCCAGTTCGACAGCTTCTTTTGACAAACCTCCTTGATTCTCGCGTAATCTAACATTATCCAGCTTGGAAGCAGTTCTTTCATTGCCTATTAGTCGGGCACCACGCAGGTGGAGCTCTGCGGGCACCTGATAGGTGTCTCCAGCGAATCCGGCAGCCGCCAGTCCATGATTGCCGACATGCATTGAATGTGAATCTTCGATTTTCACGTCGAGGTAGGATACAACACCTTTCTTTCCAGCCCATTGTTGTGCCATGTCGAATGAGTCGGAATAGAATTTGATTTGTTGAGCGTGAGAGATTCTTGGAAAAAGAGCAATCATTTCTTTGACTTCCTCAACGCTGCGTTTATCTGATGCTATTTCCGCAAGCTCACCCCAACGTTTAGATTCGGCATGCGTTGCTGGTGGCAAAAACTCTTTTTGCGCACCTTCCTCCATTTGGATCCCTCGATAAAGCCGCTTGTAACCAGGCTGAACGGGAGGCATGTCGTCAATACTGTCAATTGCGCCTTTTAAGTGCGAGGGCCAGCCTACAGGGTGCCCATCGCCATCAAGTTGTAGTTTTGCTGATTTTTCCTTTTGGAAGAAAGCTGAGATCAATTCCTTTTTCTGCGTTTCCACAGATCGGGGATGCGCAGAGTCCGGAAGCATGCCGGCTCGAACAGATGGTGCGTCCAGCCCCGAGACCTCACCTTTGAATAATTTTTTCCCGCCATCGATTAAATCGCCTGCGGTATTGCCAATCTCTGTCAATCCTTTCGTTATTACTTTCATCCCCGGAGTAGCAAGTCCAGCGATTCCAGCATTAAACACGGTCTGCTCGGCCATCTTTTGTGCAATATTGGCAACGTTGTCCAAGAAGCTTTTATTTGGATCAATTGAATTAAGTCCCTCAACAAACCCCGTCGCCGTCCCTCCAAGGCCGGTAGCTTGAGATTGCAACAAGGTCTCTCTGCCGAGTGATTTCAGAATTGAGCCTGTTTCTGTTTTCAAAGCGCTATCTAAACTGGTCTTGATCAGTTTCTCTAATCCAGGTACCGACTCTGCGTTCGATGCAAGTTCTTTCGTCAGAACTTTGAGACTTTTCTCGCTAATCTCGCGTTCACCGTTTGCAATTGCAACTGCCAGGCGATTCATCAGTCCTTTTGAAAGTGCTTCTTCAGATCCTTTTTTCAGCAGCGAAGCTCCAGTGTCCGCAGCTAATTTTTCTGCCTGACTTAACACAGTCTTGGTGGCAGTTATCGCAGTAGACTCACCAACTTTGCTCAGAATTGCCAGCTGTGCCCCACCAAAGAACGACGTTGCAGACTGGAATGCTCCAGTAGAACCATCTTTAATAACATTTGATAGTGACCAATCATAGTCTTTTCCTTCTATTGCAGATTTGGCTGCAATCTTAAATCCAGCACCGGCAATACCAGTTGCTGTAAGAAGTGAAAGGCTGACACCGCCAGTGAAGACCGACCCTCCAACGCCAACGATAAGAAGAGTGCCATCCACAACAGCATCGGCTGCAGCTGTTTTTGATTCTCGATAGAGCTTCAATGCCTCGTCCATGCGGTCGCCGAGTTCTTTTAACTGTTCCGGATTTAGAGTCTTGTTTTCTTTTGCAGCTGCACCAATCTGCCTAGAGAGTTGATGATAGGCATCATCTGACTGAATCCCGGTGCCATCCCAAGCTTTATCCACGAGCCACCGTCCAATGGAATCATTAGGACGATCATCTTGTGCGCGCCGTAGAGCTTCAGCAGAATCTTTTGCCGGCTCTCTAAGAGCTTTGATTGCTGCCCTCTGATCCTCGCCACCAAGATTATCTTTCACATCAGATAGAGCGTCCCGTCCATATTTGCTTGCATAGCTGTCTCGAAGCTTTGCCGCATCTTGCGGTGTCAAATTCTGAATGACTTGATTTGCCTTTTCCTTGTCACCCGTAAGAAACGCAATGCGAAGCTGATCCTCCGGCTGAATTTTGCCGTCTTGGGAGGCAATTGATTTTGCAACCGCCCGTTCTTGCTCAGTTAAGAATCCAAGCAACCTATCCGAGTGTTGTGAAATTTTCGCCAGCTCCTCGGGAGAAGCAGTTTTCAATGAGTCAAAGAATCCTTGCTTATCGCCCTCTGATTTTGTAGCTAAAACTCCAAGCAGAACTGGACTTAGCACCGGAGCTAAGATAGACGATCCAAGCAACGCTTTATCTATAAGCCGATCTTGATTTGTTTTTTGGTGAATTTGCGCCTTATCTTCGATAGAGAGTTCGCCTTTCTCCATAAGCTTGGTGCCGTACTTCTCAAAGGCGTCAGCCCCAAGTGCCGATCGCAGCGTACCAGCGAATTCTTCCGCGAACTTTCGATCAGTTGACAAACGCTCACGCAAACTTGGATCAGCCTTAAATGCACCTTCAACATCAGCTATCACTTTGCCGGTATCACCTACAAAGTCTCGCGAGTGTGCATGAAGTTTGGACATGATACCAACTTTTGGTTCCTTGCCCTCAATAACGTCGGCCAGGATCTCTTTTACAGCGGCATGCACAGCCGGAGACCAAGAAGCCTGCTTCACGGCATCGTCAACTTGCTTTCTGTATTCCGAATCGGTTCGATATCGGTCTTGCTCTGATTTACTCATCTTTTCAAATGAGGAGAGAACATCTTTAGTGTCTGTGTAGAAAGTCCCCGTCTTGTCCTTCAAACGATCGACTAATGGAATTTTTTCGTCGTCGGGATTTTTTGAATTAACCTTTCTATCTAGCAAGTCCTTAAAGCGGGCCTGATCTTCTTTGTTCGTGTAATGACGCGCAATCAGATCATCTATTTGTTTGCGATACGATGGATCCGTTTTCAATCGTTCCAAGTCTGTCTTATCGGCCTTTTCGATGGTTTCCAGGGCTTTGCCGACACTGTCGTTGTAGACGGTTCCAAAATGGTCTGTGAGCTTAGACAACATGCTTCCGCCCTTGACGGCTATCATGTCTTCCCACCTGGCTAGTTCTCTAGCGCGGGCGTTATCGCTGCCAATGCCCAGGTTATATCCAGCGGCTTTGCTTAGGGCATCATGTACTTTGTTATGGTAATCCAAATCCTTCTTTTGCTGATCTGTCAAATTGCTGGTGTCACCGGCGGCGAGCTTCTTGCCCGCAAGATATGAATCACGCTCCTCTTGAGTCATGCCTTTTAAGGCATGTTCTATCGCCTTCTCATTATCACCGATTATGCTGCGATTAAGATCGATAGCCGTATCAACACCGAGTTTTCCAGTCCTTGCATAATCGAGAGCCTGTCGCTGTTCTAAGGTCTGCCCATAGACCCAAGGTCCGAAGGCTTTTGCAATCGACTTCTCTCCACCATTATCAAAGTATTGCTTGCGCATTTCCTTGGTTACAGCACCATCTGAAAAAACGGACTTGAACATATCCAGATCTTTAGAAGAAGTCGCTAAGTCCGCGAGTCTTTTGACGTCAGCGAACTCGCGCTTATCTGCGCCCTTCATATAAACATCGAGAGCTTGTTTTGTCGAATCTGGTATAGCTGAATCCTTCAACGCATCTTTCAGCGATACACCATAACGCTCCTTATATTGCTCGCCAAGCTTCTCTATATCTGCAGAGCTTCTACCTTTGAACATATCGATAATGTTCTGGGAAGCATTTCGATCACCGCTATTTTCGCGATGCTTCAATATTTGAGTGTGAATGTGAGAAGCGTCATCATTATGTCCATTAAGCGACGCTTTCACAGATGCCAGGTCAGAGCCACTCAGTTTATCGGCGAGGATAACTCTGAGGTCTTTGCCCTGTCCAAATTTTTCACGATAGAGATCCGAAATGTCTTTCAATTCCTGCGGGGTCTTACCATCCAAAAGCTTCTGCAAGAATTTCGGATCTGCTCCATTTTTGATTGTCTGATCAATTGCATCTACTGTGGCTCCGACTTTAGGATCACGTAGCTTTCTCTCGTTGGCTCCAGCGTCGGAGGAAAGGTCTGATCGTTTTGCAAAATCCTCAGCAGCGATTTTGGAGCCAGAATCGTTTGGTATACCAGTATTCTCACCGAGGCGAGCTTGGCGAATCATATTTTCCGCCGGAGCATCTTGCTGTTCAGCTGACCGCCATACGGTGTCTCTTACTACTGGTTGTTCGGCATCCTGCGATCGCCAGACCGTCTCTTGGACTTGCGGAGCTGGATCCCCATCTCTCCAGACAGTGTCTTTGGCAAACGGCTGCACCCGATTCCTCTCAGAATTATCTAAGAGTTCCTGAACATTCTGCTTTCCTAACGCTGTCTTCCAACCAGTGCCCTCTTCTTTTAGCTGACCGAGTTTTTCATTCGGCACCAAAGCATCATGCAAACGCGGATTCTCATCCGTTGATCTCCATAAGGCATCCTTTGGTTGCGCATGATCACCCTGCTGTTCTCTCCACACGGTATCTTGTACTTGTTGCTGCCCAGCTTTTGCTTGAATGCTATCAGATCGCCACACCGCGTCTTGCACTTGTTGTTCTGATCCGACTTTTGCTGCGGCGCTATCAGATCGCCACACCGCATCTTGCACTTGTTGTTCTGGTCCGACTTTTGCTACCGCGCTATCAGATCGCCACACTGCATCTTGCACTTGTTGTTCTTGTCCGATTTTTGCTGCGACGCTATCAGATCGCCACATTGCATCTTGCACTTGTTGCTCTGGTCCGACTTTTGCTGCGGCGCTATCAGATCGCCACACTGCATCTTGCACTTGTTGTTCTGGTCCGGCTTTTGCAGCGGCGCTATCAGATCGCCACATTGCATCTTGCACTTGTTGTTCTGGCTGACCTTTTGCTGCGGCGCTATCAGATCGCCACACTGTATCTTGCACTTGCTCTTCTGGTCCGACTTTTGCTGCGGCGCTATCAGATCGCCACATTGCATCTTGCACTTGTTGTTCTGGTCCGACTTTTGCAGCGGCCCTATCAGATCGCCACATTGCATCTTGCACTTGTTGTTCTGGTCCGACTTTTGCTACCGCACTATCAGATCGCCACACTGCATCTTGCACTTGTGGCTGATCCTGATTCGGCGATTTCCAAACGGCGCCTTCCACTTTTGAATGGCCCAATTTCGTTGATTTTTCGATGCCTTCATCAACCGGAGCTCCCGCAACATCAGATTTCGCACCTCCCCCCCTATCATCGAGGTCTTTGCCGGATCGTACGCCCTCCCCCTTGTCAGCCCCTCTCTTGTCCGAGCTTGAATCCGGAGACTGCTTTTCGGGCAGCGCGCTTCCAGTATCTTTTTTGTCCAAGCCGCCAATTTCAGATGCGTAAGAAAGATTCAGGCCCTGCGCCCCTTCTCTCTTAAGCCGGTCAATCAAGCTGCTGATTTTTTCAGGATCAGTTGAGGCACCACTAGATCCTTGAGCATCCCTCATCGATTGGGTATGCTCAATGCTAGAACTATCTGTGAGTCCAATCTCTTCAACAACAGGCTTATCCGGCGTAACAACTGCCGATGAGTCACCTTCTACTTGCGCCTTATCACTTGTCATCAATAAATATCCGGAGAATACTCCGATATTATTCCCCGAAAATCCTTAAAATCCTTGTCCGCAAAGCGAAAATAGATTAGAGAAAGAGGGCCATTCATATTTTGAGAAGCCCGAAATGCACATTATATGTGTCCAAATTTTAAGGCCGCTGCTCAGGTTCACGTCCAACACTTCTCACGAGGTTCCGCGCAACGACTTCCTTTATTAAAGTGCCATGCGAATGCGTGGCTGCACTCATCGTGATAATCCATGCTTAAATGGTTCGGATAAAAAACACACTATCTCAAAATTGGAGAAGATTGGTGAGAACGGCTATTGTAACTGGAGCCAATGGTGGCATAGGATTTCACACTGCCTTGCAATTGGCGAAAGAAGGCGCTCATGTCGTGCTTGGTTGCCGAGATAGTGTACGCGGCAATGATGCACTAAAAAGAATAATGGCTGAAGCACCAAATGCCAGTGTAGAACTTGCGAGTCTTGATCTCTCGAGCTTGAGTTCGGTCCGCTCCTTCGCAACGCAATTTAAGGACAGAAATGCGAGTTTGGACTTGCTCGTAAATAATGCTGCGGTCATGGCTCTGCCGAAGAGAACGCTCTCTGCAGATGGATATGAGCTCCAATTTGCCACCAATCATCTTGGTCATTTTCTTCTTACGGCTGAATTGCTGCCGCACCTGCTCAAAAGCTCATCGGCGCGCATAGTGACAGTGAGTTCCATAGCGCATCGATACGGAAAATTGCTCCTGGAAGATCTCCAAGCCGAGAAAAATTATGAAGGATGGTCGGCATACGGAACCAGCAAACTGGCAAACTTACTATTCAGCTTTGAGCTAGCCCGTAGGCTCAAGAATGCTGGTCATCCGCAAATGAGCGTAGCTGCCCATCCAGGTGTTGCAAAAACGAACATACTCTCGTCTGGTCCACAGATGGGGCGAAAGGTTTTACGAACTTACGTTTCAGAATTCTTCTCAAAATTTCTTGCACAAACAGATGCAGAGGGCGCATTACCCATTATCTATGCATGCAACGATCCCAAAGTGCAAAATGGTGATTATTACGGACCAGATGGATTCATGGAATTGACCGGACATCCCAAGAAAGTAGCAGCGAAGCCAAATGCGTCTGATGTCGAATTAGCAAAAGATCTATGGACCAGTTCAGAATCCCTGACTGCCGCAAAATGGGTTATTTAGAAGACGATCTTGCTAATCTTGTGTAGTTGTCGTTGAGGTTTAAAAGTGAAATCACTCTGCTTGCTCCCCTTGATTGTCCTTGGCTTTGCAGTTTCTTCTCCCGCAATTGCAGGCGAGACTGAAAATGCTGCCTGCAAGAAATACGTTCAGTCCTTTTACGATTGGTATGTCTCAAAGAATCAGGGCAATCCGAATGATGACACGATCATTGCAGTTTTCAAAAACAAGAAGTTCGCATTCAGCAAAGAACTTGAGAGCAAACTCAAAGAGGATCACGACGTGGCTGGGCTCTTTCCCGGAGAGATAGTGGGACTGGATTACGATCCCTTTCTTAACGCACAGGACGTCGCTACAAAATACACAGTAGGACAGATAAATAGCGCAGCGACGAAATATCGCGCGGATGTGTTCAGCGTCTTCGACGGAAAGAAGAGCAGTAAACCTGTAGTCGTTCCCGAATTGATTCTGCAAAATGGGAAATGGGTATTCGTCAATTTTATCTATCCTGATGCGTCACGAAAAGAGAATCAAGACTTGATTACGACTCTAAATCAGCTGAAGAAAGATCGTCCTCCGTTGCCAAAAGTGAAATCACAAACGAAAAAATAGTTTGTATGAGCTTTGAACGCAAGTCACAAAATCGGATGAGATACATATGCATTTCATAAATTCAATCGCAGAAGCAATCGGTAATACACCACTTCTTAAACTAAGTCGCATCAAGCTGCCGCCCGGTCACAACATATTTGCGAAGTGCGAATTTCTGAATCCGGGCGGATCCGTAAAGGATCGGATTGGCTTTCATATGGTTGAGTGCGCCGAAAGAGAAGGAAAACTCACAAAGGGTCAACTAATCGTAGAAGCAACCGGTGGCAATACAGGCATCGGATTGGCAATGGCAGCAAACTTGAAAGGGTATAAGCTGCTTTGCGTTATGACCGAAAAGGTTGGGAAGAAGAAAGTTGGATTAATGAAAGTGCTGGGCGCTGAGACGCTCGTCGTGCCAGGCGGAAAAGCGATTGATGATGAAGAGCACTACATCAATAAGGCTAAGAGGCTAGCGAAGGAACGCGGAGGATGGTTCTCAGGACAATTTGAGAATGCACACAACATCGAAGCGCACTACAAAACCACTGGTCCAGAATTGTGGGAGCAAACGGGTGGAAGAATAGACGCGCTGGTCGCCGGTATCGGTACTGGTGGCACTCTTTGTGGAGCCGGAAAATACCTGAAGGAAAAGAATCCCAACGTTCATTTGGTGCTCGCAGATCCACGTGGTAGCTTACTAAGCGGATGGCAAGCCAAGACAGAGAAGGAGCCGGCGCCATATCTTGTCGAGGGAATAGGGGGAGACTTCATCCCCGAAATAGTTGACCTATCATTGATAGACAAATCCATTGAAATTAGCGATCAACGAGCAATTGAAATTACACACCAACTTGCACGAAAGGAATCTGTATTTGTCGGAGGATCATCCGGTTGTATCGTGGCTGCAGCCATTCAATATTGCGTTGAGTCAGGCAAAGAGGGCTTGAACGTAGTTGCAGTTTTGCCCAGCACAGGGCATCTCTATACAGACACGGTCTTTGATGCCGAATGGCTAAAACCTCGAAACATGCCATTGGACTAGATCAGTCCTGACTTATTCATCACAATCGCTGCTAGCCAAGTGTTGGCATAGATTTCTCAGCCAGAACACTTGCAGGCAAGAAGAGGGTGGCGGCAAGAGTTAAAATCACGGAACGATTTATCATTCTGATATCAATTAGTTTGGTGTTTTGTATTTGCGCAACGGCTCAATCAACGGGCTTTTAGTCCACCACGTTTGATCTGTCTTGTTTGTAGATCTGCAACATTGATCCAATTCTGTCCCTCCGGCGCTGTCATGTCTTTATGTACGATCCAATCATAGTTTTGCTCGCCGTTGAGCAATACTATTTGGGCACCGCCCTGGTATTTCATCTCCGCCGGAGTAGCCTCTCGCCATTTCCCTTCAATCCAAGCTTCAGGCTTATCATCTTGATGAATTTTCCAAACATAAGTATGTCCAGGCTCGATTAACAGAAAGCCTTTCTTATGCGCGTTTTCGTTCATCATGCTGCTTACCCAGCCGGTCATCTTGGTGAACGACAATTCCCAGGTTGCAGTAAGCCAAGCCATTGTTGGGGGCGTACCGTAGTTATCTGCAAGCGCGTAAGTGACACTTGTAGTGCCGCCGGCTTTCGAAAAATCAGGCATGTCCTGCCATCCATATTTGAAGTTCACACCGCGTTTCTTAATCGCCGCCACAACAGCATCGGAAATTGCTTCCTTCTTTGGATGCGGTCCATCAGTGCCAACATTAGCCCGCAGGTAGCCTATAATTTGATCCTTCGACAAGGGTCCGCTACCACCGAGGTCTGCGGCACCACCGCCTCTACTGCCGCCTCCGCCTCCATTGTTCGCCTGAACATCCGGCACATAAGTACCACTGCCAGCACTGAATGCGCCACCGCCACCACCACCACCACCACCACCACCCGCAGGCATGGCAGCCTGTGCATTAGGATTTATCTTCGACAAATCACCAGGTTGGTAGTATCGCGATGAACCACCGGGCTTAAAATCGTGATCCTTCCAGTCCTTTACGAGGCAATGCACTCCACTGGAATCTTGTTTAATGACCTTGACCTCATCTTTGTCATATGAAGAATAGACAATTTCACCAGGCGAAAAAGTTTGAGCAAAACATGCTGAGCTTGAAAGAAAACTTGTAGCTGAGGCGATCAAAGTGTAAATAAATAGATTCTTGTTCATCTTTTCCCTTTAAGGAGTGCTTGAAGCTCTAGCGACCATGTGCTCGGTTGAACTGGGCCCTTATCGAGTCTGCTGAAAGGTCTTCAGCTTGACCCACGTTTGCAACGCCTCGAGATGGATTGGCATTACCAGCAGCGGCGCCCGTGTTTCTTGCAGCAGCTGCTCTGGCCATAGACTGCATCTGAGCTGCATTTTCCCGAGCCGCATTTTGCGCCGCAACTCGTTGAGCAGCTTCATACTTTTGAGCTTCGATTTGCGCCTGACGCATATTCTCTACGCGTATCGCCTCTTGCTTGTTTGCATAATCGCGAGCTTCAGCTTTCTGTGCCTCCGACTTCAACTCATAGGCTCTGGCCTCAGCCTTTTGAGCTTCAGACTTTGCATCATAGGCCCGCGCATCGGCTTTATTCTGCTCCTGCAGCGCCTCATACTTTTGAGCTTCAGTGCGATTGTTGTAAGCGTTCGTGTCTGCTTTATTTTGAGCTTGACGAGCTTCGTACTTTTGAGCTTCGGTCATATTTGCATATCTGATCGCATCAGCTTTATTTTGAGCCTGACGAGCCTCATACTTTTGAGCTTCAGTCATGTTGGCATATTTAGCGGCTTCAGCTCTGTATGCTTGCGCGCGAGCCTCCGCCTTTTGATTTTCAGTCATCGCTGCGTATTTAGCAGCTTCAGCTTTTGCTGCCTGTCCACGAGCCTCCGCCTTTTGAGCCTCAGTCATCGCTGCGTATTTAGCAGCTTCAGCCTTGTTTGCCTGAATACGAGCTTCATATTTCTGAGCCTCAGTGCGATTATCATAGGCTCGTGCCGCGTCCTTATTCGCCTGCACACGATTGTTATAGGCATTGGCTTCTGCTTTCTGCGTATCTATTCGATTTTGATAAGCAGCAGCTTCTCTCTTCGCGTTATAGGCGTTCTCTTCGTATTTAGCTGCTTGTTGTTTGGCGGCGTATTGCGCAGCCTGCCTGGCAGCCTCTTGCCGGTTGGCTTCCTGCCTTGCCTGCTCCCGACGTTGCTCCTGATATCGATTCTCCTGACGCGCCATTTCCCTGTTGTATTCGTATTTACTTGCGGCGGCGTATGCCTCCGCCTGCCTGGTGTAATAATCGCGATCCTGGGCATGGGCGGGGACAGTCATCAACATGGTCGTGAATGTGAGCGAAACAATAAGGTATTTCATGAATTCCTGGCTCCACTGTCGAGCATTTGGTATTTGTCTACTTTAATGGATACTACGTTTGATATACCATGCCTAAGCGTCGGTCGAAGCTTAACAACATTAATTTGCTCTGTGGTAAAGCTGCCCAATATTCGAGCAAACGCTGGGTTTAGAACCAAGAAAAAATTGAAAGAACCAGCATTCGCCAAATCCATAGAACTATTCGGCGACATTCACCTCTGCTTGAGACTCGAAAACCGTCCTTTTAACAGAGCTAATTCCACTTCCATTTGATTGAATCTAGAATCATGTCGAGCGTAGATTCTAAGACTTTGCTTTTGTCCTCAGGCGATTGAATTTCTATCTGTTGAACGATTCTGCCATCGCCAAGAACATCAATGAAGATCTGCTTGCTGGTGGTCATGAGCGGACCTGTCTCGTCGAGATAGCGTCCGTTGATTTCAAGTATTCGTTTGCCATTCAAAGTTGAAACACGGATTACCTTGATCTCAAAATTGGAGGAATAAGCAAGTACTCCAATTAGTTCCGGAGCTATGGACGCGAACTCTATACGGCTAAGCTCACCGAGGTCTCGGCCCAGAATAGATTTGAATGCAGTGTCCGTCCCGTCAGACAATGGGCGGCCACGATAATAGAATGAAATGCGTGCTCCAGAAATCACGTCTGAAAATTCTCGATAGAAACTATCTCCCCTGACGTTGTCTTCACTGGTCCCCTCAATCCAATCGTGGGGAATTGATATGCTTTCGATCTGACCAACTGAGACTTGCTGACCATTCCACGACGCAGCTTGATTCAGTCTCAACTCGTATACATCATTGCTCACTTCTGTAGCCCTCAATTTGACTTCTATTTGCATTGTTCGATAAGCATGTTGGTTCTGGTCGAGAGGATGGGGGATCGATGCATCGATCTCGCGATCTGGCGTTTGATTGCCTTTGGCAAAAGCTGAAAGTCCTGCTGAAATTGCTTATCGAACTGAACCGATGATTCATCTTCATTATCTCTGTAATAACCCTCGGCGTCTGAAATGAGCTTTAGTGTGAGTTGTATGAATTCGCCGTCTGAAACCATGCCAACACCACTGATAAGCTCCAAGCGATTCTGTTCGTTTTTAAAAGCCTGGTTCTCTCGCGCCCTGCGCCAGAGCTCGTACTCAGCTTGTATATCAACTTGTCCTCTGTCACGGGCCGCTTTGGCCAGAGCCATCCATGCATGTCCAGCACCGCGATAAGCGAAGGCAGCCATGTACATTTCGCGAACCGATACTTCCTTTCCTTTCCCGTGGTCTCTCCAACTTCCCCATTGATTGTCAAACGAAATTTTGCCAGGTGGTCCAGGAATGTAGTCAGTAATGGTAACAACGTGTCCACCGCCTGCACCGCCGGCAGCACCTCTTCCAGAGTCGGAATAGAATGGTTCGTTTCGCGTATCAACAGCCATTATCAATGGAAGTCTATGTTCTTTCTTAGCCTTTTCAATCAGCTTTTGAAATTCATTAAGATCGTTAAACTGCGTAACTCCATGTCCTGTTTGTGCAAATTCCGGATGACCAATTATTATCTCGGACTTTGCTCTATCTCCGGCGATCATAAAATATGCACGCGCTATCTGCGCTGCGACAATATTAGGCACATCGCCAATCATGTTTCCATGTTCATCAACAATGCGTTCGCTGGTCTTAAGTCGATCTTTCAATGGTCTATTCATTTGAACGTATTGAATTTTTGAATTCGTTTGTTCCGTAGCAAATATAGATTGAATCGCCGTCACTTGAAAAATCTGACTAGCGTAGCTTCTTGTTCCATCCTGGAGAAATTTTTGACGAGCCTCTTCGTCTGGCTTGAACGGATTAAAGGTTTTACTTAGCCTATCGCGAGATGGTTTACCGTTGATATCAACTTCATGCATAAAATACGCAACGGGGCGATCGATTTCTACAAATTTACCAGGCATGTACTCGAACTTACCGGTACAGGCAACGTCTGCAACCAGCTTGCAGCTCTCGATGGACAGTCATTGTAGAGAGTAGTTTCAATTGTGCTTACATTACAAGTATTATGAAATCCTTGATCAACGGTGTAAGGGTTAGCAGCTTGGGAGAGTAGTTCGCTAATCAACTGCAAGCGCCGGCTTTCGTTTAAGCGCGGGTTCTGCACAACTAATCGCGAAACTTGGTTATAAGTTTGAACTAGTTCCTTGGGATCATGAATTCGGGTTTCGAGTTTGGCAATATTAGCTCTGATTCTGGCTAGTTGTTCCGGCTCTTTTACTTTCGATTCAAGTTCGCTGCACAGATATTGCCTGGCTTTTATGACCTCGCCATTTTTACTTAATCCTATTTCCTTCTTGTCCCTATCGACAGCAACCCAATTGTGCTCTCCTTTCGAAATCACAGTATAGTCATAAGCTGGGTTATGACTTCTGCTTTCATGAAGGATGCGGCCGTCCTGCATTGGAGTCGAATTGTAGGTGCATTGATTAAAATGAAAGATATGAATGCTGCCATTTCTCTCAGTGAAGGTTGCTGTGTTTGTCTGCGAATCAAACCTCTCCACGGTGCCATCGGAGAAAACGAATTCCTCAATGCCGTCTATTTTTATAGAACGAACGACAAAGGTCCGGAATTGAGTCTCATATCCTCTTTTGTAATCATCGGCTGTCAATCCAGCGTACGTTGATTCAAGTGAGACTCGTCGTGCTGATTCGAGACGCTTCTCCTCATCGAAGTGCTTGTCAGCTACATCTTGCTGTTTATCGTGGTATCGCTCAAGAGTTTGCAGTCTCTGGATATTGTCTTCCATTCGAGCGTTTGCGTATTCTTTATCGCTCTGGACTCGCGCTCTCTCTTCGTACACCGCTGGGCTGGCAGGCTGCTGGTCCAAAGTTCCAAGCTTGGCATCGAACTGCGCGTTGATTTTATCTGGTTCTAATCGAGCATGTTTCAACTCACTGTCGTCGAATTTCACACTCTCAAGAGATTCTTTTGACTTGTCAGATTTGGCTATCGCGTTTTGCAGCTGCTCAGCAGTTGTGGCTTTGAAGCTGTAGTCCGCCGCCGGTCTTTCAGCCTGCGTACCTTGCTTTACTTTTGAAATCACCTTATCGTCAACGAGACCATCGATGGATGGTTTGCCAAAATCTACAGATATCCCACTTTTGCCACCGGCTTTTAAGAATGCAATAAGATCTTTGCGACTTTTTCCAAGATCCGGCAAACCTGAAATAGCTTCCCCTCGACTGTGCCCATCTGCCCTGATTGACTTAGAACTGCTGTCTCCGGATTTCTCAGGATCTTGCTCGGGGTCTTGCTTTGTCATTTGAAATATTGTCCTGCGTTGTCGTTACAAATTTCTGGTTTTATCTGACCAGATCTACCTACCCTGCCAGGCACCCAATCAAGCAACCTGCAGATACACGAAACTCAATGCCTCCCAAAGATTTGAAACGTAATTGGACTGGGTAGGTTGAGAATCAGGCGGTAGAAAAGCATGGACGAAAAGCCAGGCGCAGAACAGAGCGAAAAGCAAGACCCAAACACCCTCACATCCAAGATTTGCACCAGTTGCGGCCGCAAATTTTCGTCTCAGTTTGCACTTTGTCCTGATGATGGATCTGAACTGATCCCATCTGCCGCGCAGTTGTTGCTCGGCTCCCTATTTGATAACCGTTATCGAATTGAGACTTTACTAGGCAGTGGTGCCATGGGCGCAGTCTACAAGGCTCATCATGAGGACTTAAATCGCTCTGTTGCCCTCAAAATTTTGCACAGTGATTTGCAAAACGATGAGGATAAACTTTTGCGCTTCCATCGAGAAGGTCAAGCTCTTTGCCTCCTTTCACACCAGAATATTGTTCCTGCATACGGTTTTGGAGTTTCCGAAGATGCACAAGCTTATATGGTGTTGCAATATGTAGAGGGCAGAGGTCTGGATAAATTGCTCGAAGAAGAGGGCCCACTTCAGCCAACCCGTGCACTGTCCATTTTTATGCAACTATGCGACGGACTGAACGAAGCACACAAAGCAGGAATCGTCCACCGAGATCTCAAACCAAGCAACATCCTGGTAGTAAATGAAAATGGTATTGGAGATCAAATCAAAATCTTCGATTTCGGTTTAGCTCGATTCATTCCTGGAGCGCAAGAAGCGAAGCAAAAACTGACACAAACAGGACATGTGTTTGGCAGTCCTTTATACATGAGTCCTGAGCAATGGCGCGGGCAGAAAGCCGACGTCCGCTCGGATGTTTACTCCTTGGGCTGCGTAATGTTTGAGTGCTTAACAGCATCGCCACCATTATCGCTGGATGATCTTCTGAAGGTCATTTGTGACGAGGAAAAAATAGAGATTAAAAATCCGAGTCACTTGAAACCAGATTCACAAATTTCGACCGCGCTTGAATCCATTATTTTAAAGGCGATCACTATAGACGCAGAGAGTCGTTATCAGTCGATCACAGACCTGAAGTTAGCGTTAGAGCAAACTCCCGAATACCATTGGCTCGTTGGTCAAGCGAACACACACAGGCATGGCTCATTACTGCTTGACAAAAATCCGGGGGATGATGAGGCAAGAAAAATCAATCGCGCACTAATAGTCTGCTCAGGCGCAGTGGCACTTCTTGCAGTATTAGTCCTGCTGCTTTTTGCGAATGACAATTCAGCAATTCTCGCTCTGGAAGCAATGATATTACCGGCCGACGATCCGCGACGAATCAACACGCTTCAAAAGCTTGGTAATGTGTACTTGCTAGAACAACGATATGCAGACGCGGCAAATACACTAAAGAAACTGCAATCTCTACTGGAGGAAAAGACCAGAGATGGAAGCCGAAGCTTAAACAGCAGTTCTCTTGCAATCGTCCATGAAGATCTCGCCAATACTTATCTTAAAATCGGTAGCAAAACGCTGGGAAGTTCGTACGCACGAAAGGCTGCTGATCTCTTTAATACACTGGCACATGAAGCTGCAAAAGAAGGACATCACGCAGAGTCCGTTGACTTTGCGCAACGCTCCATTCAGATGAAATTGCTCCTTGGTCCACGCAATAATAACGATCTGGACATGGCCGGCAGCTATATTTTTCTTGCCCAATGCTATCAAAAGCAGCAGGACAATGAGCACGCTCTCTCTAACTTAGAGCAGGCGCTCAAGCACATCGAAAGGAAACAATCTATTGACCAAAACAACATTGCAGCCAGGCAACTGGAACAACAAATCTATGATGAACTGGACTCGTTAGCTCAAACCTATTTCAAAAGCAAGCAGTTTGGAAAGAGCACCGCTATCTTTACTCGCTTGCTAGCTGCCAAAGAAAAAATCAATCCCGAAACATCATCAGCAGTCATTACTGCTATCTGTTCACTTGGATGGTCTTTAAGTAACGATGGAAATTCGCGCTCCGCAGAGCCTCTATTTAAGCGCGCTCTTTTGCTCATGGATAGGGCAAGCACAACCGAGAGTTCCGAGATCGTAACAAGAGGAAACCGCGCGGCTGTCTTAGAGTCACTTGGATTTTGTGAACTAGAACTCAAGAAATATAGAGATGCCGTCACTTGCTTTGACCGGTTAATCAAAATATGCGATCAGGAAAAAGGCGATGAAGTGATGGCACAAAGGCGTACGCGGGCTGTATCTGCACGCGCAGAAGCATTATCTCGGCTCTAATACCAACCGTTCTTTCGCATCAGCCCATAAACAAGAATGGGTTCGATGTATGCCTGCATGCCGTTAGCCTTCACCCAGTCAAAATGCTTACGCGCAGACTCCTTGCGTCCAGCAAAATAATCGAGGCAACCAGCATGCGTATGCAATTCCACTAGACGTGACATGATAGCAAGCACAGTTGAAAGATTCCTGAGTGCCTCCCCAATGCAGGCGCCGCTAGCTATGCGGGCCGCAAAGACAGAAGCTTACGACGAATGCGAATTTCGCGGTAGGCATTCGAGTCGCGAGGGAGTAAACTCCATCAGCTCGACATCTTCACTTCCAGTAGTTTCATGCAAAATCGCAAAATTGTAATAGCATTTGTGCATACAGCCGCAGCAAGGTAAAGCAGTCATGGTAAATAACAAACGGATACGACTACGCACTTTGACTCTCGCCGATGTTGATGATGTTTTCGCATATCGCTCGCTGCCAGAGGTGAGCAAATACCAGACCTGGCCGAGCACGCTTGATGAGCTCCGCGAAACAGTCGTAAATCTGACGAAGCGAGAATTCGGCACACCAGGATGGTTTCAACTTGGAATTGTATTGCGCGCCGATGGAAAGCTAATTGGTGATGCCGCTGTGCGCATCCTCGACACTGATTCGCGCATCGCTGAAGTTGCAATAACAATCAAACCGGAATTCCAGTCACAAGGCTATAGCACAGAAACTATCAGTTGGATTTTGAATGTTCTCTTTTCGAGCGAACATTCTGTCCACCGCGTGTTTGCATCAGTCGATCCTCGCAATTTTGCATCGGCAGCGCTCTTTGAGCGAGTGGGCTTCCGCAAAGAGGCGCACTTTAAGGAGAGCCTATGGTTCAAGGGCGAATGGGTTGATGATCTCATTTTCGGCATGCTGGCCAAAGAATGGGCCGCAAGAAAGAGTGATTCGTAAGCCATTCCGAATTTAAATCGTTGCTGCTCAAATAAATCTAGCAAAAGCACTAGTGGAGATAGCTGCGTTTGTCATGGTCCGAATTAATAGATCACCTCAGATACGCAAGCCACATATCCGACCCGGTTAAGGTGCAAATGGCTCTGGCAGAAGTGGCTCAACTTTCTAAAAACATGCGCCGTGTGCGTAGCGCTCTTGAATTATCGTTTGCCTGCAGCGCTTGTCGGACGCTGCATACGTGTTGACTGCGCCATGGTGCCCGCTGAAAGTACGGGACGCTCCGGTATACTAGCCAATGCTTTTGATTTCCGTCCGCTTGTGTTTATGCCCGATGCAAGCATCTTCGCGCGCAATTGAGCTTCCGAAGGATCGTTTACGCGATATGCCCAGCCAAGCTTTCTCATCAAACGAATTACATGCCATGAAAAATCAAACTCAAGTGGCTTGATGCCTGAACGAGCTGAGCCTGGAAAAACATGGTGGTTATTGTGCCAACCTTCGCCCATAGCAAGTAGACCAACCCACCATACATTGACGCTATCATCTTCGCTGCGGAAATTTTTATAGCCCAATTTCGGAATGTGGCAAACAACGTTAAGCATGAGTGGGATTTGCAAAACGGCCAGACCAGCAAGCAAGCTAGCCAGCGCAACCTGCCATCCGAAGAACGCCCAAAGCAATGCGCGGAAACCTAATGCAACTGCAAATCCCATCGTGTGGGCGCGCCAGAATACCCCATCCTGTTCCAAAAACCGATAAAGCGGATCGCTAACGAGATCTTTCGATTGAATAGCCGGATTTACATGCGGCGCGTACGTTTTTGCAGTGAGCCAGCCGAAGTGTGCATTGTACAAACTCTCGCGCGGCGAGTGCGGATCAAGCGGCGTATCGACGTGGCGATGGTGCGCGCGATGAATAGTCGCCCACCAGATTGGCGAGCCCTCAAAAGCCAGGTAACCCATGAAGACCCAGAAATACTCAACCCACTTTGGGCAGCAGAATGAGCGATGGGAAAGGAGGCGGTGATATCCGATGGTTATCCCCATTGCATGAATCACATAGCTAATCGCGAACACTATTAAAAATTCAGTCATCGATTCTATCCTTTCAGGAGTTTTCTGCGTTTAGCATCTGCGGCGTTCGCACGCCATAAAACTGAGTGCTTACCGGTATAGGGAAGATTCCTGCCTTCCTCTGCGGATATCCTGGCTACGCTCATCCTGGTTAACAAACTTGTCCGTCCATTTGTCTGCCATCAACAAATCAAGAAACTCAGTAAACGTCTCAGGAACTTCAGCTACCTGCAAAACCCTACGCCCATCATTGTCCGGACCCGGATACTGATTCCAAGTAAGCCTATCAATTTCCAAGCCCTTGCGGTTGTAAAAGTTGAGTAATGCCAGCCCGATTTCTTTAGACACGGTTGATTTATCGGTGACCTGCCAATCCCTAAGAATCGTTCGTCCGATCCCTATAAAGTAATAGGCTCTTTCCTTTTCGTACTTTGGCTCATCAATAAAGAAGGCCCAGGTAGTCTCATCTACGTTATCTAGATATGCTTCGCAGCGAACCTGAAACAGGCGGCCGCTAGCTGAGGTAAGGGATGTCGGACCGAACCCGCAGCTCATCAGATGGATTTCAAGAACTCGCAGGATGTGAGCATTAAAGCTCACTCCCTTCTTGTCGGCCTGTATCTGTAGACGCTTTCTATATTCGTCAGGGATGCGAATGCTTATATTGGAGGTCTTTTCGCCCATATGTAGTTGCTACCAGGTATTTTGTAGTTGCGCGATTACAAAGTGTAATCAGACTACTATAGCACAATCAAAAATGCCCGCAAGTGCCCGAAAAACGACAAAACGAAAGCCAGCCATCATTTGATAAAAATCACCTTCTCAAGACCCCAGCATCGCAATAAAAGTTCAGAACCGACCAACGGCACCCCTCAAAACCGCAGGCGATTCCGCAGAGCGCCAGACTTGCCCAAATCACAATGGCCTAGCGACGTTAAAAGTCGGTTCGTGCATATACGCGGCATACGTGCATGGTCCCAACTAAAGCCGGAATCGCTTTCTCAGCTTCAATAAGTGTCGGATTCACCAAAAATAGTGACGGGTACGTAACTATTAACGGTTATCCAGAGAATAGAACACATTCACGGTGATTTAGCCTTGCCTGTAAGAAACTGTCTTCTACTGCTTCTTGTTGTTCTTCATTGCTTTTGTTGGCTACCAACTCCGAGCATTGCAGAGAGCTCTGAATCAGGCAGACAAAACAACGAGGAAACTCAAGAGACTGAAGCTAAGAAGAGTAACTCTCCATCCGCGAAGAGCAAGCATCAGTCAGAATCAAGCAAAGCATCAAATAAGGAAGTCGAAGATAAGGTTTCTGCGATTTCAAAGAGAATCGCCAAACAATCAGAAATTCTCCAAAAGATGCTATCGCTGATTCCGCAAGGTCGCTACGCTGAAGCGATACCATCGGCAAAAGTCCTTGTGGAACTATGCGAAGAAGACTGGGGTCCAGAGCATGAAAACGTCGCCACGGTGCTGCACAATCTTGGTTATTTGTATCAACAAACAGGCGATTACGCCCAAGCCGAGCCGATCTTCCTCAGAGCGCTTTCCATCCGACAAAAGACATTGGGTCCAGACCATCCGGATGTCGCCCGTTCCTTGAATGGGCTTGCATTGTTGTATCAAGACGAAGGTGACTTTAAACAAGCTGAGGAGCTCTTTAAACGCTCATTGCAGATAAAGGAAAAGTCGTTCGGAAAAGAAGGACCCGAATACGCACTTGAGCTGAACAATCTAGCCGTTCTGTATAAAGACCTTGGCGATTACGATCAAGCCGAGTCTCTGCTCAAGAACATTCTGACAATCTTCGAGAAAACATACGGACAGAAGAGTCTTCGAGTTGCAACGGTGTTGAACAATTTAGCTGGAGTCTATCGCGCAAAAGGGGATTTCAATCAGGCCGAAAGCCTCTACGATCGCGCAATCAAGATTGATAAGGAGTTGCTTGCAAGCGACCATCCAGATTATGCGCGCGACTGCAATAATCTTGCACTTCTTTATTTCGAGGAAGGCAAGTATGACCTTGCAGCGCCCCTGCTGAAACAAGCATTAGAAATCTACGAGAAATCCTCAGGTCCGAACCATCCCGATCTGGTGCCAGTGTTAAACAATCTTGGAATGCTTTGCATAGTTCAAAATAACATTGAACAAGCGATCGCTTATCAAAAGCGGGCAAACGAAATTTCTGAGCAGTCTTTGTTAATGATTCTCGGTAGTGGGACGGAAGAGCAGAAGCGCCTTTACCTAGCTTGGAGAAAAGACGAATTAAACGCTACGCTTTCGCTGAATACGAAATTTGCTCCAGAGAACAAGGAAGCAACAAAGCTGGCACTCGGCACCATCCTCCGTCGAAAAGGACGAGTCCTTGATGCAGTCAGCCATCAGCTTCTAAGTTTGAGGCAACATCTCTCGGAGTCTGATCAGAAGTTATTGGACGAGATATCAACAACACGCGCAGATCTATCGGCGCGGATTTTGCATGGACCAGGACAAAACAATAAGGAAGAATTTCGGAAGTCAATCGCAGATCTGCAGGCGAAGTCTGATCTACTGGAAAAGGAAATCAGTTCACACAGCGCTGCTTTTAGAACACAGCAAACCCCTGTATCAGTCGAAGCAGTTCAGCAGGCGATTCCTAACGATATGACTTTAGTCGAGTTCGCGACATATCGCTTGTTGGATTCCAAGGCGAAGACTAGAAATGAGCGATACGGATCAGCTCGCTACGTCGCCTACATTCTAAATCATGATGGCGACCCACAACTGGCAGATCTAGGGGAAGCAAGCGTAATTGACAAAGGAATTTCCGAACTGCGAAATTCAATGAAAGATTCGGGCAGCAAGGACTACAAACAAAAGGCGCGCGCTTTAGACAAACTTGTGATGCAGCCCGTACGCAAACTCCTTGGCGAAAAGAAAACTCTAATACTTTCACCAGATGGAGCGATGAACATTCTTCCCTTTGCTGCGCTTATAGACGAGAATGGAAAGTTTCTGCTCGAAAATTATTCGATTGATTATTTGACCAGCGGTCGCGATCTCCTCCGGATGGAAGCTCATGAGCCGAACAAACAAGGCCCAGTTATAGTCGCGAATCCGCAGTTCAGCAGTGTTGTTACAGCGAGCGAAAGAGGAACGCGTGGTGCTGACTCCGAAGAAGCCAGAATTGGATTCATGGGTGTTTTCATTCCGAAGTTCAAGCCTCTGGCCGGGACAGCCGAAGAAGCCAAATCGATTGCGGGAGTTCTTTCTGATTCAAAAGTAATTACAGGAAAGGACGCTACGGAATCGACAATCAAAGAGCAGAAAGGTCCGCAGATTCTGCACATTGCTACCCACGGATTTTTTCTGCCTGACGAAATCCAGTCCTCACAAGGAGCGACGCAAGGTGGGGGGCAAGTTAAGTCCCCAACAAAGCCCAGTGGAAATTCTAATTCGAAAGCAGAAGTGGAAGTAAAAGCTGACGCGAAATCAAAAGCTAAGAATTCAAAGTCACAGACAAACCATCCCGCGACGAAGGAGCAACGGTCAGTGATCGTCAGTGCACGGAAATCGCAAGCCGATACGTTGCGCAAAGAGAATTCGCTGTTGCGCTCAGGTATAGTTCTAGCCGGAGCAAACAACGCGGCTACATCCGATGAGTCGAAAGACGACGGCATACTCACTGCATTGGAAGTGTCCGGCATGGACCTCTGGGGTACCAAGCTCGTTGTGCTGTCAGCTTGCGAAACCGGACTCGGTGACTTCAAGCAAGGTGAAGGAGTTTATGGATTGCGTCGCGCTTTGTTGATTGCAGGTGCGGAAACCGAAGTGATCAGCCTTTGGCCGGTGTCAGATCAAGCGACAGCTTATCTTATGATCGACTTTTACAAACGGCTTCTTTCAGGTGGTGGCAGAATGGAATCTCTCAGACAAGCACAGTTGAAGCTGATGAAATCACTGAACCACCCATACTATTGGGCGGCGTTCATTCCCGTGGGAGATTGGAAGACACTCGCGACACAATGAAGACGGATAAGTTACCAAAGGCTCGATTGGAAAAGGAGGAGTATTCCCGCAGTGAACAACTTCTTCGACTTGCACTTCCACCAGCAGAGCCACTAAGAGAATATGCGATCGAATTGAAGGAAGCATTAGCAAATGAAGATCGAAAGGCAATTCTTTCAACGAGTAAACTTCTTCTCAATACATTGAGTGATTATTTCGAAGTCGAGCATCCAAAAACGAAAATTCTAAGCGTTCGTCCAAGAGAGGTTCACGGCGATTGGGAATTCCAAACATTTGGCGACTATGATACAGAGACCGCTGTTCTAAGGCTATGGATGAGAACTGCGATACAGAAGAAAACCTCGGCGTATGGAACATTCCTCAATACACTTGTTCACGAATTTTGCCACCACCTCGACGTAGTTTCATTGGATATGCCCAATACATTTCACACCAAAGGATTTTATGAAAGAGTGGGCGAACTCTATCACCATATTCAAAACACACCGGCAAAGAAAATAGTGTGGCAGCGATATTCCGACGGAACATATGCTGTTGATTGGGCCAAAACGATGCGGGGTTAATGTTCCTGGGTCCGCTAGCGTAACCTCGGATGCGCTCAATGAAGTAACGATTCCCAAGATAGAGAGCATATATCATGTCACTGGCAAGTTAGAGTGGGCATGTTTAACCAACTCTTGACTCGTTACAAGTAACACACTCTTCAAGTTGGGATGAGCTACGACCAATACGTGGAATACCCAATATGATAGTCTCATTCCCACAAAAGCCCCCCGGGAATAGGAGCACTAGCTTCGATATCCGTAAGCTCGGCAAAAAATAGCAACCATGATTTCGCTAAAGATAAACAAGGTGCCGACACTGTTCATAAAGGCATTCACAGCCGCTGATGTTCAACAGATCTTGGACTTTGTCAGGGCTGCCGCTGTCTACCATTCCGGCAGGGGCAACGATGTCTTATTCATCGACACTCCAATAACCTCTTATACAGTTGAAGCTGTGGGAAAGCTATGTTCTGAAGAATATCGCGTAGCGTTCCGCGATCATCATGGAATTGACGGTGAGCCATCAAATTCTAGAGAAAAACAAGTCACAGTCTCGACAGCGAAGCTGCAGCATTTGTTAGGAGATGACTGTCGAATCACTATTCGTCGATTGCATCCAGCTTGCAGTACACTCGTTTCGATAGGCGAATTTGCTGATGCTGTGGCAATAATTGCGGACCCAGACGCTGATGGTTTGACCGCTGCCATGAAAGCTGCTGGCATCTATTATGAGGGGCTCGATGATGACGCCGCAAAACTCGACGGAGAACCTCAGCTTCAAGTAACCGGAACACCTATCAGCCAGCTCCTTGCCAAAGGCATGGCTACCATTCCTTCTTACGACTCGAAGAAACCGAAGGAGCGTGAGATCGCCCAACAGAAGCTCTTCTCCGATTGGGTAAGCGCAGTAAGTGGTGATGAATCGGCTAAGCTTAGGTTGGAAGAAAAAGCCCTGCTCTATAATCAGGCTTCAGAAGCCTCCCGAAAGATTGCCGACGCCGCCGTTGCAGTAGCACCAGGGGTAGTGCTCGTTGATGCAGGCAACAAACTGTTCGATCCCGGAACATTACATGCAGTATTAGAATCAGATCCGGAAAGGCGAATTATTGTAGTCCGCAAAACACTCGGACCTATAGCTGCTTTGCATGGAGTTCAATACAGCCTAGCTGTTGTAAAACGGTATCAAGATTCAACCAATCTTCAAAAGCTACTAGCTGCGGACTCGATATCTAATCCGGAAGTAGGCGTAATCTCGAACGTTTCCTTTTTATTGCACGTTTCTGAAGAAGTTTGGAAAAGCACCATCTTGCCCGGATTGATTAAGCAGAGCTGGTGATATCTAGCTCTTGAAACTTCTTGCCGCAGCGATCTGATTTTTGGATTTAATATCGTTGAGCATGCGTCTAAATTGAAACTTTGCTTTTTCTGATCGCGAATTGTAAGCGGCTGCCTCGCAAACAGATTTAGCTTCTTCAACTTTACCCATGGCGATCAGACTTCTAATTGCACCCATTCTTGCTTCCACATGAAGGGGATTGATTCGCAATGCATCGCGGTAGTACTTCATTGCTTCTTGCGGCTTGCCGTCATAGAAGTGCGCTTCGCCCAACGAGTATAAATCGTGCGGGTGCTCTGTGCCTAATGCCAGCACTTGCTTTGAGTGAGTGAGCGCTTTAGCTACCATTCCCGAATTCAGATACGAGAATGCCAGATATCGATGGGCTTGAGAATTTTCGGGATCACTCTTAACTGCGGTTTGGAGCACAGGTATTGCCGATTTGAAGTCGCCACTCTTGATGTGCTTATAAGCCTTGAGCACCATTTGTTGGGAATGTGCACCGTCAACCACACTGGAAGAAATCGCAGGTGTTGTTCCTGAGACGTTTGTTGCCGGTGGTGCAGATGCAATTTTGACGGAGCTGGGCTCATGATTATTATTGGCCAATTGTCTACCCAGTTGCCTATCCAGTCCAGCTTTTATGATCGCCAATTGGTTCACAATGCGCTCTCGCATTTTTGGCAAGGTCTTATCGCTGGGCTTCAGTACCATGGCACTGTCCACATCTGCAAGCGCGCGACCGTAGTTATTCATTGAACAAAGCAAGGAAGCTCGCTGCTTCAGAAGATCAGCCTTCGGGCCTCGCCCATGCTCGATAGCTTGACTAAGTTCATTTACAGCCTTATTAGGTGCGTTGAGTTGAGCAAGAACTTTCGCCAATCGCACGTGTAATTCAGATTCTCTTGCGTTGATCGAAACTGCCTTTTGCAGTGCGATTTTGGCATCTTCGAATTTGTTTTCAGCCACAAATAACATCGCTAGTTGATTCAAATAACTTGTATTTCTAGGTTCAACAGCCGAAGCTTTTCGAAGGTATTCTATCTGTTGGTTGCGGTTACCCAGCTCCTTTTGGCAGGATGCTAGCTTGTAGAAAAGGTCTGCTTTCGGCTTGGGTGATTGAGCAAGAACTTGCTGATAGATCTTGCTTGCAGCAGCGAAGTTCTTAAGCTTCATTAGGCTATTTGCCTTAATTTCCAGAGACTCAACATTTGAAGTTTGGGCATAGGATCGGTTAGCAAAAGCGATCGCCTTAGCATAGTCTCCTAATTCGTAATATGACTTAGCAAGCCCCAATACAGCACGTGGTTCGCCATTCTTTAAAGTTAAGACTTGATTGTAGTCATCTATCTGTTTTGCGTATTCGCCAGGTATGGCTGCTGCATGTCCAAGATAGGCTTCCCAGTTCTGAGGCTGCGCCCGAATAATTTTCTCAAAGCCACTCTTTGCCGCAGCAAAATCTCGGGCATTCAGCTTTTGCACAGCAATCTGCTGTAAGGACTGATTCTGGAGGGAATGCATTATTTGTGCCGCGCAGGAAACTAGCAAACAAGCGGATGCGGCCCATATGATTGCATTGCGTTGAAACTTCTCTTCGGTGGTGAAGGTACGTCGATGTTTCTCTTTCCGAATTTTTTCCGGCTTCGGATTCGATGCTTCAATGGCTTTGCGAACTTTCTGCCGAAGGCGCAAATCCTTGGGATCTGTTTCCTTCACCTTAGGCTCTAACTTCAATTCTTGTGTTGCAAAAGAAGCTTTGACTCTACCTTCGCCCTGAGCCTTGAACGTTCCTGACTCCTTCGAGTTCTGAACTACTGCTTCGACATGCGTAGCAGGTGCGGCGGCATCTTGTCGGCTTCTAATTGCAGACTCAACGACAGCATTGACGGGTTCCAGATTCGCTTCCGGAATCATTGGAAGAGCTTTTTCCAAATCAACGGAAATTGGATAGTCGTTAGTCTCTCCATCAAAGTAATAACCGAAGTACTTGAGGCAATTTGCTCCCCGCCGAGTGCCCGCGAATTCCTTCAGCTGATCGCGCAGGTCATCACGAATAGGAGCAATTGGTTGTGAACGCAAGTCCGACAACATGCGCGGAACCGTTCCGCCCATTCGACCAACTCGCGATCCTCCATCCAGCCCTTCAAACAATGCATCAAAACTAGAAAGTGCTTGCTCTTGCTGAGCGCATGACTCTTGAATATCAATTTGATATCCAAAGTATTTGAGACAATTAGCGCCTCGCTCACTGCGAGCGAATTCCTTGAGCTGTTCGCGCAAGTCATCGCTCAGAGACATGCTGGGCCGAGAGCGGAAGTTTGATAATGGAAGCGGAACAATCCCGCTCATTCGCCCAGCCCTAGATCCGGCATCAAAAATCAGCGCATCAAAACTGGAAGCATCCTCTTCGACAATCTGCACTGAGATTAAGGGCGATGAAGAGTGCTCATTACCCTGAGATATCACTAGAGACTGGGTGTTCAGAGATTCCAACTTTGATTCCTGTAGTCAAACAATCCAGCCATCGACCTAAGCGCCAGGCGGCGCGCCCCTATATTACGTAAATTCCCCCCTGCTGTCCATGGTAGAACCCGCACTTGACGACAGCAAAATTGGGGCGGAGGACCTTTCATTACTTGTGTCAAAGAGAATCCCGCGTCCAGAGACAACCTTCTTGGCATGTTTCGAGTGATGAGTTTAACGTAAAGACCCAAAAATGTACCAAGAGTGCCCTTCGCAGGACCGACGAAGTTCCTATCCTAGACAGAAATCAATCTGGGGAAAGGCGCATGGATCAAGCAAGAACATCTAAGGGACTAGAGCCTAATTCTGAAAAGAATGCCGCTAAGAGTTCGAAAGAGAATACGAATCGCTTGCACGATGATGCCCATCCATCGGTCCCGCCTAAGAAACTAGAAAACCACGCCGCTCAGGAAGCGCAGAAAAAAACACATAAAATGGGTGATGCCGGAAAGAATATCCATCCCGCTTCCGATAGCAAAGCAATAAACAACAACGGAAAGAAACCCGCAGGAACGCAGCTGCCGTCAATAACAATCGACCATGTCGTGGACAAACTAATCGATAAGGCGAAGGAACTCAAATCCGACGCACAAAAGTTGGCTGGGGCGATAATCCATCCTCTGACGCCTGGCGAAATTCTCAAACCCAAGAAAGAAATCTATCTTGATGGGACACTCAGCTCACCAGACAACAAGAGATCACTGAAAGTCGTTCACAACGAAATCCTCGATCATAGTGACAAGAAACTAGGCACTCTGGATCCCATAAAGGGAAAAATCACTTTCGCAGAAGATGCGAAGGAACAGAATAAAGATCTCAACAGCTACATCAATCAATGGAAGTTCGATGGCAAGGAAAACGGCATACACGAACGTACCCTCGTGACCAGCAGCGATATGAGCAATGGTCGCGTCATGCTTGCCGAATCGAAGGACGGCGAGCGCAAAAACTGCGATATCCGAATGGGGATGCTGATCGACTCAACAACCGGGGAACAACTAGGCACCATCAAACCACCCAGCGAAAAGAATGGCAACTACGAAGGCGGTTCGATTAGATTTAAAAACGGGAAAGAAGTCCAACTTGATGCTCTAAACGGAAGCAGCTTTGAATTTGAACTGATGGGTCAAACCGGAAAGCAAGGACGATCGATTCGCATATACGCCACCGACAAAGCACAAGAAAAGCTAGTCGACCTCGACAAATTGACTGACGATGCAAGACGCAATCGCGATAAAGCCAGCTATGCATTTTCTGAGGAATCGAACAAATCCTACCTGGATGTATCAAAATATTGGAACAGCGCAAGCGGGAAGAAAGCGGAACTTAAGGAAGAATCGGACGCTGCAACCAAAACGCACAAAGAAGCCGAAGATCTTGTTGAGCAACTGCTCAGTGCAAAGAGCACGAAAGCATTGCTGGACCCTTCAAAGGATATCTATGATGAGTTCAAGATCAAACATGCAGCTCTAAAGGAAGCTCCGAACTCTCGCTCCAGCGAACAGAAATTGATCTCTGTCAAAGAATTAAGAAGTGACGAGGATACCAATAAGGTGAATGCCAAATTACGCATCGGCAACGATCTATATGAGATTCAAAAAGGCGATCTGTTTCGAGTGAATGAAGATGCTTCCGGAATGCTAAACCGAGAGACAGATTCATGTGGCGAACTGAAGCCAGGCTACAGAATATCCTTCAAAGACGGCCGCAACGTCAATCTCCATTCGGAGAATCGAGTAATTCTCGATATGCAAATTGAAGGTGAGACGGAACGGCATCAAATTGTCGGTCTCGGTGCAGCAAGAAAAGCAGACGACGGCAGCATGCTTCCAGGTGGGCTGGTTGACCGCCGCGCACTGCGCCAGGAAGCAGACTTAGCCGCCGATGAAGCGGGCAAAGGAAATATCAAATACTTCGAGAACAAACCGATCATCACAGGTGGCGTCACCGACTTCTTGATGGGCGGAAGACAAAATATTATTGAAGGAATTCAAGACTCCGTTAAAACACAAGTTCAAGCAATAAACAAGGAACTCGATCAACTTTTTGCCGACGAATCATTCAAAACAGATAACTTCGACAACAACCGCATCGATCAGAATCTACGCGCCACTACAAATTTCATGCGTGACCTGAATTTGTCCGCGCAAGATAGCCAGCAATTAGCCGAGGACGGATTGCAGCTGCAACATTCAGCATCCGAAGGAGCAACAATAGCAGCCACGACGTTTTTAACAATGGGCGTCGGTACTGTTGTGAACGGATTCGTCAAAGCTGGTCAACTTTCGAGAATGGCAGGAGCCGGGATTGAGCTTGCCAGCTGCACAGTTGCAGGCGGAAGCAGTTCCGTTGTGATGAGGCACACGAGAGCAACTGATGCAGAGCAAGTCGGACGGAACTTCGCAGGTGGAATGGTCGAAGGAGCGACAATGTTTGTTGGAGGACAGATTGCACGTGGATTCGCTGAACTGAAATCGCTTGTCCCGGTGCAGCGCATCGCTCGTGAGCTAGAAATCGTGAACGGTACCGGGGCTACAACTGCAGGTGGCAAATTAGTCAATGCTATGGCTGGAAGTCGGACCGCAGAGAATTTGATTACCGGAGCAGTAAAGATCGGAAACGCCGGACTGCAAACGACAGGGTTCACTCTTGCCGGAGCAGCGCGCCAAAAGGAAGGCAGCTGGAGCGACTACGTATCTGCAGGAAAATTAGCAACAGGAACCCTGTGGTTTCTTACAGGCGATCTGGCAGGATCGATGCTTGGACGTGGTATCACTGGCATGAATAGAGCTGCCCAAGGATCGAGCAGCGCCTGGCTCAATACGCTTGCAAGAGAGCATGCAAAAGATTCAATTATAAGCAGACAGATATCCTCAATTCCAACAACCACGACCACAATGTTCACCTTCTCCAGTCTCGGAGCTATCGAGTCGGCATACGATTCTGAACGCAAACAGCTCGCTAAGGAGTTGAACAAGGCAGCGGATCAGATCAGCTTTTCCGATGTCTGGAAACATTCTGATAAAGGTGCGATCCTGCACGACGCGCTGAGCCAGGGCGCCATGGCTGCAATCTTTTCGCCAGCAGTCGCAATTGGGCATGGAGGAATCGAAGCCGTAGAGAAACGATTCGGACCGAAGGCTGCCGAAACGCAAGCAACGAAATCCGCGATACCAGATCTTTATCATCCGGATCCTGAAGCAATCGCTCAGCAAGCTGAAAGCTCTGGCAAAGTGATGCTCGGTACTCTATCAACGGAAGCCGCCGGGAAACAATTTTCAAAAGACGCAACCGCGAGTATCGAGAATCTTCTGAACGCCGCACGGTCATCAAATCAAAAAGGTGACCTGTTTATCGATGCAACGGAGCATACGGCTGAAGAGACGAAAGCGATGGAGAAAGAAGCGGCTGTCCTCCAAGTCCACCTAAACAAGTACCTAAAGCAGATGAATCTTCCCACTGTTGAACTTCAAGTCAAAGATCTCTCGCATTGGGGAGTTGTTCCAGCTTACTACAACGATGGCGTCGTCGTATTGAACTCAAAGCAATTAGGCAAGTTAAGTGTGAGTGAGATCCGCGGATTCCTATATCACGAATTGACACATCACGATCAGACAGCACTTGTAATTAAACGCGTTCTCGATCAACAAAACATTGGAACCACGGCTGATGCAAAGCAAATGTCTGACATTGTTGCAAAATGCACAGAACTTACGAAACGGGCAGATGGTAAAGAAGACGGCCTAAGCTTCTCCGAAAAAATGGTGAGACAAGTGATCGAACTTCGTAAGGGAGAACCGCTTACTGAGGCAGATGCAAAACGAGCAGACAAACTCGCAAGCGACTATCGTAATTATGTAGAGATTCCAGAACTCCATAAGATTGCTGATGCGAAATACGACACCATCTACGAAAAGAATGCAAAGTTACAAAATAAGGCTTTGAATGAGTTTCTCGCAGATATGGGCAACACCAAAAACAACAAATATTGGTGGGGAGCAGAAAGCAGCGCAACAATCCAAGCCAGAGTATCAGAATTCAAAACCGCTCTAACAAAAATGCCGGCCGAAAAGGCGAAGCATTTCCTCAGTGAACTTTTGAAGCAACGCACCAATGAAGTAAATGCTGAATGGAAAGCTGGTTTCGACAAGTACATGCAACTGCCGGAATTGGAAGCCTATTCAAACCAACGTTTCCTAGAAGCACTCTCATCACAAATCGACAAGGTGATACCAAAGCTCGAACTTGGGTTCGAAGCAACTACTCTAGAGCCCCCCAGCCACGCAGGGGACAAGGGTATCTATAGTTACAGAGTCGAGAAGCTCGATCCTAAAAGCCTTGATCTTGAATATTTAGATAAAGCCGAATACCTGGAAAACGATCAATATCTTCACGGGCTTGAGACTTTGCTAGCAAAGCTTGGAACAAACTCCGGACTGACAGAAAGTCAGATAAATAGAATTAACGAAACAGCAACATCGATCCGTCAAGAAATGGAACACGACATCTATACGTTGCCATCCGACAAATTGGCGACCGAGGAGCAAAAACTCGCCTTAGCATGGCACGTCCTCTGGGAAAACCTACAAAAAAATCGATATGGTACGGAGGGAGACGAGCAACTTCGTCGTTGCAAAATAACGGCGGATGAAATCTCATTCGCGCTACTTGCACTTACAGCCGGCACCAACATGCCGAAGTATCCGACGCTCGATTCGGTGCTAAACAAATTGTGCCCGCAAGGCATTCCGTCAATGTTTAAGGTCCCACTAAAGCCCATGACAAAAGGTGATGAGCGACGTATTGCATTTCCGATAGATCAAGGTACGATCGACCACCATTTTAAGGCTGAGACCCCATCGGGACGAGTTATGGATCCTCAGCATATATACAAATCACACCTGGTCTGGAGCTTCCTAAATGGAGTTCTGCCTGAAGGAGTGCTCGTCACGGAATTCGAAAAGTTGGCTGCTGTTGGCGCCTCAAGAAGACCAGGGTACCAGTACACTCTGGACTATGAAGCATCGGCACGCAAAGACACCAATGGACGCCTCGCCAAATACCGCAATCCGATCACAGTTATCATCGAAGAGCTGACCTCGGCTAGTGGAACACACTGGATTTACAAGACTCATTACGAGAATTCAAACTCTTACCGAGCCCCACAAATCTCTGCCACAACATCGCAATCGAATTCCGCCCCTCAGGTTTCGCGTCAAAGCGACAGTCAGCAATTTGTTAGAAAAAGTTCCAGCCAACAATATCGGCAAGGGAATGGCAAAGCGAGTTAGACAAAGCTAACGAACCTAACGACTTCGGTCCGGCTGACTCATAGAAGAATGCTCCGAATAATCTTCAAAATGAGTGATAGTTAAACCCGAATCGGATCTGCAGAGGGAAGCCGTTGAAGCTGCAGAAGCTCAGTTTTGGAAAGAAGTCCTTTGGAATTTCTAAAAGTTAGTTGAGCTTGCGGCAGCATTGAAGAAGCGGCGTCTATTGGACGCAGCTAATGCCTCAGCCAGGCTCTGCTTGTATAATGGCAACCGCCACGCCTCTTGGCTTCGCTCATTCCGTAGAATCTGTCCAAAACATCCTGAGGAATACGACTTTTAGGCATTCCCTGTCCACCTCTGAACAAAGGTAACCAAATGATTTTTCTTGACTTTGCAGGTTGGATTCTTTTTTCCGTTATTTTAATGGGATTTATTGAGCATCAAGTACACGCCCAACTAATGCATAAGCGAAACTTTCTTAGTGAAAGAAATGAAGGTTTCAAGCGCACATTTGAAGCTCACGCAATTTTCCATCACGGACACTACGCAAAATCCTTCACTGACGAACCCGTTCCTCCTGGCGAAGATCAGGAAATCCGACTAACAGTTCGAAAAGCACCAAGGAAGGCGCTCCCCTTCGCATTGGTGATTGCAATATTCTCGTGGCAATGCGCACTTATTTTTATTGCCACCGTCGTCTTCCATCACTGGGTATGGAATCAAATCCACCTCGAAATGCACAAGCCCTCGGGCAAACATTTCAGCAACTGGCCAATCTATCTATTCGTATGTCGCTATCACTATCTACATCATGTTTATCCAAACAAAAATTTCAACGTCGTTTTCCCTATATTTGACTTAGTTCTCGGTACGCTTGCAAAACCGACGGAAAAGGACATAAGCAACATGATTAGCCTCGGGTTTTATGGAGAAAAGAAGCGGCAGGAACAGGCAAGGCTTCAAAACGAGAAAGCGAAAGTATTGGTTTCTGCCGGAAAAGACCGTTAGAGATCCAGCAATCCCAGGAACCTGCCAGAGTTTCCCTTGCAAATTCAATAGTCAGTTCGGAATGAGCGAAAGTTGACTGCGGCAAAATAAAACATCCGGCAATGTTAGCTCGCCGGTTCATTCCTGGAACTCCAGATTTGTACTTGAAAGAAAACAGGCCGCTTAACTGATGCCTGACTCAGTACACAGCTCCCCTAAAAATCTCTTTCCTCACGTTGTCATGCATAGAAGTGGGGGATAAATTGATGAAGGGCTCTTCTTATTTTGGCATTGCGTTTGGGGTACTCGTGACCTGTACGATTCAATTGGCTCAAGCTCAGACAGCTGCAGACCAATACTCGCTTCCAGCAGAGGCAAGGCTTGACCAGCCGACCAGCTCTACCAGCAAAACATTGTCCACCGGCATCGAGCAAAACATCACTCTTCCAAAGGCAGAAAGTGCCGATTTAGTGCCATCTTCACCGAAAGAAGAAAACTCACCAATCAATCTCACGGGCAATATAACATCCAATGGGGCACCAGATGCGGTTCTAAGTGTCGCCAACCTCAGAATGAATTCCGGCTCTTGGGGTGTCAAGCCGGATTCTTGGGGCGTTAGCTCCGGCTCCTGGGGAGTTAAATCAGGTCCGTGGGGCGTTAGCTCTGGCTCCTGGGGAGTTAAATCAGGACCGTGGAACGTTAGTTCTGGCTCGTGGGGAGTTAAGTCCGGTTCCTGGGGCGTCAGTTCTGGGTCCTGGGGAGTTAAGTCCGGTTCTTGGGGCGTCAGTTCTGGCTCGTGGGGAGTTAAGTCCGGTTCCTGGGGCGTCAGTTCTGGCTCCTGGGGAGTTAAGTCCGGTTCCTGGGGCGTCAGTTCTGGCTCCTGGGGAGTTAAGTCTGGTACTTATGGCGTCAATTCTAGCGCTTGGCGCAGTTAGCTAATTTCGACTCTAGGCTAGACGCCACAATGCGTTCTTGCCTTCGGATACTTGCGCGAAGTCGGCTCTTCGGCTTAGATGCTAAATGCGAGAAATCAACATAGTTTCAGTTACCTGCTACCCTTGTATTTGCAACACGCGAATGCCGAAGAATGAGTGAAGTAGAAACAAGAATTGCAACTGCAGGAGAAGCCGTTAAAGCGGCAGAGAATCAGTTTGGAAAAGATGCGCTTGAAGTTTCTTACAAATTGGATGAGCTTGCCGAAGCATTGAAGGAAGCAGGGCGCTTGTTAGATGCGGCGAATGCAACCGCCAGAGCGAAGGCTATTCGAGCGGCGCGATTTTCACTAGAATCCAAACGGCAGAAAGATAAACTGGGAGATGTTCCGACGGATGAGAGCATAAGTGCCGTTGGTTATTTGAAACTGCTTTACCGAGCAGCTTTGATAGCATCTGCGCTCGCGCTTTTTGTATCTATTTTCTTGCCGTCGAATTCATTGACTTTGCTTGTCGGAAGAGAATTGCTCGGCTCGCTATCGGCAGCCACATTTTTGCAGCTACTGTTGTTCCCGATCAAGACTCTGCCCCGCTGGGCTAAATACATTGTAGTAGCAATTGTTTCGGGAGTGCTTTGGGCAGTTCTTGGCGGCGGCTTTTGACATAGCAAATGTACAACGAGCCGAATTCTAAGAGAGTTCACTTGTCAGAGGTTTGCGGGATTTGGCGCTTAGAATCCAAGCTGACAGACTAAAGTGAATACCTTGGTAGACTTTTCCAAACTCTGTAAACCCCATATGGATGATGTTACACTGACCAAAACTCAAATGGATAGTGTAAATGGAAATTGATCTTGACGAAATTAGAGCTCGAAACCTAATTGAATATGGCACTGGAAAGAGCCATTTAGACCTATTGCGATCCATTTATCCGGAACGATCGCATTTCATCTTCGAGCTGATTCAGAATGCTTCTGATGTCAATGCGTCTGAAGTCGAATTCAGACTTCACCCAGACCGCCTGGAGTTTTCTCACAACGGGCGCGCATTCAGTGCTCGTGACGTAGAGGCGATTTCAAGAATTGCCGAAGGAACGAAAAAGGATGACGCCACCAAAGTCGGCAAATTCGGAATCGGTTTTAAAGCAGTCTACAACTACACTACGCGCCCGGAAATTTATTCCCAAGATTTCTCATTCTGTATCCAGGACTATGTGCGTCCCTATGAAATTCCTCCAAGAGACTTAGAATCTGATCGCACTCTTTTCATTTTCCCATTCGATCGGCTGGATTTCGCTCCTGAAAAAATGGTGGAGGAAATATCGAAAGCGCTTGTCGACCTTGATTCACGCAGCCTTATATTCTTGAACTCGATTCGTTCTATAAAATGGCGCCTGCCTAGCAACCGTAATGGCGAATTGAGAAAGGCAGTTCTTTCACATCAGATATTGCAGAATGAAGCCAAGAATGGCAATGAAAGTCAAAGCGCTGCGCCTGGCATCGATTACTACGTGAGCAGCATTGGTAAATATGGAAAATACGCCGAGGAATGGCGCGTATTCTCTATGCAGGTAGAACTCGAATCTGCATCTCACCGTGTTGAGATAGCCTTTCTAGATCAGCCGAGTGCGGGCGGAAGTCAAATTTGCAAGGTCGAACCATCCCTGCTGCATGTGTGCTTTCCGACGCACAAAAAGGTGCCGGTGGGTTATCTCATTAACGCGCCCTTTCTAACAACTCCATCTCGAGACAATCTAGATAACAACAGTTACGATCAAAACGTGCATTTTATTAAAGCGTCCGTTGATTTGCTTAAGGTCGCACTCTTGCAATTCAAGAAAGAAAACATGATCAACGGTGATAGTCTCTCTACTGTTGCTATTGATAGCCGCCAATTCCCATCTGGAGACATCTTTCGAGTAATATTCGACAAGACAAGGCAGCTCTTCCTCGATGAGCCTGTGTTGCCCACTCTTTCTGGTGGAAACGCACCGGCTCGACTTCTGTTAATCCCTTCGAATACCGAAATTCGAAACCTCTTTGGGCGCGAAGAAATATCTGTGCTCTTCAAACTGGGAGAAGGCGCTGATTGGCTGGCTCCGTCCATAGCGGACAAGAAGGAATTGTCCGAATATTTGACGAATGATCTTGGTGTACGAAAAATCACTATCATGGACATCCTCAATGTAATCGAAGAACGATATTTGGCCAGGCAGTCAGATGACTGGATGATCCGCTTCTACAATTTTTGCAACCAGCAAGATTCGCTGATAATCAAAAGACTACGTTCACTACCTGTGGTGCGACTTCAAAACAATTCTCACGTTATTGCCATCGATTCGCTTGGGAAGTTGAATGCATATTTCCCGATGAAGGGCGTTTCTGACTTACCTCTTGTGAAAGCAGATTTGTTGAAAGATAGAGGCGCAAAAGCATTTCTACAGCAGCTCGGAATCACAGAGCCTGATGACCTGTATGAAACATTGACCTCACTCATTCCTCAGCTGGCAGCCAATGAAGCCACTTTGCCGGACGACGAAACTTATAATGCCAACGTTTGCAAAATAGCATCCGCCTTTCGTCAAGCCGATCGCAATCAAGTCAATTTGCTGGAAAGCAAATTGAAAGTTATCAGCTGGTTACGAGGCCGCCATGGCGAATTACGCAGTACAACTCTTATGCGTCCAACTGATCTCTACGCGCCAACAGATCGGCTCGTAAACTTTTTCAAAACGGCAGAAAATGTCTGGTTTCCTGATCTGCCTCCGGAAGCGCAAGACATACTTCCTCAGCTGGATTTGATGGGACTGCGTCAGTACCCTTCGTTTGTTCGGGCTAAAAACCATGCGCTTACCGAAATCGAGCTGAAAAATATCGAGCCTGACGAACGCAAACGCGGCAACCCCGTGGACCACGAAATGCAGGGCTTAAGGGAGTTCTTGGTGAGGTTCTCCAACGAGGTTCCATCCAAACGAGCAAATTACTCACGCATTCTTTGGTTTGTGCTCTGTGAGATTGTTAGCAATAGTGACCCACCCTTCGCGGAGGTCCCTCGTGATTTCCGTTCGCGTATGATTAACGAGAGAGCTAAGCCAAAATGGATAAAACAGCTACAGGCTGAGGCATGGCTCCCGGATGCGGATGGAAAGCTGCATCCTCCAGCAGATCTCTCGCTCAGCCAACTACCGGAAGAATTTACGCGAATAAAGAAGCTGGCAACCATGCTGGAAATGAAAGATGTATTATTGGAATCCCTGGCACGACAGTGTGGCATCTCAGCGGACATCCTTGATTTCGTCAGGCTAAATGCCGACCGAATAACTGAGCTGATGAATTCGTCACAAGCAGTATCGACGGACAAGCCAGCGCAGCCGAGCAAAGCAAGCACGGCCCTCAGCGAGACGCCGCCGCCGAAAGAAAAGAAACCGAGAAAGAAGAAGAGTGTCGAATAGCTCGGAGTGTTAATCCGAAGAAATCCTCACAGCCTATTACTTTCTCTGCCAATAGGAATAAATCATCGAACAAATGCTTTGCCAATCAGCAAAGACTTAGCAACACATGTATGTTCAAATAAAGAAAAGTCTCGATGTTAAAAGGCTTTCTTGAGCAAGTCGCCCGTGCCTCTCAAGCCCTTTTTAACACCATTTGCCGATACTTTAAATGCTTTTATTGTGGCACCGGTTGCCATCTTACCTGTTTTGATCGTCGCGCCAGTTGCTACTTTTCCTACCTTGATCGTGGCCCCGGTAGCCACCTTGCCTGTTTTGATCGTCGCACCAGTTGCTACTTTTCCTGCCTTAATCGTGGCGCCAGTCGCTACCTTGCCTGTCTTGATCGTCGCGCCAGTAACTACTTTGCCCGTCTTGATCGTAGCACCGGTTGCTACTTTGCCTGTTTTGATCGTCGCGCCGGTCACTACCTTGCCGGTCTTAATCGTCGCGCCGGTCGCCACCTTACCGGTCTTGATCGTCGCGCCGGTGACCACCTTCCCCGCTTTAATGGTAGCTCCGGTTGCTACTTTACCCGTCTTTACCGTGGCGCCCGCCGTTACTTTTACAGCTTTTGTTACCGGTCCATTATGTTTTGCATTCTTGCTGACACTTCCTTTTATGGCCTCAGCATAAGACGGCACGGAGATACATACGAATGCAAAGAGCGCAAGCCACGGAAATTTTTTCATAGCCTCTCCATTGATTTGGTTATCATAATCTTCGCATAAAAGCTGAGTCCCTGTCTCTAGCCAATGCACACCTATTCGGCAACGAACTTTGTCCCATTCCATTGATATATTCTTCGAGTTTTTTGCTTCTTTTTTGCCTCGGTGTCTTCTGTCGTGCGCACAACAATCAATTTGTTTTTAATTCCACCTTTCTGATTGGGCAGAACGAACTCATGCCCCGTGCCACCAGTTTCGTTGCCTGAGTCAACCTCCTTTAAAAGGAAGCGCACCTTATTGCCGACTGTGCTGATCAGAACATCGCCAAAAGGATAGTCACACGCGCCATATTCGAACCGGAATATGGTGATTGGCGGTTTGCCCGCAAATCCATCGGAAGCGAACTTTGATGCGGAAATGGAATAAGAATAGGAGTGAGATTCCGGCAGTTCGATCGGTTCAAACGAAGCTTCAGAGAGCACATTTCCATTGTCGATCAAAATAGCTTTCGCATTTTTTCCGACTTTGTCTTTTCCAGTTCCTGAAATTGAAAGAATGAGCATCGCCTTGCCTTGTGGCATCGCGGATTTACTTAAGTAACCGCCCCAGACGATTCCTGTAAATGGCACCGCTACTCCAGCTTGTGGTGCTACTTTTACCTTGTAAAAGAAATCTTCGAATCCATTCACCGTTTCAGTCTTTGCCAATTTTTCAATGACTTGTACAGCCGTGCCGGGTCTCATTGAACTAGATGTTTTTGATAAATCCCCCGGTGCGCTTTGCTCTACTTTCGTGCTCGGCATGAATGTGTAAGCTGTCTTGCCGGCTTTAATTTCCCCATATTCAAGAGTCCACCGGGGCTCCTCCTCAGCGCCGACGAGAGGCAGATTCACAAGCGAAATTATTACGGCGCAACTCAGAGCGCTAATCAGTGTCTTTTGCAAGCAATGACTTTTGAACATGTAAGATTTCCTGGAAGTTGTAGGGCGCTCGCTGGCAAACCAGATAACTTTGCTCCAGCTAGAACATTATGCATAGCGAAGTACAATTATTCTAGAGTATCTGTGGACTGGCATAAATTAGTTACACGCGAGTTCTCCCTGCAGACATCGACCAGAAGGATAGAGCGAGACTTCACCGATAGCGATCATTACGATTCCGTATACGATATAATTCAGCCATTCTGCAGAGGACATACTTCTATCAACTCGCTTTCTTGGCTGGAACAGACAAAGTCCGTTTTGTTTACACCACGAGAATTCTTTGAGCAGTTACGCGAGCAATGTAGCTATCGAAGAAGTGTGGTCTACCTCGCAAAAACGGCCTTAATAGCATCGCTCATAAACGCGTTCATTTTGACGTTAATGTTCTATTTGCTGGCATCGGCATTTGCTTCGATTCTGAGCGCCTTCGTAGTTGTTTTCGGAATATTGCTAACTCCTCTCATTGCAGTGGCAGCCAACGTACCTCCGGATAAAGTTCCTGGCGCGGTCGCGGCTTTCGCCAAAGATGGAAACATGCAGGTGTTCATACTTTCTGCAAAGCTGGGCGCCTTTCTCTTCGTCGGAAATTTTTGCACCATAATAGCGAGTACATGCTTACTGGCTGGAATCGCGCATGCCATCACACGACTCCTAGGAAGTACCGTCGGCTTTCGTGCAACGGCGGCCGCCTATTCTTTTGCCAGCGCGGCCTGGGCGCTCAGTAGCATTCCTGTGGTGAATTTAATTACTCCAATATATGGTGTGGTGCTAGACATTATTGCTATCCGGCAACTTCACGCATTATCGCGCGCAAAAGCAATAGCCGCTGTGGCAATAGCTGCTGTTATTCCAGTAATCGCCTTGACAATTCTCAGTTGTCGATAAGACGCGCTTCCAAGTGAATGACAAAAAAGACTCACATCCAATCGTAGCCATCATGGGCTTAACTTAAGTTCTTTCGCCCGAGCATATGCCATTTCGGCTTGCTCATGCCTTCCTTGTCTCAAACACGCCGCAGCCAAACGTTTATACATGTTCGCAGCAGCTGTTGCATTTCCTTCTCTTAGTAGTGCATCGATTGCTCTTCTGTAGGAGATTTCAATTTTTCGATTATCCAGCAGAGGAACCCAGTGAGGAGTATCCACTAGGTTCATACAATCCGGATCAATTACAACTATGCGTCCATCAGCCAACCTTCCGACGTTCTCAATTTTGGAATCAATCATCAGCCATTCCGATGGAGCGAGATGCTGCTTGTCTGTTTCGCTAAACTGTATGAACTGCGATCGTAATGCATCCATCTCAGCTTCACTGATATTATGATCAGCATACGGCAATGTTTCCACTTGGTACCTTCCATAGACCTTCCTGTCCTTCGCCTGCAATAGCGCAGGGCAGGGAGGACGTTCGACATTCGGGCCAATGCACAGCACGTCACCGGATGGACTGAGGAATGCAAAACGCAAGTGTCCAAATCCCAACGGAACACATCCTCGTGGCATATCCGCCATTAGTTCGACTGATTCAGGTTTCTTCAAAAATTCATTTGCACGATACATTTTGGCTTCTGTTTCTTCCTTACCATATTTGGTATCGAAGAACTTTATGGACTTGAATAGTTGCGCCGCGTTAGCGCCTTGCTCGTAGAAGACAAAGTAGTCATCATTGGCAATAATCTTGCGTAGCCCGAGAGTTTGACTAGTTCCATCATCATTTTTAAGTGTGCCCGTTCCGTCGCCGTTATCTACGAAACGAACTCCATCCTTATAGTCATGCTCTTCCTTGCCATCGGGAAAAACCGTGTGTGTCTTCTCTTTAGTCTTTGTATAGATTCGACCATCGGGTCTTTTCCATGAGTAATAGTCGGACGAACTCTCAATTTCGGTCCCATCGGAACAAGAGAACTTACTGATTCCTTTATCTCGATCGAATTCAAATTTGACCTCACCAGCTCCTACCGGAAAGCCAATGTCATCCAAATTTGAATTCCGAACCATAAACTCGCCGGTGCCATCCGGTCTCTGATGATACTCATCCCAACTTACATACTTCACCGATTTCGATCCATCGGGGCGGATTTTAATGGAATCGATCCATCTTCGCTCACCTTGCTTAAAGCGGTAGGTTTCGTAGATTGTTTCCCTTCCCTCAGAATCTCGTTCAATTCTTCGATCGAGTCCCTTCTCTGGTGTTTCAAATCGACATGAGCTGCCGTCCGGATCTTTGGACTCCAGCAGACTCCCATTTTTGGTCCTTATATCGACAATCCCATCGCCCCATCGTTCCATTCTCCGATTAGAAGGGAGTCGAGAAATTTCTAAAACAAAGGTTCCATCAGGCGCGAAGTAATACGAGCTTCCATCAGGGTAATCGATGGTGTTGAATCCATTTTCCCAGAGTATCATTCTGCTGCCATCGCTATTCACTGTCTCAGACTGCTTTACATTCATATCAGTAGAGAACATCTGCTCTCTCCACGACTGAGCCTTCTCCCGATCAGTTTGTGCGATTAAAGATTCAATACTCTCTGGCAGTGCATTCTTCTTTACTGTCACTTCAGCGGACTTGCTAGTCGTTGGCGAAACGCTGGAAGCGTCTTTTGGCTCTGGTGTTTCTAGTGAAGACTCGCTTTCTGGCTTAACTTCCAGCTTCCTTTCCGGTTTTGTTGCAAGTCTCGGACCATCCGTTCTCGAAAAATCTGATGCGGCTCCAAAGGCACCGCCAATAAATGACATAGCCACGACACTTTCTTTCAATTGGTCTTGCGTGGCAAATCTCTGACCATTAGACCAGGCACCTAACTCAGCACACGCAATGCCGGCTGGAACTCCAGAAACAGCGCCGCTTACAAATGGTGAACGAAGCACCGCCGGCAGAGTAGTTGCCAGCCCAACGGAAAGTCCCTTGCTTTCCACTGCATTTGCAAGCTTGGAAAGGGCGCTACCCGCAGCATGATTCGTAAGCCCTAGGGTTGAGAACAGCAACATATCGTTGCTTCCGTGCTTGAAGCGATCAGAGAAGAAGTCTTGCTTTCCTACATGTGATGGATCTGTCGGCGTAAGCAAACCACCGTAGGCACCGCCTACAAACCCGGACAGAAGAACTTCCTTACCAGCAAGTGCTTTTGCACTTGTATCCATGGCAAACTTACTGATGCAGTTACTTGAACCTTTCGACAGTTCGGTATCAAGCAAGGCGCTTCCCACGCCTTTTGCCGCACCGCGCAGAAGCACCAAAGGTAGAATCATTCCGCATGCATTGCCAAGTTGTTGCGCGTACCATCTATCTGTGCCGAACTTGTTCGGCTTCGGCTCTTCAATGTGGACCTGCTTAAAAGCATCCTGAATTGCTAACTCTGACTTCGTACCGCACGCGTGATCGACAATCTGCGCTAAACCGCGTGCCGGTGCCTGTATCGCTGTATAAACAGTTGACTGAAGAAACTCCGTCAGCGCATTGGACGCAGGGGACTGAGTATCTAAAAGTGAGCTATCACTCGCAGGATCAAATTCAGCATTTTTCATGACAGGCACCAGAGTTAATACTCGAAAGGCCTGCTCAACTCACAACTCTGAATTAAGTTTAGAGATTAAACGAAACGATGTAATTGGGAGAAATACGACGACCTCTTCGCGAAAGAAGTTTGTCAAAGACCCTGTTCTCAACATCATTAATTGGAAACTCGCATTCACAGAATGGTTGCGATTCTTGGATGGGACCGCCTCAAGAACTTGGCGAAGGTCCAGCTTAGTTATTTGCCAGTTTCTTTACTAGCCATACGGATATAATGTACGCCATAATGTACGCCGCGTTATTGAGAGAAGCTGCTGGAGGCATCCATGGAAGTGAGCAAAGGATTAACCGAAGATGAGATGAATGAATACAGCGCGCTGTATAGACACTGGAGCGGCATCCCTACATTTCTCCGCGCCACGCATCGACCGGATATGGCAGAGACTGACATCGGATTGATTGGCTTTCCATACAGTGGTGGCAACTCCATTGAACGCATGCAGCATCATGGACCACGTGCAGTTCGAAATCGTTCTTGCGGATACCGTCGGGCACACCGGTTTCTTCAAATTGATCCATTTGAGACACTGAAGATTAGCGACCTGGGTGACGTACCACTTCCTCACATACTCAATCCTGACATATCAACAGATGATGCCGAGAAGTTCTATCGAAAGGTTCACGAGAAAGGAATTATCCCGATTACAGTCGGTGGCGATCACAGCATAACGACGCCGATTCTTCGTGCGATCGCCGGCAAAAATTCCCGCCACAAGGGACCGATCGGCATGATCCATTTCGACGCCCACGCCGATAGCTGGGGTCCGACAGCAGGAACCAAGTACCATGCTGGAGCGGCGTTTTTCATAGGTGCCGAAGAAGGACTGATCGATCCATCAAGAACCATCCAGATCGGTTTCCACGGTTCGGTAGCGACTCTAGAGCAGGATGATTATTCTCATTCAAAATTCACCGTCACAACAATGGCTGACGTAGTCGATAAAGGCATCGACTGGGTGGCTTCTGAAGTTCATCGCGTCATCGGTTCAGGTCCGACTTATCTCAGCTTCGATCTGGACGTACTGGACATTGCCTATGCACCGGGCGTTGCTGATCCGGAAGTTGATGGAATGACAACCAGAGAAGTTTTCTCATTACTGAACAAACTACGCGGTTTGGATATTGTTGGAGCGGACATAGCTTGTTATTGTCCGCATCTCGACAATCCTGCACAGACGACAGCGTTGGTGTGTTGCGAACTAATGCTGCAATTTGTCTCGCATATCGCCGACTTTCGAAAGGCAAGACAGCCGGTAGCAGCAAGCACAAGAGCTTGATTTGGTTAGCCCCAATTTCTTTTATGAGACTTTGAGATGAATGTTGTGGATATCTCTTCTGAAGATCCATTTGTAAAACTGTCGAAGGATTTCATCGAAAATCCTTACCCTTATTACGATCGATTGAGAGAGAAAGGAAATCTCGTCTGGAGCAGTGCCGGCGAAAAACGCTGGATGACCACCAGCTACGATACATCAGTGACCGTATTGAACGATCCACGTTTTTCTGTTGAATATCCGGCGGAACAGCTCGAACCGTTAAGTGAGTACATTAACAACCCCGCTTACAGCGATTTGCTCACTGGTCTTACAAAATTCATGGTGGCGCAAGACCCGCCTCAACACACGAGAATTCGTAAGTTGGCGAATAAAGCCTTCACTCGAGCCGAAGTGACAGAAATGTCGGACAGAATAACAAACATTGTTGATGAACTCATTGACAGAGTTGCAGCCTCTGGTGAAATGGATCTGATCGCCGACTTTGCATTTCCACTGCCCATAACAATCATTTGCGAAGTTCTGGGAATACCAGCCTGCGATCACGATAAAATGCGCGATTGGACAAATAGCATCAGCCTCGCACTCGAGCCGATTCTCGATGTTAACAATGTTCCAGCCAGTGCAAAGGCAGCTACCGAGTTATTCGATTACTTGAAGGTTCTTATTGCAGAGAGAAAAAAGACTCCGACAAACGATCTGCTAAGCGCATTTGTTCAAGCCGAAGAAGAAGGTGACTGCTTGAACCTTGATGAATTATTGTCCAACATGCTTCTTCTAATAATTGCTGGTCACGATACTACCGTCAATCTCATTGGCAACGGCATGCTTGCCTTGACACAAAACCCTGATTCGATGAGTAAGCTCAGGTCACAACCAGAACTTATTCCGCTAGCAATCGAAGAGTTTCTGCGCTATCAGAGCCCTGCACAGCTCACCGAGAGATTTGCTCTATCAGACATGCACTTTGAAGGACACGAGTTAAAGAAAGGTGATCGGGTGGTAGTCATCATCGGTGGTGCCAATCGAGATCCATCACGCTTTGAATTTCCAAATGTTCTCAACATCGAACGCCAACCTAATAAGCACATAGCCTTCGGGCAAGGAATACACTTTTGTCTCGGGGCTCCGCTCGCCCGCTTCGAAGCCAAGATCGCTTTTGAGAGACTGCTCGTAAGGTTACCTGAGATCACACTGAACTGCGAAAAGCCTGAATTCAGGGAAAGTGCATTTTTTAGAGGCTTGCAGCAATTACCGCTTAGATTTGCAGTAAATTGAATACAGAACACTTCAATGAACCTTCTTAAAATCCAATAATTCATCCTCCGGAACACATTTAAACCGCCGTCGTCGGTTTGGGCTATGGGAAACAAAAGGAATTCCCTTCCCCTATTTTCAAGAGGCAATCATGAACAAGCACCTAGTTTCCTGTTTGGCTTCAACAGCCAGTGCAGCAGCTATTTTCCTTATGCCGATTGCTGCCTTCGCGCAGTCCTACGGCAGCACATACGGCGGCACATCAACGGGCTATCCGAACCAGGTTTCATCTTTCTCAGCCTACGTACCGGCGGGAATGATGTTGGATGCTCAATTGCAGACCGCTATTTCTACTGAAGCAGCAAGGCCTGGTGACCTTGTATCAGCTGTCATGAACCAACCAGTCCAGCTAGCAAATGGTTCCTCCTTGCCTGCAGGCACCACGCTTGAAGGACATGTTGAAACTGCAAAATCTGGAGGCTTTCTAGGTCGAGCCGGCCGGTTAACTGTAAAGTTCAATCGTCTGAGAACACCTAATGGCTTGTCTGTTCCAATCGCAGCAACAATCAATGGCGATTTGGGCAAGTATCATCAGACTGGTACGGATAGTAATTCCTTCGCGGGGGAAGGCATGGGTACGAAAGTAGGGCAAGCAGCCTTGCGCACCGCTATTGGTGCAGGAGCCGGAGCAGCATTAGGCACCGCTGTCGGTGCAATCGCTGGCCGGGGACGAACTAACGTTTCGTACAACCCGGTGTACGCACCATATGGGCACGGAATGATGATGCCAATGGGTTACCAGCCGAACTACAGCAGCGGAGCAGCTCGCGGAGCTGGTCGTGGAGCATGGTCAGGAGCGGCAATTGGCGGCGGAGTCGGATTGGCTGACAGTCTTTTGCTGCGGAAAGGAAAGAACGTCAACGTTCCATCAGGTACACCAATCAAATTACACTTGGACGCGCCCATCCAACTTGATTCACGAAGCCAGATTGGTGCCTCGTAAGTTCCCTCAAGCCTTGCCAAACAATATACCTGCGCAGCAGATAAATGTTTGGCAAGGCGAGCACTTAAGCTCAAAAAAGACAGCGATAATCGCAGCAGACCCCGAATGAGATAGTACCAGGCAAAACTTTCCTCATGTCACAAAATCCTTAGGCGCTTGCACAAAAGACTGAGCCCCCAGCTCTATTATGTTTTCGTGGGCTTTGAACAAATTCTGTGGCGCTGGAGGTCTTCAATGAAAATCGCTGAAAGAAAAGGCTATAGACTGGACTCAAGGGTGCGCGGGCAAGCACTAGTTGAAACCGCAGTTGGAACAGTTATCCTTGGGATGGCATTTGTACTGATGGTAGCGTTTGGATTGAACGCCTTTACACTGGCCGTATATGGGCAGAAGCTCCAATCTGTCGCCAATTCGTCGGTGCAAGTGATGGATGATAACGTCCTTTGGCTAGGGGTGCCAAGACCTGATAAGGATGAAATAGCTCCTCATGCACGAAAGAGAGCCGAGGTGCTAGGAAGAAGGGTCGCACAAATACTCGGGATTCCTGGTGAAGTGCAATTCTCGTTTGAAGAGGAAGAAACGGAAGAGGGGAGCATAAACAAAGTTACGGCTTCAATCGGGTTTATCAAACTTCCCTTTGGTGGCGGTCTATTCCCCGTCGGCGTGCCCCTGTCAGCCGTTGGTGCCTCAGCTCATGCTTTGATCCAGCCATATGCCACCATTAACATCGGCGCTCCGATCAGCAAAAACGGTAATCGCGTTGTTTCAGACGGCGCTACACTACCTGTCTATGGTTTCACGCGAAACTTAAATCCTTCTGCCGGTCCTGATGCTCCTATTGTTGCAGTGCCAAGCTCAGGCGGCAATTTGCCTATGCCCTCAAATAGACTTGCCAATCCGCGGGGATTTCGCGGGCTACCACTTAGCACAACTGAAGAGATTGGCAGCGGATTCCCTGGCGGAAGATGGTTTCAGCAAGCAGTCAAATCACCAGTATTCGGTGCTAAATCTTACGTTGATGTTGCGGAGCGATAAAGAGCAATATATGACAAATAATCAGTGAATGCTGGCAGAACGAGAAAGACATAGGTCACCTCAGCCCTCGTTGCGCCTCAGCATAGAGTGGATCTGATTCCTTGTGCAATTTTCTCAGAATGTCCAGCGCTTCCTGATAGTAATTCTTAGCCAATGTGGGTTGTGAGCGATAGTGACTAATGTATTGCCCATAGTTGATTAAAATAGCGGCTTGCGTGGTGGTATTTGCGACATCGTGCTGCCCAGAATGCAAGGCACGTAGCCCCGCCTCATCTATCTCCGAAGCACGAGCCAAATCGTAATATCTCCAACCTGCGTTAAACAGCCTCAGATATACATGAGCGCGCCAGGGCTCTAGATCCTGTGAAGTTCCGGCAAGTACAAAAATCTTGTCGCGAAAATTTTTCCACTTTGACCAATTGAGATTACTCCGTTCACTTTCATTGAGGGCCTCTTCACAGTATGCTCTTGCAAGAAACTGCCGATCTGGCGAGGGCTGTTTAGACGTCCCAATAGATTGAAAGAACTCAGCCCGAAATTTCTTGATCCATGACGTATCAAAATGTAGTTCCTCAGTTGCTCGCTGCAGCCGTCGCAACTTCGTGGGATAGCTTGGCATTGTCGGATCCAAATTCATAGTCGCCGTAGTTAATGCATTCTCAAAAGCCTTCTCATCAATCACAGAAGTGGGCTTAAGCGCAACTATTTCGTCGAACAGTCTTTGGGACCACTCAAACCTCTCGGCTTTGCCAGCACCCTTGATAAGCTCAGTCAGAGAGTTCACTCTAAGTTCTGTTGAATTACACTGAGACAGACAACGTATAAAAATTGATTGCCAACCGCCTAGCTTCAATCTTGCGCATTCTAAGCAAACAGGTATTGCGTTGTAACTGAATTCTTGTGGAAGTGAAGCTTTCGTATTTTTCGAGAGTGCAGCGTTGGTTAACTCAATTAGCTTGGTTAACTCCAATGCGAGACCTTGCTGTCTTTCACATCGCGATTTCTGCTCTGCCCATATCTTCGACAAAAACGAAAACGCGTCAGATGTATCCGGACCTTCAAGCAGCCAAGTACAGAGCAGCTGTTCATTAGCCAACTTTTCCAATTCGTTCTTGAATCTAAGGCGAGGAAAAACTTCCAAACCAATCTGTGCCATTTGGAAGCACTCTTTGTGAAGACCAAGAGCATCGTAGCCCCGGCAACCCTCAAGAATTGCAGCAAATGTTGTTGCAGCCTCGGCCGCGTTACTTCTGTTGCGCTGTGCTAGTTCGTACAGCTCATCGGCACCTTGACGAATGGTGGTACTAGATTTGCCAATCGTACCGGCTTGAATATCTGAGAGCCCGCGGATCAACTCATCTACTGCGAAAGAACTGACTATTTGTATATGATCGAGATCTTGAAGATCAGATCGAAGTCGTGCCTGACCGTAAAGATCTGAATTGCTAGAGTTAAAAACTTTGGATCTAAGCACTTGCCTGTATTGACCTGCAAAGAAAGACAACTGTGCTGGCGACGACGTCGGTTTTGTTTGTGAAAGCTGAACCAGATCTCTCACACTCTTTCTTACCGAGGGCATCAAAGGACCTAGCTCTTTAGCGATTACGAGCCTCTGAAGATTACATCTGATCGCAGCTTCAGCAGCAGCTCTTCGAAGAGTTGAACTCTCAAGAGAACGATAAAGTAGCTCAGCCTTCTCAAAACATGCAGCTGCATTCAGTTCGTCTTTCTTGGCAAGATAGATTGTCCCAAGATCCTCAAACAATACACCAGAGGTCAAAGTGCCCGTGCCGGAAGCGGCTATCGCTTGGCGAATCAGTTTTTCTGCTTCCTGAAAGTTACGCCGATCTGCCAACAGCCGAGCGCTACTCCGAAGCTCATCGGCATGGCGCCTCATCTGAGCTCGTTCTTGAGATTGAAAAAGAATATAGACAAGTGTGCCGAAAAATAAAAGAATGAAGACGCTAGCGAGGATAAGGCTCGCCCGCAAATCCAGGCTGCGCATTAAGGTATTTCGGTGAGCTTGTACCCACCGGACTTGACAGCAGTTATTTCGACATCAGCGCCGGCAATTGCAATCTTCTTCCGCAGCTGAGAGATACAAGTACGCACTGCATCGAGGTTGCCGCGTTCTGCGTGACTCCAGTTATCGCGCCAAACTTCCTCGATTAGGCTCTCGCCCGTCGTTATACGCTGGTTGTGATTTTCGATTAAGAGTAAGAGACATTTGTACTCTAGTGGTGTGAGAAGCAAAGCCTGCCCTGCGCATGTAGCTTGAAACGACAAGGGGTCAAGTTGGATGTTACCGACAACGTGATTCCCTGCCCAGGATTCAGCTGAGGACTGCGCCTCCGTTCGCCTTAGCACTGCTCGAATACGTGCGCTAAGTTCTGAAGCAACGAACGGCTTCGTCAAATAATCAAAGGCACCACTGTCCAGTCCATTCAACTTATCAGACAGGGCGTCGCGCCCAGTCAACATAATCACCGGCACAGTACACCCTGCATCTTTGCACCGTTTAAGGATCTCTGGCCCATTCATTCCCGGCAACTCCCAATCGAGAATGACAACTTGGTACAATCCACTGAGAATAGGATGGACGGCGGCTGACCCATTCGTAATACGGTCAACCGCATGATTTTCACTTGTCAACCACAACGCAAGATCTGACCCAAGATCTTCATCATCTTCTACAATTAATATCTTAGCCATTAGGAAACCGGGGATGTATGCACGCGCTTAGGCGATTTATCAATGATCTAAGTATAAAGCAAAAGGGTTTGATATTAGTTGCCCTGCCCATCCTGTTCGAACTCATATTTCTATCGACCCTTTTAGGCCTGTTCGCGGCAGGTGAAAATCAACGAGCACGTGAGACGCATTTTCGTACAATCGTGATGGATTTGTACGGAGTCAACTGGCAGTTGCAAAAGAGCGCAAGTTTGTTACTCGTGTACGAGACAAGCAGATCATCTGACGCACGAGCGGGATTTGAAGCGATGATGAGGCAGACCCTCGATCGAATGGCTAGAGTCAAATCTCTCGTAGCCGATGACCCAACGTCGGCAAAATCAATCGAAACATACAATCGGCAATTGGAAGAGATGCTCGTTATTTATCGCCGAATAGATGACTCATTCGATTTTGCCGATGGTTCAAAAATATCAAAGGCAAACCAAACGCTGATTGAGGCAGAGCTACTTTCCAGATTCAATGCGCTCTTCGAAAGCAGCCACAAACTGATTTCAGAACAAAGCGCACTAATAAGACAATGTGCCGCCGAAGTCGACAGAGATCGCTCCAGGCTAGCGCTGGTCATTGTAATTGGATTCTTTGGGCACTTAATTTTATCAATCCTTCTGACTCTGTTCTTCGGCAAGCAGATAAAGACAAGACTTGATCTGGTAATGAGGAACATCTCAAAGATGGCAAAAGAAGAACCGCTGCTGCCCGCACTGGACGGGAAAGATGAAATCTCTCAACTAGATTCGGTCTTTCACGATATGGCAAGCAAACTAGAGCTAGCGCGTCAGAAAGAAAGCGAAATGCTTGCCATGATTAGTCACGATATCCGAGGGCCAATCTGCGCATTTGGATTATTGTTTGACGTTATGACTAAGGGAAGTTTTGGCGAACTCTCTCCCCACCTCAAAGACCGAGTTGTCCGTGCAAGTAATACAAATAAGATGTTGATTCACATGATTACAAACTTTCTGGACAAGGAGAAATTGAGAGAGGGGCTCATGCAGCCAAGCATGGAAGCTGTTGATTTGAATAGCATTTTTGAATCCGCAAGGGACGCCCTTATGTCGCTGGCCGAAGCAAAATCGATACAAGTTCAAATCAATAACAGTGTGGATGATCTTTTTCAAGCCGACAAACAAATGCTTACTCAAATTGTCCTCAATTACCTATCAAATGCAATCAAATTCTCTCCCGCAAACTCGACAGTCGCCATCAGCGGAGAATTATTAGAATCACAGATTCTTGTAAGAGTCAAGGACAGCGGACCCGGCATTGCAAGCGAACATCAAGATATGGTTTTCGAGAGATTCGAACAGATCCCAAATAGAGACAGGCAGATAGTTGGGTCCGGTCTTGGCCTATCTGTTTGCAAGAAATTGATCGAGCTACATGGTGGAACTGTTGGCATAGAGAGCGATGGCAAGAACGGAAGTACATTCTGGTTCAGCATTCCCGCTACTGTGAACGAGACGGTCAATACTCTAGCTTAGTGCTGTGCCTTAGATCTCATAGAAGGAAATTGCAAAAGACATTAAGCGGCTGGGTGCCGCGCGAATCCTGGCAATTTCTGAATGAGATCGAATTGCTCGTTAGAACTAAACTCATTAGCGTTGCGGACCAGCAAGCGCTGAATGGTGCATCTGTAGCGCCTTTCACAAAATCCTTAGCTGCTTACACAAAAGGCTAATTGGATTAGCCATATCATCTCCTCATGGTTACCGAACAAGCAGTAATTCATCAGTTCGAAGCAGCAGAGAGGCTATGCATGAACACATTTAATTCGAATCCGTCCATTGTTCTCAATAACAGCAACGAAGAGCTGCTCAAACAAACAGAACATACACTGAAGGTCATCACGATAACAACGACAGGGCTTTTATTTGGACATTCGGTTTTGCACGCAGCTATTAGCGATCAGAATTTGCACTACACTTGCAGCGGCTGCCCGGCCTTCCTCGCTCTCTACTTTATGGCACCATCCCTAGCCTTCGCATTCGACCACAAACGTAAGTCCGAAAACACTCGGCGCTTCTGGCAAATGGCAACGTTTTTCGGCTCATTCGCCGCCGGCGTCACATTGTGCATGCTGTAGCTCTGATCCCCAGTAAGAAAGGGCATTGACGTTGGCTATGGAGCATCAATATGAAACAAAATTTCTCGCAACAATCCAAATTTGGATTTGGCACAGTGAACACAGTTCTTGAATACGAGCATTCTGCACGACCATACATAGTTTGGAGCGAGGACTGCATAACCGTTATAGACACGAAGCACTTAGAGCGCTTCAGACACAAGCAGCTCTCTCGAATCACTGGAGAGAACCCTATATTACCGAACTTAGAAATGCTCAAAATAATTGACCAGGTTTTAGATGAACAGCGAGACGTGCTCGCAGAAATTTTGCACGCTGAGAAGAACAATGGTTTCTCAGAAGAGTACAGGGAAAAACTAAGCTCCTACGTCGACGAAGCTGTTTTGGCTGCAGCAAACCACTATAGAGTGCTGGAATGCAAGAAGAGAAATCAAAGCTATTCAAGCGAGAAAGAGAGAACGTCGATGTTCAAAATTTGGAATCAACAACTGAGAGACCGCGGAAACGGCAACAAGTTTATCAATCCCCCTCAGTTGCGTTGAACCGGCATACTGAGGTCCAGACTGAGCGACGAATCTATGAAGAGCTTCAAACCAGCAATAGAAAAGCAAAATGATCCGAATTCTGAACACCAACATAATTCATAGACTGCATTCTGTCTGCTTGGGATTACCCTTCTCCGCTCCTCTATTTCGAAATGGAAAATTGCATTCGATAGACTGGTCGAAAATCAATCAGCTTCTTTAATCCAGACTAATCGGGAAATGAATCTGCGGCTAAATGGGTGATGCCGCGATCTACCAGGGCAGTAAGGGCGCTAGCCATTGAGTGGAAACTCTTAAATCCCGTGTCTTTATCGAGTTTGCCGTTCGGCAATAAACGGATGCTTATTGCTTCAAGTAGAAAACTTTCTAGTGCAGCAGGCATTTCAATATGGAGCTGCGAAGGAGTGTATATTTCCAGAAGAGAGCCCAGAAAGAATTTTCCCACACGTTCGTAGTTTCGCACGTATTGGAGTAGTTCGTTTCCTATTCTCGTGTGATCCATCGTCTCACAGTCGACCGCCACTCCTAGAGGACGCTGACCGAGCGCTGCCTCCCAGATGATCAAACCTAGTGCGAGAAGGTCGTCTGGATTTAAGGCTGGATAATATGCTGGTGTAGTAACTGCGCTATTCGGAATTAGACCATCTTGTGATTCTAACGGACCCCAGTAACCTGGCGAAAGAAGCGTGATACCACGCAAATTAATCATGATATTTTCTGGAGACAGATTGCCATGATACTTGAAGTTTTCCAGCTGCTGTAATTGATGCAAACAGTTTGCGATATCAACAAAGATCTGAATCGGAACAGGACCGATATTCATAATCTCTCTCAATGTCTGCCCTGCGATCCATTCCATTCTGCTATAGCAAAAACTTTCATTGCTGGTGAAATGTTCAACATAAACATATTCTGGTTCATCAATGAGTTGAATCCGCTGCACTTGCTTTTGCAAGAGGTCCGCTGCATCAGGTATAAATTCCCGGACGTGTCCAACGGCGAGGGCAAAGGCTTTCGTCGATGAAACTGGCTCATAAATGCTATCGCTGAGTGCGCGAGCTTTTGCTAACTTAAATACCTTTGCCTCGCCATGAGCGTCGACTCCACGATAGACACAGAAGAATGGTCCGTCATTAAGTAACTCGTCGATGATGTAATCATCAACGGTAAGCCCAATCCAACTCGGCATATTGACTATCATGATTATGGAAACCTTTTGTTATTTACAAACCACTTAGCGCGGTCTAGCATTTCTGTTATTTCGGCTGCTTTTAGACCCGAGCGGAATAAGCTTGCTATCCCGGCACTATTATCAAACCTCTGCACAAAACTGTCTAAATGATCTAGCAATGCGGGCGAAACGTCTTTGCCTGAGAAGTGGTCCCGTATATGTCGGCTCACGCCGGGCTTATTTGCTTCTGATGAATACATCAATTCATTTACGGACTTGCCCTTAAATGCCAGATCAAGGTCTATATTGCGTACTTTCTGTTGCGCGCCATCCTGCACTATCACAAAGTTTCCTGCTATGTTGTCTGCGCATCCATAGATTAATCGTTCTACAAATGCCTGTTCGATCTGTGATTCCAGCGCACTGTTGCTAGACAATAGCTTGCTTACCGCCGGAGCATCATCAGTTCCAAAGGCTTTTTTGGCTAAAGTACTAATCTCTGTATCAAACGGAATTCCAGACTTGTCCTGAATAAATCCTGTTCTTTTCTTCCCATTGATTAGAGTTTCACGCGCTGCTGTTGTTGGGAAACCATTTTCCAACCCAAGCAATTCGTTGATTTTATAACAAGCCATTTCTTTTCTGAATCTTTCTTTTACAGCAGCGCCTTCTCCCTGAGTGTCGGCACAATGAAACAATACCTTTTGAACATCGCCGCTGGGCAGGGTCAAGTCCGCATTCATAATTAAATGCTGGCTTCCAAATGTCTTACCTTGCTGGGCACCAAGCCGAATTGGTGCGCTCTGTAGCACCATTTGATCGGTGTCCGGAAAGTTTAAATTTCTGGGTAGTGGACGCAGTGCCTTTGCTGAATCCCCAGGTGCCACCGGTAATGGTGCTGCTACCTCAACCTCTACACGCTGTCTTGCAATGGAAGGATTATCTTGCAAGATGGCTGCAGCCGGTACTGACATGCTGAAGCCATCCTTCTTTGCAAGCATAGCATTCTTATTCGAATCCAATCCAATCAATGTCCAGCCGGGCTCAGGCTGTCCGGTTTCAAGGCTCCTCGCAGTATATTGCCCCCCGATTTCGAACCGTTTTACTTCGGGATTCATTGCGATCATATCCTCCCGCAAATTGCTAAGCGAGCCGTCTCTTGTAAGAGTAACTGTCCCATCAGCCTCGTTGTGCCCGGTTACTGTCCAGTCCTTAAATCCGAGGTAGTCCATCTTGTCGCCATGCTTTACATCAAGTCCGAAATGCTCTGGAAGGTATTGCTCCTTAGCCGCAGAGACTCGTCTCAAGCCTCTATCCATTCCGCCGAAGCGATCTAGATAATACGCATTCTTGGCGTCAGATAGATCCTTAAAGAACGCATGGTCTCTATGCTTCTCAGGAGGTTCTCCATGGATCTCCTGTCGTGGATCAAATAACTGCCACTTCCCATCGATCTTCATTTCAGTCCAAGCATGAGGACCTGAGTTGTCCACATCAATTGTTCCGTCACGCTTTCTCGGTTCGTAATTACCGGTTATCAACTTCGTTTCGATACCAAAGCTATCACCAAGTACTTTTAAGAGAAGTGCTTGTTGAGAACATACTCCACCGAATTCTTTCTTTTCGGCGCGGTTAATGATCTCTCCCAGTAGCAAGCGCTTACCGGCAAAGGGCTTCTGAAATTTTTCTTCGTAGGCTTTGTCGAGCTGGAATTCTGACCACCCTTTAGGATGCAGTATTTCCTTTGCAAACTTGGTCAATTCTGTAGCAAGTTTTCTCGGATCTGACTTTAGATGGTCAAATTTAGCATGTGCTTGTTCTGTAACACGATTCAATACTTTGTCTTGCGCCCGGTCCAAAACAACGTTTGGTGCGAAAGACACATGCATCCGTCCGTCAGATGAAACACCAACGCCTTCAAAAATACTGAGCTGGAAACCGTCATGCAGTCGATCTGTGACGATGTGCTTTGTAGCCATTTCGTTTGTTTGTAAGATCGCTTGCATTTCGGTGCTGCGTTCTTTTCCTAAGTATTGAGTAAGGTACTCGCCTTCATTTCGACGTCGAATCTCATTTGGTGACAACTTTCGGACTTCAGGTTCTGGTTTGTCCGGAACCTTTACGTTATCGCGCTGGACTACGCCAGTGGGCTTAATCTCTGACTTGCGGTCTCGAGGAACAGCTTGCAACTCGTAGTTGCGCATTAGGACCTCATGGCCTTCGGGACCAACCTTTTGCCATACTGAACCATCGGTCTTTTTATAATACGTTTCCTTTCCTAGCTGTAGCGGTTTGAATTCAGGCGTTAGCGGCACTGATTCGAGCTGAAACTCTTTGCCGTAGTTTGGACGGCATAAAACAACGTCACCGTTGTTTCTGTCAAATCCGCTGACGAAGTACTTCTTCCCGTCATACTCGACCTGGCTGCCTTTCATCAAGTTTGAAGCTGGTTGATTCCTACTTGGGGTGAGCGCGCCCCGATCTTTGAAATTGAGTTCTGCGCCATGCTCAGAGCCCAGTCGCAATTTGTCATTTGGATTTAGAACTACTTCCTTGCCTTTCGGGAGGCGTTCCCATGTTCCATCTGATCTTTCTCTGTAGGTCCCCGAAGAAGAAGTATCTTTTACAAACATTCGGCCATCAGCGTCCTGCCTAAGAGTCAGGTGATCTCGAGAAACATTTAAGTGATACCGATCATGTAACATATCCGGTTGATGCATCCGGCCAATGTTGAATTCCTGACCTACTCCATCAACTTTATTGCCATTCAGGTAGAGATCGCGTCCATGGAGAAAGCCTTCTTTGGCCGTTGACGCTGGATTTGCCTGCTCAGCCTTTTTCTCGAATTTCTGCGATATTTGATCACGAGGCACAGACTTCAATTGAGGATCGTGCATTAGGAAATGCTCGCCCTTTAATTCAAGTTGTTTGTGAAACTTGCCTTCGGAATCTCGATAATAAGTCTGTCCATCTACTCTTAATTTCGTATAGTTCGGATTCGTTTCCAGGTCGGCAGGGGCTTTCTGGTATGAACTGCCCTCGGCTCCAATCCGACGCAATATTGCATCACCTGTCTTGGAATCATAAGTAACAAGTGTATGCGGCTCTCCGTTGAATTCAATCGTAGAACCTTTTTGAGGTCTTTGTGAGACTTGCTCATTAACTCGATGTAGCGACTCGGCCACCACTTTCAGTTCTGGGCGAGCAATTACTTCCGGGGTCGAACGCAATCGCGATTCGCTAAACTTTGTTGCTTGAGCTCCACTGTTTTCCGCATTCTTCCGCCCTGACAAGACGGACGGGCGCTCCCTCGAATTTGCACCGTGCTCGTTTGGTGTTGTGGGAGAATTGTCGTGAGATTGTGTGGCGTGATCAGCCGGCTTATTCTTCGCCGCATGTTCACCCGCCGCAACAAACGGGTGCGTAGCGACGGTCATAATCGGTGCACTAAGAGCGGCGCTCCATCCAGCTTCTGCCATAGTGCCAATGATGCTTGCATAATTGGCGCGTTCTCGCAGTAAATCACCAGTTACAAGGTTTTTGTCGATACCTAATTCTTGTCCGATTCTTTCTCTCTCCGCATCGTAAGCTGCATTCATCGCACCTAAGCCGCCATTCGTGAATGAATTTACGGTGTCATTAAGCATGCGATTGCCGATACCGTTTTCTTGAAATGCTTTGGCCAAGCGACCATCGCCACCCTTAGTCGCATTCGTTGCAAAAGAGCCAAAGGCATGACCAACGGCTTGCCCAGCGAGATTCCACGCAGTGCCGGCAAGTAGGTCCCCTTTCTGCAAAGTCTCAATTTTGTGTTGCATTACATAATCAAGGCCTTTTTCTTTTACTTCGCTGGCGACTGTGAACGCCGTAGTGGAGACAAGTGCATCAGCAAAGCGAGTGCTGTAATAGGCAGCCTTGATTTGCATTTCACTAGCGCCCTGCAGGGCCAATTTTCCAACGGCGGTGTTCAGCAAGGCTGCTTCTTCTGCTGCAAGTACTTGCCCAGCATTCTTCATATCAGCAAGTGTTTTTAGTTGCCTGACATCGTTGATTGCACCGACTGCTTTCCCGAATACAGAACCAAATGCCATTGCACCGCCTTCGAGACCACCAGCAATTGCGTTGTCTTTCCAATTGCTGCTGTCTGATGCGCGGCCTGCTACCGAAATTACTGAACCCGCTAGTACGCCGGTTCCCAGTTCTGCCGCATAAGCAGCGCCGACTGTGATTCGCCCTGCGGTGGCCGCTGCAGAAAATACTGAGCCAGCTCCGGCGGTGGCTACCGTAATAGCTGCCATCGTTGCTGCATCCGCTAATTCTTTTTGAGTGGCTTTGTAATCAGTTGCGGAGTCCTTACTTGCTGTGGCGGTGGCACCAATATAGTCCATCAAATTTTGTGTGACATCTATGCTTGCATCAAGCTTGTTGTTGTACAACTTTTCCGGATTGAATCCGTCCTGAAATAAGTTATTGCTGCGCTCTTGCACATCTTTTACAGTCTTATCGAGCCGATCAGAATATGTCCTTAAATGCTGCTCTTGTTCCTCAAATGTGCCAGACATATCAACGAGCGTGCCAGTCAACCATGGCTTGTTTGCGAAATAGTTTCTGTTACCTTCGTTGGCTTGCTGGCGAATTTCCATAGACCGGCGGTACAGTTCTTTGCTCTCAATCAGACCACCTGCTTGGTAACCTTTGTCGGCAGTTTGTCGCCCGGGGCCAAGTCCAATTATTTGGTGCTTCTCAGTTTGATTCCCCACCGTGAACTGCATAAGCACACGATTCTCGCGAGCCAAATCAATTTGTCGGCCGGGTAGCTCTACTGTGTAATTTGGTCCAAGTTGACCAGAGGCTATTTCGTCGACAACAGCCTTTCCATCTTTGTAGTGCACTTCCTTCAGCTTTCCGTGGTCGATTTTGAAGACTTGATTTCCAAGTCTCAAGTCGCCATTAACGTCTTGAATATTCTCATTTCTCAGCTCAGGGATTTCTATGCATTGTCTTGGCGCCTGCTGCTTTAACGCACCCTCGGAATTAGCACTTGCTGCCTCTGGTGTTCTTACGAATTTACCGGCACCATCAGAAAGAAACTGTGCGTCACCGTCTTGTAAGCCTTCTTTTGCAATTCTGTCCAAGCGCTCGTTGAACGTTCTGGCATTTTCTTCCGTCAGCTTTGCATTTTTTCCGCTCAATTCAGATTGAGCTTTTGAATTCACTAACTCTGCATATAGAACTTCTTGAGCCGCTTTTGCCTTCAGGTCTTTTATGCTTACGATGCCTTTGTCGCCCTGTGATATCCAGGCGATGTCCTTAGCCTCACCGTTGCTGTCCTTGTAGTTGAGATTCCAAACAGCTCCGTTTAGATCTCTCATGTTGATCTTACTTGCTTGTCCGGATTTCTGATCCAGCCATGTCATTTCACCAGTGGCACTATCTATGCTGCCAATCGGCTTTCCACCAGCACCCAAAACCTTGCCGTCTTTCACTTCATGAACGCCGGCGTTGGCATCATCTTTAGGGAGCCTCACTGTCCCGTTTAACTGTTTAGTATCCTTTGGTAAATCTTCCAGATTCTTGCCACTATGATCAATTTCCCTCCTTTTTAGAAGCAACTTGTCTTCAATACCGTAGTCTTTTGCACCAGCAGTTATTTGCTGTACGTACTCGAGTCTTCTGGTTTGACCTGTTTCGAGCATGTTTTTCAAGATTCCGTTTGTTTCGTCGCTTTGCAGGCGGGCCATATCGCGGGCGCCCTCGACTTCGCCGTTTTTGCCGGCTATACCTGAAGCCCGATTGAAGAATCTTTGCTGTTCTAGAAGTTTTGCTTCTGCTGTATCTACTTTGTGCTTTTGTGTATCAACGGCATCTTGAATGTTGAATAAACCGCCTTGCCCAGGTTTTGGTGTACCGTCCGCCATGCGCTCGATGTGTCCAAGACTTGCTCCTTGAATACGGCGACTTTGACGATTACCTTCTTCGTTTAACTGCAGGTCAAAAACAGCGTCCTTGAAGTCAGCAAGTTCCTTTGGTTTTTCACCGTTCATCGTGATCGTGCCACCAACCAGCTTGCCATCAGCTGTTTCAGTTGGTGCCTTGAGAATACCCACTTGTTCATTTGTGGATTTATTTAAGATCATCCCCATGCGTACTTCGTATTCTTGGGGCTTACCGTTTTTCTCGTCTGGTATGAATATCTTTCCTGATGGTGCATTAGCGGCACAGTCCATCGTTCTGTTCTTGCCGTTTTCCGTACCTACAAATTTGTGTCCTTCCAGCTGGCTGTTTATGTTTGTAGGCGGAGGATTATCATTTGGAAAATGCAGTTTGCCTAACTTATCCATTTGAGCATAGAATTTCCCGCTGCTGTCATAAAGATTGCCACCAACAACGGAATACTTCTGCGATCCATCGGCAGCAACTATCGATCCGCTATAGCTTTCTGAAGCTTTGGCTGGAGCGAGATCAAGGCGAGCAGTGTCGGAACCGACTCCGTGAAATGCTGCACCCTCGCTGTCGGAGATATTGAATGACTTTGCCGCGGCATCATTGAATGAGACTGCTCCTTTGTCGTTGACAGTTCCGATTGCCTTGCCGCTATCATCTTTGATAGTACCGGCTTCAACGCTTGCTTGGCGGAGCGTACCACCATCTTTCCATACCAATGTGCCGCTGGGTGTCTCACCTTCACGCGGCGGCGTTATGGAGCGGTCTATTCCTTTTTCTGCGCGCTGCTCGATATTGTTCTGAACAATGCCTTGGGCAAGAAGGAGTTCGCCAAGTTTTTTTGCTTGCTCTGCTTGTTCGCCCTTCAGCACAACATTGTCTTTGAGGGCATCAACGATCTTTCCATCTTTGATGTTGAAATTATAGTTACGCTGTTCGCCATTCTGATCGTATTCGGAGCGAGTTAGTATAAGGGGCTTGCCATCCTTATCGTACTGCATGTGCTGTTCAGTGCCGTTCGCTTGCTTGTTGTAAACCGCTGTGACACCAGTGTCTGTAAATTGGATTTTTTCACTGCTTACAACGGGCTGGGCGACTCCCGTCTCAGGATGATAAGCATACCCAACGTGCTTTTCAGAAGCAGTAAGTAGTGCTGGGTTTTCCTCGTAAGATATCTCTTCGCGCGTACTTGGTTTTGACTCTTCTAGCTCTTGCCTCGATGCATATTGATAGCGCTCTGTTACTCGGAACTTGTCGTCGTGAGTTATAGATTGGATTGGCTTGGAATCGTCGATACTGGCGGAGTCCTGCGTGGGCTTTCCGTTTTTATCTGAATAGAGAAATTCTGTTTTCCCTAAGATTTTCACTCCATCAGCCGTGGCTTCACTTTTCTCAGCCATGAGCCGACGCCCAGCTTCATCGTACTGCGTTTTAGTTGCGATACCATCTGGTGTGAAACGAGTTTCTATTTTCGCTCCGTTGCTGTCAGTTAATTCGTGCTTTTGAGTAAGCACACCGTCTTTGTCTAATTGGAATGCTCCTTCAAGCTTTAATACTGGCTTGCCATCTTTGTCGTTCATCTCAACTGATGATGGTTGCGTTGCATCACCTCTATATTCAAATTTGCTGGTTTTACCTTCAGGCGTTTTGAAGTCTGTTATGCGACCCTGTTGGTCGTACGTGTATTTGATGCCAGTATTTTCGTCTATTCGTTCTGTGGGCTTGCTAATCCTCTCAGCATTGACGATCTCTGAAAGTTCAAGGTTCAATCCTGGTTTCGGCTCGACAGCTTCCTTTACGACGTCGCCCTTGTATGCGATTTCGGGTGATCCAAAAACGGTACTGGTCTTTGTGTTCCTGGGTGCGCTTAACTTTTCCAGAACTTTTTTGTCTTCTTCATCGATGTTGGTCGAGTCATCTATCGATTTAACTTTGCCGGTTTCGAGTTGGTCCTGTGCTTTAATTTCTATGCTGTTTTCGGATTCAACCGCAGAAACCTTTCTTAAGACGTCCGGCTCTGTGGTGTTCTCTTTGCTCCCAACAACTCTGTTCTTATCATTGGTATCTTTGTTTCCGTTGTCGCCTGCAACAATTTTTCGTTTATCTTCTGCGCGCTCTGAGCTTTCGCCATCGCTAGCTCCGTCCATACTTTTGTCATCGCGGCTGTCTTTATTCCCTGCAACATCTTTGTCGGCGCGCCCCGCACCACCTTTTTTCACAAGGTCGACGCCGTCGTCAATTATTGCCATCCGCTTCACGCCGTCCTTAGTCAGCGGACCGGCTTCGGTGCTGGTAACTTCCAGTTTCGCCTGAACTGCAAGGCGCACATTATCCGCCTTAAGACCCTCATTCGCTTCATTTGCTGTTTTCTCTGATTTGGGAGTATCCGACGACGCATTGTCGGATTCCAGGTTTTGCTCTGTATCATCATTAGCCACAGCGTGTGCCTCTCATATTCCAATTACAGAACTGATTGCGTTTAACCATTATTCCCAGGGGAGCACTCCAATCCTGCAGGTTGACATCCCCTCTGTGACATAGGTGTGACATTGATGGGGTTGTCTCGGTCATTGGGTGGGTATCCAAGTTAAACGGAGCCTGAATCATCCAAGAAGCTTTCGCCAGAAAGGAAAATGTATGCAAGATAACACCCGCCAGCTTATTTCGTCAGGTTCGCCTTACGAGAAACCAATCGGCTTTTCAAGAGCAGTCCGAGTCGGCAAACATGTAGCAGTGGCAGGCACCGCCCCAATCGCCGATGACGGGTCTAATGCCGCGCCAGGAGATCCACACGGACAAGCAAAACGCTGTCTGGAAATCATAGAGCGCGCTATCAATCAGGCGGGAGGACAACTAAAGCACGTTGTGCGCACGCGAATTTTTATCACAGATACAGCACACTGGAAAGAAATCGCTCGCGCCCATGGCGAATTTTTTGCTGAATTACGACCAGCCAGTACATGTGTCCAGGTGAGCGCGCTTCTCGATCCAGATTGGTTTGTAGAAATTGAAGCAGATGCGATTGTTGAAGACTAGGGCACTTGATTCGAGACTTGAGCAATCGAATAAGCAAGCCACCTAAGATCGAAACCCGTCCCTCGCGCAGGTAAGTCCATACCAACGGTCTCACACATTCCTCACACAATTCACTTAAATTTGAAATATCAATCAATACCAGGAGCATATCTGGCGATGACTTTGGCGAAACATTCTAATGATAATGAACTGAGAGGGATTTCAAAAAATCCTCGCCTTAAAACCAAAGTCGAATTGTATTTTGCAGTAATCTCCGATATTTGGTGAACACGGTTCAGCCATTTTAGAACGATTGTGCTACGAACGGCAGCCAGTTGGATGCTCGATGCGCGCAATCGTTTTTTGCCTACCGTTAATCACTATTTATTGGAGTATTGATCATGAACGAATCAACTAATTTCGGTTGCGAACAAAAGAATACAAGAATTAGAAAGGTTCTACCCAAGCTCAAATTGCTGAAGAATAATGCATCTCTGCAATCTCTCGTTGGTGGAGCCACATATGCAGATAACCAGACAGGTCAACCGATCAAGATAAGTGGGCCTAATTCGGGTTGCACGATTTGTACTAGTTCGAATGTTTAAAGAAGTCAGGGCGCGAGTCAGGCTCGTACGCCTAAATTGCCTGAAGCAGTCGCCCGAATCGCGCGCTTTGTTATCGCCGATGACACGCGTAAAATAAACCGGGGAATCCAAGGATTTTAACTATTTGCGTGGAATATCACTTCATGATTTTGATTAAGTCTTCTTGTGGCGGGCATAGTTTAGTCTACGGACGAGGCTGTGGAGCAAAATATATGGAAGATAACGACGCGGGAAGCAAGAAAAAGAAAGCACGAAAGGCATTGCCGCGATTGACGAAGCTCAGGGCAACAAGCCAACAGGAGCTTAGCCTGGGTGGACAAGCACCAACGCCTCCATCGGCAGATTGCCACGGTGGTCCTCCGAACTCAGCGAACTGCGTTATGCCAACAGCAGAACAATGCGTATACACATTGGGTTGCTAAGCCTGGACAGGAAATTGTCCAAGGCATTCTCGATTTCCTTTTTCGATAATTCAGAACGCATTAACCGATAGCCTGCGGAGCAGGAAAAAGTCAAAGCCCGGATCGCGAAAATCAGAGCTGAATGAATCGAGTCAGACGCCGTAAGACGCACTCATAGAATAGATTTTCCTGGAGGGATGGAGCCCTCGTGGACAGCTTCTTCTTGGTTTGGCTTATGGCAATGTTCAATCCGCCACGCGTAGAATTTCTTGCCGATTCGCGTTCACCTGCAGTTCACTTTACATTAATAGAATAGAGCAATGAAGGCGACGTTGAAACTTATTGGAGGCTTCAGGAGTTCTACTCAAATACTAACCGCAGCTTTTCTCAAATGACTGTTTTGTAACCTGCAGAGTGGACAAGCAAGTCAAGATCGTAGTTACGGATTGGTCAAGAAACGCCTCCTATAAAAACGATGAGCAACACAACCACTGTCTGGATAACTGGCGATCAATGCTCGCTAAACAATACGGCTTTGATGGCCGCCGACAAAAAGACTAGCTGCATATTGATGGTCGAATCAATTTCGCGCGGTAACCAAATTCGGTATCACAAGAAAAAGCTGGTGTTGATTTACTCAGCTATGCGGCACTTCGCTTCCTTGCTAAGAAGTGAGGGCTGGAAAGTCGACTACTATGAAGAGTCCCCGAGTTTCGAAGACGCTGTGCAGAGACACATAAACTTGCATTCTCCAGAGAGGTTTCTCTGGATGCAGCAATCCGAGTTTGGTGCTGATCGGCGGCTTGCAAGTATCATCGACGGCATCCCGCATGAACTAACCCCACACTGCAACTTTCTCTCATCATCCGAAGATTTCGAAGAATTGCATAGTACGCCCGACTCTCGGGTCACTATGGACCGCTTCTATCGTCAGATGCGCTTGAAGACCAAGCTACTCCTCAATGTGAACAAACAGCCAGAAGGCGGAGCCTGGAGCTACGATAAGGAAAATCGAGAGCCGCCCGGCAAAAACATGCAGGCCCGTCCAGTTAGGAAGTTCCCTCCTGATGAAATAACGCAGTCCGTCATAAAGATGGTCGAACATAATTTCCCCGATCACCCAGGCGATACAAACAATTGGATCTACGCTGTCACGCGCGAAGATGCCCTTCTGTCGGCTGAAGACTTTTTTGAAAATAGACTTGATGAGTTCGGCCCCCATCAAGACGCGATGGTCTACGGCGAGCCATTTCTCAATCATTCAGTTCTCTCACCGTACATTAACATATGCCTGCTTCATCCTCTGGAATTGTGCCAGGAGGCTGAACGCCGCTACAGACGCGGGCAAGCCAGGCTAAGTTCTGTTGAGGGGTTTATTAGACAAGTAATAGGTTGGCGTGAATTCATTTGGCGCGTCTACTGGCGAATGATGCCAGAATACGCAAGGCGCAATGAACTCGAAGCCAGAGAGAACTTACCAGAGTTTTTCTGGACAGGAGATACCTCTATGCGCTGTCTTAATGATGCGATTAATACAACGATAAAATACGCATACTCACATCACATAATACGTTTGATGATACTTGGTAATTTCGCACTAATAGCAGGACTTGACACGCTACAGACAAACAATTGGTTCGCTTCGATGTACATCGATGGCTATGACTGGGTGATGGTGCCGAATGTCATTGGAATGACTTTACATGCTGATGGGGGCTATGTGGGCACAAAGCCGTACGCCGCTTCGGCAAACTATATAAAGAAAATGTCTAACTATTGCAAGCAGTGTGCCTTCAATTCGCAAACGAGTACGGAAAATGATTCCTGTCCATTTAATACGCTCTATTGGGACTTCCTGATTCGCAATGAAGATCGATTTGCAAGAAATGCACGCATGTTCATGACAATGCGAAACCTTGCATCCAAAAGCGACCAGTGGAGAAACGACATTACAGAGAGAGCATCACAGCTGCGCAAATCTGGCTTTCAATGAATCGACTCTGGTCATTTAGAGTTTTTATTTGGTCGAAGAGGTGGAGAAGTAGGTGGGTTGCTTCCTCCTTAGACGTTCACACACCGTTCAAGTTCGAGAACTATAATCCAGATAGGTTGTGATCGAGATGGTAGTGCGGCTCATGCTTTCCGACCTAAAGATCTTGTGTCTTTGCAGGCGCTCGGACCAAATTCGAGCTGAACACACAGTGAGCTGTTTAAAGTAATTCCTAAACACACAAAGCACCAGCGACTTATGCAAGGAAAATCAATCATATTTATTTGCTCACTCATAGCAGGTGGACTTAGCGTAGCCGCCCTCAGCACGGCGTCCGCCCGATACGAAGAGCCCAAGTGGTCCATTGTCAGGAATGACGATCAATTTGAAATTAGAAGATACCCGCGCTTGCTAGCCGCTTCAGTCACCGTAAATGGTGTCACAGATCAAGCGGCCAACAACGCCTTCTCCATTCTCGCCGGCTACATATTCGGTAAGAACAGCACCAGAAAGAAGATTGATATGGCGGCTCCAGTTACGCAGGAGGCAGGCTCTACAAAGATCGCAATGACCGTTCCGGTGACAACGAGTCTCAACCAGAACAGCATGACGATGAAATTTTACATGCCCGCACAGTACGACCTCGAGACACTACCAGAAGCGCACGACAAGCGTATTAAGTTCGAATTGATCGCTCCACAGTTGTACGCAACAGTACGTTTTTCGGGAAGAGCAAAAGAGGCAAGTATATCCAAGCACACTCAGGAATTGAAGGAATACCTCAGCACCAACGGACTAGTAGCTACTGGTGAGCCTGTGCTGGCATTTTACAATCCGCCCTGGACGCCGCCCTTCCTTCGTAGAAACGAAATCTGGCTACCAGTACACGAACAACTCGATAAGAAAAGTTGATTGGTTACACGAATTTCTTGAATACAAATAGGAGCAAGAAAAAGAGGTAACACGTTCATAAGGAATGGTTGAATTATATTGCGGACTTTCGGGATCCTTCATTCACTCCTACGTCCTACCGTCTTGCCGTCGCGCACGTGCTGCAGCTATTGGTGAGGCAAAGGAAGTGCCAACCCATTCCTGAGCCAAGACTTTCCCGCCGTTCTTGTCTCGCACTGTCACGTAGCCATCTGGTGGTGTCTTAAGCACATCTGGACCCGTCAACCTGAAAAGATAGGCGCCCTGCTTCTGCTGATCAAGAAAAGCCGCGCCGTCAGCGCCATAGATTTCTCGCAGCTCTCTTTTGTTCAGAACTCCAGCGCCTGCGATCTTTTCAAAGCCCTGATAAAATGATTGCAGTACATCCACAGGAGTCTGCTTATCCTTCTGAGGATACCCAAGTTTATTTAAGTCAGCAGCCATCCCGGAATACAAAATCGCATGAACCTTATCGAAAAGAGGATTATGCTTTGACAAATGTGCTTCCAGCTCTTTATCCGATAATTGCGTAGTATCTACTCTTCCAATTTCTTGCATTCTGTCAACAAACTCTACCCGTTTTCCAATTAGCTTCTCAGTCTCTGCTGGGTTTATCTTGCTTAGTTTGTCGTAAAGTTCAGAATGTGTTTTAGGCTCAACGGCTGCATGGTAGCCAGCCTGAGTGCTAAGTAAAATCCTTTCCACGTCGTATATCTCTTTTGCAAGAGGCTGCATATTTTTCAATTGCCTGAAGTCGCTCGACTTCATCCAACGACTGCTCAGATCTTCGCCACTAAAGTCATTCTTTAGGTTGCTCGGTTTCTCAACAAGAGTGACATTTTGGGAAATAAATTTCTTGTCGATTTTATTCATTTGTTCAGCTGGCATGAAAAGAATCGTGCCTGCTTGCTGCTCACCAGTCAAATGCGCCGTTCTCTCATTGTACGCAGCGACGCGACCTTTCGCATCCAGCGCACCCACCGCCTTTATGTTGGGATGAACTTGTGCGAGTAACTTGTTCACGGCAACCACATCATGATTGCCCCAAGCCAGCCGAATCTGCGCGCCGGCATCGGCAAGGTCTTTTAATCGATCAACGATCTCAGAGGTGTATCTTGCTCTTAGATCAGAATCGCTTCTCGCATTAATGTGAGAAGCGAGATCATTCACGAAGGTTTTGTCAATCTGGTCAATCGACTTTATGCCTTTCATGTCTAATTCGTTGCTTGAAATGTTTGTTACCCGCCCCTGATTTTCGTTCTCCCCAGGGACTTTCAATCCGACATCGAATAGGCCCATAGAGATATTGATCACGACGTCAGGATTATTCTTCACCTCCGGCAGTAGTTTCTTGAGGTCATTGCTTATGCGTTCTCCATAACTGTCCGCGACAACAATCTCCCTTCGATCTTTTTCCGAAAGATTGACCATTGTGTAAGGGGTAGCTACAAAATTCTTGAGGCGCATGGCCATATCAGGGCTGATGAACTGAATATCTTGATCGCTCAAGCCAGGGGATTTGGCCTTGATGACACCAGCAACGGCATCGGCGTGAGAATCTGTCTTGTCCATGACAATAAATTTTGGTTTGTCTGCCGGCTTGTTATCTTTGCCTGGCACCAGTACCTGGTCAAGCAACGATAGCCCTTGCGAAGTAACACCATCTAGTTTGGCTCTTCCCAACAAGTGTTTCTCGTCATGGCAAACTTTATTTTCTTGAAGTCGACTGGCAAGATTATCCGGCGCACGATGTCTTTCATCGAGCACCTTAAGAAAGAGCGAACGGTCATCGTCGCTCAAATCATTTGCACCTTCAGCGGCAGTCTTTGCCTTTTCAGTGCTGACTTCGTTTTCCCCGCATTCATTAGCCATTGAATCGCCGCAAACGTACTCTCCAATAGACTCTATACCCAGAATGCGCAGGTTTTCGTCCCAACCAGGAAGAATGACCGACCTTTTTACGAATTCAGCCACTATAGCCGGCGGATACGAGCTTGTGGACTGCTTCAGAATCACCAATGCTATGTCTTCCGGATAATTTGACGGCAGCCAAACAGGCCCATACGCCCCGGATTAATCACAGAGCTGAGACAATATGCTCGACCTCATCGAGATGTACTAATCGCTCTTTTATCAATTGCTCAGGAAGTTTCTTGTGTCTTCTCAAATTGTGCTCATAACTAAGGCTTGCCAGCAGCCAGGCAGCATTGCCGGCGACCGCCATTGTGGTCCCCACTGTTCCACACACTGCACCTTTGTAAGAGAGATCCAGCTGCGTCTTCGGGCGTGCCGGAAAGTACTTGTAGTAGCCTCTGCTACCGAGGATACCTTGCGTCATTAAAAGACCGCCAATAGGTGGACCCAACACTGAATTTTGCAACGCCACCTTTCTTAAGCGCTGCATTGTCGTAATTTCTCCTTCTAATTGTTTTGCAAACCGCTTGCTCGACTCACCGTACAAGGCAAATCTTGTAGTTGCTGGCAGAGATGGAATCAGACTACCTTGCTCACTGCTTGACGAACTCAAAAGATCCGCCTGCTTAGCCATTTCCTGGATGTCACTCTCGGTTCCGCCCCACCGTTCTTTTTGAGAGCGAAGAAGTAGCTTTCCATGAATGCATAATTGAGCGGAACACAATAACGGAGTCACGGCTGCTATAGCACCGCTTACAGTAAAAACGATGTTGGACGGCCCGTTCAGTTTTGGTTGATTTACGGACTTGTAGCCTAATCCAGCGCCAACAGCACCCAGAATGTTGTAACTCATATTCAGCGCATAGAATAAGTTCTCAACAGCAGCACTGCTACGACTGTTCGAGCTAAAATGTGCGTATTCATCCACAAACGCCCCACGCATGGCATGCAAAAGCTTTCCTTCGATGACAGCTCGATCATGAGCCGGATGATCCGGGTGAGCGTTAACCAGAGCATCTCGTCGGGCGATTAGCTCGTCTATATCCTTTAACTTTGAGAAAACGAAACGGTTGGCCGAGTGAAAATCAAATCCTTTGTTCCTGCTGATTGCCCCCTTCACCACATTCGCCACCAACTCAAATCCAGAACCGGATGCAGCAACAATTGAACCAACCTCAGCGGCTCTCAAGCCATGCTGCAAGGAATTCTTATTCAACCGCAACAGTTTTTGACGTCCCTGGCCAAACTGTTGCACCGCAGTTATCTCAAAAGCCATACCTGACGCCGCACCAGCTTCCTGCGCTCCCCAAAATACAAGTTTTCGCAAAGTCGAGCGGCGGCAGTTTTGCAAGCGATAATTTAAGCTGAATCGCTCCAGTTCGATGCTGGTCAGGAGAATCTTCTTGGTGATCTCTGTGTAGCGAGCGCTGTAGTTGTTTTGAACCGATGAGGCCAGTGATTGAGACTCATCTTCAGCCGCTGGCACTACAGGTGGAACTATGAGCGATACGACGATTGTCAAAAGGAGAACTCGGACCTGGACGAACGAGAAGTGTGGCATGAGGGATACCGGTGTTTGTTTTTCAATGTACGTGGCAGCCAGCAACACATTGGCAGCTCAATTTGCGCGTACGGCACGTAACCTCGAAGATTACCGGCACGTATTGTCTCATATGAGCGACACAAAGTTCAAGAAACAACTCCACCTATCATTTGCAATATTCGTTTTAACAGAATGACCATGCACGAAGGCAACGTCAGCTTTTCTACTATTTCTATTGAATGGACTGCCAAGGAATCCGAACTAGTTTTCTTGGACCATTCTGAGCTATTGGAAGAAGATAGCGAGCCTGCTCCAACAGTATGATTAGCCTCCCTAGGTGGCTAGCCACGAAATTTGAATCGCTCAATCACTTATTAGAGGCGGCTTTTGACGACCTCTACAGGGCATGGCGCCTGAAGCACAACTTCCTGTGATACGCTACCCATGAAAAAGCGAGACACATGTCCGTGTAATCTTGAGCCCAAGACGATCAGCCCAGAGGGCCATGCTTTTGCCAGAAGCAAAATCACCTCCGCAGGATCGCCTTCTCTCATTTCGATTGCAACATTGTCGCCACCGACTTTAGCCTTGAGCCTGGAAGCACATTCTTCCAAAAACTCTTGCGCGGCTTGACGAGCTTCAAGCCTGGAGCCAGAAAATTTCCGCCTGTAAAGTGCATCAATTCCATCAGAGTATTTTTCTACAACCGGTGTCAGTACTGAAAGCAATGTGAACTTTGTTTCTTTATGCCAGGGCATTTGCAATACCCATTCCAGCGCATCACGAGAATGCGTGGTGTCATCAACCGGTATCAGAATATTCTTGTCAAATTCGGGTACACCTTCATGTGCATGCTGATAGCGGGCAATATGTGTTGAGCAGCGACCATACAAGAGCACAGTTTGAGAGACACTGCCAAGAAACATGCGAGGCAAGCCATGTCGTCCGTGCGAACCCAACACAACAAGGTCTGCAGGCCATCTGTCGATTTGCTCAAGTAATATTTCCTTGCTTCCTCCAAACACAGAATCGCCGATAGCGTCGCAATCAGGAAATGCTTCTTGTAATCTTGCCGCCACCTCAGCCGTGAACTTGCGAGATGCCTCCAATGCTTTGTTATGAAATGATGCAGCTTCACCGGGACTCAATACTGCAAAAACAGGATCTCGGCGCTCCACTGCACATATGATCCTAAAACTGCTGCCACTTGGCCAAAGTCGACTCAACAGCACTGCAAGGGCAACCCTCGAGTGTTCAGAATTATCAACAGCAAGCAGTATGTTCATGCGGTTATGGTATTACTAATTTGCGAGCCGCAAAAGGATGCGATGATGCGGCTCTATGCAAATCTAATCCGATTATCTGGCATCCTCCGCCTCGAGAAGATGCGCTGTACTCTTCGCAGAATTCATACAATCGTTCCATGACAGTGTGGTCGATTAGACGTGTCTTGCTTAAGTCAAGTAGCACCTGCTTACCAGGTTCAATTTGCAAGAGTTGATGCTTCAACGATACAAAATTGGAGAATAAGGCACAGCCCAAAACAGAAACAACTATAGTGCCTGACTTTTCACTTGAAATAACTTTGGCAGTAAATAAAGAGTTCGGGGATACACCATGCCACAAGTGAATAATCACTTTTGCAGCAATACCAATACCGACACCGATTAAGAGATCTGTAGTAAGAGTGGCGACTATCGTTACTACAAAAATGAATAATTGCTCCTTGCCGATTTCATGTGCTTCTATAAAAACTTTTGGAGAGGCCAGTCGGCAGCCTGTGAATACAAGGAGGGCAGCAAGAGCAGCCAGCGGGATTTGATTGATATAGCTCACGCAAAAAATAACTGCAGCCAGCATAAAGACACCATGAAAAAAATTGGACCACCGGGTTTTGGCACCACTGCTAATATTAGCGGTGCTACGGACTATCTCGGCAATCAGAGGCAATCCGCCAATCAAGCCGGACAATGCACTCCCCAGTCCCACCGCCGACATATCTCTGCTCAGATTTGAATGCCTGTGGTAAGGATCAAGCTTATCGACGGCGCTCGCACTTAGCAGGCTTTCAATAGCCTGAACAAGCGTAATCGAAATAACAGAAAGAAAAAATCCATAAGTAAATACCTGGGAAAAGTTTGGAAATGTTATTGCTTGAAATACATCTGCCGGAACTGATACCAAAAATTTCGGGCTAATGAAGACTGGATGTCCGCCAATAATGTCATTATGTGCGTGAGCCAGGTCAAGATAATTGCCCATCAAAATTGCAACAACGACGACAATTACAGGTGCTGGAATTCTGCGTATGATTTTATTGGCAATCATTCCATGCGCAATTAATATTCCGAGGCTGACCAAGCCAATGCAGGCAATTTCCGGGTTGATGTTTCTCAACATGTCGGGAATATGCGCAATCAGCTCTAATGGCTCTTTCGCTGACACATTAACACCAAGGACAAAGGGTAATTGCTTTGCCGTGATGATGATTCCGATGGCGGCCAGCATTCCATGCACTACCGTAGAAGGAAAACAGTCTCCGAGTTCTCCAACTTTGAATACGCCCATCACAAACAGTAGCAAACCAGAAATCACAGTGGCAGCCAGTGTTGCCTGATAACCAATCTCCCCGCCGCCGAGGCGATCAACTGATGCCAGGATAACAACAATCAACCCAGCAGCTGGCCCGTTAACTGTAACGAAGGACCCATTAATTTGAGAAACTACAATTCCTCCAACTACGGCTGATATGATTCCCGCCATTGGCGGAACTCCTGAGGCCAGTGCGATTCCAAGACATAGTGGCAAAGCGATTAAGAAAACGACGAAACCGGAAACGATATCAGTTTTCCAGTTGCTTACTAGTCCTTGTAACCGATCGGTTGGTGGAACTGGCAAGTGAGGGAGAATCATAGGACTTTGTTTTCCCGCGGTGATACCGGTATCCGGACAGTCGACCAAAGCGCGGGCTCGGAAAAGCTGTGAGTTATTGCGCAATATACTGGAGGACACTTCTCAAAACCCATTGGTATATCTCACTAGGACTATATACTGATCGTGAGAAAGTGAGCATCAAGATTCCGTCAGAATCGTAATTGTGATTAGGAGAAATACGAGTATCGATTTGGTTAGTGACGGGTTCGAAAAGTAATGGTTAATGACCAGATTCCAAAATTATATTATCGAAATGTGATCTCATTGTGTCGAAACATGCTCGCGCACGCCTGAAAGTGATCACACTGCGATCACAAACACTACTTGCTTTGTCAGCGATGCCATGCATTTTTTGTGGAGATTGCATATCCATCGAATTTGGTATCGTGGGCGCCTAGTTCTTGCAATGGATGTCGAAGCCTGCTTGGTCCATGTTGAAACACTACAGAGTGCGGTTTTTGCCAATCGATCGCCACGGCTGTGCAAGGCAATTAGTGCGACTTCCAATCTCGAACAAAAAGAAATCCAGCTTTCGCCGGATTCGTTGATTATTTAGGCGAGGAGGGACTTGAACCCGCTGCTAAGTATACGGCTCCTAGAATTTTCTCGTAACTATGTCATTCTGCATCTCGATTTGGATTGCTCGCTTTCTGATTATGTCCGTTTGAATTCAGAATCTCTGAATTTGAGCCAAGCTCTTTCTGCTCAGTCAATTCTTTGTTTCAATCAACAAGACATTGAAGATGCTATTAATTGTGGCTGAAAGAAACTGAAACTCGCTTTCGAGTTTGTCGTATTTCTCCCCTCATCCAGAAGGAAACATCACCATAAATGTGCCTTGATCAATTTGGTGGTAAGATGAATCCGCAGCCGGAGGCTTAAGGGTAGCGAGAGGAATGAGCAAAATCAACTTCAAATCCGCCGAGTTTCTGATCAGTGCACCCAGCCTAAAGCAGTGCCCTCCCGATAAGGGCGCTGAAATCGCTTTTGCCGGACGCTCCAATGCGGGTAAGTCCAGCGCAATTAATACGCTTGCCCGCAACAATAAACTTGTGCGCACTAGTAAAACCCCTGGATGCACGCAGCTGATCAACTTCTTCCAGCTGCATAGCTCAGCCGATTTGCGCCTTGTCGATTTGCCGGGTTACGGTTATGCCAAGGTTCCGAAGGCGGTGCAACAAAAATGGCAGGAGCATCTATCGCAATACCTAAACGAGAGACAGTCACTGAGGGGAATTATTCTTATTACAGATATTCGGCATCCCATGCAAGAATCCGACGAAATGATGATCAACTGGGCGGTGCAATCGGAGATGCCTCTGCACGTGTTGCTTAACAAGAGCGACAAACTCTCACGCGGTGCAGCCCAAAATACTCTACTGAACTATCAGAGAGAGCTTAAAAACTCCGGCTTAGAAAATTTAGTAAGCATCCAGATCTTTTCTTCAGTAAGTGGCGAAGGTGTCGACCAACTCGCCCAGCAACTGGGACTGTGGCTACAGCCTGACCTTAAAATTTTTGTTTAGCAATTTCAAGTCTGTTGAATTTTGGTTTTAATTCAATCATTAGTGACCGCATTTTTGCAGTCGAATGCGCCGGGGACATTTGAAGAGCGTTTCTGATCGTCCGCTTGGTTCAACTGGCCTCCAAAGAAGTCTAATTCAAGTTTTCCGCTGGACAGAGGAATTACCATCGAAATGACAGCGCAGTCAATTCCTCCTAAGAAGACTTTTTGGTTATGGGAACCTCTTCAGAAGGAGCCTTCAGTAAGTGAGATTTGGTTTTGGTGGGAAAAACGCCGCCTAGCTTACAACGCTTTCGTAATCGTATTAGCGGTGATTTCAGCTATTGTTTACGTGTGCAGTCGGATAACCCCTGGGCTCATTCCCTCGCAATCAACATCCGAGGATATTTTACCTGCCATGTCCTTCGTCGCTGGTGCTATTTTTGGCCCGATTGTGTGGAACATATGCTATTCCTTCGGGCCGATACTGGAGATTGCAGCTTTCAAGACAAGGGGAAGTTACGACGCCGCCTTGGGCCCGACTTTAATCAAAATAGGTGTTGTATTTTCTGGATTCATTGTTCTTCTGCCGGCCGTTCTTGGTGTCATTGACAGTGTCACGTTTAGCGTCACGGGAAAGAAGTTGACGAACTGACGGAACCAAAAGAAGAGCATGTGATGACTAGACAAATTATCCTTTCACCTTTCGTTGTCTGCTTGAAGAATGGGTGTGCCACTGGCACCAATATGCTCTTTTCCCACCAACATAGCATTCGGCGTCGCATAAGAACCGAATGGTCCTTTTAGCAAACATAGCTTGCCACCCTGATGAATGCAACCGCAGTCAGGGCGCGTCGAGAATTCTCGTCTCGAAGCGTGTCTGATGAACTTCTTGATATTCCAGCGTCTCTAGTTCCCTAAGAAAGTTTCATCCCCGCATGGGGAGCCGGTCTGATCGTTACACACGTTTCCAGCGAAAAAAGAAAAATCCAGCTTTCGCCGGATTCGTTGATTATTTGGGCGAGGAGGGACTTGAACCCACACCCTTGCGGACTAGATCCTAAGTTTAGTATTTTCGGTTTTCTGAGTTTTTCTTAATTTTTCTCACGTTTGTTAAGCCTCGTCAAATAAGGCTTTTCAGCTTCCGCATGTTTTCCGTGTCGTGCTACAATTTCTTCTAAATAGGCCGCTATTAGGCCGCTGGTTTTTCTAGATTTCAAATCTAGTCCGTAGGCCGCTGATAGGCCGCTGGCGAAAAATGACACGAACAGACTAATTTCAGCGGCCTATTTTTCAGAGTCCAGCGGCCTATTTTCGATACCAGCGGACTCCGTTCCAAAAGCTAAGGTGAGAGTCAGCTGCCTATTTCGAGCGCCAGCGGCCTACCTCCCGAAAGCCCAGCGGCCTATTTACGGAAGCCAGCCACAAGTTCGACGAGATCACAGCAGGCATGCAAAAACAGTGAGGATATGAAATGCCCAAAGCATCAATAACTAAGTCGTTCGTTGAATCGACCACACAACCCGATTGGTATTGGGACACAAAATTGGCTGGATTCGTCCTAAGAATCCAAAGCAGTGGAAAGAAAATGTATGCCGTTTGTCGCAAGGTGAGAGGAACACAGCGAAATACGACAGTCACAATAGGCGAGCATGGAGCTGTTACTACGGAGCAGGCCCGAAAGAAGGCGATTGAAATACTTGCTGAAATGTCGAATGGCATCAATCCCAACGAGCAACGAAAAGCTCAAGTCGAAAAAGAAACCACAGCACGAAAGGAAAAGAGAAGCGAAGAACTCGCTAATTCAATTACATTGAAGGTTGCTTTAGAAGATTATTTGCGTGTGCGTGATCTTAAAGAGAGCACTCAATACATCTATCGAATTTGTATTGAGCATTACCTGTCTGATTGGCTTGAATTGCCACTCACCGAGATCACTCCAGAGATGATTGAACAAAGACATCTGAAGCTAAGTGAATTCAAAGCGCAAGCAAATAACAGCATGCGCGTATTACGAGCCGTATTAACGTACGCGTCAGTTGCATATAAGAGAGCGGATGGAAAGCCACTCTTATCGGAGAATCCAGTTAGGCGACTTTCACAAACCCGTGCATGGAACCGTGTGCCTCGACGCCAAACTGTTATTAAATCTCACAGACTCTCAAGCTGGTATTCGGCGGTATCCAGCGTCCGCAACCCGGTTGTGAAGGACTATCTTTTGCTTGTGCTCTTCACCGGTCTGCGAAAGACCGAAGCCGCGTCACTCTCTTGGAATAACATTGATATGACAGGCAAAACACTCACAGTGCTGGATACAAAAAACAGACAGGATCACATGCTTCCGTTGAGCGACTTTCTGTATGAGCTATTGCTGCGCCGATGGGGCAATGGTCAGAAAGGTGAATTTGTTTTTCCCGGTGAGTCTGGTCGGAGCTATCTCAAAGATTGCGACATGCACATAAAGAAGGTAAGCGAGGATGCTGGCGCTGCTTTTACATTGCATGACTTAAGGCGCACCTTCCTGACGGTCGCAGAACAGTTAGACATTCCCTACTATGCGCTCAAGAGACTTGCAAATCACAAAACGACTTCAGATGTGACTTCGGGTTACATTGTGTCGGATGCTGAGCGCCTCAGGGGACCAATGCAATTGATCACAGACGAGCTGCGCAGACTCTGTGGAATCAAGAAGTCGAATCAACCAAGCACCGACATCAATAGCAAAAGAAAAAGCAAAACGAATTTAGCGCAGTAGAAATGAACATATCCCACCATCGCGTTCTATCAACGCGGAAGTGAGTGAGCAGTATGCTAAGCGATGAACACTACAGAAAACAGATATGTACCGAATCTTTTGCAGAGCACTGAATCGCGTTGGATGCAATAGTCGGACTTGGTCCATTACCAGAGAATCCAGAGCCAAATCCTGAAAAGCGAGATTTTATGGTATCACCTTGACACCACCCACGATGTCGTATATGGTAGTAGATATCATAACTTTTGAGCCACCACATTCTAGTGGAGGCGAATCGACGTGGAATCATGAACAAAAAAAACAAGAGGTCAAAGTCGCCTAACTCTTCTCAAAAGTGGTCTGCGTTTGAGCGGCTAATCCATGGTATTGTTCAAGCACTTTACGCAGACTTGATGGTCTCGATTAATCAGCGATTGCCTGGAAGTTATGGAATCAGGAGACAGATTGATGTGTGTGCCGTCGAGTCAGGCGGCAATCTTCATGTCTATGAATGTAAAGATCACAAACGCCGTTTGGGCCTTGATGCGTTGGAGCAGATTCATCTTCTTACCGAAGACGTAAATGCCAGCTCCGTGTCTGTAGTTGCCTCCAATGGTTTCACGAAGCACGCAAAAAACTTTGCGAAGACGCATAATATCAGCCTATTCACGGTGATTGACACCAGGGATCACTACTGGAGGTCCAATTATAGATATTATGCGATCTGCCAAATCCTCCTTGTCCAAAGCTATTCCCTAATCATTGAGCTTCGAGACGAGACCATAAAAGCAACGAGCGTTGAGCTTTTATCTCGGCAAAGGCAGCAGGATGCGGAAAACATTGAAGACTTGATTTTTGAGGGGTACGAACAGGGCAAAATCTCTCCACTGGAATCCTTCCAAGAAGTACTATTGACCGAATCTCCCGTATTAATACGACATCCAAAAACGCAAAGACCGGCACGCGCAAAAATCACGGCGCGATTGGAAACCAAAACTGATTATCTGGTGGGAAAACTCGCGGCAATACGAGCACAAGGATTGTTCAATGAGATTACCAAGGTTAGTCACCTGATCGGATCACAGATAGAAGGTGAGCCAGTGGATCCGCAGAAGATGCTTGATAGTTGGGAAAGGGTTCCTGCAGAAAAAATTGATTTCGATCCGATCTTCGTGTATCGAGGTATGGGGTTTCTTGGTGTTTCTTCGAACCTGATCTGTTAGTTATGGATTTATCTTATAGAATCGCGTAGCAATTGCATTTGCCTCTTGTTCTACCATTGCGTCGTGAACAAACTTTTCCTTTGATACAGGGTAGATACAAGGCAATTTCTGCTCTCCGTACAACATCAACTTCCAAATGTAGTCTTGACCGAAATCGATGTAGACCGGGCATTTTGACTCCAACCAGGCCTTTCGCGGACGGACCCAACAAAACTGCCGATGTCCAATACTGGTGCCAATTGCCTCTTTAACCAACCGATTATCTCCGCATACCAGAACCATAGATGCACCCGGCTCATTTTCACTGCGGCGATAACACATACCGTGCCGAGATCCCTCGCCGTCTTTATTGGCAGGAAACCATATCAGGTCATCCGAAAGATGCCAATTAGGATCTGGCAGAGAATGTAAAATGAAGAAATTCTGCTGAAAAGTTGAACCATCCAACACCCAGACAAGATTGCCATAGAACAGCTCGCGAGAGAGTCTTTCTTCGTCTGTCATCGTGGAATGCTGAATTTCGATGACTATGCCTGAACGCGTCTTTACGTCAGCTCGGTGTATTTCTCCACTGGAAGCTTCATGATTAATCTCACGGCAATCCTCCGGAAACAGTTCTTTCCATTTCCGGTGCCATTCTGTTTCATTTTCCCACCATGGATCACAGTTTCGCTGCCTATTATGCGCCCAATGATGAATGACTCTCGGTCCGCATTTCGCTATCAATTCCGCACTACAAATTGGACAAGTTCCTTTCCCGCCTTTAATCGGAAGAGTTCGTTGCCCAGTCACCAAAGCAAATTGCATTTGTTATTGCCATCCAATGAATGTTGTAATCGTAGGGTTCAATACTAACATCTGATAGAGCCACTAGAACAGAACTAAGAGCGTTCGCGAATTACTTTTATGGCCCTTACTGCTTGCTCACCGAATAAATTATGTGACACGTATTGGCGCAGAAGGGGAAGATCAGCGCTACTGCCAAAATCTTGAATTATTTCTATGGCAAATTTGAGATGACCTGTCTCGACGCCGATTTGTCGTTCAAAGTAGCCATGTGATGCGGAGGAGGGAGCCTGCAAACTGCTTCTGCTAATAGTGCATACGTCGGAAGGAAAGTTTTCCCGAATTGACCTCTTTGTGTTTTTCAACGAATCGTAAGCAGACTCAAAAATTCCGTTTGCAAACATTCTGTCGCACTGCCAAATGGCTTCTATAGCAACAACTGGGCTCAACGCTGATAAACTTTCAATTGCTGGACAAGACATTCGGCGTCGCTCATTGAGCGAAATATCATTTCGGCTGGACCAATAGATAACGTCCCCGCATAAGGCGAGAGCTTCACCTGCGGGACAATTAGTTGGGTCTCTCGGAGGCAACTCGGTACCCAAGATGGCAATACCAACGTGCGCAGCTACGAAAGCTTCTACTGCGTGATAAGGGTCGAAAGAATCAGGAGCAGGAATTTGTATCCAGAAATTGAGAATCTCACCAGTAGGGGGATGGCGCAAAGCAACCAGATCTATGATGAGAGAACTTAGAAAAAAAGTGGAATCTGCAAAAGTGGCACCCTTTGCTGCCATCATCAGGAAGCGCTTCCTATCGCCTTCTGCGAGTTCCCCAACGACTTGGCAATAAGCGCTATCATATGGGTGGTCGAATTGTGAGTTATACAAATGAAGCGCTACAGTGCACCACTCTTTAGTTTCAGGTGAGTTTAGAATTGTATTCAGGTGTTCCGCAACGCTCGCTTCGTGCTCCTCCGCGGCCTGGTCTAGGGCTCCTAATCGTTGAAGGGCATCGATCATAGAACTTGAAACGCCGATATTATTGGTATGAGGAAGGCTTTCAATGAGCTGTATTAATTCGACTTTTTCATCAGTCGAAGCTCTAATTGCCGACCACTCGGCGCCCTGCATAAGTTCCACCTTTAAGTGGTAAGGTGCACTTTCCCAGAAGCGACGAATACCGAAAATTGTAAGTCTCGGCAAAGACTTCGATGCTGGACCGACTGCGCGAGAAAGCGAGAGCAACAAATAGGATTGACCAGGAGAAATGTTATCTGATCTGATTCGCTCCAGTATGATCTGATCTAAGTTTGAGTACTCCTTGTCTCCGTCTCTATAGAACGAGCTTCCAATCGAGCGGCAAGCCTGGGTAACGGCAGGAGAACTATTCCGACCTCCAACATAGGAAATAGAGAAGAGCCCACTTCTCAATGGTATTTTTCGCTTTCTTGCATCATCCAGCAACCGTTGCCATTCGTTGTGCATAGTGTGATCAAGCTCACCCACGACTTCCAATAGTGGCTCAATCAGAATTTCATTAGATAATAATTCCGGTATAGCTCGAAAGATTGCAATCTCGGAGGGGTTCCAGGCAGTCAACGAAGTAGGATCAAAGGAGACATACTCCCAACCATCCTGCGTCAAAAGATATCGAACATTCGCACATTCTCGACGCATTTCCTCCAGTAGGAAGCGAATACGAGCATTCATCCACTCCCGCGCATCATTTCCACAATTACCTAGCACAATTGAGACCACAAGCTTTGATTTTCTCAATTTACTCAGAACCTGATCCAACAAAATGTCATTTTCGATAGTACCAACCAAAAACTCTTGGCAATCAGCGAAGGCAGGATTGTCCAGAGACTCCAAGATAGTGTCCGCATTACCACTCGCGCTGCGGGTTAGGCTCTCGGCCGCGAAAGCATTTAAGAACAACTCATGAGGAAAGCTCAATCGATCACCGCGATGTATCAGCAGGCGCTGGTGCACCAAAGTTTCAAGAACAGATGTTTCAATGCCGTGACTTGCAGCGAACCTATCCAATTCACGTTGAGATAAACTGACTGCAAAATTCTCAGATAGATATCCCGCGATTAGAGAAAGAGCTTGAACACCTTTGGTTGATTGAATGCCCAATCTCTTTCGCGCAAACGAATCGAACAAAGCGTAGCGGCCACATTGTGAAGAGACTTGACCGCTAAGGTCTCCGACTATTGAAGCTTCTAGCCCACTCGATATCGACCGCAATAGCAATTCTGTGTCGTTAGAGATGGTACAGCCTGGCACAAGGTTTGCTATTTGAATCTTGGTTTCGAGCGACGGCTCTGACACCGCAAATTTCTCAGGGGAAAGTAAGTGTTCTTGCTCCAATGAAATTTGCGAAGTAATAAAAATTGATGCGTCGTACTTTTTGCAAAATGCTTTGGCTGATCTTGTGAGAACAGCTCGTTGAGATTCAGTACACTCATTGTAACCATCTAGAATAAGAAGCAATTTGCGTTGAAGTAAACCGCTCGCGACGACTACATGTGTTGCACCATCAACATCCAGAAGTTTGACCTCCACATCCATCAAAGTCCTCAACCTACCCGAATAGTCTTTGCAAGGAAGCAGAAGCGGCACCCCGCCAAGCTCACAGAAGCGCAATGCAGCATTTCGAGCAATCAAAGTTTTAGCGCATCCAGAAGGTCCTGTGAGGATTACGCTTCTTTGATCATTTGCAATCAACGTCACTAAATCAGTGGACAAAATCTCACCATCACCTGACTGGCATGGAACAGGAACCATCACGGACTCGAAACCATAAGTGCGCATAAAGGCATTTCCGTATGATGAAATTATGGTTTGAGCTTTGGATATTTTGGGATCAAAAGATGCAGCAGGCGTACTGACTTTCTTTAGTGCGTGATGCTCTGCAAAGCGTTTCCATTGTTCAATATCCCAACAGTTTGTTCGCTGCTTGCTAAGCAGATAACCTAAATCTGGAAGACCAAGAATCTCAACTTTGTGGTCGCTGGGACAGAGCTGAGATCCTCGTGGGATCTCAGGCGCAAACACCAAGACCGCGTCAGGATAGTAGACTTCTGCGTGTGAGAATTCACGCATAGAGTCACGGAGAGCATACTTGGCTCCAAGAGTTTGCAAATATAGATTTGAAGTTTCTTTCCATTCTCCCGAAGCGACAAGAACAGACCATGGACCGTTGCACATTCCACGGAGGGGACGTGTATACCCTTTGGCTTCGATAACTAAAGTCAAAGCATTTGTCGCAACGATAAAATCGATCTGTCTTCCATTTAGATTTACATTTGCAAGAATGATTGCATCGCTCGAACTGAAATATCCAACGAGCTTCTCAAATACAAGCCGCTCGGACTCGTTCTCTAGTAAGTCACCAACATAGATTTCCATTAGGATATGTCACCTGTGGGACTTTGTTGAATCAATCGAGTTCATGTAGCCTGCCTGCAAAAAAGCTAGGATACTTTTCCAAGATTTTTTCGACTACTTCTGAGTTTCCCTTGATGGACCCTTTCACTCCCTTCCTATTTTCATTGGTGAGTCCAAGACTAGCGGCAATTTCCTGCGCTATTACTCTGTCAGCAAAGCCTAGTTCGTAGATACTGCAAGAAGACTCATTTGGTAATCCATACTTCAAACACTTCTGAAGGAGCTGAAGAATTGATACCATCGAGTCAATTGATTCATCCTCATCCAAAGGGATCAACTCCAGCAGTTCCGAAACAGCGCCCACAAGCAAGGCGCCAGAATATGCAACACCACCTTCGCAAATGTCTACCATGTCATCAATTGAGTACTTCTTCTTTTTTGTGCCCCAATTGCGTTTTGCATTTGCGCGGTGCACCAAATCTAGCAGATTCTGAAAGGAAGAGCCGCCGATCCAAGCCTCTGTTACCTCTTTAAGAGTGGCGGGCTTATCGCAATTTTGGAAGTTCTTGTTACTTATGTATTTGGAAAGGAGCGGCCAAATTGCTTCAAGAGCTTCTCCAGGAGTTTCACAATTATAGAGTGTATAGAAATTAGCGTATATCCATGACTCAATTTCATGCAAATCCATCACGCCATATAGGGTTTTTCCGTATACCATTTTTCGAGATGATTCTTGAACTGTCTGCGCTATGTTGTCGGCTAATAGTTCAAATAGCTCAATGATAAGCTTCTTTGTCTTTTCATCTGCAAGAAAATAAGCAAGTGTAGATGTCGCAAGTGCAGCGACTTCGCTTTGAGTGCTTCCTGAATCCCAATGAGACATGAGAAAGCTCTCTACAGCTGAAATTAGGAGCACTCTATCAACGATTTGCTCTCTTACTCGTCCTTCGGAGTAGCCTTCGTTTTGTTGAGCAATGCTAGCAGCGTAGGCGACAATCTCGTTTGGAGATCTGATGTATGCCCGAACGAAAGCGAGCGCCTGCATAGAGAGAGACTTGTCTCCACGATCATTCTTGATTGGCTCAAAGATGGAAAGCAACTTGCTAATGCATGGCTCTGAATTTGACGGATCCAATAACTTCTTAATTTGCTGCCATCGCCACCTTTCTTTGAACACCTTTCGCCTGTCATAAACTTCAGGGTCCGCAAAAATGACAGACCCTTCTGTATGCATTCCAGCTCTGCCTGCTCGTCCTATTAGGTTATGGAAATCTCTTACCATTATTGGTTCTTTATCTTGATAAATGCCTGACACAATAAGATATCTGATTGGGAGGTTGACACCTTGGGCTAACGTAGATGTGCATACAACAAAATGAATTAGCCCTTCCCGCATGGAATGTTCAATGGCCAAACGAATTCCATGAGGAGTGTTACCGTGGTGAGGAAAGATTCCTAGCAAAGCAGATTTAGACGCAATTGCTTTCGCACCGAGGTTCCTGCTACACAAGTAATGAATTTTCCGCAGCTCATCCGCATCGGCATACATCGCCGGGGAGTTCAGTGGAAGTCCGCCTCTCTCAAAAATCTCAACAGCCTGCTCGCACACTGATGCTGCTGTTTGTTTCCGTCCGCAGAAAATTGCGATACCGCCATTCATTGAAAGTTTGAGACCAAGATAAAGTGCTATGGACTTGCCCTCAGCCTTATCCGGAAAGAAGCGATCAATTTTCTCGCCTTTTTTTGCGGGAAGTTTTGATTGTTCTAGAACCCTAGGCACAAAATAATCAAGCTGGTCTGGATTGGAATTCTGCACAAAATGAATTTGCCCAAGGGTGTCTAGCCAGCTTGCAAAACCTACGGAACGAAGAGTTGGCAACAAATTGGTTCCTTCGACCACTTCGGAATCCGTGCCATTAAGCCATTCTCCTAAGCTCTCAGCATTGCTAATTACAGCAGAAATAAGCACCTTCTGCGCGTGAGCAGGTAACATAGCAGTTAGTGATGTCACCAACAATTCATATGTAATCCCTCTCTTTCCGCTATCAAACTGGTGACCCTCATCGAATATTACCAATCCGACGTTTTCTGCAAGTTGAGGCGCATGCCGCAATACATAAACCAGTTTTTCTGGGGTAACAACGATTACCTGCTTTCCGCCAAGCAAATTCAATAGATCGAAATCTGATTGAAGCACATCAGACAGTGCATCAACGTTGACGTGTTCTCCTTTGAATGAAAAAAGAAGGCTGTTTTTTATCTCGTGGCAAAGTGCACGAAATGGCGCCACTATTACCGCTAATGAAGTTCGCCCCGACAGAAAAGAACTTCGAATAATGAGTTCCGTGGCTTTAGTTTTGCCTGCACTTGTTGGCATTTGGACTATAGCTGATGCGCCTTGAAGGACATTGTGTTGACCAAGCAGATGTTGAGCTGGCCAAAGTTCTCTTATGAATGAGTCTTTCTTGAGAGCGTCAATCCACAATTCCCGGTCAAGCCCGGAGTACTTCGGAATCGAATGCCAAGTTGAGTTGTCGTACTTCTTTTGAACAACGGCGCAAATTACATCTGCCAATAGGAGTTGGCGAGGGCTGCCTTCCTCGTAGGCTAGGTTCCTTAGCAACTTAGTGAGTTCAAACATCCGCTGAGTTGATGTCCCTCCTTGAAAGAATTCGCACAACTCGCTAGTAATAGCGGTAACGTAGTTCTGAAAATAGCCCCAGTATGTATTCCAAGAATACGATACATCTCCACGCAACAACCACAACAAGAGCCCCTCAAGCCCTTCTCCTTCAAGATTAGGGCAATCCTCTTCTAATTTGTGCGCGAGCACACGTGCAGCACCAGGAAGATCGCAAAGATAGTAAGCCGAAGATGCCAACAAAGCCACATAAGGGTCCAAGCTTTGATTAAGCCTGGACTGTACATACGCATCAAAAAAATATGCCGAGAAATTGAGATGCTCTTTCAGATGGCGAATTTCTTCTGGACTAGCGGCCGCTCTATTTGAAGAGGCAACGACATCACCTAAGATTCCGATGGACAATGTGAAGAGCTTCGCCGGGTCTTGAGGTAACTCGAAATAATGTTCGGGAGGGACCGCGTATTCAACCATCTTAGCTCTAGAACGAGTGATTGAAAGCAAAGTATGAGACCTTTGGCTAGGCTTCATCTGCTGCCCTCCTGTAGAGCTCATGCACTAACTTCATCATGTCCGATCCTTTTATCACCAGAAGCGACAACCGGTCCCTTTTGGGATGCTCGGAGACTTTTCCATTCCGCTGGATTTTTCCAGTATCGACATTAACGATCTCATTTTGATCATAGAACTCGTCCGATATTAGTGCTACAGCACCATACAGTTCCTTGTGTGGAGTATCCACAGGATTCTGAAAACGACTGACCACTTCTGCTTGGTCATCCTGCCCCTGCTCCAGCAATCTTTGCTTGATGTAATTGAGAGACTCATCAATTCGAAGGTGGTCTTTGGCTGAGTCATTGACAGCGTCCTGCAGTCTATTCGTCTTGCTAGCTGAGAATTTTGTTTTTGTTTCGAAAACCGCAAGAACATCCTTCTCAGAGATTTGTCCCTTTTCAACAATTTGAAACCCAATAACGTCACTGCCTTTGGGCGATTCATCCTTCGTAGGTTTTGCTCCCCATCGAACTCGTGGAACCCAATACTCCAAAATCCACTGCAAGTAATCGGCAACCAAGATCTCCCCAAAGTCTCCTGCTCGAACAGCTGGGCCTAAGTTAGTTGAATCACTTGGGAGTTTTATGCTGTTTAGATAATCCTGTTTGGTACGCTTCCCTCGCAGCTTATCTATGTTTGTATCCAAGCAATAGTGGTTCCTAAAGTGTTTGGCCCATGAAGATAAGATTTTCGCATCGGCCACATGACGAAACTCCCAGACGCCGACCTCTTTGCCGCAGCTGGTTCTCAGCTTCGTCTTTGTGTCAATGAACCAAGGTATGTGAGCCGATGTAAATGGCATTCTCTGGCAGCGTCCTTTGGAGAAACCCTCGACGGTTGCGACATTCGCCGGTTATTATACCTGTCGGCGGTTTTCCTTATCTTAGAATATCTACCGAAAGTCATGGAGCGCTGTTGAATTTAAAGCCAAAAAGTGCCCCGCAATTAAGCGGGGCACTTCTGGTTCTGACGAGAATTACTCAGTCATTAGCTATGCGGCATAGTCAATCCACACAGCTAAGGGCGGCAGTTGTTTCGAAACTGCCTGTCGCTGCCGAAGTAGTTCTTGCTTCTGCTGCTCGATCAATGCGATGTCAGATTTCGTCTTTCGCACCAACTCAACAGCACCCAGCCGCTGATAGACCTCCAGCAGGCATTGCTGCACTGCTAGAAGTTGCTCAGCATTCGCTGGAAACACACTATTCATTTTGCGCCTTGCCTTCTCCAGGCATCTGCGTGCCTGTCTGAATTTGCCTTGTTCAAAATGAGAGCCTGCCTCGCCGATTTTTGCGTCGGCAAACTCTAAGCAATCACGATACTCCCGTAGCTTCCAATACACCAAGAATGCTTCAGGAATGATCCTCTCCGCAGATGTTCCATCTCGTTCCAGAGTTCGCAAAGCGGACTCAAAAAACGATTCTGCAATCTGCAGCTGACCACGCTGTGCATAGACTGTCGCTAGGAGCGCCTTGCTCTTTGCCGTACCTTCATAATCCTCGCCATACTTAGCCACATTGATTGCGACCACTGCATGTGCAAGTCGCGTTGCGAGTTGATCGCAGCGCATGATTATTGCAAGTTCCGACATTCGAGCAAGAATTGACTCATAGTGCGTGTCAAAGTGTGACTCGCAATAAGTTGTCAGAGACAACGCATGATTCAAGGACACATATGCTTCGAAAGTCCATCGCGGAGTTCCCTTCGCGAAAGACTCCTCAGCATACTGAATCCAACCGTCAATTGTGCTCTTACAATCATCGACCTGTGAATCGCTCTCAATCAGGCTAGCGATAAAATCGTTAGCGCTCTTTTGTGCGAATTCCAAAGTGTCTATGCTTTCGATTTCACGATCCGGTCCGAGCATTTCCGCTGTGCGTCGGCAATACCTGTGCTCGGGGTGAAATTGGCATTCAAGATTTGGAGCAGCTGAGCTGAAATAACGCATAGCTACATCGTAATTGCCATAGTGGAGATTGATCTCCGCCAGACAATATTCGGTGATCGCTTTGCTGTACTTATCTACTGAGAAATAACTGCGATAGTATCTCTCAGCTTTCTCCAAGTAGTTCCATGCTTCCGCATAGTTCTTCTGTAGAAACAACGTTTCGCCGAGCAAGGCTTGAGTCTTTGGAATGAAGTCACTCCAAACATCCCTAACATCCTCGCCATCGGTTAGATAACGTAAAGCCAGAAGGAAGCAGTCCTCAGCCAGGTCGTAATCATGGCTCAGTAATGCAAGTCGTCCTTCGTTGATCTCGTGCTCCCACATCATAGGTTTGGTTCTCCTAATGTTGTTCTCATAAGTGTCTCGCAGATATTGCAGACACGAAAAAACGAGCCGTAGCTCGTTGTTGAAAGCTGCTCCAAATGAGTTCTCGTCAGAGTGGGTGGCGTACCACCCACAGAACCCAGAATCAGAATCATTTATGCCGCCTTCTTAGCTATCGCTAAAGTTGGTGCTGCGTCAATCGCTTTCGCCCAAGCAATCTCTTGCACAGCAAGTTTTGACTTGCAAGCTTCGATTTCTTTGGAAAGCTTTTGAGCCTCCTCGGACCACCCACAGTTCTCATAAACCCGCTTGATCGATTCTTGCACGAGCAAACTAGTACGATGACTGGTGGGAAAGTGATCGGACAATTTGCGCTGAGCCTGCATGTAGCTAACGAGAGCTGCATCATACTCTTGCGCAATTTCCTTTTCCTTTCCTTGGTGGAGAAGGGACTGTGCCTGCCGCATGGCTTTCCATGCAGCAAGCATTTCGCCGAACACTGTAGCGTTTTGTTGAAACGACTCCTGATCGACATCTGCATGCTCATACAGGATTTCTCCTGCGCTGCGGAATTGAATATCCGCCATTTCGTACGTCTCTGCCTTGCGATAGAAATGTGCAAAATTGAGCTTAGCAATTGCAGCCTCCACACTATCCTCTCCCTCAACCTGCTCGAAGATTTCTATTGCGCACAAAAAGAGATCCTCTGCTTGCTTGAGCATGCGCATAGCACCGGAAGCCGATGCCATTGCCATGATGGTTAATGCGGAAGCTGAGTGATGCATCGGAAAGAGCGTCGTCGCCAACTCAAGCGCCTTGTTTGCCAGCTTATAAGCTTCCAGAGTGTCCTCCGGAGTCTCTTTCGCACGGCAGTTACCAGACTGCTCAAGTAGCGATTCCCATTCCACATAGCGATTGACCAGATCTTGTGGCATATCGGCAGGAACCGAAATCAATTCGGTGACCTGCTTCAATTCTTGGGAACGCATCGTTTCAGCTTTCTCCCAGGGCAGCATTGGCTTCTCGGCAACGTCATTGATAAACGCGTTGGCGCGCTTCAAGTAAAGTTGCCTGTAATCAGTGCATATCCTGAGATTTACAGCAGCCTTCTTGAAAAAATTCAGAGCCTTCTCTTTCGATTCAGCTTGCTGAATGTAGATTTCAGCAAGCCCGTACCAATTGATAGTCCTGCACATACCTTCGATTGAGTCCGCCGCCTTTCCGAAGTAATCTTCGGAATCTTCGAAGAGTTGCTTTGCTTCCGCATAACAACCCTTCAGAAACAACGCTTCTGCAAGTGCTGACTGAATCTCTGCCATCTCCTCAACGGGATACCAGAATTCACCAGATGCAGTAGCTAACGCGGAACGAAGCCGCCCTTCTGCGACCTCTAATTGAGATGTAGATAACGCTTCGCGTCCAAGACGCAAATCATGTTCCCAGCTCATAGTTTTGCCTCCATAAAATTGAACGCCAAGCAAATGGCGCTCGTCAAAAAATCGAACTGCAGAAATTGCAGTCCGACAAAGAAGAACAAGAAACTACCACTCACGGGTATTTTCTCTTCAAGAAGCTGTCCTGTTCCAGGTTCAAAGTTTGGGCGTTCTCTTTGGGATTAGCGGCGGATTTCTTCCGCCTCCCACCAAATCTAGAGAACGCCTTTCAACGATTCTCTGATCGTGTATCTATTTTTCCACGGGAAGTCTGAAAAAAATTGGGAAATTCCCGGTCATTTGGTCATGAAAATGCATGACTCTTGGAACCATTTGCTGCATAGGCTTCGCCAGGCGTTCATCTTTTCTTAAGCCCATGGACAGTGACTTTCGGCATTTCAGGACATGACCTTTGCAAGCGGAATTTTCAGATAAATTTCAAACTTGAGAGGTATATTGAAGAAGGTGAGACGTGGCAAAAACCACATGATGTCTCAAAGAGTGACGCCCCGTCGAAAGTCAGTGCATTGCGGTAACTTCTAGATACGGTCGTAGGAAATTTAGCGTACGCTGTTTCTTTACGGCTGATATGAAGTCAGCCTTTTCTTACGCGATCTAACCAGATCGCTTTTTGTCCAGCTGAAGCGAACGTGCTTTGGTTGATTAAGAGGAGAAAGCCGATGGAGCAAGTAAATTGTCTGAACCAAAACTCAGTGGTTTTAACGCTACTCACGGTCAGAATTTCAGTGTTGCAGGTACGTCCGGCTCTGGAAGAAGTGCTAGCAGTGTAGGCAATCTTGGCTCCGTTCTCCTGTCGATGGGAAATGCAGCAAGTCGCAAGGCTTGCTGTATTTGTATTCAATACCGAGGTGAAACTATGGTCATTGTCCTTATTCGAGTTTTGAGCGCGATAGTCTTTATTGCCAGTTTCTACGTTATGAGCAAACACAACGGAGAACATGCCGAGGCGGCAATTTATCTCGTGAACAGTGGTTGGATATTTTCGTTATCCGAACTATTTCCTCACGTATAAGGCGCCGGATTTCGGTGCGTTTCTTCGAAGATGTCGTGTCAAGAGTTTTTTCATAGCAAGGAGATTCATCTATGCTAGCCTACACATTTGGAATTCCGCTCTCGATCTTTGCATTCCTTCTCGTTGGTGCTCTGTTCGGCACCGCCGGACCAGATCCCAATGCAGGACTAATGCCTGGATTTATTGCGGCATGCGCCGTGTTCGCAGGGTGCATGTCACTCCAAAAGAAAGCAAATAACGCACTGGAGCATCCAGAAGCCATTATGGTCAACTGTTCTCCAGAGCGTGCCTTTACTTCCGTGTACGAGACTCTGGTTGAGTGTCACGCCAGCGACAGCTATTGGAGCTTACAACCTCTACAGAACTCACTGAAAATAGTGGCGACGTTGAGGTTCTCCGAAATGTTGTGCGCAGGCGAAAGCCTCAAGCCAGAGAACCGGTTCATAAGACTAGTTGTAACCGTGCGCGGTGTCACCGATGGTAAAACAATGGTGAACTTGTCGTACTACATTCACAGCCCACACGGCCGCTGGACGTGCGATGAAGGCGTAAGGGTAACTACGGCAGCTATCAAACGCGACTTGATGGCTGCATAAGCGCAGCGTGACTGCTGCCTGGCTTTCGACACGTCATGCTCAGAACCGACTAATCTTTTATTACTCGCCGCTACAGCCGCAGCAGTGCTCTCCTCTGAGTGCCTCTAGTCCTTCCTTGACTACAAGAGGCACCACCAGTAGTGCAGCTAAGGGATCTGCCCACGCCCAACCCAAAATGGCATTCAACCCCAATCCAATTAAGGTTGCTAGCGAAAGCCAAGTACAAGCAATAGTTTCGATTGCATCTGCTCGAAGAGAGCGACTGTTGATTGCTTTGGCAACTTTCAACTTGGCTCGCGCAACGATTGGCATAACGACAACAGATATCGCGGTGAGAACCATGCCAACAACACTCTTGTCTGCTGGTTCGCCGAAACCGAAAAACCGTCGTCCAGCGTCGATTACAATATAGATAGCTAACAGCAGGAGAATGGTGCCCGTAATCTTAGAGGCAGTTTTCTCAATTGATTCGGCTCGCTCGCTTGACTGATGTTTTATCTCATCGGAAAGCCGCCAAGATACCGCAACAGCACTTGATGTTTCAACAAACGAATCGACACCGAAACTAATGAGGGCAACCGAGTTCGCAACCACCCCTGCACTGATTGCAATTATTCCTTCAATAACATTCCAGGCGATAGTAAAAAGCGTTAAGTTTCGCCCCTTTCGCAGAAGAAGCAATCGCTCGCTATCTAACGGCAGATTTTGTGAATCAGGAACTGCAGAGCTTTTCATTCTTCTCCTCTTCGTAGCGCGTACATTCATAAAAGCCCTTCGCCAAATCAGCTACCACCGCATCTGCAAGTTGAAGGAAACTACCAATCCGCTCATCTGTATATGAGTAATAAATGTAACGTCCATTCTGTTCGCCTTTTACAAGCCCGCAGTCTTTAAGGCACGACAAATGATTCGAAACGTTGGATTGACTGAGACCAGTCAGGTCAACTATTTGCGAAACCGTAACACGGTCATTTCGTAGGCATTCAAGAATCATCAACCTGGAGTTGTCTGAAAAGCCACGAAATAGCTTGGCTTTAATAGCTACAGCACTGAATTGCATTCACCCGACTCCCTAGCGCTACCTTGCTATCATATCAGCAATTAATGATATGATGTTATATGTTAATCAATGGAATGCCAAGTTGTTTCAGGCAAGAATAAACATTTTCATACGACTGGCGCTTGGATTTGCTTTAGTAGCGAGTCCAGTATTTGCTGATGATGAGCATTCCGAGCACACGGGTGCAACGGGAGGCTCAATTGAGCTTACTGAAGAAGGAAAGTCAGCAATTGGGCTTCAGGTAGAAACCGTCGCCAAGCACGCTGTGCCCAGGCGAATCAACACAAGCGGGCGGATTGAAGCAATACCAACACAAGAGTACACTCAGCATTCGCAGACTGCCGGGCGCGTTTCGCATGTATTCGTGCGTCTAGGCGATTACGTCAAAGCGGGTGAAACGCTTTTATCGCTGAGCAGCCCTGACTTGCAGCAAATTGGTGCGCAGATAGTAAGTGAGAAAACATCAATTGAAGCCGAAATAAAAATGCGTACGGCAGAGCTTGATGGAGAAGTTTCACAGACGAAAACTCAGAAAGACCTGGCCGAAGCGAACTTCAAACGCGATACTCTGTTGTTTCACGAAAAAATCACGTCTCGAAAGCAGATGGAATCGACCAAAGCAGAGTACGAGCTAGCAGAGAATAAGCTCAAGGTTGCACGCCAAACACGTGATGCTTCACTTGCAGCCCTGAGAAGCAAGTTGGGAGTAAGCGTTCAGGCGCTGAGACAGCGTCTTACTCAGCTAGGACTAACTGCGTCCGACATTGATCGCATGCTCGCGCATAAAACAAGTATGACTGATGTTCCAGTGCGTACAGCTAGGGCAGGACTAATTACTGAGCTTTCCGCTACTCCAGGGCAAAGCGTAGACACGACTGTTTCTTTAGCGAAAGTTTCAGATTTGAGCAAGCTATGGGCCGCAGCTCATGTGTATGAATCGGATATGGGGAGAGTTTCCATAGGGCAACCCATATCAGTGAAAGTTTCAGCACTCCCACAAGAAACATTTTCAGGGAAACTGACTTTCATTTCCAGCAGTGTAGACCCTGTGTCCCGAGTCTTACCAGTCAAAGTTGAAGTAACAAACAATGGGAACAAGTTACATCCCGGAATGTTTGCTGAATTGACTATCCAGACGGCTGAGCCGTTCTTTGCTGTGACGCTTCCAAGAGATGCCGTAATCTCTGACAAAGGACACTACATAGTATATGTAGAAGTTGACGGGAAGTACGTTCCAACGCCGGTTCAGATTGGTAACAGCTATGGAGACAAAATTGAGATTCTTTCCGGAGTTTCCGCCGGACAAAATGTCGTGACGAGAGGCGCGTTTCAGTTGGATGCCCAGCGCCTCAAATCAATAGGAGATACAGCTCTGTTCTCCCATCCAACAGAGGAAGGTCACGACGAGCACGAGCATGAAGAGCATGGTGCAAACGAAGCAAATGCTGGCTTCAATCCGCAGTTTGCAATTCTGATAGCCATCGCATTCGTACTTGGGGGAGCATTGACTTCACTTTGGCAGCGCAGAAGAATGAATGTAGGTACCAGGGAGTCGACAACACGACGACCCGACCTAAGCGAGAAAGGAAGCTAATTCGCTATGTTGAACAGGCTGATTGAGTGGTCTATCAACCAGCGCTTTATCGTAATTGTTCTGGCAGTCGCTTGGCTGATTACTGGAGTTTATTTAACGGCACAAACAAACGTTGACGTCTTCCCTGAATTCGCACCACCGCAAGTCGTAGTACAAACGGAAGCACCAGGAATGGTTGCAGAAGAGGTTGAGACTCTTGTGACTCTCCCAATGGAGGTCGCTCTTAATGGCATGCCTGGGCTGAGCCAAATTCGTTCCGCTTCATTAGTTGGAATTTCAACCATCACTATTGTATTTTCCTACGGAACAGATGTGTATCATGCTCGGCAACTGGTAAACGAACGACTTCAACTAGCAGCTCCTAATCTGCCCAAGGGAATTGCGCAACCCACTGTTCTTCCTGTGATGCCCGCCATTGGAGACATCCTGAAGATCGGTTTGGTTTCTGAGAAAACTAGTCCAATGGATCTCCGGACGTTAGCTGATTGGGACATTCGAAATCGGATCCTGGCCGTTCCGGGCGTAGCACGCGTCTTAGTTATTGGTGGTGAAGAGCGAGAGTTTCAAGTGCTCGTAGATCCTGCAAAACTACAGTCTTACCAGGTAACGTTGGACGATGTGGAAAAAGCAGTTGCTGACTCAAACGCAGTTTCAGCTGGCGGCTTCCTGGTGACACCTGATCAACAGCTTTCAGTGCAAGGACTCGGGCGTCCAAAGGATGTAAATGATATTGCGGATTCTGTTGTTTCTTCCCGAAACAATGTTCCAGTTCTTCTGAAACACGTAGCCCGAGTTGAAGTGCGTCCTGCTTTCAAAATAGGTGACACCGTCATTAACGCTCGCCCTGGTGTCTACATGTATGTAACTAAGCAGCCAGGAATAGATACCCTTCAACTCACAGAAAGAGTTGAGCAAGCACTAAAGGATGTTCGCCAGAGTTTGCCAAAGGATATCGAATTCATCTATGTGTTCCGGCAAGCAGACTTCATCCAGAAATCAATTTCAAGCGTTGTCTCAGCGATACTGTTGGGTGGCGTTCTCGTCGTCATCATTCTATTGTTGTTCTTGCTCAACTGGCGTAGTTCAGTCATTAGTTTAGTAGCCATTCCGCTCTCAATTTTGACTGCTATTCTGGCAATAAAATTTACAGGCGGTTCAATCAATACGATGACTCTCGGCGGATTGGCAATTGCAGTTGGAGAAGTGGTTGATGATGCAATTATCGATGTGGAAAATGTCTATCGAAGGTTGAGGGATAACAGGGAAAGTCCCGAGAGAAAACCTGCATACATGGTAATTTATGAAGCGTGCATAGAAGTGCGGTCCTCCGTAGTTTATGCCACATTTATTGTAGGGCTGGTATTCTTGCCAGTTTTCTTGCTGAGCGGTGTAGAGAAGCAGATATTTGCTCCGCTCGGGTGGTCATATTTGGTTGCGATAATGGCTAGTTTGTTTGTTGCACTAACCGTGACGCCAGCCATGTGCATGTATTTCTTGTCAAAAAATGAAGTGATTCCGACCCGAGAACCGTGGACCATTGTCAGGATCCAAGAAGCTTATGCGGCGATACTGGAAAGAGTCATGTCGGCGCCAAAACTAGTTCTGGGAACCTCAATTTTGCTTTTCTGTTTAAGTTTGATCTTGTTGCCTTTTATGGGACAAGCATTTTTGCCGCACTTCAAAGAGAGCAGTCTAATCATCACAAGCATAGGCAGGGCAGGCCAAAGCTTGGAAGCAACCACTCGAATTGGAGCTGGGCTGGAAAAAACACTTTTGGAACACGGTGACATTCAGTCCATGGCCCAATGGGCCGGTAGGGCAGAACTCGATGATATGGCTGGTGGCTCCAATTTTTCTGAATTTGATGTTCGACTCAAAGACACGGACAAACCAATCGAACCAATTCTTTCTGACATCAGAGAGCATCTTGAAAAACTGCCAGGGGTAGTTTCAGATGTAGGGTCATTTATTTCACACAGGATAGATGAGGTCTTGTCAGGCGGCACGCGTGCTGGTATTGTGATCAAGATTTTCGGACCTGATCTGAAAACACTTCATGACCTTGGGCAACATGTCACAGAAACACTCGAAAAAGTGAACGGTGCCGTGGATGTTCGAATGGAACCTCAAGTGGTCGTTCCACGAATCAGTGTCAATATTGATCGACAAAAAGCGGCCAGATATGGTATCACTTCTCGGCATTTGATCGAAGATATTGAAACAGCATTTCACGGTCGGGTTACTTCACAAATCTTGGAAGGACAGCGGCTATTTCCCTTGCGAGTATGGCTTGATGAGCCATACCGTCACAACTTGGATCTAGTAAAGCGCTTACTTATTGATGCGCCGACTGGCGCTCGTATTCCTATATCTGAAGTTGCGAACATTTCCATCGTTGAAGGTCCGAGCATCGTCGTCCGGGAAGATGTCGCACGCAGAATGGTCGTTCAGGCAAACACTTCAGGACGCGACGTAGTGAGCATAGTCAACGAGGCCAAAGAGAGAATTGCGAAAACTGTCAGAATGCCCTCCGGTTACTATGTCGTTTATGCCGGTCAGTATGCCGCCCAAAGAGAAGCCAGCCAAACCCTGCTCTGGACTTCGCTTTTGACATTTGGTGGAATTCTACTGCTCCTCAATCAAGCGCTGGGATCGTGGAAACTCACCGCCGTTGTCGCCAGCAATCTTCCTCTTGCTGCAATAGGTGGAATCTTGGCGGTCACAATGACCGGAAATATTTTGAGTATTGGTTCTCTCATTGGATTCATAAGTCTGTTTGGAATCTCTAACAGAAATACAATTTTGCTTGCAACCCACATACACGATCTGTTGAACAGGGGAGTTCCTTTTGAACAAGCTATCTACATGGGTGCCATGCATCGTGTCGCACCGGTTCTTATGACGGCTCTGACGGCCTCTCTCGGAATGCTTCCCCTGGCAATTGGTAAGGGCGCCGGAAGCGAGCTAGAGCAACCGCTTGCGATCGTGATCGTTGGAGGAATGTTTACCAGTACGGCACTAACGCTGATTGTTATTCCGGCTCTTTTTCAAGTCTTCATGCGGAAAGAATGGATTCCGCCTGAGAATGTGATTGCAACAAAAGCTACTGAACAATAGAAACTATATCCAACAAAACAACAAAAACAGAATCAGCTAATTTTACGTTTTCGCAGGTTCTCAGCCTAATAGCGGCCAAAGAAACAACCATGAGTAGATGCAAATCATCTAAGATATCCGGTCAGGATTGCATTTGTCCTTCCGATTGTAATTGCGGCTTTGTTCTTCTGTTTCGTGGACTCATAAAAGTCCAGCAGTTTCAACAAGACTAATCCTGTTGTCGCCGAGGTTGAACTATAGACTTTGCTGGAGTATTCCACAGCGAGCAAGTACTCGGTTTCCGCCTTTGTAATATCTCCTGCTCTTTGAGTTTCAGCGGCATGCTTTAGCATTGCTTGTAGCGCATCTGGTAGTAGATCTGACATCTGGATCTCCTGCTTATAGGGATGGGAATGGTTCGTCTTTGTCTTTTATCTTTTCTTTGGTTGCGACCTTGCCGATGTCCGTAAGAATCTCAGACACTGCTACATCAAGTTTCAGGCGGTCGCCGAAGAGTTTATCGTAGCGTGATGGCGGGACCGGTTGCGGATCTGGTGGCGGTTTGTCGCTGTAGTAATCGTCGCCGAATTTCTCTTTCGTATGGATCCAGGTGAGCAATTTCTTTGCTGCTTCGGGAGTCAGTGCCTCGAAGTTATTCTCAACCATCGAGTCCGCCAATTTCTTCAATTCTGCAACTGGTTGGTTGCGATTGTAGATTAGACCGCTTACAGCAATTTCTTCTTCTGGATTGCGTTCTGCGCGATGAAGCCATGCTTCAATTAGACGGCGATTTCTTTCGGTTGTTGTCCAGTGGGAATCGCTCAGCACTTCGCTGACCCTTGTTGGATCTTTCTGCGCTGTGTCCATTGTAATGTCGAGGGTCAATCCAGTTGAATGCATCAGGATCGCTGTTTGCTTATCAGGTTCTCTGGGAAATAACGGCTCCAGCGAATCTACCCAGTCTCGTGCTTTTTCCGATTCGTAATGCGTGAAATAATAATCGCGGGATTTTAGCAATTTTTCTATCTCGGCAATGTCCTTGAACTTATTCAGTACTCGAAACTTTGTTTTGTCTTGCTGCTCATAGGCGCGTACAGTATTGCGATCTATACCTTCATAAGGTGCTTCACATCGCCACTTCCATAACTTTTCCCTGTTCTCTTCTGTCAGGTTGTCCCATGCGTAAAGATCGTACACAACATCGAGAACATGTTCCGGCATGTTACGCGATACATCGATTGTTTTTCCTTTAGTCCCGACTGGCACCTGAATAGATTCCGGCTCCTTCCAGTCTGGAGATTGTCTCTCGGCTAAAAGCTCATCATATCTCCTGTCCAAGCGGCTCTTATGTTCGGGCAAGAGCGCGGCATCCGAAGTCGTGAGATGATGTTGTAGTTTCTCAACAAAATCGATGCTGTGCTTGCTCAGATCTAGTTGCGTAGTGTCGTCCTCCCGATCAAGGCCTCTGTGGAAAATTCTGATGCGATCCTCATGATCTGGCACTCGACTCTGCTCATCGTTGATCCAGTTTTCAATTATTTCGAGTTTATGCGCTCCAAGCTCTGCATTCCGGTCGCGAACCGCAGCCCTAAGAAAATCAGGATGGGTTTCTTTTGTCAGAGTATGGAATCCGCTTCCGTCAAGGTGCCGCAAGCGAATGGGTTCATCCTTCAATTGCTCTTCTGATTTTATCTTTGCTTTGGACATCCATTTGTTGATCTTGAGGACTTGTTCTTCGGTAAGATCATTCGAAACATATGCCAATACTGTTTGCATTTCAGCGTGCGACGAATCCTTTGTTAAAGAAGTGAAAAACCGCCCTTCGTCATAAACCGTAATCCGCTTGCCCTGCTGTTCTTCCTTCAGCAAGCGCTCAAAAACTTCCTTCTTCCTATTTGTCGATTCTACAAAGAAGTTTGCCTCCTTCTTGAGCCATTCTTCTTGTTCTTTCTTGCTGAGTCCAAAAGTCTCGGATTCCTTCTCATTGATCCAGACGTATAACTTGTATGCATCGGGGCCAAATTCGGGATCCTCCATCATTCTGTAGATGTTGGCGTTCAAAGATCTGTCTTTAGACATATTCTGGACGTTCTTTCGCTTCTCTTCAAACTCTCTAGTCTTGTGTTCTAAGACAAGTTCCAAGTCCGACATACGGCTGGACTGTGACAAAACTATCCAGGTTGGACCAAAGGGACCATCGATCTTGGTCATTATCTTGCTGGCCATCGCACGGTCATATTCAAACTCGTCGTCGTAGATGCCCATGTTCACGCGCTCCTAGTTTTGCCAGGGAAGTGGATAATCATTTCCAGGATCCTTCGGTAAAGTATTTGCTTCCATGTCGGAAACTACGTCTTTCATTATTTGAACTTTTAGCTCGGCAGCAGCTTGCGTTTCTTTTTCATCATTACTTAGCGCACGTCCTTTGTTTTGTGCCATAAGCAAGAGCAAATTCTCCTCAAACTGTGCTAACAACGAGCGTGCCTTGTCGATTCCTTCGATTTCCTTTGCGAGGTGAGCCTTCACTGAATTGTAGTAGGCCAATTTTTCTATTTCGGCTTCAGTCTCGTTCTGCTCTGCAGCGTGGCGATTTTGCTCGGACTTCTGGAAATTTTTCTCTTGATTTATGTCAGTAGCAACCTGACCGCTTGCCCGCTTGTTTTTCTCACGGTCGGCAGCATCTTCATCCATGGGATCCCATGGAGCAGCAGCTGGTTCTAGAGGATAATCAAGCATCCTGAATTTCAATCCTTCATCAATTTCAAGTGCTTCTCTGACTGGCGGCGGGTAGTTCTCAGCATAGCTGTCGTATTCCAGCCAGGGAATGTGTTTGATGTGTGCGGCACGGCAGGATGGAAGGAACACAATAAGTTGATCGTCGAATCTTGGATTGAGAATTTCCTCAGGGTTTAAGAGTGCCCGTTGGATTTTCTGGTATTTCACATTGCCGCCTTGCACTTCAGGATCAATCAGCGTAGTCTGCCCGAGCATATCGCTGATCGGCTTTGCTTTGTTCAACTCATTTGGAGTCAGGAATAGCTTGGTGGCTGGCTGCGAAGAGAACAGACTTGCTTCTTTCTCATAAACAATGTCGATTTGGTCGAAATCTTGAACGCCAAGAATAACACCGATGTCCTGGTGTCGAAAGAGAGAAAGTTTCTCTTTCATTCCGCGTATGTAGCCTAGATTAGCGAACTCGTCGAGCATCAATGTTAGAGGATATTTGAACCGATTGTTGGTCAGCAAATGCATAATGAAGTGCCAAACCAAGATGGCTAATGGCTTGAATTCCTCTTTCTCTGCCGAGAGTACCAAGTAAAACGTGAAGAGCTGATCCCGAAGCTGTGTAATGTCAATTGTTGTCTTGCTGGTGAGAACTCTCGTCCGCGTGTCATTCCACATATCCAAGCGCTGACCCAAGCAAGACAGCACGATGCTGCGTGTGTTTTCTGTTCCTCTGCTGAAAAATGCTTCAAAACGATCATATGCTTGTTGGACCGGGGAGCGACGCCCTATTCTCTTCAGTTCAGATTCACTACGGTTTACTAGTTCCACAACATGACTGAGATGAGCAACCCCTTCTTCTCGGAATCCGCAAACGTGCAGAATAAGCGCTGTAAGCAACATCCGTTCTGAGGTATCCCAGAATTGATCACCACGATGACTCTTCTGAGTCGTTGTTTTCATAATGAGTTCGCAGACCATGCGAGCATCGCGATCCGTCTGTATCATGTCCAGCGGATTGATTCTGTCTGAGCTGAGATCATCAGGATTGAAGTATAGGATTGTGTGTCCATTCGCCTCCCGCCAGCCAGCAGTCGCCTGATACAAATGCGGCTGCTCGTTTCCTGCGGTGGCTTCGGTGACTATCATTGATGTTTGCGTACGCTCAATTAGGTTGGGACCAAAGATTGAGCGACTCTTGCCAGTTCCTGTTGGACCAGAGACAAGAACATGCCGACTAGCTTGCCGAGGTGGAATGCTGAGAAATCTATCTCCGATCTTCGAAACGATAAAACGCCGGTGATTATCGAAAGGTGCAAGGAACCCTTTTGCATTCAGTTCATCAGTGGTAGCGAACCGAGCGGAAGGGTAAACGTCGGGATTGGCTTTCGGATGTCCTGTTACAAGAAAAATCTTTGCTTCCGTTATCAGTGCGGACTTCAGAAAAGCGGCGCGCTCACGCAGTTTGTGATCGGACTGTGTCTTTTTGTCCTTCAGCTGGATAAATACGATGTGCCCTTGTTGCTCTGGCAGGTACGTCGCTAATTCTGCTTCGTGCGCATCTGACAGCTGGCTACTCGAAGATGGCACCGTTTGAAGGCGAAGCTGTTGCGCATAGTCCTGTTTTGTCTCCGGTGCCCAACGCAAAGTCAGTTCAAAATTGTAGTCCCAATCAAATGAGCTGTCTGACTCTTTTCGGTTCTCTTTCCCCGTGATCAGTTTTTGACCAATATTCGAAGCACCAGGATTCCATCCGTCGGCAAGCAGGGCTGTATTGAGAACAATGGGAACGTCCTCAGGTTTTGGGACAGGAATCCAAAATATGTCATTCAGAATCATGAATGCCCGCTCCTCAATAGCCCATGCCACCAAATCCACCCGGACCTCTATGTGCTCCTGGTCCTGGTAGGATGTTCTCGTCGATGTCCTTGTTGTTTCGATTCGGTCGGCGTGAGATTTCTTTAGATTTCTGATGCTGGATTGCGCTATAAATCTGTGCGAAGGCCAAATCCAGTTTTTCTTTTCCTAGCCTGTGTATTTGTTTCTCAGCATTGCTCATCAAGCCGCTACCATGTCCAATGTCTTTGAACTTGGGCATTTCTGGAACCGGTTCAGATTTCTCTGCACCTTTCTTGATGTGCAACGCTTCTTTAGCAGCTTCGTGCATGCCTGCAAGATTCTTCTTATACAGATTGTCTCTGAGCGCTGCTTGAATCACTTCTGTAAACTGCCACAATCCCATCGGACGCAGCCCGCCGACCATAGCCCCCCTCGGTCCCAAAGCTAGCGCTGATTTGTCGGCTCCCCAAATTTCGCTATAGTAGCCATCGACGGTCGAACTTGAGCTTGATGCCATGTCGTTCAATAGCGAGTTCAAGCGACCAAGATGTTGAATTCGTTGCTGGTTGGCGTACTCTTCTTTCGCTTCGTACTCTTTGACTTGCGCTTGTTCACCAAGTTTCTCCTTGCGCGTTATCCAGGTAAGGAGTTTCTTAGCATGTTGTGGAGGCAAGTTGTTTTGTTCATCTTCAGCAATCTGAGCCGCAAAATCTTTAAGCACTTTCAGGCTTGTGCTATTAGAATACTTCGTTCCTTCGAAATAAAATTCATCGCTCTTCTCTGTTGCTATCGGACTTAGCTGTGCCTGAAGTTTTTTGCGGTCTTCTTCAGGGAGGCTCCAGGTCGAGTCACTCAGAATCTCTTTCAGCTTTTCCGGATGTCGGAGCACTAGCTCGTTATCTATTGAAAGCGTTATTCCCGAATCATGCGTGGCATTGATTCGATCTGAGTCTGGCGTTGATACCGTTTCTGGCAACGCATCTGGAGATTCCATCCATTTAGACAATGTTTTGGCAGCGTCAGTCTTCATGAACGCAACAGAAGATCCGAGCCTCTCAATTTCTTGATCAATCTCCTCCGCATTCATTGCTTTGTTTACTGTCACGAATACGGTTGGATTGGTTGCGTCATAAATTCGAAGTGTGTCTTTCTTCTGCTTGCTTTCTTTGGCGCCGGCGATCCACTCTTCAAGTTTTTCCTTCGATTCTTTGGAAAGCAAGTCTTTTCTTGTGGCTAAGGCAACCTCAAGAACTTCTCTTTCAGTGTCTATCGCAAAATACGTGAAACGCCCTGGAAGATTCGAAGGAAGTTCAAGGAGCTCTGGCTCCTTTGTTTTCCCTTCAGACAAATCTTTGTAATACCGATCTAACTTCTTTCTATGCTCTGGGAGCATGTAAGCTGTGTCTCCCAGCTGCAGATACAGTTCGTCAACATATGCTTTTCCGTGGAGAGACAGCGATATCTCGCTGGACTGCAGAGGATGTTGTTTTCCTGAATGGAAAATTCGTACCTTATCCGCTTCTTGCTTCGACGCAGAATCGATCCATTTCTGCACTTGCTTCGCTTGCTGTTGTGACAGCTCGGATTTGTGTTCCGCAAGGGCAAGTTTGAGAAGATCCGCATTTGATGCTTCTGACAGCTTGAGCGATCCATCAGCAGTCTTTATCGAAATCGCGATTTCCGATTCCAGAGCATGATGCTTCGTATGCTGCTTACTCGTCCACTTCTTCAGTGATTTGATTTGCGCTTCGTCCAGTTTGTGCCCAAGATATTTCTGAACTATTTCCAGCTGTTCTTTGGAGCTTGCTTCACTCACTGATAGCAAGCTGTCATTGCTTTGATATATTGTTATGCGCTTGCCTTTGAGTTCTTCAAGCCGAAGTTTCTCAAGCTCCTTTTGCGCACTTTGCCTCTGCGATTCAGCCAGTTTTTCGGATTGAATTTGATGCTTCTTACGCTGCTCTACTGACATGGCTGCTAAACGGGCTTCTTGCTCGTTGACCCAGCTGATCAGCTTAAGCGTTTCGCCTCGCTCATATGGCGACAAAAGTACTTGTTCTCGCTGGGAAGCACCTGCGCACAACTCTCCTGCTTTAGCATCAAGAACCTGCTTCAAAACCTCAAGGGGCATATCTTTCGTGAGCGCGACAACGGCAGGTCCACCAGGACCATCTATGCGCAACTTCACCAGTTCATCGTCATGCCCGGCATCCATTGACATGCCATCCTACGTCAGATGATCGATCCTTACCCGAAGTGATGTAGCCTAAACTCGCTTGAGATCTCCGAAAGACTCAGTGTTGCTGTTGAGGTCTCGGGCAGTTTCAGCATCGAACGATGTAAGCAACAAAACGCTTTCCGTTCAATTCTCGGGCACCTGCTAATTCGTCCAAAGATTCGGGATCCTTCAAGTCATCAGCACCATACACGACATAAATAAAGTGCTGAAGGTGTTGCCAACGCGAGTATGATTGCTGATCCTCAGCAAACTGGTTCTTGATCCGCTCTTGTTCATTCGGACCATGCACGTATTTGACCTCAATGATTACTCCTAGTTCCTCAATTGCAAAATCGGCCCTGCTGGATGAGCCTGCTAGTTTGCCTATGGGCTCTTCTGAAACACTATATTTGAAGTACGCTCTTATGATCGCTTGCAACAAGTCCTGAACATCATACTCATCCACGATCTCATAAGCGACCTTATTCGAGCGCCTGCGAGTTAGAACCTTTGCCGAGTTAGGCAAGCGCTTACAGAGTTGCAAGAGTAGCTGGATCTCAGAGGCAGGCGAAGGCTTCGCTACACCCTGATGTCTGAGTTTGAGTTCTGTTTCTTCTATCATGCTGTTCAATTCGGTCATGGTACGCATTGCACCTTCACGATAGGCTCTTTGGATTTTCTTATCGTACGCTTGATCGGAATCATCCATATTGTATGGCGGATCGAAAAAAGCTTCCCACTGCTCATACCGTTCCGATTGAACAGTATTGTGTCCAACAAGGTCGATGGCCGCAGCAGAGAATCGATTGGTAAGGCTCTCAAGAGCAACTTGTTCTATGCGTCCCGATTGCATAAGCTGCTCAAATTTTGGACACAATGCTTTAAGCAAAACCAGCGCCGACTGTAGTTGCTCTATAGTGGGCGGGGTTCCTGTGCGTGTTTTCTTTGATGGCATTCCTCTCTTCCTTCTTGGGAGTCAATCCAGCGCTCGCTTGATTGTGGAGTTTCGGTAGTTATAGACGCTTCGGATCGGCTCCGAGCAGGGAAGGATTTGGGCATACAACAATTGAGTCATTCAAGGAAAATATCGGCTTCTCCGTTGCCTGCTCTTTCAAAGTTCGATGAATTTTCCTTTCATTAGTGGGTGTTTTTGGTTTACGGCCTTCGTTGAGATCATTGATTACGGTGGTCTCTAACATTAAGAGGTTGCCAAACGGATCGAATCCTATTGGGCTAAACTGCTCATTGTCATAGGTTTCAGTATGTTCGAATATCAACGCATCGAGCCCTGTCGGTTCTTTTCTTAACAGGCGTTCCGCGGAATTATCTAGACCAACATAGCGTAAGATTTTTGCATAAGACAATAACACTGGATCCCTGTCCGGTGCTACAGGCGGCGGTGAAGGAGACGTGCCGACATGAGTCACAGGTTGTTGAACAATCTCCTCGATGTATGAAATCGACCTTGGATTGGCACCCCGTCTTACCCGCAAATTGGAAGCAATACTATACCTACTGCCGTTTGGTCGAACTGGTTCCGCTCCAAACTGACCATTGTTTAGCTGATTACGTGCCGTTGCACGAGGACCCGTCATAGTGGATCTACGTGTGCTAATTGATCCTTTAACTTCAATTAGTAATGCCTCACCTGCCGAGGTAATGCAATAGTAATCAGGTCGTTGCCCAACCATCTGTTGATTATTTAAGTCTCTCCAAACTTGATAATCAATTATGTGAACAACATCAAGAAATTCCCGAAGTAAGTAACAGGCAATGCCGGATGCCAATTCTTCCGCCATGCAAGCTTTAAACCGACTGCTTCTTAAGGCTGGATCATTGTTAAGCAATAAGGGAATTGCGGCAGTTTGTTGAGCGGCCCGAAAATATTCTGCGTATCGAACGACTGCGAATCCCGCACGAAAATCAGTTAACGGATGGGCTGCAGGCGTAACTGCAATTCCTGTTTCGACCAGAAGCCTACTCAATTGAACGGATACATTTTGTCCGCCCAGAGCACCGAAGGCAGTGCCATTTGGAATTAATCTGTAATCCCATTCATAAACGAGATTTCCAAAACCGATGGTCAGCGGAGCAATAGCATGGCGCAACGGAAATCGACGTATCCAGAAGGGATCATCAAAGCGCTGCCAGAACCATTGAGCGTAGTTGTTAACATCATTCGGAGTAATCGGCTGCAATTCTTTTTCTCCATGAGCTTCGCTTTCATCTTAGGTCGACTACGACATAGAAGCATCATTTGAGGTTAGACACTCCCTCATGAATTCTTCTACTTCAGCCACAGGACTGTCTTCGGTAACAGGAAGCATTGCAAGTAACTGCTGATACTCATTATCCGAAATTTCATTATTATGGTACAAAGCCAGCAATTTCGCCTCATACGCCACTGCATATGGTGACGGCAACTGCCCCGCAAAAAACTGAGCTTCTTCCTTTATTTGTCTCGAAAGACCTTCAAAAGTAGTCTCAAGAACACAGTCATCATCAGATTCGGCAAGCTTTTGGTTGCGATGTTTGCCATGAGCTATTGCAAGAACTGGATTCTGATCATCCGGATCATCCTCATTGCTAGGAAAGAAATCTTGCACAATCTCATAATCTGTATGATCTATAACATCATATCCGATGTCATGTAAATAAGAATGCCAGGCAATCCCATATAGCTCTGGCAGGGTTCCTCCGCCTTCTGCTTTTTTACTCCTTAGTATTGCAGCTAGTTTGTGCATGTCAGGCTTTTGCATGTCAATTCCTCGTAACCTGCTTTTGATGGCGCTTGAAGCTAATGTCGAAATCATTACCAATGATTCGGATTTCTTTCAGAAGCTTGTTTTCCCTAATGGCTTGCTTCATCGACTTCTCTGCAATTTCTTCGGTCATATAACTCTGATATCGAGAATCAATAACTACCCGACCCAATTGCTCCGATCCTGTAAACTTCGCTGCGCCATCCCTAGCATGCCTCAACAGAGCGTCTTCAATATTACCGCTTTCCTTCACCTTGGAAATGCACTTGAGTTCCCATTCATTGCCGTCGGTCTGCCGTTTGTCCGGCGCATCTGCCGCACGCTTGCCTTCATGTGGATTCTTTGTAATTTTTTCGCCTCTATCTCTTAAATATTTCACGGTCCGGGCTTCATGAAGTTCAGTCCAGCCTTCGTCCATTATCTTACTCAATTCAAGAGCTTCCAGATTCGCTTTGCTCTCCTTTCCTTCTCTGGCATCTCGTGACTTATCTCTTCCATGATGAGGCTTGTTCCGGTCAGAGAATTTTTCCATCTTCATGGAGTAATCTTCAATTTGACGAGTTTGTCCGCCTGGTTCTAGAGTTGCCCCATCAGCAACTTGCTTCGGACCAAGCTCAATCCTCGGCCATTTCTCATCAAGAGTGCGCACCAAATCATCGAGTTTATTTGAGCTAATTCCTTTGAGCTTGTCCGCAAATTCTCGGATATCACTGGTAAGCTTCCCTGCTATTTTAGATTCGCTTGCCAGTCGCCCGGTCTGCGAAAAGGCAGCGGCTTCCTCTGCTGTTTTGGCAACGCCGCCTATTTTGCTCGCCTCACCAATGCCAACAGCAAGAAGACTTAGATTTAGTACTAGCTCTGTTGCCTTTCGGGACTGTTCCTCAAGAGGATCTGATTTGAATTGTTCTATTTCATCCTTGAACCTTGCGGGAAGTCCGGCAGCAAAGTTGATAGCAATTTGCCGTCCTTCTGGATCGAAATTTTGTCCGTAAAATGGCGACTCTCGATTGAGCGTAGTGTTGTATTGAAGGACGATCCTTGAGAAGTTGGACATCCCGCTGCAAGCATCATGCAGTTTCTGCTTTCCTTCCGGATCGATATCAATTGCACCAAGAGGACCAGCCGCCGCGCCCATTCTCAAAAGGTCGCCCATCGCACTGACTGCACCAACAGCAGTATTTACAAAACCATGAATCTCTCCTGTCAGAATCTTGCCAGCACGCTCCTTTTCATGTGCCTCGATCTTCGGGGGCATGATTTGTGCAAGCTTGATAGTTTCCTGTGATTGTGCTGTGTCTGGTCGAGGGGGCGGTCCGTCGCTGTATAGACTGCCTGATTTCAAAAAGCGCAAAGCGTTGTCTTCAATCGCTGAGTTGTCTTTTACTCTCTGCTGCGAATCTCGGTGAATAGAACTATCCAAACTAGTTGGAGTGCCGATTTCTGCGCTGGCGATCTCCTGTGGGCGAGCCGCTTGCTGTGCAAAAGGCCTCTCTTGCTGAGGCTGCGCTGCAAGCATTTCGGCTGGTAATCTGGTTTCAGAAATATTGCCTTGAAGGCGGGCCGGATCCCCGAACTTCGCGCGGAATTCTGCATCCCTAAGTTGCTCTTTCTCTAGTTTTTCTTGTGTCACCATGTGCTCGAAATGCTCAGCTGCCGACTGCATCTTGTTGACTTCAGTGGAGGGAGTCTGCTCGGGGTTGATTTTGGCTGTTGGCGTAAATCCAAATTTGCTGATTCCGCTAGAGTTTTCTTCCTTGGGCTTCTGGAAGGATTTTTTTGAGTCTGCCGTATACTGCTCAACATTTTGCGATACAACAACACGGCTATTCTGATCGGCACGTTGCTGCTGTGCCTCGAACGCATCCTCGCGTCTTTCTTGACGAGGTTGCTCGCTATCATTTGGCTGGTTGTTCGCCCCAGGTGCCATGCTGTTACCACCACGTACTGGTCCTATTATGCCCGGATGCGGGCTGAATCCCTTCGCGGAATTTTTTCACATTAACTGGAGTTACCATATTTGCGGTTCGCGGTTTTCCTTCTCTTTGATCCAGCGGCGTAATCGATCATGCTCGTCTTTCGATATTTGATCGACGACCCATTTTTCTCCAGTGAGATACTTCTCAGAAATGACTTGTAAGGTGTCTAGCTCGTCCGTCCTGCTGTAGATCAACTTGCCTAAGGGTGATTTGACCTCGATGGGTTTATTGATGTCTCTATTCAATCTTTTTTGAAAGATCCAAAACCAGAGACGCTTATACTCCGCCTCGGATAAAAGGTTCTTGCTCACCCGCGCAGTCTTCTCAAGAAAGTCCAAGTCATCCGTCGGCAAGCAGGTCATTTGCTCGCCGGTCTTTAGAGGAACTAACACTGGCTGTTCACGGCGCTTGCTTGAAATCCATCTGTTGAGAGTTTTCTCTTCCGCGGCATTAAGATAAACATCGCCTGCGTCATTCTGCTTCACCAGCTTCTCAAGCTCGGAAAGTTTGCTTTCTTTGCTGAAGGTCTTATTGTTATCGGCATCGAATTCAACTTCAATCCTCGTGATCTTGTGGGATTTTGCGGAAGAAACACGGTCGACTTTTTCGCTTTCTTTCTGCCATTTCTCCCAGCTATCGATCCATTCCCCTAGCAACTTTCGCTGGCGCTTGCTGATCTGATCCTGCAAGAACCCAGCGTCATATTCTTGGCATAATTCCAGAAGTTCTTCTTTTGAACTTCTGGATGTATATTCATCAGGGACAAACGTGTGATAGACGGTAATCGTTGCGTTACGTTTTTCTTCGATATGCTTTTTCCGCTTGTGCTCTTTTTGCAGTTGCTTCAATTTCTGTTCGGATGAAACAGGCTCGCCGATCAAATTTAGTTCATAGTCTTTCTTTTCAGCTTCAGATTTTCCTTTGTCCGGCTGGTCGATCTTTTTGACCGGCAGCCCCAACTTTGTAAAAAGCTGCATAAGTTTGCTTGGCTGAGCGCGCTGTTTTTCCGGCGACACTTCAACGTCTTTGATTCGGTCGACGATCTCATCTCCGGTTTCGCGAACGAAATCATAATCGTCCTTTTTCAATCGAAGACGATGACCATCCTTGTCTTTCCCTGAAATAATAATGTGCGCATGCTGATGCTCTGTGTTGTCGTGGATGACCGCCCAGTATTCCAACTGCCCACCTTTCTTTTGTCCAAGCCTTTTCATGACCGAACGAGTAAACTCGTGCATGTCGACAGACTGCTCTCCGGGACTCAAAATAAGTTTGTGAACGAGTACGCCTTTGTGATTTAGCTTTTCTATCTTTTGTTTGACTTCATCGGGTTTTATGTTTTGCCGTTTAGCATCAAAGAAGGTTCTCTTTTCCTGGTCTTTATCTTTGCCAGGTCGGTACGCCACATAATTGGCATGCGCTTTTGCTTTCGCTTTCCCCGCGCCGCCCGATTTGATGTAGCTGTGCTTAACCACTGTTCGCGTGCTAATCTTTGTCATCTGCAAGCAACTCTACTATTTCTTTTTCAGCTTTACTGATTCGCGCTTTGACTCGTTTTACAGCATTGCTGTAGGCCTCTTTGAATTGATCTTTGCCGACATCATCCATTGTCGAATGCATAAAATGGGCCAGCGTAGCTGTGTCCAATGCAACTTTTGCAAGGAGCGAGCAAATGCGATTTGTTGATTTTTTCAGATCATCACGATAGGTATTTTCGAACTCTTTCGAGTCTAGTCGATCATGGTTCTCGATGTAAAAAAGTATCGCTTCTCGGGCAACTTCGGTGGAAGTTTTGCCACTTTTGAGGACAAGTTTTCTGTATTTTTCCTGAGATTCCTTATCCAGTCTCGTTCTTATTAAATCTGTCCGTGCATATTTCATAGGGCTTGTAAATCTCCCTTAGGCAGGCTATTATTGCCTTTGTGGCTTCTGGATTAGCATCGAATTCTTATTGGAGCCTAGATAAGCTATTGTAGCAGAAACGATTCTGGCTGTGGGAGCGCGCCAGAATTTCGTTGGAGCCTAGATAAAGCATTGGTACTACTTGATTCTCAGATGCGGGAGCATCGTCTTTATCCTGCCTTAACTCGTAAACGAGTTTGCGGCTCTCCGAGGTGTTAAATGCGGCTCGTTGCCAACTCGCCTCGGCTCGCTAACGCTCGAAGGAACGATGTTTCTCTAGATTTCTTTGGTTGGATGCATCGTAATCAATATTTCTATGCATGTCCGGTTGTGCAGCTAGATGACCAAGGCTTTCCCTAGTTACTTGCGCGAAAAGACGGCTGAGGCTTCGCTACTGAATGTCCGAATACGAAAACGGCAAGTACTACTTCTTTCCGATTTTTTCGATGGTGTTTCCGAACTTGCCTAGGTTCTACCAAGCTCACTGACAGCTTAAAAACATTCATCGCCGTTTCCCTTTCTTTATACCAAGGGGCACGGAGAGCGCACTTCTTACTAAAGAACAGAATACGATCCCAAGCAATACTACTTCTTTGCGACACTTTCCAAAACGTCCTGATGACTTCCGCACCTTTCTCGCTCATCGCAGCGCTTGCTGCTCATGCTTGAGACTTGCCGATTTTTCTCCGCGAATACAACATCTACGGAGGCACTGCATACGGTGAGCGCTCATACTTTCATTCCAATTTTTTGCTAAGTGTTCCGGTTCCATCTCTCCCACTATGAGCATCTATTATATGCGCGATGGCTTTTCCAAGACACCTCAATTTTTCCTTCTAGCGAATTCCGCATGTCGTTAACTACTGCAGTACGACGTACTCAATGAGCAGTACTACTTCTTTGCGATTCGCGCTGACATTTTCGCTCCTCCTTCGTTTGTCGCTGCTTCTTTTGGACCTTGCTCGGCATCATTTTTCCATTTATCTAGTTTCCTGATTCTAACAGGCTCCACCAGACTCCTACCAGCAGCCTGCATACGATTCATTCAGTACTACTTCTTTGCCATTTCTTTCCAACCTTCGCGTGTCTTCACACGATTTGAAGAAATTGAATTATTGTAGACGCGGATGTTTTTTCATTCCTGATTATTCATAGAAACGGAGTTGATCATGGGACCACAACTAAGAGCCTACATACCCGAAGTGCAGTACTAGTCTTCTACGATCTTTCATGAGATTCTGCGACTGTTGCTTTCGTTTTTCAGGTCGCGCTTGTGGTTCGCTAATCTCTCCAGAGTTTCACCTTTCTACATTTGGAAAACCTTTCCCATGTTTTTCCAGTAGACCGAACAATTTCTTTTTCTATCAGAGCTTTGCTGCTGTGCTATGATGTTACCTATAGCTTTGTCAAAGCGCACCAATAGCCATGCCTGGACATTAGTTCGTCTACGAAGATCCGTAGTTAATACGGTCATCCATTGGCGTTGAAAGTGTAACAAAGCGACTTGGTAATTTTTTTGTGTGATCAATTTTTGCGAAATTGAATTTCTCAAATTCAGCGGGCGATGTCTGTTTGTACGCTCATTCCGAACTTGCTGCGGCCCTCCCTAGTTCAAAGTCATCAAACCAAACCGAAAGAGAGCAATAAGCATAGGTAGGATCTCACGATCTTTCCCTGCCACACCACCGTGCGTACGGGTCCGTACACGGCGGTTCGGCGGACACATTACGCGGCGAGTTGGGGTAATCCCAGCTCCTTGAAGTATTTGTT